>CAYGOV010000004.1:0-202444 GCA_964351625.1 uncultured Marinoscillum sp.
GGCAATTCTGTACTGTGCCTACCCTTCGAGTCCCGCACTTCGACAGGCTCAGTATAACAGCCGCCTCAGGATGACAAATTAGGATGTTAGTCACCACGATTACGAGTGCAACGAACTACAATGAATTGTCATGCTGAGCTTGTCGAAGTATAAGACAATTCTGTACCGTGATTTATATTCGTGAGATTAGACAGTTCGACAAGAGATTGCTTTGCTTGTTTGAGGTTCTCACCTTCAATCGCTCGCAAAGACGTAATTGAATACAATTCTGCACCATTCGTCTACCCTTCGAGTCCCGCACTTCGACAGGCTCAGTATGTCAGCCGCCTCAGGATGACAAATTAGGGTGATTTTCACCCTAGGCAATTCTGCGCTGTGTCTACTCTTCGCCCTGCGATAAACTCAGGACCTCATGATGACACGGAATGAAATTGTCCCACTGAATTTGCGGCTGGATAGGATTGAAAGGGAAGACAATCAATACCCTTAACTTTAAATTATGAAAACCTACACGGTCTACATACTTCATTGTTCAGATGGCTATTATTATGTAGGAGTGACCAATGACATTGATACACGATTGGAACAGCACAATGAGGGTGTTGACCCAAAGGCTTATACGCACAAGAGAAGACCAGTTAAATTGGTATTTGCTGAGCATTTTAAGGATATAAATCAAGCCATCGCTTTTGAAAAACAAGTCAAAGGGTGGAGGAGAGAGAAGAAGGAGGCCCTGATCCGAAGAGATTGGGATCAACTACCTGACTTGAGTAGAGGGTATTTCTTAAATGAATAATACAATTCTGCACAATTTGTCTACCCTTCGAGTCCCGAACTTCGACAGGCTCAGTATGTCAGCCGCCTCAGGATGACAAACAAAAATGATTTTCAACTTGCGTATGAGCAGATTCCTGAACTCCGCTGCGCTTTATCAGGAATGACGCCCGATAAAAAATGCGTTAATAGTCACCTGAACTATGCACCATGTTTAAGCTTCTACCTGGAGAGGTTTCAAGATTCGGCTATCCACATAAAAGGTCCCAAAGGGAACGAGCGATGCACCTAGCACTAAGATAGTTGTCCAAAATCCCCAGCGATAGATCAGGGTGCTTTGAAGGGCAAGGATAACGTATAGGATGAAAAGCACTCCATGAGCCATCCCCACAATGTAATTGGGCAACAGTAAGTCCAGTCCATACTTTAGCGGCATGGTAATGAACAGTAGGAGGTAGCTGATGCCTTCCAAAATGGCGAGTAGTCTAAGCCTTCCTAGTGCTGTTTTTAGGTTCATATTTATTTTCCGATACAGAACTTGGAGAAGATAATCGCTATAATATCATTCGTTGGTATTTCACCTGTGGTTTTACCGTGGTAGAGCCAGACGGAAGTGATTCTCCATTTTACTTAAGCGGACTATATGCCCTGTTCCACTAGCTTTTTCGAGTCTTACTTTTTTATAGTTGGGCTTTCCCGTTGTTTAGTGAAGTGAAAAAGACATGTCAGTACCTGCTCTTTGATATTCGACTTTATCAGGTCTTGACGGTTGCTTTTTATGATTTATTTTGCATGATGTGCCTTCTACTTATTGAAAGGATTTGTATTCCTCATGGGGTTTTTTAGCTCTAAGAAGATTTATGCCTTTTAAGGTGCCTTTATTATGTTGTAATTCAAGCCTTTTCTTTGCACATCAGATTCATTTAGTATTAATGAATCACAATAAAATCCATTGATGTTTGTAGTGAAAAGTCCTTAATCAGGATTTGGTTATTAGTTTGGTCCGCCAATTTGCCCCGTAATTCCTAAAAAACTAACTGGTTCCGTTCCTAATGTAGAGTACATATTTCCAGTATCATTAGTAGCATTAATCCATTGCAGCGATTTATTAAATCCAAGATTCTCGTTATCAATATATTTGAAAATTCTCTCGTTTTTGTCATCATCAGCATTCAAATAAAAAAAGGCTGGTTTATCAGGATGTTCCCTGAATTTTACTGAGTACAACAGAATCTTTTCCTTTCCCTTAGTTATCGCTTCTACAAATTGAAAGTCGATATAAACTGCCCTCATACCAGGTTGCTTATAATTACCAGAACCCGTACTGCCCTTTGGATATTTACCTGAAACAAGACTTAAGGTGGTATTAGATTTATTTAAACTCACTGAATTCCATCTTCTATTTTTAATGTCTATTTCTAAAGGTCCATAGAAGTCTTTTTGATTTAATTTTCGCAAATAATTATAGCCACTATCATCTGATAATGGAAACTCCGAATAGTTGCCATAATCAGGATATCTATTCGCGAAAGGAAAAATCTTGACCGCATAAAGATTTACTTCTCCATTTTGGTGTCTTACGAAGTGATTTGGCCCCAATTTCACAAATTCGCCATTTTTATCTTCAAAATAAGTTTGGCCATCATTCGTAGAAAGTTTTTGATCGTCCCCGACCTTTATACTTTTAACATACTCCAAATCCACTGAGAAAACTTTTCCAGAAATTGGGTTTCCCACATTTAGATTTAATAAACTTATTGAAGTCAAGGTTAAAAAGCTGGCACAGCACACCAAGACTAAGAGGAGGAATTTTCTTTTTATCATGGTTTGAAATTAATAATTTTCCCTGACTTAAATTTTTTTTATTTTCATTAAAAACAACTCAAATAAATAAGCCTGGTAGTTTAAAGAGTCAGCTTCATGCGATACTTATCATATTTGAGAAAGAAACTTCTGTAGTTGGTTTTCCGAACCGATTTTACACTTTTATTATTTCCGGTCTACTTCCCGATACAAAACTTCGAGAAAATGTTTTCGAGGAGGTCATCTGTGGTGATGGTGCCTGAGATAGTTCCGAGATGATGTAGGGCATGTCTAATATCCATTGCTACGAAATCATTGGTCACTTGGAGATCAATACCTTCGATGACTTTGGTAAGTGCCAAATCAGTTTGAATCAGTCCTTCGTAATGTCGAAGGTTGGTTACTACCGTATTCCCTGTGCTGAAGTCTTTTAGGGCTATTTTCTCTTTTATGCGTGACTTTAGTCCTTCCAAGTTTAGCTTTTGACTGGCAGAGATGATTAGCCCGCCTTTTGTTGTAATGAAGTCTGTAAGAGCAGCGCTTCCTACATCTGATTTGTTACCTACTAAGACGTATGGCGTCTGGAATTCTTCTATAAACTTTATCTGCTTGCTGATTTCTTCCACACTGTCATTAGCCGTATCTATCAGGTAGATGATCAACGAGGCTTTTTTCATCTTCTCATGCGTGCGCTCTACGCCGATAGCCTCTACTTTGTCGTTGGTAGTGCGGATACCAGCAGTATCTATAAATCTAAAGGCTACACCATCTACATTGATGACATCTTCGATACTATCGCGTGTGGTCCCAGGGACATCAGAGACAATCGCCTTTTCTTCATTCAATAGCGCATTCAAAAGGGTAGACTTACCAGCATTTGGCTTGCCTGCTATGACCGTCGGAATACCATTTTTGATCACGTTTCCGATTGCAAAGCTCTCTGTCAAACGTTTGATCAAAGACTGAAGAGAGAAGATTAACTTCTTCAAATCATCTCTGCTCGCAAACTCTACATCTTCTTCACCGAAATCCAGCTCTAGTTCTATCATGGAAGCGAAATGGATCAATTCATCTCTTAGCTTGCTGATCTCGATGGAGAATCCTCCACGCATTTGATTCATCGCAGCGCTGTGCATCGCAGCATTCTCAGAAGCAATCACATCTGCTACGGCCTCTGCTTGCGCCAAATCAAATCGACCGTTTAAGAATGCTCTTTGAGTGTACTCACCAGCTTTGGCAAGACGGCCGCCTTTGTGGATGAGTAATCTGATAATGCACTGTATGATGTAGTTGCTACCATGGCAGGATATTTCCACCACATCCTCTTTGGTATAGCTATTAGGTGCTTTGAAGACAGAGGCCAATACTTCATCTATGATTATGCCATTGTCTTCTCGAATGGTACCAAAATGAATGGTGTGGCTCGGCACTTGTGTAAGGTCCTTGCCTTTGAAGATTGAAGACACAATTTGAAGTGAATTGGAACCAGATATTCTAATGACTCCAATGGCTCCTACACCTGAAGGTGTGGCTAACGCTACAATGTCCTCTTTCATCTTGTTATATTACAAATTACAAACTGTAATTACCACATTTTGGGTATTGAACTTCAATACACAGTACGGCATCTTTACGTAGTTCTTAATATTAAGAATCAGCGAAAAGTGAAGCCCTCCTTAATAGGAGGGCTTTCCTTATTTTAGACCAATAAAAGCCAGTTTATCTTCTTAAACAATTACAGAATAACTGACCGTTTTAACCTTATTGCTTACTTATAAGTAACAGCTTTCACTGCTTCTATAGTTCTCTTCACATTTGGAAGGATTTCCTCAATAAGAGTAGGAGCGTACGGTAACGGAAGGTCACGGCTATTAACTCTATAGATAGGAGCGTCTAGATAATCAAATGCATTTCTTTGGATGTGATGACTGATATCCGCAGAAATAGATGCTACTGGCCATGCTTCTTCTACGATTACTAGTCGATTCGTTTTCTTAACAGATTCGATGATTGCAGGATAGTCAATAGGTCTCACAGTACGTAGATCTATTACTTCAGCATCGATTCCCTCTTTTGCAAGTTCATCTGCTGCTTCTAACGCCACTTTCATCATTTTACCAAAAGAGACGATAGTCACACCACTACCAGAGCGAACTACTTTAGCTTCTCCTATATTGATGATGTATTCTTCTTCTGGAACTTCGCCTTTATCACCATACATCAGCTCTGATTCCATGAAAATAACCGGATTGTCATCTCTGATAGATGCTTTCAGAAGTCCTTTGGCATCATATGGATTTGATGGAATCACTACTTTAAGGCCAGGAGTGTTTGCATACCAGTTCTCAAAGTTTTGAGAATGTTGAGAGCTTAGCTGACCAGCGTTACCTGTCGGGCCTCTAAACACGATAGGGCAATCAAACTGACCACCAGACATTGATTTGATCTTAGCTGCTCCATTGATGATTTGATCTATGGCTACAAGAGAGAAATTGAAAGTCATGAATTCAATGATAGGTCTTAAGCCGTTCATTGCTGCACCTACTCCAATACCCGCAAATCCCAACTCTGCGATAGGGGTGTCTATAATTCGCTTTGGGCCAAACTCATCAAGCATGCCTTGACTTACCTTATATGCCCCATTATACTCAGCCACTTCTTCTCCCATCAAAAAGACCTTTGGGTCTTTTCTCATTTCCTCGCTCATAGCTTCACCAAGTGCCTGTCTGAATTGAATTTCTCGCATGATCTTCTCTTAAAATTTTACGTTGGCTAAATTAAATTATTAGCTCAATAATATAGGCATTAAACGAAAAAAGCCTCTCTTAAAAAGAGAGGCTTTTTAAACTGAACCTTGTCAGTATTATTTTGCTGCTGTCGCTACAGCGTCAGCATACTTAGTAAATTCTAAGTCATTCATTGCTTTGTCTTTCAAAGAAGGATCTTTTTCGAAAGCAGCTTTCAAGCTAGAAATAACATCAGCTGATTGATTAGATCTTGCAGAAGCGATAGCTATAAGGTAATTAGCCTCCGCACCATACATTTCACTTTTTACAACTCCTGAAAGGACATTTTTAGCATCAGTATAGTTTCCAGTAAGTAGTAATGCTAAACCTGAGTCAAAAGTAACAACGTCACTTTTAGCTGCAGTAGCAAATGAAGTAGTTGCTGCAGTGTAGTCACCTTTCATCATTTGAAGCGCGCCTTTCATTCCGCTGATATTACCTGCAGTTGCGTTAGCAGGTGAAGCACCTTCTGCCATAGTCACAGCGTCCATTGCTTTCATAGTGTCAGATTGAAGAGCGTAAGCAGCGGCAAGGTTAGCTAATACTTTAGCAGACTTGTTTTTGTTTTTAGCAATCTCCAATTGAGTGATAGCATCTTCTACCATTTTAGTTTTATCTGCACCTGAAGCTTTTTTAGCTTGCTCTAGCAACGCAGCACCTAAATTGTTATGTGCTTCCCAAGCTCCGCTCTTAGTAGCTGCTTTGTAGATAGCTACTTTCTCACTCAATGCCGGTGTAAGCGTAGCTGAGAATAACAATTCAGCGGTAGATAGTGTATCTACTTTTGCTTCACCTGAAACGATTTTCTTAGAAAGAACAGCGATTTCGGCATTTGATTTCTTAGGCTTTACAGTTAAGATTTCAGTTTTAGCAGTTCTCAAACCAGGATATACGTTCTCTAGAACTTTCTTGTAAGAACCTACTTTTTGTAGTGACTTTTCTTTCTCCTCGAATGAACCAACACCATTGATGATAGACATCATTTTACCTTTGTCTTCACCAGAGATGCCATCATAAGAACCTAAAGCCATTTTAAGTGCACTCCAATCTTGTACCACAGGCTTAAGAATGAATTTGATAGAATCAGCCATTCCTTTATAGTCGTAACGCTTCATTTGCTTTCTGTAGAAGCTTTCTATTGCTTTCGCTCTAGCTTCTGACAAACCTTCGTTGATTGTTTCAGTACCTTCTGGAGAGTGAGTACCTGTGATCGTTACTGTTTTAGTCACGTTTTTAGCTGCAATGAATGCAGATAAGTCATTAGACTTGGTTCTGTTAGAAGCACCTTCTATGCTTAATGAAGGATTCAAAGTGCTCACCCCTTGGTCGAAGAAGAAGTTTACATTGGTCGGAACTAACTCTTCCTTATCATTATAGCCGTGTTCTGCATACGTTACCAAAGCGATTGGCTTAATGAATGAAGAAGTAGACACCAAACCTTGTGCTACAGCCATTCTAGGAGATTTTGCAGATTTTCCTGATTTAGGATCACTAGCTACTCCTTCAACGTAAAGTGTACCTGGGCTCATTCCATCCTGATAAGGGAAGGTGAAGTCAGCACTCTTTCTTGAAGTAGAAGAACTACTGTTAGGGAAATCAGAAGCCTTGAATTCGATAGAACCAACTGCTACTTCTTGATCACCATATTGATAAATAGTGTTTATAGTATAAACCTTACCAGTAGGAAGCATTTTTGGCGGCAACACAGCGGACATATTAAATGGCACTGCACCCCCATGAATCTCTAAAGGATTAGGAGTCACTTGTAAATCTTGGTCCGCAGCAAGTTTAACCATCTTGCTTAATGCGCAACCAGAAAAAATGAATGCTCCTGCTATAAAGGCTAAGGCAAAGTTAAATTTTCTCATGTGGATCATTTTGTTTGAATTTTCTGTAGTAAGTAATGGTTTTCAACCATTTAGTTTCAAGGTGCAATAATACTCAATTAAATTGTTTTCAACTCATTGTAAAACAAACAATTCTTAAGTCAATTCTGTATATTTGACACTTAATACAAATTATTATGCAAGATTTTTTGGAGCGTTACGCTTTTGGCGTTTGTACTAGACTAGGAGAGAAGTTACGCATTCCTACCTCTGGCATTAGGTTGTTCTTCATTTACACTTCTTTTCTCACATTTGGATCACCAGTGATTATCTATTTGTCGTTGGCTTTTGTGATGAATTTTAGGAAAATGCTCAGAAGACGAGATAACTCTATTTGGTATTATTAATTTCATCAAATGTCTTTTGACCTTTGATGAAATATCGGAAGGGTAAAATTTGAAACCTTTGGTTGATAAGCAAAGGATTGGATCTCTTTTCAAATCTTAAGCAACGCCCATTATCTTTCAATCCGTCTCGCACCCCCTGAAGTACGGCCCAGAAATGTTCACTCGATTCATTGCTCCATATATACATAGCAGCAAAAACATCCAGAACAATACGAAAGGGTAGTTTATAGATCAATGCTGATTTTGGTTGATTCTTGAGCAGCAGCATGATTCCATTTCTGAAATTCAAATAGGTCTTCCTAGGACTGGTTTTATTTAAAGTGCCTCCGCCTACATGATAAACCTTGGATTCTGGAACATATGCTACTTTTAATCCATGACTTTTCAGGCGCCAACAAAGGTCAATCTCTTCCATGTGGGCAAAAAAGGAATCATCAAATCCACCCAACTCATGGAATGCTTGTGAACGGATTATAAATGCAGCTCCGCTTGCCCACAGTATATCCGAGGCATGATCATATTGTTCTGAATCTTGCTCTAAATTATTTAGAACCCTCCCTTTACAGTATGGATAAGCTAGACTGTCTAAATATCCTCCTGCAGCTCCTGCGTATTCGAAATAGTCTCGTTTATGGTAATCTAGCAGTTTGGGCTGTGCGGCAGCATAAGCCGGGTTTTCATCCAAAAACGCAACCAGTGGGTTTAACCAGTTTTCACTTACCTCTACATCACTATTGAGTAAAAGGTAATATTCTGCATCTACTTGCTTAAGTGCATGATTATATCCTCCAGCATACCCATAGTTAGTATCAAGTATGATAGTTCTGACGCTTCGGAATTGCTTTAGAATGTCAAGTGAATCATCTGTAGAGCAATTGTCAGCGACTATTAATTCTGCATCTGGAGTGTGCTGGATAAGAAAAGGTAGAAACTGTGATAGAAAGTCACGTCCGTTGTAGTTAAGGATGACTACTGCAACTTTGGTCATCACATCATATTGTTAATATCGAATCCAGGGATATTTGGCATGACACCTTTGGTTGCTTTCTGCAGATGCTCCTTAGCCTCTATATCTACATCTTTAATTGCTTTATTTACTGCAGCCACTATTAGGTCTTTCATCATATCTGCGTCAGATATATTGATTAATGACTCGTCTATTTGAAGTGAAAGCAGTTCCTTTTGCCCGTTCACTTTGGCCTTGACCATACCAGCGCCTGACTCTGCTTCTAGCGTAATGTTCCTGAGTTCATCTTGGGCAACTTTCATGCTTTCTTGCACTTCCTTCAGCTTGCCCATCATTTTCATCATATCAAACATGATCTCATCTTTAGTTATTAACTATGGTAAAAGTACCTACTTGGGTTTTAAGTTCACCATTTTCCAGTTCAAAGGTAATATGGTAGAGATACGTACCTACATCAGCCTTTTCATTTTTGAGTTTCCCGTTCCAAACTGGGTTAGAATTAGATGTGTGAATTACCACACCCCATCTATCAAAGATTTTCATTTCGAAATTAGTTGTTGGTAGCCCGAAGATTTCTAATTCATCGTTTGTTCCATCATTATTAGGAGTAAATGCTGTGGGTACAAATACTCTAGTGTCATAGGTAGTAATGATGCTATTAGAAAAAAGGGTAAGAGTATCATAGGTATACTCAGCTGTAATTGTGATTCTTTCTCCTAAACTTCCCGGGATAATATACGAGCCTTGGGGTTCATATTTCACTTCTTTTGTTTGATCTAGGTTGCTGAATATTACTTTCACATCAGCAAATCCTAGCTCATTTATAGGTTCGATTATCTCCAAGCCGATACTGTTATTGAGTTTGTTTTTATCAGTTAAATAGATGAAAGGTGGGGCAACTACCATTGAATCAAACTTATTGCTACAGGTATCTGTCAAAAATAGGGAGTAAGAGGGTTGACGATTCTGTGCGTAACCAAGGTCTCCAAATGGAGCATCAAATACGCCAAGAGATTGAGATATGTTATTTCTATCAATTCGATAAGCTTCTATTAGTCTGAAACCAATATCATCAAATGATATTTGTACCCGACTATCATCAAAACCTGCCCATGCTTTAAGTTCATCAACCCTATTTTTATTGTTGCTGGTACATGGTTCGGCTAGCAAAGTGGTTATGTCATCACATATATTTAGGAAGCTCACTTTTAAGCAAATCTCATTATTCCCTATGTCGAATGGAACAGGGTATACATTGTGATTTTGGGTAATAATGCCCTCATATATAGTGTATGCTGCTCCATTAAACTCTGTGGTGAGTTGGAGCTGAAGAAAGGAGTTGAACGTTGTGAAATCGACATTGAGGTAATATTCATCTAAACATTGGCTTTCCAAATAGATTGAATCTAGTTGAGTGACTTGGGTAGGAAGCAGATTAAAGGATGTAGAAGTTGTTGCACAAGTAGGGTAAGCGTCCTGATACAAACCTTTTACTTTAACGATTCCGCTTCCAGTGGGGTAATCGAAAGTCAGGGGAGCATCACTCTTGAGATATTCAAAGACATCAGAGTCTGTGAAGCTAATTTCATAAGCATCATATACCGTGTCTACTATCTGCACAGCTACTATGGTTTCTTTGCAATTCAGAATATGGAATGCAGGCGGGGAACTTTCCAAAACGGTAAAATTGAGAGTATCTGTTTTGGGTATAATGTCTTCTCCAAGAAACTGAACAATCTGATACTGACCGGGTTCAGTATACACATGAAACGTATCTAAAGTCTCAATTAGTCCTTCTTCATAAAAGTATTGACGACTTAATACCCCAAGATTATCATGCTCACTTATGGATATGGTGACTGGAGCGCAGCCCCTTGAGTATTCAATTGAGAATCTACCAAACATACTTACTTGCTGTGCACACAAGTCAAAGCATAAAAAGAACGTTATAAGTATAGACAGCCTCAAAATAAACTTAGGTTGATAATATCAACGAAGTAACAAAACTTAAAGTCTATCACCCAATTGATTAATGATCTCAGCAGTACTATATACCGTCTGAGATCCATCTGCCATATTCTTCAAAGGATAAACAGCTGTGGTGATTTCATCTGTTCCAATGGTAATAACATAAGCTATGTTCTTCTTATTGGCGTAATTAAACTGTTTTTTGAGCTTGCTCACCTCAGGATATATCTCGGCGCTTATGCCTGATTGTCTTAGTTGCTTGAGTAGACCAAGACCATGCACAAAGCTTTCTTCATCAAAATGTGTGATTAGTACTTGGCTTGTTTGATTCAAGCTTGCAGGAAATAATTCCAACTCTTCGAGAACATCATAAATACGATCAAGCCCAAAAGAGATACCAACACCCGAAATGCCTTCTAGTCCAAATACGCCAGTCAGGTTATCATACCTACCCCCTCCAGTGATACTTCCGATTTGAACTTTTGTAGATTTCACCTCAAAAATCATCCCTGTATAATAGGTGAGACCCCTTGCTAAGCTAAAGTCAAGATCAACTTTAAGCTCACGGTTAGCTGCTGACTTAAGGTATTCATAAAATGTAATTAATTCGGAAGTTCCTTTATTGCTGCCAATTACTTTCTCAATCGTTAGGATCTTTTCGTCAAAGCTTTGACTCAACTCAAAGAGGTCGAAAATAGGGTTTAGCGATTCATTCGTAGCTCCAAGTTCTATTAGTTCTTTTGAAACTTGCTCTTTACCTACTTTATCTAGCTTATCAATTGCTACGCAAAATGGAATTTCCTTTCCTGTTAATCCAGCACTTGCAGCCAAGGCATTTAGTAATTCACGGTGATTGATTTTTAATGAAAAATCTGAGAGCCCTAAATCAAAAAACACGTCATGGATAAGTAAAGTCAACTCGGCTTCATTCCACAAGCTGTTAGTCCCAATGATGTCTGCATCGCATTGATAAAACTCTCGATACCTACCTTTTTGAGGACGATCTGCTCTCCAAACTGGTTGGATTTGAAATCTCTTAAAAGGAAAGGTTATATCATTTTGATTTTGAACCACAAATCTGGCGAAAGGCACGGTGAGATCATACCTTAATCCCTTTTCGGAGATTTTCTCAAGCATTGCCTGACTTCCTTTACCTAAGTCTTCGGGATTTGAATTCTTTAGGTAATCACCAGAATTGAGGATTTTAAATATAAGCTGATCTCCTTCATCACCATATTTACCAGTAAGTACGGAGAGTTGCTCCATAGCTGGCGTTTCTATCTTTTGAAATCCGTATTTCCTGAAATTCTTAGTTATGATATCAATGATATATGACCGTTTGGCTGATTGTTCAGTACCAAAATCGCGCGTTCCTTTAGGTAGAGAGGGTTTTGACTTTGCCATGTTTTAATTTTGGACAAAACTAACTAATCCTCTAAATTTGCGTCTTGTTTTAAAGAAATGAACTGAACGATGGCTGTTACAAGACTAGAAAGAAAAGGTAGAAGAAATATATCAAGAGCTAAGAATAAGGTGATAAGTGTTAAGAGACTTAACGCAATGCCAGTGATTAAGAATGTAGACATTGAGGAAATGAAAAAGTCCTTCGTGGCTGCACCAGCCACGAAAACGAAAGCAGAAGCTCCAGCAAAAGAAGAAGTAGAAGCGAAAGTGGAAGAAGTAGCTGTAGAAGAGAAAGCTGCACCTAAGAAAAAAGCTGCTGCTAAAAAAGAAGAGACTAAAGAAGATTAATTAAGCTTCTTGATAGATAATGAACCTGAAGAAGAACTCTTCAGGTTTTTTTATGCGTATCCGAGTAAACCATAGGCAAATATTCCTAACCATTCCTTGAATAACAGATGCCAATCCGATAAGGTATTTGATGAGGGAACAAGCCATTCTAGGCTCCAAGTGAGTGGCTTTGATCGAAAATCTACGGGAAATGGGACAACTTGTACCCCCTGTTTTTCAAAACACCTGATGGCCCTCTTCATATGAAATGCAGAGGTAATTAAGAGAATTGGCTGCTCCTTTTTGTCTTCCGATTCAAGAATTCGTGCCACTTCTACCGCATTCTCCTTTGTGTTTCTCGAAAGGGTATCAGTAAGTATTTGTTTGGTTCTAAAGAACTCAAGTGCCAACTCTTCCAGCTTAGCGCCTTCTGCTTTGGACTTCAAGAGGATACCTGCATCGCCACCTGAGATGATCAAAGTGCGAATAATCTTATCGTTTAAAAGTCTAAATGCTTCTACCAACCGCTCACTGCTTTCATTAAGTGAGATTTGATCTGGTAAAGACTGTGTCGTGGATGTGATGCCACCCAATACTACTCCAATTTCTATAAGAGGTAATGTGTCTTTTGCTTTTGGTGGTATTTCCCATTTCTTCAAAGCGAGATTGCTCAAGAGGGGATTAGTGAATATTATCAAAAGAAATATTCCAAATATCCTGGAGTACTTAGCCAAATTAATTTTTTTGCTAAACACACTTATCAGCAACAAAGTGATCACCCATGTAAGGGGATTCAAAAGTTGATAGACTACTTTAGATAAAACGAATAGCATCCTATCTGTCAAAAAGGTTGAGAAGCCTCTTTAAACCGTCAAAATAAAGGAGTAGAAATAATCCTAAAGACATCATCCAAATAATAAAAACATTGAATTGAAGAGTGTTGAACCAGAGACCACCGAAATGTTTTGTAGGCTGGTAAAATTGTGCCCTAAAGTCCATGGCATGTTTAGGATATTCTGGTTCATTATAAATCGGATAGAGTTTTTGGATATACTCATTGTTGTGTTCAAGTATCCTGTGTTCCGTCGCTAAATTTTTCACCATCATGGCGATAGCTTCGTTATAATTATCCTCTTTTAATTGATCATAGACTTGTCGCTTCTCCGGAGTATTGGTCATTTCTTGAAGCTTTGCTTGTCTGTTTTTATTGGCGTTTTTGTAAAGCACATTGTAATATGCCTTCAGTTTTTCTATAAAGATCATGGTAACATCACTGAAGGAACTATCCCATGCTTCTAAAGTGAAATTGTCAAACTCAGGGAACTTATCATAGCCCAATTTCGAAAGCTCTTTATCAAGCGCATTTTTTATCGTCTGAAATTTATTGTAAACCTTGCGCTTGGTATCATCATCTTCGCTTTGATAATTCTTGTTTACAAATTCCAAATCATCGATCAATCGTGGAAGAAAATAGGAAGTTTTAAATTCACACTGACCCATCGCTTTCTCATCTTCATAGAATATTTCACTATATGGATTGGATTTAAACTGCTGAACGGCAAGCGCCTCAAATGCCCATCTAGAAGCCATTATTTCTCCAATCATAGGTACTTTATCCTCGGTGGTAATAACAGGATTGAGCTTATCAAAATTCACAACCACACCACTCAATATTAACTGTGGTATAACCAATAGAGGTATCAAAATGTATACTGTAATAGCGGATTTGAATGCACTTGAGACATTGAGTCCTAGAATATTAGCAAAACAAGAGACGCTGAATAATACAGCCCAAAATGGGAGGAACATTCCTTGAACGCCTAAGATCCAACTTCCGATTAAAATGTAAGTACATGTCTGAAAAGCAGAAATTCCGAAGAGAATAGCTAGTTTGGAGAACAAATAGCTTCCTCGGCTAAGGTTTAGAAACTCCTCACGTTTTAAGATTTTGCGATCCTTTATGATTTCTTCAGCGCTTACAGTGAGTCCCATAAAGAGAGACACTATTACACTCATGAAGAAGAATACCGGAATATTGAGGTTTTCCTTAAACTGATAGACCGTCGTGTCTTCTGGTAAATACCTTATAATAAATGCCAGGACGATAGCCAAGACAGGGGCCTCAAGTAAGTTGATCGTAAGGTATTGTTTGTTGCTTAGCTTAGATTTAAAATCTCGAATTGTGAAAATTACAAATTGCTTAAGTTTCCCTGGTATACTTAGTGTCTTTTGAGGTAGTTCTGAGGTTTCTTCTACCGGTTTGATTTCAATTTTCTTTGTGAAATGATCATTCCATTGAATAGGAGTAACCTTTCTTTGTTTAGTGAAATTCCCATATTCATTTACAACCTTAGACTCTATTATATTGAAAATTTGTTCTGGATTGATCGACCTAGAGCGATCGACCATTTTCACTATTTCCTTAAAGTATGAGATTCCCTCAATAGGATTGCCATAATAAACTTGATATCCACCAACATCCAATACTACTAGCTTGTCAAACATTTTAAAAATGTCTTCAGATGGTTGATGGATCACCACAAAGATCATTTTACCCTTAAGTGAGAGCTCTTTCAAAAGATCCATTATATTTTCAGAATCCCGAGATGAAAGCCCACTTGTTGGTTCATCAACAAACAGGACAGAGGGTTCTCTGAGCAATTCAAGTCCAATATTCAAGCGTTTTCGCTGACCACCAGAGATGGTTTTTTCTAGTGGGGACCCCACTTTCAGATGCCGGGTCTCATATAAGCCGAGTGAATCCAATGTATTATTAACCAAACCATGTAAATCACCTTCGCCTAGATCTTTAAAGCATAGTTTGGCTGCAAAATAGAGGTTGTCAGACACTGATAACTCTTCTATTAAGAGATCATCTTGGGGCACGTAACCTATTACGCCTTCTATCTTGCTTTTTTCTTTATGTATATCAACTCCATTGATTCTGACTGTACCTTGGGAGGGCACTTCATTGCCATTGAGTACATTGAGTAAAGTGGATTTCCCAGCTCCACTACCGCCCATTAAAGCTATTAGTTTGCCTGATTCTTCCTCTATTTTGATATTGTGCAGTCCGACTTTCCCATTTGGGAATTTGAAGTAAAGGTCACGCGCTGTAAAGGTTAGATATTGATCTGAAGCTACAGACAAGAAGCAATTTACAACTTCACTGTGGTAAATTGGATCGATAGTTTCACCCTTAATTGAACTACCACTCGCATAGGTGTAAATGGAATGCATGTCCATCGCTGCATCATTTAGCAAGATGTTTTCTTCACCAATATATTTAAGTAAATAGGTGTTGACATCTGGTATTTTCAAAACGAGCAAAAATCCATCGAGACCTTTTTTGACGAGATGTTTACATTTCTCAGGGATCTCATTTGTGCCATTATCTATTACTAAAATGTGCTTAGAGCTCAATTTGCTGCGCTCTTGGAAGATAACAAATGCTTTTACCAGGTCAGTGACAGCTTTCGGGACATTTATGGCTTCAGAGATTTCATATAATAAAATCTTTTCTCTTTCAGAGACCTTGCCATCTGCTGCAATGAGTATAATAAGATCAAGAATAATCACAACTTTTTGCTGTACTGATTGCTCGTGATTTATTTTATTGCAGATTTCCTGAATATGTTTTGATTCTGCTCCACTGATTATCGTTTGAGCGAATTCGTCAAAATAGGCCAAGTATTTGGCTGCTGTTTCACTATTTAACGAGCTATGAAGAAATTTTTCAACGGAAGCTCTTTCGTCAGATGTTACTTCGTCTTCTTTAGCAACGATTGCTAATAACTGGAGGATAGCGTGTAGTATTTCTTCACTCATGTTAACGGATGATAGTTAGACTGAATAAAAATACAAAAAGCATTGGATTCCAATGCTTTTTGTAAAGTTTAATGATTTTGAAGGATGAATCAGAATTCAACTATATCCTTACGAACTCTTTTCACTTCAGTAGTGATGTCTATAAGCATGTCCTGAGTTAGAACAAAACCTCCCGTATTCTGAGAAATTTTCTCCTGTATTTCTGCTAGATCTCCATCATAATATATTTTCAAGATATTTAATTCAGTTATCATTTTAGCAATGATGTCGTCCTGTGGAAGGTCGTCTAGCATTGCGATAACGTCAAGCAGTGGTTTCTTTTGATCGAGAACAACTTTCACCAAAGGCTCTAAGATTAGGTTTCTAGTGTCGCTATCGAGGATGTCAGTAGGGTAAGTTTCAATCACCCTTACTGCTAGGTAAAGACCTTCAATAAAACTTCCTGTAAGTATTAGTGCAGCTACTGATACTCTATCGGCTTCTTCCAATCTTGACTCTACATCAATGATAGCTTTGTTGATGACTTTATTTAGAGAATCAGAATTGTTCATGTTACTCTGAAAAGACTCAATAGTCTTAACATCAAAAACTGAAGCTATTCCTAGTGACTCAGCTAATTTCTGACAAGCTCCCATGTAATCACTTGACTCTGATACTTTTTCATAAGATAAGAGATAGCCCATGTCTGTTGCATAAACGCCCAAATTCAAGCTGGCCTCATCTTGATTGGTTTCGTATCGCGCGAGTTTATCCAAAGTATTAATCAGATTCGCATCATAATCAGCTCCAGTAGCTTGGAGTAAGTAAGGAACTTCTGTAGGAGAAGGAAGATCACCTAGTACACGATCTAAATCGGATGAGATTTTCTGTTCTGCTTGTTCAAAAGCTGCTTGTTCAGCCTCTTTTCTATCCTTGTTTGGGTTGCCACCACATGAAACGAGTAGTATTACCAACGTGAATATCGAAAGTAGTTGCAATGATTTTCGAAGCGTAAGATTCATTTTTAAATTTGGTTAGGTTTTATCTAGTCAATTTTAATGCTTTTTTGGGTTGGATTAAAATTTACCATGATATTTTCGCCACTTATTCAAAGTATATTGAAGATACATGGCAGGTATTAGCTACAGCAGCTTAAGAGCAGGAAAGAAATATTGGCTAACCAACTTTGGTGATAGGTATGAGTTTGAAATCATGGAAGTGCTACATTCTCAAGATTTCAAACTCAAAGATTTAACCACTTTAGAAACCTATCTTATGTCTGATCTTACTAGATATGGACAAGGCAAAGATTTCGAAATACGTGATTTATACTAATTCATAGAAAGATTTCTCCTTAGAAGGTAGGGAAGTAGACCCCTCAAGAAATTCATCAACTACTCTAGCAGCTTCTCTGCCTTCTGAAATTGCCCATACTACCAACGATTGTCCACGTCTCATATCTCCAGCTGCGAACACCCTAGGTTTACTAGTAGCATAGTTATTTGTTTGTATGTTACCTCTTTGATCCAATTCTAAGCCTAATTGCTCGATCATCCCTTCTTTTTGTGGATGCACGAATCCCGCCGCAAGGAGCGCTAGTTCGCATGGTACTACTCTGTCTGAACCGCGAATTTCTTCCATACCATTGGCACCCCACTTTATATCCACAAGCTTAAGACCCGTCAATTCTCCAGCTTCATTGCCAATGAATTCCTTTGTAAGTATAGCCCAAGACCTTTCACATCCTTCCTCATGGGAAGAAGATGTTCTTAATGTCATTGGCCACTCTGGCCAAGGGTTTGTTGCAGTTCTTTCTGAAGATGGCTTTGTCAAAAGTTCGATTTGGCTTACTGATTTTGCTTTATGTCTATTGGATGTACCCACACAATCTGATCCTGTATCACCACCACCAATTACAATTACATTTTTGTCAGTTGCCCAAATCTCTGCCGGCATTTCACTGCCTTTGTGATTAATCAATACTTCAGGGTTGCCAGAAACGCGTTTGTTCTGCTGACTTAAAAAATCCATGGCAAAATGAATACCTTTCAAATCTCTACCAGGTAATGGTAAGTCTCTTGGAACTGTTGAACCACCACATAGCAAGAGAGCATCATATTTAGTCTCAAGTTCCTCAACAGAAATGTTTTCGCCTACATTGGCTTTAGTTCTAAAGGAGATTCCTTCAGCCTCCAATATTTTCACTCGTCGTGTTACCACCCATTTCTCCAATTTGAAATCAGGAATACCATATCTTAAAAGCCCGCCAACTTCGTCTGCTCTTTCAAATACAGTAACATTATGACCTGCTTTGTTTAATTGATCTGCCGCAGCAAGTCCCGCTGGTCCTGATCCAATTACAGCTACAGATTTACCTGTCCGAACTTTAGGAGGAGTAGGCACCACCAATCCTCTCTCATATGCTTCTTCGGCAATAGATTTTTCTATAAGTTCAATAGCGACAGGGTCTTTGTTGATTCCAAGTACGCAAGAGCCTTCACAAGGAGCGGGGCAGATTCTGCCTGTGAATTCCGGAAAATTGTTAGTTGACGATAAGATACTATAAGCTAGCTGCCAATCTTTGTTGTAAACAGCATCATTAAAATCTGGGATTTGATTACCTAAAGGGCATCCACTGTGGCAAAAAGGAATACCACAATCCATGCATCTTGCAGCTTGTTTGTTCGTTTTCTCTTCTCCAAAAGGTTCGTAGATTTCCTTATAGTCCTCTTTACGAGCTTCAGTATTTCTTGACGCAGGTAGTTCGCGTCCAAATTTCATAAATCCTTCTACTGCTCCCATTATGCTACTTTTTCTTGTGATTTTTTTTCTTGTAGTACACGTTTCAAATCATTAGGCATTACTTTCAAAAAGTACTGTTTCATATGATCCCAATCATCTAGAATATTTCCTGCAATTTGACTACCTGTTAACTTTTGATGCGAGGTAATCTCAGCTTGTATATATGCTAAGTCCGAATCTTCTATGGTATCTAATTCAACCATTTCTGTATTGAGCCGATCCTTAAATGAATTGTTGGTATCGAAGATATACGCGAGACCACCGCTCATTCCTGCAGCAAAGTTGTTTCCCGTCTCTCCGAGAATAATTACTTTGCCACCTGTCATATATTCACATCCGTGATCTCCCACACCTTCCACTACTGTTTCTACACCAGAATTTCTTACACAGAAGCGTTCTCCGGCATTACCATTGATATAGGCTTTACCCGAAGTAGCCCCATAGAATGCCACATTTCCAATGATAATGTTTTCCTCTGATCTAAAAGTAGCCTCGGCTGGAACTTTAACGATAATATTACCCCCAGATAATCCTTTTCCACAATAGTCATTTGATTCGCCTTCAAGTGTAAAAGTGATCCCTGGCGCTAGGAAGGCACCAAAGCTTTGACCTGCAGACCCTTTGAAATTTATGGCTATTGGACTTATTTTAAGGCCTGCACTTCCATATTCCTTCGAAACTTCATGGGAGAGCATGGCACCAACAGATCGGTCTATATTGATAATCTTGTAGGTCTTGTTGTTTTCCTTTTTCTTTAGATAGTCATTGATCAATTTCCTATCAAGAACCTTCTCCAATTCATGTACTTGATCTATCTGGTGATATGTACCGTAAGAAGAAGGAACAGTTTCTTGATGAAGGATAGGTGAAAAATCAATATTCTTGAGTTTCCAGTGGTTGAGGTCACTCTTAACTCTTAATGCATTGGATTGGCCGACCATTTCATTGATCGTTTTGAAACCAAGCTCAGCCATTATTTCACGCAATTGCATTGCGATGAAAGTAAAGAAGTTAACTACGTGATCAGGATTTCCTGTGAATAGTTTTCTGAGTTCGGGGCGTTGAGTTGCTATACCGACAGGGCAAGTATTCAAATGGCATTTACGCATCATTATACAACCTTCAACAATAAGCGCTGTAGTGCTAAACCCAAACTCTTCAGCGCCAAGCAATGCAGCAATAGCCACATCACGACCAGTCATAAGCTTACCATCCGTTTGAAGTACTACTCGGCTTCTGAGATTGTTTTTCATCAAGGTCTGATGTGCCTCAGCAAGACCAATTTCCCATGGTAGACCCGCATGTCTAATCGAGCTCAATGGAGATGCGCCTGTACCTCCATCTGCTCCGGAGATAAGTATTACATCAGCTTTGGCTTTAGCTACACCTGATGCAATTGTGCCTACTCCAGCTTCAGAAACTAGTTTCACATTGATTCTAGCATGTCTGTTGGCATTTTTTAGATCGTAAATAAGCTGCTTAAGGTCCTCAATAGAGTAAATATCATGATGAGGAGGAGGGGAGATTAGACCCACTCCAGGAGTAGAATGCCTTACTTTCGCAATCCATTCATCAACCTTGTGGCCAGGTAATTGTCCGCCTTCACCGGGCTTGGCACCTTGAGCAATTTTAATTTGAAGCTCTGTGGCTTCTTTGAGATAGTTACTTGTTACCCCAAAACGCCCAGATGCCACTTGTTTGATAGTAGATCTTTCCCAGTCGCCATTAGCTTTTTTGGCAAATCTTACTTCGTCTTCTCCGCCTTCTCCACTATTGCTTTTTCCACCTATTCGGTTCATAGCAATAGCTAAAGTAGAATGCGCCTCGTGGGATATAGAGCCGAAAGACATGGCACCAGTAGCAAATCTCTTTAGGATTTCACTAACAGGTTCTACTTCTTCTATAGGTACTGAAGAGCGTTTTTTGAATTCGAAAAGACTTCTTAATGTGATGTCAGCGTGCTCATTCTTTATTACACTTTCTGTGTATTTTTTGAAAAGCTCATAGTTACCGAGAGAGGTAGATTTCTGTAATAAATGGATAGTCTCCGGATTAAGCAAATGGGCTTCTCCATTGCGTTTCCACTGAAAGTACCCACCAACTTCAAGTAGAGCTCTGTCTGAGTGGTATGCTGAATAATGCTTTATTAGACATTCTTTTTCTAAATCCTCAAAAGTCAATCCATCAAGTCGACTTACTGTTCCTTTGAAACATTTATTGACAACTTCGGATCCAAGACCAACACATTCAAAAATCTGTGCAGACTGATAGGATTGGAGGGTAGAGATACCCATTTTAGAGAGAATCTTTAATAAGCCTCCACCAATGCCTTTAGCGTAATTGTCGTAGTAATATTTAAGAGGTTTACTATTGTCAAGCTTGCTCGTGTTATAAAGATCCGCAATACAATCATAAACCTTAAACGGATATACGGCACTTGCTCCATAACCAACCGCCGTAGCAAAATGATGAGTTTCCCATACGTCACCAGATTCACAGATAAGACCAATTTTGGTTCTTAAATTAAGATTTACCAAGTGGTGATGCACTGCTCCAATAGCTAATAGCGTTGGAATTGGAACTCTTGTTTCGCTGATATTTCTATTGGATATAATCAATATTTTCTTTCCGTCCTCTACTGCTGCTGAGGCTTCATTGCAAACAAGATCCAAGGCTTCTTTAAGGTTGATCTTATTGTGATCATAAGTGGAATCTATCACTGCGTGATCAAACCCAATGCTATTCTGATGAACTAATTTATAATAAGCTTGTCTCGAAAGAACAGGCTGAGAAATGTGAATTTGCTTAGTGTGAAGTGGTGATTCATCTAATATATTCAATGACTCACCTACACGAGTGAACAATGACATCACCAATCGCTCCCTTATCGGGTCGATAGGAGGGTTGCTTACTTGGGCAAAGTATTGCTTGAAGTAATGCGAAATATGCTGACTCTGCCTTGAAAGAACTGCTAGAGGTGCATCAGCTCCCATAGACCCTAGTGGCTCTTTACCAAGTTTTGCTAGATCAGTTACAGATAGCTTTACATCTTCTTGGGTATATCCATAAGCTTTTAGTTGTTTCCTCAAAAGTTCTGGCTCTACTGGTTCCTCAAGTATTTCAGGATCAGGCAACATTTTAAGCTTAATACGCTCTCTCTTGATCCAGTTGAAATAAGGCTTATTCTCAACTACTTGTTTTTTAATCTCGTCATCTCTGTAGAGTCGATTATTTGGTAAGTCAAGCCAAAGCATTTTGCCAGGCTGAAGACGACCATTTTCTTTTACATTAGCTGGAGCTACTGGAAGAGCCCCAGTTTCAGAGGCCATTATTAATCTATTGTCCTTTGTGATGCAATAACGAACTGGTCTAAGACCATTTCTATCAAGAGTAGCCCCAAGCTGTTTTCCATTTGTAAAGAATAGCGCTGCAGGACCATCCCATGGCTCCATAAGTGAAGCATGAAACTTGTAAAATGCCTTCTTCATAGAATCCATTTGTGAATTATCTTGCCATGCCTCGGGCACAAGCATCATCATCACATGTGGCAAACTTCTACCTCCAAGTACAAGTAGTTCTATAAGTGAGTTAAGATTAGCTGAGTCGGAGTTTTTAGGATCAGTTACAGGAATTAGCCATTCAAGTTCTTTGGCACTGAAGTAAGGAGAAGACATATTGGCTTCCTTTGACTTCATTTTATTCACGTTACCGCGAATGGTATTTATTTCTCCATTATGAGCTAGAAATTTAAAGGGCTGCGCCAATTTCCAGTTTGGAAAAGTGTTGGTAGAAAAGCGAGAGTGAACAATTGCAAAAGCAGATTTGAATTCTTTATCAGTAAGGTCATGATAATAATCTTCGAGCTGATCGGTTTTCAACTGACCTTTATATATGACAGTTCTTGCAGAAAGACTACAAACGTAGAATTCACCATTTTGGCCTTGGACTTTATTGCTGATTTCACGTGTTGCGTAGTTGCTGAGGACGAAAAGTTTTCTTTCGAGTTCTTCTTCCGTCAATTTCTCGTGGACTTCAATGAAAACTTGCTCAGTATATGGCTCAGCGCCCTTGGATTCAAATCCGGGCACTTGATCATCAACTGGTACTAAACGATAACCGATTAATGATAGACCAAGATCTTTAATGCAAGCATTTAGGATTTGACGACATTTCTCCCGCACTTGATAGTTCTTAGGAAAAAATATCATACCAACACCATAAGCACCATGAGCTGGAAGTTTTATTCCAAACTTGTCAAGTTCTTTTTTGAAAAAACTGTGCGGAATTTGTACTAAAATACCGGCACCATCCCCAGTATTCTCGTCACTACCAGTGGCTCCTCTATGCTCCATGTTTTTCAACATGGTGAGGGCATCCTTTACATTCTTATGTTCCGCTACATTGTTGATATCTGCTACGCATCCTACTCCGCAAGAATCGTGCTCTAACTCACTGGTATACAGTCCTTTATTAACCATGTATTTGTATGTATAAACTTAAAATCAACCTCAAAAATACTGAATTTCAATGTTTCGGTGAAAGAAAAACTTACATTAGATCATTTAGACCAAACATTATTTCATTATTGCTAATATTTCATAGCTTCTATTAAGATTTTCAAAATAAGTAAAAAGATAGCCTATATTGATTATGATATTCATACTGAAATCAATATTTAATTGAGAATCATTTAAATCATTATTGGAAAATTTATAAATACGACTGAATCCTTTATTTACAATTTAGTTTTACGTTTTTAATAAATCCATTCAAGAGACTAAAGTCAGCCATGAGGAATTCAATATTATTTCTACCATTCATTGTGTGGAGCATTTTTACAGCAAATGCTCAGAGAGTGGATATGACATTTAATATTACAGACCTTCAAGAAAAGGAAATATTTATAGGTCATCATTTTGGCAATCAAAAATTCTTGGTTGATACTTTAGCTGTTGTTGATGGAAAATTCACCTTCACGTCCAAGAAGTCTAAGCAGGGCATTTATTTCCTCTATACTCCAAGTTATTATCTCGAATTCATACTTGATGGAAATAGCTTCTCATTTGAAACTAGCCTAAAAGGAGGCTACCAAGAACTAAATGTTAAGGGTTCTAGAGAAAATGAACTTTTTAAGAAATTTCAGGTAGAATTGGGCACTTTGCAAGGTGATCAGCGTGCCATGATAGCTAAATTAGAAAATGCCAATAAACAGGATTCATTAATTATTTATAGGCAATTTGATCAACAGAATCAGGAAATGAAGATCATGCGTAAGCGTATGATAAGTGAAAATCCAAACACTTTTTTTGCTCAATTCTTAAAGCTATTGGATCAAGAAGAAGTACCAGCCATGTTTAGTGTTTCAGATGTTCAACAGCGGAATTTTCTTCGTTATTTATATGCCAAGAGCCACTATTTCCCTGATGGCATTTTGGATGATCCTCGAATGCTCAGAACTCCGGTGCTTCATGACAAGGCAATTAATTATTTTGATAAAGTAATCGTTCAGCAGCCTGATAGTATTAATGCAGCTATCGATTGGTTTTTTGGTGAATTGAGTGGAAATCAAGAGTTGGAGAGATACTGGTTGGTGACTCTTTTTAAGAAGTATGCAGAAAATAAGACTATGGGTATCGATGCTGTGACAATTCATTTGATTGAAACCTATTATCTGAAAGGAAAGGCACCTTGGATATCTGAGGAATATAGGAAGCAGTTAAAAGAGGAAGTTGCTTTCATCAAGCCAAACTTGATTGGTAAAATAGCACCTCCTATTGACGCAGTTGATTCACTCATGCAGCCATTTTATCTGGACCAGATCAATTTCCCTTATACACTTCTATTTATTTATGATCCGGATTGTGGTCATTGTAAGAAGACAATAGCCTTAATGGAAAAGCAAGATGAGAAGTTTGAATCTTTAGGTATTAAAGTAGTGGCATTGTGTACTACCACAGATATGAAAAGATGGAAAGAGTTTGTAAGAGAATCAAATCCAAATTGGCTTCACATAATTGACCCGACAGGTAAAAGTTACTTTCGAGTAGAATACGATGTAAGGAGTACACCGAAGATTTACTTGCTGGATATGGATAAGAAGATAATTGCTAAAAAGCTTGAGATAGATCAATTTATTGATTTTGTTGATTGGCACAGATCAAATGGTAAGCAATAAAAAAAGCCGCTCTAAAGAGCGGCTTTACTTTACTAAGGCTTTAATTTTTTATTAAGAGGCAGAGAATACAAGTACATATTGGCCGATTCCGCCAACTCGAGCACTCGCTTCACTTACATTGATAGTCATTGTTACAGCTGTATTATCAGCATTTACTGAAATGCTTGCTACAGATGCAGTAAGATCAGTCGATAACGTATTAGCTGTAAAAGCAGATAAACTACCTTCTTCACTGATAGAAAAAGACCCTCCAGTGATATAATCCGCAACATCACCACCAAGCGTAAATCTTACGCCTTCTGCTGTTTCTGCGAAAGTTACAGTGAAAGTAGTGGCATCAGGAGCTCCAGAAACATTAGAAACATTTGTAGAGGATGCATTGATGGTCCAAGTTTGTGATGTAAGTGCAGCCACTAAAACTTCTTTTTTAGTTTCAGTATCAACAGGATCATCACCACCTCCACAGCTTACAGCAGCAGTTAGTGAAACAATTGCGAGTAGAAGAAAAGCATTTTTGAACATTTTCATTTCCTTAGTAATTTTTGGTTAAAAATAATATTTGGTTAATGGGCTTAAAGATACACTCATATTTTAAAAATATTTAAAAAGAGATCGTTAAAATAGTTTTTGTCAAAGGCTAATGGCGTTCTAACTAAATTAAATCGACGGAGTAGACCGAGTTGTATTTAGTAGGTCATTTTGAAATAATTGAAGTAATCTGATTGTTTAGACATTATAATGATATCTGACTGACGTGCATTAGGAGTGATCGAAAGGATGAATTAATGTTCTGAGTCACCTAGTCTTGGGCTTTAAGGTTTTAATTAGAGCCACTTTTAATTAATAGGTTTTATTAATCGTAATAATTACGTTTATAAGTATATTATGTGATATTAGCTCATTAAAAATTGAATTGATAAAATGATATCATTTCAACTGAGGTTTTTTAATGACAATTTATCAATTTGGCACACTGCTTCTTATTAGGGATATGGCCAATAAATTTGAGTGGTGATAATCTTATAAGAATCTTGAGTAACGAAAACAAAAAAAACTAACCTATGAATTTCTCAACATTGGACTTCTTGATTTTTGGAGCCTATTGCATTTTAATCTTGGGTGTTGGCCTCTATGCATCAAGGGACAAGGCTGGTCATCAAAAGAATGCTGAAGACTACTTTCTAGCAAGTAAATCACTGCCTTGGTGGGCAGTCGGTGCATCATTAATTGCGGCAAATATTTCTGCTGAGCAGTTTATTGGTATGTCCGGTTCTGGTTTCGCAAGTGGCTTGGCGATCGCATCATATGAATGGATGGCTGCCATTACTTTGCTCATAGTTGGTAAGTACTTTCTCCCAATTTTTATTGAAAAAGGACTTTATACAATACCTGAATTTGTAGAGAAAAGATATAGTACCAATTTGAAAACTATTCTTGCGGTATTCTGGATCGCATTATATGTTTTTGTAAACCTTAGTTCTGTGCTTTACTTGGGCGCATTGGCCTTGGAAACAATTATGGGGGTTCCGATGATGTATGGAGTGCTTGGGCTGGCCTTATTCGCGGCAGCATATTCACTTTATGGAGGGCTTTCGGCTGTTGCATGGACTGATGTTATTCAGGTTGTATTCTTAGTACTAGGGGGACTATTTACAACTTACTTGGCCCTCAATACTTTATCTGATGGAGAAGGGGCATTTGTAGGCTTTATGCAAGTGTTTGATGCTGTGCCTGAAAGATTTCATATGATTTTGGACAAATCAAATCCTGAGTATAGTAATCTACCTGGAATCTGGGTGTTGATTGGCGGCTTATGGGTTGCTAATTTGTACTATTGGGGTTTTAATCAATACATCATCCAAAGAACTTTAGCAGCTAAATCATTAAAAGAAGCTCAAAAAGGTATTGTTATGGCTGCCTTTTTGAAGTTACTTATTCCATTTATTGTAGTAATTCCGGGTATTGCAGCTTATGTAATGGTTAATGACCCTGCAATTATGGCGAGACTTGGTGAAGGAGGATTGGTAAATCTCCCTGGGGCTGGACAATCAGACAAGGCTTACCCATGGTTGCTGCAGTTGTTACCAAGTGGGTTGAAAGGTGTCGCTTTTGCAGCACTAGCGGCAGCAATTGTGTCTTCGCTGGCGTCCATGCTTAACTCGACTTCTACGATTTTCACCATGGACATTTATAAGCAGTATTTTAATAAGAGTGCTTCAGATAAGGTAACAGTAAACGTGGGTCGAATTTCAGCAGCGGTAGCTTTGGCAATAGCTTGTATTATAGCACCTCTTTTGGGAGATCTCGATCAGGCTTTCCAATACATTCAAGAGTATACAGGGATAGTAAGTCCTGGTATTCTTGCTGTATTTGTGCTAGGCTTGTTCTGGAAAAAGGCAACTAACAAGGCTGCTATTTGGGGGGCTGTACTCTCAATACCTATAGCCCTCGCATTTAAGGTGCCAAAATTGTTCCCAGAATTAGGATTGACAGAAATCGCATTTTTGCATCAAATGGGCTTGACCGCTCTGCTTTCTGTTTTGGTTATAGTGATATTTAGCTATGCCGAGAATAAAGGGAAAGACAGTGAGAAAGGGATTGATATTGAAAATGGCTTGTTTAAAACATCTCCAGGTTTCAATATTGGAGCATTTACTGTGATGATTCTGTGTGCAGTTCTTTATGCTATTTTCTGGTAGAAAGTGTAAATGCATAAGTGCAAAGGCCACTGCTGTATATCAGCAGTGGCCTTTTCTTTTAGCGTTGATTAATTTGGGTTTTCAATTTATGGTGTCCAATATCTGTTTAATGCTTCCATAAAATTGATGGAATCGTCTGATCTTCATTAATTATATCAGACGACTTTAAGTGCTTGATCACCATTTCGATCATTTGAGGACTTACTGAGCTGTCTTTGGCCCATTTTGTCTCTTGAAACCAGAGTTTAGAGTCCTCTGTTTTTTGTTGATAGCGTCTACTGACTAAGGAGATTGATGATGGTGAGTTCATGAATGCCAAACAGCATGTGTGAATGATATTGAGCATTTTATCTATTGAATCACTGTGTTGCTTCAGTACATCATCATGCGCTGTGATCACAAAACAAGGCCAGGGGGTAGGGTATTCACCTATTCGCTTAAGTAGTCCTGAATCAACGAGGGGTTTGGTTGTATACTTCTCCCAATAGAACACATCACTCTCAAGGTTATTTAATGATTCTACTGCACCATTTAGATTATTTATCACCACAAACAGATCTTCCTTGAACTCATGACCTTGAGTGCGAGCATTGATTATTGGCATAAGGTGTGAGCCCGATCCAAAGCGGCTAATGGCATGGCGCTTTTCAAAAATGTTTATACTAGAGGTTAAGGGGTTGTTAATGCCAGTATGGATACCCCAAATTAAAGGCGAACTCACATATTCACTGATAATCTTAAATGGTTTGCCCTTTACAATTTGAGTTATTGTTCCTTCAGTTAACGCAATACATGCGTCAACTTCCTTAGTTTCCAAAGCTTCCATCATTTGCCCCGTGCCACCCGGGAAATCGGTCCAAACTGTGTTTATACCATTCGCGGAGAATTTGCCTTGCTCAATAGCTACATGAATTGGTAAGTTGAAATGTTCGGGGACTCCTCCTAATCTGATAGTCACTTCACTCATAATTATGGGAATTAATCATTATTTATATCCTAAATAATGTTTTAGAAACCTATTTTGGTAGTTCAAACAAATTATAAACAAAAAAAGCCTTGGAAAATCCAAGGCTTTTGCGGTATGGACGGGACTCGAACCCGCGACCTCCTGCGTGACAGGCAGGCATTCTAACCAGCTGAACTACCACACCGTTTGCTCAATTGCGTTGCAAAACTATACCCTTAACCCTTTAAATCCAACACATAAAAATAATTAATTTGAAGTGTTTTTTGATTGACCGCAATTGAGCCCAAAATGGAATAATGCCTACCTTTGGGCTTTCAAAAATGAAAGCATATGCATCTTGAATTCGAGAAACCAATAGTTGAGTTAGAAAATAAATTAGCCGACATGAAGTCTATAGCTCATCAGAGTGGAGTAGACGTATCAGCGGCTATTGAGAAATTGGAGAGTAATATCCTTAAGCTCAAAAAAGAAACTTTTGAAAACTTAACCCGATGGCAAAGAGTTCAGCTTTCTCGACACCCTGAACGTCCATATACATTAGACTATATCTATGAAATCACAGATGACTTCATAGAAATGCATGGCGATCGAACTGTCAAGGATGATAAGGCTATGGTCGGTGGATTTGCTTCCATTGACGGTCAACCCGTAATGCTCATAGGTCAGCAGAAAGGTAGAAACACAAAGCAACGTCAAGAAAGAAATTTTGGGATGGCTAATCCTGAGGGTTATAGAAAGGCTTTGCGCTTAATGAAGCTTGCAGAAAAATTTGACATTCCTGTTGTAACCTTAGTGGATACTCCGGGAGCATATCCAGGCATAGAAGCAGAAGAAAGAGGCCAGGGGGAAGCAATCGCTCGCAACCTGAAGGAAATGATGACCTTGGAAGTTCCAATAATCAGCATAATAATAGGAGAGGGAGCATCTGGTGGAGCTTTGGGTATAGCAATAGCAGACAAGGTGCTCATGATGGAAAACACTTGGTATTCTGTGATCTCGCCTGAGTCATGCTCGTCAATTCTTTGGAGAAGCTGGGATTATAAGGAACAAGCTGCGGAAGCTTTAAAGTTGACTGCTAAGGACATGCTGAAAAATAAGCTCATTGATGGGATCATTAGTGAGCCACTTGGTGGAGCTCATACAAACCTGAAGGCTACTTCTAAAGAGTTAAAATCAGAAATATTAAAGAATCTCAAGGCATTGCTGAAATTAAAACCAGAGGCGAGAATAACTCAGCGCATTGAGAAATTCTCAGCAATGGGTGTTGTTGAGTAATGTCTCAATAGATGGTCAAGACTACTATTAAGAAAGACGTGAAAATAGGTCTTGCTCTGTCTGGAGGTGGTGCGCGTGGAGTAGCACATTTAGGAATTATTAAGGCCCTCGAAGAGGAAGGGATTCATTTTGATATTGTAGCTGGCTCAAGTGCGGGAGCCCTTATTGGAGCCCTTTATTGTAATGGATATAGCACCGAGGAGGTTTGTGACTTTTTTAAAGGAACAAATTTTTTAACTATTTTCAGACCTAGTTTCAACTTAAGGAGTCTACTCAATATCGAAAAGGCTTATGCTGAACTCCGTGGCTATTTCGCTAAGGACGATTTTAGTACTTTGCAAATCCCTTTACATGTATCCACTACTGATATATTAAATGCTAAGGTTAAAGTATTCAAAAAAGGACAACTGGTTCTTCCAATCTTAGCTTCCTGTGCGGTTCCCGTAATTTTTGATCCGGTAACTATAGGTAAGCGGAAACTAGTGGATGGTGGGGTCATGGACAATCTTCCCTATCATTCAATAAAAAAATCATGCGACTATATCATTGCCTTACATTGTAATCCATTAGATAAGGGATTTAAACTCACAAACTTAAGCTCATTAATAGAAAGATCTATGATGCTGACCATCACTCAGAATGTACACTCACAGAAGAAGCATTATGATCTCTTTTTAGAGCCACCTGGTTTGAGCATGTATAAGGTGATAGATTTTAAAAAATCAGGAGATATTTATAAGTTGGGTTATGATTATGCTAAACAGGCAATAGCTGAAGGTGCACTTAAAGACCTGATTAAGTTGAATGAAGGAGTTCTATAAATTTTGTTTTTGGATTTTTGGATGGAAGCTTATTGGGGGTAAGCCAGATCTCAGGAAATACATTGTGATCGTAGCACCACACACGAGTAATTACGATTTCTTCGTAGGTATAGCAGCACGTAGCTTGAGTGGGTTGAAGAGTTATTTCCTCGCTAAGAACTCACTATTTACAATCCCTTTAGTTGGTTGGGTAATGAAAGCGATAGGAGGAGTGCCTGTAGATCGATCGAAAAACACCAAACTTGTTGACCAGGTAGTGGCACTATATGAGAAACATGAAGAGTTTATCATTACCATCACACCTGAAGGAACTAGATCTTACGTGCCCAATTGGAAAACTGGGTTTTATAGGATTGCTGTTCAAGCTAATATTCCAATTGTGATGGTTGGTTTTGATTTTGAGCGCAGAATAGTTGAGTATCGTGAGCCTTTTTATCCTACTGGAGCCCTTGAGGATGATATGGAGATGATTCTAGCCTACTATAGAAAATTCAAAGGTCGCCATCCTGAGAAGGGTGTTATCTAATGTGCTAATTCCAAAGAGTAACATTACATTTCTGTAAAAGCTAAGACATAAAAAAAGCGCCATGCGGCGCTTTCAATTATTTTGCTGTAGTTCTTTTTGTTCTGCGTTTCGGAGCTTCTTCTTCTGTCACTTCATCTTCCACATCGGAAAGAATTCTTCCACAATGCTCACAAACAATAATTTTCTTTTTCTCTCTGATCTCAGCTTGCTTCTGTGGTGGTACCACGTTAAAGCAACCCCCGCAAGCTCCACGATTTACCGGGACTACCGCTAATCCGTTTCTCATGTTGTTACGAATCTTGTTGTAAGCAATAAGAAGACGATCTTCTACAGCTTTAGAAGCTTTTTCACGATCCTTCAAAAGTTTTGCTTCATCCGCTTCTGACTCAGAAGTAATGGTGTCTAGTTCGTTTTTCTTGCTTTCTAAATCTTTAGAACGCTCAGATAGCGTATTAGCTGTAACATCTATCTCTTCTTTCTTAAGATCAATTTTAGCGTAAGCTTCTTTGATGCGTTTTTCTAGAATCTGAATTTCAAGTTGCTGAAGCTCCACCTCTTTGGTGATGGCGTCATACTCCCTGTTGTTACGAACATTCATCTGCTGCTCTTCGTATTTCTTGATCAGCTTTTCAGCGTCTTTGATAGCAGTTTTGTTGTTCTCTATATTTTGCTCAAGGTCGGCAAGGTCCTGGTTTTGCTTTTCAACTCTTGTTTGATATCCAGTGATCTCATCTTCCAAATCCATTACTTCATCAGGCAAAGCCCCTCTGATCTTCAATAATTCGTCTTTGCTAGAATCGATATTCTGTAATTTTACCAGACTTTCGAGCTTTTTTGCTACAGTATTTTCCATGTAGTATTACAAGTATTTGATAGGGTTTGTATGAACTTCCGATAAACGGAGTGCAATATTAGCGAAATTTTCCTTCAAAATGTCAAAGAGTAAATCCTTTGTGAACTGCTCGCTTTCGTAATGTCCAATATCTGCCACTAGGATTCGATTGTCTGCTTCGAAGAAGTCATGATATTTGAAATCTGCCGTGATGAAAATATCCGCACCGCTAGCTATGGCGTTGTTTAATAGAAACCTTCCGCTCCCCCCACAAACAGCAACTTTAGAAATTGTGTCATTGATGATTTCCGTGTGCCTTACAACATCAGTTTTCATCTTCTTCTTAAGTGAGGTAAGAAAATCAATGGTTTTTATGGGGCTCGGTAGGGAACCCACTAACCCAGAACCCACTTCTTGATTGAGATTGAAAAGAGGTGTTAAGTAATAGGCAACTTCTTCATAGCTATGTGCTTTCGTTAATGTAGCAATTATGTGATCTTGTAAATGATTAGGCAGGACTACTTCGATGCGCGTTTCTTCAACTGTTTCTTTTTTGTCTAATTCCCCGATAGTTGGATTGGCTCCAGCAACTGGTTTGAATGTGCCTATTCCTTCTAGTTGAAAGCTGCACTCATCATAATTTCCAATAGCACCAGCGCCCGCATCAAAAAGTGCTTTAAGTACAGAATCCCTATCAGAAAGAGGCACGAATGTGGTAAGCTTTACCAAAATGTCTTTTTTCGGGCTAAGAATTGACCTTTTCGTCAAACCTAGAACATCTGCTATTTTTCCGTTTACGCCATTAGACACGCTATCAAGGTTGGTGTGTATGGCATAGATCGCTAGGTCGTGCTTGATTGCTTTGATGACGCATTTTTCAACCCAATGATCTCCATTGATGCGTTTGAGACCACCAAAAATTAAGGGATGATGCGCAACTATGAGATTAGCGCCGTGTTTAATTGCTTCATCTAAAACAGCTTCAGTCACATCGAGGGTTGTGATAATACCCGTGACCTCTGTGTCGTAAGAGCCAATTAATAGCCCACAATTGTCGTAAGACTCTTGATAGCTTTTCGGCGCTATCTGTTCGAGAAAAGTTGTAATATCTTTGACTAACATCTAAACTATTGATTTCATGTATTGGTGGCAATATATTCTTTTTCCATTTGCCCTTCTTTTTGACCTAATCACCAAATTCAGAAACTTCTTATTTGATAGAAAAATTAAGAAATCTACGAAATTTGAAGCCAATATAGTTCTTATCGGTAATCTGGCAATTGGAGGAACAGGTAAGACACCTATGGTAGACTTTTTAATTCGCTATTTTCATGAAAATGGTAAAAAGGTAGCAACGATGAGTCGCGGGTATGGACGAAAAACATACGGATTCCGTCTAGCTGGATCTATGGAAAATGCAGACACCTTGGGAGATGAACCTTATATGTATCATGCTAAGTATAGAGGAGCGGTGGCAGTTGCGGTAGGAGGCGATAGAGATCTGGCAATTGCTGAATTGCTTGCTAGAAAACCTGAGACTGAAGTGATTCTTATGGATGATGGATTTCAAAATAGAGGTGTGAAGCCCTCACTGTCCATAGTGCTTTCAACTTACGACAATCTTTTCACCAAAGACTTTGTGTTGCCTTCTGGACGCTTACGCGAATCAAGAAGGGGTGCTAGTAGAGCAGATATAGTGATAGTCACCAAATGTCCCGAGTATCTTAATGATGCTGATATGGCTAGTACACGCATGAAAATCAACGTGTATACAGACGCACAAATATTTTTCATGACTACAATATATGAGCCTTTACTGCCAATTTTTGATAATAATCTTCCGCTAAACAATAAAGTTGTAGCGATATCAGGAATGGCAAATCCAGAGCCATTTGAAAAACATCTAAGGAGCCAATACAGCGTGAAACTTGCTCACAATTACCGTGATCATTACCGATACAGTCTGCAGGATGTGAAAGATATTGCTAGTGAATTGAAAGAAGGAATATCAATGATATGCACAGAAAAGGATAAGGTGAAATTGCAAGTATTTGAGATATTGATGGGACATTCATGCTATTATCAACCTATATCAATGCGATTTTTGAGGGATGAGGCGTTATTCTTTGAGTTATTAGAGTCTAAGTTGATTTTCGATGTTGAAGAAACTATTTGATCTTATTTTTGCGGGGTGAAGAGAGGATTGGGTTTTTTACTTGTGTTCACTGCGCTCTCAGGAGTAGCGCAGATTACTGATGACTCCACTAAACAGGTGTATGGATCAAAGACTACATTGATAGTTTACGAAGATCAGTTAAAGAATAATCGTACTCGAGAAATTCACCCTGATACTACGCTGTATGAGCTGGAGAAATTCACCTTCAATGATGTTGCAGATAGAAAGTATCAAGACCTTGGCAACAATGGAACAGCTGTGTTTCCATTGTTTTACCCGATCCCCGATCAGATTGGTAGGACAAGTGGTTTCTCTGCTTACAATCCAATGCTCAAATCATCAGATCAATTCAAATATTACGATTCCAAGTCGCCCCACATCAATTTAATGGTAGCCTTTGGAGGCGATGGGAGATCTGTTGTTGATATGGGATTTACCCGAAATGTCAATGAAAATTGGAATGTAGGATTCGATATTTTCAAGATCACTTCAGACAAACAGATAGGAAAAAGTGGCCAGCAAGATAGAAATGCTTTGGGCAACATTGTAGACCTCTATACATATTACAAGCATTCTGAAAAGCCCTATTCAGCGATGTTTCATGTAATGAAATCAGGTTTTAAAATAGAAGAAACCGGCGGGATATTTATCGAGGATTTGAACACCGCTACTAGGGCTGATTTATTTGAATATCAAGATTCAGATATTCAACTAAAGGATGCTAAAGCAACTGATGATCAGCTTAATGTTCATCTTTTTCATGAATATGCATGGACCACACCCTTACAGTTTTACCACCAACTAGATTGGAAGACACAGACTGTAGGATACCAAGATTTCACTAGTAGTTCAACTGGAAACGATTTTACTTACGATGGCTATTACAATCAGTTTTTGATTGATCAGGACAGCACATATGAGCTGTTTGAATGGCGTGAGTTTGTGAATGAAGTAGGTGTAAAAGGTGATTTGGCAAACCTATTTTATAGGATCTATCTCAAAAGGCGTGATATCGATTATGATCAGTTGTTCATAGATCCAACTTCCAAGTTTAGCGAAACATTTTTGGGAGGTTTTACTCGCTTCGACTGGCGAGAAAAGTTTGATGTGGTAGCAAACGCTGAGCTTTCTCAAAGTGGTGAGTACCGACTCCAAGGAAAGCTAAACTCTGAATTGCTTTTTGGGTCTTACACATCCTTGCGTTACAAGCCTTCTTTCTTAGTGGAGCGATATTTCACCAATCATCATGAGTGGGACCAATCCTTCAATTCAGCCTTTACAAATGAAATCAAAGGGGGAATAAAACTTGATTTTGGTTGGTTCTACATGCGACCGCAAGTTCGTCTTGTGAGTATGAATCAGTTCTTTTATTACGATGAATCGAAAACAGCACGTCAAAGTGCCGATTTAGCAGTGATTTCCTCGTTGGGCGGTGATTTCAATTTTAGAATTTCGACCAATCGATCTTTAAAAGAGGCATTCCATATTGAAAATGAAATGCATGTCACAACCGTAAGTGGAGCAGGATCTGATAATATTGAGATTCCAGAGTTTTTTTACAATGGTCGAATTTTCTGGAGAGGGGCTATCTTCAAGAAAACCATGGGTGTGGAAATAGGTGTGAATGTGCATGCCAAATCAGCCTATTATGCTATGGGTTATGCACCTGAACTTCAGCAGTATCACCTGCAAAATGAATTTCAAATTGATGCCTTTTACACGATGGACGCCTTTTTCAATATGCGCATAAACAACGTAAGGGCATTTGTGAAAATGACCAATTTGAACCAACAGAATAATAATGGTTATTTCGTGACGCCATATTACCCAGGTCAGGCTCAGGTTATGGATTTCGGGGTGCGTTGGTTATTCTTTGACTAATGAACGAGCGCAAAACTACTTTAGGTCTGAATTTACCAACTGATCCGCGTTGGGTAAATATTGCCGAGATGAACATTGAAGATATCTTGATAGATCATGCTTTTTGTGAACAAAAAGCAGCTTCATCCTGCATTTCATTAATCATACAGTTTCCAGAAAAGTCCGAAATGGTAGAGATGCTCACACCAGTTGTTGCGGAGGAATGGGCACACTTCGAGCGAGTAATCGAACAACTCAAAAAGCGAGGCTTTTCTTTAGCTGAATGTAGAAAGGATGAATATGTGAGTGCACTGAATGGTATTACAAAGAAGGGTGGAAGTCGTGATCATCAATTGGTAGAGCGACTATTAGTTAATGCGCTTATTGAAGCTAGAAGCTGTGAACGGTTTAAGTTACTTTGGAAAAATCTGGAAGATGAAGAACTTCAAAAATTCTACTACGAACTAATGATTTCAGAGGCTGGCCATTATCACAATTTCCTCGAATTAGCCAAGCTATATATGCCAGAAACTCATGTCAATAAACGATGGGGTGAAATACTTGTGGCTGAAGCTGAAATACTCCGGTCATTGGATGTGCGCGGTGATCGGATGCACTAGTCAAACAACTGAATGTCAGGGTTTCGTGACACAATTTCCTGAATAAAATCTTCTTCGTTATCAGGAGAAAAAGGCATTTCGTCAAATCTGTTATACTTCAAAACAATTGGTGACATAGTCCATGATGGCTTTATGTTGCTCTGAATAGACCAAATACTTCTATTTCGATATAGCGCAGTTGCTTTGGATAGGTCGATTTTCCCAGAGACGAAACCAATACGGTATTTCAAGTCTTTTTCATCAAACTCATAAAAAGTTCTCATTCGTAAATCAACGAGTAATCCGTTCAGAACTAAAGCTATAGGAAGCATTATGTAAAGGATCTTTGGGTCTTTCGGGTCAATAAAAAGAGGAGCAAATAATGCCACATTACTGATTAAGAGTGCAAACGCATAGGTCAGCCTCATTTTAAAATCTGATTTTGTTTTGAACTTCACAATCTCAAGTCTTTTGCTTCTTCTTCTTAGCTGCCGGAAACAAAATGTTATTTAAAATGAGTCGATAAGCAGGGGAGTTTGGATGTAAGTTGAGGTCAGTAGGCTGCTCACTTACAAAATGTTGATAATCTTCCGGATCATGCCCACCATAGAATGTCCAGAATCCTTTGCCTAGCACACCATGGATATAGCGAGCTTCACCCACTGATTTATTTTCCCCTAGGATCACTACATCAGGCTTGATCAAAGAATTTCTGAACGAAGTAGTCTGTCCCATAAAACCTTGGATGACATGTTCATGATTTTGAGTTAGAATGGTTGGTATTGGGTCCCATTTGGCAGAAAATTGAAACAAAGTAAAGAAGTCATTTTCTTGTCTGAGCCCACGCTCTGCTGGTTGCATATCAATGTTTGAATATTCGTATTCGTAGGGATTACGCTCGATTGTAAAGTTTTGGAAAGCTATGGTTCTACTAAAATCCAATTTACTCTGCGCATTTGGATCTGCGCCATCACCGTCATACATAGATTCTACTATATCCAATCCTTCAGCAGCAAGTGCTATGTCATAAGTATCTGTTGCTGAGCACATAGCAAACATAAATCCTCCACCAGCCACAAATCCATAAATCTTCTTGACCACAGCAAGCTTCATGTGTGAAACTTTTGAGTAGCCATGCTTCTCTGCAGTTTCTTCATATTCCTTTTGCTGTTGCTGATACCAAGGGAAGTGTTGATAGCTCCTGTAAAACTTACCATACTGGCCAGTAAAGTCTTCATGATGTAGATGAAGCCAATCGTACTTAGGAAGCTCATTATAAAGTATCTCATCATCGAAAATTACTTCATAGGGTATTTCAGCGTAGGTAAGGACCAATGTCACAGCATCATCCCATGGCTGTTTGCTCTTGGGAGAGTACACAGCAATCTTCGGAAACTTCTCCAGTTTCATCACATCTGTATTGGAAGCGGGGCTAGCAATTTCCGTTAGTATACTATTTGCTTCCGCATCAGAAATAATCTGATAGGAAACATTTCTTATAACACATTCATTTTCAATGGTTTGAAGATGCTTCACCATGAAACTCCCACCGCGATAATTCAACAGCCAGTCCGTTGGTACATCCTTAGTCAACATCCAGTAGGCAATTCCGTAAGCCTTTAGGTGGTTGGTCTGCGTAGCATCCATCGGGATGAGCAGATATGCACCTTTTACATGTATTGAAATTAGAAGAATTAATATTGTGAGGAATCTACCCATGTTATTTGTTGAACTATTTTACTGTTACGAACAATCTTAAAAGCTTGTTCTACTTAACTTTCCACAGCGCTAAAGGTAACTTATGGATCTTATAGAAAATGTAAAGGAGGGAATAAATTCCGTCAAGGCCAATAAGCTTAGAACCTTCCTCACTGCGGCCATCATAGCAATAGGAATAACAGCCTTAGTTGGGATACTAACGGCCATTGAAGGCATCCAGTCTTCAATCAATAGTAGCTTTTCTAACCTAGGTGCAAATACTTTCGATATGGAAAGTGTCAGGCGAAATCGTGGGTCGAGAGAAGGTAAGGAAGCGAAAATATTTCCACCACTTACCTATGAAGACCTTTTAACATTTAAGGACAAGTTCGATGCGGGTATTGTAAGTGTAAATGCCTTTGTTTCGTTTTCTTCCGAGGTAAAGCGAGGGTCCAAAAAAACGAATCCTAATTCTCGAATACAAGGTGGAGATGAAAATTATCTAGTCGTGGATGGTTATGATATTGAAAGAGGTCGAGCTTTTTCAATGAACGAAATCCAGAACGGTGGGATGGTGACCATTATAGGTGTTGAAATTCGTGATGCGCTCTTCAGCAAGGAGGAGGATCCTATCAATAAGACCATCAAGTTTCTCGGTTCTAGTTTTAAAGTTGTTGGATTACTTGGAACACAAGGCGGGTCAGGTGGTAATGGAAGTGTAGATCGTATGTGCCTAGTCCCAACCTTGACAGCTCGTCGTTTGGCTGCTGGCAGGCAATTAGATTATGAGGCTACTATTTCTGTGAGCGATCCGACTAAAATGGACGCAGCTACAGGTTTAGCTACAGGTTTAATGCGGGCAATCCGACGTGACCCAGTCAAGCAGGAAAACTCATTTCAAGTCACTGTAAATCAATCACTAGCAGAACGCCTAGGTGAGATCACGGGATATTTGAGGATAGGTGGATTTTCGATTGGTTTTATCACTTTGCTTGGTGCATCTATTGGTCTTATGAATATCATGTTGGTATCGGTCACAGAGCGCACTAGAGAGATAGGAGTGAGGAAAGCGCTTGGTGCTACTCCTGCCAAGATTCGTCAGCAATTTCTTATTGAAGCAATTGTTATTTGTCAAATGGGAGGTTTTGGGGGAATCATTCTTGGGATAGGTATTGGAAACCTTACATCAATGCTAATAAGTAAAGGAGGCTTTATCATTCCTTGGCTTTGGATTTTATTTGGCGTTACAATTGGAATGATCGTAGGTTTACTTTCCGGATATTTGCCGGCAAGAAAAGCTGCCAGACTTGATCCAATAGACGCTTTGAGATTTGAATGATATGACTCTAACGGAAAAACTAAATAAGACAATCAGGGATGTGAAAGACTTCCCAAAACCAGGAATTGTCTTTAAAGACATCACACCAATTCTAGCAGATCCAGATCTAAGTGCAGCGGTCAGTGCAGCATTTTATGATTATTGGAAATCTAAAGGTGTAGATGCTGTAGTGGGTATCGAATCAAGAGGTTTTATCTATGGTTTGCAGCTTGCTCAGCAGCTTCATGTTCCTTTTATTCCTGTCCGAAAGGCTGGCAAACTTCCTTATCGAACTGTGAAATATGCTTATGATTTGGAGTATGGGAGTGCGGAGATAGAAATTCACGAGGATGCGATCGTCAAAGGGCAAAGAATCCTCATCCATGATGATCTTCTCGCAACAGGAGGTACAGCCGCTGCAGCCAAGCAGCTTATTCAAAAAATAGGCGGAGAAGTTTGTGGCTATTCGTTCCTAGTAGAGTTGGGTTTCCTGAATGGGAGGGCGACTCTAGATGCTTTGGACGTTCAGTCTTTGGTGACTTTCTGATTACTCAATAACAAGTACTTCCTTCACTCTATCGAGTGCATCAAACCGAATGCTGAGTCTCTTCATTTGATAAAGTGATTCACAGCTATCAGGGGCAAGATCATAGTAAAAGAATTTTTGATTACGATTATAAAGCTCATGCTCATCTGGCTGACCAAAAAGCGTTTTGATCTCGGCTTGGCCCTCTGCTAGTAGCTTTTCTTGTTGCTCCATAATCACGCTTTGCTGGTTGATTCGTGGATTTTCGCAATCATTTGCATCCCATGCTGATTGATCAAAGCCGTCAATGTTGGGTATGGAATAGCAGCCACTCAAGCAGAAGATGATGGAAAGAAGTACTAGTGCTCTAATCATTGATTTTCTGCTAAAGAGGTTTGTTGTGAAACTCGAAGTGCAATAAAGGCATAAACTAAAGAAGCTCCTGTAAGAATGGCAGAAACTAACCAGACGATGGGCGATTGGAACTCGTAAGTTATAAATCCACCAGCTAAAATAACCCTAGAGAATTCCGCCAGTGCATGTACTTTTCCTTCCATCATTCTACCAAGCTGCGCCACAGACCATACGATGAGTCCAGATAACCCTAGCTGAATTTCAAGAGAAAACGTTTGGCCCAGAAAGAGAAAAATAGAAGTCAGTGTCAATATGATCACGAATTGAATCAATATATAGTAGCTCAAGATTCGTGCAGGATGTGGGTTGAATTTTGGGCGAACCACATTTTCTGAAATTGTTTTTTGAGAATCTGGGTCTGGTGTCCAGCCTGGTTTCTTAAATAAAATGCTGAGTTTATTGCTAAGTCCATTGGTAGAAAGCAATTGCTTTGCCATGACTTCATAGTGCTCAAAATTGACCCAAACTGGATTCCAACTTTCCACTGTTTTGGTGATTCCGTAAACTGGTTTTTCCACCTCTTCTTCAAAAGTCCCAAACAGTCTGTCCCAAATGATCAATGAGCCAGCGTGGTTTTTGTCAATATACTGTGGATTGCGACCATGATGTACCCGATGATGAGAAGGCGTGTTGAAAATCCATTCGATAGGTTTTGGGAGTTTATTGATCGTTTCGGTATGAATCCAGAATTGATAGACCGTATTGAGTGCTGCAATTAAAAGAAAAGTAGTGGTTTCAAAACCCAGAATGGCCAATGGAATGTAAAACCAAAAAGTCCACAATACTTGAAAAGATCCCTGACGCAAGGCAACTGAAAAATTATAATCTTCACTCTGATGGTGTACCACATGTCCACCCCAAAATAAATTGACCTCATGGCTCATGCGATGCGCCCAATAGTAGCAAAAGTCCACACCAAGAATCAAAAGGAGAATTGACCACCAGGTATTGGGGATTTCAAAAATGGCAAAGTTTAAAAAGACCCACTGATAAGCAGCCAATGTGATCACTTTGAAAAATCCACCTGTCAACTGCTGTGTGATTCCGCAAGAGATGTTTGTAAGGGCGTCATTGAGTCGGTAGATTTCTTTTTTCGAGAAGAACTGTATGCCTAGCTCAATAGCAATCAAAAGAAAATAGATAGGTATGGAAAGTATGATGGGGTTGATATCCATCTCCCAAATATAGTATGAAGAATGCGTCGAATACTCAACTTATAACTTCAATCTTCTTCACCGCTAGTACCAGTGTCGGAGTTGTTTTTGATCTCGTTTATTTGATTCATGAGCTGATTAAGATAAGCTTCAAACCCTCTTTTATTTAGCCAGCGCGTTATCCAATGAGCAATTAGGGAGATAACAATCGTAGTGATGATAAGAATCACCCAATGAATTGGCGTATTCATGATCTCCGCTTCGCGATTTTGAGCTTGCATCCCTAAGAGGAAACCGCCAGTTGCAGAGATAGGGTATACAATAAGTCCAATAATCTCATCAAATCGAATGATACGCTTGATGCGCATATGGAAGGTTGTAAGTGTTCGCAATACTTCTCGAGTCATATCTATCTCTTCTGAGATCAATTGATATTCTTGCCACAGCATAACTGACCCAAAGAAATATGCCACTAGCATGATTGATAATAGAATCTGTGATGCAAGCGGAAAAGCAAAAGGTATAAACCCAGCGATCAATACTGTCAATACAATTGTGATGATTAGTCGTTGCTTCACTTTATACCGAAGCTTCTCTATGATGCCTATTGAATTGGCATGAAGTGCTTTCGAGATTTCATTATTAGTTAGGCTTTCTTCTGGGGGTTGGGTTCCCTTCCATTCGCCCCATAGTTCTCTCAGATCATCCATTAGCGTATCGAGGGGGTTAGCATTCCTTTCAGTAATTCTTTTATTCGGTGGATTTTTACGCCGACATTATTAGGACTGAGTCCAATGATGTCTGCTATTTCCTGATTGCCATATTCTTCTAAATGAAGCGTAATGATCGTTTTGTCTAGATTAGGTAATTGCTTGATAGCTCTTAGAAGCAACTCTGACCTTTCCGATCGTTCATTGGTCTCGGCTGGGATATTCACAGTTCCAACCTGGAGTGGTTCACTTTGGAGACGTTTCTTTTTATTGTGTGTAAAAACAGTATTGAGTGCTACACGGTAAAGCCAAGTGCTAAAAGCAGATTTCCCACGAAAGTTTTTGATTGAGCGCCAAGCTTGAAGCTGAATCTCCTGCCGCATGTCGCATTGATCTTCAGGATCATCCACATAGAGATACACGATCTTATAGATGATCCCAGCGTGTTCCTTAATTGCTTTTATAAATTCCTTTTCTGTCAAGGGGATTATCAATAGGGTAGTCTACTTTTGCCGAGTTAGTCGTTTTCACAAGTTCGTTTATTACATTCAAAGAAAAAATCTATGCTCAGAGTTGTCAGTTTTTTGAAGTTCCTTTCAATTCTGCTCTTTCTTATTATACTACTTTTGGTCTACGCATACCTTCCAGTAATGGTAGATATACAGCCAGATGAAAATGCCATTCAACTACAGCGTGAAGACTTCTTTTATTTCTCTGTGGGTATTTTCGTTGTTTTCAATATTACTTTTTTGGGGTTTCAGAAATTGGTAGAGCCACTCATCGAGAACATAGACTTAAAAGCGTGGCTCAGAGGCATAGGCTTTGTAGTCAATATTTATCTCACATTGATCATTGGATTTATAGGTGTGATCAACAACAGTGCGCACTTAGATGCTGCAGGATTTAACTATCTCAACTATCTCGGACCTTTCCTTATTTTTTCTTGGTTTATTGGTCTTATTTATCTTTTCATCAATAGAGGTAAAACTGCTTGATTAGCAATATTTTAAAGGGTTTTATTTAATTAAAAGCCTAAAGTAGCGCACTATTTTTAGCCATTTTATAGTTTGATTTTTTGTATAAATTCCGTGTCGGAATTCATTAAATCTAAATGTCAATTCTGTTCAAGCATTAATTATGGCGGAAGTTCAATATACCGAGGACAGTATTAAGTCCCTCGATTGGAAAGAGCATATCAGGCTTCGTCCAGGTATGTATATAGGTAAGTTAGGAGATGGCTCAGCGAGTGATGATGGTATCTATGTACTCGTCAAAGAGATTATTGACAACTGTATCGATGAGCACATGATGGGGCATGGCAAGACCATCAACATCAAAGTATCTGACAGGCGCGTAGAGGTGCGCGATTATGGTCGTGGAATTCCTCTTGGGAAAGTTGTAGACTGTGTGAGTAAGATCAACACAGGTGGTAAATATGATTCTGGCGCTTTTCAAAAATCTGTAGGTCTAAATGGTGTAGGTACCAAGGCCGTGAATGCTTTGAGTTCCTATTTCAAAGTGCAATCTTTTAGAGATGGTCAAACTAAAATTGCCGAATTCAAAAGAGGGGAGATTACCAGCGACGCTAAAGTAGAAGCAACTACGGACCGCAATGGTACAGCAACCTTTTTTGAGCCAGACGAAACTATATTTAAAAATTACCATTTCATACCTGAGTATCTGGAAAACCTCCTTTGGAACTATGCTTTCCTAAACGCGGGTCTTACGATCAATTTTAATGGTAAGAAATACCATTCGGAAAATGGTCTTTTGGATTTGCTTAAGCGCAAGTCTGACGAAGAAGCGCTTCGTTATCCAATTATCCATTTGAAGGGTACGGATATAGAAGTAGCAATGACTCATGCCAATCAATATGGTGAGGAGTACTACTCATTTGTAAATGGTCAACATACTACACAAGGGGGAACCCACTTAGCAGCCTTCCGCGAAGCAGTTGTAAAGACTATTAGAGATTTCTACGGTAAGAACTTTGATGCTGCGGATGTTCGTGCCTCTATAGTTAGTGCAGTTGCAGTTCGAGTGCAGGAACCTGTTTTTGAAAGTCAAACCAAGACAAAATTAGGTTCTCAAAATGTAGCTCCAGATGGACCTACAATGCGAACTTTCATTAATGACTTTTTGAAAAAGGAACTTGATAATTTTCTTCATAGAAACCCTACGATTGCAGATGCTTTACAAAAGCGGATCATGCAGTCGGAGAGAGAGCGCAAAGAGATTGCAGGTATTAAGAAACTGGCCAACGAGAGAGCCAAGAAGGCGAATTTGCACAACAAGAAGCTGAGAGACTGCCGAATTCACTACGATGACAAGAAAGGTGATGAGGAACAACTCGAGCGCACGATGATCTTCATCACAGAGGGAGATAGTGCCAGTGGATCTATAACCAAATCACGTGATGTGCAGACCCAAGCGGTTTTTAGCTTGCGAGGTAAGCCTTTCAATTGCTTTGGTCAAACAAAGAAAGTAGTATACGAAAACGAAGAGTTCAATCTATTGCAGCATGCGCTGAATATTGAGGATGGGCTAGAAGGTTTACGATTTAGAAAAATCGTGATAGCTACAGATGCCGACGTAGATGGTATGCATATCCGCTTGTTGCTATTAACATACTTTCTGCAATTTTTCCCTGAGCTTGTTAGGAATAACCATGTCTACATTCTAGAAACGCCACTTTTCAGAGTTAGGAATAAGAAGGAAACGATCTACTGCTACTCAGATGAAGAGCGAAAAGCAGCCATAGCAAAGCTCGGAGCTAAACCAGAAATAACGCGATTTAAAGGATTGGGTGAAATCTCTCCAGAGGAATTCGGTGGGTTCATTGGAGAGAATATCCGATTGGAGCCAGTGATTTTGCAGAAGGATACTAAGATCAAAGATTTGCTTCGATTCTACATGGGAAAAAACACTCCTGATAGACAAGAGTTTATCATTGGTAAACTGCGTATCGAAAAGGATATAGTAGAATTAGATGTAGAAATTGAAAAGCCAGAGTTGGCCGAATAATTAAACCCCGAATATGAAGAATAAAGCAACATTAGCCTTAATTTCCCTCAGTTTATTAATCACCTTTTCTGCTTGTGAAAGTGGGGATGAGGCAAACATTAAAACTGATCCCAGTCCTGAAACTTTAATTCAGGCAACCAAACTACTAACCCGTCCCTTTGGAGATTTAAAAGGATTCATAGGTGCTTCCGGACTAGATGTGGATTTATCTGCTATGAAATACAATGTCGAACTTTATAAGGTAGAATACACGACACTTTATAAAAATGAGCCAATCACAGCCTCTGCAATGATGATAATTCCTGTGACGACAGAAGAAGTCTCAACAGCAACATTCTTTCATGGAACGATAGCTTCTGATGCTGAGGCACCTTCTAATTCGGGTGCAGGAAATGGTCAGATTATTTTAGGCTCAGCAATAGCAAGTGCAGGATTGGTAGTCGTGATGCCAGATTTCATTGGATTCGGTTCGTCGGTGGATATCATGCATCCATATTACTTGGAGGACATTACGGCCACTTCAATGATTGATGCCATATATGCTTCTCGACAACTTGCCGATAATGAAGGACTAAAGCTAGACGGGGAATTATATTTGTCTGGCTACTCTCAAGGAGGTTTTGTGACGATGGCTACACACAAGCATATCGAGGAGAAAGGCATAGATTTCTTTGATTTGAAAGCTTCCTTCCCTTCTTCTGGAGGCTATGATATCAAAGCCTTTCAAGATTATTTCTTTTCACTTGAGACTTATGATCAACCCTTCTTTCTGGCCTTTGTGGCGAATGCATATAAAGTGACTTTAGATTGGAGTCAACCACTTAGTTTCTTTTTCAAAGAACCCTATGCAACAGAAATACCTGGCTATTTTGATGGATCATTGAATGGAAGTGAGATAAATGGGAACCTAACTACGACTTTAGGAGATTATTTAAATCCAAGTTTTCTCAATGGAGCAAATTCACCAGATTATGAGTTTGTCCGAGAAGCCTTTGTAGACAATAGCCCTATAGATTTTATTCCGAAGGTACGTATGTTTATGTACCATGGTGATGCAGATATCACTGTGCCTTATCAGAATTCATTGGATGTTTACAATCATTTTATAGAATCAGGAGCAGCTGCAGAAGTGGTAACTTTTACCACCTTGCCAGGAGGCACGCACATGACAGGAGTAGGTCCATACATTGAAAATTTAGTACATGAATTACAAGAATTTGAAAAGTAACATTGGAATAAGCATTTGCTTATTGCTTGCTTCCTCCATTGGAGCTGAGGCTCAATACAATAAAGAGAATCCGCTTGCGCATACTTACTCTATTGTGGCGTATGATTCTATCACTGGAGATATCGGTGTGGCTGTTCAGTCGCATTGGTTTTCTGTAGGAACTGTAGTGACATGGGCAGAAGCTGGTGTCGGGGCTATTGCTACACAGTCATTTTCGAATCCTGCATTTGGCCCACAAGGTCTTGCTCTCTTAAAAACTGGATTGGATGCTGATCAGGCATTGAAAGCTTTGATTGCAAGTGATGAAGGTCAGGCATTTAGGCAAGTAGGAGTAATTGACGCCAGCGGAAAAGCTGCTTCACATACAGGGAATAAAAACATCCCCTTTGCGGGTAATTTAGTAGGGAAGCATTTCTCAGTTCAGGCTAATCTTATGGCAAGTGCTGATGTTTGGCCAGCCATGGCCATCGCATTTGAAAATGGAGCTGGCACTCTTGCTGAAAGAATGATTCAAGCTTTAGAAGCAGGAGAGAAGGCTGGAGGAGATGTTCGTGGGAGACAGTCTGCCGCAGTTTTGGTGGTTTCTGGTCAGTCAACATGTAAACCTTGGATTGATAGAAAAGTAGATCTTCGAGTAGATGATCATGCCGAACCTTTGAAGGAAATCAGAAGACTCTGGGAAGTGCATCAGGCCTATGAGTTTATGAATCAAGGTGACAAGGCGCTGGAGGAGGAAGATTATGAAACAGCAGGTGAGCTATATAGCAAAGCAGAGTCAATGTTTCCAGATAACTTGGAAATGCAATATTGGCATGCAATCAACTTAGCAAATTCAGGCAAGTTGAAGGAAGCTTTACCGTTGTTTAAGAGCATTTTCAGCAAAGACTCAAATTGGAAAACACTGACACCTAGATTGATTGATAATGAGCTTTTAATGGTGGATGAAAATGAATTGGCTTTGATAATGAAGCAGTAAGATTTGATACAAAGAAGATATCATAGAGAAGGTGAGCTTTGAGTTTCAAATAACAAATAGTGAAGAATAAATACCAAGTTGTTAAATCTAGAATTTAGATGAGCGAGGAAATCGATGGTTCGGACGAACAATTACAAGAAGTACTTCCTGTTTCAGGAATGTATGAAAACTGGTTTTTGGATTATGCATCTTATGTAATCATGGAGCGTGCGGTTCCTGCCATTGAAGATGGTATGAAACCAGTACAGCGAAGGATACTTCATGCGCTTAAGGAAATGGATGATGGCCGTTTCAATAAAGTAGCGAACGTAATTGGAAGTACCATGCAGTACCATCCGCATGGAGACGCATCTATTGGAGATGCTATTGTCAATATCGGGCAGAAAGAGTTGCTACTTGATACGCAGGGAAACTGGGGTGACGTGCGCACAGGTGATGGAGCTGCTGCACCTCGATATATCGAAACACGGCTTTCCAAGTTTGGATTAGAGGTCATTTACAATACCCAAACTACCCAATGGCAGCTTTCCTATGATGGAAGGAAAAAAGAGCCAGTTACTTTTCCTGTAAAGTTTCCATTGCTACTTGCGCAAGGGGTTGAAGGTATTGCAGTAGGGCTTTCTACAAAGATTCTTCCCCACAATTTTATTGAAATACTGGAAGGAGCCATCAATATTCTTAAGGGTAAAAAAGTCATCTTATATCCTGATTTCTTAACAGGAGGGAAAATTGATGTGTCTGATTACAATAATGGTAAACGAGGTGGCAAAGTAAGGGTACGAGCAGTCATCGAAGAATTAGATAGCAAGACGCTCATCATTAAGGATATACCGTACGGAACTACTACAACAAGTTTGATTGACTCTATCATTAAGGCAAGTGATAAGGGTAAGATTAAAATCAAAAAAGTACTTGACAACACTGCCAAGGATGTGGAGGTGCAGGTGCAACTTGCTCCAAATACATCGCCGGATATTACCATAGATGCGCTTTATGCTTTCACAGATTGCGAGGTTTCTATCTCTCCAAACGCATGCGTAATCCATGAGGACAAACCACAATTTTTAGAGGTTGGTGATCTCCTCAAGCATTCTGTAGATCAGACAGTTGGGTTGCTCACCAAAGAGCTAGAGATTAAGCGTGCAGAGTTGAGAGAGAAAATGCTTTTCTCTTCACTAGAAAAAATCTTCATCGAAAACAGAATTTATCGTGATATAGAAGAATGTGAGACTTGGGAAGCTGTCATCTCTACTATAGATGAAGGTCTGACACCATTTAAGCCGCAATTTTATCGTACCATCACTGATGATGATATTGTGAGACTGACGGAGATTAAAATCAAGAGAATCTCCAAATTCGATGCTTTCAAAGCAGACGAACTCATGCGAAGGCTAAGTGAGGAGCTAGAGCAGACTGAATATTATCTAGCTAACATCACAGAATTTGCCATTGATTATTACAAAGGCCTTTTGCATAAATATGGTAAAGGGAGGGAGAGAAAGACTGAGATTGCAAATTTTGATACGATTTCCGCTTCAGTTGTAGCTGCTAATAATGCCAAGCTCTACATCAACCGTGAAGATGGTTTTATAGGCTATGGCCTTAAGAAGGATGAGTTTATTTGTGAATGTTCTGATATTGACGATATAATCATTTTCCGTAAGGATGGAGTTTGTCAGGTTACTCGGATTCAGGACAAAGTCTTCGTAGGTAAGAATATCCTCTTTGCTGGCGTCTTCAATAAGTCAGACGAACGTATGGTTTACAATCTGGTGTACACAGATGGATCAAGCGGTCGAACTATGATCAAGCGTTTTCAAGTATTGTCTGTCACCCGTGATCGTGAGTATGATATGACTAAAGGTGGAAAAGGCTCTAGGGTTCAATACTTCTCTGCTAATCCAAATGGTGAAGCCGAGATGATTACTGTTTTCCTTACTGCTGCAGCTAAAGCTCGTAAAAAGGTGTTTGATTTTGATTTTGCTGAGATTGAAATCAAAGGTCGTGGTGCTGGTGGGAATATTCTTACTAAATATCCAGTGCGCAAGGTTCAGTTTAAGAGTGCAGGAGGTTCTACGCTTGGAGGCTTAGATATATGGTATGATGAGGTGGTTGGTCGCCTTAATACTGATAAACGCGGCAGACATTTGGGTAACTTCAAAGCTGATGATCAAATCATCGTTTGCTATAAGGATGGGAGCTATGAACTCACGAGCTTCGAAGTGACCAACAGATATGATATTAACCAAATCGTATACTTAGGTCTACTGAAAAAGAATAAGCCTATAAATGCGATTTATTACGATGCGGCTAATAAGACATTCTATGTGAAGAGGTTCCTTTTGGAAACCACTACTCAAGACAAGCGATTTGGGTTTATCAGTGAAGAAAAGGGATCTAAGCTGCTTTTTGCTAACAATAGTGATCATTCCACGGTGAACATTTCATATAAAGACGGACGCAAGAAAGAGGATAAATCTTTGGATCTATCTGAAGTAATTGATGTTAAAGGCTGGCGTGCGATGGGTAATAAGTGCCCAATTCAAAACATTCTAGAAATAAGTTTTATAGCACCAGAGAGCTCTGTAAATGAGGAGGAAACCCAAGTTAATGGCGATGGAACTCCAGACTCTGAAAATAAAATTGATATCAGCTCACTTAAAGACTCTATTAAAAATGCAGTGGAAGAAGAGGATAGTCAACTTGGATTGTTCTCGAATGACAATGATGATTAGTCAGTGACATTTCTATGAAAAAGGTCATTCTCAAGATTCTTAAGATTATGACAGTAGGAGCACTATTGTTGATAGTGCTGGTGCTCGGTTTGAATTTCTGGATAGTGAGCGCTACGAGCGATCAGATATACTATAGAGTCGATCAAATACCGCCGAGAAGGATTGCTTTGTTGTTGGGAACAAGTAAACACGTAGTTGGAGGTGGCTCCAATAAATACTTTGAAGAGCGTATACAGGCGGCTGTAGATTTGTATAGAAGAGGTACAATTAAGCACATCATTGTGAGCGGAGACAATGAGACTATCTACTACAATGAACCAAAGGATATGTATAAAGCTTTGGTTGCTCAAGGTGTAGATCGAGCTGACATTACTTTGGATTTTGCCGGCTTCAGGACGCTAGACTCTGTAGTGCGTGCGAAGATGGTTTTTGGTCAAGATGAGTTGGTTATTATTACCCAGGACTTCCATTGCTACAGGGCATTGTTTATTGCCCAGTTTTATGCGATCAATGCTGTGGCATTTTCAGCTGATAATAAAGATGAATTGCCTTTTGAATTGGCGCTGAGAGAAGTCCTAGCTCGCGCTAATACCATATTAGACTTATACGTGTTTCAAACTGGACCCAAGTTTCTTGGCGAGAAGGAAAATGTAGAAGCTAAATGAACTTCGCTTTTAGCTCATTTATCGCATACTCACAGTTACTACGAATTTTTTCTATAGCTTCTAAATTTGCAGAAGGTGGGTCCATCTCTATTGTTTGGCATATTTTCAAACTTGAAAGTTTGAACATTTCCAAAGCGGGCTTAAGCTGATGAGCAAGTTTTCTTATTGTATCCAGATCGCCATTTTCGTAGGCTTCTTCCATCTTATCTAGGATTGCCAGATTGTTGGTTTCAAAAGTGGAGATAAAATGTGCTATGAAGGTTTGGTCTCCATCGGCGATACTTATAAGGTATGAAAAATCAATCATTTCTAAGCTGGATTTAATTTAAATTTAACTTCACGATTCTGTTTTATCGACTATGCGGAGATCTTTTATTTTTTTTAGTTTCCTTATCATAGGGTTAATGGTATTCTATTTCTATGCTTCTTCTGAAAATTCTCAGTTTTTAGAGCCTTACACATTGAAATCAGAGACTTCATCAGAGGCTTATTCTTCAAATGATACATTGACAATAGTCACCTTTAATATTGGCTATTTAAGTGGCATGACCAACAATCTGCCTTTGGAGAGAAGTCGTTACTTGTTTGAGGAGAATGCTAAGTATGCTTCAGGTCTCTTCAAGGCGATTGATCCAGATATAATATGTTATCAGGAAATAGATTTCCAATCGAGTCGGTCATATGAGATGAATCAATTTGAACAACTGAGCGGGGCTTTGGGCCACAAGTCCACATACGCTTCGATCAACTGGAGTAAGAATTATGTCCCTTTTCCTTATTGGCCCCCATCTTCACATTTTGGAGGGATTGTTTCTGGACAAGCAATAAGTAGCAAGTTTTCTATTACTGAAGGACAGACTATTGTTCTTGAGAAGCCTAAGTCTGCTCCATTTTATTACAAAGATTTTTACTTGGACAGATTGGTTCAAATAGTAAACGTGAAGATAGGAAAGGACACGCTTAAGCTATTGAATGTTCATCTTGAAGCTTTCGATAAGAGTACAAGGCTAGCTCAGTCAATTTTGCTTAGATCAATTGCGGATTCAATAGCATCTTCATATCCGACATTAGTAGTTGGTGATTTTAATAGTAAACCTGGCTATGTCGACAATTCTGATGGTATGATGGAAATAATGCAAAGTGAAAAGTTTCAATCTGCGATTAGTCAAGAGCAATATGAAGCTGATTCTTCAAGTCATTTCACATTCAATACTTCTGAACCATTTCAAATGATTGATTATGTGCTTTATGCTAATGATTTTATTTCAATAACCGATGCAAGGGTATTAAGAGAAGCTGGTGAGATATCTGATCATTATCCTTTGCTGGTAAAGTTTGTTTTGAAGCCTTAAAATCCTAATAATTAATATAGCGCGAACCCTCATTTTTTACTATTTTCGAGCATCTTTCAAATAATTAGCAAATGATCAAAGAATTCGAGAATCTACGTGAAGATGAAATCGACGTGCTACTTAAAGCACCTGTATACGTTTCCATCTTAATAGCGGGAGCTGATGGCGATATAGATAAGTCTGAGCGCAAAGAAGCGATAGAGGTGGCACATAGTAAGCAGAGTCGTGCAAGAGAGCAACTGGTTGATTACTACAATGTGGTTGGGCAGGATTTCGAAACGAAATTCAATCGACTGATTGATGAACTCCCTGCTGATGCGGAGGAGCGTAACAAAGCGATAACTACAGAGCTAAGAAAGCTCAATTTCATTTTTCCTAAAATCAACAAGAGTTATACTGTATCACTCTATGCCTCACTTAAGGAGCTAGCTAAAAAGATAGCTGAAGCTTCAGGTGGTGTACTTGGATACCTTTCTATCAGTTATGAAGAGTCCAAACTGGTAGAATTGCAGATGATTAAGGACCCATCTTTGTAAGTCAAACAATATTTAAAAGCTGCTTTTGCAGCTTTTTTTATTTTAAGAGCTCCCTATGATTTATCAAAGCGCTTTACCTCCCTTGAGGTTGGTCTTTCTGATGTGGTTGATTTTTTACATTCAGCTTTTATCCGGCTTTGATTTTGGGCCGCTCGGTATTTTGCCTCGAAATGTTTATGGTCTAATTGGGATTTTCATGGCACCTCTTATTCATGGAAACATAAACCATCTAGTTTCTAACACATTACCGATACTCTTTCTGGGAGGTGTCGTGTTCTTCTTTTACCCGCGCATCGCTGTACGTGTCTTTTTCCAAGGCTATTTCTTTACAAATGCACTTGTCTGGATATTTGGCAGAACACACTTTCACATTGGAGCAAGTGGATTGGTTTATTCCTTAGCTGCCTTTCTAGTTTTTAATGGGTTCTTTAAGCGAGACGCACTCTCAGTTGTGATCTCCCTTATCGTTATGATTATTTATGGTGGACTTATCTATGGTGTTTTTCCAAATGAACCATGGGTGAGTTGGGAGTCTCACCTGATGGGGGCTATTGTTGGAATTGGTAGTGCTCTTTTTTTAGGTAAGAAAGGATGAGTGGAGAAGCAATAATGCTCATATAATGAGTATTATTGCTAATATGAAAGGCAAAGGTGCTCAGTTTAATCCTAACAATCCATTTTCTAAATATTCATCGGGTCAAGTCCACTTTGAAGGCATAGATGAAGACACTTCTGAAGAGAGTCCGGGTGTTCAGCTCTTCTATGATTCTCCACAAAATGTCATAAGCAAAAACAAGAGCCAAGATATCCCCTTCGAATATTCCATCAATCCTTACCAAGGTTGCGAACATGGATGTGTTTACTGCTATGCTCGAAATTCGCACACCTATTGGGGTTTTAGTTCGGGATTAGACTTTGAGAGTAAAATAGTAGTGAAGAAAAATGTAGCTGAAAAGCTTGAGGCCAACCTATCAAGTCACAATTGGAAAGTGAATACACTCATGCTCTCAGGTAATACAGATTGCTATCAACCAATTGAAAAAAAGCTAAAACTAACAAGGAGTATTTTAGAACTAGCATTGAAATATCGTAATCCAGTTGGCATCATTACCAAGAATAGTCTGGTGCTTAGAGATTTAGATATACTAAATAAGTTAGCAGAACTTTCGTTAGTCCATGTGTACTTTTCTATCAACACTTTGGATGAGGAACTTCGGCGAAATATGGAGCCACGAACTGCATCAAGTATAAAGAAACTAGAAGCTATTGAAACGCTCACCAAAGCTGGTGTACCTGTTGGATTACTATGTGCTCCTGTGATACCGGGACTCAATCACCATGAAATACCAGAAGTACTAAGACTTTCTGCAACTGCAGGAGCAGTGAGTGCTGCATACACTGTGGTACGTCTCAACGGACAACTGGACGCTATCTTCAGTGATTGGATAAAGAAATGCTACCCAGACAAAGCCAAGAAAGTTTTGAATCAAATTAGTGAGCTCCACGATGGTCATTTGAATGATTCGGAATGGAAGCGCAGAATGGTAGGTGGTGGTAATATTGCGAATATTATCCAGCAACTATTCAAGCACTCCAAGTCCAAATACTTTGAGGGTAGAGCAATGTCCGCTCTGAATCATTCAATTTTCAGAAGAGGAGGAAGCTATAACTTATTTGAATAAGATCAATTGGAAAGCTTGCTGCTCAAAAGAAAGGCTCCGCCAGCCAATGCGATATCTTTTAGGAAATTTGATGAAGCAACAGGATCGCTGTTCATAAATCCTTGCAAATGAATGAGTAAAGCAAAAGTGAGCAACATCAAACCTAATAACGAAGCTGCTAGTTTGGCTTTCTTGTCAATGATAATGGCAATTACTGCCAAGATTTCAGCAAGGCCAGTAACATAAACCCATACCTCGGGTGCTGGAAAAAAGGAGGGAACCATTTGGCTCATCGCTGAGGCATTCATAAAATGGAATATCCCGAAGACTGCAAAAGGGAGTGTGAATAACAGCTTCCCGATAAAACTTAAGCTTTTCATAGTTGGTGTCTAAACTGTGGTAGATTAAACTCTTAAGTTACAAAGGTTAGTTCACCACAGCAAACTCAACAGCGATACTCAACCGGCTAGCAATGAAAGTATTCTAGATTTGATCTTATTGGCTTTAGGTCCAGCTTGAGCATCAAACAATTGATAGCCTGATTGACCATCAGGATCTATCCAAAGACCATTCTTGTCTGGTTTCTCTTGAGGCTCTTCTTCAAAATTGATTACATACATATCACTCATCAGCTCGTGCAATTGATCCCAAGTGATTGACTTCTTATTCACTTCTGCAGTTTGATGTTCGAAAGAAGCTGTTAATTCAAAGTATTCAGAGGCAGCACCATCCTTATTGATAAACTTTACCATGAGTTTACTTTCAATACCAGCTTTCTCATATATGGCTTGAATGACCTCTTGTAGTCTATAATCCCAGTCCTCAGCTAATACCGCCAAACCGTCAATAGTTTCTTCACCATTATCAATCTCAAAATGCAAATAGGTGTTGAAGTCTTCGCTTTCTTCCTCTAATTCTACATCCAAAATATCATCCTTGAGATCAGTGACCCAGACTTGTCCCAAACTGCCTTTCCATTGAAAGTTATCATCCTTTGTATAGCCTTCTTCCTCCAATTCTTCATCGGTCACTTCTTCACGATTGAGAAATTCTAAATCATAGACTATATCAATATGGTCCTCTTGGAAATCCATCTCCAGTGTATAAGCAAATGAATGTGGTGGTGGCAACTGTAAGGTTTGATAAGAGACTTTGACTTTCATTGCATTATTTTTTGTTTGGTCAAATTTCGGTTGATTTTTCCGGTCTTGGTATAATCGAAGGCTGCAAGTTTAATAATTTCTTTTGGAGCGTGGTAAGCAGGGAGCATAGAGTAATCTAAATTAAGATCTTCAAGAGACTCTACTAACAAAACAACACGTTCACCCAAACGTTCATCGGGTAGTCCAGCTATAAAATATTGACAAGCTAGTTGATCAGATAATAGAGACTCAACGAGCTCGGGTGAAACTTTGATGCCACCAGAATTGATCATATTGTCAGCACGACCTATCCATTCAAATACATTTTGAGCCTTAAGGTTCACGAGATCATTGGTTTGAATCCATTCATTATTCGTAGCTCTGCCCATGATTGCTAAACAACCACGTTTGTCCAATTTTATTTGTGTGTCTCCAATTAATTTAAAACCACTGGTATTTTGATCTATTCTTTTTAATGCGATATGAGAAGCGGTTTCTGTCATTCCATATGTTTGATAAAAACAAGTTCTAGACAGAAGCTTTAATTGGTCTAATAAACCTTTGCTGATAGGGGCCCCACCGATCAGAACAGTGTCAAATTGCTCAAGCAATTTCGGGTTGATTTCTAAGAGCTTTTCGATCTGTAATGGCACAAGAGATACCAGATCGAATTGTTGATCGGAAGCTATCGTGTTAATCAAATCTGTTGGTTCACAGAAAGTTAGGTCCATATTCTGGGTAAAAGCACGGACCATCAGCATCTTGCCTCCTATAAAAGCAGGATCAATGCAGAGCAATGCCGACTTAAATTTTCTTTCTGGATCAATCGTCGAAAGTGTTGCACCAGCGCTATACTGCATTTGACTTCTAGTCAAATGAATTGGCTTTGGCGCTCCAGTACTTCCCGAAGTGGTCATTTCGAAGGATTCTTTTCCTGAGAACCATTCTTTTGCAAATAGTAGAATTGATTTTTCAGAAGCGGATATAATATTTTCGTTTATTTTTCCGCTAATAAGCGCTTCTGTGCTTAGCTTCCAGTTATTGAAATTGATAAACATATAAATTCAGGTTTCTTGCAAGATCCCAACTTACAATTAGTCGAACGTTTGCGTAACAAAGATAAGCGTGCATTCGAACTCGTCTTCAATGAATTCTACGGTTTGCTCAAATCCTATGCAATGCGCTTCATGGATGATTCTGACGATGCAGAGGAAGTCATTCAAGATGTATTCGTCAAGTTTTGGGACAAATGCGACTCACTAGCGCCAGACTCCTCGATCAAAAGTTACCTTTATAGGTCGGTGCATAATACTTGTTTGAACTTCATCAAGCACCAAAAGGTCAAGGATAACTACAAGGACTATGTGATGCACTTTATGGAAGAGGCTTCTGATATGGAGGTGCAGCAAGAAGATGATAATGTGCAGCTGCGCATATATGAAGCCATTGATAACCTGCCTCCACGGTGTTCTGAGATTTTCAAGCTAAGTAGGTTCGAAGGATTGAAATATCAGGAGATAGCAGATCATCTTGGTATTTCTATAAAGACAGTGGAAGTCCAAATGGGAAAGGCACTCAAAACACTTCGCGACAAGCTTCAAGATCTCAATAAATAATTTATGCGCTGGCGGATCATCATAGCTTTCACACTTATGCTGACTTGCAAATTGGTTTTTGCACAGACGAGTGAAAAGGTGATGGATATTGCCTTTAAGGATCTTCCGCTGGATATTGTGCTAGATACTATTTCATCCAAGAGCGATTACAATTTCTCCTATAATGCCGAAATTCTCCCAGAAGGTAGCCTTTTTAGTTTATCTCGAAATGGCATATCACTACCAAAACTGCTTGATGTATTATTTGTAGGTACTTCATTGGAGTATTCCATCATTGACAATCAAGTAATTGTCCGAAAACAAGCTAAAACTGAATCAACAGCCCAAGTTCCTACTAAGCCACCAAAAGGGCACGTTACTGGATGGGTGAGGACCTACACAGACAAAATGCCAATGCATGGAGTAAATGTCTTCGTGAATGGAACCACTATTGGAACCGTAACAGATATCTACGGTAACTATAGGCTCCCTGAATTAGAAGGTGGCAATCACCTACTTATCTTTTCTCATATAGGATATGAAATGATAGCTTATCCATTAGAAGTGAAAGATGGGCAAGCTTACAGAGTCAATGGACTCATGAACGAAAAAGTAAATGAATTAAAAGGTGTAGAAATTCATTCTAATCCCCTTGTGGATGAAAGTCAGTTTACTAAATACCTTAAACTCTTCACAAAGGAGTTCATAGGCAGATCTTCTAATGCCTCTAGATGCTCTATATATAATCCGGAGGTATTGGATTTTGGTAAGGATGAAGAGGGTAATCTATCATGGGTAGAAGCTTCAGAGCCTATTTTAATGATCAATATGTCACTAGGCTACCGAGTAACTTTTGAGTTGGAATACTTTGAGATGGAAGAGAAGAAGACCAATTTTTATGTGAAAGCAAGGTTTGAAAACATTCAAGCAGATAATAATCGAGACAGAAAAAAATGGAAGAGGAATCGTTTAAAAACCTATCGTGGTTCAGCTCAGCATTTTTTTAAGACTTTGATTGCAGACAGGATAGAGGAAGAAGATTTCGAAATGTATTTTCAAGATGAAGAAGGACGAGATTCTGTGATGATAGATAGGGCCACTGTTCTTCAGAAAAACGCGTCAAACCTGTGGTCTTTAAATCTATCTCACCCATTGGCGATCAGCTACAAAAGAGAACTAGAAAGCTTACAATATCTCAAGGATGCAAAGGAAGCTGATGATGAAATGATGTTCTTTTTTCAGCGGAATCAATTAATGCATGAAGACAAACCAAAGTTTCAACGGTCAGTCCTCAATGGTATAGAAGTGTCTAATGTGAAGTTAGATATATCTGGTAAAGTATTGAATCCTAAAAACCTTGCGGTTAGGGGATATTGGTCTTGGGAACGAATGGCAGACTTGATGCCACTAAATTATAACCCAAAATCAGATAATCTTTAAAATGGAGTAAGGGTCAAAGGAGGGTAATGTGTTTATTTGTCGAAGTATAATAAGGTAATGGAAGAAGTATTAGTAAAGTATTTTGCTGGAGAAGCCACGATAGACGAAAGAAAATCTGTCGAATCATGGCGATCAGACTCTGAAGAGAATGCGAAATCATTCTTGGAGTTCAAGAAAATTTGGTTGGCAAGTACACCAAAAGAGTCTCCAAATGGCATCATGTTAGAGCAAATCTTGGCATCTGACGAAGAAATTCGAATTGAAGTACAACCAATCTGGACACAGAAATTATTCAAACTAGCAGCAGCGGTCATCATCGGACTGGGTGTTGTGTTTGCTGTTTTGAAGAAAGAATCCACACAGCCTTATGGTGAGGTAGTAGCCGAGGTGACTGAATTCAAATTACCTGATGGTTCTGTGGCCACTTTACAGAGAGGTGCGAGTATCACCATAGGTGATTTCGAAACCACCCGAGAAGTTGATCTTCATGGAAAGGCATTTTTTGATGTCACTAAAAACCCAAATAAACCATTTATTGTCACTACAAAGAATGCTAGTGTTCAGGTATTGGGAACATCCTTTCTAGTAAACGCACCTGAAAATGCTGCTTCTGTAGAAGTGATGGTCAGTACAGGAAAAGTTGCATTTGCGCAGCGTTCTGAGCTTTTCGGAAGTGATGCACTCAAGATTGATCTTGTGAAAGGTGAGATGGGGATTATTAAGTTGGGTGAGAAAGGAATCAAAAAGAAAAACATCAAAGATGAGAATCACTTGTCATGGAAGACAAAAGATGTTTCATTTAAAAGGTCGAATTTGAATGAAGTCTCCAATATGGTGGCGGACATGTATGATGTGAAATTTTCCTTTGCTGGCGTGGAAAGCGGGAACTGCACATTGACTGCTCAGTTTGAGGATAAAAATCCTGCTGAAATGGCCGATATTATTGCGAAGACTTTTGATTTTGAAGTTAAGCAGGTAGGCACTGAATATATCTTCTCAGGAGCTGGTTGTCAGTAATTTAAGCTGAAAGGTGGGCTGCTATTGCAGCTTTTACTTGTTTGAATACTTCAGAATTCTTTTCAGGATTCGTAAATATTTCTAGTATCGCAGCGCCTTTGCTCTTATTTAATAAAGTCATACTTTCCTTAATTGACTTTAGATCATCTGCAGTGAAATATCCCATTTCATACTCTGCGGCTGTATACTTTGCCGTATGTGAATGACGCGTTTCGAAATGCTGTTCTAACTCTGGTAAAATCGAAGGCCCACCAATCAATCTAAATATGCCTCCACCTTGATTGTTGAAAATTATAATTTTCAATTTTTTAAGTGAATATCCATGAAAGAAGGCATTACGATCATAGAAAAAACTCAAATCGCCAGTGAGTAAATAAGTTGGTTTTTCAGAGACAAGAGCATTCCCAACAGCAGTTCCGTTAGTCCCATCAATGCCACTTGTACCACGGTTTGCGAATACTTCCATAGACTGATTTGGCCTAGGCAGGAGGTTAGCATATCTCACAGGCATGCTATTCGCCAAGTGAAGATCTATTTGGCTCGGTAGACTTTTTAGAACCAGATTAAATGCTGAGTATTCACAAAATAGAACTTTATCTAGAGTTTTTGCTAACCCAACCTTTGTCTTGGATTCAACTTGAAACCATGAATTATGGAAGGATTCTTCAACCTTTGGAAGATCACCAAGATTGTCAATTACAATTTTTAGAAATCCCTTAGGTGAGCAAGGCAAGAGATGAGTCAAAGATTGATAAGTATCTGGCGTGCCATCAGTTTGCTCTACATGCCAATGTGCCTTTGGTAGATTCTTTCTGAGGAAAAGTTTGAGATTTTTAGATATCACAGACTTACCCAAAGTAATCAGCAAATCTGGCTTTAAATCCTCAGCTAGTTTATCGTCAAGATTAGCAAGGAAATGATCTTGGTGACGAATGATTATATCACCTGTGATATTTGATATCACATCTGCAACAACCACCGCTTTTTCACTTAACGAAATAAGACTATCAGATAAAAATGGATTTGAAGGCATTTGGCCGGCTACAATTAGCACTCGCTTGGCATTTACCCATTGAGGCTTTAATGCAGTAAAATCCAACGTTGAGAGAGGCGGCTCACGCTTGATGATTTTTATTTCCTCAGAGAATTCTAACTGCTGATCTTTCGTAGGATAATATGGTTCTCGGAAAGGTACATTGATATGCACAGGTCCAGAGTTTCTATCCGCCGAACGATTAATAGCTTCGTTGATCAGTCTTGTGTATTCCCATTCACTGTCTTTATTGTCAGGAATTGGGAGCTTATAAGTACCTCTTACAAAGTTTGAAAGCGATCCGATTTGATGGATGGTTTGTCCGTCTCGTTGACCATGCCATTCGGAAGGTCTATCCGCTGAAAGCACTATGAGCGGAATGCATTGGTAATAAGCCTCAGCTATTGCCGGGGTATAATTCAAAAGAGATGTGCCAGATGTACAGCAAAGTACAACTGGCTGATTGAGCTTCTGTGCAATCCCTAGTGCAATGAATCCAGCAGAACGTTCATCTACAATGTTGTAGGTTTTGATATCCGGATTACGTGCAAAACTAATGGTGAGAGGGGCATTGCGTGACCCTGGAGAAAGAACGACATGCTTTATTCCTTTTTTGGAAAAAATAAGGGAAGTATCAAAAATTGTTTGATTCATCATGATGTGATCACAGAAAGGAGTGTGTGCATCTTGTTTTCGGTTTCGATAAACTCTTTCTCCGGATTAGAATCTGCAGTGATTCCTGCTCCAGCAAAAAGTCTAGCTTTCTTTCCTTTGATCTGCATGCATCTCAAGTTTACAAAAAGGTCACTGGATTGCGAAATCCCTGCTGGTCCTAGAAATCCTGCGTAAAGACCTCTATCGTACGCTTCGTTAGCGCTTATGAATGAATTGGCTTTATCACGAGGGTAACCACAAACTGCTGAGGTAGGATGGAGTAATTCCAGCATTGTACTACCCAAGTTTGGATAGTTCGTGGCTTGCATGTCTACTGTAAAGGAAGTTTTTAAATGGGCCAGATTTCCTGCTTTTATGGTTTTTGGACCTACTTCGTCAAATGCTCTAAGTCTTATCGTCTTAAAGCAATCTATGACGTATCTACTCACCATTGCTTGTTCTTCTATTTCTTTTTGCGTCCAAGCTATATCACTCAGGGATTGATCTTCTTCTATTGTCTGCGTGCCAGCAAGTGCATCTGTTGCAAAATATTGATTGTCTCTTAAGCTAATCAGTCGCTCTGGAGTAGCTCCCATCCAAGTACCATATTCCTCTACATGAGCAAAATAGCAAAACGCAGAAGGGTATTTGCTGGTGAGTTTTAGGAATGTGTCCAAGAGATCAAAATCCGAATCAAGATCAAAATCCTCATAACGAGAGAGAACGACTTTGTCCATTTTATCTTGAAGAATTTGCTCAATAGCTGCCCTTACAATTTCGCGGTAATCTGATATATGACTTTGTCTTTTATACTTTACGGAAGCTGCCTTTTGACCATCTGCCTTTAATATAAACTCCTCAATCTCAGAAGCCGTAACTCTTGGGTTAATATGGCAAGAAACCTTATCAGAGTCGAAGTGGATCATTATATCACCTTTGAGTACCAAAGGATTTATAGGGTGATTCACGTTATATGGATTGATTAGAAAACAGTCGTTAAGATTTTCAAATTGCTGTTCTTTTAAATGCTCTGGTGTCTGTAGGCTAATGAGCGTAGTAACCTCAGTAGCGTTTGGTAATCTCCAAGTTGCAATTGGATAGCCATTGGCTATTGCTTTTCTAATTAACTCGAAAGCTTCAGTAAGATTCCTTACGTTTAATGAATGCTGCTGGCTAGTTACCTTCATTTTTTATGATCCAATATTGCCATTGTGATTTTGCTGATGGTAATCAATTGGCCGGCCTCATTAGTGATCCTGATCTCCCAAAGGTGAGTGGATTTGCCAATATGGATAGCGGTTACTTTTCCAATGACTTTACCCTCTCGGGCCGATTTTAAATGATTGGCGTTGATTTCTAAGCCTACAGCGAATTGACTTTTGTCTAAAACTAGACTAGCGGCAAGGCTACCAAGCGTCTCAGCAAGAAGTACAGATGCACCACCATGTAACAGCCCTAATGGCTGTTTAGTTTTCTCAGAAACAGGCATTTCTGCAACAATATAATTTTCTCCTATTTCAACAAAGTCAATATCTAAATGTGATACGGCAGTGTTTTTGCAAAAATCGTTGAGTCCTGTGATTGTGACGTTTTTGGGAAACATAACAAGGTTTTGTTCAAAAGTAATACGCCTGTTGCCAAATTCAGTAATCCTTACTGATTATTGGAAATTCTTGGAAGGTTAATCCATTTTAGAGTGATTATGTTTGCGCCCAAACCTTTTTTGACTTGAAAAAACTTTATATACTAAGACACGGCGAGACAGATTTCAATAAAAATGGAATGGTACAGGGGAGTGGTATCAATTCTTCGTTGAATGAAACAGGCAGAGTCCAATCAGAAGCTTTTTATCAAGCATATCAGCATATGGACTTTGATAAGATCTATGTCAGTGAATTGGTCCGTACTAGAGAGACTGTCGACAAGTTTATACAAAAAGGAATAGCTACGGAGGCATTAGTCGGGCTGAATGAGATAAGTTGGGGAGTTCAAGAGGGAGTAGCATTTACACCGGAGAGTTCCACCGTTTACCAACAAACCTGTGATGCTTGGAGTAACGGGGATTTAGAAGCAAGAATAGAAGGCGGAGAAACTCCAGGAGAAGTAGCGGCTCGTCAACGTGTGGCTATGGATCATATTTTGGCTTCTGAAGGGTCAACAATTCTCATAAGTACACATGGTCGCGCAATTCGAATTCTACTTTGTACGTTGCTAGGCTATCCTTTACAAATGATGACAAACTTTGGTCATAATAACACAGGCGTATATATTCTGAATTGGACTGGGAGCGTTTTTTCGGTCGAAACTTTCAATGATACGAGTCATTTGGATATGATCTAGATTGATCCCGTTATTTTGAAAATTGGAAAGTATCTTTCATAATGGAAAATGATGGTTTAAATTAATATTTCAAAATCTGCTCTATGAAAAGAATAAAATCAATCCTGTTTATCATACTGTTAGTTGTATCTGGCTTTGGAATAAGCTGTGAGGAGGAAGGAATAGCAGGTACATGTGGTGGATGCCCTAGTGATTCTGTATGGTCAGTTTTCGGGTCAGATCAATGTTATGAAACAAGGACACAATGTGAAGCAGCCGAAACAGGTGACTGTGTTATTTGTAATTGATCAAGTCTCTATTTGATATTTTACCTTTTGGTTTTTAATGATTAGCATCATAATACCTACGTTGAATGAAGCTAGATACATCGGCAGGTTGCTTCAACTATTGACGAAGCAGTCTAAAGAAAGTAAAACTGAAGTGATAATCGTAGATGGTGGAAGTAAAGATGGCACACTAGATATAATCTCAAATTTCACTGGTGTTAAGATCATTCATAGTGCCGTTGCCTCTAGGCCTGTACAACTGAACCTTGGAGCGAGGGCAGCTCAATTCAATATCTTATATTTTCTGCATGCTGATGTAATCCCGCCAAGCACGTTCTTTGAGGATATAGTAAAGGCCAGCAAGGTGTCAAGTGTTGGGGGTTATCGCTATAGATTCGACTCTGGAGAGTGGCTTCTCAAAATCAATGCTTGGTTCACGAGATTTCCAATGATGTGGTGTAGGGGGGGAGATCAGTCTATGTTTATCAAAAAGTTGCTTTTTGATGAGATAGATGGATATGATGAGTACTATTCAGTCTTTGAGGATTTCGATATCATTCGCCGAGCTCAAGAATATGACGACTATTTTATCATTCCGAAAGATGTAATCGTGTCTGCACGTAAGTATGCCCATAATGGCTACTTCAAGGTTCAAATGGTTAATTTGAAAGCTTTCAAAATGTATCGAAAGGGTGTCAAACCGGATGAAATCAAGGCTTTTTATAAGAAAGCGCTTAGCTTAAGGAATTATTGAATAGATGAAAAACTAGATTATGAAACTAACTGTACTTGGATGTGGAGATGCTTTTGGCTCTGGAGGAAGATTCAATACAAGCTTCCATTTAGAAAGCAAGAATCATCAGATACTTGTCGATTGTGGAGCTTCCACTTTGATTAGAATAAAGCAACTTGGTCTAGATGTGTCTGCAATTGATACGATCATTATCACACATTTTCATGGGGATCATTATGGAGGAATTCCTTTCCTAGTCCTGTCAAATCAGATTGAGTATCAAAGAAAAACTCCGCTGACGATTATTGGTCCGAAGGGTACTAAAACGAAGGTATATGAATTACAGGAAGCGCTGTATCCGGGCACATCCACCATGCTAGATCAATTAGATATTACATTCCTCAAGTTTAGAACCGAAGATTGGATCACACATCAAGACTTGGAATTGTACGCAGCACAGGTTAAGCATTCCCCTCCATCGGATCCACATGGTGTGAAATTGAAAGTGGACGGCAAAATATTTGCTTTTTCTGGTGATACAGAATGGTGTGATTCACTAGTGGATCTTGCTGATGAGGCAGATTTATTCATTATCGAATCAAACAATCTAAGTGAAGATACGCCTGGTCATCTCAGTCACGCGACCATTCACGAAAATCTGGATAAACTAAAAGCTAAGCAGATTTACCTTACTCACATGGGCAATGAAGCGTTCGAATCGCAAGACCTCAGCCTGCCGAAATTAGAAGATGGGATGATCACACACTTTTAGATTACGTCGTTTAGCGTTTGTAAATACTGATCTATAAATTCTGATTTCCTCTTTAGTCGATATTGCATAATCCATCGTGGATGTGGAACCACCTTGATCTCATCGAAGTATTGATGCTTTTGATTAAGAGTTTCAAGGAACTTTAAATTTAGACCTTGACCAATGCAGATTGCAAACTTTGTGCTTAGTGGAAACTCCAATTGCTTCAGTATTTGCTCATGAGCATACGCTTCAAAGATTGGCTTCCAATCGGGTATGTCATAATAGTTCAGGTTCCTATCTTCATTTACATATCCCAAAGGAGATAAGGCAGTGAAATAGAATCTAGCATAGAAACGCTCAGTACTTCCATAGGCTTCAATCATCTCATATATGAAATTGCTTGACAACTCAGCTCTAAGTGTAAATGTGTGTTCTATGTGGAGTTTCTCAGTAAGCTTGATGGGATCGGTGAAAGGAATTCCTGTAATGCCACCACCAAATCGACCGGGGTTTATTCCGAACAGGGCAATTCGTTGGTTTTCGTCATTGTAAAATTTATTGTAAAAGATACTCGAAACGCTCAGTGCCTGCTCATCTTTGTATGGATTCAAAACTTCAACTTCTTTAGGTAATCCTGAAGGTGGTATCAGTGATTTATTGAATGCGATGATTCGCTCTGCGATGCTCATTTGAGAAAGTTAGCCAATGTCTAGAAACAATATATACTACATTATCTATAAGCCTTATAAGGTGCTCACACAGTTTACCAACGAAGGAGAGAACCCTGGATTAGCTACCATATATACGCTTCCAAAGGATGTTTATCCAGTTGGCAGGCTAGACTTAGATAGTGAAGGTCTTCTCATACTTACGAATGATAAGTCATTGAATGCTAAATTATTACATCCTGATCAGCAGCATTTCCGCACATATTGGGTAGAGGTGGAAGGCGTACCTTCGGAAGCTTCACTGCATCAAATGCGAGAGGGTCTTGAAATCAATATAAAAGGAGCATATCAAACATTGCCTTGTGAAGTTAAGGCGATAGACACTCCTGACGTTGAAGAGCGCACTCCTCCAGTCAATAGCTTAAAACATCCAGTTAGAAGTTGGTTGGAAATCAAACTTTCTGAAGGAAAAAATAGACAAGTGAGAAGAATGACAGCAGCTATAGGACATCCCACGCTAAGATTGGTTCGTGTGGCTATTGAAGACTTAATGGTTTTTCCTCTGAAGCCTGGTGGGATCACTCAAATCTCAGGAAAAACACTTTATAAGAAGCTGAAAATAATTGGTTGATTTCTTTTTGATCAATAAAAATAGGTTGCTTTTAGTGTACCCGTCTTGTGAAAAATCTCATCGTCTTTCTAAGCCCATCTTTTAGAAGGATTAGATAAAGTACAAGATTCATCAACCAAAGCATAGCCACATTGAAATACACTGTATCAAAATGCCAAGTGCCTATGATTTTCTCAGAAGCATAGAAATGTGCCCGACCATAATGACTCACTGGTTCTTTGAAAATTGGGTCTTTACGCTGTACTAGATAATCACCCGATCTGACCAGTTTATTGAATTCGTTACGATTTTCTACAAGGCTTTCGATGCTTTCATTAAAGTGTGATTTCTTTAATTGATACAACTCATCCTTACCTATAGTTTCAGTCAAATTAGCATAGACTTCATCATTGTGAGCTACTGCTAAGCGGTATTTTTCTTGAAACAGGTCCTGAATGTTTTCCAGATAGGCTAGAAATCTACGGCCTGTAGAGTTTGTGAAAATCTCTGGATGAAATGCCACAACCAAAGGAAACTCTCTTAGACCATATTGATCTTTTATTTGGTTGTATGCATTTGTAATAATCTTAAACTCTTGATCATATGCAGCATAGTTCAAGCTGTCCCGCATGATCGATTCGGTGATCTTTCGCATCTCTGGTACCAGATAAGATCGTTGAAAAGAGCTCTGGCTCATTTCCTTTTCAGCTTCAAAGAAATGCTTCTGATAGTCGTTATGTTTGAATTGAGCCACGGCCATTGCTTCATAAGCCCATCTTGATGCCATTATATCTCCAACGATTGGCACATTGGATTGCTTCGCTATGCTACTATGCAGCTCATCAAATTTGATCATAGCACCACCTAGGAGTAGTTGTGGAACCAAAATGAAAGGTATGAGAATGTAAATAGTAATAATAGAATTGAGAGAAGCCGAGATATTCAATCCCACTAAATTTGCAAAACAACTGGTTGAGAATAAAATGAGTGTATAATACCACGTCATTCCTTCTATTTCTAGAATATAATTCCCTACAAGCACAAAACTGATAGCCTGAATTGCAGACAAGCAAAACAGAAATGCGATCTTGGAATTTATGTAACTAAACCTGCTCAGGTTAAGAAATGACTCTCTTTCTCTGATCTTTCGATCTTTATATATTTCCTCTGCACTTACCGACATGCCTGTGAAAAGTGCCACAACCACAGACATGAATAAGTAAACAGGAAGATTCTTATTGTCTGAGAAAATGTAGTTTCCATTTGGAGCATACTTTGAAAAGTAGCCCAGTATCATGGCCAGCACAGGCGCTTCCAGAAGATTGATGAGTATGTACTGTTTGTTAGAGAGTTTTGATCTCAGATTTCGATTTGAGAAAATCAAGAACTGCTTAAAACTTGAAGGAATATTAAAGTTGGAAGGAGGGAGGCGCTCTTCAAATCGTATCTTCTTAAGCTTTGCTTCAAGATTGACCTGATACTTTTCATACCACTGAACTGGACTTACACGACGATGGTTCGTCATTTTGCCCATGTCATCGATCTCCTTCGTCTCTATGATCTGAAGGATCTGTTCCGGAATAACATTACCGCATTTGGTACATTCACTTTCCGCAGCATTTACCTGCGTACTCATGGTTTTAAAATAAACTACAGCATCAATTGGATTGCCACTATATATTGGGAAACCTCCTTTGTCTAGGATCCATAGTTTATCAAATAGTTTGAAGATATCAGAAGATGGCTGATGAATGATAGCGATTACCAGCTTGCCACTTCTTGCCAATTCTTTCAAAAGCAACATCACCTTTTCAGAGTCCATTGAGGACAGACCACTGGTTGGTTCATCCACATAGAGCACAGCTGGTTCCCTCATGAGTTCTAGAGCAATGTTTAGTCTTTTGCGCTGGCCACCACTGATGTATTTATTCAAGGGATCGCCAACTGTGAGGTGTTTTATCTCTTGAAGATCAAGGTCTTCTAATACTTTGTCTACTGTCTTTTCAATAAGGTCATCTGAGAAATCGCTGAAGCATATTCGTGCATTGAAGAATAGGTTTTCATATACACTTAACTCCTCAAACAAGAGGTCATCTTGCGGTACATATCCAATCACACCTTCATTGCTTGCGCCATGAATGGTATGTCCATTGATGTGTAATCGCCCTGAAGTTGGTTGTATTTTACCATTTAGCAGATTGATCAAAGTGGACTTACCAACGCCACTTCCTCCCATTATACCAATCAGATTGCCTGATTCTTCATTGAAGCTAAACTTCTGAATTCCGTTGCTACTGTTTTTGAAATGATAAGAAACATCTTCACCTGCCAGAACTATTTTAACTCGATTTTTCTGAATTGTAAACTCACGTATTATCTCGGATTCATAGATCGATCCAATATTTGGACCTTTGATAATTGAGCCGGGGCTTAGAATGTAAAATTTCTTTGGAATGATCCGATTCCCCTCCAGATATAAATTGAGTGGACCTACATACTTAAACACATAAGTACCGACCGATTCAATGAAAAGGACTACAATCTGACCAAACAGATTTTCTACATATAGGTGATGAAAGCCCTTGTCACCCTTTACTTTTTTCTTTTTCTGACGCATCATCCATGCGACTTCCTCGGGCCACTCCGTCATCTTATTGTTGATGATCATGCCTTTGGTCTTATCCATTTGTTCCAACTCTGGATCCATAATGAATGATCTCACAGAAATCACATCATTTGTATTGAGGTTGAAGTTCATGGCCACAAGAGAAATGAATTCTTCCTCTCTAGGGATTACTTTCTCATCAGTATTGATAAGCTCTAGTAGCTGCATGAGCACGATAATGCGCTCACGAGTCTGTAGTTCTTTGTTAAGCTGATTGCAGATTTTTGCTACTTGAAGGATGCTGGCTGAATCAATTTCGAGGATTTCATCCTCATTGGTAGCATTTACTTCTCTGTAGAAAGAGAGGTAATCATAATAAAGTCGCAAATATTCATCAGTAAGCTCTTGATTGAGGATTTTACTCAAATAAGGCTTAACAATCAATTCGCCAGAGTCTACTACATCATTATCTTCCTTTGCGCTCTCAATGATCGCAAATAGGTGAACCAATGCATTTATAATAGACTCTGTCATGTGTAAAAAGAAAAACCGTCTGAATCAACTTTGGTTATTGGTGAATTACCGTTTTACCAAAGCAGTCAACCCAGACGGCTTGTTCAAAAAATTATCATTAATTACCCTACTATAGTTGCTCTCATTTCAGAGATGCTTGAAGATACATCATCAAACTGTCCTTTGCTGATCTCCGTTCCTTCACCTATTTGCTCATAGAAGAGTTTTACATATCTCAAAAATGGCAAAACTCTATTTACATTTTCATCCTCAGCATGATTTTCCATAAGGTTAGTCAGTTTCTCAACTTGATCTTTTTGAGCTGCGAGAACAGCGAGCAAATTTGCATCATAGTTACTTGATTCTACAAGGGCTGAAGTGATATAAAGTCCTTCTATAACGCTACCAGCTACTACCAAAAGGGATGTTTTCTCATCTCCACTTTGATTAAGGTAGTTGTAAGTGCTGTAGAATGACTCTGTAATTATAAGGATCAAAGAGTCTTTGTTTTCAAGATTTTCTTCGATTCTATCAGCCATGTTTTTATTGAAAGCAGTAGTCATGTTCAAGTCTTCAATTAGTCTTCTAGATGCTGCTAAATATTCTACAGATTCTTGTCTTCTATCGAATGTACTTGCATAGCTCAGATCAGCTCCATAAACTCCGAGATTGAGAGCCTTCTGCCATTCAGCAACATATTTATCTGCATTAGAAGCAGGATTAGTGATATCACCGTCATATTTAGCACTTGCGTCTTGAAGCATCTTAGTTACTTCAAAAGCAGTAGGGAGTGGGTATTCAAATTGCTCTTCTACAAAAGATTCTAATTCTTGTTTTTTTTCAGCTGCTTGTTCAGCACTTGCTTTTTTAGAATCTCCGCAATAAGTCATTACCAAACTCACTAGAAGCAACAATGCTACATTTACCTTCTTATTCATAGTCAATCGATTTTTTTAAAAATTCTCTATAGAATCAAAATTAATACCTCCGAATCCCATATTGAATTAATTAGAAATATATTTTAGCGATTCATTTACGCTATGGCACATGGAAATTACCAAATCTTCTTCAGAATCGAACGAACGCATACATCTTATTAAGGATGGAGAAATATTATTAACGGTCGCTCCATGGTTTGGGGCTAAGCTAGTCAAGCTCAAACTACCTCTTAAAGAAAAATTGGTTGATGTACTCTGGCCCGTATCAGATGACGACTTAGAATTAAATGCTTGGTACAAGCAATCAATTCTATTTCCATATCCAAATAGGTTGGAAGATGGTAAATATAGCTTCGAGGGAAATGATTATCAATTTCCCATTAACGAGCCTGACAAAAACAATCAATTGCATGGTATGCTCTACAATGTGCCATTCGAAGTTTCCAAATCTGAAGTTAGGGGTGAAGTAGCTACTATTAGTCTTATCCATAGGTACAAAGGGTCATTTGAGTATTATCCATTCCCTTTCACTTTTGAAATTACCTACACTTATGATGAGTTAGGATTAGATGTTGCTTTTGATCTGTCAAATGAGGGAAACCAGAATATGCCTTTTGGAATTGGTTGGCATCCTTATTTTCAATTGGAAGGTTCTCCTCTTAGCGAGAACACATTCATGTCTGGACCAGCGAAAGCCTTGGAGTTAGATAAGCAAAGAAGCCTACCTACTGGCGAAACGAAAGATGAAGAAGTCTTGAATTTTGATTTGGCCAATGTGGCTTTGGACAATGCTTATAAACTTAAAGACAAACAGCCAAGCTATTCTCTTCAACGAAAAGGAGGACCAAAACTGAATTTTGAATGTTCTGTGGGATTTGACTATTTGCAAGTTTTCACACCAGAGGGAGAGGATTCCATAGCGGTAGAACCAATGACCTGCCATGTCAATGCATTCAATAACAATCAAGGTATTCGGACTTTAGCTCCTAAAGGAAAATTTGATGTTTCTGTAAAATTGAAGATGTCGTAATTACCATTTTTGAGCTAATCTCATTTATTCCAAGCTTGTTATTATACAGGCGGTGGTATTACTTGTCGTGAGGCAATAATTCGGTGGTTGGTTAGTTTAATTTTAAGGAATAAATAATCTAACCATGTTCAAGAAAAAAAGAGTAGTCATCCCTGGTGCTATCCTTCTCATTAGTTTCATACTTTTCCTTATTTTCGGTAACGCTGGCACATCTAGTAGCTCTGATATTATTATCAATGTGAGCTCTGGTGAATTTGTGGTAGATGTCAATACTACTGGTGAACTTGAAGCCAAAAGTTCAATTGACATAATGGGCCCAAATGGTCTTCGGAATTACCGAATCTATAATGTAAATATTCAAGACATTATAGATGAAGGGACTTATGTCAAAAAAGGTCAATATGTAGCCCGCCTGGACCCTTCAGAACTAACTACCAAACTAAAAGATGCTTCTCTGGAAATGGATCAAAAGGAATCACGATTCATACAAACCCAGCTAGATACGACCCTGCAAATGCGTCAGTCAATGGACGAACTGATTAATTTAAAGTATGGTGTAGAAGAGAAGCAATTGATACTCGACCAGTCACAGTTTGAACCACCTGCTACGATTAAGCAAGCAGAAATCAATCTTGACAAGGCTCGTAGAGCATACGAGCAGGCTACAGAGAATTATGAAATAAAGCGTCAGCAAAATGTCGCTAAAATGCAAGAAGTAACTGCCGGGCTAAACAAGCAACGACTTGAATATCAGGGTATGCAAGAACTACAGGATAATTTTATAATTACAGCGCCAGAAGATGGAATGCTTATTTATCGGAAGGGTTGGGATGGCAAGCAATTAAAGGCTGGAAGTCAAATAAGTGCATGGGATCCAGTGGTGGCGACACTTCCAGATTTGTCCTCCATGAATTCTATTACTTATGTCAATGAAGTAGATATAAGGAGAATTGCACTTGGTCAGCGAGTTGAGGTGGGATTGGATGCTTTTCCAGAGAAAAAGCTATCAGGAAAAGTCACTCGAGTAGCGAATGTGGGTGAGCAGCGACCTAACTCTGATGCCAAAGTATTTCAGGTAACAGTGGAAATAGAAAAAATTGATGGAGAGTTAAGACCAGGGATGACCACCAGTAATAAAATCTTCACGGATGTTGTTGACAACACCAAATTTGTTCCCTTGGAATGTCTTCACAATCATAATGATAGCATTACTTATGTTTATTTGAAATCAGGACTGAGTTATTCCATGCAAGAAGTGCAAGTGGGTCGGACGAATGCTAACAATGCGGAAATCTTACTAGGCCTAACCGCGGATGATCAGCTTTACTTATCAGTACCAACAAATGAGGAAGGTGATGTTACCTTGCTTAAGGAATTGGATGGAAAGCGAAATACCCCGAAAGAACAGCCTGAGGTGGAGAAACCGCAGGAAGGTTTCAAAGGACGCCCTAAGGGAATGAAAACCAGACCGGGAGCCTAATGTACCAAAAGATACTTATGAATCTCTATATCGCTACAGAGGCGGTATTGGCTAACCGATTGAGGTCGATCCTAACAGCTTTGGGGATCATCTTTGGAGTGGCTGCTGTAATTGCTATGTTGGCAATTGGCAATGGCGCTCAGCAAGAAATACTTGAGCAAATCAAGCTTGTAGGTGTGAACAATATCATAGTGCGTCCTGCACCGATGCAAACTGAAGAAGACCTTTCTCAAACCGGTGAGAATTCCGAAAAACAGAAGTTCTCCCCTGGACTTACCTCACTTGATCTTGAAAACATTAAGGCTATTCTTCCAGGCGTGGAGCGCATTAGTTCAGAAATCATTTTAGAAACCTATCTTATCAACAATGGAATTAGGCGATCAGCCAAGCTTGTAGGAGTGGAGCCTAGTTACTTCGATATTTTCAATTTCAAACTTGCCAGAGGTAAGATGTTTCAGGAAATACACATGGAGCGTGGCGAGCCAGTTTGCATCATCGGAAAATCTATTGAAACCAAGTTTTTCCCAACGGAAGATCCTCTAGGAAAGTACATCAAGTGCGGCAATAACTGGCTCAAAGTCATTGGTATATTAGAAGAAAGAGCGATCTCTCAAGGCAGTATTGCTAATTTAGGTATTAGAGACTACAACATGGATGTTTATGTGCCTCTACAAACCATGCTGATTAGATATGAAAACAGAGCACTTATTACTCGAGATATGCTTCGGGCTGCAAATTCTGGAAGCTCTGGATTCATGATGATGATGGGTGGTGACAGTGATGGCGATGGTAAAAATGTGCCAGCGGTCAATTATCATCAATTGGATAGAATAGTTGTTCAAGTCTCCAAAACTGATCAAATGACAGCAGCTGCAGATGTAATTAGCAGGATGCTCACTAGGAAACACTATGAGGTGGTAGATTTTGAAATAGAGATACCTGAGCTTCTGCTCAAGCAACAGCAACGTACGAACGATATCTTCAATTATGTTCTAGGTGCCATTGCAGGTATTTCATTGCTCGTAGGAGGAATAGGAATCATGAACATTATGCTAGCATCAGTGCTGGAACGAATCAAGGAAATCGGTCTTAGACTTTCACTTGGCGCTAAGAAGTTTGATATCATCAATCAATTTCTCTTTGAAGCGATGATGATCAGTGTATCTGGAGGACTCATAGGTGTGATCCTCGGTGTTACCATAGCTGTTCTCGTTAGCTCATTCGCCAACATCCCAACAGTCATTACATTTTCATCGATCGTACTCTCATTTGGTGTTGCAGCTATTGTGGGGCTAGTTTTTGGTATAGCCCCAGCACGCCGTGCTGCATCTCAAAGCCCAATAGAATCATTAAGATATGAATAAGCTTACCGCGGTTTTATTTTGCATTCTTGTATTTGCAGGAAGTATGTCTCAAGCTCAGACAACCCTCTCTTTGGTAGATGTTATAGAGCTAGCAAAAGAGCAATCTCCAGCTGCAAAGTCTGCAGAAACTCGTAAAAAGAATTTTTACTGGCAGTATAAAAGTTTCAAAGCGGACTATAATCCTTCTTTGAATTTGACAGGAAATTTACCTGGATACAATAGGGACTTTTTTCAAGTATCTCAGGATGATGGAACGTTCGCTTATCGTAGCAGGGAGCAAATTTCGTCAAGCCTGAATCTAGGGTTGATTCAGCCAATAGCACTGACAGGTGGCGAGTTGAGTTTGAATAGCAATCTGAATCAATTCAACGACCTCAATGCTAGGAGTGGGCAAATAAATCCGATTTATAGTACTACACTTTTTAATCTTCGCGTGGTACAACCGATTTTTGGTTTCAACGAGTTGAAATGGAACAAGAAAACTGAACCTTTAAGATATGAAGAGTCGAAAAGATCATATGTGGAAGAAATGGAATCTATATCCAGACAATCTACCGCTCGCTATTTTGATTATCTGGACGCACAGATCAACTTGCAAATAGCAAAATTCAACTTGGCCAATAATGATACCATTTACAATATTGAAAAAGGTAGATACAATATTGGGACAACATCTAAAGACAAGCTTCTTCAAGTGGAATTACAGTTATTGCGTTCTAAACAGGATGTCGCACAAGCCAATCTTGATTTGCAATCAGCGAGACTAGCGCTAAGAAGCTACGTTGGTTTACAATACGAAAGTGGGGATGAAGTAAACCTTATGCTACCAGAGGAAATGCCAAATTTCGACATCCAATTGGAGGACGCTTTGCTTTATGCAAAACAGAATCGAGCAGATTATATCGAATTTGAAAGAAGACAAAAGGAAGCCAATATGGCTGTGGCGCAAGCAAGATCCCAAAGGGTTCAAACCAACTTGATAGCTTCTTTTGGTTTGAACAACGCAGCAGGTCAGTTGCCAGATACCTATAGAAATCCAAACGACCAACAGCGTGTAAATGTGACGCTTAGTGTGCCAATAGTGGACTGGGGTAGATCACGCGCTAGAGTGCAAACTGCTGTAGCCAATCAGGAATTGACGCAATATACTTTGGATCAAGAGACCCAGAATTTCGAGCAAGAAATTATCACATTGGTTAGCCGATTCGTGGTATTACGTTCACAAGTGGAGATCACTAAGAAATCTGATGAAGTAGCGCAAGAACGATATGATGTAGCCCAAAATCGTTATCTCATCGGGAAGATTGATATTACCAATTTGAATATTGCGCTTACTGAAAAAGATACTGCTAAGCGTAGCTACATCAATGCTTTACGCTCATTCTGGATTTCATATTTTGATCTGAGAAGGCTTACGCTTTATGATTTCTTAAACAAGGAGTTACTTTATCAGGAAGTTGACTAATTCCAACTTTCGGATTGCTAATTCTTCAGCCAATTCAGGCTCATATCCTTGCTTCGAATAGGCGTTCCATGCACTATTAGCGATGAATATAAGTTCATTATTTACTATTACACCTTGCGTGGGCTCTCCTTTATAAGCCAAACTTTGATCAATTGTTTTCACCTGAGTAACCTTTGATTTATCTAATCCAAGAGCAAATACTCTTTTCGGTGAAGTGCCATTTTGAAAAGCTATTAAGTTGTCTTTGTAATAAAGCAATCCATCTATTCCTTTATCAGAATAGAGACCATTGTTGTTCAATTTCGTCAATAATTGATCGTCTAGATTAATTTCATATAGTCCTGTGAGATAATCAGCGACATAAAGTGATTTCTTATTCAGCGCCAATCCTTGAAGATTTATAATTTCTTTGGGTAGCTCCATGAAAACTTGATAGCCAGCCAACGAAAAATTATAAAGCTTATTTCTATAGCTATCAGAAGCAATAGCATTGCCCTTTCCATCTGAGGTAATATCACCCAAAGTAGCATTATTGACCATGAATTTTTTTAATACATTACCAGTGTATAAGTCTATTGCGAAGACCGAAGAGAGGTTTTCCAATGAATCGGAATAGTCATTCATCTGCGGAAGTGTGGCACTGCAAATCCAAAGGACATTGCGTTTTTTATCAATGTCCAGACCCATCACAGCAAAAAGATCATTTCTTTCTGATAGGTATTTGACAAATGCACCTTTTTGAAATTTCAAAACACTTCTTGTATTAACGGAACCGAGGTAAAATGAATTATCTGCTGGGTCGTGGGTGATAGATTCAAAATGATCTTCATTTTGAGGAAGGGTAAGAGATAATTTAGAGCGCTCAATTCGTGTGTTTAAAGAGTCCACATATGCTTCTATTTGTTTGTAAGATTCACTCTCACGAAGTGATGTGAAGTCATCATCATTCATATAATCCTTGCTCGCATTCATCCCCAAATGATGCTTAAGCGCAGCTATTGCTTCATCTTTTTTATTGTTCAATGCAAACGCAGCTGCGAGATTGTAGGATAAGGTTGGATGATTCGGTCGGATATCATTCAAGCGTATGCTGTAGCTAAGAAACGATTTGTAATCTTTCGCTTCATATGCAGCGATACTTTCTTCATAGAGCACCTTCAAGCTAGATTCTTGCGCTTGGATATAGTTCACAGAAAGCAAAAGGATGATCAATAGATATCGTCTCATGTCAAAATTGTTTATTTCATAACAGATCTGAATACGGGGTGCGCGCATTATTTATACAAGCGCTTCAATAGAAATTTAAGCAGTCGGGAAACCATTTAAAAGGACTGACTTAGATTTGTTAAAAATCAAATTCATGTCCAAACTGACACCATTTCATTTAGCAATACCTGTGGCTGATTTAACCATCACAAGAGATTTTTATAATAATGTCCTAGGACTCACTGAAGGAAGAAGTTCTGATCGTTGGGTGGATTTTGATTTCTATGGCCATCAGTTGGTTTTACACCTTTCGGATAATTTGGTTGAGAATAAGGATAGCAATCCTGTAGATAGTCATGAAGTGCCAATTCCGCATTTCGGGGTAGTGTTGGAAATGGATCAATGGCAAGCACTTGCTGATCTTCTCACAGATAATGGAATTAATTTCCTTATAAAACCTCATATCAGGTTCAAAGGGCAAGTAGGAGAGCAGGCCACTATGTTTTTCAAGGATCCTTCCGGTAACTCCTTAGAGTTCAAAGCATTTGCTGATTTCGAGCAGCTTTTCGCTAAATGAGCCTGCGCAAACCAAAATATCGTCAGCTTTCTACAAATGAACTTCAAGAACTTGAAAAGGAGTTTGTGGATTACCTCATAGTGAATGGAATAACTGCTGAAGATTGGGTGAGACTTAAAGGGAATGAACTTGAAAAAGCTGAAGATATACTAACCCTATTTAGTGATGTGGTTTTAGAGGGAGTTCTTAGAAAAATCAATTTCCTAGAATTCAGATCGAACAGTGATGTGAAGGTTTTTCAATGTCTTAACGAGAGTATCGTATTAGTTGGGCTTACTTCTGATAACCCAGAGATCGACTTCACGAGGCAGGATATAATTAACAATGCAGGCACTATTTCTTCTAAGGGTTTGAAGGCTTATACACTGAGTAAGTCGTACCAAAAGTCACGTGAAGAAGAGCTGTTTCATTTGATCTCAAATGGCTGCCAAATTAGTGATGGTAAGCTGTTTAAAGTAATATCACTGGCCTTGGTGGATTGAATTTCTATTTATGTCTGAAACCAAAAAAGGAGCCGAAGCTCCTTTTTAAAATTGTATTTTTAAGGTCGATTATGCTTTGAAAGTGATCTTTCTCATTCGCAATGAAAGAGGAGTAACCTCTACATATTCGTCTTTATTGATGTATTCCAATGCTTCTTCCAAAGAGAATCTTTTAGGAGGTGCGATCTTCATACTAGCATCAGTACCTGACTTACGCATGTTAGTCAATTGCTTTCCTTTCTGAACGTTCACAGCTAGGTCATTAGCGCGTGAATGCTCACCAATCACTTGACCTACGTACAATTCTTCACCTGGAGCTACGAAGAACATTCCTCGATCCTGAAGTTTGTCGATTGAGTAAGCTGTTCCTGGACCAGTTTCCATAGAAACCAATGAACCATTGAGTCTCTCAGGAATTTCACCTTTGTAGGGCTCATAGCTATTGAATCTATGTGTCATTACTGCTTCACCGGCTGTTGCCGTCAATACTTGATTTCTAAGCCCTATTAAGCCACGTGCAGGAATATTGAATTCCAAATGTTGCACATCACCTTTTGGCTCCATAATGGTAAGTTCACCTTTACGCTTGGTAACCAATTCAATTGCTTTACCAGATACGCTTTCAGGCACATCAATTACCAAATGCTCAACTGGCTCATGTTTTATACCATCTATATCTTTATAAATTACTTGAGGCTGACCAACTTGAAGTTCGTAACCCTCACGTCTCATCGTTTCAATCAATACTGACAAGTGAAGTACACCTCTTCCATAAACTAGGAATTTATCTTCACTATCTGTAGTCTCTACACGTAGAGCAAGATTTTTCTCAATCTCTTTCATCAAACGATCACGTAAGTGTCTTGATGTTACAAATTTTCCTTCTTTACCAAAGAAAGGAGAGTTGTTGATAGTGAAAAGCATGTTCATAGTTGGCTCATCTACACCAACTCTTTCTAAAGGCTCTGGATTGTCAAAGTCAGTGATAGTATCCCCAATGTCAAATGCTTCAATTCCAGTAACTGCGCAGATGTCTCCACATCCAACTTCTTCTACGCTGCGCTTACCCAATCCTTCAAATACGTGCAATTCTTTAATTCTTACACGAACTACTTTTCCATCAGTTTTAGTCAATCCTAAGCTCTGGCCTACTTTGATAGAACCTTGGTGGATTCTTCCAATAGCGATACGGCCTGTAAAGGCTGAAAAATCCAAAGAAGTGATTTTCATACGAAGCACACCTTCTTTTTTCTCTGGCGCTGGAATGGTTGCTAATATTGCATCCAACAATGGCTCTAAATTATCAGTCTTGGTTTTCCAATCTGTACTCATCCAACCATATTTGGAAGAACCATATAAGGTAGGGAAGTCTAGCTGATCTTCTGTTGCATCCAAGTTGAACATAAGGTCAAATATTTCCTCATGAACTTCGTCTGGTCTGCAATTTTCCTTATCCACTTTATTTACAACCACGATTGGCTTCAAGCCTAATGAGAGTGCTTTACCTAACACAAATCGAGTTTGTGGCATGGCGCCCTCAAATGCATCTACCAATAGTAATACTCCGTCAGCCATACTCAATACACGTTCTACTTCACCACCAAAATCGGCGTGACCAGGAGTATCGATAATGTTGATTTTTGTCCCTTTGTACTGAACCGAAACGTTCTTAGATAGGATAGTGATCCCCCGTTCTTTTTCCAGATCGTTTGAGTCAAGGATCAAGTCATTATTGTCTTGTGTCCGCTTCGAATCGTTAGCTTGTGCTGCGTAGATGATTTTATCCACCAACGTTGTTTTACCATGGTCAACGTGAGCGATAATGGCGATATTTCTTATTTCCGTCATATGCTTATTAAAAGAGCGCAAAAATACTTTTTATATAGTCAAGAAGTTGTAATCCATCAAAAAGAATTCGTTAATATTTCTCTAAGCTTCAAGGTTGCTTAAATATCTCGTCTAAATAGCCTTATAAGTAAGTGCAAATTGAAAGAGGGAGAGATTTTTAAAGATCACTGAGAGATAAAAATGCCATCAAATTCGCAGAAGATGAAGCTATATTTGTTTCACGAGCATCGCTCAAATGTTATTGGAACATTATACAGAAAATAGCCCTATGAAAATATTGATGTGGACCTTGATGGGATTAATTGTACTTATTGGTATTTATCTAGTAGGTCCTAAAGTACAATATGCACCTCTGGAGAACCCTGATATTGCACCTTGGAGCATTACTTTGGATAGCCTTGATAGTTATGTCAGCACCAAAGAAATGGGTGTCCAATATCTGAAACCAGATAATCAATCTCGTTTGGTTTGGCTTGATAGTATTCGAAAAACTCCTTTTAGTATTGTTTACATACACGGATTCAGCGCAAGCCCTTTTGAATCTGATTCCACACCATTTCAATTAGCGAAAGCTTTAGGTTGCAATCTATACTTACCGTTGTTAGCTGGCCATGGTTTAGGCGGGACTGAGTCATTTGCAGAATTGACGCCTAATGATTTAATCAAATCAGCAAAAGAAGCGGTAGCGATAGGTCAGTTGATAGGAGATGATGTAATTGTGATGTCATGTAGTACTGGTGGTACATTGTCAATCTACCTCGCTGGTGCAAATAAAGATATGATCGATGCATTGATTATGTATTCACCAAACATTGCTTTAGCGGACCCGACTGCAAAACTAATCACAGGTCCATGGGGAAGTAAAATACTAAAGCTTGTGACTGGTGATTATTGGAATCCTGAAGGGAATAGTGACGATTATGGAAAGAAATATTGGACTATTACCTATAAAACTGAAGGGCTTCTTGCCCTTCAGAGCCTATTGGATCAAACGATGAAACCTAAAATATTTGAAGATATATCCCAGCCCTATTTCATTGGTTATTATTATAAAGATGAAGAACATCAAGATCATACTATTTCTACTAAAGCAATTGTGAAATTCGATAGCCAAACAAGCACAATTACTTCACAAAAATCTGTCGTAGCTTTTCCAGATGCTGGTGAACATGTAATAGCAAATTATTATAAAGGAAAAAATGTGAAAGCCGTTTGCGATTCTACTTTGGTCTTTGCTTCAAAGGTGCTTGGGCTACCAAAGAGCAATTGATGATAGAGAACTTTCAATTGGTTCAAAGTGTATTTGGTGAATACTTAGAAGCCTCACAGCTACACCATATCTGTAGTCTCTTGAAAGTCAAGAAGTATGCCGCCAACACATGTATTGTTTCCAAAGGGGAATTAGAAAGGTATTTCTATTTGGTGAAATCCGGCGTACAGATGCTTTGTACTTCAAACCAAAATGGAGATAAAGTTGTGCTTGGATTCTCCTTCAGTCCATCTCCTTCTGGCGTCTATGATTCCTTTGTGACTTGTAAACCTTCAAGCTTGTTTTTTGAGACTCTTACTGATTCAGAGTTGCTCTTATTGAATCGAAGGGACTTTGAAAATCTCTCTAATGATCCAGGATTTATCCATTGGCGTGCATCATTTGCAGAGCACGTGCTATTTGGAAGGATGAAAAGGGAGCTGGAGCTCACTACGCTTTCCGCAAAGGAAAGATTTGATGCTTTTGCTCAAAGAAGACCAGATGCCTTAATCAACATACCCCAAAAGTATATTGCATCCTATCTGAATATGACTCCTGAAACTTTCAGTCGATTGAGAGCAGAACGGTATTAATTGATTTAGATCAATTGATTTGGTTCATCGGTGCGACAATTTTGTCTCAGCATTAAACACACGGATTTATGACTACTTGGAAATCGCTTCTGGAACTATCTCAATCAATTAAAAATGAAATATTACAGATCGCAAGTCATGATATTGAAAAACTTCAATGGAAAAGTGATGTGAAAAGTTGGTCAGTTTTGGAAATACTGAATCATCTATCACTCGTTTATGAACTTTATGCTAATAACTTTGAAAGGACTATTGAAGCAGCACCTCAATCCTCAGAGCAAAGTCACTCGATAAAGTATTCTTTGCTAGGGAGACTATCTATTTTTTCACAACGCCCTAATAATGAGAAGCGACGCATGAAGATGAAGACCTTTGACTTTTTTCAACCTGATTATAAATCATGCGAGAGTCATGAAGTGGTTAAGAGGTATCTAGCCAATAAGGAAGTTTTTGAGAAGCTCTTGATAGATGCTTCTACTAGAGACTTGGCTGAACTTAAGGTACCTACTGCACTGGGGCAAAAGGTTAGATTTTATGTGTCAGAGTGCTTTGATTTTATCCTTGCACATGAACAGAGACATTTAGTGCAGATCAATCAAACACTCAGACTTTATTCTCAATGAGGATTTAAATATTTCCACATATTTCCATTCAAAAGGTATTGAGCTATATTGCCGAACTGTTAATTGGATGTTAAGAAATGTTGTGGAATGTTTGATAAATATTTAGAGGGTAATCAATATTATGATTATCCATCATTAGAAGTTGCGGTGTTTTCGCTCCTTTTGGCTCTCATACTTAGTACAGGTATTGCTTATACTTATCGGTTTACATTTAGTGGGGACTTTTACTCCAAAAGCTTCTTTCAGGCAATGATTTTGAGTCCTTTAGTCACTTCTATGATTATGATGGCAGTAGGAAACAATCTAGCTGTAGGTTTTGGTATTATGGGAGCTGTAGCCATCATTAGGTTTAGAACCAACATACAGAATCCTCGAAATATAATTTTCATTTTTGCTGCACTTTCAATAGGAATTGCTTGCGGTGTGTACGGTTACTCCGTCGCTATAGGTGGCACGGTTATTTTTGTGATCACAGCCCTTTTATTACATTGGTCTCCTGCTGGAGGTGCTCAGCCGGTTATTTTTGAAATAATATGTCAATGCTCCGATCTGCAACTTATAGAGGAAGTAAAAGCATACATTAAGGAAAGGAGTATGACTTTTGAGGAAAAGGAATACCGTAAAAGGACGCTGCTAGAAAACAGATATGTCTATATAGTATCTCTCAAAAAAGAGGCTGATATCGTTTCGTTATTTAACCATCTAGAGGCCATTGAAGGGTTGATAGATGTGAGGATTTCCAAGAAAAATATTACTGAAGTACTTTGAAGAAATTAGGAAAATATCTTTTTGTATCTGTTTGGATACTGCTTGCTATCGCACTTGCCATTATTTCATTCCGCTATAAAAGTAGGACTGAGGCTCTAGTTGCGGTTGTAACCTCGCAGGAAGTATCCATTAGCTTCAAGAGCCCTGTTGTCGTATCAAAAATTTTCGTAATTCCTGGGCAGGAAGTGAATCAAGGTGATACGCTCTTGATTGTGTCTCGACCAGATCTAGAACTTGATATAGAACAAAAACTGAATGAAATTGAAAGTCTGCAAAGTAACATCACCCAGGCAGAACATGATTTTTTGAGTCGGATAGAACTTTTAAGACTAGAGCGAGACTCAAAAATTAACAGATTGACTGCAGAGCTTAATACGATTAAGACAGAATTGAATCAACAAACCATCATTAAGCAAAGACTTTCCTCGACGGAATCAATTAATCTCTCGGATTCGGTGGTAATTATTCAGGCACTGGCAATAGAGCAAGAAATAGCAGATCTCAACGGTTATTTCGCTAAAGAAATTGGACGAAAGCGGTCCATGTTAAATGATGACCTAGAAATAATGGGCCGTAGTTTGACTTTGACTAGGAGGGAGTTGGAAAGCCTTTATGATCAAAAAGGCAATTTAATCCGCACAGCTAGGTTCAAAGGTGTTGTGGGTACATTGACTGCTCAAATAGATGAATTGGTTGCACCTTACAAAACTTTGCTTTCTCTATATGAAGCACAACCAACCTTAATTAAGGCATTCCAGAATGAGCAATTGGTTGTTATTGTAAGTCCTGGAGATTCTGTTAAGGTTGTATCAGAAAATCGCCTTTATAGTGCAAAAGGTGTCGTTATTGAATTAGGAGCGAGGATCACTAATTATCCGGATAAAATTCAGCCGATCAATGCTCAGACACTGAGTTATGGACAAGAAATATTTATAGGTATTTCTTCACAGAACACTTTCTTAAATGGTGAAAAAGTCTTCGTTTATAAGCAGGGAAATGAAGTCAATTAGTGCGTCTGTATTCTTCCTATTAGTATCTCTTGCCACGGAGGCACAAAGTCAAGTTGATAAATTTCTATCTTCGGAGATTACAGATACGGAATATATTATCCAGAAACTCTCTGCCGATTATATTAACGAGCACAGTTTTGCTTCGCCGTGGTTGAGAGAAATGGATTTCAGGGTAAGAACAGGGGATAAAGACACTCCGATTGATGAATATAGAATGCGACTTGGTTTAATTAATCCATTTGAGATAAAAGCAAACAGTGAATATGCTAAGCTCTTATCAAGTCAAAATTCATTTAATCGAACATCAGTAATCAACGAGGTTCTTTTAGGGAGATATGAGCTCATTATTGAAAATTATTACCTCAGTGAACTGAATCGATTGATTACTGAACGGATTCAAACTTACCGTGATTTGGAGGAGGCTTCTCTCACTGGCAAGGTGAAATTAGATGATCTGATAGACATGGAAGCTACAAAAACTAAACTTTTGTTGCGTCAGATCGAGTTGGAACAAAAACGGGTGATGGTCGATAAATCAATACATGCCAAGACTGGGGAGACGATTAGTTGGGAGTATTTTAATTGGGTAATTACGGGCGTATTGATTCAATATTGCCATGATCTCGTTGAGGTTCCATATTTAGCGACTATTGCCAATGAGCAAAAGTTAGAATTGAAAAGACAAGAATTCATGATTGATAAAGCTGAGTCATTCAGCAATATCGGTTTCATTCAAAGTGAATATGATGTAAACCGAGGAAATGCCTTCAATGAGCATCTTGGATTTCAAATAGGCGTTCAAATTCCCCTTTTTAATAAAGACAAACCTAATCTTCAGCGGAAGGAATTGGACCTAATCTCAGCAGAGGTTAAAGCCAAAACTGTCACTGAAGAGGAGGACTGGGAGTACGATAAATTATTATCGGATATCGAAAGTGCCAATCAAAGTCTTGAGGTTCTTATTAATCAGCAAGTCAAATTAGCAGATTACAAAAATTTGGCGGCATCAGTAAAAGGGGAGATAGACATCATAGAAGCACTTAACGACTATGAATTTTTCCTTTCTGAAAAAATCTTAGCAACTGTTTGCTTAATCAGGACTAAATGTATTCAAGTGATCCATCAAAAAGGTAAGCTATTTGATGCTAATGGAGCAATCAATCATTTGAGCGCGGATGCCTCAGCACTTGATATAAGTAAGTAATTAAAAAGACGTTTCAAGTAGTTACGTCGAAGTTACTCCTTGAAACGTCCCAGTATACTTGATAATTACCCTTCGGTAACGATTACTTTTTCCATCACGTCACCTTGCTTGATAGCGTCGATCACATCCAAGCCTTCTACAACCTTGCCAAATACAGTGTGATTTCTATCCAAGTGAGCAGTGTTCTTGCGACTATGGCATATGAAGAATTGTGATCCTCCAGTATTTCTTCCAGCATGTGCCATTGACAATACGCCTCTGTCATGGTACTGATTTTCACCATCCAATTCACAATCGATGTGGTATCCAGGTCCACCAGCACCATTTCCTATGGGACAACCCCCTTGAATTACGAAATCAGGAAGTACTCTATGGAATGTTAATCCATCGTAAAATCCTCTTTCAATCAAATCAATAAAATTTGCAACTGCTTTAGGAGCATCCTTTTCGAAGAACTCAATCTTCATTACGCCTTTAGCGGTGTGTATTTCTGCCTTTTTCATAGTATATCTTTTATCAGGCGGCAAACTTATAAGTACCCACTCTAATTTGGAATACCTTTGCCTTTTAATTGATATACAGTATGCTACTTTCTCCAGTCGAAATCGGACGGATCAACAATCTTCAAGTACTAAAATCCACGGAGCAAGGGCTCTATCTAGGAGATGATATTGAGGAAATTCTCCTCCCTAACAAATATATACCTGAAGGCTTAGCCATCGGGGATTACATTGACGTATTCGTATATACTGATTCGGAGGATCGCATTATCGCTACCAATCTCGAGCCTAATGTGATGCGAGATGAATTTGCATATTTAAAGGTGAAGGATGTTACCTCATTCGGAGCGTTTATGGATTGGGGTTTAGAAAAGGACTTACTAGTTCCCTACAAGGAGCAAATAGATAAAATGGAGAAGGGTAAGTCTTACCTCATCTACATGTATCTGGATAATGTTACAGATCGCCTTGTGGCAAGCAGCCATCTCACTAAATTTCTTCATAACAACAACTGCTTGCTTAAGATAGGTGAGATGGTGAGCATATTAGTAGGAGATGAGCATGAGCTCGGTTACCAGTGTATCATAGATAATAGATACCGGGGAATGATTTATAAAAATCAAATCTTCAGGAAAGTTAAGCCAGGAGATAGAACTACGGCGTATGTTCAGCAGATGCGTCCAGACTTCAAAATTGATTTAGTTCTGGACAAAGTTGGTCAAGAGGCAATAGAACCCAATGCTAAGAGGGTCATGAAGGTGTTAAAAGAGAACGAAGGTTTCTTGCCTCTTCATGATAAAAGCACACCAGAGGAAATCAAAGACACGCTGCAGCTCAGCAAGAAGAATTTCAAGAGAGCCGTAGGGGTGCTTTATAAAAAGAGATTGATCAAAATTGAGGATGCAGGCATTCGTGTACTGGATGAATCCGTAGACGATTCTTTGAGAAAATGAGCAAAAAAAAGCCCCGACAATTATGTCGGGGCTTTTTTGTTTTCCTTTTGTTAGGATTACAATTTCTTGATTATCGCATTGATGTTATGATCTTTCACCAATTCTTGTGTGAATTTCATTTGTCCGTGGGGTACAAAGATTTGAAACTTACCGTTTTTCATATTCGCTAATGTCTCAAGAAGTTTCCATTTATTGATGATCTCATTCTTGTCATCCATTTTCGTGGAAATTTCGAAGTATGCGCGTGTATCGTTTTTTGTAGCTGTAACGTCCGCAGTGAAATTCACTTCTTTGGTTTTTCCAATTAACTGATAAGGAGTATCATAATCCTCAAGATCAGCCTTGATATTGTCATATCCTTGTTTTTTAATACTTTCGATTGCGGTTACAAGTAGCTCGTCATAAGAAACTCTACTTCTAGATTGTTGTAGCATTTGATAAAATTTTATGTTTTTGCTATACCTGAAGAACGGATTAGTAAATCCCAAATAATCAGCAGATTATAGTTTTCACAAAATTAATAAAAAAATTGCTGCTTATTTAATATTCAGTCATCTTTTCTTGACGGAGTTATCATAATATGTGCCCTATGAGTGCCAGGATCCATTATCCATGGACCTCCTTCAGATAAGGGAGATGAGGGCAAACCTGTACTCTCTGGAGTAGCAAAGGGGATGTAGAAGACATAGCGCAAATTCAAATCTGATAATTCCCCACTTTCGTCAATTGCTCCAGTCAATACAATCAAAGTGGATTTATCTGGCATTGCAAGGCTTTTTGACTTTACTTCTTGCTCTCTAATCTCGAAAATCTCTTTAAAGGATTTGCCAGCATTTTTCAACTCTCGACCTCTAGCCATAAAAGGATCAAGTTCCTTATGATAAGCTGCTACGCTAAATCCATCTTTTGTTGGATCATCGCCCAGGCAGATCATTTGATTAGTTCCTATACGAAACACCTTAAAATTACCATCTTGATCAAATCCATAGATTGTGGCATTAGCTCTCAAAGCTTCTGGAGCTGCTAATACAGCTTGATCCTCATATGATTGCGCACTAGATGTTTGTCTGAATGCGAAAAACAGTATCAAAATGAGAAATTTAGCGAGTTGGCGTTTCATAATTTTTGTGAAGTAATGGTGAATAATGGGGTTTAAATAAATCTTTGGAGTCTTGCGCATCCAATTTGATTTTGGAACGTTATTTGCCTGAATCGATTCGGTTTTAACAATTTATCAGAAGATAAACAACTCAAATGAAAACAACTAATAGACTATCAATAGGTCAGCTATTGTCCGTGGTATTGATAGGGGTGCTAATGTTTGGTGCCTCATCATGCAAAAACAAAAAGAAAGTGAGTGAAGTCACCGATCCCGCAACTGCAAAGGCTAAAATCGAGCAAGACCTAGAAGATGAAGAGATGGATGAAGTAAAGGAGGAGCCTATACGAGTTGCTACAAAAGCGCCAAGTAAGACTGAAAAGCTGGAGAATTATTTCAGTGCAATCGCTACAGGAACTGACGCATCAGCCAATGCCAACATCAATGAAGCAATTGGTCTTTTTAGCAATCAGGCAGCTCCAGTGTTGATCATCATCTACAATGCTGATGGCACGACGGATTATGATGAACCTACTACAATCAAAAAATACCTAGAGTATCTCAAAGACACGAAGAACAACGCTGCGAAAGTGGAAGAAATGGTGCTGGATGAGAAAGGAATGATTAAAGAACTGGTTTTAAAGAAATAATAAGATGAGAAATATTAAATATATATCCGTACTAGCTGTCCTTTTCTTCACGCTCACGAGTTATGCACAGGACTCTATAAGCCCAAAGCGTAAGCAGGCAATTGACTCTTTGGCTTTAGAAAAGGTCAAGGATTTAAGTAAATACATTACTATCATTGGTGATAAAAAGACGTCATATGCTGAGGCTCAGCGAGTAATGGATCGTGCTGAAGAGCTTTTTGCGCCAGGAAGTGAAATGGGAGTGAGTTCATTGAGTAGTGAAAAGGTCAATTACTACAAAGTAAGAGAGTATTTCGAAAGATTAATGGCCTTGAACTACGATAAGGTAAAAATCCAATGGTATGATATTCACTATATCAGTGATTTAGAAATGCAACCAGATGGCGTTTTTGTAGGGGTAATTACTGTCTATCAAAAATTTGAAGGAACTTCGGATGATGGGTTGAATTATAAAGACACCACTAAGAAGGATATCACTATCTATGTGAAGAAAAAATCCACTCAAATAGCTGGACGTACCATTGACTTTTGGGATGTTATGCTTGGCGACATCAGAGTAACAGAAACTACCTTATGAAATACCTGTTCGCAGGCTTATCGATTTTCATCATCATATATACATCCAAAGGGCAGACAAACCCTTTGGATGATATGAAGTTCACTGAGAATGTACTATATGCGTCCACAAAGCAGATGAATCAATTTTTTCATCGCTTCAACGGTGAAGAAGACACCAAGGGCAATAGACTTTATGACAGTGATAAAAACTATCGAGATTCTAATTTGAGGAAGGATTACTTAATAAATCTGTTTGATCATCAAAACCGCAATCTAGATGCTCCTTTGGTCAAAGAATTCATAAAGGAGGTCGTTGATAAAAAAAATCCGAAATACATCGATCTGCATGACAAGGAACTCATGGCTGAAGCCATGGCAAACTTTGTCTATGAAGGAAGAGATGTTCAATTGACTTTGATTTTTAAATTGCAGCGACAAGCAAAAGGCTCAGAATGGGTCTTTGATCATGTGCGCTTTCCTGCTTTGGCGAGAACTTTCAAAATGGACACTACTGAAACTAAGGATTTCATTCATCCAATGAGTCATGAGCTTGACTTTATGAACCTCAAAAAAGTATTAGATAATACCCAATACCCAGAGCAGCTTACACCAAGAGGTTTTGAGCCAGATTTTTTATCCATTTTCTTATTTGAGATCAAGAAGGGAAGACTCAAATTTCAAAGTATTACCAACTTGAAATTTCACTATTTAGGACTTGAAAACTGGTATTTCGAAATAGCCCAATTTAATAGGTCAGGGTACAACAGTGGATGGTTGATTTCTAACCTCGTAAAAGCTGATCATGAGCAAAAATTGATGCTGAAAGAATTCATTTATGAATAAAATATATTCTCGTTTTTTTACCCTTTGGGTGTTTTTTACCCTCTTTTTTTCATTTAGCATCTACGCTCAAGAGAGTGTTTACCAGACTGAAAAGCAGAAAGAAGAAGTGCTGGGTATGGTCAACTTTTATGAATATATGCTCAATACTGTCGGTGCTAAAAACACTATCAGCAGGGACAAAGAAGTTATTATTAACAATAGCTATTTGAAAATTTTCAATAGTAAAAATGTTCAAATAGAGGACGATCTTTTAGCCCAACGTAGCGCTATAGTGAATAAAGATGTGACCGCTTATTTGAGAGATGTCGACTTCTTTTTCAATGAAATACAATTCACCTTCAGTGAAATAACCATTGAACCTAAAGAGGCTAACGGAGAAACATATTTTCTGGCAAGTTTCAATTCGAAGATTGAAGGTACCACATTAGAGGGTGAACAGTTCGTAAGGCAATCTCCGAGATTCATAGAGTTCAACTTGAATGCTAATAATTCAGAACTCAAGATTGCGAGTGTCTACACAACCAAAGTAACAAGAGAAGAAGAATTGCGGGAGTGGTGGGCTGGCTTGTCTTATGGATGGACGAAAATACTCTTCCCTAGAAATTATTCAGATGAATCCATGAGTAATGAACTGCTCATGAAACTTGCATCGTTAGATAGTCTTGATTTATCAGGCAATTCGATGATATTAGATATTAAACCACTTGCCGCTCTTAAAGATCTTAAGTATTTAAACCTAAAAGACACTAAGATTCTAGATATCAGCGCCCTAAGAGGTGCTAGGAATTTAAGATCGCTTAATCTAGCTGGCACCAACATAAGAGATATCGAGGTGGTTAACTATTTCGGCAATTTGGAAGTGTTGGATATTTCCAATTCTATAGTCAACGATATCAGTGCTGTAGCTCGTTTGGAGAAGCTGCAAGTACTACGCGCATCAGGTTCTGGTATTTCGTCCTTTACACCTATTTCGAATTTACAAGCACTTACAGAGCTAGACCTATCTAAAACTTCTTTTAGCGAGGCGGGCACTTTGTCACAATTAAAAAATCTTCAACTTCTTGATATCTCTAGGACAGGTGTAAACTCTTTAGATGGAATTTTGAACCTTACAAAGCTTGAGTCAATTGATTTCTCAGAAACACTCATAACTAATACTCAGGCCCTTGCCCAGCTTTCAAATCTGCGAGAGATTTCGATGAATCGAACAAGGGTAGAAACCCTTGAGCCACTTTCTATATTGAAAAACTTGGAGAAAGTATCTGCTGATTATTCAGGAGTTAGCGAGAAAGTTGCATCCGAATTTATGACTAAAAATAAAGGGGTTGTAGTCATTACCAATAGTGAAAAGATATTGAGCTGGTGGGAAGAGTTACCGGTAGAATGGAAGAATCTATTTAAGAAACAAATGGCTCTTGAAAATCCAACGAAGACTGACTTGACGCGTCTATTAAATAGTGATTCGTTGGATATATCAGGCAATTCATTGCTCAGCGGCGTTCCACTCACTAAGTTTAAACGATTGGAGCATTTAAACATCAGTCGAAATCTCTTTGTTAATTTGGATTTCTTGAGAAATATGCCTGAACTGAAAGTGTTAAACGCTAATTATCTTCCTATTGACAATCTCCAAACACTGGGCGCCAATAAAAACCTCGAGCGTCTATATTTAAAAGCGTGTATCCTTAAAGAAATTGATCCATTGATTGGACTAAATAGGCTCAAACTGCTTGATATCTCTGAAACTCAAGTAAAGCGAGAGCGAATCAATGAATTCCTAACTGCAACTGAAGGAGCGGTAGTGATCTATGAGACAGATGACTTGAAAGCTTGGTATGAACAGCTCACACCCAATTGGAAAAATGTATTTAATGTGAATGTTCCTGATGCTTACTATCTACATGCCTTGGTTCAGAGTAAGAAGGTAGTGATTACGGATATTCCAGTTACTTCACTGATTCCTCTCCAGAGATTTAATGTGCTGCGAGAGATTGAAATCTCAAATGTCAATATCACTTCATTAGAAGAATTGACAAACCATGAAGGTCTTACCTCATTGATCTTTCGCAATAGTCCTTTGTCTAGTTTGGAGTACGTTGACAGGTTCCGAAAGCTTCAGATCCTTGATATCTCCAATACTGCAGTAGATGATCTAAGGCCTTTATCTGACCTTACGGAGTTAGAAGAATTGAATTTTTCGGGAACATCGATCAAGAAACTCAAGGGACTCGAATCATCAAAAAAACTACGTAAACTGAATATAAGCAACACTAGAGTTTGGCAACTGGATAGGCTTTACGATATTCGCACTTTAAATACGCTCACCTGCTATAATACGCGAATAAGAACGAATGAAATGGCAGAATTCAAGTCAAGTTATCCGTCTTGTGAGGTGACATACTATTAAATACAACCATAAGTAATGAATATTTTTCAATTTGCATCCCCAGTTAAAAACACCCTTTTTCCAATATTATTATTCTTAGGATCGTTGACTGTAATTGCTCAGGAGCAAGCGACAGAAGATGAGCCAACTTCTCTAAATGGGAGGTATGAAAAGCTGATGGGAAAGTCATCCAATTATCAACAGTATAAAGTCATTAAGGAAACACTTATTGTAGAATTGTGGGAAAGTGTCAATGATACATTAGATGAAAGAGCTATTGAAATTTCCAGATTGAAGAGTTCATTGATTGGTACTAAATCGCAAATTGATAGCTTGAAAGTGAAGCTTAATCAAACTAATATCGAACTAGAGGAGAGTGAAGAAATGAATGCTACCATTTCATTTTTCGGTGCTGATTTGAATAAGGGTACTTATCATGCGCTTGTCTGGGGAATTATCATTTTACTGATTGCAGGATGTGCGGGACTTTATCTAATGTTCCTTGGTAGCAATTCACATACCTCTAGACTTAAAAGAGACAATGAGTTTCTTAGAAATGAACTTGAAGAATTCAAGGATAAGTCAAGAGAAACCCAAGTAAGGTTGAAGCGTGAGTTGCAAACTGCAGTAAATGCTCTTGAAGATATAAAAAGAGGAGGGAGCCAAAGAAGATAGACCTCCTAGACCTCCTAGGTATTAAGCCATCTCCAAAATTTGCCAAACATTGTTGTTGGCTTTGGTCGCTGATCTATTTCAGCGACTTTTTTGTTGGCTTGCTTTTTCTTTGGTTTCGGCTTCTTATTAGGTGTACCTACTTTGGCCTTATAGTGACTCTCCTTTAGTTTTCTAAGTCGCTCCTTTTCTTTTCTTTCTGCACGTTCCTTTTGATCTTCAATTCTTCTTTCATGGGCGCGCTTACTTCTGAGGCGTTTTTCTTCTAGTTGCTCACGCGTCAATCTTGGTCTGGAATTACGCCGGTCATGTTGGATGGTTCTTACTTCCGGTACTTTTTCTACTTCAACCACTTCCGTTTCATCATCATTCACCGTTTCCTCGGTAGCTTCTTCAGAAACTTTCTTTTGAGGCAATTCTATTTTACCTAAAACTTTCAATCCAGGCAATTCGATTTTAGGTGCTTTTATGACCTGCACATTTTCATCAAGTGCTGATAGTTCGCTCAATGTCAATTGATCTTCACTATTTTTAATTGATCTAAGCAACTCAGGAGTTACCAATTGACTTGATGTTTCCTCACTTGGAGTCTCAACTTCATTTTTGATTTCTGGAATAATAACTTCAGGCAAAACAGGGGTAATAATTTCCTCCTCTTTAGGAGTAATAATTGAAGACTCTTCGACTTGCGCTAAGATTTCTTCCTCTTCTTTTGCTTGTTCTTGCTCTACAACTTGAGCAGTCGCCACTTCCGCTGCTAGTTCTTCTTTTATGTTGAACTTCGAAAGAAGATAAGCTTCACCCTCCTCAGGTACTTTCACATTAGGATGATCTTTGATTTCAATACCTTGCTCGGACAGTATATTCACTACTTCTTCTGTGGATATTTCCAATTGTCTCGCTAGTTGTCCAAGTCTCATAGGGTAATTATTCTCTTAAGTTGTGTTAATGGTAAAATTAGAAACAAAGGTCTAGCAATAGAAATCAATTTGAAATAAGGTCACTTTTGTTTTGAAATAAATCAGAATGTTTGTTCTAACCTATAAACTTCCGAATATGTTCCTCAATCTGAGAGATAAGCTCCTTTCTCGCTTCGAAAGAGGCCCAAGCCATGTGAGGAGTTACTAAACAGTTTTCGAGACCAATTAATGGATGATCAGTACTTGGTGGTTCTTGACTTAATACATCCAAACCTGCTCCTCTGATCTTTCCATCCTTAATTGCGGTAGCTAAATCTTGTTCATTGATGAGTCCACCTCGAGCTGTATTTATCAATAGTGCATTAGGCTTCATTTGATTGAACAAGTCTTCATTTATAATTCCATGATTGTCTTGCTTCAAAGGAGCATGTAAGCTAATTACATCGCTTTCCATAAAAAGCTCTTTCAAGCCTACAAATTGATAATCTTTGTATTCGTCAGGATCTGCATGACTTGACACTATCATAACTTGCATGTGAAATGCCTTAGCCAACTCAGCTACTCTCTGGCCGATTTTGCCAAACCCATAGATTCCAATCTTCTTTCCAGCAAGCTCTGTGACTGTAGCTATTGTGTAGTGAAAGCCTTTAGATTGATCCCAAAGTGTGTTTTGAACGCTCTGATTATGTTTTCCAACTTTATTTTCCAAAGCAAGTAAGAGAGCAAATACATGTTGAGCTACAGAATTTGTAGAATACCCTACAGCATTTTTGACTTCAATCCCTCTGCTTTTAGCTTCTTGCAAATGAATGTGATCCATGCCAGTAGCAGCTACAGCTATTAACTTCAGATCGGGTAATTGTGCGAATTCCTGTTCGCCAAAGCCTACTTTATTTGTAATTACAATTTGAGCTTCTTTACAGCGCTCAATTACTTGTTCTTTGGTAGTATTTTCATAGACAAGCACCTCGCCATATGCTTTCAAGTTATCCCAAGTAAGATCACCAGGATTGGCAAAGATGCCGTCTAGTATGACGATTTTACATTGCACGCTCCAATTCCTCCCTTCTTAGCTCTTTCCTCAGGATCTTACCAACGTTTGATTTAGGAAGTTCATCGCGGAACTCAATAAACTTAGGCATCTTGTAAGCTACCAAATGATCCCTGCAATGCTTCATGATATCCTCTTCGGTTATTGTGGAATTATTAGACCGAACAACAAATGCCTTGACCACTTCACCTGAATTTTTATGCGCAACACCGATCACGCCAACTTCTAGTACTCCTTTGAGCTGGGAAATAACATTTTCCACTTCATTTGGAAACACTTTCATTCCAGATACATTGATCATTTCTTTCTTTCGATCAACTATTTTCAAATAGCCGTCACTATCGAAAAATGCGATATCCCCAGTTTTGAACCAATCACCGTCCATAACTATTGCGGTTTCTTCAGCATTTTGCCAATAGCCCGTCATGACTTGTGGTCCACGGGCGTAGATCTCTCCATAAGATCCTGTGACTTGAGTAACACCTTCATCATCCACAATTTTGATTTCTGTGGAAGGGACAGGAAGTCCAATGGTTCCAAGCTTCTGTGTACCATCTATTGGATTACAAGTGAGCAGGGGAGAAGTTTCTGATAATCCATAACCCTCTACTATAGCATTACCTGTAATATCCTTCCATTTATCAGCAACCGCATCTTGCAGAGCCATACCTCCAGCCACCGAAACCTTCAAAAAACTAAAGTCCACTCTAGCAAATGCTTCTCTTTGAACAAGACCATTGAAAAGTGTATTAACACCTGTAATCACCGAAAAAGGTTGATTTTTGAGCACTTTTATGAAATCATCCATCTTACGTGGATCAGTAATCAAGACACTTTTAGCGCCAATTTTAAACATGCCAAAGCAATTGACAGTAAGCGAAAAAACGTGATAAAGGGGCAAGGCAGTAATGGTAACTTCTTCCCCTTCTATCAATTTAGGCTGCATCCAAGCACCTACTTGTTCAATATTTGCAATTAGATTTCTATGACTTAATGCGGCTCCTTTCGCCACCCCAGTAGTACCGCCCGTATATTGTAGAAGTGCAATATCATTGCTTTTAACCGCTGGTCTTTTGTAGATATGTTCTTTTCCTTTTTGAATAACATCTTGGAAATCTATGCTTTGAGGAAGATCATAATCAGGCACCATTCTCTTGACCCTTTTTATCATGAAATCTACAATGGCACCTTTGAAAGCTCCTAGCAAATCACCAACCTCAGCTATGATAACAGTCTCAATAGAGGTTTTTGGAAGGATTTCTTCCAATTTAAATGCGAAAGTGTTTAGCAGTATAATTCCTTTGGCACCTGCATCTGTGAATTGATGCTCCATCTCCGAAGGCTTATATTGTGGATTGGTGTTCACTGCGATCATTCCAGCCTTAATAATACCAAATAGTGCCACAGGGTATTGAAGCACATTTGGCATTTGTAATGCCACACGGTCTCCTTGCTCTAGCTCGGTTTCATACATCAAATAGTTAGCAAAAGCTGTTGACATTTCGCCTATTTGATTATATGTCAATTCTACACCCATGTTTTCATAAGCTGGTTTGTCGCCATACTTAGATACACAGTCGTTTAGAAATTCAATAAGAGACGGATAACTATCAGGGTTGATTTCGTGGGGTACACTTTTTGGGTAGTGACTTAGCCATGGAAAGTCATTCATGTTGCTCATAAGTTATTATTTAAAATAGGCTTTTGCAGCAAGTGCCGCTCCTATAATCCCTGCTTCATTTTTGGATTGTGCAGGAACGAGTTTAGTTTTCAGGTCAAAATATTGACTGTAATTTTCGAAATGTTTACTCACACCACCACCCAAAATAAAAAGATCCGGATAAAACAAACTTTCCATTCTTTGGAAATACTCATTGAGCCTTTTGCCCCATTCTTCCCATGATAGATCCTGTTCTTTTCTCACCGAATTGGCAGCATAGTGCTCACCAAACATTCCATTCACAATCAAGAATCCCAATTCAGTATTTGGGACCAATTTATCGTCTATAAAGAGTGCAGTACCAATGCCGGTACCAGCAGCGGCCATTATAGTTACCCCTTTTTGGCCTTTACCCGCACCGAATTGCATCTCGGCTTGTCCAGCGGCATCTACATCATTGACCAAGTGAGTCTTACATTTAGTTGCTTTTTCTATTCGCTGTGCTGCGTTTACTCCGATCCATGATTTATCAATATTGGAAGCAGTCATCACAATATCGTGGCGTACAGCAGCAGGAAAACCACAACCGATTATTCCTTTCCATTTAAAACTATTGACTAACCCGATCACTTCATCGATCATAGCATCTGGAGTAGCGGGAGTGGGAGTAGGAACCCTAAGACGCTCTGTGATCAATTCCCCTTTCTTCGTGTCAACAATAGCACCTTTAATGCCTGATCCTCCTATATCTATTCCTAGTATTTCCATATTACTTTAAACCTACCAAAATATTCATAAAGTGACGTTACAGAACTGGTTCGCACCTTACAATAATTGATTTTCATAATATTGTAATCACAAGAATGCATAGCTTTATACCTTAAACCAATAAAGAAATGCTTAAGAAAATAATGCTCACTTTAGGAGTAGTCGTAGTACTGCTAGCGGCTGCTTATCTCTATCTGGATAATAGAAACAGAACCTTAAGCCCTCCTGGAGTTGTTAGCCTTACTAATGGCTCATTGACAGTAGATATTTCTTATAGTAGGCCATCTGTGCGCGAACGAATTGTCTTTGGTGAAGTGGGAGAAGCACTTCAGAGCTATGGAAAATACTGGAGGCTTGGAGCAAACGAATCAACTGAAATCACTTTTAATCAGGACGTACTAATTATCGATCAGCCAATAGCTAAAGGAACCTACAGAATGTATGCGATCCCTGGTCCAAACTATTTTGAAATACGTCTCAATTCTGAATTAGGACAATGGGGTGCTTTCGAAGCAGACCCTACTTTAGATTTGTTGTCTGTAATGATACCCGTAGTTGAGGACGAACATACTGAGCAATTTACAATCGGACTGGAGCCTTTGTATGATTCGGGGGTCAAAGTGGTGTTTGATTGGGCGTCCATTAAAATGACTTTACCAATCAACGTTCAATAAATACTATTTGAGCAGAAGAGTAAACATCAAAGAGGGCGCTCCATCTAAAGCAGTCGCTGACATTCTTTATCAAAACATCATTGGTACACCAGGTAAAAGCTTGGTGTATCAGCATTTAAAGACCAAAGAGAAAATTTCAAAACTTGGGAACTCTTCTTTTTTAAGTCTTGAAATAGGTGGTAGGCCAGTTGGGGCGTGTTGCTTTATAAATAGAGAAGTGTCATTAGCTTCTAAAAAAATCAAAGCTTACTATATTCGATATTTTTCATTCAAGCATCTGTTTCGGTCCTCGGAGAGTTTACAACCCAAGACTCGTGAAAAAGGAGGGGCAATAAGAGCTGAAATTAAGGATGTCCTCAAAGGTAAAGGGCTCAGCAACCAGAACCCTTTACTATATGCTTATGTGGATGAGTCCAATCACAGATCAAAGTCACTGATAGATGATTTCGGTTTTCAAAGGATTGGAACCTTTCGCACTGTATTTTTTAGCCGATTTAGTCCAAAGAAAAGCAATTCGGTTTATCAATTAGAGCCAGCTGAGTTCGCCGAATTTCGAGATAAAATACGGACCAAGTATCAAAAACATAGCTTAGTTATCACAGACAATATTGGATTTAATAATGGTTGCTTTGAATACCGTGAGAATGGGAATGTTATCGCAGGAGTTCAAGCTCACCCAGAACACTGGAGAATCTATGAGGTGCCAGGATCTCGGTTTTTAATCAAATTGGTTTCTCGTATCCCTTGGATCAATCGTATCATAAATATAGATTTCCATTTTTTGTCTATTGAAGGTCTTTTTGGAGATCCGAATAGGCCTGATGTTATAAACAACCTACTTGAAAGTGTTTTAGTGCATTTTGAACGAAACACATTGATTGCCTGTATGGATGTTAGATCAGAAGGTTATCAGCTATTAACGCAGCTCAATCGTGGCTTTATTAAGCACCTAACTAGTGAAAAGGAAATAGCTGTCGTAGGTTATGGCGATAAGGAGATACTTGATAAAGTAAGGTCTCACCCAATCTATGTCTCTGGATTTGACAATATGTAATTAGGAAACAAGTAGATAAACTGCGGAAGCCAGTAATGCGCCTATTATTGGGCCTATTATGGGAATCCAAGCGTATGACCAATTGCTATCTCTTTTGTTCTTTATGGGGGCTAATGCGTGGAAAAGTCTTGGTCCGAAATCTCTTGCTGGATTGATAGCATAGCCAGTGGTACCTCCCAATGATAAACCTATCGCCACCACCAGAAGAGCAACTGGAAGCGCACTGAGCGATCCTAAGCCATCCCCGCTTACCAAAAAGAAGATTGGGAATACCAAGGCAAAAGTTCCGATGACTTCAGAAAGTAAATTCTGAAAAGTTTGCTTAATTGCTGGACTTGTGCAGAACAAACCAAGTTTCGCGTCTGCATTTTCCGTTTCGTCAAAATGCGGTTTGAAATGCACGAAAGTCAAAGCTGCGCCAGTAAATGCACCAAGTACTTGCATACCAATATATCCGGGAACATTGATCCATTCGAATTTGCCAACGGTAGCCAAGGCGATGGTCACGGCTGGGTTAATGTGTGCTCCACTTGCATCACCTGATATAAATACAGCGATGAATACAGCCAAACCCCACCCAAGGGCAATGACCAACCAGCCAGCATTATGGGCATAGGTTTTACTCAGCGAGACGTTGGCGTTTACGCCATTTCCAAAAAGTATGAGCACCATGGTGCCAATGAATTCAGCTAGGAGTGGGGACATATTTTAGCTTCGGATTAATCTGTTGTTTATCTAGGTGATCTTAGTCAGTGTCATTTGGACATGTTAATTTATAAGGAATATCTGAACCAACATATTCTTCCCACTCCCCGCGAGTCAGATTTCTACCTATCATATCACAAATTCTTTTTGCAAGCTCCTCGTGCTTCACAGGCCAGAAACGTATGAAATTATCTCGGGATCCTGAAATGATGCGCTCACCAGAAGGGTCAAAACAGGCTGTAAGCACCCAGTCGTTATGATCATCTAGCACCAAAGGTAGTTTTCTTGAATTGGTGACATCCCAAACTCTGACTGTTCTGTCTCTACTGGCTGAAAGCAGCATTTGATCATCTGGACTAAAGTCCAAATCCGTAATCGCAGATTGGTGACCGGAAATCGTTCGGATTAAACTTTCGGTTTTCAAATCCCAAAGTATCACATCGCCCTTTTCTCTGCCTATGGCCAATTGAGTATAATCGCTATTAATTGCAAGCGCATTGATGGCAAAGGATTCTTGAAGGTATATTTTGGCTGCTAAAGTATCTTCCCAAATTTGTAAGTTACCAGCGGTATTGCCTAAGAACAGTTTGTTGTTTTCTTCATTGATAATAGCGCTCGACACTTGCTCATTGGTTTTGCCTATTACTTCTTCGCTATTGAACATTTTGTATTTGATATCACCAGCTTTGGTCACTATCATGATTTTCAATTCATTGGGTACAAAGAGTGCTGTCTGAACTAATTCTTTGTCCTGAGTAAAGCTTTTCAGTCCTTCTAGATTAGAAGGATTATTATCTATCAAAATAATACCTTCATTTTTGGTGACAACCAAAATATATCGATCGTCATTGCTCACCTCTATTGATTTGATCAAATGCTTGCCTTCATAAAGGACTGTAGCTGGGCTTCCAAAGTTTTTCAATGACCACTTGAGCACTCTTCCATCAGTGCCAGCTGAATAGAAAAAATCAGGATCTTTTCCGAATTGGATGGACATAACAGATTCTGTATGTCCCAAAACTTCATTGTAGGATTTTCTATACACAGAATCATATCCTAGATATTTATTGGCATAATAAAGCGCTGAGTAAAGGTTCAGGTGAGAAACTAAAGGGTTGGCATCATTCTCTAGCCAAAAATTATAGGCTTGTCTTGCAATTAAAGCTTTGAGTTCGCCAAAATATGAGGGCATTAGGATTGAGCGCTGAGACATGCTTTGAACGATTTCTGTGTTCTTGAGCCCATCTACCTGCGATTGGAGGTTTTGCAAAGCATTAAGAAGTGAATCGCTATTTTGAGCGAATGTGCTGATATGAATTGTGTAACAAAGGAAGGCTATAAATAAATGGCGCATAATACAATTTACATATCTCTTACAAATAGAAACACGAAATCGGTAGGTAGTTTACGCAAGTCTCAGTAAATGTTTAATTTGTCCAATCCATGGAACAGTTTATTAAATCAAGTATTTCCAATACAGTAATCGCAGAGATTGCATTTTCGAACCCACCACATAATGCATTGAACAGTGCAATGCTCGCCAAACTCACTGAAGAGATTATTTCAGCCGATCAAAATGCAAGTGTTCAGATAATTGTAGTCAAAAGTGCAGGAGAGCGGGCTTTCTGTGCAGGAGCGAGTTTCGATGAACTCATAACAATCAAAAATAAAGAGGAGGGCTTTCAATTCTTCATGGGTTTTGCCAATCTAATCAACGCGATCAGAAAGTCGAGATGCCTTGTGATAGGAATGGTACAAGGCAAAACCGTAGGAGGAGGCGTGGGTCTAGCTTCGGCATTTGACTATTGCTACGCAACCAATTATGCATCAATTAAACTAAGTGAGCTTTCCATTGGAATAGGGCCTTTCGTGATTAGTCCAGCAGTGATTCGTAAAATAGGAAAAACGTCTTTCTCGCAATTGACACTGAATCCTTTTGAATTCAAATCTGCCGAATGGGCTTTTCAAAATGGACTTTACAGTGAAGTGTTCGAGAGTCAAAAAGAAATGGAAGAGGCTTGTGCTCAATTAGTAGAAAAACTTGCATTGACTAATCCAGAGGCACGTGCTGAAATCAAACGCACATTGTGGGAAGGTACCGAAAAATGGGATGGACTTTTTGAGTCTCTGGCAAGGAAGAGTGGTAAATTGGTGCTTTCTGAGTTCACTCAATCTGCATTAAGTAAGTTCCGGAAAGACTAGCCTCGTTTAAAAGAAAGCAAGGATTCTGTAGAGTTATCTGAATCAAAGTAATACCCATCGGTTGCAAATCCCTTCAAATCAGCTACTGTTGAAAGCTGGTTTTTGATGACATATCGAGCCATCATTCCCCTTGCCTTTTTAGCAAAGAATGAGATCATTTTATATTCGCCATTGTGGAAATCCTGAAAGTCGAAATCGATCACTTTGGCTTTGAGCGTTTTTAGGTTTACGGATTTGAAGTATTCGATAGAGGCAAGATTGAGAACCACATTGTCTTTTTGTGCCAGCATGTCTCGTCTTATCAGTTTTGCTGGCTTATCACCCCAATATTTATAAAGATTACTATGTTCCTCGATGTTCACTTTGGTTCCCATTTCTAAACGATAAGGCTGCATAAGATCCAAAGGTCTCAGTACACCATATAGTCCTGAGAGAATTCGTAAATGTTCCTGAGCAAAATCAATCTCCACTTCCGTAAAATCCTCGGCCTGTAATCCGAGATAAACGTCACCTTTGAATGCAAGCAAACTTTGCTTTGAGTTTTTAGCCGTATGACGCGTAGAGAATTTCTTAAATCGCTTAGCATTGAGTTCTGCCAGATCCTCACTTATGCTCATCATTTGGCTTAAGTCTTCTGGAGTCTTTTCTTTCATTACTTCCAATATGGCTTTAGAATCATTGAAGAGTCTTGGCTTAGTAGCAGGTAAAGAAACTTTGTTTTCAAAATCGAGCGTCTTCGCAGGGGAGATAAGTATGATCATAAATAAGTGAAGTCTTATAAGACAAAATGCTTTTAGAACATTATTGTTTGGTCGCAAAGCTAAAATTCATTCCGACTTCTACAGGCCATTCGGACACAAGAATTATTAGTTTTGAGACTTCAACTTTTCAAAACTTGTCAGACCAACTATACTCGATCATTGATGTGGAAACAACCGGCGGACGTCCAAGTGACTCGCGCATTACGGATATTTCCATTTTCATTACTGACGGCAAGCAAATTCTCGATGAGTTTTCAAGCTTAGTTAATCCTGAGACGTACATTCCACCATTTATTTCTGAATTAACTGGGATTACCAATGAGATGGTTGCTGATGCTCCCACATTTGACGAGATCGCTCAAAAAGTCCTTGATTTTACTGAAGACACGATCTTCATCGCTCATAATGTCAATTTTGATTTCGCCATGATAAATGGCGAATTCAGCCGATTAGATTTTGACTTTCAAAAGGAAAAGCTTTGTACTGTGAGGCTCGCTCGAAAATACATTCCTGGACACAGGAGCTATGGACTTGGCAATATCTGTGGTGATCTTAATATTCCTATAAATGGTCGACATAGGGCGCGAGGTGATGCTGAAGCTACCACAATGTTGTTTCATAAGGTATTTGAGCTTTCTGCAGGATCTCCTTCACATGCGCCAGAAGCTTGGTTGAAATATATGCCAGCCCATATTCCAAAGGAGCAAGTGAATTCTTTGCCTACGAAAACGGGTTTATATCGCCTCTATGATGCTGATAATCGGCTTCTCGAAGTAGTTGCTTGTGCAAAAGTCAAAAAGGAAATCATCTCCTTTCTCAAGAGTAATTCGAAGCGATCCAAAGAAATCAAATCTGTTTTGGATAGGATAGAAGGGGAAGAACAACCCTCCTTATTGATTGCGCAATTAACAGTGTTGGATGAAAAAGAAAAAGTGGAACCCGTTTTTAGTTCTATTAAGAAAGCTACCAGCGGATATCAGATTGTCGCCTATAGAGATTTGTTTGGATTTATCAATTTGAAACTAGAAAAGGCAGAAGGTGTAATTACCGCTGATAATATATATTCTTCTAAAGGCGAAGCAAATAGAGCCCTTGAAAAATTGATTTTAGAACAAAAGCTGTGTTCTAAACTTTCGGGAGTAAGCAAGATTGATAATTGTGAGAAACGAATTTGTCTAGGTGCATGCCGAAATACTTGTACGCCGGAGATTTACAACCTTAGGGTTGAAATGTCTATAAAAATATCTCCAAAATATCCAAACGAATTCATAATCACTCATTCTTCAGGTTCTGCAGATCAAATATCAATTGTAAAGGTATTTCAAGGTGAGTTGCAAGGTTATGGCACCTTTACAAGAGAAGATCAATTCATTGATTCTGTTGGTGAGTTAGAGCGCCAAATTAAGTATTCTTCTCACAATTTTGAGAAGGCACAAGCGGTCAATTACTTTTTGAAAAATTACAAGTGCAAGCTCATTCCGATAGTGTATTCGCAATGAAATTAAAGTTTTGTAAAATTAAATGTAAATAATCAGGGAAGAGTAAGGGTATGTGATTTTATGGTTGTTGGTGGATTGAAATGGATATGACCTTTAGAAAGATCATGTTACCAATCAAATAAAAAATTGCATTTAGTCTTCTGTAAAGTTTTTCAATGTTGGCTGAAAGGACTTAATTGCGTTCGATTTCTACCACAGTAATCTCCCTACATGCAAAATAATTTTACTACTACAACAAAATCGCTACTATTTGTAACGGTTTTATTATTCTCTTTTGCCGCTCACTCCCAAGACTTTGCCAAAGAAGTGGAGCTTAGCGGATACATTCGAGATAATTACACGAATGAGCCAGCTTTCGGTGTAACCGTGTATATATCGAGCTTAAAAACGGGTGTGGCTACTGATTTTGAAGGTTACTATTCTATAAAGTTACCTCGAGGTACGTTCAATGTGACATTCTCTAGAATTGACATGATTACTGAATTTAAGACTGTCGACGTTTTGAATGACACTAAGTTGAATATCTTGATGAAGGAGAAGACTTACAATCTAGATGCAATCACAGTTTATTCTGAAAGTCAAGACGCCAAGATCACCAATCTCGATGTTGGGAAGAATACATTAGATATTGAGAAAATCAACTCTTTGCCATCTTTTATGGGAGAAAGTGATGTCGTAAAAAGCTTAATATTACTACCAGGGGTTTCTACTGTGGGTGAGGGGTCATCAGGGTTCAATGTAAGAGGTGGAGGTGTTGATCAAAACTTGATACTACAGGATGGGGCAATCATCTTTAACCCATCTCACGTATTTGGTTTCTTTTCTGCATTTAACCCAGCTGTAGTGAATAGTGCTACACTTTACAAAAGTGGCATGCCAGCAATGTATGGAGGTCGTCTTTCCTCAGTACTCGACATTAGCCTAAAAGAAGGGGATCGAAAAAATTATCATGTTACCGCTGGTATTGGTTTGGTAGCAAGTAAACTAGCAGTAGATGGACCAATTATAGAGGATAAACTTTCATTTGTAGTAGGAGCAAGGGCTTCCTATTCTGACTGGATGCTTGGTTTAGCTAAAGATGGAGACTTTAAAAATAGCTCGGCATCTTTTGTAGATACCAACTGGAAACTCTCATGGTTTTTAGATGAAAAAAATAAATTGACATATTCTGGTTACTTCAGCAATGATGGATTTGGATTTGCCTCTGATACCACTTTTCAGTGGAGCACCTTTAACAATTCATTGCTTTGGAAGCATATATTCAGCGAAAGCACTGTATTGGATGTTACATTGGTGAATGGACAGTATGGCTTTACAATTCAAGATGATGAAGGTATAGATGCTTTTGATATCAAATCAGGGATCAACTATCAGACGTTTAGGGCTGACCTCACAAAAGAACTCACAAAGAGCAACAAGCTTTTTACTGGGGTAGAAGCAACACATTATATATTTAAACCAGGTGATCAGCAGCCAATTGGAGCAAATTCTGGCGTAGCAGGAATTACTCTAGAAGAAGAGAAATCACTTGAAGCAGCTGTTTATATTGAAGATGAGCTAAAACTGACTCCAAAACTTTCTGTAAGGGGTGGTTTGAGATATAGTGGCTATCTCAATTATGGACCTGGCACGGATTATGAATTTGGTGCAGGGAATTCTAAGAATCTTGAAAATATCACTGATACGATCACATATGCTTCAGGTGAAAGCATAGCAACATACGGTGGATTAGAGCCAAGAGTAAACGTAACTTATCTCCTCAATCCTAAAAGCTCAATCAAGGCAAGCTATAACCGTGTAAGACAGTACCTACATCTTATTAGTAATACAGCAGCTGTAACACCGACAGATTTCTGGAAAACAAGTAACAAATACATCGCTCCTGAAATAGGAGATCAGTTTACATTGGGATACTTCAGAAACTTCAAGAACAACACAATCGAATTTTCAATTGAAGCCTATTACAAACAAGCAGACAATATTGTGGATTTCAAAGATGGTTCTAAGTTATTAATGAATGAATACATTGAGGCTGAATTGATTAATGGAACTTCTGAGGCATATGGAATTGAGTTTTTCTTGAATAAGAAAGCAGGTCAATTAACTGGCTGGGCGGGATATACCTATTCACGTACGTTTCGAACTGTTAATGGTACATATAGTGATGAGGTGATCAATAAAGGAAATCCTTATCCTGCCAATTTTGACAAACCGCATGATATCACTTTCGCGCTTACTCATGCGCCAAATCCTGTTTTGACCTACGGAGTGAATTTTAGCTATAGCACTGGTCGACCAGCAACCGTTCCTTTAGGTACATATGGAGTATCAAACTTGGCAAATGTCTTCAATTATTCATTGAGAAATCAAGAGCGTATTCCAGATTATCATCGAATGGATGTTTCCATGACTGTTAGAAGTAAGCCTAAGTTCGATCGTAAATGGAAGCTGAGTTATACTTTGGCTGTTTATAACCTCTACGGTCATAAGAATGCTTATTCAGTATTCTTTGAAAATAACATGGGAAGCCCACCCAAAGCCTACCAACTTTCAGTTTTGGGAAGTCCATTCCCTTCATTGTCTGTAAACTTTGAGTTTTAGAAATCTGCGAATTGAATAACATGAATAAGATATTATCAAGTTTAGCAATTGTTTTTGTCCTCTTCTTTGGTACAAGTTGTATCCAAGAAATAGAACAGTTCGGAGGTAGTGAAACGCCTTTAATAGTAACAGGGGAGTTGACCAATGAGCCAAAAGTCCATACTATTAGGTTATTAGTTTTAGAAGGCTTCAATGTTCGACCTGATTTCCAAAAGGTAAATGGCGTGGATGTCCGCGTGATAGATGATTTGGGTAATGAAGAACAATACTCTCAAATAGGAAATGGGTTTTTCGAATCAAGTGAGGATTTCGCAGGAGTGATTGGGAGAACCTATCACACTCGAATGGTATTTCCAGATGGACGCGTTTATGAGTCTGATCCAGAATTAATGGCTGATGTGCCCACACTTACAAAAATAACAGCTACAGCAACGAATAGCGACATGCTTTATTCTGTGGATTTTGAAGATCCAATAGAAAGTGAAAACTATTATAGATGGAGGTTTGTGGGTACTTATGAGGTGTTTTCACCTTTTGCAGGGGAGCGATTTGGAGGACCAGATTTCAATCCAAGAATTTCAAGATGCTATCCAGCGAACATTAATAGCAATCCTTATGCAAACTGCTGGTTAACTGATTTTGATCAAAACTTTCTATTCGTTGAGGATGATGAATTAATAAACGGAAAGTATGTCACGGATAAGCCTATTTATCAGCGTGATATTGACATTAAATTTGATATTGGTTATAGCGCTCAAGTCAAACTGTACTCACTTTCTAAAAAAGCTCATAAGTATTGGAGTGAGGTAAGCAACCAACTCGGAAATAAAGGAACTATTTTCGAGACTAGCAATTACCAGCTTTTAGGGAATGTAAGGTCAGTTTCTGATCCTGAAGAAGTAGTATTGGGTTATTTTCAAGTATCTGGTGTAAGTAGCATACGTACCTTTACTGATACTTTTCAAGGTACTTTTCCTCCGAGAGATTGTGCAGCAAATCAAGTTGGTTGTAGACCAGCATATTGTGTATCATGTTTAGCATTTGGGGGAAGCAGCACAGCAATTAAACCTGATTTTTGGCCTGGTTCTTAAGGTTAGCTGGCAACAGTTTGCATATTTAATATATATTCAAAACTTAATCGTTTGATCTGAGTACCTTTGCGGCTCATATAACATACGATTTTTGAATAATTTTAGCAAACTCGGACTTTCAGATTCTATTTTAGAAGTCCTCGATCAACTTGGGTTCGAAAACCCAACACCCATTCAGGAAAAAGCAATCCCATTATTACTAAACAAAGAGCCTATTGATTTTATAGGTCTTGCGCAAACGGGTACTGGTAAAACTGCGGCCTTTGGCCTACCTCTTATCGATTTGATAGATGAGAGTAACAAGAATACTCAAGCGCTCATTATGGCTCCTACTAGAGAGCTAGGGCAGCAAACGGCAAAACAGCTTGTTGATTTTTCTAGAAACAATAAGGTAATAAATATTGAAGTGGTCTATGGTGGTGCAGCCATTGTAAACCAAATCAAAGCTTTAAAGAGGCCTACACAAATTGTAGTAGCTACCCCTGGTAGACTAATAGATTTGATCAAGCGTAAAGCAATCAGTCTTGACGATGTTCGATACGTCGTATTGGATGAAGCAGACGAAATGCTCAATATGGGCTTCAAGGAAGAGATCGATACGATACTTTCTTACACTCCCGAGAACAGGGTTACGTGGCTTTTCTCAGCGACTATGCCTAATGAAATCAAGCGTATCACTAAAAAATACATGGATAACCCAGTAGAGGTTTCTGTGAATAGTGAGCAAAAAAGCAATATTGATATCACACATCAATTTGTGACAACAAAAACTGGAAATAAGATTCCAGCATTGAGACGCTTTCTTGATATGCAACCAGAAATGCGTGGCATTATGTTTTGCAGAACTAGGAGAGAGACCCAAGAGATTTCTGATAATTTAAGCAGCATTGGATATGGCGTAGAAGCACTTCATGGAGAGCTTTCTCAGTCGCAAAGAGATGCTGTAATGAAGCGTTTCAAATCTAGATCTATGCAATTACTAATTGCAACGGATGTAGCCGCAAGAGGTATTGATGTGAATGACTTGACTCACGTTCTTCACCATACGCTACCAGATCAATTGGAAAGCTATACGCATAGAAGTGGTAGAACAGGAAGAGCTGGTAAGAAAGGCATTTCCCTCGCTTTTATCAACCCAAGAGAAGGTAAGCGAATAGAAGAACTCGAAAGAAAGATCAAAGTAAAATTTGAGCGAATAGAAGTGCCGACTATCGAGGCTTTGAAATCTACAAAGATTCACAACTGGGCCAATTTCATTATCAATACACAAGTAGATAAGCAGGCTGATGAAATCCTACTTGCCATGCAAGATAGATTTGCACACCTGACAAAAGAGGATCTTTTGAAGCGATTGATTACGACTCAGTTAGATCACCTTACAACTTCAGATGATCAAGATTCCAATTTGAATGAAACATACGGTGGATCACCTGAAAGACGAGATACGAGCAAATTCAATCGTTATTTCGTGAATATTGGAAGTATCGATGGTATGACCAAAGCAGATTTGGTGCATTTCCTTGCAGATACGTCAGGTATTGATCGCAAATTCTTTGGTGATGTCACTCTTCAAAAGAACTGTTCTTACTTCGATATAGATGGGGGACATGACAAGGGGATGAATTTGAAATTTGAGGGAGTAGAAGTGGAAGGCAGAAGCATCCGTGTCAATAGAGACGATGCAGAACGTCAAGTAGGCAAGAGAAGCAGTGGAGATAAAAAACCAGGATTCTCTAGTAGCCCGAGAAGATCGAACAGTAGTCGACCTAAGAAGGAGTTTAGAAGACCTTCTAGAAGACGTTAGCAAATCGTCAAGCTAATTGCTAGTCGAGTTAGATGAAAACCATCTGATTCGATTATCTTTGTGCTTGAAATTAATGCCCAAATTGATTTGCGTATTTTGGTAAGTTGCTCTTCGCAGTAATTTATAACTCAGGCTTACCAGACGCTACCCTTATTAGCTTAAGGTTCTCTGGAAAAAATCCTTCAATGGGCGAATGAATTCTCAATTGAATTCGTTGTTGTAAATGGTTTTATTTTAAAATTTAGCAGAATGGCAAGATCGCAGAATAGCTTCATAAAGAAGCAAAAGGAAAAGAAGAAACTCCAAAAGCGTAAGGAGAAGGAAGAAAAGAAGATGGAACGCAAAGAGGATAACCTGAAAGGTGGTTCTTTAGATGATATGATCGCCTATGTTGATGAGTATGGAAATATCGTAGACGAGAAGCCTGAGGAGAAAAAACCAGAACCAAAGAAACCAGAGGCTAGAAAAACTGAGCCAAGGAAACCATCGGAAAGACCAGACAGGCCAGATAGGCCCGAAAGACCCGAAAGGAGATAATCAACTTAGGTAAAAAATTAAAACAAAGGCCGACTCATTTGAGTCGGCCTTTGTTGTTTTATGCCTTTAATGTACGCTTCCATTCTACGTACTCATCATAAGTCCCAAGTTTATCTATGATTCCAGTTGGCGTAATTTCAATGATCCTATTTGCGATAGTTTGTGTGAAAGTATGATCATGAGAAGTAAATAGCATGGTACCCGGATAGTCTTGCAGGGAGTTGTTGAGCGCCTGAATAGACTCAAGATCCAAGTGATTGGTAGGATCATCCAAAAGCAGCACATTGGCACCTTGTAGCATCATTCTGCTAAGCATACAACGAACCTTTTCACCTCCAGAAAGCACACTACATTTCTTCAATGTCTCTTGACCAGAGAAAAGCATTTTACCCAAGAAACCCCTGATGTAAACTTCATCTTTCTCTCCTGGTGAAAACTCTCTCAACCAATCAATTAAGTTCTCGTCACCTTGAAAGTACTTTTCATTTTCATTTGGTAAGTAAGCTTCAGTCACTGTTTGACCAAACTTAAAAGTACCACTATCTGCCTTCTGCTCACCTCCGAGAATTTTGAATAATGTGGTAATAGCCAAGCTATTATTTCCTACAAGCGCAATTTTTTCGCCTTTGTTTACAAACAAATCAATGTTCGAGAATAGGGGCTTGCCTTCAATTGATTTACTCAATCCTTTGATCTCGAGTATCTGATCTCCGGCCTCTCTGTTTTGAGTGAAAATGATGGCAGGATATTTTCTGTTTGATGGTTGGATGTCATCCACGTTGATTTTATCCAACAATTTCTTTCTTGAAGTTGCCTGCTTGGACTTAGAAGCGTTGGCACTAAATCTAGCAATGAAATCTTGAAGTTCCTTCTTCTTTTCTTCTGCTTTCTTATTGGCTGATGAACGCTGCGTTAAAGCTAGCTGGCTTGATTGGTACCAAAAGGAGTAGTTACCAGTATAGACCTTAATAGCGCCAAAGTCCACATCAGCGATGTGTGTACAGACGGTATCCAAGAAATGTCTATCGTGAGAAACTACGATTACGGTATTCTTAAAGTCCAACAGATAATCTTCCAACCATTCTACTGTTTTAAGATCAAGATCGTTGGTAGGCTCATCCAAAATCAGAATATCTGGGTTACCAAATAAAGCTTGAGCAAGCAAGACGCGCACTTTTTGCTGGTTATTGAGCTCATCCAATGTGCGATAATGCTCTGCCTCTGTGATGCCAAGACCACTCAAAAGTGCAGCTGCGTCAGATTCAGCATTCCAGCCATCCATTTCTGCAAACTCATTTTCTAAATCAGAAACTCTGTTTCCGTCTGCTTCAGAAAAATCTGGTTTGGAATAGAGAGCTTCCTTTTCCTTCATGTTAGCCCAAAGCTTGTCATGACCCATGAGCACAGTATCCAGCACCAAACACTGATCATATTCGAAGTGATTTTGTTTCAAGACAGCCATACGCTTGCCTGGCTCTATGTGAACTCGTCCAGAATTGGCATGGATTTCACCTGAGAGAATTTTCAGGAAAGTAGATTTTCCAGCACCATTTGCGCCGATGATTCCATAGCAATTTCCACCTAGGAATTTGACGTTTACCTCATCGAAGAGTACTCGCTTGCCAAACTGTAAGGAGATGTTTTCTGTAGATATCATTTTATGCTTTGTTTTTGAAGCTGCAAAAGTAAGATTTCCTTACTCGAATAGCTAATGGAAAAGTAAATAGCATTTTCAAATTGCAATATGAGAGAGGGTAGGGTAATACTGGAGGAAGCCGTTTAAGAACCAAACTAAAATGCTAAAGCTATGAATATCTCTAACTACCAAAAACTAAGTTTCAGTCATCCATATACTGCCCTTAGAATGATTCGTCAGATGATAAAAAATCAAATATCATTACCTCAATTGGTCATCCTTGAAGTGTATGAAGACACTGAGGTTCTCGACAATCTCCAAAACAAAATCAATAATCTTCTGAATAATGAAAATAGGATCTTGGTGCTTGTTGCATAGGAGAATTTTCAATCTTGATAGCGTATTGTTAGTGAAATGATAGAGAGGAAGTCTGATTTACAGATCTTCATTATTTGTTGACAATGATTCTTCTTGTAATATTATAATCGCGGGTAAATACCTGAATTACGTAAACGCCATTGTTTAAATTAGGTGGAAAATCGAAAAAGAAGCTCTTATCGTTTTCAACACCTTGGTTTAATATGATTGTTCCGTTCAAGTCCAGTAGTTGAATGTGCGTGATGTTTGACCAAACTGTTTCTATTTTAACCCCATCGCTGGTTGGATTAGGATAAATATTGATAGTGGAAATGTCATGATCAACACCAAGTGGCAATACACCAGGAGGCAATACATCAACGAAGTAAACATCAAAAGAATAGTTTTTAGAACAATCAGGAGATGGATAAACTATCTGAGCTTGGATTGTATCCAGCTCCGTAGATGTGATAAACAGAAATGATTGATCCGCGCTTCGTTGAACTGGCCAATACCAATATATTGTTTCAGAAGGATCAATAGAGATTTTCAGAGTATCATTGACCAACACATAAACAGAGTCCAGGTCTAGCTCAGGTAAAGGGTTAAAATAATCAATTTGAACAATAGTATTGAAATCTCGGCATACTTCGTTTGAGATAGTCACAGGATATGAACCTGGTCCTACTTCATAAGTTTCTCCATCGGAATACCCCTCCCAAATTACCGAAGAACCGAATGGAACATCAAAATAGACAGGAGCCTCAGGTTCACAGATATACGTAGTGAGTTGACTTGTGCTTAAGGAAGGTTGCTCCAACACATATCCGAGATCTGCTCTGGCAGTCAGTTTACATCCATTTTCATCAGAAGTTGTTACAATAAGATCATCTTCAGAATTGTCAAGTTCTAAAACTATATAGGGTTCATTATAGTTTCCGACCGGGTCATAGTCAACCCACCAGAAATATTTCTCGGCGTTTTCGATCCCATTGACAATTATGGTGTCCCCTACACAATGCGAACCTTCAACAAATTCCGAATCAAAGTAAGGTTGAGCTAACTGGCTTTTGATTACTTCTACCGTATCACTGCGATAAGAATAGCCATTGCAATTGGTTGAGATAAAATAATAATGACCACCTTCTTCAGCGGCATAATAATAGTTCTCGTTTCCTGCTTCCCATTCTAAACCTCTTTCCACAGAATACCAGTTGTAGTCATGCTCATCATACTCAAAATTGTCTACTCTTATTAGGATGTATCTATCAGTTGGACAGATGATATAATCTTGCTTACTTATTCGCTCATTGAAGGTCGAATCCAACCGAACGTAAGCCACATCAATGTCATACTCCTGTTCTTCGTAAGTGTATTTTATACTATATAATCCCTCTTCATGAGTATAGTATGCCCTTGAGAGAGCCCCTTCAATTTTCTCACCATTCCGATACCATTCCCTATCCAATTGATCATTAATATTTACATAAAGATGTGTTCCTTCCTTTAGGCAAAAATCTATTGTATCAAATTCGATTGTTTCTGGCTTTAATGATTGTGGTGTTAGCTGATCATCTGTGACTTGGAGCAAGCCATTGTCTGTGCCTATCCAAATTACATTATGGTACATGCTATACTTAACACTAAATGCACTGTCTATTCCATTTATCATAAAATATTGGGGACCATACACATTAAAGTAACTACCAATAATTGCCTCTGTATAAAGCAATCCTGAATCTGATGCGGCCATCATTACAGATTTAGTCAAGCCAGAGGAAACAATTTCCAGATCATGGACTGCAGTATTTTTAAAATGTGAAGTAGTATCCTTGCTACAGCTATTCACATGTTGGGCATAAATCCCACTTTCAGTAGCATAATAAGCATAAGTATTATACGTTCCCGACCCAAATCCTCTTTTGGCGTATGTTACATCATTAAGTTTTTGGATGTCAAATCCTTCATTTTCAAATAGCCTAAAAAGAGTCACATTTCCGTAGTAAGAATATTGCAAACCGAACTGACCCGGTACTTGAGTACAGTAAGGATATTCTGTCAATAGAATACTTTGGTGTCCACCAAACATTTTAGCGTCGGTCGTATATGACCAATCGAGGTTGCTAAAAGTTTTCAAATCATTTGATCCCCAGATGCCGTTACTAGTGGCTATTAAACAACAATATGCATAGAAAGAGGTGCCGTTAAAATCGATTGAATTAATTTGGGATGGAAGAGCTGGGTTTAGATCTTTTAAGCTAGTAACTACACCTTCATCATATTTAATCAGGGAATTATTCTGAGTGCCAATTAAGAATAGATTTTCATTTATAGACTGTATGCAGTTGATGTTATTTCGAATTTCTTCTGTAAAAAGTCCAGTCACCTCGGAAAATTCCGAGGACCTATTCATTAGGTGAATGGTATTATCTTCCAGAATAACTACTGCACCACCACGATTTTCGGAAAATAATTTAACCTTCTGACCATCAAAAAAAGTATTAGAGACATAAAAGTTGTTCTCTTGTCCAAAAGAAGCTAAACTACAAACAACCATTAAAAAACCTGTAAGAACTTTGTTCATTTATAAATTTAGTTTCCACTATTTAAAGCACATCCAGATAATTCCTCACAATGCCTAGCTATCCGCCGTGCGTCACGAGATAGCTAGAAAGCACTAATGTAGCGAAACTGCCCAATACCCACAACGGCATCTACGAAGAACTACGTTCCACAAGTTTAAATCCAGAAAGAAGAATGTATTTAGAAGCTCAGAGTGTTATCCAGAAAGTGGCAGGAGGACTACAATAAGAACCATCCGCACAAATCACTAGGAGGAATCAGCCCTCACCAATTTGCATCTATCAATGAGAGTCTACCCAGTAAAGACCACTCCAACTTAACCACTATTAATAGCTAGAGTATTGTAATGAATAACTGAAATAATTAATATTGAAAAGCTGTCCGAAGAAGGGATAGGTTACAGCCTCACTTAAAAGAAAGCGTGATGGAAACTGGAGCAGACGCTTGCACTAGTTGGGGCACAATTTCAAAACCAATATTATCTGTGGTTGCAGGGTTGAAATTGATATGTGGAATGTCTTTTGTCATATTACCTACCCTTAACTTAAGGACATTGGGCGTGCGCTAGCGAAGATGAATTCACATTTATTCATAGCACTTGATGGCATTATCAATTATATCAGTCCTTTTTCTTGGAGCTCCTTTTTCAAGGCTTTATAAGATTTTAATTTAGCTTTCAGGACAACATCATCCGGATCTTCTTGAACTATTTCAATTGGATCGGAAAGATCATCTAAGTCTTCAACTTCAATTATTATTTTATCGCCCAATTTCAATTCACTTCTTAGCCATTTTACATGGCGTTTCAAGTTTTTGTCCAACCCTCCGGCATACAAATCGAGTTCGTCTCGATCTTCTAAAAGAACACGAGTAAGATGTATGGTAGTTACACCATTCGATATGCCAATTTTAGTTACGATATTCTTGTGTGAGATTTTGAAACCTATCATGTAATGTTTTAAAAATTGATGCCAACCAATCAGCTAACACCATCAATGGTTGTTATTTGCCTTATGTCTTTTCTGTTATTATTCATCATCACTGACTTATCCATCTGTAGCCTGAAGTAAACGGTTACAATCGGATAAAACCTTTCAGTTTCAAGCAACAAAGTAGCATATCCCACCATCAATTACAATATAGGGGGAAGCACTAGCTCAGCTTAAGCCATCAACTTATTCTTGTTAGTCCCAGACCTGTTTTATAGGTCATCCAAAACCCGCGCAGGTTTCACTTCAAACCTGCGCGGGTTGGTATTCGAACCCGCGCGGGTTTTGCTTAAAGTCTGCGCAGGTTTTGCCTCAAACCTGCGCGGGTTTTTTAGGTTGGATTTTCAGTCTAGATCTTCTTTCACGAATGATGACTCACAGTCAGTCTTTTGAGGAGTGGATTGGTATGTTTTTGAAACTGGTCTAAAGCTCTCCTTCAGCATCGCTATGTCTCTATTTCTGGTTACTACAGATTTTGCTTTAAGATGCTAAGCAAATTAGTTTTATATGTTGTTGTGCTCGTTTTATTCATATTCGAATGATTTTCTCTGCCCCCACAGATCACGATTTATTACTTCAGAATTCAAAAAATAACCCCTACATGGCCCAAGTGTCTATGCGACCCAGTTTACTTGTGCCTCACTTAAAAGAAAGCGTGATGGAAACTGGAGTACAAGCGGACGCTTGCACTAGTTGGGGTTAATACTTATTCTCTTTAACCCTTTCATAACATAGAATACCATTTCAGGAATATTTTTGGTTTCGAAAAGAATCATATTTTCCTCTTCAGTAAGACCATTATTCTTAGTCAAGGACTTTGCTCCAAACTCATTTAGTTCGTTTATTAAATCCTGATAGTCAATTTTATTATACTGATCTAAAAAGGCTGAATAGTCTTCATCCTCCCTTTGATATTCGGTTAATATTTTGGGAGATTCTTTTCCTAGAAGGGCATTGATTATTTGCTGTGTAACTCCACCATAGGATCCAATTAGGTATGTTGGTTTCTTTGTTCGCAATGCAATGAGAACTTCTTCCAAAAGACCTGGCATAGCACCTGAATAGCCTCTGGTTATACCACCTAGGATTATTCGAGCATCTGTAAAATTGCTCATTTCTGTTCTCATCTTAGTCAGGGAATCAGCCCAGTATAATTTGTTCTCATAAGAATCTGGGCTAAAGAAATCCTTCGAAACAATCTTCACACTATCCGCTGGTTTAACCTTAACTAATTTGACCCTATTCTTTTTTAGCTCCAATTCATCTGCATTGGTGAATTTTAAATAGATAGGATAGCTCGAGTAATTAAAAAGACACTGTTTTTGATATTGAGTTTTGTCTCGATATTGAAACGACAGTTCTGATAGAATTTGAGTAAACCCACGTTTACGTAAATCTCCTCCGTAAACCAACTGAGCTCCTTGAATGAGCAAGTGACGAGCAAATTCCACCATTGCATCTTCAAGGTGTTCTATCGACAATCCCAAATGACTTAAATCTTCCGTCTCAGATATGGATATACCAATTTTCTTCTCTTCAAGAAACCCATTTGGTGAAGTATCTTTTGATGACAAATCCTTTTTTATGCTGTCGGATAAATCATCAGATACTCCACTAATATTTTTTTTCTTTGCATTCATACTTAGATAATTTTTGAAAGCATAACTGGTGTTAGAAATTGGAGGTCTTTGTCAAACTCATTTAAAATATTCACTTCCTCACAACCCAATGGAGGGTCAGGATAAACTACTAATCTTTTATTATTTGTTTTATTTTTTATCTCCAAATCAATGAAATTGAATAGCTCAGGAGGACTGGATAAAATAGATACGGAGTACCTCTTCTCTAATTCAAATAATTTAATATCACTTTCAATTTTTTCTCTTGAAAACTTGTTGTTCAATACCTGAAGTAATGTAAGGTCAATAACATCTTCGAACCGGTTGTTCCATTTGATTGTGGGCACATTGCCCATATATGGAAAGCTTCTCTTTTCACCGCTTTTAATATCGTGCACAATAACTAGAGGAGACTTATTTCTCTTTGCCACTATAACTTCAATTCGGCACCATTCTCTATTGGAGTATTCATCTGTATGAAATACAACCAAAGCACTGTTTTTCAGATGGTTTTTAATCTGAGCATCGAAATCATAACCATCCGCAATATCATATGCATCAAAAAAGGTGTTAAGCTTTGAATTGTTCTGAATATAATTCTTGAAATCAAGTGCCATGTTTTCACCATCTAATTTAGCATGGCTTATAAAGATTTTTATTGGTGGAGGCTCTTCATTAATAGACTGTTCATGTGACGGGAGAATATCAATCATTAAGCGAGAGAGGTCATGCAGAATTGCATGTTTTAGAATTAACCACTTGTCTTCTAACTCACTAAACCAATCTAGCTTGATGAATTGATACTTATTTAATGCACCTTCATTTTGATAATATGCGCAATTAGAGAGCGCGACAGGAAAAATTCTAGTTTTGCTATCCACCTTGCTAAGAAGTACAGAAATGTAGTCAGCCCAATTGTTATCATTGAACATTTCGTCATCCAAAAGAACTATTAATGCATTACGTTTTGCCTCCTTGAGTTCTACAGGAATAGGTTTGTTTTCACTTATTGGATATGAACTTCTATAAAATACCGGAATACCAATACCTCTACTAAGAGGATTTGAAGAATCACGACAAAGAAGACCATAGATTCGTTTAGCGTATTCTACTCCTTCTTTGAATTTCGGATGCCAAATTACGTAGATATTTAAGGGGCTTTGATATTTCATGAGCAGGTATTTTTTTGCATTTGAACTCTTGAATTTGTTCTGGCATTAGCACTTGTTGTCCGTCTTTTAAAGGCAAGTTCAATCAATTCTTGTTGTTTCTTTCTGTTAGTGGTATAATCAGCAATTACAGCATAACCGGTTTTGAAATTATCTGCAAGTCTTGAAGGCATTTGGTCATAAGTTGCCTTTCCTGAACCATAATCAGGATGTGAAGGAAGTAAAAGACCTAATAAACCTGCATAAGATTCACCAACCTTCAAGTTTAATGCACCACTTATTTCCCAGTCAACATGCTTCCTACATTTAGTTTTTTGGCCGATAAGAACGATTAAAACTGTTGTGTCGCTTAAATGCCCATTCTGTATCAGCTGCTTTATATACTCATCGCTCACATCAGTAGATATATCCCCATCCTCAACTGATTTGTTCACAATTAAGTCGTCTGTGAGGTTGATGAATTTGTTTTTGTAACCCTGATTCGCCATGTGATAGTAGCTTACGAAAGTCTTCCTCCTTGTCAAAATTAGAGGTAAATCATCTGGCCAATTCAACCCACCATTTTGATCCCTTGTTAGCGAGCCGCCGCATGACCAATTACCATCCTCAGTTAGATGAATACACTTGAAAGTTTGTCCGCTATTTAGTTTTTGGATAACCCAATTCCGATTTCTTTCACTCCCAGAACCCACTGTGTCGCCATTGTCTGGATGAACCAAGAAACTATCAATAGTTTTTGTGTTTGGTATCCACTTTTCTTTTGATATGAGATAATCAGCCCATTTCATGCATTCCAATCTAAATAGTTGTCTAAAGGATGATATCCTGCCATGTGGCTTTTAATAAGATTGCTTGATTCCATCAATGAAACTGTTCTATTTGTAAAGCGTGAGAGGTATTCATTTAACGATTTTGTTCCTCGAATAATGAGAGATGAGGTTTTTAAATATTCCGGTAAAGATTCATTTGATATTCCTTTTAGGGTCAAAACCCCCAAGTCTGTTTTATCAAACCCATAACCAACTTCAAAAGGCACCCAAGTAGAGTTCATTGTACGAGGTGATACCATGACTAGCATATGGCTACTGTTGTTAATTCCATTTAATATCGCTGTTGTTACTTCTCGTGGATTGTTACTTTGATGATTGTTTTTTAACTCCTGATCATAAACGTCAATGTAAACATCAATTCCTGATTCCTGAAGATACTCCGCCACCTTGATAGCTGACTCCCGGTCACTCTTTTGATAAGAAATGAATATACACTTAATTCCAAGTGCGAGGAACCTAGAACGAGAGTCATATTTAATTGGATAATAGAATCTGTTTAAACCTGCCATATTATTTATAGCCTAAAGCCAAAAACATCCCAGTAATTATCATCCATTCTCTCCCTGCTGTTGTCTATTTTTCTAGAAATATTAGTTCTATTCCAATACGCATAATTCACCTTACTTTCAAAATCTCTTTCAAGATTTTTCCAATTCATGCTTATAGCATAACCCGAATCAATATTATCTTGAAATCTATTAGGAATTGAGTGCGATTCTACCGGTAAAAAAATTCCTAGTAGTCCGTTCTGTTTGAAAGACTTATAAGGGTCATATGGGTGTGTGTATCCTCTTAGGGACGCCCAAATTTCCCAATCTATCCATTTACGGTGACCCGTACGCTCGCCAATTAAAACGATTGTAACAGAGCAACTTCTCATTTTTTCTCTAACCTTTTTATAGATAGTTTCATCTGTTAAATGCCCAATGTCATCTTTCAAGGAGTAGTCGGCGACCTTCATCTGACTAATTACTGTTCTTAGTTTGGAAATATATTTCTGATCACTTTCGTGATGATAGCTAACAAAGCAGTTTCTAATTTTCTTTTCCATCAAGTAAGGAATTGATGCCAACATTTCAGTAAACACAATGGTGTTAATTTCTACTCTGACTATTCATATTTTATTAATCATCACTGACTTATCCGTCTGTAGACTGAAGTAAGCGGATACAAAAGAATCGAGCCTTTCAGTTTCATACGACAAAGTAATAATTCTTATCACGAATTGCAATGAGCTCCATATTATGTGTAGTTCACAACCAAATTAGCCTATCGAATTGTAGATAGATTCTAGAATTAACCACAGTTCATCGCATCAGAGAATAAACCCTCAAATACGCTCGCTAAGGCCATATTTACCCTTCTCAAAAAACATAGCCATCAATTGATAAAAACATGGCTATAAAATCGATAAAGCATAGCCATGCTTTTAATAAACCATGGCTATGAAAATGACAAACCATAGCCATGTTTTTGAGGATGAATAAAATCGTTGTTTTTGGCCTGTTTTGGAGGTTTTCTAAAGAAGGATAATAATAGGTACTCTTGGTACTTTTTCCGGCTGTAGTTCGCACTACAGAAATGCCTATATCTAAAAGCCCAACCGCCCAAAACCTAAAAACCTAGAATGGTCAATCTTGATAGAGGATAGTTAGCGAAACAGGAGGTAGACTACAGTTTTTACTTAGTGTATTTTCTCCCTCAGTTACGAACTTGTCATTGAATAGAGCCACTTTCCAGGAGCCTGCCAAGTCAATGCGCTGGGTTGTTGTATTGGCGTTGTAGTAGACGAGGATTTGTTTCCATTCATCACCTACAGCATCACCATTCAATTGAAATCCAATTAATCCATCTTGACTCGTAAGGAATTTGAGATTTTCATTGACCAATTGTGCTGTCGCCATATGGAAAGCAGGATGTACTTTTCTCAATGCTATCAAATCCATATAGAATTCGAATACTTCGAGATTTTCAACTTTACGATTCCAATCAATTTGATTGATTTCATCAGGCAAGTTGTAGCTGTTGTGCTCACCATTTTTTGTACGCATAAATTCACTTCCAGCATGTAGAAAGGCGATTCCTTGAGAAGTCAGCACAATCCCATTCGCCAACTTCTGCATAGCGGTAATTTCTTCTTCGCTTGCATCCGGTTGTGATATTTTTAGTTTGTCATACAGCGTATGATTATCATGACATGAAACATAGGCTACAGATTGCCAAGGTTCTCTAGCCCAAGCGGTATCCGTATAGTTCACCGCTACTTCATCTACTTGATTGTGATCAATCGCTCCAACCACTCCAAATTTGATAGAAGATTCTGTGTCTTTAGCACCTGACACAAAACCAGTACTCATGTCATCAAAGACAGATCCTTTGATTCCGTCTCGTAGTTCATCGCTGAATGCCGCTACTCCATCCAGCTTGTGGGTATTCATCTTCAAGGCCTGTTTGGTATAGTGAAGAGGAGAACCTCCAGCAGTCCAGCCTTCGCCGTAGATGATGATATCAGGGTTGATTGCTTTCAAAGCCGCTGAGATAGCATTCATAGTTTCTATATCATGAATACCCATCAAGTCAAATCGGAAACCATCGAGGTGATATTCTTTGGCCCAATAGGAGACCGACTCCACCATGTATTTGCGCATCATCTCCCGCTCAGAAGCAGTCTCATTGCCACAAGCAGAGGCATTGGACCATGTCCCATCTTCATTTTGGCGATAATAATACCCCGGAACCTCAAGGTTGAAATTGGATTCATCTGTACGGCCTGTATGGTTGTAAACCACATCCAAAATGACTCCCATGCCATTGTCATGGAAAGACTTTACCATTTGCTTAAACTCTTTGATTCTCACAGATCCATCATATGGATCACTTGAAAAGGAACCTTCAGGAACGTTGTAATTCTTTGGGTCATACCCCCAGTTGTATTGAGCACTATCTAGTTTCGATTCATCGATAGAATAGTTGTCAAACGCTGGCAGTAAATGCACGTGAGTCACCCCTAGTTCTTTGATATGATCAATACCAGTTGCAACTTCATTTGGTCCAGTCGTTCCACTTTCCACCAAACCCAAATATTTACCTGGTGCCGAACTGCCAGAGGTATTATGTATCGTAATATCACGAACTTGAAGTTCATAGATGATCGCATCATTCATTTTAGCTAAAGCAGGACCCTTGTCTTTTACCCATCCTTCAGGATTGGTATTCGAAAGATCCAAAATCATCGCTCTATCGCCATTCACACCGACTGCCTTGGTATAAATCCCAGGAGTTTCATCTAGCCATTTACCATTGACTTTTATCTGATAGGTGTAGTAGTACCCTGCTAAGTCACTATTTTCAGTATAAGACCAAATGCCGTTCGATGAAGGACTCATGTTATATACTTGTATTTTCTCTCCGCCCTTTCCCTTTCGGTAAAGACTTATTTTAACCGTGCTTGCTACTGGGGACCAGAGGGTGAAAATTGTCCTTTCAGTATTATAGTCTAGCCAGAGGGGAGCATCTAATGCTGCTGGGTATTCCTCAAAGGAATTGTATGTTTTAGGAGTATATTCCATACAGGCAGTTACCAAAATGGAGAGTAGGATTGGGGTGATGAATTTCATTGTATCGGGTTTTGGATCTATTCAAATCAGTAGTCTAAGTTAATTCTTCGAAATCAATTTTGTGCAGAATTAAACCAGACGATGGAGCCACATGGCGCATTGGTGGTGAATCAGTATCCACTAGAGAGTTTTGCAGATCTTCGATGCTCAGCACTCCTCGACCTACATCCACTAGAGCGCCCATCATTAAGCGAATCTGATATCGCATAAAACCCATTCCAATCACTTTGAAAGCATAAGTTTCTTCAGGTAGAAAACTCGCAGTAAAGAAAGTGTTCTTTACAATTTCGGATTGAATGATCGTACGGGTAAACTGTGTGTCTGGAGCTGGCTTGCTCACATATCTTTTGAAATGATGTGTGCCTTCAAAAACTTTGGCTGCCAGAGTCATGGCTTCAATGTCCAATTTCGGACCGAAATCTCTAACTAAAGGCGCGGTAAAGGGGTGAGATTTATCTCCAAAAGAAAAGTAGTAGTGATATTCTTTTCGCTTAGCATTTTGAATGATATTAAATTTATCATCAACAGCCACAATTGATTTGGCTCGAATATCCGAAGGAAGATTAATATTGAGTCGCTTAAGTAACTGCTCAGGAATGATGGGTTCTGATAGGAATAGCTCAAAAGCATAGTCCATGGCTGATACTTTGGCATCTGTGCGGCCGCAACCTAAGGTCCTGAAATCTTCGTGCTTGAGAATGAATAGGAGGGTTTTGTCTATCATTCCATTGATGCTGCGCAAGCCTTCTTGCTTTTGCCAGCCGTGGTATCTAAACCCTAGAAACTCGATCCTTATCAGATAGAAATACTTCCATCTCGCCATATCACCAGTCGATTGGGAAGTAATCTTTAAGAAACTTGCCGCACCAATGCTTGCCGGTATTGATGCCATCATAAAGTGGATCAAGTACGCGAGCAGCACCATCTACAATATCCAGCGGTGGTTGAAAGTCATGTAGTTCTTCCTTCTTTCGAGATAGTTCTACGGGATCTTCATCTGTCACCCAACCTGTATCTACGGCATTCATATAGATGCCATCTTTCGCAAAATCAGAAGCGGATGTATGCGTCATCATATTCAAAGCAGCCTTGGCCATATTGGTATGAGGGTGACGGTCTTCTTTGTGGAAGCGATGAAATTTGCCTTCCATTGCTGAGACGTTCACGATGTGCTTCTTTCCGGTGTTATCCTTTCGCATGATATTAGACAGCCGATTGCAAAGCACGAAAGGCGCTACAGCATTAACTAACTGTACCTCAACCATTTCAGGTGTTTCAATCTCACCAAGTTTCAATCGCCAACTGTTCGTTTTACGTAAGTCTACTTGCTGTAGATCTGCATCCAATTTTCCTTCAGGGAAGACTTCTTGACTTACCAGTGAATGATCAAAGCTGTATGGGATTTGAGAAAGTTTGGCAGAAGCTGTAAGGCCAATACCCACCTCAGGTGACTGCCAAGCCAACGGTAGATTTTTATTTTTTGCGATAGCTTGCCCCGCTACTTCCCGAATCTGATCTATACAATCTTCGTGATGCCCAAGTAGCTGCCTTGCATTACTCGGGAGATCGGAGAGGGCTTTGCTTTCATTGTCCATCAAATGCTTGTAGAAGCCAGCCGGGCGCCTTACAGTCTGCGCCGCATTGTTGATGAGTATGTCTAGTCTGTCGAAGTGTGATTCTATATAATTACAAAAAATCTCCACACTAGGAATATGCCTAAGGTCTAAACCATGGATATGCAATCTGTCGCTCCAATCCTGAAAGTCATCCTCCTTCGCAAACCTCAAAGCCGAATCCACTGGGAATCGCGTAGTGGCTACCACCGTAGCACCAGCTCGAAGCATCATTAAAGTAATGTGATAACCAATCTTCAATCGCGAACCTGTGACAACAGCCACTTGGCCAGTGAGATCTGCAGTTTGATATCTTTTTAGATAATTGAACGTTGCACAGTCCATACACATGGAATCATAGAAGTGGTGCACTTCAGTGTAAAGCCGTTTACATACATAGCAGTTTCTGGGGGACTCTAGCTTCAACTTTGGAGTGTTGCCAGCGTGCTCTTCTAGCTGTTTGGGTGCTTCGAAAACCAAGGTTTCTCGCGCAGACCGGATACCAGTTAGCTTTCGTGCATGTTTGTCGCGCTCTCTCCGCTTACGCTCTGCAGCCTTTTTGGCATTCTTGCCACGTCTATCAAACTCTTCTCTATTCGGTCTGGTAAGTGCACCAGCTGCTTTCATCAAAGCAATGCGTTGATCTTCAGGTAACTCAAACAGCGCATCAGTATTGTCAATCAATCTTTGCAGCGTGTCGATACAAGCAGATATTTCGGAAGGATGTGGTGTTTGAGAATTGTTCTCAGACATTGTCAAAAGCTAAATTGATGTGTTCCGCAAAGGTATATGGCTTTAATAGATTTAGAGAAATAATCATTTCCAACTATCGCATAAATAGACTTTGACCCAAATAAGAAAGAGTCTCGACAATTTCATTAGTTTTATAAACTAAGAATAGAAATAAGAATTACTATGAAAGAATCATATGACAAGCTCATAAAGGGAAACGAAGAATGGGTAAAACGTCAATTGGACCTTGATCCTGACTACTTCAAAAAGCTAGCAAAAGGGCAAACTCCAGAATTTCTTTGGATAGGTTGCTCAGACAGTAGAGTACCAGCAAACGAAATCACAGGAACAGCATCGGGTGAAATCTTCGTGCATAGAAACATTGCAAATCAAGTAATCCATTCAGATATCAATATGCTCAGCGTACTTCAATATGCCGTGGAGTACTTACATGTAAAGCATGTGATCGTATGTGGTCATTATGGCTGTGGTGGCGTGAAAGCTGCGATGGACACAACGCACGTTGGGTTGGTAGGTAGATGGCTTGCCTTTATCAAAGACATCTATCAGAACAATTTCAAATTGCTCTCAATGATTAAGGATGATAAAGAGCGTGAGAATAAAATGGTCGAGCTTAATGTGATTGAGCAAGTTCATAATTTGGCCAAAACATCTATTGTCCAAAAAGCTTGGGCTAACCGTGAACTTGAAATACATGGGTGGGTTTACTCTCTAGAAAAAGGAAAAATCATTGATCTGGAATGTAAATACACCAATATCGATCAACTAGAACCAATCTATAGGTTTACAGGACTTTAATCCTTTAATCACATTTTAGAAAAGCCCTATTTTCAGTTTTAGCCTGAAAATGGGGCTTTTCTTTTTTGTCACGAACTAGCAATCTTCCTAAAAGTGAACTGGTTACGAATAAGGTTATTTATTAGCTAGTGTATAGAAAGCGAAAAAATGAATCACATTATTCGATTCATATTGAACGCCATTAGGTTTCTCAATTAGCTGCCACATATAACCCAACTCTAGTTTAAGTGCAGAACTGAACTCATAACCCAAACCTCCAAAAACCCAATTTTGATCAAATCTATTTAGACCTGCCTCTTTGCTTGAATTTATGAAAAATTCATCGAAAACAATCAGATAGGTTGTATTGTCAGCTAATTTTCTGGTGCCAGTAATTCGGTACCTGAATCTACTGCTTTGCACTGATCCATCTATTTCATAACTGCCGTCTGGTTGTTGATCAGCTTGTCCTATCCAGCGCTCTTCTAGTCTATATCTATGTGAGAATTTCACACGTTCTATTTCATGATTTAGTGTAGCCTGAACCCAGAGATTATTCTCAGGCGTTTTTATTTTTATAGGTTGATCACCGTAAGGATAACTCACCACATGAGTGTAACCCACATGAAATCTCAATGCCGGACTGACAGCATAACTGATGGACGGACGTATAATTATTTGTTTATCATCTGCTAAGAATGAGGTTCTCCTCAGGTGTAATTCATTTTCAAATCGCCAATGTTCACCCATGTTAAATCTGGTGACATTTAAAAACCACATATCATTATTTCTGGCCGTCTCACTAGACTGAGCAATGGTTGTCACGGAGGTAATTAATAGGAGAGCGAATACGGTTAATCTGAAATTAGTATTCATTTAAAAAGATGAAAAATTCATTTTAGAAGTTGTCTAAATTAATTGGGTGAAATCACACACTCATACGTGTAATTGGTATTTAAGATGATGCAAATGAAGTTTTATTTTTCGTAACAAAAAAAGCCATCCTGCAACGCAAGATGGCTTTTCAAAAATGGGGTTCACTCAACTATCAAGCATCAGAATGTTTTAAAATCTTGCTGTACTGAGTGGTGATAAATTCCTCTATGGCTTCTAAGAAATCATCTAATTCCATTTTGTCAATATCAATAACTACTTGTTGGCCATCCTTTAAAGTGATCTCTAGCTTTTGAAGAAATTTGCTATCGTCCTTAATAATTCTCAGACTTTCTATACTTGCCAAGGGCATATTGCCTTCTTTTTCATTGTCCTTGTAGGCAATCAATTTATCCGTCAATTTCAAGAAATCCTTGTAATTGTGCAGTCCAGTGACAAGTTTCCCTGCCACAGGAGCCAGAATACAGATAGCTGCCCATAGAGCAAAACGAATCGGATTGATTTCGTAAGTCAAGTACAGGAAAGTGAATGAAGCCGGAATTGTAAGATAGATCAGCAATTGCAGCTTAATCTTGGTACTATGATTTCTGAAAATCACACCGCCTTCAGTCTCCTTGATCTTAGTAGGGAAGAGGAACTCTTCCACAAGGATCAATACTGTAATCAATACCGATATGCTAGCAAGAGCCATTCCTAGATAGATACTTGGCACCATCTCCTTGCCACCCAAAGGAACTATGAAGAGCATTCGGGAGAGAAAAAAGGATACAAATAATATCAGTAATAGCAGCCCTATGCTTACCTCCAAAGGGTAGGCTTTTCGAATTACCTTTTTCATAGAGCTAGTTCTTTAAAATGTTTAAAAATATCTATTGGTCTCCTCATTATTTCCAGCCTCCTCCAAGCGCACGGTATAGATTTACACTGGTATTCATCTGCTGCATCTTGGTTTCGATCAATTCAAATCGAGAATCCAATGCTTCACGCTGAGTCAATAAAACTTCCATATAGTCAGCTCTTGCAGATTTGAAGAGATTGTTGGAGATTTCTATTGATTCGGTAAGTGCTTGTACTTGCTGTGTTTTCAACTCATAGCTACTTGCCAGATTTTGGAATTTGGCCAATTGGTTAGCTACTTCTAGATAAGCATTGATCAACGTTTGTTCGTAATTATAAACCGTCTGTATCTGGGTAGCATTTGCATTGAAATATGCCGCCTTGATCGCATTTCTGTTAAGAAGAGGAGCAGCGATTTCACCAGCCATCCCATACAGCAAAGACTCAGGTGCTTTTAGGAAATAACCTGCGTTGTAAGCCTGAAAGCCAACATCAGCAGAGAGTCCAAGAGAAGGGTAGAACCTAGCCTTAGCAACTCGTAGGTCTAGTTTCGCAGCAGATAAATCCAACTCCGCTTGTCTGACGTCTGGTCTGTTTTCCAAAAGCTGTGATGGGATGCCTTCCTTCACTACCATTGGAACTATCGCCTCAAACGCATCTGAATCACGCTGAATAGTCTGTGGGTACCTACCCAAAAGCATATTCAACTTGTTTTCAGTCTCTATGATTTGCTGCTGAATGCCAAACTGCAAACTCTTCGTATAGTAAACCTGCCCTTGAAACCTTCTGACAGCTAATTCAGTAACCCTAGCTGATTCCTTCTGAAGTTTTACAATTTCCAGCGCACTACTTTGTAGCCCTATGTTTTGCTTCAAAATAGACAATTGGTTGTCCAAAGCGAGCAGTTCATAGTAGGAGTTAGCTATCTCAGCGACAAGGTTTGTGACCATGAAATTCTTACCTTCAATAGAAGCCAAATATTTCATATAAGCCGACTGCTTGGCATTGCGAAGCTTCTTCCAAATATCGACTTCCCAAGTAGCATTCAGCCCTAACATGTAGTCTCCCAGTGGTTCGGGAAATTCTACACCAGGTCTGATATTATTATTTGCTTCTAGTGCTCCATTGCGAGTGTATCTTCCCACTTTGTCTATACCAATCCCAGCGCCTACACCCACTTGAGGTATGTATTCGCCTTTGCGAGCCATCACTTCGTTTTTAGAGATTTCTATCTCTTGAAGCATGATGTTGAGCTCTTGGTTGTTTTTCAAAGCTGTATCTATCAGCGCTATGAGGTTTTGATCATTGAAATAATCTGACCAAACCACTGCTACAGTATTTACTGTGTCTTTGGAACCACCGAAACTTTCCGGAGTGGTAGTATTTACCGTTTTTGTCACATTCAAATCTGGTGTACATGCAGTCATGAAAAACACAAAACTGACTACCCCAAAGATTTTTGCTATTGCTATTTTACTCATCGTCTTTTCTTTTTTGCTCTTTTAACTCGTCAGCTTTTCTCTTTTGTAATTCTTCCATCATTTGCGCTTGATCTTGAGTTACTTGTACAAATTCTTCCGACCATGGTTCTTGATGTTCATCATGAATCAAATTGCGACCTTCAGCCAACTTACCAAATACATAATACAAGCCAGGGATAACCAATACGCCGAAAAGGGTACCGAAAACCATTCCACCCATTGCAGAAGATCCGATCGTCTTATTACCTACAGCACCAGCTCCATGAGAAAGTACCAGTGGAATCAACCCTGCGATAAATGCGAAAGAGGTCATCAAAATAGGCCTAAACCTTACTTTAGCACCTTCAATTGCCGCATCAAAGATGGTAGCGCCTTGACTGTGCTTTTGCACCGCGAACTCCACGATCAAAACCGCATTTTTACCAAGCAAACCAACTAGCATAATCAATCCGACCTGTGCATAGACATCATTGGCTAAGCCCATTGCTTGTAACATGACAAACGATCCGAAAATACCGACAGGCAAAGACAAGATCACTGCAAGCGGTAATAGGAAACTCTCATACTGTGCAGCCAAAACCAGATAAACGAAGATTAGTACTACTATGAAAATGTAAATCGCCTCGTTTCCTCGACCAGCTTCATCATAGGAAAGATCTTCCCAGGCTATATCGTAACCTCTTGGTAATGTCTCCGCAGCAACTTCACGAATTGCAGCAATGGCATCTCCTGTGGTAAATCCCTCGCCCGGCAAACCTCTTATTGAGGCGGAGTTGTAAAGGTTGTATCTCGTGATTTCATTAGGACCTTGTTTCTTCGTTATTTTCATAAATGAAGAGTAAGGGACCATTTCACCATGATCGTTTTTCACAAACAGTGCCTCTAGATCAGAAGGATATCTTCTATACTCCGGACCTGCTTGCACATATACTTTGAAAAATCTACCGAACCTGATGAAACCCTGCTCGTAGGTACTACCGATCATGATGTTGAGATTCTCGATAGCCTTACCGATTGTTACGCCTTTTTGCATGGCCACCTGATTATCGATTTCCAGTTCATACTGTGGATAATTGGCAGCAAAAAAGGTAAATAGACCAGTCATTTCTTCGCGCTTGCGCAATGCATCCATGAAGTTGTTATTGATCCTTTCAAACTCATGATAATCAGTAGAATTGGTTTTATCCAAAAGTCTCATAGAAAATCCACCAGAAGAACCAAAACCAGGTACTGCTGGCGGCTCGAAATATTCAATAACCGCTCCCAGTTCTTTGGTTTTCTCTTCCAACTCTTCCATAATCTCATGTACAGAATGCTCTCGTTCTGACCAAGTTTTTAAGTTGATAAGACAAGTACCAGCGTTCGAACCACGACCTTCCGTCATGATCTCATAGCCCGCAAGTGCTGAAACTGATTCGATTCCATCTATTTCTTCGCAAATCCTCTGTAATTCCAATGCTACATGATTGGTACGCTCTAGCGTAGCACCAGGAGGTGTTTGAATGATTGCATAAATTGTTCCCTGATCCTCATTTGGTATAAAGCCAGAAGGCAAAATTTGACTCTCAAAGTAGATTCCTGCACTAAAGGCTGCTAGAACCCCGAAAGTCACTACACGTCTATTTACAATCAGCCTCAATAAGCCGACGTATTTACCTGTGACCTTTTCAAATCCATTATTAAAGCCATCTAGTGCTTTGTTCAGAATGGATTTCTTTTTTGGTTGTCCATGCGTATTTTTCAATAGCATCGCGCAGAGAACTGGGGTAAGGGTAAGCGCCACAATCGCTGATAAGATGATCGAACTGGCCATGGTAATGGAGAACTGCCTATAAAATGTACCTACGGGACCAGGCATGAATGCAATTGGTATAAATACTGACACCATTACCAAAGTGATGGCGATGATGGCGCCACTAATTTCGCCCATTACTTCTTTCACAGCTACATACGGTGTGAGGTTCTTCTCATGCATTTTCGCATGAACAGCTTCCACCACTACGATCGCATCATCCACCACAATCCCAATCGCCAGCACAAGGGCAAAAAGTGTAATCAAGTTGATGGAAAGCCCGAATATCTGTAGGATAAAGAATGTACCTACTAGTGATACAGGTACAGCAATAATGGGTATCAACGTAGAACGCCAATCGCCTAGAAATAAGAACACAACCAGTGCCACCAAGATAAAGGCATCACGAAGGGTATGCGTCACTTGCTCAATAGATGCATCTAAGAAGTTAGAAACATCATAACTGATCTTATAGTCCATACCAGGAGGGAAGTTCTCTTCCATCTCTTCCAGTTTGGATTTAACTTCTGCGATTACATCCGACGCATTACTTCCAACAGTTTGTTTCAATACAATAGAAGCTGCCGGATAACCATCTAGGTTGGAGTAGATATCAAAGAACTCACTACCTAATTCTACTTCAGCGATATCTTTGAGTCTAATTATTTCACCTTCTTCATTTTCCCTGATGATGATGTTTTCATATTGCTCTGGCTTGTTATAGCGCTCTTGATAGGTCAGCACATATTCAAGTGATTGAGCTTGCTTACCTGAGCTTTGTCCCAATCTACCTGGACGACCTATGATGCTTTGCTCAAGCATAGATTCCATAACCTCCTCCGCAGAGATTCTATATGCACGCATTCTGTCTGGCTTTAGCCAAATACGCATCGCAAACTGACGGCTACCTAGTATCTGAGCTCGTGCGATACCCTTAACCCTTTGGATTTCGGGTATCATACTTACGTTAGCATAGTTGTAAAGGAATTTTTCATCATCGTCCTTATTGGTACTGTAGAGGTTGACGTACATCAACATACTTGGCTGAATAGGAGTGATGATAACCCCTTCTCGCTGCACTAGTGGTGGGAGTAAAGGCATTACTTGATCCACGCGCGTTTTTACTTGAACAACCGCTTGGTTAGGATCTGTACCCGGTTCGAAGATGATTCGAATCGTGGCTTCACCAGCACTGGTAGCATCAGAGGCAATGTATCGCATGCCTTGTACACCATTTATTGCTTGCTCCAATGGAATAAGCGTGGAATTCACCAATACCTCAGCACTTGATCCCGGATAGGCAATGAAAATATTCACTGTCGTAGGAGCGATTGACGGAAACTGAGAGATAGGTAGTGTCTTGATAGCTAGCGATCCAACAAAAAGAATCACTACTGATATCACAATGGCCAACACTGGCCGATGTATTATTCTACTTAAAAACATGTTTTCTGCTAATTAGAGGTGAAAGGATTACTCAGCGTGGAGTTCTAGTTGTGAAATCGCAACAGAAGGTTCCAAGAACTCCTGCTCGATTTTGTCGCCATCTCTGACCTTTCGCAATCCCTCTAGTAATATTTTATCGGATTCTTTCAAACCACTCGTTACTTCGTAAAGATGTGGAAGTTCAGCACCTACTTTTATTTGTCTTGACCTAACCATACCATCTTCATCCACAACAAAGACGTATCGTTTATCTAAAATCTCAAAAGTACATTTCTGAGGAATCAAAAGTGCATCTATCAATGGTGCATCTACAAGAATACTACCTGTTTCACCATGTCTTAAAATTCCTCTTTTGTTAGGAAATGTCGCTCTGAATGCAATATTTCCAGTTTCATTGTTGAAGTCAGCTTCTATAGTGTTAACAACTCCTAAGTCTTCAAACACCTTATTATTGGCCATCAAAAGTTTCACTTTCAATGGACTGTCTCCATTTTCACTCAACTTGATTTTGTAGTCTAGGTATTCTGCTTCAGGCACATTGAAGTAAACCCACATTTCATGATTATCAGAAAGCGTAGTAAGTAGTTCGCCTTCTTCTAGCAAGCTTCCTTGTCTTACATGGAAATGATCCATGATACCATCGAATGGTGCACGAACTTGTGTGAAATCGAGATGTACTTGGGCCAACGAAAGTTCCGCTTTTGCTTTAGCCCATTTAGCTTCCGCCAATGCCAACTCATTCGGCGCTACGACTTTGGCATCTGCGAGTTTCTTGGTGTTTTGGTATTCTATTTCAGCATAATGTGCTTCGGCTTCCGCTTTTTGTAATTCAGCTTGATAAAGTCTCGGCATTATTTGAAACATGAGTTGTCCTTTTTTAACAAACTGACCCTCGTCCACAAATATCTTTTCGAGATAGCCTCGCTCCAAGGCGCGTAGCTCTATATGTTGAACAGAATGTATTTGACAAACATAGTTTCTGGAGATCAACGTGTCCATTTTCGCTGGACTAGTAACCATAAATTTGGTTGCTTCTTCGTGATGTTCTTTATGTGTTTGACAGCTGGTGAATAGGAGTACTAGACAAAGGCCGACAATGAAATGAATTTTATTCATAGGATTTAAAATGAAATGATATAAATGTTATGAGTTTGAATTCGGACTGATCCGATTATCAATTAGACTTATCCTCGTCATTTTCTGATTCTAGCGAAAACCCTCTAGAAATGCTATTGAATAGCTAAAATCTGAAATACGAGATTGTGGTTTTTGGACGAGTCTTTGCTAAGAACTCATTCAAGGCCAATATTATCCGAGATGGCTTTTGAGCTGACTATACATGATATATAGTTTCTTGGGAGTGCGAATCGACTGTATTGATTCGCAAGTATGTAATTGGGTTTGTAAAATCCGATCAATACTGACTAGCTCGGCAACATGTCCAAAGTCAGCCAATAGGAAGAGATTCATTTCCTTTTCACCATCCACAGCTTCTTTTTCAAAAGCCATAGACTCCTCAATGTCAGGATCAGCGAAATAGTTTTGATTGTAAACTGCAGTAGTCGCAATAGTAGCAAGGAGGAGCCATGCGAATATAATGTGCGATATGCCGAGTTTTTGAGTTTTCAATTTTAAGAAAAAGTAAACGAATGTATAAAGAAATTCAATTGCGCTAAAAGGTCTGAGTAAATATTTTAAATTAAATTAATTCAAGGTTGCATGTTGTTACTAGAATCAGTGGTTGAAGTGATTTATTACAATCCATCATATCGTTTGAGTATTTTATTGTTACTTTCGAAATAAACACTCGGTGGCAAAAGCTGAAGCTGCTAAAGTAATATCGTCACAAAGAGTTTTTTCAGAAGGTTTAGCCACTTTTAGATAAGTTATTCACAGTGCATATTTGAATTAAGTCCCAAAAACATATCCTCTTTTAAGGTATTTACAATTGATTCCAATATTACATTTGCCCGTTTGTTTTCAATCCAAAGAAGTAGTTCAAATTCATTGATACGTTTTTTACTTTCCTTGGACTATATTTAATGCCTTAGAAAGCCTAAAAGTACTATGCACGTATTCGACCTAATCGCCGTTTTAATTTTCATTTCAGGGTTATTCATTTTTGTTAATACACTTTACTTGAAGTTACCCTCTTCTGTTGGATTCATCATACTCACGCTAGTGATGTCTATAATACTACTCATTGCGGAGTTTATTATGCCTTCTTTGGATATCCCTGGTCATATTAAGGCTTTTGATTTTAGGAGCGTTCTTAACCAAATGGTAATAAGTGTGATCCTATTTGCTGGCGGATTGAATATGAACATTCATAAACTAGGTGCACAGAAAATCACTGTTATATTCATTTCGTTAGCTGGAGCTGTTATCTCTACCTTCGCCATTGGTGGTATGATGTACCTTATTCTAGGTTTGCTTGGTATTGATTTATCATTTATGTATTGTAGTGTTTTCGGCGCAGTGATTTCGTCTACTGACCCAATTACCAATAGCAGTCCTGTTAAAAGGTTTCTTATCCCAAAATTATTAGAAACAAAAGTAGAAGGTGAATCGCTTTTTAACGGTGCTTTCTCAGTGGTTTTGGCATTCGTGCTATATCATTTAGCAGTGGTCACTGGAGAGCACGAAATTACAATTGGAACTTTCACGAAAATCTTAGCTTTGGAACTCCTTGGAGGTATATCTATAGGAGTTATAATGGGGCTAATTGGTTTTCAACTATTGAAATTTATTGATAATGATGATGTTCATATAGAAGTACTCATCACCATTGCTTTGGTGCTTTTAGGCTCATTCATCTCTGCTTATTTCAGTATTTACTCCAAGTCAGTATCTATTGTTATGGGCTTGATCATAGGGAATCTTAGCCGAGAATCTGCGACGAGTGAATCTAGCGTTGGTACTTACGTCTACAAATTCTGGAACCTTATGGAAGAGGTCATGGCAGTCATGCTTTTTGTTCTTATGGGTCTTGAGTTATTGATTATGGAACTAAATCCAATGTGGTTTGCAGCAGGATTTTTAGCTATAAACGTGGTGTTTTTCGGAAGATGGGTTAGCGTATATCTACCTGTCAAGCTCCTTTCAGGAAAAGTTAAAATTCACAAAGACACTGTTTCAGTGATGACCTGGGGTGCCCTTAGGGGAGGTCTACCAATTGCCTTGATTTTGGCATTGGATGATTTTCCTGGCAAAGAACTTATTTTCACTATGACTGCTGTGGTAGTGATTGGATCTATTCTTTTTCAAGGATTCACACTACCAACCATGCTGCGATCTTCGTTTGACGAAGTACCTGTCAAATAGGATATCTGAATAATATTAGGTGATTGGTCCAAGGAGTTATCTATACTCGTTGGACCAATTTCTATTTAAAGCCATTCAACAATTGTCTTGGTTTCACTGTTACAGATAAAAATAGCATTATGATAGATTGGAATGGAGTTATAAAATACGCGAGGCAAGGAAGTCCAAATCCAAATAGGCACGTGGATAAAAGTGACGAGGAGTGGAGAGCCATTCTCACACCAGAACAATTCAGGATTACTCGAAACAAAGGAACAGAGCGGGCTGGGTCAGGTGCACTTTGTTATTCGCATGAAGCGGGCAAGTACACTTGTCTATGTTGCGGAGAGCCATTATTCGATTCAACTATCAAGTTTGAGTCTGGTTCAGGTTGGCCGAGTTTTCATCAACCAATCGCTGATCATGCAATTAAGTATGTGATGGACAAAAGCTTTGGGATGGTTCGTGTAGAGGTCATGTGCAATGTGTGTGATGCACATCTCGGTCATGTATTCCCAGACGGTCCAGAACCTAGTGGATTACGTTACTGCATCAATTCAGAATCAATCAATCTGGTTAAATCACTAGAGGAGTAAGCCTTTCAATACCATTTAGAATGCATTCTTGAAAAGGAGATTTTCAAAACCCAGGTTTACTCTTAGTTTTTAGTTTTTAGAATAAAGCATCTCCTTATAAGAGATTACCTGCTGTTTGAACTTTGCCATATTGGCTTCAGATATATCTGCACGTCTGATTAGTTTGTAATTAAGCGGATCTCTTTGTTGGTTCTTATGCCAAAGACGTAGGCAAAGATGTGGTCCGCTAGAATATCCTGTACTGCCAACATAGCCTATTACCTGACCTCTTTTTACAGAATCTCCAACATGAATAGATTGTTCTATCTTGGAAAAATGCAAATACTGTGTAGCCAAATCCTTTGAGTGCTGGATTTTGACATTATTGCCGTTGGCTCGTCCATAGATAGCTCTAGTTATCACACCATCAAAGGCGGCTTCAACTGGAGTACCCTCTTTGGCTTCAAAATCCATCCCGTAATGCGCCTTGTATCTTCGCTGTGTCGGATGAAATCTTCTATGAGCATATAGCGAGGTGATTTGATCGAATATCAACGGTGCATGACTCATGTTCATGCCATCTTCATCAAAGTACTCTGAACCATTGCCATTGTTGAAAAGAAATCCTTCCCATGTTTTCTCACCATGCTTAAAGGAAATTGCATGAATCTTCCCGCTTCCGATTACTTCACCATCAATAGACGCCTGCTCATAGATGATCGTGAATTCATCTCCCTTATTTAACTGATTGAAGTCTATTTTCCACGCAAAGACACTTAAGATCTTATTTGCCAAATCTTCGGTTCCGCCACTGTCCATAATAGCACCTATAAGCGATGAGCGAATGACACCTTTGGAAACCAAAATTGTTTTCTTGACTTCTTTATGCACCAAATCTACTTTTGCGGTCACCAAGTCAATATTGACCAAGGTGCTATCATCAATTGGATACTCTAACAATACAGGTGCATTGGATAGGCTGTCTCGCATAATGCTGTAAGTATCTCCAGCTTTAAAATCCGTAACCTTCACATAAGTATAGATCTGTGAGTTGATCTGCTCAATAATGTTTCTGGGAATTCTCAATCCCTTAAGAATTCTAAAAAATGTATCCCCAAAACGCACTTTCATTTGTGTCCACTTTTGTGGAAGCTTTGGGACAATAATTGGCTCTATTGACAAAGTATCAAGTATCGGGGTATCGATAGTGATGTGCACTACCTCTGAATTAATGGAGTCTTTGTTTGTTAATTCTGGATTTTCATCATCCATTGAAAGAATGATAATGACCAAGGCTCCCACAAAAGCTAAAGCAAAAAGAAGTTTTTTAATCAAGAAATTTATCGTGTCAGATTTGAAAGCGCCAAAACTAATACAAAATAGTGGAGAGGGTTAATCATAGATGTTAATCGATGAGAAAGCAATTCAAGAGAAACCTATTAACTACTTTCATCAATTTAATTGCAAAAACATCATTCAATGAGATATCGTAAGCCCAAAAACATCCTGATGCCCTGATTGCTGGCATATACGTAGGTAGGATCAAATGTCATGGCATTGGGGTTATTCGCAGTTGCTATTACATTACCGCTATTGTTAAACTCAACCTCTTTATCAAAAGGGTCAAAAGATCGAGCTATACTATTTGCTGGTGGTCTAAAGTTCAGTAGATTTTTTACGCCACTATATATCTCAAACCCCTTCGGAAGCATTTTCGTCAACTGTATGTTTTGGATACTCCACCAAGGCGAATATGGATCTCGATCGTCAAGCGCTCCAAGCAAAGGCAAACGCATGGGACCATATAAATTACCAGTATAGTCAAATGTAAGCTTAGCCCTTGGGAAAGTGTACCCCAAGCTCCATACGCCTTGGAAAGACTCAGTGAGAAGTTGTTTTCTTGTTATGTTATTTTCGGTGACAGAGACGTCCATAACAGTTATTCCTGCCAATAGTTTGAGACCGTTGACCCATGAAAAATCTGTATTAATAGAAATGCCTTTGGAAACAGAGAACCCATCGAGGTTCGAATATATAATAAGATTGGGATCGGACTCATAATCCGGCAAGATGCGATTCGTAAAATGAGTGTAAAAGGCACTCGCATCCAGCCCGATGAATAAATCTCTCAACGTATATATCTTCTTAACAAAATTAATATTTGCATTCCAAGAGGTTTCAGGAAGTAAGGCATCCTTAAATACCACTTGTCTTGCGCCAGTTAGCGAAGCATGATCTTCTGTGAAAACATTCGCCACACGGTACCCATTACCAATACTAAGGCGCAATGCGGTCATTTTATTATATGAGCTCCACTTATAATTAACTCGTGGAGTGAGAATATTGCCATGCAAGCTATTATGGTCATAGCGCAATCCAAGCAATAGCTTTTGTTGTGAGCTGAGGGCTATCTCATCTTGAACGAAAGCTCCAGGAAGATGTATCTGAGATGGTTGGTTATCTTTTGTTGTTTGATTGGAGGTGGCTGGAGTATTGTCATCATAGAACGTATTGCGATAGGTGAGACCAAGCAACAAGTCATGTTTATTCATTTGTGTTTTCCATGTCAACTGACCAAAGCCAACATATTGATCGGCCTTATAGACCGTAGTGCCATAGACTGAATTTTGATTATGTCCATTGGTGCTAAACTGAAATTGTAAATTTTCTGCAACAGGTAATTGGTAAGTGCCAAAAAGCTCCCATCTACTGGTATAGATACTCTCTCCGTAAACTTCGTTTCCTCCACGATCCTTTTTGGTCCAATGCATTTGTCCGCCCCATCGATCTTCGTAAACATATCTACCAGCAATAGAAGCAAGTCGATTGTCACGTCTATGGAAAGAGATTTTATTGAAGAACGAAATACGATTTTGCAAAGTGAGATCCGTAAACCCATCACCATTTCGATCAATCGGATTTTGGTAATTGAAATAATTAATACCTGATAGCAAATCAGCATTCTCTCCGAGTTTTGCTTTCACAGCTATATCAGTATTGATCTCAAGCCAGTCTGTAGCAAATATATCTATAGCTGCCAAAGGTGCTGATTCAGGCATTTTTGTTATGATATTGATCAACCCGCCTACAGCCTCAGAGCCATAAAGTGTAGATGCCGGGCCTTTTACTATTTCTATTCTTTGTACGAGTGACTGGGGAATTCCAGTAAGTCCATAAACAGTGGAAAGGCCGCTTACAATTGGCATACCATCTATTAATACCATGGTATATGGACCTTCTAGTCCATTGATATGAATATCTCCCGTATTGCAAACGTTACAGTTGAGTTGCGGACGTACGCCATTAACATTTTGTAAGGATTCAAATACGGAAGGAGTGGGGTTTGACTTGAAAAAGAGATCACTGTAAACCTCTATGGGAACTGGGCTTTCCATTCGGCTCACCTCTTTCATAGTTGCTGAGATAACTACTTCATCTAAAGCAGACACTGCAGCTTTCAGATCTATCATCACACTTGTCGCTTTATTTCCAACGACGATTACTCTTTTTGTTTGGGTTTCAAAACCAACACTACTGACAATAAGTTGATACGTATTAGGAGCAACATTGCTTATCTCAAATGTGCCATCTGCCTTAGTTGTAGTTCCCAATGGTGCGCCTTGAAGGGCTACAGTAGCGAATGGGACAGGCTCATTAGCACTCATCACGCTACCTATGATGGATTGAGATTGACCCAAACAGACATGGTTCATCAACACAATGATATGCAGAACGAAGTATTGTAATTTTGATTTAATCATAGTTTAGAACAACAAATCTATATTGTTAGATTAGTCTAACATAATTATTAACATGCTTTTTTTATCTTAGTGAAAAATACCATCGTGATATCATCGACAGAAGAAAATTATCTCAAGGCACTCTTTGCTCTCTCTCATCAAGATGATCAGGTAAATATTACAGATCTTAGCCATTTCCTGCAGGTAAGCAAACCCAGTATTAACAGTATGATCAAAAACCTGCAGGCAAAGGGTCTAGTAAACTATGAGAAGTACAAACCCATTGTACTTTCAGATAAGGGACGAAAGATTGCAGCTGTGGTCATCCGTAAACATCGCCTTACCGAGATGTATTTAGTGGATCAAATGGGTTTTGGATGGGAAGAAGTCCATGCTATTGCAGAGCAAATAGAACACATTAAGTCACCTATATTTTTCGATAGGATGGATGAGCTAATGGGATTTCCAAAGGTAGATCCCCACGGTTCTCCTATACCAGACAAGGAAGGGAGAATTGCTCATCTAACATTAAGAAGATTGAGTGAATGCGCACCTGGTACAAAGGTTAAATTACTAGCACTTGAGAATTCATCAGATGAGTTTCTGAATTTCTTGAATAGCAGAGAGATATCACTGGGTGTGGATTTTGAAATACTCTCTAAAGAACTATTTGATGGTAGTGTGGAAGTAAACTACCCCGGACACACAGGAGTGACTCTAAGTGGAAAAGTAAGCGAAAGGCTGCTGGTAAAGTGATTTACAATGAATGGAGGTCTTTTATGCCTTCTTTACAAACTCAGATTTCAGTGCCATCGACCCAAATCCATCGATTTTACAATCAATATTATGATCACCATCTGTCAATCTGATATTCTTCACTTTAGTGCCAGATTTAACAGGTTTAGGCATGCCCTTGACGGGTAGATCTTTTAACACGACCACCGTATCTCCATCTATTAGTTCATTACCATTTGCATCGAGAACTTTCTTAGAAACTTCCTTGAGTTCTGGTTCACTCTGACTCCATTCGTGACCACATTCTGGACACATCAATAGTGCATCAGAAGGATAGGCATAGGGTGATTTACAATTGGGGCAAGGAGGAAATTCGGACATAGCAAAATATACGATTATTTGGAGGTCGCAATTTAAACTTTTCCATCTCATGAGGTTCCTCAAATTTGAAAGAATCGTAGAATTTAGTAATTGAGGTTATAGAAATTGCTAATATTTTAATGCAATCATATCCTATTGAAAAGTATTTAATGTTTAAGCATTAAATGTAGTTACATATATTTTCATTACTTTTGTGCTGTTTTAAAAACCAACTAAAGAAAAAATTCATGAAAAAGAACATTCTAATGATCACTGTAGTGGCGCTATTCGTTGCTGCATGTGGAGGAAGCTCAACTAAGGAAGCTGCTACGGAAGAAACAGTAGCTGCTGAACCAACAACATATACAGTAGACGCATCTGCATCAACAGTAGCCTGGAAAGGTGAAGTAGCTGGTGTATATGGTCACAATGGTGTTATCAGTATTTCTGAAGGTACGATCACTGCAGTAGGTGATTCAATCACTGGTGGATCTATCGTAATAGACATGACTACTATCCAGCCTTTGGATTCTGCTTCTTACAAACCTGCAGATGCAGAACAGGGAAGAATAGTTGACCTTATTGGTCATTTGTCAACGGGTGACTTCTTCCTAGTGGAAGAATTTCCAACTTCAACATTCGTAATCAAGTCTCAAACTGGAAATACTTTGACAGGTGATCTTACAGTACGTGGTATTACTAAAGAAGAGACTGTGACTTTATCTTCAGTAGAAGTAACTGAATCAGGTCTTACAGGTGCGGGCGTATTGGTATTCGACAGACAAGACTATGATGTCAAATGGGTTCATTACATGAAAGACATGATTCTTTCTGATGATATCACTTTGAACATCTCGCTTTCAGCGAAATAAGAAGATTTAAGCATTAAATTAGAAAGCCAATTCCGAAAGGAATTGGCTTTTTTATTGACCTATTCACAAATATAATTTGACATAAATACGATTTAAATTCAGTCTGTGTCATAATGTGCCTAAATACGCCTTTAAAATTAAAACCTATTGAAAAAACCTACGTTCATCGATGCGTTTGGACAATCATTAATAGATCCTACAATTCAATATTATCTTAAAAATCACAACAATTTAAAGTCAACCTACATTGTTCGCCTTGCTTAAAAACATCCTCTATTTCATTTTAATTGCCGTATATAGCTTTCCCGCTCTCTCGCAAGATTTAGATACTTCCTTAGCAGGGAGTCAAATTGATTCGTCTCAAATTGAAATTCAGAATTATAAAAACCTAGTAGAGGAAAGTGTACTCAAAAACCGAGCGGATTCCCTTCTCAAGTTAGATCTTATAGAAAAAATCTCCCTTCTAAAAGAAAGAGACCAACGGAAACAAGCTGAGCTTCTTGGTCAAATAAAAGAAATAGAGCAGAAGGATTCTTTGCGAAATGCTACCAGGAATGAGAAAATACTCGAAATGAAGCGCACTACTACAGGGTTTCCTGTAGCTCCATTTGGGGACACTTTATATACTGTATATATCAAAATTGGTCCCGTTCATCCAAAAGAACGTGCAGCTTCTATAAGTAGGAAGATAGAGATTCTCTATAATAATGATGCGTATGCTCCGGACTCAATCCAAGTAATCGCTAGTGAATCGACAGTGGATATATCCTATGGTGATATGATTTTAATGAGTGTTACCGACTGGGATGCACTTTGGGAAAATAAGACTAAGGAACAGCTGGCTAATCAATTAGCCGAAAATTTTAAACTCGCAATTGCTTCAGAGCGAAAGAATAATGGTCTTAAAAATATACTTATAAGAACGGCCTTGACGCTGCTGATAATATTGGTTGCATATGTTTTGGTATTCTTTCTGAATCGAGCTTTTAGGAGACTAGCCCAATGGGTAAGATCAAAAGAAGACGTATACTTCAAGGGATTTAAACTTCATAATTATGAAATCTTACCGCCAAAGCGAGAACTTGAATTAGCACTACAATTAGTGACTGTGCTGAAGGGAATCGTATTCTTTATTGTGCTTTATATCTCTTTGCCAATCATATTCAGCTTATTCCCTTTTACTAAAGGATGGGCAAATACCTTGTTTGATTGGGTTTGGAATCCTGCTAAGGGAATATTTAGCGCCTTTTGGAATTATCTACCTAATGTATTCTCCATAGTTGTCATCTATTTTGTGACGCACTACGCTATCAAATTAATCAGATTCATCTCTCATGAAGTTGAGGCTGGACGTTTGACATTCTCTGGTTTCCACAAGGATTGGGCGGCACCTACTTTCAACATTGTCAGATTTCTACTATATGCTTTCATGTTCATTGTCATCTTTCCTTATTTACCGGGATCGAGCTCTCCAATTTTTCAAGGTGTATCTGTTTTTTTAGGTATTCTGTTTTCATTGGGCTCCTCTACGGCTATTGCCAATGCGGTCTCAGGATTGGTGATTACATACATGCGCCCATTTCAGATAGGAGATAGGGTTAAGATAGGAGAGGTCACAGGACAAGTTATTGAGAAGTCTCTACTGGTGACTCGTGTCAAAACAGTGAAGAATGAGTATATTACTGTCCCAAATGCTTCCATACTTACTGGTCATACTATCAACTACTCTACAGCGAAGGATTCTGATGAAGGTTTGATTCTTCATACATCGGTAACTATTGGATATGATGTTTCATGGCGAAAAGTACACGAATTACTTATCACAGCAGCTGAGGCGTCTGAAGGAGTAATTACAGCGAAAAAGCCATTCGTATTGCAAACAAGTTTAGATGATAATTACGTATCCTATCAGCTAAATGCCTATACTGATCTGCCGGAACGAATGGCTTGGGTTTACTCCAATTTGCATCAAAACATTCAGGACAAATTCAATGAGGCTGGAGTGGAGATTCTTTCACCACATTATCGCGCAGTTCGAGATGGGCATCAGGTCGGACTGCCTCCTGAGTATTTACCAAGCGACTATAAATCACCTTCATTTAAAATCGAAAAGGATAAATAGTTCAACAAAATCTTAAGTTTTCGATAGGTTGAGAGTAACAAAACGAGACTTCAGTCGTCATTGGCTAAAGCCTCTCTATGAATCTAATTGTTAATGAAGTTTCTAAGACCTATTCTAATGGAGTAAAAGCGCTTGATAATTTAACGATCGAGCTTCGTCAGGGTATGTTTGGTTTACTGGGACCAAATGGCGCAGGCAAATCCAGCCTCATGCGGACCATCGCTACATTGCAGCCAGCAGATCATGGTACCATTCACTTTGGAGATCTCAATGTATTGGAAAATCCTTTGGAGCTGAGAAAGATACTCGGGTATCTTCCTCAAGAGTTTGGGGTGTATCCAGGAGAATCTGCTGAGTCACTATTGGATTATTTTGCTTTGCTCAAAGGGGTATTTAGCAAAAAAATGAGACGTGCGCGCGTCGAAGAAGTGCTTTCTTTGACCAATCTTTATGATGTCCGGAAAAAACATGTAAGCGGTTATTCAGGAGGAATGAAGCGTCGATTTGGAATAGCTCAGTTATTGCTGAATGATCCAAAATTGATTATTGTAGATGAGCCAACTGCAGGGCTTGATCCTGCTGAGCGAACTCGATTTCTAAATGTTATAAGGGCTATCGGAACCAACAATACCGTCATCTTTTCTACCCATCTCGTAGCTGATGTCAAGGAACTTTGCCAAGACATGGCAATCATTAGCAGTGGGCAAGTCCATGAACACGACGCACCCAATGAGTTGATAAGGAGACTAAAAGGTAAAATTTGGATAGCCAAAATCAAACCAGATGACCTTTCACAATTTGCTCAACACTTTAGAGTGTTGTCCTCAGCATACCTTCAAGACAACAGTATGTTGGTACGCGTTCATTCAATAGGATTACCTAGAAATGGAGAACTGCAGGAAGTGCATTGGCAAAATGCTGAGCCAGACTTAGAAGATGTCTATTTCTGTACGCTTAAAAAGATATCTTAACATGTTTAGCAAGGAGCTAATACACGAGTTAAAATACTGGATCAGCCAGTGGTCTGTATATTTCTATACCATCTCCTTTGTATTATTGGGAGCCTTAATCTATGCCGGATCACTTGGGTTTTTTGATCCCTTGCCTGATGGTGTAGTCTTACAGCGATGGATAAATTCGCCAGCAAGTATCAATTATGTGATCCTCTATTTTCATAAGTTCATCTTCATATTATTACCAGCAATAGTGGGTGTTAGCCTGTTCAAAGATTATAAATCCAATGCTCATGCTATTATTTACAGCTTTCCTCTGGAGAAGAGTACCTATCTGTCTGGTCGGCTGGTAGCCAGTCTTTTGGTTGTATTGGCAATTTCGATCGTTGTTATAATCACATTTATGCTCACTGAGCAACTGGACGGACTCAATCCTAATTTATTGGGTCCGTTCATTTTGAAATCATATGCTCAGGTTTTTCTAGTCTATGTTTTGCCCAATTGGATAACGCTTGGACTACTGACTTTTGCCGTTGTAATGTCTTCTCGTAAGATATATGTGGCTTATTTTGTTATTTTAATGCCTATTCTGTTCCAATTAATCTCCGAAAATGCTCTTGCTGGACACCCACTTCTGATAGCAGTCCTAGATCCGCTTGGACAGAATGTTGCTACATATTATCAAAAGGATTGGGATATTATCTCACAGAATACGTATCTACTACCAGTAGATGGATTGATCTTATTGAATAGATTGTTATGGATAGGATTGTCATCAATTTACTTTTTTCTTGCCTACTTCCGATTTGAATTTGTAGAGTCAATCGATAAAATGAGTTTTAAGAAAATTAAAAAGCAGACTTCATCGATCCGCAGCGAAGATCATAAATCTACTAGTTTAGGTAAGATTAATATTGAGTTTACCCTGCCTTTAAAATTCCTAATCCTTTGGAGAACTACAATCAAGAATCTCTGGGATATTTTGTCAAGTACTTCCTTTTGGATTCTTTTAGGACTGGGATTACTTTCCGTGATGTTCATCATATTGAAAGTCACCACCAAAGGTGATTTTAATATGGTTCTTGCTACACAAGTAATTATTGGGATGCCTGCTATCGTTTATTCGATGGTCATAGTCCTAGCCACCTTCATATTCGCTGGCTTTTTAATTCAAAAGGAATCACAATTTGGCATGGACCAATTACTTAGTGCTGCGCCAGTGGCTAAGTCCGTATTCCTAATAGGAAAGTTCTTTGCATTGGTGTTTATGCAGCTTATTATGCTTGCTTTTTTTATCTTCAGCGGCATTTTCATGCAACTGTATCAAGGTTATTTCATTTTAGATATTTCCCTGTATTTCAAAACCTTATACATACATACTTTAATTCCTCTGATTACCTGGGCGCTGGTAGCTATTTTCATTCATGGTCTTGCTAAAAACCTCTATGTCGGTATTTTCATATTGATGCTCGCTTGGATAGGGATTCAGGGATATTCTACAATGGGGATTGAAAGCTATCTATTTCGCTTTAACGAGATACCCAGACTGGTCTATTCTGCAATCAATGGATTTGGACCATTGGAGGACTCCATACTGATCATCGGAGGGTATTGGTTTTTCTTTGGAGTATTTCTATTCATAATAGCCATTATTCTCTATGATTTGGCTGCAGACTCTTCTATAAAGGATCGCTGGAGTACTGCCCTTTCGAATTTTAGTTTCAGATACCTTGTCTTGTTGGGTATACCATTAATTCCAATGCTCTTATTTGGAATGAAAATTCATCGAGCAGAGACTGTTAACCCTTTGAGCATGGGAAGTACGGAAAATCAATTCAATGCATTCAAAGAATCCTTCAAAGAATATCGACATCTTCCTCAACCCCGAATTTTGTCATTAATCGCAGAGTTGAACGTATACCCCCAACTTCAAAAGTTTGAATGCCAAGGGCACTATATTCTGATTAACAATTCAAGAAACCCAATAGATACACTACTGGTGAAAAGTGGTTTTGACGAGATCACTACCATGGGTTTGAATAGATCTTTCGAGGTAATCCTTAAAAACGACTATATGAAAACAGAGCTCTGGAAGCTCGAAGAGACGTTACTACCAAACGATAGTTTAATAATTACTTTCAACATTCGAAGTGAACCAAATACAATAACCTCACAGAACAACAATGTTTTTGAAAATGGAACATTTCTTGGTCAGGATATTTTCCCGAGATTGGGCTATCACTTTGACGACCAAATGCCCGAACCATCGGATAGTCTTGTGGGGCTGCGTCATTATCAATCCATTGATTCTGACAAAGTAAGCATAGATATCATCATAGGTACTGAGAAAGGTCAAATTGCGCTTGCCCCGGGAGATCTGATTAATCAATGGAATATTGCCAACAGAGCTTTTTTTAGATATAAAACTAAATCACCTGTCAAATTCACTTTTGGAATGCATAGTGGACGATATATCGAGACCGAAATTGCTTTCAATACTGTAGATATTGATGTTTTTTCCATCCATCAGCGAATGATTCCATCTATGGTTGAGGGTGTGTCAGCTGCCATCGAGTTCAATGAAAAGCATTTTAGCCCTTATCCCTATAAATGTGTGCGCATTATCGAATTTCCTTTATCATCAGGAACCTTTGCTACTGCTTACGCTAATAATTTGGTCATCTCAGAAGCCCGCTTTTTGGCGGAAGTGTCAAAAGATACGAATATGGTAGACGTTGCCTATTATGTAGCAGCACACGAAATAACGCATCACTGGTGGGGCAATGAGGTGCTACCCGCCTATGCCAAAGGTGCTACAATGCTCACTGAAAGTATTACAGAATATTTGATGCTTCGGCTTCTAGAAGAATATAAGGGTGAAACGATTGCTCAAAAGTTCTATGAACTGCAGAAAAAGCGATATGAAAGTGGCAAGAGTTCATCAATAATTTTAGAGCCATCTATAGTCATGGTAATGCCAGAGCAGCAGTACATTTCCTATGGCAAAGGCGCGATTGCACTTTATGATTTTAGTGAGAAAATAGGAAGAGAAAGGTTTTATGAACTGTTGAAAGGGTTCATGGATTCATATGTAAATAAGGGTATCTATCCCACTTCGCTTGATTTTGTATCCTACCTTCAGTCAGAGTTAGGCCCAGCATATTCATCGTTAATTCAAAACACATTTTTTAACAAATGATGGAATGCAGCGCTAATCAAAGTCTTTTCTCAAAATCAACCAGAGAGTATAGGTCGGCTTATACTATGTCCAAATTATCAACTAGCTATTTAGCGGTATATGAGGCACGCTATACATGAAGGGATTGGCAGAAAGACTACATGGTTAATTATCAACTTATAGCTGGTTTCTTTTTTTGGCTGATTATTGTCTTTAATATTGGTTTGAGATTCAATTATTTTAAAGTCTGGAATTTCATAAAAAAGGATATGTAAAACATTTAACTCCAAAATACCTGAAAAGGCTTAAGTATTTAAATCAATTCAGAATTGTTCCTTAAAAGTGTCTTGATCAATTATGTTTTATCATAAAAACCGATGAGAAACGAAAAATCAATCTGAGAAAGGATTTTAAACTAGTTTGATAAGGAGTGCCTATTTCGATAAAGGGGTGCATTAAAATGGTTTAAAATACCCAAAAAAACTTGATTGATTTTATCTTTTACTTCAGGTGATTGAAATATATTTTTGGTACGGAACCATATTGGTTCTTAATGCCTAACATCATCAACAAGTATGCCTACGACTAAACTCCTTCTACATAACAGAGAACAAAAAATAAGACATGAACTACTTCTCAATAATGAGGGCATTCATGAGGATTTTCGAAATGAGAAATTTCAGAAAATGGCTGAATCACCCTATGCCTTTTTTCGCGGATCTAATCATTTATACTGGGAAGATTTTTACAATGATTGGCGGATGAGTTTTTTTGGTGGGACTAGTGCTACACTGACATGGATCAACGGAGATGCTCATGTGTACAATTACGGGGCATATGCAAATCATTATGGCGAGGCTATTTTTTGTATGGATGATTTTGATGAGGCTATTGTAGCAGATTATCAGTTTGATCTTTGGAGGATGGCAGTGAGCATTGTGCTGGATAGTAGAAACAATGGACTTTTGAGCGATCTTGTTCAGAAAAAGGCGCTAAAAGTCTTTGCTGAATCTTACTACGATGAGATGATCTCTCATAATGAGGACGATGATAAAAACGAAGTACATCTAACCAAAGAAACCTCTACTGGCTTGATGCATAAATTTCTGAAGAAGGTAGAGGCTAAAAAGAATCGTCTCAAAATGCTTGATAAATGGACAAAAGTTGAAGCAGGTAAAAGAACTTTCAATCTTGAAAATGAAAAATTGAGTTCCTTGACAAAGGAAGATTTTGAGAACGTATCTAATGCCTTAGAAGCTTATCAAAAGACGATAATCTCTCCATTGAAAGATGAGAAAGAGCATTTCAAAATAAAGGATATCGTAAAGCGAGTAAAAGCAGGGACAGGATCCCTTGGCTCAGAAAGATACTATATACTGATAGAGGCTGATAGCGAAGCTGAAGATGACGATGTGATACTGGATATGAAAGAACAAGGTAAAGCTCCGCTTTATCTTCATATGAGCACCGATGAAAAGGCTGAATATGATCTCAAGTTTGGTCATGGTGGCAAGAGACATGCGCTAGCATTTCAGGCACTATCAGAGCACCCTGACCGCTATCTTGGCTGGACAGAGCTTGATGGTGTTACATTTTCTATAAAGGAACGTTCCCCATTTAAGTGTGATTTTCCAACAGAGAAATTAAACTCTCCTAAAAAACTACTTTACATGGCTCGCGTATGGGGCAACTTATTGGCATCAAGGCACAAACGTGCCAGCTACAAACTCAACACCGAAAAGCATGAAATGCCAATTGCTTTCAGTGAACTCGCAGGGGATAAAAGGAAAGCCTTTAAAGCAATGGTCACCAACATAGCTTTTCAATATGCCGACCGAGTAAAGGAAGATTTTCAATGCTTTTTGAAAATACTATAAATGGGCTGTGGATTTTGAAGTAAGTAGGATTTGCTAAAATATCGGACACTTTGTGTGCTGTTTTATGAACGAAAACGGACAATCAATTCTTCCTGAATTACCGCAACTATCTCACAATCAAACTATTAAAATCAATGGCACAGTCATTGAAAATGAATAGTATGTTACTTTAACAAAAACATCATCCTGCTACAATATGTTTAAGAATTTCCTGAAAGTTGCTGTACGCAACTTGCTTAAAAACAAAGTTTACGTCGCTATCAACGTAGTTGGACTTGGTATCGCATTAGCTTGCTGTATAGTTGCTTATGTGAACTCCAAATTCAATTGGGACTTTGATAAATCACATACCCAACTCGAGCATATTTATAAAATCCATCAAGTCGTGGATAATCAAGGTGATTTGATAGAATATGGGAGGGTTCCAATGCCTTTGGCCCAGGCTGTTAGAAATGATTTCTCAAATGTCGATCGTGTATTTCGTTTTGAATCTCACACATTCACGGTGAAAGATGTGAACATGGACAAGATCTTCAACACGTCCGTTTGTTATGCAGATGAAGGATTTTTGGACTCATTCACCTTTCCTGTTTTAAGTGGTAATCTCTCAAGCATTCATGAAATAGAGAATGCAGTGGTTACAGATACCTACGCTAAGAAGTTTTATCAAGATGAAGATCCGATAGGTAAGATCTTAACTGTATTTGATGATACTGGAATGAGTTTCAATTTTGTAATTAGTGCGGTTGTTGCGGAGCCTCCGCAAAATTCATCCGTTCATTTTGAGATTCTCACAGCTTTTGAGAATCGATTCAGAATGTATGATGACAATGTGAAAGGGAATTGGGGTTCTTATGCTCAAAATACTTTTGTATACTTTAATGACCCATCACAGGCGGAAATTTTTGGACCAATGATGGACAAATACCTGGATGTTCAGAGAGCTGCAAGACCAGATTTCACTGTGAATAATTTCAAGCTTCGGCCAATGGTGGGAAACGCTGAAGCTTCAAGAACGATCAGATGGACAGGATTAAGAAATGCCATGCCTAAAGAAGCCATCCTTACTCCTCAAATAATGGCGTTGCTCATTCTACTCGTTGCTTGCTTCAATTTCACCAATACCGCGATAGCAAACTCGAATCGTAGATTGAAAGAGATAGGAGTGCGTAAAGTGCTAGGTGGAACTAGAAAGCAATTGATCAATCAGTTCATGACAGAAAATCTCACAGTATGTTTTCTAGCCTTGTTAATATCTGTTGGGATTGCTTCTATCTTGGTCCCAATGTATGGTGCTATGTGGGAAGGTATGGAACTGAAAATGGATCTTTCGAAGGATTTTAGGATCTATATTTTTCTAGTTGTTTTGCTCGTTTTTACTACTACTCTAGCTGGTCTTTATCCTTCCTTATTTATTAGTAAGTACAAACCAGTAAATATATTAAGAGGAAGTCTGAGTATTGGAGGGGCAGGAAGCTTGACTAAAATTCTACTCGGAACACAATACACTTTTACTGTTATTGCCATTTTCGCTAGTGTGGCATTTATCCAAAATGCAAGGTATCAGGACACCTTGGACATGGGATATAATAGAGATCAAATAATAGGAGTAAGTCTCCTTAATGAAACCCAATATCAGAAGATATATGCTTCTATGCAGGCGAATCCCAATATCACGAGTATTGCAAGTGCGAAAAATCACATTGGGCAAGGCAACTATGGAATGACTTTTAAAAATCAGGACAAGGAACTCAATGTCGGTATGTTGGATGTGGGAATAGGTTATACCGAAACGATGGATCTTGAAATTGTTGCAGGACGAACATTTTCTAAAGAGTTGGAAGCTTCCGATAGTAGAAGTTCTATCGTAGTGAATGAGAAATTTGTGGAGCAGTTCGATTGGGTAGATCCAATTGGGCAAAGATTATATGTAAATGACTCCACGACCTTGACAGTTATTGGTGTTGTAAAGAATTTCTACTTATATGGATTTTGGGCACCGTTGGAGCCTTTAGGAATTCGACTTAAAAGCTTAAGGTTTGAAGATGACGGAACTTATAGCTATCTCATTGCCAAAACCAACATCAATGATATATCTCAAGTCTATAATTATCTGGAAACAGAATGGAATTCCAAAATTCCAAACAAGACCTTTGCTGGCTTCTATCAGGAAGAGTCACTAAGAGGCGCCAAAGAGGTGAATCAAAACATTTTAACAATATTCAGCTTCTTAGGTATAGTGGCATTTATCTTATCATGCCTAGGATTATTTACTTTGGTGTCCATCAATCTCATTAAAAAGACAAAAGAAATAGGTGTTCGAAAAGTTTTAGGTGGCGAAGTAAGTCACATTGTATTTTTGATAAGCAAAGGCTATTTTTTGCTTTTATTTGTTTCAAGTGCTGTAGGAGTGACTGCTGGCTATTATCTTGTGGACGGACTTATCGCATCCATTTTTAATAATTATAAGGATATGGACCTCATTACATTCATAGTTCCGTCTTTTACTATTATAGTAGTGTCATTGACTATCGCGGGATTACGAACACTTAAAGCTGCAATGATAAACCCTGTGAATGCACTGAGATACGAATAGGAAAAGACTTTGAGCAAAAGTCAATTGAACTGATGGATAGAATCACGGAAGCATTTATCTTCGAGTTTAACCATCTTAATTCATGTTTGAAGCATTGTACAGTAAAGCGCTAAACGAAGACTTGTTTGAATCTTGGTTTGAAAAGGGTAGAGAAAACCCGATCGGCTACCACTATCTACTGGTTATTTGGAACTCTTGGGATCAGGATTATCAGCCAGCATATGTTTCCGACCGTAAGGCCATTTATCAATACCAGAATGATGTGAGCAGCCAAGAAATACTAATTGCTGCGTACGATCTCTACTCAGAATCGAGGATTTCACTTGAAGAATAAAACAGGAGAATTAGTCAGCTCTCTGCAGTAATAGTTGTGTCTACTTAGAGCACCAATATCGAACCTGATTATTGAAATGAACGAGACGCTTTGAAACGATAATAAAAAGAAAGGGCCTAAGTCAGTTTCCAACATTGTCGAATTTCCTAATTCAAATCATTTCTGAATGCAACATAGATCACATAAAGTATGAGATTAATGCAGTTTCTTTGATTTAGTGATTTATCCAAGGTGCTTTTTTTGATGGCCACCTCGGTCACCTAAACGGTAATGAAAAGATGGAAATGAATAAAATCAATATTGCAAATCTTAGCTGCAACGGATGTGTAAATACGATCACAAAAAAGCTTTCAGCTATTGAAGGAGTAGAAAATGTTGCAGTTTCCCTTGAAACAAGTGAAGTTACAGTCAATCATAACAAGACCGTAGATCGTCAGATACTCACTGAGAAGCTAAGAGCGCTCGGCTATCCTGAAGCCACTGAGAAAAATGGTTTACTGACACATATCAAAAGTGTGGGTAGCTGTATGGTAGGGAGAATTACTAGCTAGGACCTGTTCACTCAAGCAAAGATCGCACAAATCACGAGTTATGAGATCTTTAATTCTTGCTTGAGCTAATTTGGATCATATAAATCATACAAGAATTACGCTTGTGAAAATGAATCAAATGACGATTCGTATATTTACTAACCAAAGAGAGTTTAGACTCACTTTAATGTTTTGTTTCGGTTTGTTTGAAGCATCTTCAATACGAGAATTGAATTAATTTAGGAATGGCTGTAACGATAAAGTACTTTGGATTATTAGCCGAGCTAGTAGGTTTGGATGAAGAAAAACATGAAATCGAGGACTTTGGAGGAAATATCCAAAAGCTTAAAAAACAGTTCCTAGCAAAATATCCATCAACTCGTGATATCTCTTTTCAAGTGGCTTTAAATCAAACATTAGTGCAGATTGGGGAAGTGAAAGATGGAGATGAAATAGCATTTTTACCACCTTTTGCTGGAGGCTGATGAACGAGAGATACCAGAGACAAATCAAATTACCAGAAGTTGGAAGTGACGGCCAAGAGCTTCTGCGAAAGGCTCGAGTTCTCATCGTTGGTGTGGGTGGACTTGGCTGTCCTGCTGCTCAATATCTTACAGCTGCAGGAGTAGGATTTATTGGATTAATGGATCATGATCTCGTGGATGAAAGCAATCTTCATCGCCAAATACTATTTTCTGAAATACATATTGGACGGTCGAAGGCAGTTGCCGCTACTGAAGTACTGCGACAGATGAATCCTGATATCACGATAACAGCTATAGATGCTGCCTTAGATGAAGAGAATGCAATCGCGCTATTAAAGGAATACGATATCATTATTGACGGAACGGATAACTTTCAATCTAAGTACTTGATCAATGATGCTTGTATCAAAACTAAAAAACCTTTTATAAGTGCATCTATCTACAGATATCAGGGTCAATTATCCGTCTTCAATTATGAAGAAGGGCCGTCTTACAGGTGTCTGTATCCAGATTACCCGCAAAAAGACAATATTAGCTGCGAAGAAACTGGGGTATTGGGCGTCTTACCTGGTATGATGGGGGTTCTTCAGGCAACAGAGGCACTAAAAATAATTCTTAAAATCGGAAATGTGCTTTCAGGAAGGTTAAAAATCATTGATATGCTTAGCGCAAAAGAGCAACAAATCAACTTTCATCGAAATGATGAAGAAATTGAGCGTATCAAAATAGCCCCTTTGAAGGTTAAATTGATCACCTGTGAAACAGCTCATAATGAAAGGCTTTATTTAGATGTTAGAGAGCTTTACGAGGAGCCGGTACCTACTAATGGACGACTTTTACGCATTCCAATTAGTGAATTGAAGCAGAGAATAAACGAGGTACCCAGAGATGAGAAGGTGCATGTATTCTGTCAATCAGGTAATAGGAGCAGAGAGGCGATCTTACTTTTAGAGAGTGGATTTCAATTCAATAACTTAGTCGACGCTGGAGGTATAGAGGAAATCATTACATGAAAAATAAAGAGCCAAAGAAAGTATTCGTGGAAGGGCCTATCTCTCCTGATAAAATTGCTAATTCAATAGCTAATCATCAATCCAAGACCAACATAGGGGCACACAGCATCTTTCTAGGACAGGTTCGTGCTGATGAAATAGATGGAAGAATCGTGACGGCTATAGCATATTCAGCTTATGTTGAAATGGCGGAAAAGGTATTTAATGAAATAAGAGAAGCTGCATTTTTACAGTTTGATATGACTTGCTGCCATATCTATCATAGCTTGGGTACGGTGAAGGCTGGAGAATTGTGTTTGTTTATTTTCACCTCTTCAGCACATCGAAAGGTGGCTATAGAGGCCTGTAATTATTTAGTAGAAGAGATCAAACTTAAGGTTCCTGTTTTTGGTAAAGAGCTTTTTGACGATCATACACATCATTGGAAAGTAAATCAATAAATGGTAGACATTACACATAAATCCAATACGCTAAGAGTAGCAACAGCACAGGCCATACTGAAAGTTGGGAGTCAAAATACAATTGATTTGATCAATGCGCACAAAATTCCGAAAGGTAACGTGTTCGAGATGTCCAAAGCCGCAGGATTGCTAGGAGTGAAGAAAACATCAGATTTACTCCCAGATTGCCATCCGCTGCCCATAGAGTTTACAGGTATTGAATACGAAATAGATGGCTTGGAAATCAAGATCGTAATGACTGTAAAAACGATTTATAAGACAGGAGTGGAAGTAGAGGCCATGCATGGAGCCAGTATCGTTGCTCTGAATATGTATGATATGCTAAAGCCTGTTGACAAGCATATTGAAATTACTTCGATTAAGCTATTAAATAAAACAGGTGGCAAATCCTCGTTCAAGCAACCCATGAGCGGCTTGACTTGTAGTGTCATAGTTTGTTCTGATACTGTGTCTAGAGGCGAAAAGGTAGATAAAGGAGGCAAATTGATTGTTGCTGCCATGGAAGCCTTCGGTTTGAGTGTTTTGTATGTAGTGGTTCCTGATGAGATAGTAGCTATTCAAGCACAAGTTGAAAATGCGACCACCGATCTATTAATATTCACTGGTGGAACAGGAGTGAGCCCGAGAGATGTTTCTCCGGAGGCCATACGGCCACTTCTTGATATCAATTTAATGGGAGTAGAAGAGGAAATGCGACGCTATGGTCAGGAGCGTATGCCTTACGCAATGTTATCACGATCAGTGGCTGGTATAAAAGAGAAAAAAGTAATTTTAGCACTCCCGGGATCTTCAGGAGGCGTTACCGATTGCTTGAATGCTATCATGCCTCATTTATTTCATGTGTTTCATGTTCTGAAAGGAGGAGGTCACTAATGGAATCAAAAATCATTGATAAGTTTGGGAGACCCCATACCTACTTAAGAATCTCACTGACAGATAGGTGCAACCTGCGCTGCTTTTACTGTATGCCAGAAGAGGGCATAGAGCTAATGGAAAAGCCCAGTATAATGACCCATGAAGAGGTTGTTGCGATCTCTAAGACCTTTGTAAACTTAGGAGTCAATACTATTCGTCTTACTGGTGGAGAGCCATTGATACGCAAGAATTTTGAGTTTCTAGCAAGAGCATTGACTAACCTCGGAGTAGACTTAAAACTCACTACAAATGGTATTTTGTTAGATAAGTATTTTGATCTTTTTGAAGAGATTGGTCTTAGGAAAATCAATATTAGTCTTGACACCCTCGATAAAGCCAAAAATGCCTTTGTGACAAAGAGAGATTACTTTGATCGAATTATGCAAAATATAAAGGAGGGTCTCAATCGTGGATTTCAATTGAAACTGAATATTGTTTTGATCAAAGGGGTCAATGACAAAGAGATTAATGACTTTATTGAATTGACTAAAGACGAAAACCTATCTGTCAAATTCATTGAATTTATGCCATTCAAAGGCAATAAATGGGATTGGAGCAAAGGAGTAAGTGAAGATGAGATTTTGACTAGAGTCAAATCCCGATATGAAAAAGTGCTCACACTGAGAAATCCTAAACATAGCACCTCTAAAAATTTCCAGATAGAAGATCATAAAGGCTCATTTGGCATCATCAGTACAATCACAAGTCCATTTTGCTCTGGATGTAATAGGATACGTCTTACTGCTGATGGCAAAATGAAAAATTGTTTATTTGCCAATGCTGAAACTGACTTGTTAGGTCCGATTCGCAATGGTGAGAACATTGATCAGCTAATCCTTGATTCCATCCAAAAGAAGAAGTTTTCTCGTGATGGCATGGATCTTAAAATGGATGAGGATCAATATGAAAATAATCGATCAATGATTTCAATCGGCGGCTAATGGTATCCATTGAAGAAGCATTAAAATTAGTAGGGGAGCAGCAGGTAAATCTTGATGCAATTGAATTGCCGATTGAAGGGTCTCTTCATTATTGTCTAGCGGAGAATATTTTCGCACCGTTTGACTTACCGTCTTTTGACAACTCGGCAATGGACGGCTATGCGCTTTCTGGATCAGGAGTGTCATTTGAAATAGTGGATGAAGTAGCAGCTGGAGATACAAGGACTTTGGCGCTATCAGAAGGGCAAGCCATGCGAATATTTACTGGAGGTAAAGTCCCACAAAACACCACCGCTGTAGTGATGCAAGAGAAAACTAAGGTGGCTGCAAATCACTTGGAGCTAATAGAAGTACAGCATCCAGGCAATAACATCAGAAGGAAAGGTGACGAAATTTCTCAAGGCAAATTGGTTTTTGAAGTTGGCCATCTTCTTAATCCCGCAAGTATGGGCATCATAAGCTCTTTAGGCATAAATCAAGTAACTGTTTTTAAAAAGCCAAATGTCCGGATCATCGCCACAGGTAATGAGTTGATACAAACTGGGGAGGAGATAACGGAAGGAAAAATTTATGAATCCAACAGTATTACTTTAATGGGTGCTTTGCGAGATAATGGCTTTAGTTGTGATTCCAGAAAAGTACTGAGGGATGATTTAGCTACGATCTCATCGGGAATCGCAGAGAACCTTCATAACTGCGATGTGCTTTTGATCTCAGGTGGAATCTCTGTGGGCGATTACGATTTTGCGAAGGAAGCATTGGAGGCAAATGGAGTAAAGGAGATTTTCTATAAAGTTCTCCAAAAGCCTGGAAAGCCACTTTATTTTGGAAGAAAGGGTCATTCGTTTGTATTTGCCTTACCGGGAAACCCAGCCTCAGCATTGACTTGTTTTTATATCTATGTCTTACCAATCCTTCAAAAGATAGCTGGTGGTGAAGGTAAAGGTTTGATGCGTTTGAAACTTCCTTTGAGTCATCAGTATATTATGAAAATCGGTCGACCAACATATCTTAAAGCAACTATCGAAGGCCACATGGTTTCTATTCTCGAACATCAAGGCTCATCTATGATCAGTTCCATGGCCATTGGAAATGCGCTTGTTCTGATAAAGCAACCAATGGAATTCGAAAAGGGAGACTTAGTCGAATGTATTTTGATGTAGCTATATGCCTTTAGAATACCTTCTTCCTTTCTTATTTCTATTTGTCGCCTTTGTCTATTCTTCGATTGGTTTTGGAGGCGGATCGAGCTACTTGGCGATCATGAGCATTTTCCTAACCGACTTTCATGAGATCAGGTCAATAGCGCTGCTACTCAACCTAACTGTCGTAAGCATAGGTACTATCATGTATTTGAGGTATCGCGTTTTTGATTGGAAGAGTTTTTGGCCATTCTTGCTGCCGAGCGTTCCTTTAGCCTATTTAGGTGCACAGATGAGATTGTCCGAACGTATGTTTTTTCTCATCTTAGGCTCATTGCTGGTAATAGCTGTGCTAGCTATGCTTTTGAAGTACTTACCCAAACCAACCAACACAAGAGAATTTAGTGTACTAAAAAGAGCTGGCTTAGGTGGTACTATCGGATTTTTCGCAGGCCTATCAGGTATTGGAGGAGGTATTTATCTATCTCCAGTGCTTCATATGGTCCGATGGAAAGATGCCTACAAAATAGCTTCCTTGTCTTCAGTTTTCATTTTGGTAAACTCTGTCGCTGGACTCTCCGGAATGTTGGTATCCAATACCTTTACTATTGATGGCCAACTTACTTTCAGATTGATTTTAGCGGTCTTCATTGGAGGTCTTTTGGGGTCTTATTTATCCAACCGATCATTTAATACAGGCATACTTACAATTCTTACTGCCATATTGGTTTTATATGTAGGTCTTAGATTGATTTTTTTACACGGATATGGTATCAAAATTTAGAGGAGAGATAGGTGTCTAATGTCATCTAAAGAACCATGTTGTTTGAAGGGCATGGCTCCTCAAACCCTAGATTTAGCCAATGCAAATTGGTTCGCTTGAAGCTTTATTCAGTTGGGATATTTAATCACATCGGCCTATGATGAAACTCATACCTACACTATTGGATTGAAGTTACTTTGCATTCAATAGATATTGAAAGCATGAGGCACAATAGAAGAGACTTTATCAAAATATCATCCCTAGGCTTAGGAAGTATAGCTTTTGCTGCTACTTTCTTTGACTCTGCCACTGCCAGCATCCTTGCGGGTGAGGTTGAAAACACCTTGAAGTATTCACAAACGCCGACATACTGTGAAGTATGCTTTTGGAAATGTGCGGGGTGGGTTACAAAAAATGAAAAAGGAGAAATCTGGAAAGTAGAAGGTCACAAAGATGATCCACACTGCAACGGCAGGCTTTGCCCGCGTGGTACAGGTGGTGTAGGAATGTACCATGATCAGGATAGATTGAAGAAGCCTTTGATGAGGTTGGAGAAGGACGGAAAGCAGACCTATGAAGAAGTAAGCTGGGAAAAAGCACTTGATTTCATTTCTTCCAAAATGGAAAGCATCAAAGAGCAGTATGGCCCTGAGTCAATGGCTTTATTCACACATGGTTCTGGTGGTAAATTTCTGGGTCATCTTATGAAAGCTTATGGCACTCCACACATCACCGCCCCATCATTTGCACAATGCAGAGGGCCTAGAGAGGTTGCCTTCATTTCCACCTTCGGAGAGGGAGTTTACTCACCTGAGCGCACAGACATTCGTGACACAAGATGCTTGGTACTCATTGGATCTCACATAGGAGAAAACATGCACAATGGGCAAGTACAGGAAATGTCCGAAGCAATAGATAAAGGCGCTACGATCATTACCGTAGACCCTAGATTCTCTACTGCCGCCAGCAAATCAAAGTATTGGTTACCAATCAAACCAGCGACAGATATGGCGCTTTTACTTGCATGGATCAATGTAATCATCAATGAAGAGTGGTATGATAAAGAATATGTAGAAAAATACAGTTTTGGCTTTGATGAACTAAAGGCTCACGTGCAGCAGTACACTCCTGAGTGGGCTTATGGAATCACCACCATCGAACCCAAAGTAATAAGAGAAACGGCTCGTGAAATGGCCAACGCCTCTCCATCAGTTATTGTGCATCCTGGGAGACATGTGACTTGGTATGGAGATGATACTCAGCGACTAAGAGCGGTAGCTATACTGAACGCCTTACTTGGTTCTTGGGGTAGAAGGGGTGGTTTCTACTTCCCCGAAAAAGTATCGATCCCGAGCTATCCGCACCCGCCATATCCAAAACCAAAATACGATTGGACGTCAGCTAATCCGACCAAATATACAATGGCTACAGAGGTCATTTCCAATGGTGTATTGGATGCTACATTCCCATCCGAAGAACGAGACTATAGCATCAAAGGATGGATAGTGAATGGCACCAATCTTATCCATACGCTTCCAGATCAGAAAAGAACATTAGAAGCAATACAACAATTGGAATTACTGGTAGTGATAGACACCATGCCTATGGAAATCACGGGTTATGCGGATGTCGTTCTTCCTGAATGCACGTATCTCGAGCGCTATGACGCCATCAGAGATTCACCACATAGAGAACCTGTCATCTCACTTAGGATGCCAGCAGTAGAACCGATGTATGATTCTAAGCCAGATTGGTGGATTGCAAAAGAGATAGGTGAACGCCTTGGTCTCAATGACTTTTTCCAATATAAGGACATAGAGGAAATGCTTGATTGGCAGTTGAAGCAAATCAGCAGCTCACTTAAAGAGATGCAAAAACTGGGCGTCAAAAAGTTCAAAAGGCCATATGAAGACTTGTATCTAATGGATGGTCAGGATTTTGAGTTCAACACTTCAACAGGAAAAATTGAACTATACGCTACTGATTTGGCTGCTGCAGGATACGATCCTTTGCCATCTTATACAGAGCACGCACAACCTCCGGCCGGGTTTTATAGATTGAATTACGGAAGATCGCCGGTACACACCTTTAGCAGAACAACCAACAATCCAAATCTAGCAAGCATTGTGAGCGAAAATGACCTTTGGGTAAATCCCAAAGTCGCAAAGCAATGGGGGTTGGAAAACGGGCAATATGTATGGTTGAAAAACCAAGATGAGATTGTTTCCACTTTTTCTATAAAAGTCCGAATTACAGAGCGTATCAGATGGGACTCTATATATATGGTACATGGTTTTGGGCATACTGGAAATAAATTGTCACGAGCTTTTGGTAAAGGCGCAAGTGATACTGAATTGATAAGTAATGTGAAATTGGATCCGATCATGGGAGGCACTGGCATGCGTGAAAACTTTGTGACTTTCTTGACTGAAGAACCAGAATTAAAAGAAGAAGCATTATGAGATATGCAATGGCCATTGATACCAAAAAATGCGTAGGCTGCAGTGATTGTGTGGTTGCCTGCCAGATAGAAAACAATGTCCCTGAGGGGTTTTGTAGAGATTGGGTAGTGGAGGCCGTGAGTGGCACCTATCCAAGTTTGCAGCTTGAATTTAGATCAGAGAGATGCCATCATTGTGCAAACGCACCTTGTGTAAGGTGTTGTCCAACAGGGTCCAGCCACATAGTGGAAGGTGGTATCGTTTTGGTAGATCCTGATAAATGTATTGGTTGTGGAGCGTGTATCGCTTCTTGCCCTTACGACGCACGTTATCCTCACCCTGATGGATACGTTGATAAATGCACTTTTTGTGTGCACAAAGTTAGAAAAGGGGAGCAGCCTGCTTGTGTGTCGGTTTGCCCTACCAACTGTCTTTACTTCGGTGATTTGGATGACCCAAATAGTGAGGTTTCCAAAAAGGTAAGAGAGCGCAATTACAAAAGGCTTAAAACCGAAGCGGGTACAGATCCACAGTTATACTTTTTAATCTAAGGCCATGGAAGAATTGATCATAAGTGGGCGAATGAATAACAGGGTGGACCCAACCCTTAACATCTGGCATTGGGAAATACCGTTTTACCTTTTTGTTGGTGGACTGGCGGCTGGCATACTCTTTTTTGCTGCCTTTTATTACCTCAATGGGAAAGAAAAGGAATATCCTGCAGCTGTAAAAGTGGCGCCAATGATTGCTCCATTTCTACTTGTAATTGGGCTTGGGGCGTTGTTTCTGGATCTCAATCACAAATGGTATTTCTGGAGGCTATATACCACAGTCCGTCTTGAGTCGCCAATGTCGTGGGGGGCTTGGACTTTGATGGTTATTACGCCATTATCCATCGTCTGGGCAGCTATGCATATGAAAGATGTCTTCCCAAAATGGGATTGGAAATTTGAATTCATTGAGAAGATTATCGATTTTTTTATTGCCAAAAAAAGGATCATTGCCTGGATTATGGCTGTTTATTCCGTACTTCTAGGCATCTATACTGGTGTGCTTTTAAGTGCCTTCAATGCTAGGCCACTATGGAACACTTCCATTTTAGGGCCATTGTTCTTAGCTTCTGGTCTATCTGCAGGAGCAGCTATGATTGTGTTCTTCTCTAAAAATGAATTAGAGCGCAGGCTGTTTAGCAAAATAGACATCATCATCATAGCCGCAGAGCTCTTTTTTATTGTCCATATGTTCATGGGACTATTGGCAAGTACTGAGGTACAGATTGAAGCAGCCCAATTATTTCTGAATGGGCCATATACTTTGCCTTTTTGGATTTTCGTAGTATTTCTCGGAATGCTAGTGCCAGCGCTTTTAGAGTTTTTGGAACTCCGTGGACAAAAAATTCCTGTCTTGATACCTGTGCTTTTGATCCTTATGGGAAATGTAATGCTTAGGTTCTTGATCGTATATGCCGGACAAGCAAGTAGATATCTATACTGAAACTAAATAGTCATGTCACATCATAATTACATCACACATAAAACCAAATACATGAATCCGTATTTAGCTGGGATTCTTTTGGGATTGGTACTCTTGGCTGCTTTTTATTTGACAGGAAGAGGACTTGGCGCTAGCGGAGCTATGAAAAGCGTCGTAGTGACCACAGTGGAGACACTTTCGCACGACAAAGCAGAAGCCTCAGGATTTTATTCCAAATACATTGCTGACGGGATTAGCCCAATGAAAAGTTGGCTAGTCTTTCAAGTGCTTGGTGTGCTAGTAGGTGGTTTTTTATCAGGAGCATTGTCTGGGAGGCTGAAGATTACTACTGAACATTCGCCCAATATCACCTCGAAAAAGCGAATATTCATGGCTGTAATTGGAGGTATGCTCTTTGGATTTGGATCACAACTCGGTAGAGGTTGTACGAGTGGTGCTGCATTAAGTGGTATGGCTACTTTGTCGGTAGCAGGCTTTGTGACCATGATAGCCATTTTCGGAACAGCCTTTTTGTTTGCTTATTTCTTTAGAAAAAACTGGATTTGATATGGGACCTATTATTCCAATAAACGAAATTTCACAGGAGCTTAACTTCCTGATTGCCTTCCTCATAGGCATAGGATTTGGCTTTGCACTTGAGCAAGCAGGCTTCTCTTCTAGCAGAAAACTGGCCGGCATGTTTTACGGGTATGACACCACCGTTCTCAAGGTCTTTTTCACAGCAGCCATTGTTGGTTTGATAGGACTAACATTCTTCAACCACTTTGGCCTAATTGACATGAGCATTGTCTACGTCAATGAGTTCTATATCAACTCAGCCATTATTGGTGGGGTGATTATGGGTGTGGGCTTTATTGTTGGTGGATTTTGTCCGGGCACGAGTGTATGTGCAGCGGCCATCGGCAAAATAGATGCGGTAGCATATTTAGGCGGCTCGTTGTTAGGGATATTCATATTTGGCGAAACCTATGAACTTTGGAAAGACATGTACATGAAGAACTTCCTCGGAGACATTAAAATATCCACAGCTTTTGGTCTATCCGATGGGCTCATGGTCTTCCTTGTCATAGTTGCTGCCGTTGCGATGTTTTGGATAGGAGAATGGGCAGAGAAGAAGTTTAGCAGACCTGATATCACTAAAGAGCTATAATCATGAATATAAGACAAATATTATCCGTGTTGCTCATCATGCTGGGAACCATCGCAGCTATTTTACCTTCAAAATCTACAAAATTCAGAAAGTTTACCGCAGATGAATTGAATCTAGAAGTCACTAAGGACACCTACTATATCAGTGCAGACGAACTGGCGCATCTGCTTATCACTGGCGATCCGTCCTTTCAGTTAATTGATATCAGAACGGAAGCCGATGCGGACACCATGCTCACAAGAGCCATGAATATACCGGCAGACAGTGTCTTGAGTATAAACTATGAATGGATGCTTTATCAAAGGATAAAAAAGACGATTCTGTACAGCGATGATGTAGAAGCGATGCAAGCTGTTTGGAAAAAGCTAAAATATCAGGGCTACCCTAATATTTACCTACTAAGAGGTGGATTGAATGCTTGGAACCAAGATATTCTTGATCCAAAATATCCTGGCCCATCTGCTCCCCAAGATGAGATTGATTTATATAATCAGAGAATGGCCTCACGAGCCTTTTTTACTGGCGCCAAAGCTTTGCCTAAAGTGGAGTTTAATGTAATCATGCCAACTGGAGGCAAAAAGAAAAAGAAAGTTCAGGGTGGTTGTAGTTAATTTGAGACTATAATTCCTAACAGATCTATCCAAACCCACAACTATGAAGAAAGACATCACGTCATCAGAAGACATCCATTTACTCGTGGATACTTTTTATGAAAAAGTAAAAGCAGATCAAGAGATAGGCTATGTATTCAATGATGTGATGCAAGTCAATTGGCAAGAGCATTTGCCAAAGATGTATGGATTTTGGGAAATCCTACTATTGGGAAAATCAGGTGTACAAAGCAACCCAATGCAAAAGCATATAGATATCAATAGAAAGGAGAAATTGACCGAAGCGCATTTCGATCAGTGGGTAAAACTCTGGTTTGCCACATTAGATGAATTATTTGAGGGGCAGAATACGCTCATTGCTATTGAAAGGACAAAAGCGATAAAGCAGACTTTGTTTGCACGCATTCGCGCTAGTGAAGCCGACCAAATAGCTTAGAAATCACCCACTAATGAGATTGATTGCGGCGTGGTAAATCCTTCTCTATGGTGAGGTCAATTTCATCTAGGCTTCTATGGTAACCTATTTTATTTGGGCCATTCCAAGCTTCGAGCTGATCTTCTGGAAAGGTAAATGAGTAGGTATTATGAGCATAATTCAAATCAATCTCCTTTACATCTTTTGCCTCCAATATAAGCTCTAGGGTTCCTCCAGGCAATTTTACCGACTGAACAAGCCTACTCTTTTCTATAAATTGCAAAACCTCATTTTGCTCAAGCCTAAGCGTAATTTTTTTTTCTTGGATTCTAAGTTTCATAGATTGAGTTTCAAGGCTTCAAATTAGGCATTTTTATAAGTATCTCACTTGTTCTTATTGGTTCAGCCATTCTTTTGCTTGCTGTCCATCCTCCGGAGAATTTGCATTGAACAGTTCCTTATCGTCTGAAGGTAAGATGTATTTAACATCAGACTTCCTCAGAAAGCCCATAAGGGATTTTTTTCCTTCCAATAAAAAGTACCGTTCCAGCTCAACGTGGGCCTCAGCTTCCCAAATTGCGATAAGGGGTTCAGGTAATCCCGTTTTCTTGGTGCAATAAACGGTCGCGACTTTAGTGCTGTCTCTTTCGTTTATTAATCGCTCTATTGTTTCCTTTTTGATCATCGGAAGATCTACCGCTAAGACTAAAAAGCTCGAATTTGGGTATTTAGACAAAGCACTCAAAATACCATTGATAGGACCTTTGGAAGGGTAGGCATCTAAAATGATAGATTTAGTAAAATCACATGATTGACCTTCGTGTACAGACACATAACTATCGGGTATCAAGTCTTTTAATAATCCATAGCAATACTCAGCATGGGGTTTTTCTCTGTATTTCACTTCGGACTTATCCGTACCCATGCGTGTACTGTCTCCACCCATCAACAGCAATCCAGATAGTTTGTTAGCCGATTTCTTCATCCACAACAAAGGAATGGATTTGCGATTACTTTCCAAGATAATAGAGTCATATTAGAAAATTCATTGCATGAAATGCGGTCACTATTAGCAAACGAGGATACTCATTTTAGCATCAGGCTTCACCTCCTTCAAACAAATGGACATGCTGATTAAGTAATTCGAAAATTCTCTTAACTAATGGCACAGTTTTTACGAAGGCAGGAAAGAAGTATTCCAGCTGCCAGCTAAGACAGGTTCGAAACAAAAAAAATTTAATAAGAGTAATTATTAATTACTCAATGTTTTTCTCCGCTAAAATCCATCGCATTGGAGCTAAGAATCTGTGATTTTCCCTAAATTGCAATGATCTAGTTCATTGGATACTTTTTACTCATCGCCCATGAGAGTGCTAAATATTTTTTCATCGATCCAAATGGCTGGTTTTAGACATGAAGATCGTGTCGACGGACGCCAAAGATTGATGTATTTCAATTTGATTCTATTGGCACTTCCTTTGGTCTATTTTGCTTTCGTCATCATTGATATTGAAAGCTTTTCTAGAAGTTTGTCTACCTGGGCTTTCGATCAATTTGCTTTCTTCTTGTTCACAGGTATTTGCCTCTTTTGCTTGTACTTTAATCATCTTGGTTGGATTAAATCCAGCAAGATTTTCTTTTTGGTATCATGGCCATTGATACTTCATATCATACCTATTATAGTTCAGGAGACTCCTTCAGATTACTATTATGCATTTCCAATTGGCCTTATTTTTCATGCTATTTTGATCCAATCTATAATAAGTGATAAGCATCAACCAATGCTCTTTTGGGTTCTCATTGCTATCAATTTTATAGTTATGGTTTACTTTTTGGAAATTCTTACACATTTCGATACGAATAATGATTCCCCCTTGCAGGAACTTACTGAAGACCCGTATTTCCTAAGGGTTGAGATACTATATTGGTTATTAATCAATGCTGTTATCTTTTTCCTATTAAAAGCAGTGGATCTAAATGTGAATAAAGGGGAGAAAGCCAAACAATTGATCAAAACGCAAAGGGACAAATTAGAAACCGCCTTGATAAACCTTAAGGAAACTAAAGACCATTTGATTAGATCGGAAAAGCTGGCTTCATTAGGTGTTTTCACGGCAGGGATCTCACATGAGCTCAATAATCCAATCAATATTATCAATGGAGGGGTTCACACGATCATGAGGCATTTGGAGGTTCTAAAGAAAGCTTCCATGGAAAAGAATGAAGAAGTCATAGATTCGATATCGGAAATAGAACACTGGGAGAAAGTCTTGAACCTTGCGATCCAGCGAACTACCAATATCATCACAACATTGGGCAATTATGCTTCACCAGGTAGCAATGTGTTTATTGATTACAATATTATTAACTGTATCAAAGATGCCTTGATACTACTTCAGAGCAATTACGATGACAGGATTGTTATCAAAGAAAATTTTGATGAGGAGTTGATGATTCGTTGCAATCCAAGTAAAATAGATCAGCTTTTCTTTAATCTTATCAACAATGCTATTCAAGCAATAATTGGTAATGGTAACATTGAGATTACCTGTACTGTGGTGGATGAGTTTGTTGAAATCAGCATAGCGGATGATGGTTGCGGAATAGATGAAAGCATCGCACATAAAATATATGATCCGTTTTTCACCACTAAGGAGGTAGGTGCGGGCACGGGACTTGGTCTTTATCTTGTTCACATGATACTGGAAGAGCATTTTGGGACAATCAAGATGGAACCAGCTACCTTCGGTGGTAATATCGCAGTGATACAGTTGCCCATGGATCCAAAGACATTTGGAGACAAATTAATGCTCGAGGGTAAAACTTTTTCATAGTAGTACCATTAGTAAATAATATCATTCCATGATTATTGGATGCTATTAAATAATCCTAGCTTCGGCCCATGAAAATATTCCAATGTGGGCATTGTGAGCAGTCTTTATATTTTGAGAATCAATGTTGTACGAACTGTGGACATCTGACAGGATACCGAGATAGCGATCGCATGATGCTTACATTTGAACCATCGGGCGAAAAATTGATCTCTGATCGCGAGCAAATCGAATACAAGTACTGCAAAAACAAGGAATATGAGGTCTGCAATTGGGTGATCGAAATTAATGACCCAAATGAATATTGCGGCGCTTGTCAGCTCAATCGGACTATACCTAACCTCCGAAACAAAGCCAACTTTGACAAATGGCGCAATTTGGAAATAGCCAAGCATCGGCTCATCTATCAATTGCAAAAGATCGGCTTAACGCTTCTGAGTAAGAACGATTTAGAGGAAGGCTTTTGTTTTGATTTTGTCGCAAGACAAGATGATGAAAAACTCATGACGGGTCATGCAGACGGTGTGATCACTATCTTAATTAGAGAGGCTGACTCTGCGCACCGTGAGATGACCAGGATGCAACTATTGGAACCCTACCGTACATTGATAGGGCACCTGAGACATGAAGTAGGTCACTACTTTTGGAACCGTCTGATCATGAATAATCAGCAAGCGCTATTCGAGTTTAGAAGGATCTTTGGCAATGAAGAAGCCGACTATTCTGAAGCATTACAAGTGTACTATAAGGAGGGTGCTCCTGCCGACTGGCAAAGTAGATTCATCAGCAAGTACGCTGCTTCGCACGCATGGGAAGACTGGGCGGAGACTTGGGCTCATTATCTCCATATCATGGACATGGTGGAGACAGCCTATTTCTTTGGTCTTCATGTGAACCCAAGAGATACCGATCGTGATAGTGCAGATGCCGCTTTCGATCCTTATACTATCGATGACTTTGGTGTGATCATAAAGACCTGTGTGCCTTTATCCTTTGCGGTAAATAGCATTACCCGTGCTATGGGAGTGCCTGATGTTTATCCATTTACCATAGCCCCAGCTGTGATCGACAAGATGAAATTCATCCATCATTTACTTTTGCCGAAGAGGCGTTTGACTTTATAGAACCCTTTCGGAGTGGCGTAGTTAAAAAATCGTAAGTTCGGAGTGGGTAGTTATCTCTTCTAATATCTTCATGCCGCGGTAGGAGTTCCCTTTTAGGTTCAACCCTGGACTCCAGACAGCTATGGCATAGTTGCCAGGATAGAGGGCTACAATACCTCCTCCCACGCCACTTTTGCCGGGAAGGCCTACCTTGAAAGCAAACTCTCCAGACTCATCATAGAAGCCACAAGTAAGCATCAGTGCATTGATCCGCTTCGATTGACTCCTAGATATTACTTTTTCATTGTTGCCAATTTTCATACCTCCATTGGCTAGAAAAGTGAAGGTCCGCGAGAGCTCCTGGCAGGTCATCTCCAACGAACACATATCAAAGTAAAAATCAAGCACTTCCGATGGCTCATTTTCGATGTTACCAAAGGACTTAATGAAATTACACAGCGCTGTATTTCGATAACCTTCGGACTTTTCCGAGTCAGCAATCTTGTCTGAGTAGGTGAGGTCTGGCAAGTCGCTGATTTCTCGAAAGAAATGCAAAAACTCCTCTTTGGCATTGCCCAAATGCGATATCAGAATGTCACAGATTACGATAGCACCGGAGTTCACAAACGGATTGCGCGGGATGCCATGATTGGTCTCCAAAAGGATAAGCGAATCAAACTTGGTACCTGAAGGCTCTACGTCTATTCGCTTCCAGATCTTCTCACCAAGGATCTTATAAGCCAATGCAAGCGAGAGCACTTTGGCAATACTTTGTATGGAAAACTTAGTCAAGTGATCGCCAATTCCGAAATTATCACCATCAAGCGTAGTGATATGCACCCCAAACATCGCCGGATCAACTATTGCCAACTCAGGAATGTAAGTAGCAGGCTTTCCCTTGTCTTGCAGTGACTTGGCGAATTGATAAGCTTTGGTGATGATGTCTTGGTAAGTCCTCTCCATGTATGATTTTCCCTTTAGAAATGGGAGCGCAAGTTAGCTGTTTGGGGGACTAGGGGTTGGTAATTGGTAGAGAATAATAGCCCTTAGGTACTGATGCTGTACTTAGAAAATCTACGAGCCTTACAACTCAGTCATTAGGATACAGCTTTCTCGGAAGTGTCATAAGCTCTACTTGCCTACCATCTATGTATCGGACATTTTCTCCGTCGAAGAAGGCGTCTTCCTCGAGCATAATTCTAATTTCTTTGCCCCAAGGTTCAATGTAAACACCTGCATTTAGTTCTATAGAGTGGGCAGTATTTTCATAAAGAGGATAGTCACCTGCACCCGGCACTCCGCCTTGTTGATCCCAAAGCCCGATAGTAGGTCCAGCTGCATGACCATGGAAGCCGATAGGGTGGGTGTAGATCACACCTTTGATGCCCTCAGACGTGCACTGATCGAGAGTTGCCTCCAGAATTTCATTACCTGTAAGCCCTTGCTTGAAATTGCTGGCTAGAATATCTTGAACCCTGTTTCCTAGTTTAAAAGCCTTGTTTAGATATTCAGGAGCAGCTTTTTCACCTGGTCTCAGAATATAGACATGCTGTTGTGTATCGGTATTCAATCTGAGGTAGGTGATCCCAAAATCTACATGCACCAGATCTCCCGGGACGATCACCATTTGGTCGGGACGTTCAGAAAAGGATCTGAGGTGATCAAAGCTCTCAGGATCTGCCCGCTGCAGGGAAACAGACGGATGAAACCAAGCAGTAAAGCCAAGTTCACGGATCCGATCTCGGTACCACCAAACCACCTCATCAGTGGTGGTTACACCCGGCTGGATCACTTTTTCAGAAAAGCCTTCTGCGATAATTTGATGCGCCATCCTAACGATATTTTGGTAAACCACCATTTCTGACTCGGTCCGTGTCTCTAGCCAACCAATAGCCACATTCTCTGCGCTTACCACTCTGGACTGATACTTTGATGGGAGCACTTCCATCAGTTGATCATAGTGAGTGGAGGAGATGCCATCAGCCAGCGCAAAGGTCTTCGATTTGTTGATGCCTATTTTCTTTGGGTTCTTCTTGGCGATGATTTCTGCAAGTGCTTTCCATTGGTCTGGTTGCTCTTCTTTGTTCCAGAGGGTTTTGAAGATGTCACCAGTATTGTATCTAGAGATACCGAAAGTTTCCAAAGGCTGACCTGCTCCCGGATCGTAGGCTACCAGAATGGTAGTGCGCCTTGCCGACTGCCAAGTGGCAGGCAGAAGAGTCTTGATAACTGGATCTTCGTTGTACTCTCTTGCAATGATTACCCACATATCTATCTCCGCCCGCCTCATGATATTTGGTAGCACAGTCTGCACGCGCTCAGCGAGCCAGCTATCTATCACCTCGGCTCGCTCTTGCATGTTAAGCGTTTTCGGGAAATAAGGGTTCTGTGCCCTTGCGAGGGAAAGTGAAAAGAAGGTAAATAGAAAAACAAAGAGGTATGAAAAGCGCATGATGAAGGATTATATGCTACTGAAAGCTTTGTGTTTACAAGAATGGGTAGTGCTCAACAAAGATTAATTGATCTCCACGAACCAAATTTAATAAGGAAACGGTTGTCTTCTTGCCGTTCGCTTCACTGATGGATTATAAATTCACTCGATACACTTCTTTGCTAGAAGCTACTAGTAAACCCTCTGTAGTGTTCGATCTGGAATCTGGAGAATTTCATTCTTAAACAATAAATCTTAGGAGTGAAGGCTTGTTTCTTAAAGCACCTTAATCTAATATCGGTAGAAGAGATGATTGCCAATCGGTTTCATACTCCACATGAAAAGCCACCGCCCAATTCTCATCTCGAGTGGGGTTAGGAGTGGGTAAATTGGAGAAGAAACTAAACCGAGTACAGGTGATCACAAGTTATGCCAGGCATTTTCAGAAATAGGGAGAGCAGACCTTGTAGGTTTCCAAAACCTACAAGGTTTTAGGTAGCAAGATGGTGCCAATCAAGCTATAAGCTTGAGGTATAAATCCAACAAGTTGCGCTTCGGTAAACTTGCGGGATTTGGGATTCGACATTGTTTGTATCAACTCCTCCACACCACTGACAACCGCCGCTCAGCGATTCTCCACACCACAACATAAATCATACTGCCACTTGATGCTTCTCATGAAAATGGTAGTTCATCAATCCTACTTTAGCTAAGTCGATAACAATAACTAACCCTAAATATCTAGATAATGGATACACTAGTTAAAACCCAAATTGACGAAGCAGAAAAACTCTTTCACCAAGCCAAAGAGGAACTCTGCAAACCCGAGGAAGATGTAGTTCCTTACAGTGTTTGCCAAAGCGCATACAATGCTGTCGTCAGTTATCTCCGTGGCGTACTTATCAATCACAATATTCCTATCTCAGAGCCCATAAAAGTAGAGGAGTTGATTAATAGCTGCAGGGCCTTAAATCCTAAATACAACAATCTTCATTTATCACCCATGTATCATCCCAAAGCCACAGAAGATGTCTGGATGAATATGGATACAGCGGTAGATTATATGTCTATGGCCGAAAAAACACGTCAGATGATCAATCTGATCTAATTGAATCCCATAAAAACAATTCGATCATGAGTGCAAAGAAACCTACGCCAAAATATCCAGGTATTAGATCCGCTATGGATGGAAACACAGCCGCCATCATGTGCGAGCGTGAATCCTCAGATGCGGCAGGCGCCTATCCAATTACCCCTTCCACCCAAATGGGTGAATACTGGGCTGAAGAAGCAGCCAAGGGCCACTTAAACATTTCCGACAAGCCTTTGATTTTTATTGAACCAGAAGGAGAGCATGCCGCCGCTGCTGTTACCGCCGGCCTGTCCATGACAGGGCAGCGTGCGGCCAATTTCTCATCAGGTCAGGGGATTGCGTATATGCACGAGTCGCTCTATGCAGCAGTAGGAAAGCGATTGACCTACATTCTCAATATAGGCGCTCGGGCCATGACCAAGTCCACACTGAATGTGCATGCTGGTCATGATGACTATCACTCTATTGACGATACGGGTTTCTTTCAGCTCTTTGCTAAAAATGCCCAGCATGTCGCTGATTTGAATGTTATTTCTCACCGTATAGCTGAGTTGGCGCTTACACCTGGTATCATCGCCCAGGATGGCTTCCTTACTACGCACTTGATTGAAAGCTTATATGTGCCTGAAAGAGACCTTATTAAGGAATATCTCGGTAGGCCAGATGATATCATCGATACGCCAACGCCTGCCCAGCGGATTATCTACGGAGATAAGCGTAGACGGATTCCCGAAATCTGGGATGTAGACAATCCACTCATGGCGGGTATCGTGCAAAATCAGGATTCCTACATGCAAAGCGTAGCCTCACAGCGACCGTTTTTCTTCGACCATATCCGTGACCTTACTGATATGGCATTTGCAGAATATGCGGAACTCACCGGAAGACAATATGAGCGTGTCATGACCTACAAGGCAGAAGACGCGGACTATTTGATTCTCGGTCAGGGTAGTGTGGTGCCTAGTGCAGAGGTAGTCGTCGACTATTTGCGTGATACGCGAAAACTCAAAGTTGGCGTGGTGGACTTGGTCATGTTCAGACCGTTCCCAGCGGATTATTTGGCTAAAATCCTGAAAGGCAAAAAAGGGGTGGTCATCTTGGAAAGACTGGATCAGCCGTTGGCGGAAGATCCGCCCATCGCCCGTGAACTACGTGCCGTGATTTCTAAATGTTTGGAAAATGGTTTGGTAAAAAATGTGAAGCCTTATCCAGACTTAGAAACCTATCAAGCCAAAGATATCCCTGCAATCTACTCAGGCTCATTTGGGATGGGTAGCCGTGACCTTCAGCCAGAGGCACTCATCGGGGCAGTAGAAAATATGCTTCCTGATGGTAAACACAAAAAGCATTTTTACCTCTCTATAGATTTTATCAGAGATAATCCTTTTACGCCTAAACAGCGCAGCTATCAGGAGACCATTCAGGAAGCTTATCCGATGGTAAAAGAAATGGCGGTACATGGATCAGAGAATCCAAACCTTATGCCGAAAGGCGCTACTACGGTGCGTTTTCACTCGGTAGGAGGTTGGGGAGCGATAACTACAGGTAAGAACCTCGCCATGACCCTTTATGATTTATTGGGATTTGATATCAAGGCCAATCCTAAGTATGGTTCTGAAAAGAAAGGACAGCCGACGACCTACTATTTGTCTGCTGCGCCTGAGCCAATCCGCATCAACTGCGAATACATCTTTGTGGATGTGGTGCTTTCACCAGACCCCAATGTATTCAAACATACCAATGCTCTGGCTGGATTGAAAAAAGGCGGATGCTTCATTATCCAAAGTGATAAAGCAAAGCCACAGGAAGTTTGGGAGGACATCCCAAAACACTATCAAAAGGTCATCATTGACAATGAAATACGCGTCCATTACATCGACGGATTCAAAATAGCGAGAGAAGAAGCCACCGATACGGAGTTACAATTGAGAATGCAGGGTATCGCATTCCAAGGAGCCTTCTTCGCAGCTTCGCCACTGATGAAGACAGCAGGGCTCAATGAGAAAGAACTCTTGAAAGCCATCGAAGACCAACTGCAACACAAGTTTGGTGGCAAAGGTCAACGTGTGGTGGATGACAACATGCGCGTAGTAAAGCGTGGATTTACAGAAGTCAAAGAAATCACCCTAAAAGAGGTCACCACCAATGGAAGTCTGAAAACCAATGGAGTCGTAGGTATTCCTATTCCTAGTATGATGAAGGATATACCACAGAGTAAATCGAACCTTAGTGATATTCATCGTTTTTGGGAACAAACAGGAAACTTCTATGCTCAAGGTATGGGTAATGATAACATTACGGATCCTTTCATAGGATTGAGTGTGATGCCAGCAGTTACTTCGGTTTTCAGAGACATGACGGGTATTCGTTTCGAACACCCAGAGTGGATTCCTAATAATTGTACCGCCTGTGGCAAATGCTACACAGTATGTCCAGATACTGCCATTCCTGGATTGGTGAGTGAGTTGACAGACGTACTTGATACAGTGGTCAAACGTGTGAAGAAAGATCATGAAAAGGTCAATCACCTTTCGAAAGCTGCCAGAACTTTGGAAGGCAAAGTCCGAGAGCGATTTGGCGAAACCAAAAATGGCGCAACAGTAAACATTCTAATCCATGAAGCCATCGATAATATGGTGGCAGAAAACAAGGATAACACCGAATTGGTCACCGAACTAGGTTGGTTCAAAGAAGAACTTGGCGAATTCAAATTTGCGCTTACGCGACCTTATTTTGACCTTCACGAAAAATCAGAACCAAACAGCGGTGGACTCTTTAGCATCACGATCAACCCAAATACTTGTAAGGGCTGTAATGAGTGTATAGCCGTCTGTGATGATGATGCTTTGAGGCCAATTATACAAACAGAAGGCACTGTGGCTCGCCTCAGAAAGGATTGGGACTTCTGGACAGATCTACCAACGACTCCTGAGAAGTTTAATCGAATAGATGACCTAGAGGAAAAAATTGGGCCACTAGAAACCATTCTACTCAACAAATCCGCTTATCAAAACTTCGCAAGTGGTGATGGTGCTTGTCTTGGTTGTTCGGAGAAAACTGTTGTTCATCTTTTTGTAGCAACTGTCGAATCACTCATGCAGCCACGAATTAAAAAGCATGTGGCACATTTGGACGAGCTCATTTTAAAGCTTGAAAGACATTTGCAGGAGCGACTAATTGGCTCAGTGAACATTACGGATACTGAAGCGATCACCAAAATCTTGAGCGAAGCACGAAATTCAGACCTCACCATGTCAGCCATTGCGAGCAAGCTAGAAGCTGAAAAAGGAGGGGAGCCAATTGATCAGGATTGGTTGAAAGAGACTACCCAAATCATCTCTGAACTCAAACGACTAAGATGGAAATACACCGATGGAATCACAGGTAAAGGACGCGCCGCAATGGGGATGACCAACGCCACAGGTTGTACGTCAGTGTGGGGCAGTACCTATCCTTACAATCCATATCCATTTCCTTGGGCCAACCATTTATTCCAAGATTCTACCTCCATGGCGATGGGGATTTTCGAAGGACACATGTCCAAAATGGCGGATGGATTTAGAGCAGTTCGAAAAGCAGAAATGGAACTTTCAGGCAAATACGTCCCTGCAGAGAAGAAAGACTTCTTCACCTATTTCAATTGGCATCAATTCACCGATGAAGAGTGGTTGCTTTGCCCGCCAGTGGTAGCACTGGGAGGAGATGGTGCCATGTACGACATAGGCTTCCAAAACCTATCTCGTATGATGGCCTCAGGCAAACCAATCAAAGTGATTGTGGTGGACACACAAGTCTATTCCAACACGGGAGGCCAGGCATGTACTTCCGGATTTATCGGACAAGTTTCGGATATGGCCCAATACGGAAAAGTTTGGAAAGGAAAGTCAGAACCGCGTAAGGAAATAGGACTGATAGCCATGGCGCATCGAAATACTTATGTGATGCAAGCCACTTTGGCCAACACGAGTCACATGATTGAAGGGTTTATAGATGGATTGATGACCAAGCGACCAGCGTTGTTCAACCTCTATACCACTTGCCAACCAGAACATGGTGTAGGCGATGATCAAGGAGTGAATCAAGCTAAGCTAGCGGTAGAATCTCGGGCTTATCCAATCTTCAAATACAATCCTGACAATGGCGTCAAAGTATTTGAAGGACTAGATATCACGGGCAATCCAGCGAAGAATCAACTATGGCCAACTTACAACTTGAAGTACCATGAAAACGGGTATGAAAAGTCTATGGAGTTACCAATGACCTTCGCAGATTTTGCTATTACAGAAGCACGTTTCAGAAAGCATTTCAAAAAAGCGCCAAGAAACACATGGAATGACAAAATGATTATGCTTACTGAATTCCTAGAAATGGATGCAAGTGAACGAGAAGGTAAGTTTCCATTCATCTGGGCAGTAGATAAAAAGCAAGAACTGAGTAGGGTGCTGGTGGCACAGCCAATCGTGGAATCCTGTGAGGAACGTAGAGACTTTTGGATCTTACTGAGAGATCTAGCTGGGCCGAAAGAGGAAGTGGCTAAGCCAGATGCTGATATTGAAGATAGAATCAGAAAAGAGGTAATCGGTAATCTTGCCCAAAAGCTCATGAAGCTTGCAGGTGGCAATGGATCCGCTCCAAGTCTAGATTTAAGTGCTATCAATGTAGCAACTAAGGAAGAAAGCCCTGCCGCAGTAGTAGCCGAAGCACCAAAATCTGCCAGCAATGGCATGGCGCCTTGGCTAGAATCTGACGAGTGTACGTCCTGTGATGAATGCATCAATCTGAATCCTGAAATATTCGCTTACAACAGCGACAAGAAAGCCTTCATCAAAAATGCTAAAGCTGGGTCTTATCAGGATTTGGTACTGGCTGCTGAGAAGTGCACCGCGCAAGTGATACATCCAGGATTGCCGCAGGACAAATCCATGAAGGATGTGGAGAAATGGATCAAGAGAGGTGAAAAATTCAACTAAGCAGTGCTAAGCCTTAAACGACATACCTTCAAACATGGCGTTCATCCACCGGAGCACAAAGTGGAAACCTGTGGTCTTCCGATCAAGCAATTTTCTTTTGCTCCGCTGATGATGCTTCCTGTTTCTCAGCACATTGGTGCGCCTTCCAAGATTGTTGTGAGAGAAGGTCAAGAGGTGGTTCGTGGACAACTGCTTGCAAAGTCGGACGGTTATCTCTCTGTGCCGCTCCATGCACCGGCCTCTGGTAAGATTCGGAAAATAGCCAACGTGCCTACCATTTCTGGAAAGATGACCGTGGGTATTTACCTCGAAACCTTTCCATCTTCCACGCAAGAAGTGTTAGAAGATGAGCCAATTGATTTGGTCACAGCTACACCAGAGGAAATACTATCAGCAATCCAGAACGCAGGCATTGTGGGTTTGGGGGGAGCAGCATTTCCCACACACGCTAAGTTGAATATTCCTGAAGGAAAACACTGTGATGTGTTGATCATCAATGGGATAGAATGCGAACCTTACCTCACCACAGATCACCGAGTGATGCTCGAGCAACCTGAAGATATCTTCCTAGGCATCAAGTACTTACTGAAAGCAGTTAAAGCCAAAAGAGCAATCATTGGGATAGAAGCCAATAAGCAAGACGCGGCAGTTTTCTTATCGAGCTATTTGCCTGATGACGGCTCTGTTTCGGTGGAAGTAGTCCCTGTCAAGTATCCTCAAGGCGCGGAAAAAATGCTCATCACATCATTACTCGGAAGAGAAGTGCCATCCGGTGGGTTGCCTATAGATGTAAATGCCGTAGTGGTCAATGTGGCCACCACCGCAGAGATCGGGCGACTGCTTCCGCATGGTAGAGGCATTCAAGAACGTGTAGTTACTATCACTGGCCCAGCCGTCCAAAAGAAAGGAAATTACCTCGTGCCGATTGGTACTCCGCTGCGATATGTATTAGAGCAAGTAGGGGTAAAAGGTTCAGTTAGTGAAGTATATATGGGTGGTCCAATGATGGGTGTGGCAGTATCAAACCTCGACATTTCAATAGTCAAGGGAACTTCTGGTATCGTCATCTTCACTGAAGAGGACGTTAGTCGACCAGAGCAAGTCTATCCTTGTATCAAATGTGGCGCTTGTGTAGATGCCTGCCCACTTTCCTTGAACCCATCCAAATTGGGTATTTTGGCAAAGTTTGAAGCCTATGATAAGATGGCTTCAGAGTTTCATTTGATGGATTGCTTTGAATGTGGGTCATGCTCATTTGTATGTCCTTCACACATTCCATTGGTGCAGTATTTCAGATTATCTAAATCTATTGTGCGTAAAAGAAAAGTAGCCTAATGTTCAAGAAAACGCTAAATATCAGCACTTCACCGCATCTGACGAACAACACCAGTGTTGATATAATCATGCGTAATGTGGTTTATGCCATGTTGCCTGCTGCTTTGTTCTCTGTGTATTCCTTTGGCTGGAATGCAGCATTGGTATTGATCACTTCTACGGGATCTTGTTTACTCACCGAACATTTATTGTGTCGGTTATCTAAAAAGAAAAGTACCGTTTCTGACTGGTCTGCAATCATTACTGGTTTATTACTTGGATTAACACTTCCGCCCATTTTCCCACTTTGGATGACTTTTCTAGGAGGCGCTATTGCCATCGGGATGGGTAAATTCTTATTCGGAGGATTGGGTTACAATGTCTTTAATCCAGCACTTGTTGGTAGAGCAGTATTGCAGGCTGCATTTCCAGTAGCCATTACCACTTGGTATACAGCCTTTATGGATGACCGCTTCAGCCATATCAATGCCTCCATATTGACACTGCCATTTCTAGAACCGGTTATAGATGGGACATCAGGAGCTACCCCTTTATCAGCTTTCAAATTCGATGGAGTCACAACGAATGCAGCTGACCTTGCCCTTGGGTTGGTAAGTGGGTCTACGGGGGAGACCTGTGCCATTCTGATCTTTCTTGGTGGAGTTTATCTAGCTATTAGAAACTTTATGAACTGGAGGATACCTGTGGCTATTCTAACCACTGTTTTCGCTTTTAGCGGCATCCTTTACCTGATAGACGCCACACAATATCCTTCGCCTTTTTTCATGCTCTTCTCAGGAGGGCTCATGTTGGGTGCCGTGTTTATGGCTACTGATATGGTCGCTTCACCCATTACCTCACTAGGCGTGATACTCTATGGCGTGATCATAGGGGTTTTGGTGGTGATTATAAGAATTTGGGGTGGGCTTCCAGAAGGAGTCATGTATGCCATTTTATTGGCTAATGCCATTTCACCTCATATAGACAGACTGATCCGCTATCGCGTCTATGGAACATCTGTAAAAATCTCATGAGCCAATCCACTACCATATCGTCAGCCAATCCAATGCACATGCTTCGTGCCATGGTAGGAATCGGTGCGCTGTGCGGGTTGCTCATCGTCCTTACCTATGAAGGCACGCTGCCTCGCGTGGAGCAATTAAAAGCGGAAGCACTACAGCAAGCCATCTTTAAAGTCTTGCCCGGTATCACCAATACGAAAGCTTACAAAATGAGCGATGGAGCATTTATCCTAACCGAAGATCAGACAGAAGCAGACTTGTACGCTGGCTATGATGATCGAGGAAAATTCAAAGGTGTAGCGATCGAAGCAAGTGGTCAGGGCTATGCAGACATAATTAAAGTACTCTATGGATATAGTCCTGAAAAACAACAAGTTATTGGCTTCTATGTGTTAGAAAGCAAAGAGACACCAGGACTTGGAGACAAGATCGAAAAGGATCCGAAATTTCTAGATAATTTCACTGCGATGGACGTGACTCTCACAGCATCACTCGATGCATTGGTAAACACTGTTGTGACGGTGAAACAAGGCACTAAGCAAAATTCCTGGGAGATAGACGGCATCACTGGCGCGACCATTTCATCACGAGCCATTGGTAGCCTTCTTCAGAAAAGTACGGATGAATGGATGCCAATCATCTATGAACATCAGGAGGTTTTTAAACAAGCTACTAATGAATAGCAATCAAAACGATACTGCGGGAACCAAGTTGGCTCCAACTTCTACTGATGAATTCATCAAAGGGCTTTGGAGAGAAAACCCCGTGTTTGTCCAAGTGCTAGGAATGTGCCCCGTTTTGGCTGTTTCCAATACGGCTGAAAATGCCCTCGCTATGGGTACAGCAACTGCTTTTGTGCTGCTCATGTCCAATATTCTGGTTTCACAATTGAGAAACTTCATACCCAAAGAAGTAAGGATAGCCTCCTACATACTGATCATTGCTACATTCGTAACAGTCACCGATTATGCCATTCAGGCAATCAGCGTAGATCTGCATAAAAGCCTTGGTGCTTTTATTTCATTGATTGTTGTGAACTGTCTGATTTTGAGTAGGGCAGAAGCCTTTGCCTCAAAGAATACTGTCGGCAAGTCCATCATGGATGCCTTAGGTATGGGATTTGGCTTTATCATAGGACTTTCCGCTTTGGGCGCTGTTAGAGAAATACTCGGGAATGGTTCGATCTTCGGTTTCAGCCTTTTTGCTCCATCGTATCAGGAGTGGGTGGTCATGATTTTACCAGCTGGTGGATTCTTTACGCTCGCGGCTTGGCTATTGTTATTTAACATCATCAAAGAAAGGAGGGCAGCATCATGAATGACGAATCACTCACCCAAATTTTTATCAATGCCAGTTTGGTAAACAACTTCGTGTTGGCCTATTTCATGGGTATTTGTCCATTTCTCGGTGTTTCAGGAAAAATCGATACCGCCAGTAAAATGGGTGGGGCTGTCACTTTTGTGATGCTCATTAGCTCTGTCTGTGCTTATGGAATTCATGCATTATTGGTAGCGATAGATGCGCCATATCTACAGCTCATCAGCTATATCGTAGTGATCGCCTCTACAGTACAGCTCGTCGAAATGTTCGTGAAAAAAATGAGTCCAACTCTTTTTAAAGCATTGGGAATATTTCTCCCTCTGATCACCACCAACTGTGCTATTCTGGGCCTTGCCCTATTTCAAACTAATAAAGGTTATGATCTTCTACAGAGCATGGTATATGCACTGGGAGCAGGAGCGGGATTTACATTGGCACTGGTGCTTATTGCAGGATTTAGGGAGCAGCTAGAGTTTGCCGAAGTACCAAAAGTCATTCGAGGAACAGTCTTGACGCTCATGGTAGCAGGCATTCTTTCATTAGCATTTATGGGGTTTTCAGGATTAGGAAATTGAAAATGGAATTAATTGGAAAATATATCATCGCAATAACAGGAATCGTCGGACTGATGGTTGGCTGGACAATCGTCCAACAACTTTGGCGGACAGCCTTTCCCGATCAACACATAGATGAGGACGTACTGGCTGGAAGGTCAGACTGTGGAAGCTGCGGCTGCACCACACCTTGCGCAATTAAAAAAACGGATAAAAATAAACGATAGAGCTATGGCACATTTATCAGATTACGATATCAAGAAAAAACATCAAGCAATTGTTAAAAAGACTAGACGCTTAAGTCCGGAAGACTCGGATGAAATTCGCGAAATCACCCTTGAAGTGAAAACACCAGGATTTACCTGCGATGTAGACCAGAGCTTTGGGGTATTGCTGGACTCTCAGGATGATTTCGGAAACACGATGCATCACAGGCTTTACAGTGTAGCTGATCTTCCTTCCACAACTAAGAATAAGACCACCATTAAGATGCTAGTGAAACGCTGCAATTATGTCGATGATTTCAGTGGCGAATTGGAAAAGGGTATTGCTTCTAATTATTTGTGTGATCGGAAAGTCGGAGATGAAATCACCATCACGGGACCCTATGAGTTGGCCTTCTCACTGCCTGAGGAGAAAGATGCCAATCTTATTCTCATCGGTATGGGTACTGGTATTGCGCCTTTCCGAGCCTTCATCAAACACATCTATGCAAATGTCAAAGACTGGCATGGTAGGATTTTACTCTTCTTTGGTGCAAAAAGTGGATTGGAGTTACTTTATCAGAACGAACTCGATGATGATCTTACGAGCTACTACGATGAGAAAACATTCAAAGCCATTCATGCGCTGAGTCCAAGGCCACTGTGGCATGATCCAGTAGTATTGGATCAAGCTATCGAAGATCGATCAGAGGAAATTTTAGACATGCTCTCTCTGCTAAACACCTATGTCTATGTAGCAGGTCATGATCGTGTGAAAAAAGGCTTGGATGAGGCATTTAGCAGTGTAATGGGCTCTGAGAAGAAATGGAAAACACGCAAGGCAGAGTTGATTGCAGGTAAAAAATGGGTGGAACTTATTTACTAAAACAATGATCTCATGACAGTATTGATTGCGGTAATAGCACTTGGGGGATTGACCCTTCTTTTGGCACTAATGCTGGTGGTGGCCAACCGCAAACTCTATGTCTATGAAGATCCGCGCATCGATGTAGTAGAGGATATGCTGCCGCATGCCAACTGTGGTGCATGTGGACTCCCAGGATGCCGTCCCTTTGCAGAAGCCGTGGTGGATGGAAGGATGCTCCCCGGAAAATGTACGGTAAGCTCTGATGAAGGAAGAGCGGCTATTGCCAGTTACTTAGGTGTCGATCTTGGAAATGAGGAAAAACAAGTTGCAAGATTGGCATGTGCAGGAGGAACCAATGTAGCTAGAAATAAAGCGAGTTATCAAGGAATAGCCTCATGCACAGGAGCTGCCTTGGTATCAGGTGGAGGAAAAGGGTGCTATTGGGGTTGCCTTGGTTTTGGCGATTGCCAAAAAGTATGTGACTTTGATGCCATATCGATGAATGAGCATTCCCTACCAGTAGTCGATCTAGACAAGTGTACGGCCTGTGGAGATTGTGTAGAGGTTTGCCCAAAAGACTTGTTTTCGCTTCAGCCAATCAGTCATCAGCTTTGGGTTGCTTGTAAGAATCTTGAGAAAGGAGACGACATTCTCGAAGACTGTCAGGTGGGCTGCACGGCTTGTGGCCGTTGCGCTATGGATGCGAAGGGCGATCTCATTGTGATGAAAAATAATCTTCCTGTTATCGATTACAAGCTTTTCAGCCAACAAACTCAGGATCCAATTCAAAGATGCCCGACAGGTGCGATCGTATGGCTTGATCAGAAACTTGGTACCATCAAAGGGCGAGAGAGTAAAAAAATTATCCGAAAAGGAGAGCGAGAAATCGGATTCTCATAAGATGAAAACAAAGAGCATAAAATACAGAAAGACTTGACAATACTCTTTTTTAGTGATGACATATATCACCAAAAAGAAAAGTCAATATTTCGTAATTAGTAATAGTTAAATACCTGATTATGAGCATATCTGAAGTGATTCAAGAAACATCGGTCAAGCAGAATCGCACAGCGATCAAGGAGGCCATCGTAGAAATTGTAAGTGACTCTGGAGAAGGTGCTCAAAAGGCCGGCCAAAGCTTAGGTAAGATCTCTGCGAAGATGGGAAATGGGGTTTGGACCGTTGAGATTATCCCCGCCGAGATTCAACCTCCTGCACGCTCCAAAGCAGGCGCTTCTGGTATTAGAGTACGAATGGGAACCAACAAAATCACCAATATGGGTGATCATGCCGATATCGTAGTGGCGCTCAATGAACAAGTGCTTTATGGCAGGATAGATCAAAATGCTTACAAGCCCGGCACTCACTTACTCATTGAAAATAAATGGGCCAAACAAAGTTCAGAAATCACCAAGCAATATGAGGAGTCCATCGCACGCTTCACGGAGCTTGGGTACATCATACATGAAATTCCAATGGAAAAGGAATGCCTGAAAGTGGTTTCCGACGCTCGAAAGGGTAAAAACATGTGGGTGCTTGGACTATTGTGCCAGATATATGATCGTGATTTAGAAATAGCAGCTAATCAGATTCGTCAAATCTTTAAAAAGAAAACAGAGGAAGTCATTCAAAGCAATCTTGACCTGCTCCATTCTGGACACAAATGGGCAGGCGAAAATCTAGTGCTATATTATACGATTCCTTGTAAGCCATCTAATCAGGAGTTTGTGGTAATGAATGGCAATGAGGCCGTGAGCCTCGGCGTGATGGCTGCTGGAATAGAAGTTTGCTCCATGTACCCAATTACGCCTGCTACGTCCGCTACCCATGCCATGGCAGAGAAAATCGAATCGGCAGGGGGAATTATCCATCAGGCGGAAGATGAAATAGCGGCCATAGGATTTGCGATAGGTGCTTCTTACGCAGGCAAGACCGCTGTGACCATCACATCTGGCCCTGGTATAGCTTTAAAAACAGAGTTTATCGGATTGGCAGTCATGGCTGAAGTACCGCTTGTGATTGTAAATGTCCAACGTGGAGGACCATCCACTGGCCTGCCTACTAAAGTTGAGCAGGGTGATTTGCTCGCGGTTCTTTATGGAGCTGCTGGGGACGCTCCAAAAGTGATCATCGCACCGTCGACTATTGAAGAATGCTTTCATTATATCATTCTAGCTAGAAAACTTGCAGAGGCATTCAGAACGCCAGTATTTGTACTTACAGATACAAATCTTGCTACAGGGGTACAGCCTTTCCCAAGACCTCAGATTAAGTCGGAGTGGTTTGCAGATCCAATAGACCAGAGTAAATGGGAGGAAGGCGTAAAAGCCTACGACTGGGATGAAAAAACAGGAATAAGCAGGCGGCCTATACCAGGACAAAAAGGAGGGATGTATACGCTGACAGGCCTAGCTCATGATGAAGAAAGCCATGTGGCTTATGATCCAGCCATAAACCAACGCGCAGTAGAAAGTAGGAGTCGGAAGTTGGCAGCTTTAGGACAGACCCTAAAGCCTCCAAAAGTTTTTGGTGAGCCAGAAGGTGATTTACTACTGATTGGTTGGGGATCAACGCGTGGAGCAATAGAAGAAGCTGTAGAGCGTGCTCAGAAAAAAGAAGCGAAAGTGAGTTGTGTACACTTGCATTTCCTCAGTCCTTTGGAGCCAGGCCTCAAAGAGATTTTTAGCAAATTCAAGAAAGTAAAAACAGTAGAGATCAATTACAGCGACACTTTGGGCAATCCTCTGGTTACGGTCGAAAATAGACGTTATGCCCAACTGGCGTGGTACTTAAGAGCACAGACGCTGATAGACATTGACTGCTTCAGTAATGTGTATGGACAACCGCTTAGCCCAATTCAAATACTGAAAATGATGGAAACCGAATTGAAAACAACCCTAATTGACTGACCCATGATAGCGCTCCAACCAGATTTTTGCGATGTAGTCGCACCAGACCATCAGTATAGTATGGAGGATTACTCCAGTAGCAAAGCTCGGTGGTGCTCTGGTTGTGGTGGACATACCATTCTCCATTCAGTCCAAAAGCTATGTAGGGATGAACAATTGCCTCCTGAAAAGACAGTCTTCGTTTCTGGGATTGGCTGTAGTAGCCGATTTCCTCACTACATGAAAACATATGGATTTCATGGGCTTCATGGAAGAGCTTTTCCGGTAGCCTCTGGTGTGAAGTTTCGCAGGCCAGACCTTCACGTATTTGTAGTTACTGGAGATGGTGATTGCTGCTCTATAGGGGCAGGACATTGGGTTCATGCCATCCGATACAATATGAAAATGGTCGTACTTCTCTTTGATAATTCCATCTATGGCTTGACAAAAAAACAGACCTCACCTACAAGTCCTCTAGGTACCATCTCTAACACTCACCCAACAGGATCTGTACTACCACCGATCAATCCGATTCAGGCGACATTGGGTTTACCAAATGCCTCATTCGTAGCGCAAACAGTAGATTGGAAGCCTGCGCATTTAGAAGCCACACTAAAAAAAGCCTACGATCACCCAGGTCTAGCATTTGTGAGAATCATCCAAAGGTGTCCTATATGGATGCGCGACAATTATGAACCGACCGTAAAGGATCCTAACGCGATCACTGTGCTCGAACATGAGAATGGAATCGTCCTAGAGGATAAAGACTTGAAGAAGTTTAGACATGTGCAATCTCATGACCCATCCAACTTGGTGAAAGCTAGGGAAGTAGCCGAACTGGTTAAGGAAACAACACCTATAGGCCTTTTCTATCAAAATAGGGAAGCAAGTCGCTACGACGAATATGGAGCTCATAATCTTGGTATTTCGATAGAAGACCGTAAGGATGCCATCAATAAATTAATGGATCGATATGCCATCTAACCAACAAAAAGCTATGGAGTCCGAAAATGCAACCCTGCCTACAAATCAAACACTCTACTGGAATGTGGATGAGCCCGCGCCAGAAAATGAAAAAGCTGAATTCTGGAAAAAACTGAGGAGCTTTTACCGAACAGGTGAAAAGTACACGGACGAAATTATTCTTGAGTCTCCCGCTTTGATTCGTTTCTTGGAAGTTGATCAATCATCTTATCCTTTCGCGCTATCTGATGATTTGAAAGTCGATCTCAATAATGAGACGCCACTGGTCATGCTCAGCCATGCATTGTCTACACACCAAAGAGGCAATAGAAAAAAATTCAAAAGCCAATTGGCAGAACTCGTGGATAGTCTGAATCGATTGCTTAAGCTTGAAAACCCAGCCCAAGAAGCTAGCGAGCTCAAAAACACCTACGATTTTGCTGACGAGCTTATTGCTTTTGATAAGATCGCCGAGATGATCCCGCATCAGAAGAACGAAGTACTTCAAGGAAGTCGCTTGAGTAGGATGCAAGAGATTGTAGCTACGATAAAGACAGGTCTGGCACACTACGACGATCAAGTAGCCAACATAGTCTTAGATAAGGAAATCAAAAGACAAATGGAAGAACATCAATTATTCGATGATGTTCGACTGGTAAGATTTAGTGAAGATGCCTTTGCAGAAGCGCAGCAACTTTTCACCGAGGAAATGAGAAACTTCACCGAATTGATCAAATCATACAGGATCGCATTGTTGGAGATAAACGGAGAATATGATGAGGCTATTCACGAAGAATATTTCCATCATTTCAATTGGCATAGATTTTTAGACGAAGAGCTGTCGCTATTTCCACCGATGGTAATACTCGTCGAGCACGCTTATCTATTTGATCACCTGACGAGTTTCTCTCGATTGTTAGCATCAAATCTTCCCATCAACATAGTGGTGCTGAATCATCAAAAAGTATCTAATCCAAATAAGGCAATCGATTGGGAGGATGCCTCTCACCAAAGTCGTCAGGAGCTAGCTATATTGGCCATGTCACATCGTAATGTTGGAGTGGTGCAAACTGGGCTTGATAATCCAGCGTTGTTACTAACGGGTCTCCATGGCGCATTGAAAGCCACTTCTCCGGTGGTCTGTCACTTGTCTGTACCGACTGAATCTTCCAAATCAATCAATGAGGAAATCTTGATTGCTAATGCAGCGGCGGCTGGTCGCTATTTCCCTAAAATCACTTTCCAGCCTAACTCGACTCATGCGAATAGTAGCGCATGTGACATCAGCGAAAATATCCAAGAAGAAGAAGTTTGGCCATTGTTCACCTTAACAGCGAAAAATTCCCAGGAGACCGAAGTGATAATGGAGTTGGGGTTTACCTACGCAGATTATAAAGCCATATTCCCAGAAAAGGCCAAAGAGCTTATGGCCATACCGTCAAAGTACTATAGTGATCATTTGATCCCACTAAGTGAATACCTGCTCCTCGATGAACAACAACTTTACGGTATGATTCCATATATCTGGTTGGTCAACAAGGAAAATGAGCTGCTAAGGGCAGCTGTTCCATACATGTGGGTGCTGTCTTGTCAGGAGCGCATGGAATTTTGGAACCATCTTCGACAATTCGCGAACATCAGTACCAGTAGCACAACACCAATGGAAGCTTCAGCTACCCAAGTAACTACCAGTGGGGTATCTGGACAAGACGAAGAGCAATTGGCTAAGATTCAAGAAGAAGCCATTACCAAAGCCACTGAGCGGTTGATTTCGGCTTTGCTGGCGGAGGACATGTAGACCTTAGGTGAATTTGTGATAATGATCGAATGCAACATATGTTAAGTCATTAGCAACATAGCTGCTATGTTGCGCGCTGTGCTGAAAGCTAGTTTTGTTAATATAATAACAGAACTATGAAAAAGGCATACATCACATCAAGCGTAATCCTCATCCTTTCCATTACATTATCCGCCCAAATTCAATTTTGGGATGAGATAAATAGCCCTGAGGGAGGTAGTATAACTTATATAGGTATGACTACTCAATCCGGTGGCCTTTATGCTGGGGATTATTATTCTTCTAATTTCTGGACATATGATACTGATGCGGCCATATGGTCCTTGAGTGATTCGAAAATCCGTCCTATCATTCACATTGTAGAAAACCGGAGTGGGAGGCTTTATGGTAAATTAGACCAAGGTATTTCTTCTCAAGGATATGCTTACTCAGATGACACGGGAAAAACCTGGGAGCCTTTAAAGACCTTTCAAAACATAGACCAACTTTGGACATCACCTGATGGTATATTGTATGGGTCGGGTGATGGAGTAGTGAAGGTGTCTCAGGATGAAGGTCTTTCATGGGTCGAAAGTTTGGTTTTACCTGAAGGTATTTATGATCCGATGCACATAGGACCTGAAGGTCAATTATTCATTAAGAACTCAGATAGGAGTTATTTAATTTCTACAGATCAAGGAGCAACCTGGAAGGAGTCATATTTTGATAAAACTTACTCTGCTGATGATTATTTTTCAGTCACAGCTCCGCTTTTTAATCAATCAGGAGATGTGTTCTTTTTCTCTTTGATAAGAAATAATCGTTCAATCTATAGATCTTCAGATAATGGTCAGATATGGGAAATTTCGAATTTTCCTTACCATTGTAGGGGGGTACAAATCCACAAATCAGGTGCCTTATTTGCTACAACTCAGACACTAAATAGCGCATTATTAAGATCAATTGATAAGGGTGATACTTGGTCAATGCTTAGCCTACCAAAGGAGATAAGCTATGTTCAAGAGTTGATTCTGAAAGAAGACGCTATCTACCTTATTGATGGTAGTCAGATTTACCTCTCTGCAGATCTTGGTGACACTTGGACTACAAAAGGAAAACTACCAGAAAACTCCGGAAACATATTGGTGGAGGACGATGGGACGTTTTTGGTTACGTCCTACGATGAGGGGATATTTAGATCTATTGATTTTGGTTTGTCATGGGAATATTTCGGACAAGGCATCAACAATCATGAAATTGACAATGTCTTTAAAGACCGAGAAGGGAAGCTATATGCAAATGCTCGCTTTAAGAAACCACATATGAGTAGTGATGGCGGCAAATCTTGGACTTATTTAAAAGACCCAGAAATACAAAATATCCAAGGAGATGACAATGGAAATCTTTATGCTTTGAAAGGAAAGGATTACAATACGCGGCACATTGTTTTCTCAGATGATCAGGGCCATACTTGGGAAGATGTCAAATGGAACTTAATCAATAGACCAACGAATTTTAGTATAGATAATGAAGACTTTTTAACTGTTTTTACGATGGGCGATGGTTCACATCGCGAACAAATTTTTAGAACGAATGATTTTGGCGATACTTGGCAAGTCATCAAACCTGAATTGACAGATGGAGACTATGTGTCTATAAGCAACTTCTTTGTTACTCAGGGAGGAAATTACCTTCTGAATACATATGATTCTTTTGATTGGGTACACAAGACGTACCTGTCTGAAGATAAGGGTCTCACTTGGATACAATTGCCTATTACAGCCGGCAGGTTTGTACAAAATTCAGTTGGACGTATTTATACTTTCTTCAGTTATCGGGCTTGGTTTTCCTATAACGCCAGTCTTTACTATTCAGATGACAATGGAATTACATGGGACCTATTGCCATTAGAAGGAGAGGTTTCATTTAATTCACTACCCGAATATTATTTCGATGCGAATGCCAATTTCTACGCACTTAGCAACGACACACTTCGCTATAGCTCCGATGCTGGAAACTCTTGGGAAATACTGAGCATTGATGAAATTAATACATCGATTAAGAATATTTCCTTTACCAATGACGGCAGCATGTTTGCCATGACGGTATTTAATAAAATATACAATGGAACGTCAAAATCAGGGGTCTTGGGTTCAAGGTATATCATAAGTAGGAAGCTTGAAATTTCAACGTACCCGAATCCCTTTACAGCGCAAACGTCACTCGAGTATGAATTGAATAATCCATTTGAGGTTCGAATAGAAGTAATAGACCTCAACGGTAATTCAGTCAGGAAGCTTTACGAGGGTATACAAAATCCAGGAAAGCACTTATTAGTATGGAATCGGACTGATAACGAAGGCAAAACAGTTTGCTCCGGTATATACTTCTATAAGATTAGAATTGGTGAGCAAATGGAAACGAGACGGGTAATAGTCATGTAAATTCAGGCCAATTCAAACATAAGTAAACCTTTAAAAGCATTTCAATACAGGTCGAACTCTATGACCATTTCTCTAAGCTGCTCATGTATCGGATGATTGATAGTATTTTGCGGTAGTATTATCAGGATATATGAAGCATAGAGTGATCATCATTGGTGGAGGGTTAGCGGGACTTACTGCGGCTTATTTATTGAAAAAGAAAGGTGTAAATGCACTGATATTGGAGGCCAATGATCGATTAGGAGGTAGGATTTATACCAAGCAATATGGTGACTTCTCTTTTGAACTTGGAGCGACTTGGGTATTTCAAGACGAAAAGCTTAAAATCTTGATTTCTGAATTGGGTCTGCATATCTATCCACAATACCTTTCGGGCGATGCCTTGATCAATTACGCGCCAACGATGGAAACCCAGAAAGCACCAACAGACACGCTGATGCAAGGTGCCGTCTATCATAAAGTGCAAGGTGGGACAGGAGTCATCATTCAAGCATTGGCAGATAGAGTAGGTGATCTAAACATCAATACAAATTCTATAGTCAATGAAATAGACTTCAGTGAAGATCAATGTATCATTACAGCTAAAGATGGCAGAACATTCGAGGCTGAGTGCGTCATTCTCGCAGTGCCTCCGAAAGTTATTTCAGAACATATTACTTTTTCTCCATCCTTAGGAATAGAAGAGATACTAAAATCCACACATACGTGGATGGGAGAGTCTACAAAATTTACCGTGTTGTTTGATCAGGACTATTGGCGCCAGCGAGGCTTATCAGGGTTTGTCTACTCCAATTATGGATTGATCAGGGAAATGCAAGATCATAGCACTCCTGAAGAACAAATCTTCGCTTTGTTGGGCTTTCTGCAACCTATCAATGATCTTCTTCTGGACTTTGATAAAAGACGTCAAAAAGTGATTCAGGAGTTGATGGAATTGTTTGATATCAAAAATGAAAATATTTTGGCTTATGATGATTGTCTTTGGGTCGAGTATTTTTCTAATAAAATGGGGATTAGTTTCAATCGTGCACTAGCACCGCATCAAAACAATGGCCACACAGAATTCTTAAAGGCTCATTTTGATGGACGTCTTATTTTCGCAGGAGCAGAGACTTCACCCGTCAATCCTGGCTATATGGAAGGAGCTGTTCGGTCTGCTCATCGAGCGGTGGCTCTTTTGAATAACATAGCTAGTTAGATACTATCGCTTAAACCACCTTGAGTATCCTTTTACCACTGTAATTTTCTTGAGAAAACCCATCTACTTAAATGATTTTCATCCTTTTGTAATATGTCTAAAAGAAGTTAATTTCTCTTTCAAATAAATAAAAAGGAATGGGCGAACTCAACGTAAAAGTAATTTCTACACAAAAGCAGCTCAACGATTTCACACGGTATCTTTTAAAAGATATTCATGCGCTAGAACGTATGCTGGAGGAAGATTGGTTCAATAAGGAGCCTCTGCATATAGGAGCTGAGCAGGAAATATGTATCGTTGACAATCATTACAAACCAGTACCTAAATCACTGGGGTTACTAGAGAAACTGGACAATTCGTTTACTACAGAACTGGCCCAATTCAATATTGAGGCGAATTTAGACCCCATACCCTATACGGGAAATTGCTTTTCCAAGCTCGAAGCAGATCTCAATCAAAAGATGAATACCCTGCGGGACTTGGGAGATAAGGAGCGACTTGATTTTGTCTTGACGGGTATTTTGCCGACTATCCGGAAGTTCGATCTTGAAATTGAAAACCTAACACCATTAGAGAGATACCGAGCCTTGTTAAAGGCTATCGCTAAAATGAGAGGAAGCAATTATGAATTGCGTATCAACGGCTTAGATGAATTAAACCTCAAACATGATTCGGCCATGTTGGAATCATGCAATACTTCTTTCCAGGTACACCTTCAAGTGAAGCCAGAAAACTTCGTCCACAAATACAACATCGCACAGGTACTAGCGGCACCCGTGTTAGCCATCAGCTGCAATTCTCCGCTACTTCTAGGTAAGCGACTTTGGGCGGAAACGCGCGTAGCCTTATTCCAGCAGTCTGTAGATACACGTATCACAGGCGAACACATCAGAGATAGAAGCCCGCGAGTAACTTTTGGAAGTGACTGGCTCAGAAACTCAATTGTAGATATGTATAAAGATGACATAGTGAGATACCGTGTCATGTTGATGTCTGACGCTGAGCCTGACGTGATGGACCTTTTAGATCAAGGAATTACGCCAAAGCTGCGTGCCTTATCCATACATAACTCGACAGTATATCGATGGAATAGAGCTTGTTATGGAGTGAGCCCTAATGGAAAACCGCACCTTAGAATCGAAAACAGAGTTTTGCCTTCTGGACCATCCACCCTAGATGAAGTATCTAATGCAGCCTTCTGGATTGGTCTTATGAGTGGATTTAATGAGCATTATCCGGACATCACGGAAAAAATGGAGTTTGACCATGCAAAAGATAATTTCCTATCGGCGGCCCATGACGGTATGAATACAGATTTTGCTTGGATGGGAGGAAAGAAGGTAGATGTACGTACACTAATAAAAGAGGAACTCATACCGATAGCAAGAAAGGGGCTTGAAAGCAATAATATTGCGAAAATGGATATTGATAAATATCTAGAAGTGATAGAGGAACGAAATGAAACTAGGCAAACTGGAACGCAGTGGATCATGGACTCACATGCTAAGCTATCTAAACTAACCAGTCGTGAAGAGGTACTTGCCGGCATTACGAGCAATATGATCGAAAACCAACGGAAGGGAATTCCTGTTCATGAGTGGGAGATAGCCAATTTGGATTCACTCAATAATTGGACACCTTACTCTATGTTAGTGGAAGAGTTTATGACTACAGACCTCTTCACCGTCCAGTCCAATGACATTCCTGAGCTCGTTGCAGATATCATCAACTGGCGAAAAATCAAACATGTTCCGGTGGAAGACGACAAGGGAAGGATAAAAGGGGTGATCAACTATAGAGTTCTTTTAAAATACTATAGTAAAAAAATGCATGTAAGCCCAGGAGAGGACGTAATGGTCAAGGATCTAATGGACCCAAATCCTACCGTCATTCACCCTGAAGCCACCATCGGAGAGGCCTTGGCGCTGATGAAATCGAAAGCTACAGATTGTCTGCCTGTGGTCAAAAACGGCAAACTTGTAGGTATCATCACCGAAGGCAACTTCCTTAACATCACAGCTAGTTTATTGAAAAATCTGTCTACACGTAGCTGATCAAATAAAGTGGTAGAAATAACGATTTAAACCGAATGGAGAGACTTTTAGGTAAAATAGTAGGCAAAGAAAAAGGCCCCTTGATCATATGTGTTGCGGCGATTCATGGCAATGAACAAATTGGTGTTCATGCATTTAGAAATGTCTTTTCAGCAATCGAGAATCACAACATAAATATTAAAGGAAAGCTAGTAGGCCTATGTGGCAATATCCCTGCTTTTGCTACTAAAAGACGCTTCTTAGACTTTGATATGAACAGGGTTTGGTCTCAGGAGATCATTGATGATATATTGAGAGGAGGAAGCCCAATAGGCGCTGAATCCCTCCAAGTGGCAGCACTTTATGACGCTATTGAATCAGAGCTGGATGATGAATATACGGACCTGATTCTAGCCGACCTCCATGCCACCTCTGCTGACAATGGAAACTTCATCGTGGTTCCCGAAGATGAGGGTGATCATCCAGTAATCAAGGCACTTCAACTACCAGTTGTATTAGAAATCAATAAGTATCTTGAAGGGACTTTATTGGCTTATTATCATCATCGAGGTTTTGTGAGTTTTGCTTTTGAAGGAGGTACAATCGGTACGGATCACGCCTATCAACTACACACTTCTGGATTGTGGGAGATATTGGACAAGTCTGGCATGGTCACATCTCATGACCATAATGTAGAAGATTACTATTCTAAACTTCTTGAGGCTACATCTTCGGGGCTCCCAAAGAAAGTAGCTGTACGCTATCACCATAAGGTGGCACCTACTGATGAATTTAGGATGTTACCAGGCTACAAAAACTTTCAGCCAGTAAGAGAAGGACAACTTCTTGCTATAGATGTAGATGGCGATATATATGCACCCAATTCAGGAATGATCTTCTTACCACTCTACCAGCCTGAAGGAGAAGACGGATTCTTTATTGTGGAGGAAGTATAAGAACAACTTACATATATAGATCAGTAGCTAAGGCTATCCCTGAATATGTGATATATGTAATCTTTAGATTTTTAGGTGTAATGGTATTGGGATGTGCATGGTCGTCCTTTGTTGAAATATATAAATATGAAAAACATATCAACAAAGACAGGCTTGATCTTCACCGTCATGATTCTCATTTCGGGACTAAGTTCATATAGCCAAGGTTTACAGTCCTCACTATTTGATGAAGTGAATCAATCAATGAAAGTAGCGCAACAAGCGCAAGCTGACGTATTGTCTCCCCGTGCATATGGTGAAGCGATGGAAGCATACAATGATGCTAAAAAGCAGTACAAGAACGAAGAAGAACTCTCTGATATAAAACAGAATATTAAAGAAGCAAATAACCAATTTCATAAAGCAACCGAAAACACCAAAGTGAGCTCAGTCATGTTTGCAAGCACATTATCTGCCAGAGTGGATGCCCTGAGTGCTGATGCTGATCGATTTGTAAATGAAATGTGGAAGGATGCCGAATCAGAAATGAAAGATGCTGCGGAGCGACTAGAAAGAGGAGATGCAGACAAAGCAAAGGACAAAGCTGCTGAGGCTACCAATCTTTACAGAAAAGCTGAGTTGGAATCTATAAAAGCCAATTACCTATCTGGCACTAAAAAGCTGCTAGAAAAAGCAGATGATGATAAGTTGTACAAAGTAGCTCCCAAAACAATTACTGAAGCAAAGGGACTAGTGAAACGTGCAGAAAAAGAGCTGCAAGAAAATAGATATGATACAGATGACGCTAGATACCTCGCTAAGGAGGCAGCATACAAAGCACGGTTGGCCTTGTATATAGCCAAACAAGAAGAGATCTTGGATGACAAGGATTTCGAGACTGAAGATTATTTACTGATGAGCTACCAGCCACTCACTACCATTGGCGAAAGCTTAAATCTCAATTTGCGATTTGATAATGGAGTGGATGGACCAGTTTCTGAAATCACTGATCAAATAGCCCGCTATCAGTTGCGTATTTCCGATTTGGAAGCCTCACTATACAACTATAAAGCTGCCAATGAGAGCCTAAGAGGTATGATGAACGAACAGAGTAGCATTCTTAAAGGTATGGAAGGCAAGCTGTCTGAAGAAGCGCTTGCAGGACAGAAAAGACAAGCTGCGCTTCAAAATCGCATCAACAGAATGGCTGAGATCAACGATAAATTCGAACAAGTACAACTACTCTTCACTAGTGAAGAGGCAGAAGTGTTTCGTCAAAAAGATGATGTGATTATCCGAATGATAGGCACCAACTTTGAAGTAGGCAAGTCACAGATACAAGAAGAGGACTATGCCCAGCTAACAAAGCTCCAGCAGGCGATGGCACTCTTTGTTAACGCTTCCATAGTGATAGAGGGTCACACAGACTCTCAAGGAAGTGATGACCTGAATCTCAAACTTTCCCAAGACCGAGCAGACGCCATACTGAGTTACCTCAGCGCAAATACCACAATAGATAAATCAAGATTTAGCACCAAAGGATTTGGAGAGAGTAGTCCTGTAGCCAACAATGAATCACTTGCTGGCAGGAAGCTCAACAGACGCATCGACATAGTGATTAAGCCAATCTTCTAAAAAAATAGGGAGTGGGTGCTGCCGGCATAAAGATTTTGAATCTGACCGTTCTGGCTAGATTCAGATTAACCAATTGGTCTGGCTTTAGGCAAGTTGAAAATAAGACACACCTCTAGATAAAATGATTTCAAGATCTGAACCTGATTCTCCGAATCTACGACATTTAAAAGACGGTGAAGCGAGGCAATCAGAAGTTGGAGAGTTGGGCAGATTGTGAAAATTTCTGTTCAGCTTTTTCAATGTGTGAAATATGTAAGTTTCAATATCTCGGATGTAACATATGGCATTGCAAATTGATGAATTTCGCGTAGGATAAATGCATTGACTCAAAACGTTTAAAGCATTATTCTGAGAAATAAACAACAAGAGAAGCGATTTGAAATCGAGCGAAAAAATATGATAATAACAAGAAGTTGGCGAGAGCAAAAAGTGATGCTTAAATGGAGATTTTCCATTCTTGTTGATGAGGATTTGGAATTTGAAGATGGTGAAAAAGAGGGTATGCTCGATAAACTGTCTCTCAAATTGAAGAAAACAAGATCAGAGCTTCAATCGCTTTTGGCAGAACTGCAGACCTACTAAACCAATCAAACAAGTAAAAAATTAATTAAGAAGAACATGAAAAAGGGATTAAGCATTTTAGTGATGGCCATAGCCGTGATAGCTATTCAGTCTTGTGCTGGAAAAACGGATAAGAAAGCTGAAAGTGAGAGCACAGCAATTACAGAACAATCAAAAGCTGAAAGAGCTGCTTTTTGGGAAAAGGAAAGATTAGAACGCGCGGAGCTAAGACGCATTGAGCTATTAAAGCTCGCCGAAGAGAACCCAACTTATGAAGATGCAAAAGGAAATCTAGTTTACATTGTAGCTGAGGTAGATCCTTCTTTTAATGGAGGTGACAAGGCCATGATGAAGTACATACGTGATAACCTCAAATTCCCTGAAGAAGCTTTGGAAAGGGGTGATGAGGGAACTGTTTTTGTGGATTTTGTGATCGGAAAGGATGGAATGGTAAGAGCTGTAGAGATTATAGATATTAAAAGTCAAGACATTGATCAAAGCTTGCAAAATGAGGCTGTCCGTGTGATCAGGTCAATGCCTGCGTGGAAACCAGGTAGTCAGCAGGGGGAAGCAGTAGATGTGAAATTCAGTATCCCGATTACTTTTCAAGTGATTTGAGAATTGGGAAAAAAAATTAAATGAGGGTGCTCCAAGAGAGCACCTTTTTTTGTTTTAATATGACTTATCAATTCTAAGATCTACCTATGCCAGATTCATCCCTAACAATCGGCTAACCCCATCTTTCAAACCCCTTTAAAGACGAACAAGATTTCTGTCCTCAATCCATTAGGGTGGTTAGTTAAGAGCATGAGCAGAATCTATCATTGCACCTCTAGATTATGAAGCTAGAATTTGCTGAATTAAGTAATCAATTCTTGTATATTCGTTTTTTTGCGAGAAGAAGTTATGCACAGAAGTTAAATAGATGGGGTACTTTAAATCCTTTGTTTTTCTAATCCTTATTTTATGCCAGCACATGTTGCTCGCCCAAAACAATGAGGGTAGTCTGTTGGAGGATATTAGAATTTCTTCGTATGAAATGTTTCAAAAGTCAATTGCTGATTTGGATAGTGCCAATGCGATTGAAGTTTGTCAGGTTCTTAAGTTGAATAGCAAATCACCTTTGTACTCCTTTTATGCAGCTAATTTTATCGCATTAAGCCTTGCTTCAAAGGAAGATCAAAAGGAGTTAGCGGTGGATGAAATGATTCGAGCTGTTAACAAAATTGAAGAGACCTATACTGTGTTTGAAAAAGGAGAGATCCATTTTCATGCATCTGGGTTTTATAATTTATTAACTGCACAGAGATCTGCAATTGATCATCTTTCTAAGAGTATAGATCTATTTGAGTTGATTGATCGCTATGATCGATTGGCTGATTGTTGGAATATTAATGGGCATATATTGTACCAAGTTGGGGATTATCAAAATGCAATTTTGGATCTTAAAATAGCATTAGATTATTATTTCAAGACAAATGAAAACGAACGACCTAAACTTAAGGTCTACTCCACATATAATACCATAGCGCTTAGTTACAGGAACATGGACCACTTAGATTCAGCGATCCATTATTTCGATCAAGCCTTGGATTGGGCTCAAAAAGACAATGATAGATATTGGACTGCCTTAATTGGAGCCAATAAATCAACAATCCTAAGGGCTCAAGAAAAATATGCAGAAGCCAGACATCTCTTATTGGCTGATGTAAGTATAAGCCTTGAGTTTGGACTTTATGAAAGTGCTGCAAACGCGCTAGTGAATATCGCCGATCTTCATTTGAGCTTAGGTGAAATTGATTCTGCCAAAATATTTCTTGAAGAAGTAGTCCGCATATGTATGTTGGGCGAGAATGAATTGCCTGTAGAATACTTCCATGTGTCGAGTAAATATTATGAAGCCATTTCAAATTATAAGAAGTCACTTGAGCAATTGTCTAAATACATCTTTGAAATGGAATCTCAAAAGGTCACAATAAAACAGGCCGCAGATGTCATCAAAACACGATTTGACTATAATCTTGATTTGGTCAAAATGAAATTGGAAAAATCGCTTCTGAATGAAAAGAACCAAGAAAGGCAAATCAGACAACAAAGATTGTGGATTCTTATGATCGGTATCTTTTTATTGATTTCGCTTGTGCAATTACTGGCATACCTCAGAAAAAATAAAACGGTAAGAGAGGCCCTTGCGACTATTGAACAGTTAAACGAGAAACTCATAAGTTCTAACCTCAATTTAAAGCAGTCAAATGAAGACTTAACATTGGAGAAAGAGAAGTTGAATAAAGCAGTAGAGAAATTAGAAAAAGCTCAAGAACAAATTCTAAGAAATGATAGGATGACTTCATTAGGAATTCTAACAAGAGGAATTTCTCATGAAATTAATAATCCTCTCAATCTAATAAGTCTAGGTTTGGAAGTCATCCAGACTAAAGAACATCTTATCGATTCAAATGAAAAGAATCAGCTACTTACTGGCATGTCTGAGGGTGTATCACGGTTGAGCCAAATAGTACGCAATCTTGGTGAGTTCAGTAAGGACAGTTCCAAACGGGAAATATGTGACATTGAGGAACTTATAGAAAACAGCCTTGGAATATTGTCACACGATATCAGTCAGATGGGTTTGACGGTATTGAAGGAATATTACCATGAGCCATTATCTATAATGGGCTATTCTGGGGAATTGCATCAGGTTATTCTTAATCTATTAAGTAAATGCATGCATTCAATGCACAGCATGCCGAAAATATTAAGCATTCGTACTTTTATAGATAACTCTTATGCTTGTATCTATATTCATGACAATGGTAGAGGTCTTAAAAGCGAAGCGCTATCCCAAATTTTCGATCCATTCTATATGATAGATGAAGGCGAACCTGGGCTTTATCTGGTCCATAGATTTGTCGAAAACAACAATGGAAAGATTTCTTGCACTTCAAAAGAATTTGAGGGTTTAGAATTTCACTTAAGGCTTCCAATTAATTATTAGTGGCATTTGTAATGATATTTCCATCGGCTTAGTACCTTCGAAAGTCTGAAAAAATCATATGTTGATGAGAAATAAAATTTTATATGTTGATGATGAAGAATCAAATCTCATACTTCTCAAAATGGCATTGAAAGATCGTTACGACTTAGTTACCCAATCAAATCCATTGGAAGCTCTGAAAGTTCTTGTCAATAAAAATGATTTTAAGGCAGTAATTAGCGACTGGAAAATGCCACAGATGAGTGGTATAGCATTTATTACAGAAGCCAGGAAATTCACGAAGGAAATTCCGTTCTTTATGTTGTCAGGCTATAATCCAGATGATCAAATTGCACAAATGTTAGACGAAGGTATAATATGTGGCTTCTTTCAAAAACCGACAAGTTTTACGACAATTGTTAGTGCTTTGAATGAAAATGGGGTAGAATAATGTTACGCTAGGTTTACCCCGAATAACCATCCTACCATTGCGGTCAAACCCATAGCTACCGTTCCCCAAAATGTGATTCTCAAAACTGCTTTCATGATACTGGATCCACCAGTCTTAGCAGATACTGAGCCTAAGATTATGAGAAACGCAATCGCAAATCCATAGAGTGAATATTCTATGTGCTTTAGAGGAATAAACAATGCTACTAATAGTGGTAGGAGTCCACCCACAGTAAAAGCTGCGCCAGAGGCAAATGCCGCCTGAATAGGATTCGCTTTACTTGTATCGTTAATACCTAACTCGTCCCTTACGTGAGCAGCCAACGCATCTTTCTCCGTCAATTCTTTAGCTACGATCATGGCTGTCTCTTTCTTGAGTCCACGTTCTTCGTAGATGTGAGCAAGCATTTTCAGTTCCATTTCTGGCATTTCTTCCAATTCTTGCTTTTCTCGAGCTATGTCAGCCGATTCAATATCTGTTTGAG
>CAYGOV010000005.1:0-16031 GCA_964351625.1 uncultured Marinoscillum sp.
GGCTGCAACATCATAACTGGAATCTCTTGCCCTTCGATCCTTATAAAATAGACCTACCAATCACCGAAGTGATCGACGATGTGAAACTTCATTTGCAAAATGAAAACACGCTTATCGTCAATGCGCCTCCCGGAGCAGGAAAAAGCACCTTACTTCCTTTGGCACTTCTCGATGAGAAATGGATTGGAGATCGTAAGATCATCATGCTCGAGCCAAGGCGATTGGCGGCAAGAAGTATTGCCCAACGAATGTCTTCTCTGATTGGGGAACCAGTAGGAAACACCGTTGGCTATCGCGTGAGGTTTGATACCAAGGTGTCTGACAACACAAAGATTGAAGTGGTCACAGAAGGCATTCTCACAAGGATGCTACATTCAGACAATGAACTGAAAGATGTGGCACTAGTGGTCTTTGATGAGTTTCACGAAAGAAGCATACATGCAGATGTCGCATTGGCATTATGTCGAGAAGCGCAGCAGGTATTGCGACCAGACTTGAAAATAATGGTGATGTCTGCTACCCTAGACATGCCTCAGTTGGAGATGCTTCTACAAGCAAAAAGCATCATCAGTAAAGGCCGCCAATACCCTGTGGAGATTCATTATCAAGGTGATATTGACCTTATGATGCTCCCTGAATTGACAGCTCGTGCCATAGTTCAGGCTACTAAAAAACACAAGGGAGATGTGCTTGCATTCTTCCCTGGTGAAGGTGAAATAAGAAAATGCGAAGCAATCCTAAAGCAACAGCTTTCCAGTTTTAGCATTCATCCTTTGTATGGACAATTGCCTTTTAAAGCCCAGCAGGCAGCCATCTACCCTAGTCAATCAGGGAAACGAAAAGTTGTATTAGCTACTTCTATCGCCGAAACCAGCTTAACAATTGAAGGAATAACGATTGTGGTGGATACAGGATATGGTCGCACTTCTGAGTTTGATCCAAAGTCTGGACTTTCCAGACTGACAACCATACAGATCACCAAAGATGCAGCTGATCAACGTGCAGGCCGAGCGGGAAGATTGTCTCCTGGTGTTTGCTATCGGCTTTGGTCACTAGCTACACATGAACGTCTTGAAGATCATAGAATTCCCGAGATTGCCAAAGCTGATCTTACGTCTTTGATGTTGGATATGTCCAAATGGGGCGTTACAAATATTGAGTCGCTTTCATGGATGACTAAACCACCTGCGCATGCAGTCTACAAGGCAAAGGAGCTTTTAAATGATCTGGGAGCGATAGCGTCAGGCAAAATAACCGAGCACGGTAAAGAAATGCACAAGCTGCCTAGCCACCCAAGGATTGCCCACATGCTCATTGAAGCTAATAAGTTTGAGCTGGTAGAGCTAGGATGTGATATAGCGGCATTGATAGAAGAGCGTGACCCTTTGGGTCGAGAAGAAGGCACAGATATAAACACGCGTATTGACCGCCTCAGAAAGCTTCGGAGAGAAAATCGCCTAAACCATCAATTCTCACGAATTGAGAAAGTATCAGAATCTTACAGACGATTGTTTGAAGTAGAGGCTGATGATTCCACAGTTGATCCCTATGAAACTGGACTGGTATTAACATTTGCATACCCAGAAAGAATCGCATGCGCAAGACCAGGTAACAATGCACAATTCCAACTATCAAACGGACGTATAGCCATGATCGGTCACAAGGATGACTTGGCTGCTGAACCTTGGCTAGCAGTAGCCAACCTCGATGCACGTGATGGAATGGGCAAGATCTTCCTTGCCTCTCCCCTCAATCCTAAAGACTTAGCTCCACTTGTAAAGGACCAAGAAATCACCAGATGGGATACTAAAAAAGGTGGACTCATAGCTTCAAAAGAACTTCGAATTGGCAATATAATCTTGCGCACACAGCCGCTTGCCAATCCTGACCCAACCAAGATTACCGACGCATTAGTAGAAGTTATTGCCAAAGAAGGCCGCCATTTGCTAAACTTCGATGAAGACATTCTTCAATGGCAACAAAGGGTATTAAGTGTTAAAAAATGGAATCCTAGTCAGGATTGGCCAGATTTACATATTGATACGCTTCTCGAGACGAATTCACTTTGGCTCACACCGTATCTGAATAACATCACGAAAAATGAAGACCTCAAAAAACTGAATCTCCGAGAGATTCTCAATAGCCAGTTGTCCTATGATCAGCAATTACTATTGAACAAATTGGCACCTGCAAGGCTAAATGTACCGAGTGGTTCTGAAATAAAACTTGAGTATTTCGATGACTCAAAACCACCGAGCCTTTCGGTGAGATTGCAGGAAGTTTTCGGAATGTTAGAGACTCCACTTATTAATGATGGCACAGTAAAAGTGACCATGCAATTGCTCTCTCCGGGATTTAAACCAGTACAGATAACGAGTGATCTTGGCAGCTTTTGGACTGATGGATACTTCGAAGTTCGAAAGGAACTCAAAAGACGATACCCAAAACATGAGTGGCCGGAAAAACCATTAGAAGCTGCAGCCATTAGTGGTGTTAGGAGAAAAACACGTTAAACCGCTTATACCAATTATAGGATTTTCGGAAATAATGTTTGTATCTAATTGCAGATCAGTCTATTGCAACTAAGGCTAACATTGATTACATTTAATGGATCAATCGCCAAAACTGATGCTGCATCCAAATATTGAACAGAAGCTTACTCACCTATTCAAAATCCTAGACTTTAATCATGACGGAAGGCTTGAAGCCTCTGATTTTACAGGACTAAGTGAAAACATTCTCATTTTCAGATGCATAGAGTCTGATTCTGATGTTGAGAGTCTTATAAATCAACGCGGGAAAGAGATCTGGGATGCTATTAGTGAGTATCTACAGGAACAAGGAGAATCCACAAATTGTAACCTTGCAAATTGGCTCAATTTCTTAGAGCAAAAGGTAGTGAAAGCAAGCAGTAGAGTTTTTGATATCTTAACAATGAAAACAGTAAGAGACATCTTTTTTATCTATGATGAAAATCGTGATGATGTGATCTCCAAGCGTGAATATTTGTGCTTTTTCGTCTCGTTACGCGTAGGTATTAAGCAGGCTGACGAGTGCTTTAGAGCACTTGATCTCAATAATGACCAAAGAATAAGCAAACAAGAACTGCAAGAAGCTATCCAGCAATTTTTCAAAGGAATAGAGGTCGGCTTACCTGGTAATTTACTCTTTGGTGATGCTGGAGATCACAAATTCTCTACAAGAAATACCTACTTATCAGCCTAATCTTATTCCCAATTGCCAAAAATCCAATTGCCAGGATGTTCAGGGTTGTCGGAAAGTAGAAATGTCTCAAAGGCGTGAAGCAATTCATTTCTTGATAATTTATCATCTCGATTCACATCAAGATTTAAAAAGGATTTTGCTGAATATTTAATATCAATCCCATATACAACAAACATATCTACATACTCATCTGTAGAAATATACCCATCATGATTATCATCGAATAAATCAAAGAGAAAAACAATAATGAATTCTTGAAATTCCAATAAGATGTCCTCATTATCACTTAGGATTACATTTTTTGTTATACCATCTATCCACTCTTGCTTTGTGATAATCTGATTTCCAGTATGTGGAATTTCTTGAAGTAACGTGTGAAAAAACTTTGAGGATTTCTCAGCTAAAAAAACATGCTTTTTGGCTCCTTCCTCATAATTTAATCCTATACGGATACTTTCTGTTATTTCAGAAAAATCATCAAGATGCAAATACCCATTCTTATGAGAATCAAGTAGGTCAAACAAATGAGAAAGCTTCTTTTTTTGAAATTCTGAAATCATATTCTTTCGTCGTATTTACTCGAGCCAATTTACAACGATTTTAGGAAATCCAAATAGCTAGACCTATTCAATGTAAATGAATATTGTTATGGTGATAAAAGACTACCTTGTTGGAACTGAGCTATTCTATGAATTCTGAATACCTAGGTGCTTTTGAAGTAGTTTTAACAAAAAGGTACCTATTCCTTCATGGTTGAATTTGTCTTCGTATTTTCTTCTCGTCTTCATATTTGAATTAGTTATTTTACAATCTCAAAACCAACGAACGATTCTGTTCCCTTATTGCAACGGCCAAAATCTATAATTTTTAAAAAATTCATTGATGAATTTCAAAGCTGAGATTAGTAAGTTTCGGGGCAAGGAAGCCAAAGTGTACCAACTTCATATTCCCATTCCTGAGGAAGTAAGTCATTTACTGAAAACGCAAAAAACCTCTCGAGTAGAATGCTTAATTAATAAGCAAGTGACCATCCAAAGTGGAATAATGAAAGCTCAAGATTACTATTTCATTCTTCTCAATTCTCAACTCGTTAAGACACTGCAGCTACAATTGGGTGATGAAGTTTCAGTATCTATTTCAGAAGACAAATCAGAATTCGGTATGCCTTTTCCTGAAGAACTAAAGGAAGTTTTTCAAATGGATACCAAGGCATTATTATTCTTCTATAAATTAACTCCAGGAAAACAGAGAAACCTTATCTACATAGTGAACAGCGTAAAGAACCAGCAAAGCAGGATTACAAAATCCTTGGCTATCGCTGATCATTTAAATATGGTGGAAGGCAAGCTGAACTTCAAAATGCTTAATGAACTCCTTAAACAATACAATCATGAAAAAAAGTAACAGTTCATTTCCCTTTTTTACTTATCGAGTTTTCACGGATTTGAAAAATAACTTATTTGGAAATACTAGTGCTATTGTAATCTCAGAGTCTCTATTAGAGGAAAAATTGATGCAGCGAATAGCTGCAGACCTTTGGCAGCCTGCGACTACTTTTCTATATGAAAGTGACTCAGAGTGGCATGTGAGATGGTTTGCGCCTGACGAAGAAATTGGCCTATGCGGACATGGTTCACTCGCAGCTATGGCTCATCTTTCTCAATTTTCAGATAAAGAAATAGCAATAAGGTCAAAAGAAGGAGTAATTAATGGCGGAAAATCTGGTGAGAAGTATTTCATAGGTCTCGATCCTATCGAGGTGAAAGATTGCATCACAGAAAACACTATTTTGCAAGAGGCATTAGGTGTGCCAATATTGGAGCATTACACCACAAATAACAAAAACATAGTACTCACGGATTCAGAAACCTCAGTCAGATTGATGAAGCCCAATTTCCAGCTATTGAGAACGATAGCCTATTTCGGATATGCAGTCACTGCAAAGGGAGATCAATGTGATTTTGTAAGTAGAACCCTCGTTCCCCATGTTCATCAACTAGAAGACCCAGCTACAGGATCTTCGCATGCTGCCCTTGCTCCATTTTGGGGCAATCGATTAGGTAAAACCGAACTTAACGCGAACCAATTAAGTGAGCGAGGTGGTCGATTTGAAATTACTGTTAATAAAAATGAGATTATCCTTACAGGAGCAGCAGAGTTAATAGCGGATGGAAATATTCTTCCTTAATCAGCTGTTATTATTTCTTTTCCACCAATACTGTATTCTTTTAGCTCGCAGCGCACCTTGCCTATTTTCAGATCAGCTTCAATAGCTAAAGGAATGCCTATTCCATTTCGTTCAATAACCCAAACCACAACGGCTTTCTCCTTGGGGAAGGTTTTGGTAACAGGAAAAAGACCATAGAACTTATAAGCAGTAATCTTTTCACCATTAAATTTAATTCGTTCAGTACCCCCATACTCCATTCCGAAATCATACAATTTATCCTCCCAGTAAGTATTGAGCATGATCTTATCACCCACCTTATGCCCTGACAATAACTTACTGCGCAAATACATGTAAGTCCCGTGCATGTCATAAGTTTTGTCATTCAATTTCACTGAAACTTCCTTTTTGGGATTGTCCTTACTGTAATCCATAATGCGCACATCTGTGGTCATTTTATCCCAATCAAAAGTATTCCATTGATCAAACTTACCTTTTCGTTCATCGAGATGAGTTTCAGCAATACTAGTTTTATAATTCTCAGTATCCACATAGCCCCAATACAAATTAGACAAACCAGCTAACCAGCTAAAAAGTCCAATTGTCTTTGCCTCTATCCTGCTATTATAATATTCGCGCCCATCAATTGCCACGGTTTCTTTTTCAAGCGACATAGTAGCTTCGCCCAATCCAAACCATCCATAGTAAATCTTGAATTTAATTTTTTCTCCTTTCGGAAAAGTATATCTGGCAGTATCCTGACCTATCGCATAGGATTGCAAAAGCACCAAATAACATAATATCAGAATCAATTTTCTCATGAGAGTCCTTTTTAATAGGTGTTTACCAAGAATCAAGCCCAACTTTTTTTAAGATTAATATCACCCTGCTTTTCACTTAAAACCAACCTAGTTTGAATCTGTTGACTTTTTGGTTATTACCAATTATGTGAGGATTTTAATTTCCATTACAACTCTATGCTCAAAGCCTTGATGAATTATTCTGTGAATCTAATAATTTCATCACAAGGCTTATTGTGCATATTCTCAAATGAAAAAATAAATCTCAAGGATTACCGTTAATTTCGCAGTTTGAAAGGGCAAAATGCTTTTGATTTTCAAAGTGGTGTGAAGTTTGTTAGAACATTGAAAAAACTTTAAATAATGAGAATACTGTTTTTATCCTTATTTGGCATTTGTACTGTGAGTACATCTCTGGCACAAGAACAATCGTCTACAATTGGACAAGAGATTGATGAGATTACATTTAACTGGGATATCGAAGCTAAAAATCTAAATGATTACGATGGTTTAACACAATTCTGTAAAGACGTGGATTATAGAACCAATATCATTTCTCTTTTAAACCAGATCCACCACTACGATTCGGTTCTTTACGACCGCTTGGTGAAAGCCCAGCGATTCAATCATGATAAAGAAATAGAAAAGACGCTTAAGGAAATCTCTAAGTTTGAGGATAAGTATAGTATGAAGAGTTTTATCCATTTTTTGCATGAGGAATGCGTTGCTCAGAAAGATATAGAAAAGAACTCTATAGATTCTAAAAACGATTTCGGCACTAATTCTTATGAAGGCCAAATTTATATAGTTGAAACTGAGCTTAACAAATTTATAAAGCACATAACAAAACGAGTGGATCATGTTCGTGAACATGTACATCATCTTCATATTAAATAAGCTTAAGATAGTCTTCAAACTAATAATCATCCGAGAAATTCAGATCCATTACGAACAACAAACAGAAAGGGCTTGTCAATAAATTGACAAGCCCTTTCTGTTTAATTGTACTCTAAGATGTGCTTACCTCCTGATCATTAACCTCTTCGGCTTCCATTGCTCCTCTTCATTGAATACCTGAATGAGGTATACTCCACTGGATAGGTCAATGGTATTGATCTCTATTTCCATCTCCCTCATATGTAAACTTCCAGTTTTCACCTTCTTACCTGTCTGATCGTAAATCACCCAGTTCATATCACTACTCGCTGGCTTAGCCAACTGCAGCTGGAACATTTTATTCGCAGGGTTAGGATAGATCGCGAAATCCTTGTTATCAAGAATTTTGTTTTTCACAATACCCACAATCTGAATTGCTTCTTTGCTACCAGGAACAACGTCCGCATAATCTGCTTGCAAGATCAGTCCATTCAATCCAGCTTGCTCCGAATTATCAACTTGCACAAAAGCGATTACTCTCAATGAATCCACATTAACATCCGTTGGAAGATCCCAATTAATTGTAATTGAATTTTGATCAGCATTAGGGCCAAAGAAGGCAGTTCTACCTCTAAACAATGATTTGGCAGATCCGTCACTCACGAAAGTATATCCAGCCGAGCTAGGCAACATTTTCCTTAATACATTATAATAAGTCTTACCATCATTCACCTTTTCTCTTTCAACAACTGCAAACCTGAAAGAAACTTCTGACTTGGCAGGTAAACTAATATTTGATTCGAAAGATGCAGTTATCTCTAGCTCTGTCGATTCTCCACCTATTGAAAGACTCGTGATTTTAAATCCAGCTGTATCCAGTGAAATCGAATTGAACTGATCTACACTCCAGCCCGGATCATTTCCTTTAAGTTTAAACTCTTCAGATCCTGACAAAACGGTAGTTCCCACATCAGAGACACCATAGTAACTCAACCTTGCTCCAGGATCAGAATTATTTCTATCATTGATCAATGGATCAGTTCCTGCTAAATCAGTATAATAATTGATCCAGATAGCGTCATTGCTCAGTCCACTAGCTAACATCTCGTTTATTGAATCATTTGCAAACTCAGCTGGACCAGAATTAATTGAAGAAAACTGCTCGATCAAAATCTTCTTCTCTCTGCTATATAATTTGAAATCATCAAACCCAAAACCAGCTAGACCTGTATTATCACCCACCAAACTACCAATCGCAAACCTGAACCTAACAGATTCTAGCCGATCAATTTTATGAGCTGATATTACCCACCCTTCAGACTTAACAGTCCAACCATTGCTTCCTGGATTTTCGTTTTCACCTATAATATTGGGAAGATTAGAATTACCTGGAGAACTTGCTAAGTCTCTTCTATTGTACCAGTTTTTACCAGAGGAAGCATCTGTTTGATCATTGTAATTACCAACAAGTGTCCAAGTCCTACCATCATCCACACTTTGCTGAAGTACAACCCCGTCTTTCGCATTCAATTCATGTGCATGTAAAAATGATATAGTAGGTAATTCCAAAGGCAAAGTATTGAAGGCTGGTGAATAGATATATTGAGCTTCTAGAAGGTTATTATTCGCCTTATAGGAAATACCATCCAATAAGGTTCCCCAATGATTCGAGCCATTTACACCTAGTACTTCAGTCCCATAATTGGCCACCTCAGGACCTAATTGCCAAATCGCTGGTTGGACATCCCAACCATTTACTGCTGTAGAGTCAACCACCCATCCATGCGATCCATTTTCGAAAGTGTGAATAACTGTTGAATTATCAACTACCTCTACCGTTTCTAAAATGGTAATATATCTAGTCTCAGAAGCTACACACTGCGAGCTGGAAACAAAATACGCCTCTACCAGATATGTACCCGGATCAGCAAAACTCATAGAAATAGTATCCTGTCTGAAGACACCAGTTTTTCTCAATGATCTTCCTAGTGGTTGATTGATTCCTAATTCATCAATAATTAGGTATACCGAATCAACCCTATAATTCACACTTGTTGATGTATTTTGATCTCTGAAAATAAAATCAGTTGTCTTACCAGCAGTCAAACCTTCCCATCTTACTTCAGGTATTGGATTGGTTCCTATTTCCAATGTTCTTGTAGCTAAGGTCACACAAGATTGACCATTTGTAGGATCATTATTATCAATGATCTCCACCACAAAAGTATTGTTACCCGCTTCTATTTTATTATCCACTCGAGCCGCCTCCAAATTTTCGAGCTCCGGTTGAAACACAAATCTTACCGTAGAATCATTGACGAAAATCGGATCACCAGCTGTTAATATCGGTGACAATGGATATGGATTAGAACGTGCACCGAATAAAGTCAAAGTAGCATCATTCACTTTCAAATTACTTAAAACTACTTCCAACTGTACTTCCTGCTGATCACACGCTTTGAGAATCCTGAGCTCTGCATTACCCTGGTTAGCAATTGGGTGAAACTCTGGATAAGGATGAATCTCAACTCTGACAGGTGCCCGCTCACTTTCACAAGTTATCCCACCTATACTCACTTCTTGGCTAACAAAGATGGTATCTATCAAGCCATCCTTTAGGTCGAACTGAGTCCAGTCTCGCGTATAAGAATTACTTAAATCTGGTGATGCCGGTGTAGTAGTAAAGAAAGTAGACTGTATCGTGTCATTTTCATACCAATTAAATCTAGTCGTACCTATGCTAGGTCTTACACCATTGTAAGTTATCGCAATAGGGTTTGCAGCTACATCATCATTACAAGTTGGAGCTGGATCTATGGTAACAGGCATAGGAGGCATCTCCAGAATCACAATTTCTAGGGCATCGCTTTCACAACCCTCAAAACCAGCGATACCAGCATTGATATCTTGTGCTTGTGTGACTAAGAATCTGTAAATACCATCACCAGGAACATTCCTGAGATTTAAATCACTCGCAGTTGGAGCAACCCCCTCGAATATGAATGCGCCATCTGGCACCTGATCACCATCATTGTCCTCATACCATCTGATAGACTCTCCAGCATTCCCCTCTCCATCTACTGTTATTCCATTATTGGTCACATCATCCTCACAGAAGTAAACAGTGGCAGCAGTAGTTCCTGAAACCACCGGTCTATTTGGTATATCATAAACATTAATGGTCAAGAATGCCATATCAGCAATCTCAGATTCACATCCAGCAAAGTCGGTAAGATTAGGATCAGCAATATTGGTACTTGGAGATATATCGTTGGTTTGAGATATCAAATAATAATAAGTACCCTGGGCATTAGGTGTTAACAGTGCAGTAGTGGTAGGTGCCTCTTTGCCACTTCCTACCAATCCACCAGCAAACAATGTTGTTGCAGCACTCTCTAGTGTAGTCCCATCCGAATTAGTTTTATAGTACCTAAAAGTACTATTTGGATTTCCTGTGATTGGGAAATTAACTCCATCTAAATCGCCTACACAATAGCTAGTAACCAAAGATTGACTAGAAGTTTCGTCAAACGTAAGCGCTGATGGATCTGGAAACAACGTGAGGTTAACCTTAATTGGCTCACTCTCGCAACCTAAGAATCCTGTTGATGCATTTACATTTTTAGTCTGTGTCACCCAATAAACAAAAGTCGTAGTTGCGGATACTTCTGGGGTGAAAACACCAGCAGTTTCAAGCTCTGCTAAAGTTATCAAACGACCATTGAAAGCCGCAGCTTGCATCACAGCATCTGTACCAGTCTTTGGTGCAGTTCCCGTTCCGTCATCTTTGTACCATGTATATGCAGAACCTGTAAGACCAGGAGATTCTAATTGTCCAAACTCTAAATTATCTCCGCTACACATGTAATACTGCATTTCATTTGATGCTTGAGAGTACTGTCTATTGCTTATGTTTTCACCCCCTTTAAAGTTTGCATCAACTGGCACATCTGGTATCGGATAAACATCAATAGTAAACTTGCGAAGTTCTGACTCACAACCATTGAATTCACTTCCCTGATTCAGAGTAGCTCCATCGGCTGGTATATTATCAAAATCCGTTCGGGAAATGTAAAAGGTCCGCTTAGAACCAGTCACAGCAGTTGCAACTGCGTCATAGTTCAATATTTCCTCAATAGTAGACGAAACTGTTGCTGAAAGTACGGTATCCATAATTGTCGTAATGACTGTACTTGCATCATTGTCATAAATTGTGTAATAAGATTCAGCTGACTCTGTTGTTTCCAATTCATTATCAATCACTATATCTAACAATTGTACGTTGGTACCACTAGCTCCGCAATACTCATAGCTGTATCCAGTAGTGGCCACCCTATTTTCACTTATATTGAACAATCCAAGATTGGGCTTATTGGTAGAATCACTAGCTATTAATTCCTCATCTACAGAAGGTACAATTGGATTAGCTCTAATAATTATACGTACAGTTCTAAGCTCGGACTCACAACCATCAAAACCGGAACCATTGATATCTACGCTCGTTTTTCGAGAGAAATAGAAAGTTAAGACGGCAGCATTTGGTGTAGCTGTTCCAAACAATGTTGCTGGTGTGATTTCACTTCCTTTAATGCCTTGAGAAGCTAATGTAGCTGTACCAAAAACATCGCTGTACCAGATGATAGTATCGGCATCAACTGTGGAAGCTGTAATAGTTGGAAGCACTGATCCTTGGCTATACTCCAAAAGATAATCATCGATAATACCATCCCCAGTAGTACTAAGATCAAAAAGTCCACCAACATTGGTGAGGTCATTTGTTAACTCAGGTTTATCGGGTTTACCTAACAATTCAAAATCAAAATATGCAGAACTAGAACAAGCCGCAGAGCTATATGCGCTTGATGAATTATAGATAACTCTATATTTTCCTGACTCATCCTGAACAGTATAATCAGATCCATTCTGATCTAAATCAGTCAATTTCAGAACGTCTGAAATCGCAGCAGTTTCAGCACTATCAACTATAACGCCAGTGAACGTTCGAACCAGCGAGTCATAATCAGTACCATCGAAATAATAAAGACTATATCCTGTATCATTGGCATTTCGATTAGTAGTTCCGTCCGCTGAGACGATCTGAACCCTAATATTAACATCTCCATCATCTGCACAATAGTATTCATTCAGGTTAGTGATTGATACATCTGGAGTTCTATATATGGTAAGCACTTCAGACGAAAGTTCTGTGAGTGTACCAGTAATTTCATCAGCGATAATCATTGCTACCAATACATCCTTACTATAGTCTGTACCAAACAAAACTGAGGCACCAGCAGTATTTATGCTCCAGCCATCTATGGCTGTAGGAGTAGAAACATTTGAGGTATCCGGATTAGATCCTATTAAAGTAGTAGTGAGATTTGAACCTCTTGTTTCATTCACATAATCAAAGATTCTAATCGCATGAAAATCTGGATCGGCTCCATCTGTTCCTCCTAAATAATCTACGTTTCCTGCATTGACAACTTCAAAGATTACATTTCCATCCTCTTCACATAGGCCATTGTCAGCGAGTGGTGTAGCGTCTGCAAATACATCAGTTGTTGAATTTACCAAAATTGGAATCCAGTAATTAGCCGTAGTTCCATCTTTTGATAAAGCATATTTGATAGTATCCCTTCCTATACCTGCCGCCGCAGGGATAAACTGAACAGAATAAGCATTGTCATTTGGTGCAACGGTGAAAATGTCATTGGCCTCAAAATTCGTAAGTCCTTTACCAGTAAAGATGGCCGTATGTGAAATAGGGTAAGACAACTTAAAGTTGGTACCTGTTTGATCATTTGTGGTGAATGATGTCGAAGATGCACTATTCTCCAATCTAATAATCGCTACAGAATATTTAGTAGCAGCGCTTTCACAAGTCTTACCGTCAGTTACTGTAATCCAAAAAGAGTTAATTCCTACGCTGGTAGCATCAAGACCTAGTTCACTGAACGTAGGTAAATAATTGACCGAATCACTAAAAGATAGAATCTCATTAACCAATGCCTGATCGGTATATATCCTTACAGTATTACCCTGAGTAAGCGCACCAATGTTCATTGGAGTTCGAGATGAGTTTACACTATCAAGTGCATAAACAGTAATGGCATCTCCCAATACATCTCCAATCGTACCATTACTAATTTCCAGAATATAAGGATTGGTCTCGCTTCCAGAAGCAGACGTCACGATATCTGGAGCGTCAAACGGTGGAATGGTTGTAAGCGTCGCGAAGGTTTGATTGTCCGATTCATTTCCTAGGTATACATCAGCTGATCCCCCTCCTCTTCTAATCGCTACATTTGTAGAAATAGAAGAACCCAAAGCGCGAACTTGTAAACCAGAGATTGTCAATTGATCAAGGTTTGTATTCGTAGGAATGGCAAAACTGATAGTCGCTGCGGTTTTACTAGTGTTATAAGTAATGCCTGATCCACTAACACTTAAATCTCCTCCATTACCTGAAGCCGACCCTACTGTATTGTTAAACTCAAAATTGGCAGGTAATTCTAGTAGAATAGACTTATTGCTACTTGATCTAACAAAATCTGTACTTATGGTCTCTTCAATTACAATATCACCCAAAGAAAAGTATTCACCTTCCAAACAAATATCAGCTAATGATGGCGCGGTAATTACAACACCACCAGAGGTAATATCTAGCTTGGTTGGGGTAGTTTGAAGGTTGAGTCCATCTACTAAGTCTTCTGTTACCAAATAAACATCATAATTTGCTCTATCAGCATCTAAAGTGAATTCCTGAATAAAAGTAGTCCCTATAGCTGTCACATCGAGCGTGTCCAAGTAAACAAAGGAGGCTACTGTACCTGACTTGATCTGTGCACTCGTAGGTGCTGCATCACCATCTGCAACTACTGCATAATATACATTCCCCAATTCATTGAGACTAACACTTAAAGTACCTGTCCTGCCTATTACCTGAGTAGATAAGATTGAAAAGGTTGGTGCCTGATCATCAAAAGAGATTGAATAAGTAGAGGAAGCTATATTCTTATTCCCTGCATTATCGGTAACCTCGGCTGTGTCCAATTTGATCGTTACAGCGTTCGTTCGACCATTTGTTGGATCCACGTTCAATCTATACTTAGTAGACGAGGCACTATCCACATTGATAATTACACCCTCTGTGATGCTGAACGAACTAGTCTGTGGCTTGGTAACTGCTTCAGAAAAGGTTGCGATGACAATGAATGGATCACCGTTCGTTACAGATGCCAATGAATCACTGAATGTCACAGTTGGCAATGTATTATCAATAGTTATTGCTCCTGATGTTACACTTGAAGCAAGGGTATTTCCTGAAGGGTCCTGTGTGGCCCCAATAGAAAGTCTGATTGCGACGGTTCCATCTCCAGTAATTGAAGGTATATCAATCGTATAATTCTGATTATCTCCATCATTAGTAATGGTTGCGGTACCAACAGATGCACCTGAAGCCAATACAATAATATCATCTACTGTGAATGATGCATCAACAATCGGTTCGCTAAAGGCTACATCAAATGATATCGCATCATCATTACTACCTGAGAATGTTCCGTTGGTTACAGCATTTCTTGTCAATGTAACCGTTGGCTTGGTCTTGTCTAGGGTAAATAAGGATGAAATATGTGCATTACCTGCAGTTGATAAATTATTAACAGCATTGTCCTGAATGCCAGTTTCCGTTAAGGTAATTCCCAATGTACCATCTCCAGTCACTCCCCCAATGGTCACCGTATAGTTTGGTGATACGCCTGAAACCGTTTTCGTTGTAGATGCAGTTCCACTGGTATTGACTGTTACGTCACCTGCTGTGAATGAACTACCATTCAAATCACTGTTAAAGGTCAAATTGAAGATCAATGAATTGTCATTTGTGCCACCAATAGTGCCATTCGCAGGATCTTCAAGGGTTATTGTCACTATTGGTAATGTATTGTCTATGCTGAATGTATTCGAAGTAACAGCTCCGTTTAAATCATTTCCTGCTAGATCTTTTACCGAAGCATTTGCTATCGTAATACTCAAATCTCCATCACCTAATATGCTGCTGATGGTCAACGTATAGTTGATACTATCTGAACTGTTGTTGTTAACTAAATCTCCGGCTCCTAAAGCTGTATAAAGAACCGCTCCACTAGCATCATTAACCGTAATATCTGTTAAATCAAAAGTAGCAACATCAATCTTGGAACTAAAGGCAATATCAAACTTTACTAAATCATCATTGGTAGAACCAAACGTCCCATTCGTTACAGTTTGGCGAGTTATTGATACCGTCGGTAAAGTGTTGTCGATCGTGATCGCACTAGAAGTAACATTGGCTAATAATGTATTACCTGATGGGTCCTCAGTAGAACCTATAGACAGTCTTACCGCTATGGTACCATCGCCGGTTACGGTAGGTATGTTAATCGTATAGTTTTGATTATCGCCCGCAGACCTATCTATTGTTGGAGTGCCTGAACTAACGCCTGAGGCCAACACAATAATGTCATCTACTGTCAGAGACCCATCTACTATTGGTTCAGTAAAAGCTACATCAAACGAAACAGCATCATCATTACTTCCTGAGAATGTTCCATTGGTAACAGTATTCCTTGTCAATACAACCTCAGGTTGTGTATTATCAACAGTAAACAAAGAGGAAACTTGTGCACTACCTACTGTAGACAATGTGTTTTTTGCATTATCCTCAATGCCAGCCGCATCCAAGGTAATTCCCAATGTACCATCTCCCGTCACGCCTCCAATAGTAACGGTATAGTTTGGTGATACCCCAGATACCGTTTTAGTTGTCGATGCTATCGTATTGGTACTGTTCACCGTGATGTCTGCGGCTGTAAATGAACTACCATTCAAATCACTATCAAATACAACATTGAAAAGCAAAGAATTATCATTTGTGCCACCAATAGTGCCATTCGCAGGATCTTCAAGGGTTATTGTCACTA
>CAYGOV010000005.1:16131-22099 GCA_964351625.1 uncultured Marinoscillum sp.
TCGTTACAGTTTGGCGAGTTATTGATACCGTCGGTAAAGTGTTGTCGATCGTGATTACAGGTGAATTTTCAGTTGTAGCTAAGAGGTTTCCAGATGGATCTTCAACCGAACTGGCAAACAACCTGATATTCAAATTACCATCACCAGTAACATTACTTAAGGTAACAACGAATGTTTTATTATCTGTTGAAGGATTTGTGACAACTGGACTATCTGCTGATGGCCCTGAGCTTATCACAGTAACATCCGAATTTACAAAAGAACCAGTTGCTAAAACCTCAGAGAATACTAAGTCAAATGCCACAACATCATCATTTGTTCCCGTAAAACTTCCAAGTGTTACTGCCTGTCTTGTAATGGTTACCGTAGGTGTTGTATTATCGACTGTGATCGTTGTAGCATTTACCGTAGCTGCTAGCCCATTATTTGCTGCATCAAATACAGAACCCGCGGCTATGGATAATCCTAAGTCCCCATCGCCTGACAGTCCAGTCACTGAATAAGTATAGGTTTTATTATCCCCTACGGCCGTCAAGGTTGCTGAGGTAGTATCGAGTGTTCCTGATTTAGTAAGGAGAATATCACTTTTTGTAAATGTAGCATTATCGATAGGAGTACTAAATACGATCGAATATGAAATCGAATTATCGGTAGTGCCAGTCTCATCCCCACTAGCCAAAGTATTGTTAGTAAGAGTAACTGTCGGGGCGGTATTGTCAACAGTTACCTCTGGTGAGTCATCCCCAGCAGAAAGGAAATTACCTGCCTGATCTGAGATTTTTGTCCCACCATTATTAATAACTGAGAAAGTTAAAGATCCATCTCCTGTAACATTTTTAAATACAAGCTTCCAAATTCTCGCATCCACACTATCAGTTAATATGCGTGAACCTATTACTAAGCTACCTCCCGTAGTGATATCAACATCATCTAGTTCCTCAAAATCAACAACCGGTTCAGAAAAAGTGATAAGATAAACTATACTATCATCCTTGGTAGCACTTGGAGATCCGTTAGTTGGATCTATCAATTCTATTGAAGAAATAGTAGGAGCTTGGCTATCCACAATGACTGACCCAGATGTAGCAGTAGTGACTTGAGCTCCAACATTCCCCGCATCATCAGTAAAATTCAATGTGAAAGTAACATTACCAATATTATCCAAAGCATCTACAATATATGAAGCCGTATAGCTCGATCCTGATCCAGTATATGAAACCGATTGATTGACAAATCCACCACCACTCTTGAATACCACTGTTGGGTTGCTTGCCAATACATCATCAAATGTAAGCGTAAGGGTGATTTCATCACCTTCCACTGCTCTGAGCGCACTAGCACTGTTATCTGAGGTTAGCACAACAGCCGTTGCAGTTGGGACAGTATTATCAATAGTGAATCCTGCATCAGATCCTGCTCCATCATAAGTAACAGCACTAGGCACATTCCCACCATAATCATTAATATTCGCAAGCGCAATACTAATGGACAAGTTGCCGTCTCCCGTCGCATTATTCAATGTTAGCGTATAGTTAATATTATCTGAGGTAGTTAGATTATCTCCGCTAGTAGTTACAGGAGTACCTGTTCCCGTAATCGTTATATCACCAGGAATGTCAAAAGTGGATGGATTAACTTCTTCAGAAAAAGTAATTTTATAGGAAACTGCATCATCCTTGGTGATAAAACTACCCCCACTTGTTACTGCATTTCTAGTTACAGCGATCGTAGGCTGAACAGCATCACGATCTATTACTTCAGTAAATGATGTCAATGTATTGTCTCCAAAATCCTTGATCACTGTACCAGAGGGTGTATAATTCACAGTCAGATCACCGAGTGCCGAAGCGAAAGATTGAAGTGTCAAGGTGAGAAATTCATCTTTGCTGGTACCGTCAGTTATGGTACTCACTGTATAACTATTACCCTTACCATCAGTAACGCTAAAATCACTAGCAGGTGAAGAACTGGTGATTTTTACAGGCTCATCAAACTCAAGTACTATGGTCGTATTAGTCGGGATGGTAGCTCCGATAACTGAAGGGTTGTCAATGTCTAAGTCAATAACAACGGAACCTGATGCAGCAATATTTCCTCCAAAATCTCCTATCCCATCATTTCCTGAATTTTTTGCATAGCTGATTGTAATGTCTCCTACTGGTGCTGAAATGTCTGTAAAAGTAAGCACCAATACAGAGTCCATCGCCACATTATCAACCAGACTCAATACTGAATAATCATTCAAGGCACCATCTAATACGCTGAAGTCTTCTTTTACCGCACCTAAGATTTGCACGGCATCATTGTATTTAATACTTATCTCATCAGCTCCATTGGTAGTCGCTGATAAAAAGGCTGGATTGAGTGCGTCATTTTCTATATCAAAAGAAAAATCATCGAGATCCAATGCTCCTCCGTCATTGATATCAGTGGTACCACCACCCCCAACTAGACCATCAAAATCTACAGTCAAATCGCCTATAGCATTCGAAGCATCATCAACTGTCAAAACAATATCATTTCCAGAAATGCCTACCGCCGTAACTGCAAAGTCGACCCCTATCCCATCAGTTAGCGTGAAATCTACTGGATTATCTGCAACTAAAGTAAGCGGCAAATTGGTCGTTAAGGTGACTGTGCTTGGAAGTGTTAGAGTTGCAGCAGTTACCACCAAAGAAGTCTCAATCGTGAAATTCCAAACTGAGGTGCTATTAAATTGATGGGCACTCAAATTATTAGCTGCATCCTTAAACGCTCCTGAGTTGATTAAAACGAAATAATCAGCATTTGATGGAGTGGTATAGCCCAATTCCAACGTGTATTGACCACTGGTTGAAGATACACCATCTCCTAGTGTACCTAGTGTATTTGCATTCAAAGCAGTCAACTCGTAAGGATCAATTTGAGTTATGTTGATTTTCTTTCCACTTACTCCGGTCACTGTTTCTGTATAAGTAATTGTCAAGGAAGTTCTAGCAGCTACTGCTCCATCGTCATCAGCTGGAGATAGTCCCGTGGCAAGTTTCACTCTTGGGGCAGCCCCATCATTGAGTAAAGTTCCATTAGGAATGCTCAGGCGGTTTGGACTTGAGCTAGCGTCATCCACCGATAATCCATCATATTCTAAGGAGAAAATCCCTGTACCTCGTGCACTGGAAGGCGTAAAGTCCAAAGTAAAATAAGCATCATTAGCAGTGCTAGTAACAGATGTAGCGGAAGTAGTAGCCGTACTAAAACTGTTCATTGCCTGAACCGTTCCGTAATTGGCAGCAGGTGTTACTTTGAAATTAGCCAAATCGGCTATAACATCAGCATCCGTAATAGCCTCACTTAATTGAATCTCTACCCTATCCACGTCACCATCCAAGTTAGTATCAAGCGCTTTTGAATTAATCACTATTGGTGCCGCTTTATCTACTGGGGTGACTGTACCTGCATCAACCATTTCAATTCCACCATTGGTACTTACTATCCATGATCCAGAAGCTGTGGCATACGTAATGTCAACTGCAGGATTTGTTGTACCTGTGACTGGAGTTAATCCAAAAGTCTGAGTAACAGATCCACTTAAACTCAATTCTGTATTTACAAAGGTGATCCCTGGTATTGTAATAGCTGAAAATCCAGTACCATCATTATCCTTTGTAGTTACGCTTTTACTGAATGTCACAAAAAGTTGATCAATGTCTCCGTCGCTATTGCCATCTCGCCATTCTGCAGAAGAAAAGGTTGGCGGGGAAATATGCTCTACTGCTAAGGCTGATGTAGCCACACTTGCATTTCCTGAAAGGTCATATGCAATAGCAGTAATATTATGTATCTGATCCAACAGCGTAATGTCTGTACCTACCGTCCAAACACCATCATTTCCTGCATTACCAAATCCAATTAGATCATCTGTTGTATTGCTATATATTTCAACTTTCTGAAGAGATTCTGCCCCAGATCCATCAAATATAAGGTTCGTCAAACTTGTCTTATTGTCACTATCTAGTGCCGCTCCTGTACTGGAGTTTATTCCATTATCTGAAGATGCCTGCAAATCTGGGATAGTAGGTGCAATAGGAGCAACATTATCTACAATATTGTCCTCATCATCTTCCAATATGGTAGTATTACTTGCATTATCGATCACCGTAAGGATGATATCCTGTGCGGATAGAAATTGTCTCGGTTTACTACCTCCATCTCCACCATTTACAATGGTGTATTGAGCAGTGTAATCACCACTCGACAAGGTGCCAGCTATTACGCCACCACCGAATTGGTCAAAATTAAATGACACGGATCCGACATCAGTGATTCCATCACCACCAGTATTGTTCCATGTGGCTGTCACTACATCACCAATGATGTAGGCTCCACTAGTACCAGAACCGGCTGAGAGTGAAATATTACCCACTGTTAGTACTGGGAAAATATTATCAACCGATTCATTGTCTGTACCCTCGGTTTCGATATTCGCATTACTTGCATTATCGGTTGCAACTACAAAAACATTTACACCTGCAGCATCTACTGCATAGGTTGATCCATCAGTGGAAGTAGTAATGGTATAGGTCGCCGTATAAACATTTGAATTAACAGTTGCGGGTACTAGAGATTGAGCTCCAAACTCGCGGAAGTCAAAGGAGACTGAGCTAATATCTTGATTTGGAGCAGATAGTAAACTGTTGTCCCATTGCGCAGTGACAACATCACCTACCTTATAGACTGTATTAGATGCACCAGACGGTGTAGATGTAATAGAAATTTCACCTTGAGAAACAACTGGAATTATGTTATCGACAGAGATATCTTCATCATCTTCAGTAGTACCGCCAGAGTTGGTATTACCCGCATCATCAGTAGCAGTGACAAATACGTGGGCTGTTGTAGCATCTGCAGTAGTTGTTGACCCGTCTGTAGAAGTGGTAATTGTATATGTTGCTGTCCAAACTCCAGAAGCTTCTGTAGCGGTAACTACACCACCACCAAACTCTGAGAAGTCCATGGTGACCCCTGCTAAACCAAAGCCTGTGACCACATCGTCATTGTTATCTCCTGTTGCCGCAGTGTTATCCCATTGAACCTTTACTTGATCACCTACTACGTAAGTACTTCCAGTTCCTGAAGGACCAAATGTAGCATCAATGATGTATGTTATATTTCCAGCAGTAACAACTGGGATTAATCCATCGACATTCAATTCTTTATTATCAGCTAGGGAATTTGTAGCTCCGGGAGTCGGTAGCGTTAAAACGGCAGAGTTACCGGCCAAATCGGCAATAACGCCTGTCAAAGAATTTGTAGCCAGATAATCCAAATCAGAATTATCATCATTGAGAATTACTGTATAAGTAAAATTGAAAGTTGTCCCTCCAACTGTATTTACATAATCTATCGTTTGACTTGTGGTCGTCGGCCCAGTAGATAATACGAGCTGTGGTGTTCCAGAAACTATTGTTACTGATTCGCTAAAAACAACTTGGATAGAGATTACGTCATCTACTTTGAAGATTCCATCAGTTTCAGATGAAGTGACACTGGTGACTGTTGGAATCGCTTCATCAAATATGAAAGTATTACCACTTTGTGTTCCTAGCCTAACATTACCAGCAACATCGGTAATCACTGACCTTAATATTATCGATTCAGTTTCTTGCAGTCCACCACTTAAATTCTCGAATTCTGTACCTGTAAAGCTTTGCGTATAAGTACCGTTAGTAATATCTGTTCCCGTAATGGTATAAGCAGCTCCTAGATTTACATATCCTTCGCTTTCAACATTTGCTTGAACTTGAATTGTTCCACCAGTCAAAGTTGCATCATTGTCAATTGGAGTTGTAACATTAAGGCCAGTGTTGGTGGCATTCCAATATAAGGACACAACTGTACCTCCAGTAGAAGTGGCAGTTCCTGTAGTAAATGAAGCAGGATCAACTCGATCAATGGTGAGCGTTTGTCCACTTACAGTGCCAGTGGTTGT
>CAYGOV010000005.1:22199-58052 GCA_964351625.1 uncultured Marinoscillum sp.
GGGCTGATCCAAAATCAATATAACCCCCTGAGTTAATATTGGCTTGTAATTGAACGGTACCTCCTGTAAGCGTGGCATCATTATCTATTGGTACCACTATGTCAAGACTTGTATTGTCTTCATTCCAATAGCCAGAAACAACTGGAGCGCCAACTGATGTTACAGTACCTACAGTAAATGCTGATGGGGCTGTCCCATCATATATCACTTCATCACTGCTTTGAGTACCAGAGGTGACGTTTCCAGCGATATCGGTAATCACTGCTCGGATTACTACAGTCTCATCCTCAGCCAAGTTGCTACTCAATGCTTCAAAAGTAGCTTCATTAAAACTCAACGTCTTATTTGTGCCCAAATCCGTGTTTAATATCGTATATGCACCACCTAGCACTTCAAACCCTCCTCCTGCAACACTAGCTTCTATTTGAATAGTACCTCCTTCGATAGACGCTTCGTTTTCTACTGGTATCACTACTTCAATTCCAGTATTGCTCGAATTCCAAAATCCTGTAACTACCGTCCCTCCAGTAACTGTAACTGTGCCTGTAGTAAATGCGACAGGATCAACCTGATCAATAGTGATCGTTTGAGCACTTACTGTTCCTGTGGTTGGATTACCTGATTCATCCGTAATGATTGCCTGGAAAGTAACATCCAGGTCTTCTCCAAAACCTGTCAATCCTTCAAAAACTGCAGCGAGATTATTGATCGTAATATCCGTATTCAACTCTCCGACCAAAATGGTATGGGCTGATCCAAAATCAATATAACCCCCTGAGTTAATATTGGCTTGTAATTGAACGGTACCTCCTGTAAGCGTGGCATCATTATCTATTGGTACCACTATGTCAAGACTTGTATTGTCTTCATTCCAATAGCCAGAAACAACTGGAGCGCCAACTGATGTTACAGTACCTACAGTAAATGCTGATGGGGCTGTCCCATCATATATCACTTCATCACTGCTTTGAGTACCAGAGGTGACGTTTCCAGCGATATCGGTAATCACTGCTCGGATTACTACAGTCTCATCCTCAGCCAAGTTGCTACTCAATGCTTCAAAAGTAGCTTCATTAAAACTCAACGTCTTATTTGTGCCCAAATCCGTGTTTAATATCGTATATGCACCACCTAGCACTTCAAACCCTCCTCCTGCAACACTAGCTTCTATTTGAATAGTACCTCCTTCGATAGACGCTTCGTTTTCTACTGGTATCACTACTTCAATTCCAGTATTGCTCGAATTCCAAAATCCTGTGACCACCGTCCCTCCAGTTACTGTAACTGTGCCTGTAGTAAATGAAACAGGATCAACTCGATCAATGGTGAGCGTTTGTCCACTTACAGTGCCAGTGGTTGTATTACCTGCTATATCGGTAATGATTGCTCGGAAGGTGACATCTAGATCTTCTCCAAAACCTGTCAATCCTTCAAAAACTGCAGCGAGATTATTGATTGTAATATCCGTATTCAACTCTCCGATCAAAATGGTATGGGCTGATCCAAAATCAATATAACCCCCTGAGTTAATATTGGCTTGTAATTGAACTGTACCTCCTGTAAGCGTGGCATCATTATCTATTGGCACCACTATGTCAAGACTTGTATTGTCTTCATTCCAATAGCCTGTCACAACCGGCGCACCTACTGTGGTGACACTTCCTACTGTAAAATCTATGGCATCTGTCTGATCAATAGTGATCGTTTGTGCACTTACTGTTCCTGTGGTTGGATTACCTGATTCATCCGTAATGATTGCCTGGAAAGTAACATCCAGGTCTTCTCCAAAACCTGTCAATCCTTCAAAAACTGCAGCGAGATTATTGATCGTAATATCCGTATTCAACTCTCCGACCAAAATGGTATGGGCTGATCCAAAATCAATATAACCCCCTGAGTTAATATTGGCTTGTAATTGAACGGTACCTCCTGTAAGCGTGGCATCATTATCTATTGGTACCACTATGTCAAGACTTGTATTGTCTTCATTCCAATAGCCAGAAACAACTGGAGCGCCAACTGATGTTACAGTACCTACAGTAAATGCTGATGGGGCTGTCCCATCATATATCACTTCATCACTGCTTTGAGTACCAGAGGTGACGTTTCCAGCGATATCGGTAATCACTGCTCGGATTACTACAGTCTCATCCTCAGCCAAGTTGCTACTCAATGCTTCAAAAGTAGCTTCATTAAAACTCAACGTCTTATTTGTGCCCAAATCCGTGTTTAATATCGTATATGCACCACCTAGCACTTCAAACCCTCCTCCTGCAACACTAGCTTCTATTTGAATAGTACCTCCTTCGATAGACGCTTCGTTTTCTACTGGTATCACTACTTCAATTCCAGTATTGCTCGAATTCCAAAATCCTGTAACTACCGTCCCTCCAGTAACTGTAACTGTGCCTGTAGTAAATGCGACAGGATCAACCTGATCAATAGTGATCGTTTGAGCACTTACTGTTCCTGTGGTTGGATTACCTGATTCATCCGTAATGATTGCCTGGAAAGTAACATCCAGGTCTTCTCCAAAACCTGTCAATCCTTCAAAAACTGCAGCGAGATTATTGATCGTAATATCCGTATTCAACTCTCCGACCAAAATGGTATGGGCTGATCCAAAATCAATATAACCCCCTGAGTTAATATTGGCTTGTAATTGAACGGTACCTCCTGTAAGCGTGGCATCATTATCTATTGGTACCACTATGTCAAGACTTGTATTGTCTTCATTCCAATAGCCAGAAACAACTGGAGCGCCAACTGATGTTACAGTACCTACAGTAAATGCTGATGGGGCTGTCCCATCATATATCACTTCATCACTGCTTTGAGTACCAGAGGTGACGTTTCCAGCGATATCGGTAATCACTGCTCGGATTACTACAGTCTCATCCTCAGCCAAGTTGCTACTCAATGCTTCAAAAGTAGCTTCATTAAAACTCAACGTCTTATTTGTGCCCAAATCCGTGTTTAATATCGTATATGCACCACCTAGCACTTCAAACCCTCCTCCTGCAACACTAGCTTCTATTTGAATAGTACCTCCTTCGATAGACGCTTCGTTTTCTACTGGTATCACTACTTCAATTCCAGTATTGCTCGAATTCCAAAATCCTGTGACCACCGTCCCTCCAGTTACTGTAACTGTGCCTGTAGTAAATGAAACAGGATCAACTCGATCAATGGTGAGCGTCTGAACGCTATTTGTTCCTGTAGTGCTGTTACCAGTATTATCTGAGATGATAGCAGTGAAGGTAACAACCTCTCCTTCTTCTAATCCAGCACTAAGGTTTTCAAAAGTGGTAGCATCAATGCTAATAGTCTTGGTGTTTGCAGAAACCTCCCCTGCTGAAATCGCTGCAGGAGAACCTAAGTCCACAAACGCCTCAGCATCAACTTGAGCTCTTAATTGGACCGATCCACCTGTTAAAGTAGCATCAGCCGATATAGGGACCTCAAATTCTATATCTGTATTATCTTCATTCCAATAACCTGTGACTACAAGTGGTCCAACTGTGGTCACTGTTCCAAGAGTAAATGGTAAGGGAGCTGTATTATCTATTGTAAATGCATCAGATGGCCCTTCAGCAGATGCCATATTATTACCGATCGACTCAGCAATATTTGGTCCTACAGTAATTGTCAAATCACCATCTCCAGCAATACCCAAAATAGTTAATGTATAATTCTGATCGTCACTATCATTAACCAATTCAGATGCTGTCAATGCTGTAAAAGTGACCGAACCTCCGTTGTTTACAGTAATATCTCCGAAAGTAAAGGTAGCGTCATCTATAACCTCACTGAATACTAAATCAAATGAGACAGAATTATCATTGGTTCCTGAAAATGCTCCATTAGATACATTGTTTCGAGTTATCGTAAGTGTAACTCCCGTCTGATCTATAGTATATGTTTCCTCTGAATTAACAGTCCCAGCAGCTCCGAATGCGTTGGCAAAACCATCTTGAATATTATTTCCAGAGGTAACATCCAAATTCAAAATATTAGTACCTGCTTCAGCAATATTATTAATTATAATATCATAGGTGCTAGCAGTTACAGGTGTAACAGAATTCACGGTTGCAGTTGCTCCTCCATTAGCAATTTCAAAATCGGCAACATCCACATTAGTGACTGGCTCGTCAAATGCCACTCTAAATGTAACTGTAGTATTATTAACTGTGGCCGCAGAAGGACTCTGTCTTGTGATGTTGGTAATCGTTGGTGCTTGAGTTTCAGCATTTATCGTGAAGCCTGAACTTGCAGCTGCGTCAGTTAAAGCACCTCCTGTAGTTCCAAGAGAAAAACTACCAGCCGGTGTAGAGTGGACAATATCACTAACCGTTCCTACTCCATCCACCCAATTTCCTGAAACAGATGGTGTATTATAAGCTACAGACAAATTACCATTAGAAGTTATACTCACAGCATCAGCACCGTCATAATCTAGATCTCTGTTTCCGTTAACATCTGTGGCTTCTAAGGTTACCGCTGGGGTCATTACCGCATTTGCATCTGTTGTAGAAGGCTGATCTAGAAATTTGTACGCCGATGCATCTACATCAAATTGGTTTTTAGTGGATCCACTACTAATGGACAAAGTAGTACTGGTGCTCCAAGCCGAGCCAGTCCATACTCTTTCAACCTTATTTTCTCCAGTAATTCCGTCTAAGTTAAGATTTATCACTAAATACTTGTTATCAATAGCAGACTGATTCGGTTGAAACCAAACATATAAAGCATATTCCTTACCCCCAGTAGGTGCATCTGCTTTGTCTATCAAACCTAATTTATTCGTGAAATCCCCTGCAGTACTAAACATTATACTGTTCGATCCTATACTGTTAGCAGTACTGCTATTACCCTTACTGTCATAAATAACTGCACCGGCAATAATACTTGACCAGTCCAAAGTACTTCCAGCACCAGATGAGGGTCTATTAAATACAAATCCATTGAAAGTTTCAGTACCTCCTCCTGAAAAATCTGATAAGTTAAAGTAGAAAACAGGTAATGCAGTGCCGAGAGTCGTTGCATCTTTTGGTACAATAATATTTGCTTCATCATTACAATTAGATTCACTTAAATGCGCTTCACCATTACTCGCGGCTGCATTGGTTGTAAAGTAGCTAGTCCCACAAACATCTGGACTCTTGTCATCTACTGTGAAATTTAAAGTAGTTTGATCACTAAATCCAGAGAACGAATTTGGAATACTGGCCAAGTCATCAAATGCATCTGCTTCAATTTGTATGTAATAATTATTAGTAACCGTAAATGCTGTATGGCTAATTGTTACCACGTTTCCTGAGGTATAGTTGGCTGACGCAACATCAAAGGTCTGAAATACAGTATTTGCTGGACTATTATATATTGTAATAGATGTAGAACCAGCTGTGCCTTCAGCAACATCCTCTGAAAAAGTGAACTCAATATCGTCAGAAGCAGAAGCACTAGCCGCTCCATCTGTCGGATTAGAATTCAATAAAATAGGCGGTGCACTATCCGTAACTTGCTCTATACCATCCACAACTGGATTTCCTGCATTATCTTCCCAAAGTCCTGCAATTCCATCTATGCTTGTTGATCCTGCTGCTGTATTTTCTCCCACAAGGTGGTCTAGAGGGGAAATTCCTGTCACAGAAACTACAGCAAATGTTCCATCTGTATCAGTGATTGATGGTGTAGCATTGGTTGTGACCACAGTAGATCCATCAGGAAGTAGAAGGGTTCCTAAATCTGCAAATACTGGAGCAGCCCCATCATCAGTATCTATGTTTTCACTAAAGGTGATGTCTATCCGATCAATGAAACCATTATCGTCTGTATCGAAGATTTCAAGGTCAACTACTATTGGGTTTGCACTATCAGTATATGTAGCTGCAACTTCTCCATCGGCAATTTCAGTAGCTGTACCTTCTGCAAGAATAGTACTAGTACCTGCATCATCATAGGTTACCGTTAATCCAGTAATACCTGTTCCTGAAATAGGCGTAGAGAGATTTAACGTAAGTGAACCCACGTCAGTGAAATCATAATCGGTATCATCAATTACCCCTGAGCTTAAGACAATCGCTCCAAAACCTGTTCCATCATTATCAGCAATGTCCACATTCTTATTGAAGGTGATGACTACCTGATCAATGTCCCCATCATTGTTATCGTCTAACCATTCGGCATTTGTGATCACAGGCACGACAAATCCTGTCCCCGTGAGATTAAGATCATAATCTGCTAATTCTGCGCTTGGGATAGCTATATCATCTGCAATTACCCCATCTGTGGTAGGATCAAAATCAACAGTAAGACCTTGCGACTGACCCGGTGTTAAAGTTACCGTAGGAGTATAAGGTGTATCAAAACTGTACGGAGTTCCAATTCCAAAAGTAGGCAAAGCATCAAGGTTCAAATCAGCCAAACCTTGGTTAAGAATAGTAAAGGTAGCCGAACCAGTAGAGGCATTATCAACAGTACCAAAGTCATAAGCAGCGCCTCCTGAAGGATAAGTAGTAGAACCCTGCAGAACCGTAATATTTGGAGTGGTAGCTGCAGTAGAAGCAAAAGCCGTAGAGTTTACCCAATTTGAAACGGTTCCACTTGTATTAGAGCCATCTACATCAAAACCATTCAGCGTTCCGTCATTTCCACCAGAGGATAAATCAGTAGCGGTAACTAAACCAGTATTATCTCCGGATGGAATGCCTTGATTGAAATCATAGTACAATACCAAACTTCCGTCTGCTGATGGATTCGCATAACGAGAAGCTGCATTGGCTCGGATTTCTAAAGGTGTACGAACATCATTCCAAATACGAATTTCATCTAAATCTCCATTCATAGATGAAACTGAAGGCGCAATTCCTATATTGAGTGCACTTGTTCCATCTTTAGGATTTCGAGTTGATGCAATTTCACCATCTAACAAGCCATTCACATAAATTTTAAGACTAGTGCCATCAAAAACGCCTGTTAAGTGATACCACGTATTTATTGATAAAGTCGTTGATCCACTAACAAGATCAAATGAACCAGAGTTATCAAGGGTGAGAAACTGAGGAGATCCACCTGGTGAGATCCGCAAAGCATACCCTCCGTCTCCTCCGGAGTATTTTGTGATAATAGGATTTAATAATGCTACACTAGTAACTCTAATCCATGCCTCCAAAGTAATATTACCTGTTATTGAAAGCGAAACATTATCTACTGCACTAACAAAATCATTACTTGCAACAAAGTTCAAAGCATTCTCCACACTATAAAGTGTTGCTGTATTTGCTGGAGAGCTATTGGTAGTTCCATCATTCACCGAGAAGGTGAATGTGATGTTACCAGCTACTGAAGTAGCGATGTATTTGAGTTTACCAAGATCAATGTCAGTAACAGCAATATCATCTAATGCAGAGATCGTTTCTCCACCTCCATCGTCTGTATCATTTAAATTATCATCGAAAAATAGTGTCCCTGCTCCAGGTAAAGTGGTAATTTCAACTGAGGTGAATGTATCACCATTAGCATCATCATATCCAAAACTAGAAGAAGGGATGCTTATCACTTCATCTACACCTGCAGCCAGACTAAAATCAGTCGCTGTAGGAGCTAGATTTTGCATCTCTAACGCTCCTAAATCTCTACCAGACCCAAATGGTCTTGCCTGACCAATCTGATCAACGGTCTCTGCACTTCCAGTCGCAGCATTTATGGCGTTGGCTCCTACCGTTATTGTCTGTGTTTCTCCTGTATAATTGGTAGCTAATGTTCCAAACTCAGGATCATTTATTGTAACATTGCCATTATTGGCAACAGTACCTGTAGAAGTTCCTATAATATTTACTGTGTTTTCCGCATCGAAGGTTCCTCCTGTAACATTCAAATCATTTGTTCCATTTCCATAAATAATAGAGTAATTCAGTGTTGATGTTCCATTAGATAAAATACCATCACCTGTTGTTCCTGCTGAATTATTTGAAACAGTAACATGATCAAGATTAGTTGAACCAACTGCAACCCTGATGGCGCCTCCAGATGTTGTCGCACTATTTCCACTAAATGTAGAATTATCAACATTCAACGTTGAAGTTGTCAGTATAGCACCCCCACTTGCACTGGATGAATTATTCGTAAAAAGGGATTGAGAAACATTTGCGGAACCCGTAGTACTTATAGCCCCTCCATCTCCTGCTGAGGTTGCATTTGAATTAAAATGCACACCAGTAACCGTAAGTAATCCTGAAGAAGTATGATAAATGGCTCCTCCATTCGTGGCTGCCAAGCCATTCGAAAGTGTTAGCAGAGTAATGGTCAAATTATCGTCCGTCAAATTTTCAAAAATACTATGAGTATCTACACCGTCAATAATCAAATCGCTAGCGCCTGGGCCATTAATCGTCAGATTATCGGTAATAGTTGGTAAATCCCCAACAAGAGTAATGGTTTGCGTTGACCCTAGACCTGAAGCATCAATGATATCAGCTGAGCCATCGGTAAGGTTTGCATCTAATATTGCAGCTCTCAATGAACCTACAGGTGGAGTTCCCACATTATCGGTCGTCACGGTCAGTGTATAAGTACCTGATACATTTACCAGCACTACATCAGAATCTGTGCCCCCACTCCCATCAGCTGTCGCTATGGTTATTTCATGCTGACCAGCAACGCTTCCTGGCACATAAGCCATACCATCTAAAGTAGCATTAACATCCGTTAACGTTCCCGAAATAGTGAATGAAGCTGTGCCACTTCCACCGCCACCAATGACTGCTGCTCCACTTGCTGTTGCAGTAAGTGTACCTGTATTAGTGGTAAAATCACCATTGTTTACCACAGAAACAGTAACTGACTGATCATCAGTCTCAACATCTGCAATACTAATTTGCGTGCCTCCTGTAAATGTTACTGATGTAGAACCGTCTGTACTTTGAGTACCTGGTAATGTGATTACAGGAGAATTGTTAATAGTGAAACTAAAGGAAGTTTCATCCGCGATTCCTGCAAAACTATTACCTGAGGCATCTTCAACAGCTGATGCTCCAATCTGAATAGCGTAGGCTGTCGCTTCCGTCAAACTGCTTGTTGGATTGATATAAATCTTATCTCCAGAATATCCAACTTGTCCATTATTAGGAGTTGCAATATTACCAGCATTATCCGCTCCTGTTAAATCAAATGTCTCTACATCCGCTCCCCCTACCAAGGTCAGGACTATTGACCCTGTGGAAGTAAGCACAACATTCTCATCAAAATCTGCGATAATATAGGAAATGGACGTAGCTACACCAGTCGCATCATCACTAGGTGTTGAATTAGCCCCGTCAAATGTCGGTGCTGTCTCATCTGCTGTCGTGAAACTAAAGGAAGTTTCATCCGAGATACCAGCAAAACTATTACCTGAGGCATCTTCAATAGCCGTTGCTCCAATCTGAATAGCGTAGGCCGTTGTTTCAGCTAAACTGCTTGTTGGGTTGATATAAATCTTGTCTCCAGAGTATCCAACTTGTCCATCATTAGGAGTTGCCGTATTACCAGCGTTATCTGCTCCTGTTAAATCAAATGTCTCTACATCCGCTCCGCCTACCAAGGTCAAGACTATTGACCCTGTAGAAGTAAGCACAACATTCTCATCAAAATCAGCAATAATATACGGAATAGCAGTTGCTACACCCGTAGCATTGTCATTAGGTGTCGAGCCAGTAGGATCAAAATCTGGTGCAGTTTCACCTGCAACACTAAAGGTAAAAGGAATCTCATCAGTCGTCGCACTATTGGTAGTGATCGTTACCACATCGGTATGGGAACCAATAGCAGTCGGATCATAGGTAATATCAAAAGTGATTGAATTTCCGGGGATAATAGTTGAACCCGCTGGATTATCTGTAAGCGTAAAATGAGTCCCTGTAGTTAATGCTACACTGGTAAAAGTCAGGTCATTTAACCCGTCATTTGTGATTGTAAACTGATTTACATTCGAACCTCCATTGAGTAAAACAGCCCCAAAATCCGTGTCATCAGATAAATCTGGGGTGGCGTCAGCATCTGCAATCTCTGTAGCATTACCTGAAACATATACATCTTGAAGCCCTGTGGTAGCAAGAGCGGTTGATCCAGTATAAGACACATCACCATTCAGCGTACCATCATTTGTGTTCGTTGTAATGTCAAGCAAATTTCCAGCTAATTGATTGAAATTGTAAGAGGCTACTAATCCAGTTCCTGTAGTAAGGGTTTGTCTGGCAGAGGTGTCAATTTGTGAATTAGTCCTAGCAATGTTCCATATTCTCACTTCATCAATCTGTCCTGTGAAAGGGCTACTATTATCTCCAAGGCGAGTTCGTCCGATAATAATCGGTGTGGAAAATGTATTCAGCGAATTACTGAAAGGAGTTCGTGCCTGTTCAATACCGTTTATATATAGAATGACATTAGAACCATCATAAACACCAGCTATGTGTGTCCACTGGTTTACAGCAATATTGTTTAGCGAGGTTGCAGTAAAAAAAGTAGTTCCATCTGACACCAAAATTCTAGGCTTATTGGTGTCGGTAATATCAAGCAAAAAGGTTACGTCTGCTTGGAGTGTAGTATTTCCACTTTGCGCCAAGATACTCTGATAAGCCCCAGGGTTGGTCGTTGGGTAAACCCAAGCTTCAACGGTCATTGCAGTTGTAAAATCAAATGAGGTCCCGTCAGGAATAGTCACATAATCATCTGTCCCATCAAAAGACAATGCATTCTCCTGCGCATACGAACCTAAAGGAATACTAAATGCAAACAGCGATAGAAACAAAAATTTATAAATCCCTTTTATATCGAATCTCGATTTATATATTCCCCTAAAAGAGGTGGGGAAATCAATGGCTAATGGTAAAATTCGTTTCATAACTGGGCGGTTTTAAAACCAATAAGTAATACTAATTCTTCAAATATTTCTAAACACAAAAAGACGTCTTTATCACGTCTAAATGCATCATTATTAATCCTTTAGCTCTCCTGATCTATTCAATCTCATCAGGCCGACGAGCGTTACAGCAGCTCCAAATTCTATATTGGCAGCCACCAGTATATCACCATCTGGTAGAGTTATTGCAGCCTTAGCTCGGTCATCACCATTCGAAGTACCATAATGCTGGTCGAAACCAGCAATGTGACCTGATAGTGGATTCACGCGCATAAGTAAGATCTCCTCCTGTTTAGATTCGGTGTTCTCACCAAGCGCATTTGTTAATGTAAACTGAGGAATACTTCCCAATACCATTAGGTCATTGTCTACAGTGCGTGTCCCAGTTAGTATTTGGCATGCTAGTCCATAATCTGTCTCCAAGATGAAAGATGAATTATCAACTAAAGATCCTCCTTGAGAAACGGAAATATGAAAGCCAACAGATGCATTGTTCGCACCAGCAGTTGTAGATCCTACTATGGAATAACCTGACGATGTTTTAATTACTTTTCTAGGAATGTCATTGGCAAGGACATTAGCTCCTTCTACCCCTACATCCAACGACCCCTTATCCGAAGTGCCCAATTCATTGGTTTGAACAACAAAAACATTTTCTCCTTCAGCCAGCGTCACTGTAGATCCAATAATCATCAAACTTCTATCAGGATTTTCAAATATTGCGAGGGAAGTTTCATCCCTAGAGAATCCATGCTCCTTCTCCCAATAAGTAGAATCATTATAATCTATCTTTGAAACGTACATTTCAAAGTCAGTACCTTTGTTCCTCAGGGTATCAATCTTTATTCGTGTGTGACCTAAAATTGCCACTTTCTCTACTCCGTCAGTCTCTGTGGTTTGAATGATATCCGTAGCTATTAGGTCTTCTCTGATTTTGAAGTCACTAATTTTCACACCCAGGGTATCTAAAGTAGGTGCTGTTGTAATATTGAAGTCCAAATCCATTTTACACCAAATCCCCTGAAATGAGGAAAGTCCACCATCGTCAACCGCCTGTCTATATCCTACAAATAAAAGTTCTCCGCTTGGTAACAATTTTATTCGCTTAGGACTATAAATGGCGTCATCACCAAAATCAAACAATCTAAACCCAATCTGATTCCCCTCTTTATTTGTACGAATAAGGAAAATATTGTCATTCTGAGAAGCAAGTATGATAAAATTATCTTCCGACAAACCATTTACAGTCGTACTAACTCGTAACAAGTCAACTACATCGTTAACACCAGTGCCATAGTATTTCACAAATACGTCAGCCGGTTGAGGACTATCCTCATTAGAAGGAGTACAGGCCACCACTAACACAGAAATGAGAATATAAAATTTAAAATATTTCATAGAGTTAGATCAATAGTCTTTGAGTTTTTTTGGGCTATAAATAGAATGGGTATACCCAAATGTGAAGGAAATGAAATTCAATGAGACATCTGATTCAGCAAATGCCACATCAAATGTCGTTTGCTGATTCGCATAGCGCTCACCCCCATTGATATAGTTTTTTAGACTATTATCATATCTCGCTTCGAAAGTCAAAAAATTCGTCTTGATACGAAATTTGAGACCTAAACCACCTATAAGAGAATAGTTAATTTGATTTATCTGGTTTGAATCATTGAATTGAGGCCCATCTGTAAGATTGAAGGTAGTCCCAACAGATGAAACTGCCGAGCTATAATTGCCTTTCAATAGATAATCAAACGAACCACCCAAAAATACGTAAGGCAAAAACTTTTGATCTCTATTTTCATATCCATAGGTATATTGTACAATAAATGGTGCACGCAAATTCATCTGACTATTCACTGTTGATACTACTAAGTCTGGGTCATTAATATATGAATCAACATTATATTTTGAAATTCTAATTTGAGGACCTAAACCCACCTCAATTCCTCTTCCAAAGTATCGCTCAAAGAGAATTTCGAAGTTCAAACCAATTCCAAGTCCGTTTACAGGCATGAAAGCATTATCCGTCGTATCAGCATCATTAACTAACGTTCCAGCTGGTAGCGTGTATGATTTATCACCAGAAGCCGTTTTACCATTATAAAAGGCTGGCACCAACTCAGTTTGTGCTACACCATAAGTGCCCAAAATTTTTGGACTCGAAAAATTGACTCCAACTCGGGTCGCAATTCTAAATATTGGTCTTGTTCGGAATTGATTATAGAGGAAGAATAGCTCAGCAGGATCTACCTGTGGATCTAATCTATGCTCTGGCTCCTCTTTGAGCAAATCAATAAGCGCCTGCTCCGCTTGCGCCTCTTTATCAGTGAAAATATAAACTAATGTCAACAGCTTTTTCACCCTGATCTCTTCTTCATGGGTGTAGCCTCCAGAAGCTAAACATGCTTGCACCATACTTGGAATACCAATAAGCCGCCCTGCCTCATACTCATCCTCTGCTTGATTTAGCTTCTGGGTACAGTTTTGTGCATAAAGTGATAGTACAAAAAAACTTGAAAGGATAAATAGGTATAGTTTTTTCATATTATTCAGTTTCTTCTCCTATCTCCAATCCTGGGCAAGTGTTTACATAAGCTATTTGCTCAGGATCACCAACATATTGCCTCCATTCGGTCACAGACATATTTGAAGATACTAAACCACAAATCTGAGATGCATAGGTATCAGGTTTTGTTTGAAAAATCCTGATAATCCCATCAGCTGATCCTGTTGCAAACTCAGTCCCATTAGGGTGGAAATCTATGGTCCAAACCCAATCTTTATGATCACTAAACACTGTTGGTAGATCATAAATATTATTTAAATCCCACATCCTTGCCGTCTTATCTCTACTTGTAGCAGCTAATAAGTTATTATCAGGACTAAAATGCACATCAGTAATTGGAGATGTGAAACCAGTCAATTTCGGACCCCAACGATGCTTTTCTTTGAGATCCCAAATAACTAAATCCCCTTTATCATCCCCAAAGGCTAGCTTATCACCTGCATTATTAAAATGTATAGCATGTACGGCTCCTCCATTTTTTCTGAAAATATTTCTCGAAGTGTAATTAGGATCTGTTAGATCAATAATCATCACCTCCCCAGATTCAGTTCCTGCTGCAAGTGTATTGCCATCAGGCGACAATGCAAGCGTTTTAGCGCGTGCACTAGATTGCGCTACTTGAACAGTTTTTTTAGTTGCAAGATTGTGGTATAAGATTCTGCTATCCGCACCGCTCGAAAAGAAGTTCTTACTATCAGGCGTGAATACTAAATCATAAATAGTCCCACCTACGTGACCGTCTATAGATATAGGTGCATCTTCTCTTTTCTTGAGATCAATCACGAGAATATGATTATCATCGGTACCAAGTGCCAAGTATCGCTCATCTGGACTTAAATTAACTACCCTATTTACATGAGCCTTACTATATAGTTCAGAATAGGTACGCTTACCAGAAGCATAATCCCATACGAGTAATCTACCATCACTACCAGCTGAATACATTCTTTTACCATCCTCAGAAAAAGCTACAGATCTCACAGCAACAGTTTTCTCTATACCTGTCAAAGCATCCTTTATAGGTAAGTGCCCATGATATTGATTCAATATAGAGTCTCCATTGTTTCTATATGTCGTCTCGGTATTGCCATCTGACTTTTCCGTTACCGTGACGTCACTTAAGACCCCAACCAATCCTGAATATACCCCAGCATAAATATCACCATTGTACGCTTTATCAGGATCCCCATACTCTTGATAGAAATCATAAGCCTGCTTGGCAACAACTGCCTTCAGCTCTCTTTCTGGAATTCCATTGGCCTTAATCGCCATGGACTGTGCTACTGATTGAAGGCGCAACCTATTTGCACGATCAGCAGCTGCAGCTGCTTTTGTCTCAGCAATCTTAGCTGCTTCGGTTTGTTCGTTAGCCAAAATTAAATTAGCATCAGCTTTCTTTTTAGATTCTTCAGCTTCCGCTTGAGCCTTTTTGGCTGCCAAAGCTTGTTCTGTTGCTATTTGAGCTTGTCGTGTAGCTTCAGCATTTGCTACTTCCGCTTTACCTAAAGCCTCAGTAGCCAATCGTTCTTGTTTCCTAGCCTCTGCTGCTGATATTCGTGCTTCTTCGGCTTGCTTCTCTGCATCTTCGGCATTCTTCTTTGCAAGTTCACTTTGAACCTGTGCTAAGGCTGATTGCTTATCAGCTTCATTTGCTTTGATGTTCGCAAACACAACAAAGAAAATGGAAACCAAAGCTGCCATACCAAGCACCACAGCGAATACCCGCATACGCTTAACCGCCCGCTTTTGAAGTAGTTCTTTGTTGCGCTGCTCAGTTAGATATGCCTTCTCAGAAGTTTCTAAGAAAACTAAAGTTCTTTCGAAAGCTGGATTGTAACGTTGACCCCAAACTAGCGTTGGTCTGTTCTCTTCCTTCCAGTTAATCGCTAACTGAAGATCGGGCATTTTCCACAAAGATGCCTTTCCTTCTTGGAAGCGCTCTGCAGCTTCAGAAAGTTTAAGGTACATCTCTGCTGCTTTTGACTCTTCATCAAGCCAGCGTTTCAGTCTATCCCAAATCCTCATGAGACTCTCATGAGAAATATCTACCACCGTCTCAGATTCTAACCTCACTCCATAAGGAGGCATTAATAATGATCTTCCAGGCTCCCTGAATTTATCAACTACTCTGCAAACCTCATCTTCAGTAACCCCTGCTATAGCTGAGATGGTAGCAATTTTTGTTGGTCTCCTAATCCCTTGATTTTCACTACCTCTTTCGGTGAGTGACTTGAACATTACTTCACAGATCTCCTTTTCCCGTTTGTTCAACGAATCATATGCTTCATTGGCATGCTGTGACAATGCTTCCCGAAGTGTACCAATAGCATTGTAATGACGCAAATCCATCATTTCTTGTGGCTTTCTAGTATCCACCCAGTTTGCCCACGTTCTCATGAGCGCATGCTGAAGTATAGGTAACTGATCTGGATTGTCACCCACGTCATTGAGCAATTGCTGAGTCAAGCGAGGTGAAATTTTACCGCCCCCTACTGCGACAGGACCCTCTATGGCCACACGCTTTTGATCACGAGTCATCTGAGGAATCAGATAATGCGAATCATTTATCATTTGGGTCAAGTCAGGGAATTTGGCACACTCGCCTATAAAATCCGAACGCATGGTAATGGTAACATAGATTGGCTCAGCAAATTGATGAACAGCCTCTAGTAGTAAATTCACAAAGGCAGAAGATTCATCCATGTCTGATGTGGCCGCCTCTAGCTTTCTAAATCGGAATAGCTCTTCAAATTGGTCAATAACGACCAAAATATTCTGGTCGCTTTCTGTCTTAAGCTGTCTAATAACCTCGACCAAACCGAGAGAACTACTTCGTAGGACAGTACCAATGATTGTTTTCTTAATTAATTTATCTTCTTCTGAAAGCTGAGAATAGGCCTTGTCCTTAATCAACAACGCTTCAGCGAGATTATCAATCGGTCCCCCACCTGGACGAGCAACTACTACTCGCCAGTTAGAACCAGCTTCCGTCATGAAACCTCCGACTAAACTAGGAACTAAGCCACAATACATGAATGAGGATTTTCCTGAACCTGAGGCACCTAGAATACCGACAAATTTATTGTCGGCCAATTTCACAAGTACCTCATCACTTTGGCCTTCACGACCAAAAAATAGATGTCCTTCCTCAATCCCGAAAGGTCTTAGACCTGGAAAGGGATTGATTAATTCAGTGATATCAACGATATCCTGATTTTGATTTTGTACTTCAATGTTCTGGTTACTCATTATTTTCCTAGTTTGGTTAGAAAAGGTGCTAAATGTTCTGGCTTAAATCCGCCATTCTTGCCAAGCACCATGGCTTTATTCTTTTCGTAGTGGCTCAAATCCACTTCCTTTTCACCTTCAAAATACACCGCCTTAGCCTGAAGTTTCTTTTCACGTCCGAATCCTGGTGCTTTCAAAAGATCCTGAAGCTTTGTTTTTATCCAAGCTTCTTTGGCATTTCCAAAATAGATAATTGAGGCATCACATCTCCTCAAATTTTCTTGATGGACATACCGAATATCAACCAAATCACCTTCATAACTTGGTGAAACCACTTTATACCCAGATTTATCTAGGTATTCTTTCAATAGATTACTGTTTTTAGTATCAGATTTATCTTGAATGAGATAGATGATTTTCATTTTTTCATCTCCTATCTTTAGATCACCTCCATCTCTTCTAGTTCTATTAAAACGACCTCCAGATACTAACTCTTCCCGAATTATAGCTTTTAACTCTTGTAGTGTGATTTGCAATACTTCAGCTTCTTCAAGAGATGCTGCATCACTTTTAAGGTCTTCTATGAATATTTTTTGTCTTTCAGTTACATTCTTTAAATCTGGAGAAACCCATATGAGACGACTGAAATTATTATCTTTCTTGGCTGTCTTATTATGCTCCAAGACTTCATACGTATGATTGGAAGCAATCTTATTTTGAATATCCACTACCGATATGTCGGAGCCTTTTGGCTTATAGCCATAATCCTCACCAATTAAGTGGATTGAAAGTCTACATTTATGCAAATCCTCTCTTACCTGAGTCTCTAATTGACCCACTTCCTTTGCCAAAGTGTGCTGTGGTAGAACTCTGTAACCGTGACGTATCAATTCACGCTTGATAATGTCACGTTGAATAACCATATCAACCCCAGTACTCGCCAAATAGACTGTTTTTTCTACTGGCACTTCTTCTATTGCCTTTTTTATTTTGCTTGACATATCAACATTTATCAAATGATTGATGTCATAGGCAATATCCACTAATTTCATCCAATAAGAGCGCTCTGCATCCGTACCAAAGAACCGCTTAAATTCCTGTGCTTCACCAGTTAAGGGATCCACCATGAAGAAATCAAATGTTATCAAGTTGGAAAAGTTACTTAGTTGATCGTCTTCATTGAAAGGTGCTTTATGAACTTTGAAAAACCTTGAAACCCCATCGATTATTAATAAATCATTCTTGATCACTTCTTCAGCCTGATCATTGAGACGTTTAATGAAATTTGTGTTTTTCATCAGCGCAGGAGAGCTCAATAGGATGACGATAAGAGATTCTCTTAAATCCACTTCACTTAATTGCGCATCAGAGACCAATCTAATCTCTGGAGCGTCACGTGATATTTGAGAAAGAAGTGTAGACAAAAACTTATGGAAATTAGATACCCACCCTTTAAGACCTCCTTCTATAGGTTGATTATCTTCTTGCGAGAAGCATAACAATATCTCTTTCTTCAATTCCATTTTAGTTAGGTTAGGCTATTCCTTTGGTATTTATAAATTCAACATTATGTCTGCAATCTCCACTTGCTCCTCTTCCACAACTACACGATTCAATATTTTAAAGTAAGCTTCTACGATCTCCAAATGCCTTGACATTAAATCCTGTAACTCTTCCTTACGCAAAACAAGTAAGGTGCACCTATTCCTTGTTATAGCTCGATAGTTGAACTGATTAGATTCGAGTATAAATTCTTGACCAATCAAACCTCCACGCATTCGCTCTTCGACTTTAGTGTCCTCCTGGTATATATCCACAATACCCTCTACCAAAATATATAATGGAGCATTACCTGAATCTCCCTGATCAATGATCGTGGTTCCCTCCATTAACTTCACCTCATCCAACTCCTCTGCTATATAAGTTATGAGCTGACCAGAAACTTCTTGAAACTCTGGCACTTCTTTTAAGAGCAAAACTCGCTGAATCAAGAGTAGCTTTTGGTGGTATTCTTCATCCTCACCTTGAAAAACAGGTGGGACTATCGCCTTGTCAAGTTCCTTCTTCACACCTGGTCTCAGTCGCTTTGTGTGCTCATGATACAGATTCTTGTCTATGTTGTATATAGTGTAAGCACAAGTTTCCCTGAGCAGGTTATCAGAATTAAAAAGATTAGCAATTAAATCATTCGAAATGATTCGTTCCTCCATTGTACTGATTCGATAGATTGCTAATGCCTTAGTGTATCGATTAATACGGTTATAATCTCTGTTGATTATCTGTAGAAGTAAATCATAATACGATTCAAATTCTTCTGGTGGAAAATAATTTTCCAATTTCTCAAGTCTCTCTGTCACTTTGAGCTCATCCATGACAGGTATGAGTTTAGGCTTAAGTTCCTCTTCAACGAAAATATCCATCATTTCTACGGCAAAGGTAATTCCATCAACCTCTCCGCTCTGAATACTATCTCTTACTAATTTGACATTTTGAGGATCATAGATCATCCCAAGCAACATAAAGATATTATCATAATTGACCTTATTCTCTTCAGAAAATGCTTCATGAATCATTTCATCCGTTTGATCCATTTTGGGTATATCTAATAAAGCCTTAATATTCCAAGCAATATCCGTTATTTCAGACTCTATGGCTATTTTAATCCGTGCTGCTTGAAAATCTCTTGCCTTAAATCCATTAAAACTCAATGATAGAAGTATCTCCGAAACAATCTTTTTGTCAGGGAAATCTATTTTTTTCCATAATAAATCGATCCCTGATTTACCTCCAATCCTGCCAAGAAGTTGGACTACTCTAAGCATAGTGGCCTTATATTGACCAGTCTTATAAAATGCTGAGTCGATTACGTGAAATCCAGCTTCTCCTCCGTTATTGAGCGATGACATTGCTGTATTTCCGTAAGTGGAGAGGTGTAAATTCTCAACTAAGACAGGCCATATTTCTGGTCTTTTAATCTTCCCTGCAGTTATCATAGCTGCAAGCCGCACATTTGGGTTGATATCTCGCAACAACTCATTTAAATAAGGCAAAAACTTGTCTTCTGTAGATTTAACCAAAAGTCTTGCTCCATGAATCCGATCTTTAGATTCTGTTGATCTAATCAAGGTCCGTATACTAATGTCGTTCAATTCAAAAGCGTCTGCCTTCTCTAGTGTTGCAATACACTTATTCGCAACTTCAATTACCTCATCATTTCCTTCAGTTTTAAAGTCTTTTTTAATAATACTAAGAGCCTCAAACACATAGTATTCTTCAAGCTTTTGATATGCATACTTTCTTAAAGTTGCTTGCTTTGAATTGAGCAAATCCAATAGTGCAAATTCAAATTGAATTGGATCAAGTCTTTCCATGATCCTTAATCCAGTAAGTGCTCTTTCAGCATCTTTTGAGCTAATTTCTCTCTTCAAAACATTCAAGGTACTTTCTTCATTCCTAGTACCATCTGCTCCCATTGCATTCTTTTGCTCATTAAGGGTTTGCTGAAGGGTAATTTTGTATTGATTGAAAAGTTTACCCGATAAATAAACCACGACAATTGCTAACGCCACTATGAAGTATGAGAAGTGTATTAGTTTAAAGAAAATAAGTAGCCCTAAACCAATTTGAGCGGCTCCTGCTACAAGTGTAGCTAGTTCATTTACTACCCCTTCTATTCTAGTTTGAATATCAAAACGAATTTTAATATCAATCGGCAGAAAGAATAACTTAAATGCTGGACTCTCTAATGCATCTTTTAGTGAAGCAGTAAAGGCTTTACCACAAGCTATGAACATAAAAAAAAGAATGAACTCATCATTCTTTACTTCATATCCAAAAAGATGACCTGAGACAATGCCTCCAATGGTAAATAATATCAAAATGAGTGGCATGGTCATCAATGCCACTTTAATCCCAAATCGGCCAATAATAATATCATTCACAAAGCTCTGAATCAAGAAACTCATGATCATAACGGTTCCGCTAAAGAAAGACAGGAAGTTGGTTAACTCCTGCTCATCTGGATACATAATTTCCGTGGCTGAATAGAAGGTGTAATCCACGAACACACTTGCTCCCATGGAGAAGATGAGGAAAAGTGAAAGTAACCTTAAGTATGGATCTTTGAGAAGATCAAAGAAACTAATTTCCTTCACCTTCTTATCATTAGGATCAGTCTTAGTTGCCTTATTGACATTGAAGTCTTTTACTATCCAAATTGTAAAAAAGAAAACGCCGAAAGATGAAATAGCTGAAACGAACAGCAAATCATAAGTAGAATCTATAAAATCCAATTGAGTGATAAACGGAATCGAAAAGAACGCAATTATTGTTGCAGTAAGCGCACCCGTATCAATACCACCTATAATACGCTTCGATGCTCTAAGGTCAAAAATTCGTCCAAAAATTCCCCAAAAACCCAATAGTGTAATTGCAGTGATAGGCCCTATCATCACAAACATAACGAAAGGGAGTAATTGAAAACCAGCAGCATCTTGATCGTAATCTGTCCATTCAAACGCCCCTCTCATAAGGACCATAAAGACGAAAATCAAAAATAAATTTGAAATAATCAAAGAAGAGTAACGAACCCTCTTCTGGAGGTAAACAAACAGAACCGTAGATACAATTCCTGCACCACCAGCGCAGAAAAAGGCCACATCTAGATATGGTTCGCCAAGAACGTCCAAGAAAAGTGTCTCAGAGCCAATCTGGTAGGTAGCTAGAAAAATACCCATAAAAAAACCCATGCCCAATAAAAGCAACATAGGTTTCTCCTCACCTGGTTCTCCTCCAAGAAATTCTAAAAACGACTTAATCACAACTGGTAGTATTTAATACGCTTCTCTAAAATTAAGTATAATATTTCTCCTATTCAATCGAATAATTTTCTTTTTTCATGATTGACATGTGAAGAGATGAAAAATCCCTAAAATCAGACAGACTACTAAATTGTTGATTTGCAATTGTTTAACTAAAAGAGCAAATACATTACGGATGCATTTAGACTAAAATAAACATTGTATTTTTTTTGCATTATATCAAGAAATATTTTTCATGATTTAAGATGAAATTTCAATCCAAAACCACAATTTCAGGCGGCTCGAAAAGCTACTTACTTCTTGACCTTTTTTGAATTCTTATTGGTACTTGAACCCTTTCTTTGTAGTGCGGCATTGTACTCAAATAAATAAGCTAAAGTCGCAGATAGTGTGTAATTCCTAAATTCGAAGTTTTCCTCATAGGTGACAAATTTATAATCAGCATTGTCATTAAATCCCATATTCGAATGCCCAAATGAATACCTTAAATCGACTAAAATTCGTCCCCCAGTTACCACATCAAAATACATCCCCGCACTAACCTGAAGACCATATTGGACGCGATTTGCTTCCACAACAGACCTTCTATCAAAATCACCACCATTCTCTTGTTTAAATTTGACAGAATATGGTATCGGGTCTACAACTGTCTTAGCCTCATTAAACTCATCTAGTAAAATCTCTCCTGTACCACCTAACCAATAACTTAGTTTCGGCCCTCCTGCCACATAAAAATATACAGGTTCGCTCCCAAAATTCCATCTTAAAGAAAATGGAAAGGATAAATACCTGAAAGAAGTTTGGCTGTATACAGAAACATCATCATCGGCCCTATTAGTGACTTTTTTACCAATCTGCTCATAAAGCAATTCACCGCTTACAGCATACTTATCTGACGCCTGATATATCATCATTATACCATAGTGACCACCATAATGATTACTTACATCAAACGAGTCTTTCTTATACTGTGAATCTTGATAAATAAAGTCAGCTCTTTGGAGACCTACACGGGGACCAAACCAGTATTGTGCGTGCAACGCTGGCATTAAAAGCATTCCTAAGAGGAAAATGGGTAAGCGTTTCATGTAAATGACTTTATTTATTGTAATGTTACAAATATTGCACGCCAGAATCCAAAAAAATGGATTGAAATTGGCGTTTGAATTATAAACAGCTTTTTTCAACCTGATAAAGTTCTATTGACTTTTGGGGCAAATAGTCACTTAACAGGAATAAATTTGATATTTTAGCTTCAAAATTCATCTTTCTCAAATCTGACGAAAGGTAAGCGTCTATCTAAAGACAAAAACTGGTATATGAAAAGAATTCTGTGGTTAGTCATTCTTTGTTTAAGTATCCAAAAGGGTATTTCCCAAACATTACCTAGAGTTTACAATCAATTTTTCATGAATCCATATGTCTACAATCCTGCAATGGCTGGAGTGGAGGGACATACTGTGTTGTTTTTCATGTATAAGAATCAGTGGTCAGGAATCGATGGTGCACCAAGTCATTCCCATGTCAATTTTCACGTGCCTTTGAAAGGTGGTTTGGCATTTGGCGCCATGGCTTACAATGAAAAGGCCGGTCTTTACTCTCAGAGTGGAGGAAAGGTTACAGGTGGTTATTTGATTAGTATAGATAGAGAACATTTCTTTCGCTTTGGTATGTCACTGGGTGCTGGAAACAACACCTTAAACTTTGGAGAATTCGACTCACCTTCAGATCCTGCATTTCAGAATTTACTTACCAATGAATCTTTCCTTATTGGGGATTTAGGATTTGCTTATCATTTCGGCCATTTCAATGTTGGAGTAGCTGTCCCATCAATTTTTGGATATGATCTTTTCACGACAGAAAGTACAAAAATCAATGTGAGGCCTCAAGACAATCTACTATTCAAAATGAATTATCGAGGACACCTTGGAGATAACATTGCAGTTGAACCACATTTACTTTATCGATACAATAAATATTTAAGCAATCAGCTAGAGGCAACAGTCATCTTTCACTTGCTCCATATTGTATGGGTTGGTGGAACATACCGTCAAGATGCCGGTTTTGTCGCCTTATTGGGGGCTAAGTTTTGGGAAAAAATGGGTGTTGGGTACTCCTTTGAATACGGCAATCCAAATACTGCTGCTTTAGTGGGTGGTACGCATGAAATTCATATTGGATATCACATTGGAACTAGAAAAGCACATGCTGAACATGTTTCGTCTTTTATAAAGAGTCATAGAACCACTGCTGAAGAGCGAGCTAAGGCCGCTGAGTTAGAACGACAAAAGAAATTGCAAGCCCTGCAGCAAAGTAGAAAGCCTGCAGTTGCAGCTTCAAGTGAAGACGATCTAGGGCTACTCGCTGGGGCTAAAAAAGAAGAGCCCAAAAAGGTTGCAACTAATTGGAATTACGAGCAGGAAAATGAACCAATTGAAAGGGTAAATCAATTCGGAGAAAAAGAACGTGGGGTCAAATTTGATCGCATAAATGAAAATGGTGAGAAAGAAGTGGTCTTCTCTTGGTTACCGCCTCCCCCTCCTGGCACCAAAGAAGAAACCTATGAAATAGCTGACCCTACTTCTGATCCTTTGATAAGAACAAGACCAGATGGATCAAAAGAAGCGGGAATAAAATGGACAAGAACGCTAGATGGTAATCGTAAAGAAACACTCGTTATTTGGGATGCAATCATGAGCGAGGCTGTAGCGGGTGAGATCGATCATAATAAGTCAGTAGCTAAAACACTAAAGGATGCTAAAATTGTGATAACTGCAGCTGAGCCTCCAGTAGTAGAAGAGGTAAAACCAGTAGAAGAGGTAAAAGAAGAAGTGAAGGAAGAGATAATTATCGAAAAGGTCATTCCCGAAGCTCCCGCTAAGGAGATAACTCAAGAAACACCTAAGAGTAATCCGGTAGTCGTTGATGATATTAAAAGTCATGAAGAATATTCTAAAAATAATGAAGTCCAAGTTGCAAAACGAGGTAATAATCTACTAGAATTAGATGCAAGCAATTATGTCGTTGCTGGAGTGTACAAAAATTATCAGAATGCTGAAGATGAAAGTGACAGACTCTTTCAAAGGGGGTTACACGATACAAAAGTCGGCTACCTATCGGCAAGTGGTTACTATTATGTAGTAATTTTCGAATCCTCGGATATCAAAAAAGTTACATCGGCTAAAAACAGGATGAAAAACATCCAGGGTTTATCCAAAGTATGGGTCTTAACTGTGAATGAATAATGAGAATTTTATTAATTGGTATATTGACTTCATTAGCGACCATAGCTATCTCCCAGCAACGCCCTTTTATTAATTCTGTTGATAAAACTCATTCTACTTCAGGTGAAACTATAACCATATCAGGATCAGGTTTTAATCCTGGTAATATGCAAGTGAATTTCGGTGCAGGAATAGCAACTATCACTAATAGTACTAATTCACTGATTGAGGTAACTGTACCAGTAAATGCTACCTATGGTTTAATCAATGTTCTTGATAAATCTACGGGATTATATGCCAGTTCACCTAAGTACTTCTCTCCAGCTTTCTCAGGGGGCTCCTTTGACGCTTCTGCTGTAGGAACACAAGAAAAGTTCACAACAGGCAACACCTATATCTACGATGTTTGCGGGTGTGACTTTGACGGGGATGGTAAAATTGATTTTGCTACGGCAAATAACAACTCCAACAATGTGAACATTTTCAGAAATACCTCTACTTTGAACACAAGTTCTTTTGTGAAACAAGATATCCCCAATGGATACAGTACTATAAGTACAGAGTGCAGTGACTTAAACGGAGATGGAAAACCAGACTTAGTCTTTGCTACAAACGTCGGGATAAATGAAAAGCAAATATTTGTCTATCGGAATACAAGTACTATAGGAAGTATCTCTTTTGCAAAAACAGAGTTCTCCTTACCTGATGAAACATCAGGAGAAAAAAGGAACCCAAGAAAATTCAGAATAGGTGATTTGGATGGTGACGGAAAACTTGACCTTATCATAGGAAATGAAAAAGACAATACCCTATTTATCTATCTCAATAAATCCACTACTAGCGGTGTAATAGCTTTTGATAATCCTTATTCACTAGTGGTAAGTAATGCATCAAATGTGGGTGTAGTTGATATAGCAGATCTAAATCAAGACGGATTACTAGATATTATCACATTCAGCTACGCCATTTCGGATGTTATTCATATTCTTAAAAACGAGAGTAGCTCTGGAACATTGAAGTTCAATCAGCCCACATCATTCGGAAGCCAAATAATTAGATTAAACGTAACAGTAGCAGATTTTAACAGCGATGGACTTAAAGAAATTGCCACATCAAGCTCAGTGTCAGATGAAATAGAGATTCTAAATAACTCCTCAACTGCGAATACCATAAACTTTGATGCAGTAGCTACCAACATAAAAGGCCTTGATAACCCTTGGGGTTTAGAATCTGCAGATATCAATGGTGACGGCAAGGTTGATATTTGCATTGCTGCTATATCAAACAGCTTTGGACTTAATGTTCTAGAGAACACTTCAAGTAATGGCACGATAAGTTTTAAATCCAACCCAATTGCGGGCACGGGTAATAGAAACCTTACGATCGCTGATGTGAATGGTGATGCAAAGCTGGACATTGTAGCTGCAAATGAAAGTGAGCAAACAGCTCCAGGTAAAATGTTAGTTCTCACAAATCGAAATTGCCTTTTCCCTTCTATAGGCCCCAAAAATCTTACCTTTTGCACAGGCAACGCTTTTAATCTTACTACTATCAAAACAGCTCAGGCAACTTATAATTGGACTATAGTAGCTGGAAATGCGACAATCAACAGTAATGGAGCATCAACAGCAAGTGTCACTGTTAATTCAGGAACTAGTGCCAGCATAAAAGTCACTATTACATCCAATGATGGGCTATGCTCTGATGAAGTTACAGAAACATTCACACTTACGGGAGGCACTCCTCCTTCTGCTCCAGCAATTCAATTAAGTAATACAGGTACAATTTGTGCTGGCACAGACTTTACATTGACTGGAACTTCAGGCAGAGATACTTACATATGGACATTGCCAGATGGTCGTGAGGTAAGTCAATCTAGTAATGTTTTGTCTATCACAAATGCGAGTGGTGCCGACGCAGGAATTTATAAACTAAGGGTGCAGCAAACAGGTAGTTGTGTGAGTGAAACAGGTACTAGATCAATCGCCATAAACGAACCTCCCGTTGTTAGTATAACCAACAATGGAACTGATATTTTTTGCATTAATTCAGCAGTAGAATTGGAGGTTCCGAGTATTCAAGGTTTTACATACCAATGGAAAAAGGGAGGTGTAAACATCTCAGGTCAGACTGTTAGTAAATATACTGCCAGCACTTCAGGTGATTACAGTGTTGACGTGGTTTCAAATACCAGTGGATGTGCAAACGAAAGTGCTACTTACACCATCACCGCCCGTGCTCTGCCTAACAGTTCGTTTGTCTCAGTAAGTGAAATATGTGTAAATATAGAAACAGCTTTTACAGCAACTAGTATAGCTGATGCTGGTTCTGATTTAACTTATGACTGGGATTTTGGGGATGGCAATAAAGCTGTAGGAAAGGACACATTCAATACTTTTGCTACTGAAGGTACATTTACAGCTACTCTTACAACTGGTTATGTAGATGTTGACAATTGCATTGGTACGATTACCAAAGAAATTAAAGCGACTGATACTAAATCTATTGATATCTTAGAACCACAAGGCAATGAGAAATGCCCACTTGACAGTCTGCGACTAGAACTACCTACTTCTTATAAGTCCTACAATTGGTCTACAGGTTCTACAGAGTACTTCACTTATGGTAAAACATCTGCTAATGAAGAGACAGTAACAGTGACGGTTGATATGGTTACTGATATTGGGTGTACTGTTCAATCTTCGGTAACAATTGGGAATTACATGAATTCACGATTGGTAATCAGCTCTCCCGATGGTACAATTGCAAATGACACTATCAAATTGGAAAATGGGAAATCAATTGTTGAATTGGAAGCTGCGAATGGTTCATCATATGATTGGACACCCACGGATTTATTAAAGTTTTTAAGTGAATCCAATGTTTTAGCTTATCCAAAAGATGAATTCACCATAGTATCTGTAACAGGTCCAGATGCTGTGAATAGTTGTGAAACAACAGCAAGTGTAGTCATACAAACTCCGGGAGTTATTCCTAGAAAATCCTTCTCGCCAAATGGTGACGGTCAAGGATTTGACTGTTGGGAGATCCTGAATACCGACCAGCTTGATGGCTGCACTGTTTACATTTTTGATCAGCGAGGCAGTACTGTTTTTAAAGGAAACTCACCATTTACTGATAACTGTGTCTGGAATGGTAATTTGGATAATGGTTCTTCTCCTGCACCAGAAGGAATTTATTATTTTGTCATGAAATGTGACAACTCTAGAAATGAAAAATCAGGTGCTATTTTGCTCGCTCGTTAACTAAATAATATTACATTTCAAATAGTTATTTATACTATATCAAGACATACGTCTTATTTTAATTATATTTTTTATTAAAATAATAACGCAACCTTCTAGATAAAAGATAATCATTCACGTAATTAATGTTTTGCATTTGAAAGGGTTTTCGTAGATTGCCCTATGGGTTACATTAGGCTTATAGCCTGTATTCATGGATAATTCGACCACCACTCAGATATGAAGATCAATAGGAACCAGCTCCTTTTCTCAACTCTATTTTTTCTAAGCCTTTCCTTTAACGCTTTTTCACAAACGCAATTTGCGGATGAAACGTCATGTACCAATGGTATTGATGACGGTGGAGATGGCTTTACAGATTGTTATGACAGTGAATGTGCTGGAGGGCCAAGTTGCAAAGATTTCTATTTTGGAAATAGTGTCGCTTGTACTGAAGAGCCAACTGTAAATCCACAATTCAAAATAAGAACGGAGTGGGTTTCTGATGATGAAACTGCGAATAGCCACTCATCTCCTACTGTTGGTGATATTGATCAGGATGGAACTCCCGAAGTAGTAGTAACCAATCGTCAAGCAAAAACAGTATCAATCTTGGACGGTGTAACCGGGAATACCGAATTTCAAATTTTTCTAAATACGGCAGGTCAAAATTTTGAACCTGAAAATGGATTAGTGATTGCAAACCTTGATGGAGATGCTTGTGCGGAAATCATCGTGGTTGAGAATGTGGGTAGGCATATAGCCATGTTTGATTGCACAGGGACGCGAATTTGGAGTACACAGGATGGTGCCCCTGCATGCGGAGGGGATAATGTAGGCTTACCTGCAGTGGCAGATTTTGACGGTGATGGCCAGGTAGAACTTTACTATAAAAATGAAATTAGAAATGCTCATACTGGTGCATTGATTATAAAAGGAAGTGGGAACTGGGATAAAGATTTTGTGCATGCTCCAGTAGCCGTCGACATCCTCGGTGACGAAAACCTTGAGCTAATTTCAGGGAAAGCCATTTGGTCAGTGGATATCGCATCGAAGACTTTGACAAAGATTGCTGACATGGATACAGATTTGGCCAGTAGCGGAATTTCAGGTGGATATTATCCGAAATATTATTCTTCTTGGGATGACCAATGGACAGCTATTTCTGTAGCGGATTTCAATTTAGATGGTCACATTGACGTGCTCACCTCGGGAGCACTCGGAACAAGTTATACTGGTAAAACAACCATTTTCTTTTGGGATGTCTTTAATCACTCTGTGAAAATCTACCAAGACAATTCGAACAATTTCGTTCGCGGTACTGGTAGGATAAACATAGGAGATGCTGATGGTGATGGATTTCTTAATGCCAATTATGTCTCTGATCAAAAATTATATTCACTTGAACTCAATCAGGTTTCAGGCGTACTCGAACCTTTGTGGGTAATCCCTGTAAAAGAAGGATCCTCAGGCTTTACAGGTTGTTCATTGTTTGATTTTGATGGTGATGGAGCCTTCGAGACCATTTATCGTTCGGAATCAGGACTACAAATCATAGACGGAAAGCTTGGTACTATTCGACAAACATTGACGTGTATTTCAAGAACTCAAGAAGAATACCCAATAATTGCCGATGTGGATGGTGATGGTGCATCGGAAATATGCGTTCCTTGCTACACTAGCGATGCAACGCCTTTTAATCCATATGAAAATACCCAGTACTCTCATATAAGAGTCTTTGGAGCTGACGGTGAAGCCTGGCAGCCTTCACGTTCTGTTTGGAATCAGCACACCTATTTCAACGTGAACGTGAATGATGATCTCACAATACCTGCACGCCAACAAGATCATTCAGTGATTTTCTCAACAGATGTGTGTACCACAGGCCCAAATAGATTTCTTAATACTTTCTTGAACCAAGCACCTTTTGTGGAATCTGATGGATGCCCTTCTTATGTTAGTCCTGATATCAATTTAGATGGATCAAGTATTACTGCTACTGCTTCTGATTGTCCTGCTACTACGTTTGATGTGACTTTTACCATCAGTAATGATGGTGATGCTGATCTTTCAGGATCATTACCAGTGACTTTCTATGCTGGAGATCCGGAAACCGTAAATTCCACTAAACTCAACACACAAACAGCCATCCTTACGAATTTCAAAATAGGAGAAACGAGAACCTTTACTATGTCAGTCGATGGCCTGGGCGGAGCATTCGATCTTTACGTTTCAGTCAATGATTACGGACAGACACCAATTATCACTCCTGGCCTAGGAAGTATTCCAGAATGTACGTCGACGAATAACATTGCCTCAATTACAGTGGGTTATACACCTTTCGATCTTACAGTGGACTTCCTCAAAGACAATGATAAATGTGATCCAAGTAAGCCAAATAATGGTAAAGCCGAGGCTTATTTTGATGGAACAAGTGGAGGTGGAATCGAAAACTTCTGGTTTGAAGATTTTCAAGATGCGAGTATTAATGGAGCAAAAAATGATTCAAATGGTGACTCTCAATGGTCATCTACAACTTCAGGAACGCCTTCTTTCTATGGGGTCAATACTGGAAGATTTAGGGCTTGGAAAACTGGTGGAAAAAATGAGGACACACCCGTCACTTGGAATGCTACCATCGATATCTCTGGACATACCGACGTGACATTTAGTGCAGACATGATAGCAGATGGCGCCATGGAAGCTTCGGGTGAGTGGCGAGATGTTATGAGGGTTTATTATACAATCGACTCAAATACTGAAGTATTACTTTCAGAAGGGTATGGGAATTTCACCTTCAAACAAGCAAAGCAAACTGGAATAAATGGTTCAACCTTGAAGGTAAGGGTGACCATACACACTACTTCGGATGATGAGAAATTTTCTTTGGACAATGTGAGCTTAACAGGCACTGGCGCACCTACAACCAAAAAATTCACAGATGCTGACGGCTTTGAATTCAATTGGTACAATGAAGGCGACTTTAGCTCTCCGATTTATACTGGATCAACCTACGCTAGTATGGCAGATGGTATTTATGATGTTGTTGGTTACACGCCAAGTGGAAATTGCTACTCCGATACAATAAAAGTTACTATTGGACTAAACGCTAGTGCCAATTTCATGGTGCATGTTTACGAATTAGCTCCCCAAACTTTTTGCAACCCTTCCAATGGTCAAATGCGTGCCTTCGCGTATACTCAAGTTGATGGAAGTGGCAATCCTACAGATACTTTATATAATGGCTATCAATTCACATGGTCATTGGCATCTGATGCTGGAGGTACTACGATTGGCACGGGCGATACTTTGAGCAACCTTGAAGCGATTGGATATTTCGTTGAAGTTGAGGAATTGATTAGCGGCTGTGTAGTTACAGGGACAGATGTAATATCATCTTCCCTTTCTAAGCCGGCAACTCCTTCAGCTACCCCTACTCCCATCACCACATGTGGAGGAACTGGATCTGCCACAGCGAACGGAGATATGACACAATTTAATGTGCTTTGGTATAAAGGATTTGGAATTAAAGCAAGCCCAGATTACACGACAGCAACAATCAATAACTTAACACAGGGTTTTTATACACTAAGAGTACAAAGCAAAAGTTCAAGTTGTATTAGCGACACAGTCATCATTCATATAGATGATAACTCCATGCAACCTAATCCTCTAGCCACATTAGTAGCTGAAAACACTTCTTGTTCGAGTTTTACTGGCAAAATAACAGCAGATGGTGACGGGCTTGGAAATAAAGCAGGCTATAGTTTTCAATGGTATGCTGGTTCTATAGTAAGCAATAATAAACTTCCGGGGGCTCTAGCTGGTGTGGTATCTTCGGACAATGGTGCTACTATGGATAATTTACCTGCGGGTACATATAATTTAACAGTAACTAAAGATGGCTGTACGTCTACCACGTTCATAGAAGTCACTGATAATTATCAAACTCCAGAATTTAGTGCTTCTACTCCTGTGGATACTAAAGAATCTATTATCCTGAGTAGCAATGGTTATGTCGAAGTACCTCAGTTGTTTGGTGCAGGTAATCCTATCACGAGTGCGGTTACCATATCATATTGGGTAAATCTAACCATCCATAATTTCGATGACGATCAGCGGATTTTCAGTTCTGGATCTACTGGTGAAAATCAAGTTTTGCTCTGGTCTGATAACCATAACGGATTAGCCTTTGTAGTACGGACGCAATCTGGAGGTCGTGGAAGAATCAATAGTGGTTATAGTGCGACTGGTTGGGCACAAATAACAGGAACTTGGGATGGGGCTTCTGGGGATATGTATCTCTACGTAAATGGAGTTGAGATTGGGTATACAAATCACAAAGGAGGCGGAGTACTTGTCAACACAGGCAATCCAATGTACTTGGGACGAGATGGTAATATAAATGCTAAAAAGTTCAAAGGAGAAATAGATGAAGTTAGGTTCTACGATAAGGCACTGACGCAAAGTGAGATAGTAGAACAAATGTGTATGGAACTTACAGGGACTGAAGATGGTCTCGTAGGCTATTACCGGTTCAATAACATTGCTTCGGTAGCTACCAATACAGTGATACCTAACATTGCAGGTAATTCAGCATATGATGGTAAGATAAAAAATGGCGGTGCTTCTACCATAAGTTACGTAACGGCTACTATCACTTGTCCAGACGCAGGGGTATCGAGTAATTCCAGCTGTGATTCGAGCAATCCAAATGGATCGATTGACTTAGCAGGTAAAGTGATCCCTTCGGCTACATATACTTATACGCTTTATCAAGGATTCTCTACTGCTACCCAGTTACAACAAAACCAAACTGGTCTATTCACTGGTTTGGATGAAGGTTTTTACTCAGTAACAGCACAAAATGCAACTACAAATTGTATCACTGTACCAGCCACAGTTTCTATAAGTACTGTTGAAGACCTACCTTCCATAGTTACAGTCGCTACTAATGATGTTGGTTGTAATGGAACAGGCACAGGAACTATAAGTGTTAAAAGTTCAAGTAACGGTGACGAACCGACCAATGGTTATACCTATAACCTTTATTATGGAGCTAGTTATGATTCGCTAATAAGTGGCCCTATTGATATATCGGATGGCAGTGTAGCTCATCTGTTTTCAGGTCTCGAGGATGCCACCTACAGGGTAAGAGTTGAAAATAATGACTTGACCTGTGAGTCTTATAAAGATGTTATCGTGGGTAATACTACTGTGATTCCAACTATAGCCTCTATCACGGTTATTAATAACACTTACTGTAATTCCGCTTCGGGATTTTTGAATGTAAATATGACAGGTGGTGCAGATGATACTGATTATACCTACACATGGTACAATGGTAGCACAACAAGCGATCCTGTGATTGTAGCTGACACTACAAGTTCCGTTTTATCTGAACTTTCCGCAGGTCAATATACCGTGGTAGCAAAGAGAATATCTACAGGTTGTACAACCTTATCCGCTACAAGAACTATCAGTAACACCCCATCCTATCCAAATGTAGTTACCACTGAAATACTTCCTGCTTCTGGATGTATTGCAAGTGCTGGAGGTGGATCTATGGAGGCATCTGTGAATGAAGCAAGCTATGACGAGAATAATTATACTTTCCAATGGTATCTAGGCCCTGTATCAGATAGCATAAAAGTAGCAGATGCTAATGATGGCAATAAGGCAACCACAACAAACTTATCAAGTGCAACTTATTACGTTTTAGTAACCAATAAAGAGACTGGTTGTCAAACGTATACAGCTAATATCACACTTAGTAGCTCGCCAATCAAACCAATTCTGAGTGAAAATACCACCTCTCCTAATACCGGTTGTAATGCAACATCTCAGGATGGATCGGCTTTATTGGATCTCGAGTTCAATAGTTCAAATATTTCTGGCCCAAGTGGTGCCGGGTATAATTTCGATTGGTACTACTCCAATGGTAGTGAGGTAGTAGATGGTGGCACGGTGACAAATGCAGATACAGAAAACCCAAGTGGATTGGTAAACGATTCCTACAAAGTGGTTGCTACAGGTCCGAACGGCTGTACTTCAGACACCCTTTTGGTTGTAGTAGACTTTGTTCCAAATAAACCAAAATTGACCGTCACACAAGATGTCCCAAGTACAGGTTGTAATATTGGAAATGGTAGAGCAATAGCAACAGGAGATGGTACTGGTACAGCAGGCTATACTTTTGAATGGTTTTTGGGCTCAAATACCAATGTGTCAAACAAACTACCAGGTACTGCAAGTCCAAATGCTTTTTTAGTCAATGACAATGCTCACAATCTAGGTGGGCTGGAACCTGGTATCTATACGGTTAAAGTCACTAATACCACTACAAATTGCGATAGCACGCAAACAGTAACCATTTCTGATGACAAGCAAGATCCATTGGTGATCGATGAAAATGATATAATAATTTCACCTGCAATTTCTTGTGATACCTTAAACCCTGGTGGTAGTGTAGATATTTCAGCAATCGTAGCTACAGCACAAGCTGTTTCTATCAATAATATCAATGGTAGCTTTGAATCACCAAACATCCTAACGACCGGTGGTCATAAGCAATCATTTAACGGAGGTAGAATAAAAACTTATGTTGATACAGATGTATCAGGCTGGTCTACAACAGCTACCGATGATCGGATTGAAATATGGAATAAAACCAATACTGTCAGGGCACATGATGCCTATGAGGGTAATCAATGGGCAGAAATAAATGCAAATCAGACCGCCGCACTTTACTTTGACTTAAATACCCAACCTGGTGTGGATATGATCTGGCGTTTTGCACACCGCGGTAGAAGCGGCCGTGATTCCCTAGCGCTATTCATTGGCCCATCTACAGGAACTTTAATCCAACAAACTCGGGTGGGTACAGGCAACTCTGCTTGGGTACTTTACGAAGGTACTTACACAGTACCTTCTGGTCAATATTTCACACGTTTTGAATATAGGGCAATTTCTACTGCAACCGGAAATGCATCAGTAGGTAACTTTATTGATGGGGTAGAATTCTACATGAGCCCTTATAACTATTCTGGTTACCTATCCAGTAATACAACTGGAAATGCTGTTGAAATAAATGATGAAGGTGTCTTTGATAGCTTAGCTGCGGACACTTACACGTTTTATGTAACGGATAATTACACTGGCTGCCAGACCGATCCTATTAATGTTGTTGTGGCAGATAGCACGGTAAAACCTGATTTTGTTTTAGGGTCTTTTCAAAACAATTCGGTTTGTGATACCACGGTCGCTGGAGCCTACAATGGTCAGCTTGTCTTGGCTCGTAATGATGGAAATGCAGATTTATCCAACTTTACTTTTACATGGTATGATGGAGTGGGTACTAGTGCTTCAAATGCTACTGCTTATGATGACTCTTCCAATGGTATTTTGAATGAAATACCAGGTGGAGCTTATACAGTTGTTGTAAAAGACTTGACAAGTTTTTGTGACACTTCCTTTACGGTCAATATAAGTAATGTTCCTATTGTTGTTGCTACGCCGACTTTGAGCTCTACTTCGGTATCTACTTGTGAAGGTTCTACTGCTTATCCTAATGGTGCAATCACCATAACCCCTCCTGGTAATGCTGGTGCTTATATCTATGGATATTTCAGAGGATCGTCTGTCGACTCTACTAAGCAAATTGCAGAGGGTGATGATATCTTAACTGAAAAGAGTCTATCAGGATCAACTGGAGTAACAATAGACACTACAAACTTTGGAGCGACTATCTCTAATCTCAATGCTGGGCAATACACAATCATCGTGCAAGACACCCTCACTGGTTGTATCTCTTCGGCGGCTACCGTGACCATAGGTAATACTCCTACTGTATTCAGCTTTACTG
>CAYGOV010000005.1:58152-61915 GCA_964351625.1 uncultured Marinoscillum sp.
TAATCTCAATGCTGGGCAATACACAATCATCGTGCAAGACACCCTCACTGGTTGTATCTCTTCGGCGGCTACAGTAACGATAAAGAATGTATCTACAGCACCTTCAGGAACAAAAGATGCAACATCTATTAAAAATACTGTTTGTGATATTTCACTAACAGATTCAAATAGATATAATGGTAAACTGGCTATTAAACCAGGAAGTGGCGTTCCTTCAGACTATAGCTATACTTGGTATTACTCCTCAGATACAACTGGCAACAAACTACCTAATGACTCAAAAGTTAACAATGCAGATACTACATCCGATGCTAGCTTCTTCTACTTGGATAGTATACCAGGTGGAACTTATAAGCTTCTCCTAACACATCAAATAACTAACTGTACATCATTGCTAAGTTTTTCACTTGGAGACTCAAGCGCTGTGCCTGAAGTTCAAACCACGAATGCAGCAATTGATACTGTGAATGTTACAGTATGTTCTACTGCAGCTACTTATCCAAATGGTGAAATTGAATTGATTGGATCAGAACTAATACCTACTGGTGGTAACTTCCAAATTAAATGGTATTATGGCACTAGTGTCAATGCGAGCAAACAAATTAAAAATGGCAACAATTTAGGAACCCTAAAAGGAGTCGGAGCTTATAATGCGGTGGTTGATCTTAGTGATTCGCTTCATCTTATCAATGTGGATCCAGGAAGCTACACAGTCGAAATCATTGATTTAAACACTGGATGTACATCAGCTAAATTGACTATCCCTGTAACGGACGCTACAGAAAGTTTTACAGCAAGTGCGGGTGTAATACAGGATCAATTCTCTTGCAACATATCTGCTCCAATTGGTAAGGTAGGTGCTAAAAGAACTGGTGGCTCAAGTACTTACACCTATGAATGGTATCGAGGTGCTTCTACTAGCTTAAGCTCAAGAATTGCTAGTGGTGGAACAATTGGCACAGCTGCTTCCCCAACTGCAAATGCTACAGCAACTGTTGCAACAGCCACATCAAACGCTACAGGAGATACATTGAGTAATCTACCGTCAGGTGTGTATACCGTGAAAATTATTGATAATACATCTAAGTGTTTTAGCACTGCTCAGGTAACAGTCAAGGAATCTATTCCAAGTTTCTCATTCACTTTGGGTCAATCGGATCAAACTCAGTGTAACACAGGAAATGGAAAGGCCTACATCAAAACAATATCAGTAAACTTTACCAATGGTACTCCAACAGGCTATAGTGCCAAAGCAGATACAACCTATCAATGGTATCAAGGTCAAAGCGTAACAACTGCAGGTAAACTGTCTGCTGAAACGTCTGATTCTTTATTGAATCGTGATTCAAATTGGTACACTGTAGTAGTTTCATCAAGTACTTCTGGTTGTACGAGCTCTTCTAAGAGTATAAAAATTATCGACGCTGTAAGCGCATTGGCTCCTACCATTACCTTCACTGCAGACAATATTCCAAGTAGTTGTGATGGTACAAATGGCGAAATAACTGCCAATCTAAGTGGAGCTGCTGGTGATTACACAAGATTTGAATGGTATGAAGGATCTCAAGACTTCACACCATTAGATAGCCTTGGTAAAGGATTTTCAAATTCAGCAGGTGGTGCAATTACTTCTTCAGTCACTGGTTTAAAATCAGCCCTTTACACCTTGGTAGTTACTACAACTACGGGTTGTAGATATCAAGAATCATATGACCTGCCTTTCGAGGGAATTCAGACGACAACAACCCTTGCCTTGGAGCATGTAACAGAATGTCCTGATAACGGAGTTGCTAAAGTAGCATTGGCAGATAATATCGGGTTAACGCACTCTGACATGACAGGTGGGCCATATTTTGCTAACCTAGATACCATTAGTGGAGGCCTCAGTGGAGCTATGGGTATTGTAAATGATACTGATAGTGCTACTTCTACAAGCGTAGCCTTGATTGGAACAACATTATTTCAAAGTGGCGAGACCATTACTGGTAATACTGGTGGCTCGGCTACTTTGACAGCAGGACCTTCAGATGTAGGCAATTTAGCTGGACAAATAGATGATTTGGCGCAATATGAAATTTACCTATATGCCGGAACAGGTGTGCCTGCAAATCGATTTAACCCTTATGCTCAATTGAATTCAGAAGGTGATACACTCTGGTTCCCATACAGCTTCGATCCTGTATCAGGCGAACTGCGTGATGGTAAAAATGGCTTAATTAGTACTGATGCGAGTGCTCCTTTAGCTGCAGCAGATACTGCAAACTTTACGAGCCTTCCTGCAGGATCGTATACAGCGATTGCAAGAAATATAGGTGGTGCACAATGCTGGACTTTGAGCGCTACAGATATAGTTGAGCAAAAAGCATTTGATCCTTTGGTTGATTCATCATTTGTTACAAACAACACTGTATGTGACCCTGATGTTGCAATTGGAGGAAGTTACAATGGTAATGTTTACGCTAGCGTCAAAAAGGATGCTGATGATACTACCACTGTTGAGTTTAGTTTTCATTGGTTTGTTGGTAGTGATGGCACAGGAACCCTTCATCATACTAATACTATTGTTGCCCCTGATAGCGACCCAGATGATACTTTTTATGGTGATTCCTTTAGCTCAACTGACACTTTATCGCCTGGAAACTATACTGTTGTTATAGAAACAAATTCGTCAGCTAAAAACATAGATGGTGTAACAGTTGGACTTAACAATTGTACGGCTGATACTCTGACCTTTACGGTTCAGGATGCACCAGAAGATCATAATCTTTTGAATGCACATTGGGTTAATTTAACTGACTGCTCTCCTTTAAATCAAGGAATTATTTCAATAAGCAGTGATTCTATGTTGACTGGAGATGTTATAGACTATGAATACCTCTTCTTGGCTAATTATCCAGGAACAACTGCTAGTGATACCTTATCGACTGGTGGGTTTGCAGCTGACACAACGCTTAGTAACTTGAATCCAGGTATATATTATATCCAAGCTAGACATAAGGCTACTGGCTGTATTACCGACGCACTTGAGGTAGAAATAGATAGTGTGACCACATTGCCTGAAATTACCCTTTCTTTAGGAAATGTTGATAATTCTTGTCTAACGACAGATAATGACGGTTTAGGTCAAATCAATTTCACTATTGATAATATTTCCACTTCAGACGGTGACTTTTATTATAAGTGGTTTGTAGGTACAGATACTACTGGTAGTGTGGTTAGTGCTGGTGTTGGGGTTACAGGTATAACCGGGACTCAAAACATCCCAGCTGAGGATTCCTTCACTAGTTCTCTAGAAAATGTAGACGGAGGACAATATACTATCGCAGTTATTGATCGATCAAAACCCGATCAGAATTGTGCTGTTTTTGCAACATTCAATCTCTTAGAGAATACCACTAAACCATCAGTAGTTTCAAACGATGGTGATGCTGTATTGACCAGCAATACCAATTGTGCAGATGGTTCGCCAGTTGGATCTATTCAGGTAGATCAAGTAAGGGAAGATGATGATGTGGTGACAGATCTCACAGCTTATACCTTCAATTGGTTTAATAACGATGGTACTGCCTTCGGTGGAACCCCTGTTGATGCTGGAGGGAATGGTGGTGTAGATAATCGAATTGAGAATCTCCTAGAAGGTACTTATAAACTGATCCTTGAAAACAGTACTACCAATTGTTCAAGTGACACTGTATCCTTTACTATACTAAAAGATACATTGGAGCCGGTACCGACCGTAAACATCGCTGCTATTGATACTTAC
>CAYGOV010000005.1:62015-62781 GCA_964351625.1 uncultured Marinoscillum sp.
CGCTATCTCTGATGCTACAAACCCTAATGGTGGGTGTGCTACTACTATCACTTTCAAAATAGAAGAAGATCTGCCTACTATCGACATCCTTGCCTCTGACATCACTGTGGTGGATAACAAAGCTTGTGATGCTGGTACGGCTAATGGTAGCATCTCTGTTGCCAACATGAGACTCGATGGTGCTATTGATGCTTTGACCAAGTACAACTTCGAATGGTCTGGTCCTGGTGGATACTCTGATGGTCCTTCCGTTGCTAATACCAATAACAGCATCACTGGACTTGTTGATGGTACTTATACCCTAACAGTCACTACTAATGACGCTTCTGGTTGCCCTCCTGCTGATCTCTCTTTCGACTTTACTATCGAAAAAGATACATTGGAGCCGGTACCGACCGTAAACATCGCTGCTATTGATACTTACTGTGCCGCTAATAATGATGGTACTGGGGAAATCAACTTCTATATTACTGATGATGTCACTGGAGATCCTACCTATGATCTAGCTAAGTATGATGTCAAATTCTACAGAGGACAGAATACAACTGCTGCTGGTGTAGAACTATTCGCTGGCAATGCTGCCATCGATGGTACTGCGACTAATTCTGTAAATGGTACTGATAGTATCACTGTGTCAGAACTTGCTAATGGTTTCTATACTATCGCTATCTCTGATGCTACAAACCCTAATGGTGGGTGTGCTACTACTATCACTTTCCAAATCACTGAAGATCTACCTACTATTGATATTCAGTCCGATGATTTC
>CAYGOV010000005.1:62881-195691 GCA_964351625.1 uncultured Marinoscillum sp.
GTGGGTGTGCTTCAACAACCACTTTCCAAATCACTGAAGATCTACCTACTATTGATATTCAGTCCGATGATTTCACTGTAACTGATAATCAAGCTTGTGATGCCGGTACGGCTAATGGCACAATTACCATCACAGATATTAGAGAAGATGGAACTGCTAACTCTACTTTGAGTGATTACAACTTTGCTTGGTCTGGCCCTGGTGCTTTTAGCGTAGGTGCTCAGTCTGGAGCGAATGCAGCTGTTAATGCGCTCACTGGATTAGAAGAAGGCACTTATACCCTTTCGGTAACTTCCAACAATACAAGTGGATGTCCGCCTGCTGCGCTGACTTATGACTTTGTTGTAGGAAAAGATACTCTTGAGCCTGTGCCGACTGTGGAAATACTCGCTATCGACACTTACTGTGCGCCGAATAATGATGGTACTGGTATCGTCAAGTTCTTCGTAGAAGATGATGCGTCTGGTGACCCGACAGTAGATGCTGCTAACTATACCATCACTTTCTACAGAGGTAATTCTACCGCGGCTGGTGACGAACTATTCGCTGCTAATGGAAATGAAGGAACTGCTACTAGAAATATCATTGGTGCTAATGATAGCATCACTTTAGCTGGTCTCGCTGATGGATTCTATACCGTCACTATCGCGGATGCTACTAATCCTAATGGTGGGTGTGCTTCAACAACCACTTTCCAAATCACTGAAGATCTACCTACTATTGACATACAAGATGCCGATGTAGAAGTAATTGCTGATAGTAATTGTGATGGCAGTACTGGCAATGGTATCATAAACATTGCTGGAATAAGAGTTAATGGTGTACTCAATACCAATACAGATGACTACAACTTTGCATGGTCTGGCCCAGCAAGCTTTACAGCGATCGCTTCTACTTCTGGAGGTGGCGCAGACACGTTAACTGACCTTTCGAATGGTACTTATATCCTAACGGTCACTTCAAACAATGGCACTGGTTGTCCTCCTACTGCAATAACACTCGAATTTGTAGTAGAAGACGAAAGTGTCGAACCAAAAATCACCAATACAGCCAGAACTGCAGACACCTTCTGTGACAATGGCAGCAATGACGATCAAGGTGATGGCTCCCTTACTGTAGTAATGAGAGAAGATGGTGATACCATTACAGCTGCGGAGATCAATGCCGATTATATTGTAGAATGGTATCGAGGATCTTACACGTCAGTTCCTGGAAGTGGTGATGCTAACTTCATAGCTGATAAAAACACAGCACCTGGAGCTAACTCTGGGAATGCCAATGCAGGTAGTGCCAAAATAGGAACGAATATATTCAACCTTGCTGGGCTTGCTGGTGGCAAATACACCGTATTCCTACAAAAGCAAAGTGGTTCGGCTAATGTTGGATGTTCTCAGACTGCCATATTTGAAGTCTTGAAAGATTCGGCGCTCATCACTATCAATCCGAACACTGATATCACTTTTGATCATAACTTTAATTGTGATGCACCAAATGGATTCATTCAAATCACAAATGTGAAAGAAGACAGTAGTTCATTGTATGCTTTGTCGAATTATACTTTCACATGGTATAAAGATGGTGTAGCACTAAGTGATCCTGCAGATGGAAAAATAAGCTCTTTAAGTGGTGTCAACGACCGACTTGATAGCCTATCTGCTGGAGTCTATACTGCAACAGCCACCAATGACAGCACAGGTTGCGTGAGTAAAACTGAAGTAAGCATAGAAATTGAAGACGAACCAATCAATCCTGTCATCAGGAGTATAGCTAAAACAGCAACTACTTTCTGTGATGATTCAGGAAATAGTGGAAATGGTTCACTAGAAATTAGGATTACTGAAGCAGGAGCTGCTGCTATATTGACTGACTATACAATCACATGGTATAGAGATTCGGTAGTCACGGCTGCTAATGAAATCTATCCTAACAACCCAAGTAGTCTAAGAGGTACTGCGAGAAATCAAAGTGGAGACCTTACGCTATTGGATAGTTTGAAAAAAGGTTACTACACGGTAGTGATTCAAAAGAACAATGCTCCATCCCCTAATGCTGGATGTATAGCTCAGAGAACTTTTGAAGTAATTGAAGACTTAGACTTCCCTACAATCAATATCCCTGATGCTCAAATAACGCACAATACACTGTGTGGCGCCACTGGAAACGGAGCATTGACCATCGATGATAATGATATTACTTTCCAAGGAGCAAGTGGAAGTGTCGCCAACTACAACTGGTCGATAACCTCGGCAGGAGCTAATCCAACGATCACTCAGACGTTGAATACACCAGCAACCATATCTTTCTCAAGCTTATTGCCTGATACCATTTCGTTCATTGCTACAAGTATTACTACTGGATGTGCTTCCGGCTCACTTTCTGTGATCATACTAGACAAGCATGTTGATCCAGTCATTGATTCATTGGTAATGACTCCAAACGACAATTGTAACTCGGGTAGTATCGCTCAAGGACGTATTGATCTACTTTCTATTGATGGCGTTAGTCTCCCTTCGAACAATTATACATACCAGTGGTATGTTGGCACTTCTGTGTCAGTTGGTCAAGAATTATCTACCATATTGCCTGGTCAAAAAGACGATTCCACTATCGTGGAAAATCTACCTGATGATAATTACACTGTAGAGATCACTAACGTAATTACCGGCTGTTCATCAAGTCAGGTGATTGAGGTTGAAAATGATCCTACTTATCCAATAATTGGAAGCTATGAAGTCAATAAGGACCTCACTTGTGGAATAGGTAATGGTTCCTTTGTACTTCTTTCGATCTTCAACGATGGCACAGAGTATGAAATGTCTATACCAGCTGATTCTTTAGAAATAGTTACAAATTATACTTTGAATTTCTACGAATCGGATAAAACTACGGCGATCTCAGATAGCGATCCAAGTACTCCAATGACACTTGAGAATTTGTCAATGGGCTACTTCTTCGTTTCCATATCAAGAAATGATTCTAACTGTGAATCTCAGTTAGTTGGATTCGGAATTGAAAATGCTCCATTCTATCCTAAATTGCAATTAGCTCAGATAGAAGCAGACTCTACCTGTAGTCAAACCGGTACCACGCCGAGTGGCTCACTCCTAGTAACTGTTGACAATGCCAACGATCGAGCATTAATTGATTCTACATATACTTTCAACTGGTACTCAATAGATCCTAATGATGATAATACAAGATTACTCAGCGGTGCTTCTATCAGTACCAATGATACCTTGGTTGATCAATATGCTGGACGTTTTGAGGTTGAAGTAACGAATACTTCACTCGGTTGTACTTCTAATACTTTCTTCACGCTTACAAACGAGCCAGAGACTATTAGAATTGTTTCAATAGATAGCGTGAGTGTGACGACTTGTGATCCTTCTGATGCATTCTTCGAGGTGACTCAAATGAATATCGCTCAGCTTACTGATTATACTTTCAATTTTTATAACGGAGATCCTACTTTAGGAAATGCCAATGACTCGTTGATTTACTCGGGTTCTAGTCCTCGTGTGAGTTTTGATAGTACTGGATTCAGTGTAATACCGGATGTTTACTACGTATCTGCAACAAGTAACATTACTGGCTGTATAACAGACTATGTAAGAATAGAGCTCTTCGATCAAACCGATTTACCATTAATCGCTATTGAAGATTTTACGCTTCAGACTAATTGCGATCCAAGTAATCCAAATGGAACACTCACAGTATCAGCAGATGGTTCTCAGGACAACACGCTGTATACTTTTGAGTGGACTAACAGTGCTGGAGTTGTAGTGGAGGCCAATAATGCAACAGCAGATAGCTTAGCAGAGGACACTTACACGGTGACTGTAACAGAAGTGTCTAGTAATTGCTCTATCTCCGAGCAATACACAATGGTCCCAGGCTATACTAATCCGTTTCTTGTTTCCATAACCTCTGAAGGGAACTCCAATTGTGTGAATCCAAATGGTATACTAGCTGCTACGGTGATTGATATCCCTAAAGGCAAATCACTTGCTAATTACAATTTCTACTGGTTCGCGGGTGTTGATACTACTGGAGTGCCTGATATTACTACAGCCATTGGCACAGGCTCTGTGATAGATAGCTTAGATGCGGGAGTCTACACGATTTACGTAATAGATGGTACTGACGCTTTCTGTACATCGAAAGCCCAACTTGCTACTGTTAGAGATTTGATTGACCCTATTGATATGCGTGTAGATATTATCAATGATGTCACCATTTGTTATCCTACCCTACCTAATGGTAGAGCTACTATTGGTTTCATTGAAGGTGATCTTTTCAGATATACTTTCGACTGGTACGAAGGTGTGGTGACTGATACTACTGGACAGGTGCCATTCAAGAGTGGCGCTTCCTTCTCTGTAGATTCACTTGCTGTTGGTGCATATACAGTGAAGGCTACCGATCTAGTTACTGGCTGTATTGTGCTTAAACAGTTTAATATGCTAGATGCTACAGTGACTGTTGGTGCGCCAAGTGTTGAAAAATTGTCCGACCGTGACAATTGCTTGTCTCCGAATGGTGAAGCGATCGCTAGAGTAAATGGTAATACAGAAGGCTATATCTTTAATTGGTATGCTCCTGATGACCTAGTGAATCCAGCATTTACCGGTGATCGTGTAAATACACTTGACTCTGTGACGTACTTAGTGGAAGCGATCAAAATATCCACAGGCTGCGAATCCGCTAGGGTTGCAATTGAGATTGGTCAAGCATTTGAGGATCCAGAATTTAAAGTATCCACCACTGGGTCTATCTGTATACGATCAAGTGATGGCGCGTTTAATCAGTTTAACGGTACTGCCGATATCTTCTTCGAAAGACACCACGTCATTGATAGCATTGCATGGATCAATCCAGAAGGCGACTTAATCTCAAACTACGAAAAATTAATAGATGCCGAACCTGGTGTATGGACCGTGTGGTTCAGATCAGATAATGGTTGTGATTACACAAGGGAGTTTGAGATTACTACCTCATTGAAAATCTATAATGGATTGTCAGCAAATGGTGACGGTATCAACGATTACCTTATCATAGACTGTATAGACTACTTCCCGAACAATAGGGTAAGTATTTACAATAGAGATGGATCATTAGTCTATGAAACCAAAGGTTACACTAACGAAACAGATCATAGATTTGATGGATTCAGCAATATTGGAAATAAACCGAAACAACTACCTGTAGGTACTTACTTCTACTTCATTGACAAAGGAGATGGTTCAGACGTGGTACAGGGTTACTTAGAATTGGTTAGATAGATTTAATCGAAAGCAAATGAAAAAACTACTGTTTTCTATACTTATACTGGCTGGTGCATTTAGTGCATCAGCCCAGCTTCGCGCGTTGACCTCTACCTATCCATTCAATGGATTATTGATCAACCCAGCCTATGCGGGAAGTTTGAATGTGCTCTCCGTGATTGCCGTACATAGAGAGCAATGGATAAATGTAGAGGGGGCACCTTCCTTTCAAGCGCTGACAGCTCATTCCTCTTTTAATTCTAATCGTATAGGAGTTGGTTTGCAGGTAACAAGAGATCAAATAGGCGTTCATAACAACGTCTCAACCTATGGAAGCTACGCTTACAAAATAAAAATGAGTTTTGGAATACTTTCCATGGGATTACAAGGTGGTTTTGATAGTAGAACATCAAACTTTAGCGATTTGACACTATTTACGACTGATGATCCAGCCTTACCAGCTACTACGATAAATCGTTTCACTCCAAATTTTGGTACAGGATTATACTTCGCCAACCCATGGATGTATGCTGGGTTTTCAGTTCCGTACATTCTGGAAAACAAAACTTTCATTTATGATGAAAGTGGCAACAATGTGTCGAATGCTCGAGAAAGCAGATACTATTATGCCACTGGTGGCGTGATCTTTCCTATAAGTGAGTCGTTGAAGCTATCACCTTCAGTACTATTTAGAGGTCAGGAGCAAAACCGATTTGCCTACGACATTACTGCAATGGTAATATTCGATGGGATAGCCTATGCAGGAATAAGCTATCGGAACTCAAATGACATCACGTTTATTGGACAAGTGATCCTAAATGAGAACTTAAGAATCGGGTATGCTTATGATGCCACTACAAGTGAAATATCTACTGAAACAAGTGGATCACACGAAATCTTAGTGAACTATCGTATCAAACTGAGAAACTATAAAAAGGACCCACAGTGTCCAGTCTATTTTTAAATAGTTGACTAATATTTTCTATCCCCTTCACCACTAATGTTGAATAAAAGTGAGTTGGTAATTGAAAGCAAAAGGCTAAAAAGTAGCGCCCACAGAAAACTATCAACAGTAAATCCTGTAATTAGATAGTCCGCCAACATTATCAGCAAAGAGTTGATCACAAGAAGGAAAAGTCCCAAAGTGAAAACCGTGAGTGGAATGGTAAGTACTACCAGAATTGGTCTTACTGTATAGTTTAAAAGAGCAATCACGGCTGCCGCTGCTACTGCTGTCAAGAATCCATCTATAGAAACTCCAGGTAAAAGATAGGAGACAATCACAACTGCAAGTGCCGCAAGTAAAAGACGTATTAGAAATCCCATAAGGCAATCATATTTTAAGTTAGAATTAATATCGTTGTTTCAACACATTCAAGTGATGACTCATGTGCCCTGCTAAAATATAAATTAAAGCTCTGACTGTAAAAAGATTGCCTCCTGCAATACCAGTGTGACTTAGTTGCTCATCTCTGAGATTCTTTATCATTTCTAAATTCGCACTTCTAAGCGCTTCTATTTCTGTGATAAAAGATTGCAGTGATCTATCAAAAAATCCATTTTCAATATAATGGTCCTGATCAAAGCCAGGGATTTCCGTTTTATCATTTCGAGAAAATCGTAATATTCGATAGGCCATAACCCTTTCCACATCGCTTATGTGACCGAAAACTTCAGCTAAAGTCCATTTGCCAAGAGCATATCTATAGCTTAGTCTCGAATCCAATTGACTCTTTAGATATGCTACATATTCCGTAACATTCCTCTCAAGAAAACCAAAAACTTCCTGATCCCCTACCTGAGAAATATAACCATGATAAAATTCATTGTACTCGTTCGATTTAGGCTTATCCATTTTCTTCGTCTTTAAACCAGCCTGCGTATTTCAAATAATTGTTAGAAATCCTTTTCAGCATTTCTTTATTTTTCTCATCGAGTTCCTTAATCTTCTTTGCGGGAATACCACCATAAATTGAGTTGCTTTCGACTATTGTCCCCTCCAAGACCACAGCTCCAGCAGCCACTATTGCGCCCGACTTTACAACAGCTCCATCCATCACCATTGCTCCCATGCCAATCAAGACCTCATCTTCCAAAGTACAACCATGGATGATTGCATTGTGGCCAATCGACACATTGCTACCAATAGAAGTCGGCGACTTTTCAAAGGTACCATGGATGGTTACATTGTCTTGTATATTGGTCCTATCTCCTATTTTGATATAGTTGACATCCCCTCGAAGCACTGCCCCGAACCAAACAGTGCATTGATCACCAAGGAACACTTCACCTACTAAGGTCGCATTTTCTGCAAACCAACAATCTTTTCCAACTTTTGGAGTAAATCCCCTTACTGATTTAATCAGCGCCATACCTTTGCGTGTTTTAGAACAAACTCAAAATAACACTTTTATTTGATGCTATTAAAACTCCTTCGTTTCTCGAAATTCATCATTTGCCTCTCGCTTTCATCAACCTTGATAATTAGTTGCAATAGTTTTTCATCTAGTGAAAGTGATGAAGAAGCATCTATTCAAGCAGTAAACGAAATCGCAACTACAGAATATAAAATCGATTCTCTAAGTTCGGTACTTACTTGGATCTACGGTGAAGGTAAATATCAACACAATGGCTTGGTTCCAATCAGTTCTGGTTCGCTTCATTTAATTGACAACCAAATAGTTAATGGGTCCATAACCTTAGATTTTAATGGTGTCATCACTATGGATCTAGTGAAAGACTCTACAAAGCATAAGGCTTTTGTTAATGATATACTATCGAGTATATTCTTAGAAACTGATAGCACGCAAAATATCAAAATTAAGATATTAAAGGTTTCCGAAATTCAAGAAAGTGATAGTACTGACCTTAATAAGATCTATCCTTTCATGGCAGATTTTATTCTGAAACAACCAACTCATATCATCTCTGCACAAATTAGTATCAAGGACACTACATATCAGAAAGACTTTCCAGCCATCCTTTCCTTTTCACAATCGGCGCTTAATGTTGAAGGTAGAATGATCATCGAACTTGATTCAAAAATCATGAAGTCAGAACCGGTTTCAAATACTCAAAAATCCGACAGTCTTCAACAAGAGACGAAATCTAAAATATCTATCGGTCTGTTCTTAAAAGCGGAAAGTAAACTTTAATCTAAGATACTACTGACATTCTGTCACCTTAGCCTATTTGTAGTTAACTTTGTGGTTGAATCTATTATAATTTAAGACTCATGAATCAATTGATCGCTGGCTTGGAAATACTTGACGCAAGTAAAGAAGCAGAGGAGAACTGTGAAGTCAGAATAACTAAAGAGAACGCAAAAAACGCTTCTCGCAAACTCTATATTGAGAGTTACGGATGCCAAATGAATTTCTCTGATAGTGAGATAGTTACCTCTATTTTACAAGGAGAAGGTTACGGTACTACTTCTTCGTTTGAAGCGGCAGATGTAATCTTACTCAATACCTGCTCTATCCGAGAGAAGGCTGAGATAACCGTTCGCAAGCGCCTTACCCAATTCAATCAAATAAAGAAAGACAGACCAGAAGTAACAATTGGTATATTAGGCTGTATGGCAGAGCGACTCAAGGCTCAACTTCTGGATGAAGAGAAAATAGTAGATCTAGTGGTTGGACCTGATGCATATCGTGATTTACCGAATCTTCTGAGAGAAACTGAGTTTGGGAACAAAGGTGTTAACACTTTTCTTTCCCGAGAAGAGACTTATGCAGACATCTCGCCTGTACGCCTAAATAGCAATGGGGTGACGGCTTTCATTTCTATCATGCGAGGATGCGACAATATGTGTTCGTTCTGTGTGGTGCCATTCACAAGAGGTCGCGAACGCTCTAGAGATCCTCATTCTATAGTTACTGAAGCAAAAGATCTTTTTGGGAAAGGTTATCGAGAGGTGACTTTGCTTGGGCAAAATGTAGATTCCTACAAATGGTCCGAAGCTGAAAACAATAAAGCACGACTCGAGAAAGGCGACATCTCAGAAATAGTGAATTTCGCCAATCTTCTCGAATTAGTGGCGCAAGTTCATCCAGAGCTTCGCGTTAGGTTTTCCACGTCTCATCCCAAAGACATTACAGATGATGTATTGTATATGATGAAGAAATATGAAAACATTTGCAAATACATTCACCTACCTGCTCAGAGTGGCAATTCACGCGTCTTATCATTGATGAATCGGACTTATGACCGTGAATGGTATATCAATCGTGTAGATGCTATTAGATCAATTCTTGGTGAAGAGTGTGGCATTAGCTCAGATATGATCACTGGATTTTGTACAGAAACAGAGGAAGAACATCAAGAGACCTTGACTTTGATGGATTATGTTCAATATGACTTCTCTTATATGTTCTACTATTCGGAGCGTCCAGGCACACTTGCTGCTAAGAAATATGAAGATGATATATCATTGGAAATTAAGAAACGTAGACTTCAAGAAGTCATTGACAAACAGCAAGGCTTGTCCCTTTCAAGAAATAAATTGGATATAGGTAAAACCTTTAAGGTGCTAGTAGAAGGATATAGCAAACGCTCAAAAGAGGACCTCCAAGGAAGAAACAGTGCCAATAAAGTGGTGATATTTAGGAGTAATGCTTTCGCAAAAGGCGATTATGTAAACGTAAAAGTCAATGACTGCTCATCAGCGACATTATTCGGGGAGGTGATTCAATAGACTATGGATTTTAAAAGTAGCTCCGAAGTTCAAGCCATTAAGCAGCGTTTTGAGATCATCGGTAATTCACCGAAGCTCAACAATGCCATTAGGATAGCCATGCAGGTGGCCCCTACAGATATGAGCGTACTTATCTCAGGAGAGAGTGGCTCAGGTAAGGAATCATTTTCAAAAATCATCCATAGCCTTTCGAGCAGAAAACATGGTCAATTCATCGCCATCAACTGTGGTGCGATTCCAGAAGGAACCATCGATTCAGAGCTTTTTGGACATGAGAAAGGCTCTTTTACTGGAGCCCATGAATCGCGAAAAGGGTACTTCGAAGTAACCAACGGAGGAACCATATTTCTTGATGAAATTGGTGAAATGCCTTTAAGCACTCAGGCGAGATTGCTCAGAGTGCTAGAAAATGGTGAGTTTATCAAAGTGGGGTCTTCAAAAGTCTTGAAGACAGATGTACGGGTGATTGCCGCAACAAATGTGGATCTCACATTGGCAATAGAAAAAAACAAGTTTAGAGAGGACCTATATTATCGTCTCAATACAGTGCCAATACCCGTACCGGCTTTGCGAGAACGTGATGAGGATGTATTGCTTCTTTTCAGAAAATTCGCTTCAGACTTTTCTGAGACTTACCGAACCAAACCCATCTTTTTGACAGAAGATGCTCAGACTGTTATTTTAAAATTTCGCTTCCCTGGAAATATCCGTCAACTAAAAAATCTTGTGGAGCAAATGAGCGTTCTTGAGATGGAAAGAGAAATTTCATCAGAGACCTTACTCAAATACCTGCCAAAAACAACAAATTATTTACCCGCATTAATCGGGAAAACCGAAGGTCAGGAGAACTACTCAGAACGCGACTTACTTTATAAGGTGCTTTTTGATATGAAGAAAGATGTGGGTGAACTGAAGACGCTCATTCATAAAATCTTGGCAGATGACAACAGTTCCGGTAGTGAAATGCTTAGCAAGCACAAGCACCTTTTTAATGATATAGATACTTTCGAGCATTTAGATAAAGAGGACGATCCACATAGCAAGCCACTAAAACCAATATTGTTGGATTCGGGACAGTCATCAAATCATGATGACAATAGTTACGATATAGAGGATATTACTCATGAAACCGAAGATGATGACTCTCTTTCCCTTGAGAAAAAAGAGAAAGAAATGATCATCACGGCTTTAAAACGCAACAGCAACAAACGTAAATATGCGGCTCGTGACCTTGGCATTTCCGAACGCACACTGTATCGCAAAATCAAACAATATGAGATTGAAAGTCTATAATTGGTCAATTGGCATCCTTTTGCTGCTAACAGGCTGCGTGTATAGTTTCACGGGAGCATCTATAGACCCTTCTGTAAAGACTATTTCAATTCAGACGTTTTTTAACAACGCAGCTTTGGGCCCATCAACTATGAGTGTCACCTTCACGGAAAAAATTAAAGATTATTATCAGCAAAACACCAGCCTTACACTTGTAGACGATAATGGTGATTTGCAGTTAGAAGGTTATATATCTGATTACACCATCACTCCTGTTACTGCAAATGCTTCGGGAAATAACAACGAAGCTGATTTCGCAACATTATCCAGAATTACAATCAAAGTATCTGCCTCTTATATCAATGTAAAGGATGATGAGTTTGACTTTGATAAAAGCTTCTCCTTTTTTGTGGATTTCGATGGTAACACTGATATTTCTGCCAACGAGCAAGAATACGTCGAGGAGATTTTTGACCAAATAATACTCGATATCTTCAATGCCTCTGTGGCAAATTGGTAATTTTTCTTAATTTAGATACTTATCCACTTACAAAACCTCCTGTGAACAAGCAACAATTCATTCAATATCTCCGCAATCCCGGCAGTATGACCAATGAGTCGCTTAGTCAATTGGAGGAGCTCGTTGCATCAAAACCTTATTTCCAAGGCGCACATACACTTTTGGCAAAGGGTAGTATGAAACTTAAGTCTAAAAAATCAGGTAGCAAGGTTACTAGAGCTGCTGTATACGCAACTGATCGCGCGCTCTTAAAGAAGTTCCTCAATGATGAATTAATATTCTTAACACCACTTTCAGTACATGAATCTCATGAACCAGACTTGGAGCGTGATTTAAGTACTGTTATAAAAACTCAAAAAAGAGAAAACGCTCAATTCAAGACCTCAAAGCTTGCTTCCGAAAAAGCAGCGTCAAAGCCCACGAAAAAAGAAGAACTGCCAAAAGCGGTAGAATCAAATGAATCCAATATAGCTAAAGAAGAGCAGGTAGTAGAGCAAGTATATGATAGTACTTCGCCTACCGGTTCTGAATTAGACATACTCATTAATGAGATATACAAAGATTTAAATGAGCTTAAGGAAAACCGTGCTAAGCTACGTGCCATTGAAAATCAGCTTGCTGAAGATGAAGCTGTTGATGAGGCAGTAAAGAAAGCCACACAGAAACCAGAACCAGAAGCCGCAGCAGAACCTAAGTCTGAATCAAAGCAGGATATAGATATAAAGAAAGCGAGCCAATCTCGTTCTGCTCGTGTCAGTAGTGCTAAACCAATTGACGCTCCCGAAGAAGTAGCACCCGAAGTGAAATCTGCAGTAGAGAAAACTACTGCGCCGAAATCTTCAAAGCCAAAAGCAAGCTCATCAACTACAAAAAAAGCCACGGCTAGTAAAAAAGAAAAAATACCTAAAGTAGAAGCACCTAAAAAGTCAGCAAAGACAATCATAGAAGGGGAATCTACTGAGGAACCTAAAAAAAAAAGCGTAAGTAATTCTTCAAGAAAGTCGAAGCAGGATGAAATTATCAGCTATTTCATTGAGACAAATCCTTCCATTCCCAAAGGGGCGTCTATAAACATGGATAAAATTGATGATCTAGCTGGTGAGAGCACAATGCTTCATCCAGATATATCTTCTGAATACCTAGCCGAGATATATCTTGAACAAGGTCACAAGGACAGAGCTCGTCAAATATATGAAGCGCTAATAGTGCGTTTTCCTGAAAAATCGATTTACTTTGCGGACATTATCAAAAAACTAAACCAATCCAGTTAGAATGTACGCGTTAATCATTGGTATCATTATCCTAGTTGCTTTCCTTTTAATCCTAGTTGTACTAGCTCAAAACCCTAAAGGCGGTGGGCTTTCTAGTCAGTTCGGTGGTGCAGGTACTCAGCAAATAATGGGAGTAAAAAAGACAGGAGATATACTAGAGAAATTAACTTGGGGTTTAGCTATTGCTCTTTTAACACTTACACTTTCCACTAATTTCTTCATCGAAAGAGGCACACCATCAATCTCCTCTCCGAATATTGAAAGTGCGCAAGAATCCATTCTTCCAACCCAAAATGCACCAACTAATACAGGTGCGGGTAATCTACAGGATCTTGGCTTAGAAAGCGACTCTACTAACTAATCAGGAGTTATTTACACGTTTTATTAGCATTCGTTTTGCCACTGGCAGGATGGTTTCGTGCATTGGAAACTTTTGCTTTGTAGCCAAAAGAAATGTGGCAGGACTAGGGAGGTCAGGGAATTCCTTAACCAAGTCAAGTTTAATCCGCTCATAACTTCTCGAGAAATCTTGGAAGTCATCTCTTAAATAGGTGGTATTAATCCCGCGGTATTTTTCATGGGAATTTTCAAATATGCTGATTTGATAACGATAGACTTGAACAGCTCTCTTTCGGTCAACATTGATGAGCATATAGCCTTCATTTTCATATAAAGAATTTACCCCTACTGGACTCAATTCCATCTGCTCTTCTACAAACTCATGGAGCCCTCGCCCTTCGTCTAGTACATGCTGCATATTAGGCATTGCAAATTCGATAATCTCTTTGATTTCATTCATCACCTCGTCATCCTCTACTAAAAGTTTGTAAGTCAATTTTAATTGACTAAAATCTGCCTTAGAAAGTTCTTTTGGGAACTGGGCAGAAATCAGCTCCTTTCCCGATTTGATTTGGGCTAAGTTTCGATAATGAAAAGCCAGATCCGACATAAAAGGATACAGTTCATCTACTTTGAATTTCTTCTTAATATGTTGCAAATATGCCAGTAGCGTATATTTTTTAAATTCAAAATCTACAAGTCCTTCTGTAAGCCAATTGCGGTTCAATGATTCCATAACGCCTAAATAATTGATGCACTCAGAAGTTAGTCAACGATCTTTGATTAGGCAAATTGTCATGAGTACTGACAAGCTATTTTTTAAAATCTGATATTTTGTCAGTGTTTACCTACAAAACCTGTCAAAACCACACCGCACTTGCATTTGGCATATTAAGTGCAATCAGGTTAATTCGAATTATTCATTCAAAATCTTAACATAAAAACTAAAAAAATGTCAAAAGTAAATTTCAAACCACTTGCCGATAGGGTTCTTGTGGAGCCTGCGGCAGCCGAAGAAAAAACTGCTTCTGGTATCATCATTCCTGACACTGCTAAAGAGAAGCCTCAGAGAGGATCTATCGTAGCGATTGGTACAGGTAAAAAAGATGAGCCTATCAATGTGAAAGTAGGAGATCAAGTGCTTTATGGCAAATATTCAGGTACTGAGCTTTCTATAGATGGTGTTGACTATCTCATCATGAAGGAAAGCGACATTTACGGAGTACTATAATCCACCATTAAGAATATTGTAAACGACAAAATCTAGAAGAATTATGGCTAAAGATATTTATTTCAATACTGATGCAAGAGACAGCCTAAAAAGAGGTGTTGATATCCTTGCTGATGCAGTGAAAGTAACCCTTGGACCAAAGGGAAGAAATGTAATCCTCGACAAAAAATTTGGTGCACCTACTATTACTAAAGATGGTGTTTCAGTAGCTAAGGAGATAGAATTGAAAAACCCTATTGAAAATATGGGTGCTCAATTAGTAAAAGAAGTGGCTTCTAAAACTGCGGATGACGCAGGTGATGGAACGACTACTGCTACAGTACTTACCCAAGCAATTTTCAGCCACGGAATCAAAAACGTAGCTGCAGGTGCTAACCCAATGGACCTTAAAAGAGGTATTGACAAGGCGGTAGCTAAAGTGGTTGAAAACCTTAAGAAACAATCTAAGACCATCAATACCTCAGAGGAAATCTCTCAGGTAGCTTCGGTTTCAGCGAATAATGATGCTGAGATCGGAAAAATGATCGCTGATGCGATGGAGAAAGTTGGTAAAGACGGTGTAATCACTGTAGAAGAAGCAAAAGGAACGGAGACTGAAGTGAAAACCGTAGAAGGTATGCAGTTTGATCGTGGTTATTTGTCTCCTTACTTTGTGACCAACACAGAGAAGATGGAAGCTGAGCTTGAAAACCCTTATGTCTTGATTTATGACAAGAAGGTTTCTAGCATGAAAGAATTGCTTCCTGTTCTTGAGGCTACTGCTCAAACTGGACGTCCACTTTTGATAATCGCAGAAGATGTAGAAGGTGAAGCATTAGCTACTCTAGTAGTGAATAAAATCAGAGGATCTCTGAAAATAGCTGCTGTGAAAGCTCCAGGATTTGGTGATAGAAGAAAAGCAATGCTTGAAGATATCGCTGTATTGACAGGTGGAACTTTGATCTCTGAAGAAAGAGGTTACAAACTTGAAAATGCAACCCTTGATTATCTTGGAACTGCGGAGAAAATCACGATTGACAAGGACAACACGACCATCGTTAATGGTGCTGGAACCAAAGAAGACATTACTGCACGTGTTGGTCAAATCAAATCTCAAATTGAAAACACTACTTCTGATTACGACAAAGAAAAACTACAAGAAAGACTTGCTAAGCTTTCTGGTGGTGTAGCTATCCTTTATATAGGAGCTGCTACTGAAGTAGAAATGAAAGAAAAGAAAGATAGAGTTGATGATGCACTTCACGCAACTCGAGCTGCTGTACAGGAAGGTATCGTAGCTGGTGGTGGTGTTGCGTTGATAAGAGCACTTAGCGCTATAGAAGGCCTAGAATTGGACAATATCGATCAAACTACTGGTGTGAAAATCGTATACAATGCGATCCAAGCTCCATTGAGAACTATCGTCAGCAATGCTGGTGGAGAAGCTTCTGTAGTTGTGAATGCGGTAATGGCTGGTAAAGATGACTATGGCTTCAATGCTGCTACTGGTGAATATGTAAACATGTTCAAAGCTGGTATCATCGACCCAACTAAAGTAACTAGACTTGCCTTAGAGAACGCTGCATCTATTGCAGCACTCCTATTGACTACTGAATGTGTGATAGCTGACTCTCCTGAGGAAACCAACGCTGGCGGAATGCCAGGAGGAATGCCAGGAGGCATGGGCGGAATGGGTGGCATGATGTAATTCGCATCAAATCAATCATTCGACTGACAATTTCAAAACCCTTTCCAAAAATGGAAAGGGTTTTTTATTTGGTCACGGTTGTTCTGTCCTGAATTTGCGATACACAAAATGTAACGTTATGAAAGACGAGAATGAGAGTCAATATGTTAAACGAACTTAGAGAGACTACAGCTATGCTTTTAATACAGGTGGCCCTTGAAACTGAAAGTGGTTGTAGAGGCATAAAAGCAATCCTTCATAATTTTTAGTGTTAAGGGAGATGCAACTGTACATCCATGGTTAAGAATGCACGGAAGTTTAGATTGGGCCAACAAATTTCATTTAATCATTCGAAAAATGATTAATAAACCTCTATTACGCGCAATTGTCAAAATCTAGCAGAATGATGTATTTTGCGCAAAACAATCAAAATATAGTATTCGTTATGAAGCGATTTATAAATCAAATATCGATACCCCAACTGATAATGGAGTTTGTTTCTGTAGTGTTTGCCGTATTACTCGCTCTAGGGTTAAACTCTTACAAACAGTCAAAAGATTCAGAAAAAAAGGCTCAAATTATTAGAAAATCAATTATTACTGAAGAAATAAATAATCAGAAGTTGCTAGGTTCTATGCTCATCAATAATCAAGAGTACTTGGCTCATCTTGACTCTTTGCACAATTTACCTAGAGAAAATGTGACCGCTGTGGGGTTTGAATTTGATTTTGAATTAGTAACTGATGCAGCATGGCAATTGGCTAGTAACAATCCGGCAACAAGTGAAATAGAGCAGCAATTCTTAATTGAGGTGGCTGGTATTTACCAGCAACAAAAGTTTTACTTAGATTTCTCGATAGGTTTTTTTGGAACATTAGGCGAGGCTTCCATTCTTTGGGGACAAACGGATCCATATGACATGACGCAATCATTGTTTTTCAATGTAGGCACAATGGTGAGTAGCGCCAATGAATTGATGGAGGGTTATGAAGATTTTCTCAGTAAATATCAAGAATCTGAATAAAAGCAGAACCAATCATCTTGCATTTTATCGTGTTTGCCACAGATCAAACTTGATTGAATTAACAGTTATGAAAAAGATACTTCTTATTAATATAATCCTACTATTCTTTGGGATTACTGGTCGTTCACAAGGGGTGTCTTTCTCTTATCTAATACCTCAAAACTCCAGTATCGCGGCCCCTGTAAGTCCTTTTTCGATACGAGGAATAAGTATTGGGAATCCCATTGGTCTGGAAACAGGTTTCACTCTTTATAGCGTTCCTGAACTCAATCTAACTGGTTTGCCCTTCGAAAATAACGAATCACTCATCGCCCATCATTTTGCTGTATTGGTACCTGTTCAAGCATTTGTTAAGTTCTCAACTAAAACAATTGACATCAAGCCACTCTTCGGTGGATTTGCATGGCTAGACATCAACCCTCAACTTAATGAGGGAAACATGGACAGAGCATTTAGACGCTATGAAGGTTGGCAAGTGCTTAACACTGATTTTGACTTAGATTCTAAACTTGGTTTTGGATGGATGGCAGGAATAGCTTTTGAGTATAAAGTGAGTAAGAAATTTTCCTTAACTACCGAAATAGAGTATTTGAATGGTGGTGCAAAATCTACACTCTCAGGAACCTATTCAGGTGGTTCAACATCAATTGAAACAGAATCTATTGATATAAACGATGCGGAAATTGTATTGAAGGGATTAGAAATATCCCTTGGCGTGAACTTCTAAAAAAAGGCCCATTTCATTGATAAAATGGGCCTTTTATACTGTTATGATATGATGAGATTATTTAATATCTCCCATCCACTTTCGCATAAAGCTTGAGAATACAAGGAATAGAATTCCCATTCCTGTACCAAGCCATACCACTGACAAAAACAGATCAGGTACTTGTGCAGCATCATTTGGATCAAAGTCTCCAGCAAATAAGCCAGCGATTAGGTTTCCAAGGGCGGTTGCAACGAACCAAATACCCATCATTTGAGAATAGTACTTGCGTGGAGCAAGCTTAGTTGTCGCGCTTAGACCTACTGGACTCAATGTCAATTCACCAGTAGTGTGGAACAAGTAAGTCACGATTAACCAGCCCATACCTGCTTTGGTACCATTCACAACGATCACGGCAGCAAAGTACATCACCAAGAAGCCTATCGCCATCATAATAAGGCCAATGCCAAATTTGACTGGGGTGCTTGGATTGAGTTGTTTGGCAGATAGTCTAATCCAAAAAGCTCCAAATACGGGTGAGAGTATGATTATAAACAGTGGATTGAAGTTTTGGAGGATACCAGCAGGCAATTCATATCCGAAAATCATCCTATCTGTGAAGTCTCTTGCAAAGAGATTAAGTGAGGAGCCTGCCTGCTCAAAACCTGCCCAAAAGACTGATGCCCCAATGAATAATAAGAATATTACAAATACTTGCTTTCGCTCAACTGTATCGAGTCCACCTGATAAGAATATGTTGGCAAAGTAAGCCAAGGTGACTACCACAATCAGAACTCCAACACTTTCAGCAATCCCTCTAGCGGTTCCAAGATCTACGATTTCCAAATATTGTAATGCCGTGATTAAACCTACCGCACCGAGTGCTAGTAGTATTGAAAATGTGTTATTAGTCTTTTCACCAGGAAGCTTTACTTTCTTCTGAGGCTTCTCTCCTATCCCTTTTAAGCTACCAAGCGTCAATCGGTATTGGATCAATCCTAAAAACATACCTACTGCAGCAGCTCCAAAACCCATGTGCCAATCAACTTTCTCACCTAGAAAACTAACAACTGTCTGTCCAAGCAACGAACCAATGTTAATACCCATGTAGAAAATGGAGAACCCAGCATCTCTCTTCGCACCCTTATCGCTTCCATAAAGATCACCAACAATAGAACTGATATTAGGCTTCAAAAAACCAGTACCCATCGCTACAAACCCCAAACCAGTAAAGAAAATTGGTTGAGAACCAGGTATTGCGAGGATCAAATGACCAACCATTATTAAAATACCACCATACCAAATAGATTTTTGTTGGCCGAAGACATTATCAGCCAACCATCCACCAGGTAATGAAAGCAGATAAACAGCAGCCGTATAAAGTCCATAAACAGCAGCTGATGTTTCAATATCTAAACCCAAGCCCTGCTGAGCAGTCTCGGTGGTCATGAAGAGGATTAAGATGGCGCGCATCCCGTAGTAGCTAAACCGCTCCCACATTTCCGTAAAGAAAAGAGTGGCCAAGCCGCGAGGATGTCCCATGAAAGTACTTTCTGAATTCATCGTTTGGTAGTTAGTTTAAGAATTAAATCTGTCGTGAACAGATAAATTAAGGTCGACAATAATAACTATTTTCTTTCAAGTGAAAGTCTTGTAGGCTGAGACAAAAACAATACTTAGCCAGATACTTTTCTTTTGGACCACAATAATTCTAAATTTGCGTTGCAATCGTTTTCAACACCCTTAAATCATGCAGCCACCTGATGCTAGCCAGGGAAATAAACAACACTATAAGAGACCTTCGTACATTTTTACAAAGGACTTAAAAACCCCAAAACACAATGAAAGAATTCGGATTAAAATCTCAGAAAACTGGTTTAGAAGTAGCTAGAATCAAAAAGGTAAAAGAAGCTCATTGGAATCTAAATCCTGCACAATTAGTTGAAGAAGCCCTAAAAAACAATGAAGGGCATCTTACAGACACAGGGGCTCTCATGTGTGACACTGGAAAATTTACCGGGCGATCTCCGAAGGACAGATATATTGTAAAAGATGACAAAACCAAAGACAATGTGTGGTGGGGGCCTGTCAATATTCCCTTGAGTCCAGAGCACTTCGATCGTATTCATGATAAAATGATTGGATTCCTTGAAGATAAAAAAGTTTTCGTGAGAGATGCTTATGCTGGAGCAGATAAGACACATCGACTAAAACTTAGAGTGGTTAATACATTAGCGTGGCACAATCTGTTTTGCTACAACATGTTCATCACTCCAGCTGATTATAAACTTCAAGATTTTGATCCCAACTTCACGATTCTGTGCTGCCCTGACTTTGTAGCTGATCCAGATACGGATGGAGTTTCAAATGAAAATTTCGCTATCGTCAATGTGTCCAAACGGATGATTCTCATTGGTGGTACAGCCTACTCTGGTGAAATGAAAAAGGGAATTTTCTCTGTTCTAAACTTCCTTTTGCCAACAGAAGAAAACGTTTTGCCAATGCACTGTTCTGCAAACATGGGTGTTGAGCAACATGACACAGCTATATACTTCGGTTTATCTGGCACAGGTAAAACAACGCTTTCTGCTGATCCAGACAGACTTTTGATTGGTGATGACGAGCATGGCTGGACCGAAAGCAACGTATTCAATTTCGAGGGTGGATGCTATGCTAAAGTGATCAACTTAAGCGAAGAAAATGAGCCAGATATTTACAATGCCATCTCCTATGGAGCTATTCTTGAAAACACTCGGTTCATCCCTAATACAAGAACAGTAGACTTTACAAATACGTCCGTCACAGAGAATACGAGGGTTTCCTACCCAATTGAAAACATTAAGAACATAGCAAAACCATCAATCGGTGGACTTCCTAAAAATATCTTCTTCTTGACATGCGATGCTTATGGAGTGATGCCTCCTATACAGCGACTTTCAAAAGGTCAAGCGATGTACCACTTTATCTCTGGTTACACTTCCAAGGTTGCAGGAACAGAAGCTGGGATTACAGAACCAGTACCAGTGTTCTCTGCATGTTTTGGTGCTCCGTTCATGCCACTTCATCCTACTAAATATGCAGAAATGCTTGGTAAGAAAATGGAGGAAAATGAAGTGAACGTTTGGTTAATCAACACCGGTTGGACTGGCGGACCTTACGGCGTAGGATCTAGAATCAAATTGAAATTTACAAGAGCAATGATCTCAGCGGCGCTTTCTGGAGTACTTGATAATGTGGGCTACAGAACGCACTCAATATTTGGCGCACAGATGCCCCTCACTTGTCCGAATGTTCCAAATGAAATCTTAAGCCCAAGAGAGACTTGGAAAGACGATGAAGCTTTCTATAAAAAAGCCAATGAGCTCGCAGCAAAATTCAATAGCAACTTTGATAAATTCAGAGAACATGCTAGTCCTGAAATACTCGCTGGTGAGCCTCAAGTCAATGAGAAATATGTGAATTCTTAAACTCTCCTATTGCAGCATTTGAAAGCCCTTCTATCTCAAGAAGGGCTTTTTAGATTTATATATCCCTGTAGTCTAATGCTTTTTCAATCAACACTATAATTAGAAAGGAGAACACAGCTATATTTGAAATAATTGATTTCAACTTATAAATGCACTTTCACACAAATACTACCTTCAAATGAAAATAGCAATCATCGCTCATGATGGAAAAAAAGCTGATATGGTTGGCTTCTTACTCAAATACAAAGATTGGTTAGAAAAGGTAGAATTGATTTCAACGGGCACCACTGGCTCACATGTTGAAAAAGCAGGTCTCAAAGTGCACAGATACCTCTCAGGACCACTAGGCGGTGATGCTCAGATAGCAGCAGAGGCTGCTGAGAAGAAATTGGATATGGTAATCTTCTTTCGTGATCCATTAGACAAGCATCCCCACGAACCAGATGTGCAAATGCTGATGAGAATCTGCGATGTTCACAACATTCCGCTTGCTACGAATCCAGCTGGAGCAACACTTATGATGGATGCTTCCTTGAAATCAATCGATAGTTAAAAGAGCTATTTAAACCATTAGTGCTCCAGCAATAGCTGCAGTCATCATAGTGGCCATTGTAGCTGCAAATAAAGCGCGCAAGCCCAATTTAGAGATGTTGCCCTGCTGTGTTGGAGCCATTCCACCAATTCCTCCTATCTGAATAGCAATAGAACTGAAGTTTGCGAATCCACATAGCGCGTAGGTGGCAATCACAATTGACTTAGCATTCAAAGTGCCAGCAGCTACAAATTCTGACAAGCCTAGATAGGCTACAAATTCATTTACGACTACCTTTTGTCCCAGAAGACTACCTACTTGTAGTGATTGATCCCAATCCACTCCTATGAGAAAGGCAAATACTCTGAATACCTGACCAAGCAAATATTCTAAAGAAAAACCATCAAAACTTCCATCGGTGGAGGATACGATCAATGCATTGAGACCCGTGACTCCACCGATTGCCATCAGTATGTAATTGATAGCAGCTATCAAAGCAATGAAAGCGAGTAGCATGGCACCAATATTAAGTGCTAGCTTCAGACCTTCCGATGCACCTCGAGCAAGCGCATCCACTAGATTCACTCCCATGGTCTCGCCTGATACGGTTAAATCAGAATTGATATGTTCTTTATTGAGCTCAGGCAACATGATCTTGGACATCACAATTGCTGCAGGCGCATTCATTATGGATGCACTTAATAGATATGCTGCAAAACGTTCTTGCTCTGCTGGATCTCCGCCACCAAGAAAAGCTACATAACCAGCTAAAACTCCGCCAGCAATGGTCGCCATTCCTCCTGTCATCAGACATAACAACTCAGACTTGGTCATTTTTGGAACAAAAGGTCTCACCAATAACGGCGCTTCAGTTTGTCCCAAGAATATGTTTCCGGCGGCTGACAATGATTCAGCACCCGACAACTTCATGGTACGTGCCATCACCCAAGCGATCCCTTTTACAATCCATTGGAGCACTCCCAAATAATACAACCCAGAAGTAAGCGTCGAGAAGAAAATAACTGTAGGAAGGACTTGTAGTGCGAAAATGAAACCGAGGCTTTCAGTATTCATCAAATTTCCAAAAAGAAAAGTAGCGCCATCTGAAGAGAAGCTAAGCAATACGACAAACTGCTTACTTACCCAATTGAATGCCATGCGAACAAACGTGATTTGAGTAATAAGTAGTCCGAAAAATATCTGCAGTCCCAAGCCAACTACAACCAAACGCCAGTCAATGGAGCTACGCTTCATGGAGAAGATATAGGCAACACCGATTAGAAATATCAGGCCAATACCTGCTCTCAAATAGTCCATCAAATTACGCCTTAATTACGCTTGTTTATTTCATCACGGATTTTTGCGGCGCGCTCATAATCTTCTTTCGCCAAAGCTTCGTCCAGCATTGTGTGAAGTTTATCTGAAGCCATGTCCTCCATTTTTTTAGCAATAGGTTCTGGTTTTGACGAAGAAGTGGTTTTGCTTTTCACATCAGTGACCTCTTCCTCTTCATCTGTCAGGACTATTCCTGCTTCCGTCAATATGGCTTCATTGGTATAAATATCAACTTTGAAGCGCAGGCCAATAGCTATAGCATCAGAAGGTCTTGCATCTATTTCAAATTTTTCTCCAGCAGACTCACCTATTATTTTGGCAAAAAAGACTCCTTCTTTCAAATCAGAAATCAATATCTCTTTGATATCATAACCAATATTATAGGCGAATGACTTGAACAAATCATGGGTCATTGGTCTATTGGGTACTATTTCTTCAATCTCAATCGCGATAGCTTGTGCTTCAAACATACCTATAATGATGGGTAAACGTCTATTGCCATCTACCTCTCCAAGCACAAGTGCGAATGACCCTGACTGAGATTGGCTCGATGAGAGTCCCAGTATTTCTAATTTGATTTTATCTGTCATTTATCCAAGCTGAGCTTTAATGGCAGCCGTTAGTCTCGGCACAACATCAAAAGCATCGCCAACTACACCATAGTCCGCGGCTTTGAAGAAAGGTGCTTCTGCATCCTTATTGATTACCAATATATATTTTGATGAATTCACACCTGCAAGATGCTGTATTGCCCCTGATATACCAATAGCGATATAAAGAGATGGGCTTACTTTAATACCAGTCTGTCCTACGTGCTCATGATGAGGCCTCCAATCCATATCCGAAACAGGCTTGCTACAGCCAGTAGCTGCACCGATAGTAGCAGCAAGCTCTTCTATCATTCCCCAATTTTCAGGGCCTTTCAATCCACGTCCACCAGAAACAACCAGATCAGCTTCTGGAAGCAGAATCTCACCCGTAGCTTTTTGTTTATCTGTAACAGTTACCTTGAAATCTCCCTCTGAGACAGATGGGTCAAAGGATACTACCTCAGGAGAACCGCCATCTTCCCTAAGAGGAACTGCATTCTTTTTGATACCTAATATTTTATGATCCTTAGTCAAATTAGTAATTGCGAATGCCTTGCCTGTGTAAATACTGCACTTCACTTTAAAACCAGCAGACGTGTCAGGCAAAGCAACCACATTAGTCGCCAATGAGGCATTTACTTTTATCGCCACTCTTGCTGCTACAGGATCTCCTAATGAAGATTTAGCCAATACCAACAGACTGATTCCCTCCTGTTTCATAGCTTCAGCAATTGCTGAAGAATACGCCATGATATTCGGAACCAAAAATTTATCACTTACTACTTTTAGCACTTTCTTGGCACCAGCTCCACCTATCTTAGCTTCTTCAGTTGAACTAAGCTCTCCAAACACAATAGCCGTTACCGCCTCTTCTACACCTGAGGCATAGCTTACAGCTTCTAGTGATGATTTTCTAACTACTCCTTCTTCAATTTCTACAAATACCAATACAGCCATCTTATAATACTTTTGCTTCGTTCATCAATAAATTCACCAATTCATCCAAATTAGCTGGATCAATCAACTTAACTGCTCCTTTAGCTGGAGGCTGCTCAAAAAACTCCACAGTAGTCCCTTTCTCAGTGCTACTTGGTTCTACAACATTCAAAGGTTTAGACCTAGCGGACATAATGCCTCTCATATTTGGAATTTTCCACTCAGCAATTGGCTCTTGACAGCCCGCCACGAAAGGTAAACTCAATTCCATGAATTCTTTACCACCTTCTATCTCTCTTTGAATCTTGGCTTTATCACCAGCTACATCCAAAACCATGACCGGAGATACAGATGGAATCCCAAGTAATTCACCTACCATACTGTGCACTTGTCCTCCGTTGAAGTCTATCGACTCACGTCCCATCAAAATCAAATCATATTTTCCTTCTTTAGCTACAGCAGCAATTTCATTTGCCACGAAAAGCGCATCTGAAGGAAATGCATTAACGCGTACCGCTTCATCAGCGCCTATGGCCAAAGCTTTACGCAAAGTTGGCTCAGTCTCAGCTTCGCCTACATTAAGAACAGTAATAGATCCACTAGAAGCTTCTTTCAACTCCACTGCTCGCGCCAACGCATAATCATCATAGGGTCCAATGATAAATTGCACACCTGTTTTGTCAAACTTGGTGTTATTTTCGGCGAAAGAAATCTTGGATGTTGTATCAGGTACGTGGGTAATACAAACCAGTATTTTCATTCCTTATTTAGTTAAATTTTAGGGTTATTATTGAGCTCTCGAAGTTAACAAATTAATCTTTATTTCCTGATGAACAACGAGCGTATCCTAAGTCTGATCCAATTCATAAAAGATGATCCAAACGATCAATTCGCGATTTATGCCTTGGCTTTAGAATACCTTAACATAGACAATCTTAAAAGTGAAGAATTGTTTCAAGGCCTTCTAGAAAAGCATCCGCAGTATTTGCCAACTTATTTCCATGCGGCGAACTTGTTTTCAGAATTGGGTAAAAGGGAATTGGCTGATAAAACCTACAAGAAAGGAATAGAAGTGGCTGAAGCAGCAATAAATGATCACGCCGTTAGAGAGCTTAAATCTGCCTATTTAAACTTTCAGTTTGAAGATTAATAAATTTAAAATGGCATATTATCATCATCATTCTTATTGGCTTTGCTTGGAATGGTGATGGTAAAATCAGAATTAGTAGGTGCTGCTTTTGGGAATGATGTGCCATAAGTATCGCCACCTCCAGATATTGAAGCATCCAAATCCTCGAACTTGGTGAATTTGCCAACAAACTTGAGCTGAACATTCTCCAGCTTTCCGTGTCTGTTCTTAGCTATAATCACCTCACCTATTCCTTGTAATGGCATTCCGTTTTCATCCTGAGTCATACCATAATACTCAGGTCTATAAAGGAACATAACCATATCCGCATCTTGCTCAATAGACCCTGATTCCCTTAGATCGGAAAGTTGTGGACGTTTGTCCCCTCCCCTAGTCTCCACAGCTCTACTCAACTGAGACAGTGCGATAACTGGCACATTCAATTCCTTTGCAATACCCTTTAGTGCTCTTGAAATAGATGCAATTTCTTGCTCACGATTTCCACCTGAGCTTTTGGATGAATCTCCAGTCATTAACTGCAAGTAGTCAATCACTATTAGCGAAACACCATGCTGAGCGACAAGTCTCCTACTCTTCGCACGAAGCTCAAGAATACTGAGCGCTGGCGTATCGTCGATAAATATTGGTGCTTCTGAAAGTTGACCTGTCTTACTGATCAATTGCTGCCACTCATACGGCTGAAGGTTTCCTCGGCGAAGCTTATCTGATTCCAATTCTGCTTCTGCGGAAACCATCCTATGTACCAACTGCACGGAAGACATCTCCAATGAAAAAATTGCTACTGGTGTTTTGAAATCTACTGCTGCATTTCTCAAAGCAGAAACCACAAAAGCAGTTTTACCCATACCTGGTCTAGCCGCAATGATGACCAAATCTGATCTCTGCCATCCTGAAGTGATACGATCCAAAGAGGTGAAACCACTTGCAATTCCAGTAAGACCATCTTTTTGATTTTTACGATCTTCTATTTCTTGAATAGCTTGATGCATTAGGTTATTCATCTTGTCAAAATTCTTACGAATATGTGACTCAGAAACATCGAAAAGGGATTGTTGGGCCTTATCTAATAGATCAAAAACGTCCTTAGTATCTTCATATGCATCTCCTTGTATCTCAGAAGAGATTCTAATCAAATCACGCTTTATAGATTGCTCTGCAATGATCCTTGCATGATATTCAATATTGGCAGCAGAGTTTACCTGAGTAGTGAGTTCGGAAACATAATAAGCTCCTCCCACCAAGTCCAAATGTCCGTTTTTCCTCAGCTGATGCACTACTGTCTTAATATCAACAGGCTCGCTATTGTTGAATAAATTCACAATAGCTTCGAAAATCATTCGATTAGCATCTTTGTAAAAACTCTCTGGCTTGAGAATCTCTATCACATTAGTGAGCGCATCTCGCTCAAGCATAAGCGCACCAAGTACTGCTTCTTCAATTTCAACCGCCTGAGGTGGAAGTTTACCTAGCTGCTGAGAAAGTGCTGGCACTCCAATTCTCCTTGTTTTAGTGGACGATTTCATTGAGGACGATTTGGTGTTTTCCATAGGTAACAGAGATATACTTGTGGGCAAACTTAGCAACCCGAGATTTATTCTTTAGCTTCCAAGCCAAGAGCTTACACACATGTTACTCACATATCAAATTGTGGATAATTGACTAACGTTCTTAATTGATTAAAAATTTGCCTCGGCGGGTTTTTAAACTATTTTTGGGAAGGAGATCAAATTTCAAAATGCAAGTAAACACCACCCAACTCAAAAACAAACAGCGGATCTATATTGGCGGTAATCATGGTGCCAATAAGATCTTTGACTTAACTAAACACATACTCCTGTCCGTCAAGAAATCAGTAGATTTTTATCGCTACAGCGAGGATAATGTACTTACTGATGCCCCTATTGTAATAATCAGAGGAGCAGATGAGTTGGTTGATAAGCAAGCAAGTTTTCATTCTTTCGAACCACACATCTTGTTGATTCACAGAGTGAAAGAGGACTTACCAAATGGCTACAACTCATTTGAACAATACGTTTCTGAGTTCGAAAAACTGGCAGACAACCTCCCCAAGTCAGGAAGTCTTGTCTATTTCGAAGATGACGATGTGGCTATACTACTTGGCAAAAAAGAGCGTGAAGATATTCGCGCCTTTCCCTATACTTCGCTAGATGGTGAAAAGACCATTGATGGTTTTAAAGTCACAACCGGTGCTGCCCCTATTTTTATAACTACCACAAATGACAAGTTTCTCAAACATGCAGCTGGCGCTAAAGCACTATTGAATCGACTTGGAGTTACTGATGACGAATTTTTCAAAGCACTTAATTCATTCAACTAATGCTCAAGCTTAAAAATCCATTAGTGGTTTTTGATTTGGAAACAACTGGAACCAATGTTTCTACAGATAGAATAGTGGAGATGGCACTTATCAAAATAATGCCTGATGGTACCATTGAAGAAAAGGAACGGCGCATAAATCCTACAGTGCCCATACCAATAGAAACCAGTTTGATACATGGAATCTATGACGAGGATGTAAAAGACGAGCCGAATTTCAAACAAGTGGCCAAGTCACTTGCAACATGGCTGGAGGGCTGCGATTTAGCCGGCTTCAACATTCTTAAGTTTGATGTACCAATGCTTGTGGAAGAATTTTTAAGGGCCAATGTGGACTTTGAAGTGGATCAAAGGAAGTTAATAGACGCACAGAAGATTTTCCATCTAATGGAAAAAAGAAACCTATCTGCTGCCTATAAGTTCTATTGCAATGAAACACTAGAAAATGCGCACAGTGCCTTGGCTGACACCAAAGCCACAATGGATGTACTGATAGCCCAGATAGAAAAATACGAAGATCAGCATGTAGTTGACCTTCTTGGTAAAGATTTGGGTATTATTAAAAATGATATGGCTGTGCTTCACGAACTCACAAACCAAAAAATGGTTGATCTTGCGGGACGCATCGTATTAAATGACAAAGGTGAAGAAGTTTTCAATTTTGGAAAACACCGAGGCAAACCAGTAGCAGAGGTTTTGCAAAAGGAGCAAAGCTTTTACGACTGGATGATGAAAGGGGATTTCCCTCTTGACACAAAAAGAAAACTCACAAAGATTAGACTCAGGAATAGTTTTGGATAAAGCCCCAATCCCACTGTTTTAAAGGTTATAAGTGAGTTTTTGATCTAATAGTTATTCATTCTATTGAATATTCTGTATTATAAGAACTATGGCAAAAACGATAATTGTTTCCAACCGATTACCAGTTAGAATCACACAGAGCAAGGGGAAGTTTTCTTACCATCCAAGTGAAGGAGGACTAGCAACAGGACTTGGCTCTATTTACAAGGAAGGAGATAATATTTGGATTGGGTGGCCTGGCATGGCAATACCTAAAGTTGAGCACCGTCGCGAGATAACGAAGGATCTCAAAAAGGAGAGCATGAAGCCTGTTTTCCTTACCACTACTGAGATTGAAGAATTTTATGAGGGTTTTTCCAATGAAACCCTGTGGCCAAATTTTCACTATTTCAATCAATACATTGTTTTTGACGATGATCAGTGGAAGGCTTATCAGAAAGTAAATAAGAAATTTGCTCTGGCAATAGCCGAGGTATTAGAACCTGAAGACACCATTTGGGTCCATGACTATCAACTCCTGCTCTTGCCTAAAATGCTTAGAGAAATAGCTCCGAAAGCAAGCATTGGTTTCTTCCTACATATACCTTTTCCTTCCTATGAGTCTTTCAGGTTACTTCCTTGGAGACGCGAATTATTGGAAGGAATGCTCGGAGCTGATTTTCTAGGTTTTCATACATACGATGATATGCGACATTTTCTTTCTTCTGTCAATCGTTTGGCAGGACTTGGAAATAGCAATGGAATGATCAATGTGGACAACCGGAAAGTGATGGTAGATGCACTACCTATGGGCATTGACTATGATAAATACTCAGCGTCTGCTGCTGCCCCTGAGACACTCGAAAGAGAGGTACGCTACCGAACGTCTATTGGAGCACAGAAGCAAATTCTATCAATTGACAGACTAGATTACTCCAAAGGAATTCCACAACGCTTAAAGGCATTTGAATTATTTCTTGCCCGTCATCCAGAATACCTTGAAAAGGTATCTCTCATCATGGTGGTTGTCCCAAGCAGAGATCAAGTTGGGAAATACAAAGAATTAAAAGAAGAGGTTGATCTGCTGGTAGGTCGTATTAATGGTAATTATTCCAGAATTGGCTGGACACCTATTCACTACTTCTATAGATCATTTCCATTACATGCACTTTCAGCATTTTATAGGATGGCTGGAGTAGCACTTGTTACGCCGATGCGTGATGGGATGAATCTTGTATGTAAGGAATATATCGCAAGTAAGCTGGATAAAAAAGGTGTCCTAATCCTGAGCGAAATGGCCGGAGCTTCCAAAGAACTTTCTGACGCAATACTTATTAATCCAAATGATATTGATGAGTTCGTCGCAGCTTTAAAAAGGGCACTCACTATGCCAGTGAGTAAGCAAATTGCTCAAATGACGAGTATGCAAGCTTCTCTTAAAAGATACAACATACACCATTGGGTAAGTCTATTTATGGAAAGATTGAATTACATCAAACACGAACAAAAGGCACTTGAAACTGAGATCTATGACCTAACGATAGGTCAAAAATTAAAAAATGCTTACAAAAAGGCCAATAGTCGATTGATCTTCTTGGATTATGACGGCACTCTCGTAGGTTTCAATAGTGACCCTACTAAAACCAAACCTGACAAAACACTCAAAGTCATTTTATCCAAACTAACCGCTGATAAAAAGAATCGCGTTGTAATCATAAGCGGTAGAGGAAGAGAAACATTAGAGGAGTGGTTAAAAGGTTATGATCTCGAAATAATAGCCGAGCATGGTGTTTGGGTAAGAGAGAAAGGTAAGGAATTCCGCACACTGGTAAATCTAAGTGATAAGTGGAAAGCTTCTATTAAACAGATGCTAGATGGCTATGTTGATCGAACTCCTGGGAGTTTTGTGGAGACAAAGGACTACTCGCTTGTCTGGCATTACCGCAAGGTGGAAACTGGGCTTGGTGAGGCTCGTACCCGTGAACTTACAAGTCACCTCAAGTATATCACCGTGGATAGAAATCTTAAAGTGTTAGAGGGAAATAAGGTTGTTGAAATTAAAAATTCAGAAATAGATAAAGGAAAAGCGGCAGTTACATGGATTCAAAGGTACCCATCGGATTTTATACTCGCATGTGGGGATGATTGGACTGACGAGGACACGTTCAAAGCAATGCCTGATGATGCCTACACCATAAAAGTAGGCACCAATTCATCTTCAGCTAAATATCGAGTAAACGATTACACCGATATCAGAAAAATGCTAACAAGCCTGTTATAAAAAATCAGGCTTGTCAATTTTTCTTGCAATTCTTGTAGCAGCATTAAGTAGACCAACATGACTGTATGCCTGAGGGAAGTTACCCCACATACTACCATCCTTTTCATTGACATCTTCACTAAGTAGTCCTACATGATTGGAGTAGGATAAGATATTTTCAAAGTATTTGACAGCCTCATCTAATCTCCCCACACATGCTAGGGCTTCAACATACCAGAATGCGCAAATCAAGAATGTGGTCTCTGGAGCGCCAAAATCATCTTGATGTTTATATCTGTAAAATAAACCATCCTTGGCATGTAATTCTTTCTCAAGTGCTACCAAGTGATCTTTGGCTTCTTGCTTATTACCATCCAGGTATTTCATCATGATAAGTTGTAGCGTACTTGCATCCATGCGCTCCACTCCTACTGCTTGAGCATATCCTTTCTTAGAAGGCACATAACACTTCTCTATCATTTCTTTGGATCTCAGTTGCAATCTTCTAGCCTTCTCTCCCATTGCTTTATCACCAATTACTTGCGCGATCTTCACTGCGGCACTGCATCCTGTCCAATGAAAAAGATAGGTATAGCAATGATGCTGTCTCAGGTTTCTAAATTCCCATAATCCCGCATCTGTCTCATCGAATGTTTTCTCAATCATATCCAGAGTCTTGCTCACAAGCTCAGCGCTATCGAAACGCTCAGTGAATATTATTCGCTTATCCGCATATAAAGGTAAAAGAGAGATGAGTACTTGACCATATACATCATTTTGTATATGAGTGTATGCATCATTACCAATTCGAACAGGTTGATTTCCTTGATAACCCTTAAGGTTCAATTCTGTCTCAATCAAGGCTTTCTTTCCTGTTATACCATATAGTGGTTGATACCTATTAGTTTCCTCAATCGTAGTATTGAGTATGTAATGGAAATATTTCTCCGACTCCTCAAAGTGTCCAATGTTATTGAATGCATTGAGCGTATAATAGGTATCCCTCATCCAACAATATCGATAATCCCAATTTCGAGTACTTCCGGGTGATTCAGGCAGACTCGTTGTAGTAGCTGCTATGATAGCACCTGTGTCTTCGTATTGATGGATTTTTAAAATCAAAGCTGATCTTATTGCTTCTCGCTGATAGAAGTCAACAATACTTGCTGTCTTCACCCAATCTCTCCAATAATTTTTTGTCTTATAAAGGAATGTTTCAATGGTTTCCAAGAGCGCTCCCTCCATTGGTGGCCCATAAGTGAGCACAAGGTATTTGTCCTCATTCAGAACAAAGCTTTCCTTATTCAGAACGTAGCTCAATGAAATATTTGTAGTTAATCTTACATGAGCTTCTAGTCCAAGAAACTGGATGTGGTTGCTCCCCATAGAATGCTCAGGAGTCACCTCTCCATACTGACCTTTAGGCTCACATTTTACAACAACGCGAGGCGTTCCTTCAACGCGTTCAATTTTACGAACAAGCATGAGTGGTCTGTAGTATCTATCATTTTGATAAAAACGTGGTGCGAAATCAGTCACCTTATATTTGCCACCTTCTGTGCTCACCTCAGTACAGAGAATATTAGTATTCTCTACGTAGTACTGTTTAGTGCTAAACTGATCGGATGCGGGCTTTATCGAAAACTCACCTCCCTTATCATCATCCAATAATCTCCCGAAAATGAAACTGCTATCAAATCTAGGCCAGCACATCCAGGATATATTGGTGTCTTTATGTATGTGAGCTGTAAATGCGCAATTGCCAATTACTCCGAAATCGTAGGTATGTCGTTGCATGTATTTTTTAGACTTTTAAAATGAGATGGAAATGACAAAAAAGATCATGTTTTTATCAATTCATAAATTAAATAGATATTTCATTATTATAAAAATAAATTCTGATAGTTTTCTTTGCGAAATCATCTAATTAAAATCAAAAGAACATACTATACAATTTTGACCTAAATTGTCTACTTAAATCATTTTTATTGAGAGAAGATGAAATTGAATGTGCATGAAGTACACTTTATTTATATTTGATTTTTTTGTAATACTCACCGATGCTCCATAACCTACGTAACGCCAAAACTTTAAGTATTACGCTTAAAATTATGGCTGGTTTTATTATATACTTTTCATTGATTACCGCGCTTATTTATGTAGAACGTGACAGTCAACAATCAGCGATTACCGACTATGGTAATGCTATATGGTTCTCAATAGTCACGCTGACTACAGTTGGCTATGGCGATCTCTTTCCTGCAACAATTTATGGCAGGGCTATCTCTTACATTTTCATACTCGTTAGTTTGGGTATCTATGGTATATTAATTGGTCAATTCACTAACCTCATGGCTACAATAAAAGAACATAAAAAACTTGGATTAAACGGCACAAACTTCGAATCTCACGCCATTATTATTGGCTGGAATGATTTTGGTAAATTAGTGTTAGAGCAATTAATGGGTGTTGGTAAACAAGTAGCGATTGTCACAAATAACAAAGAGGATATTGATCTTATACAAGAGCTATACAAGGACAAAAAAGTCTTTACTCTTTATGGAGATTTTGCGAATTCAGATTTGCTTCATAAAGCTAACATCGAATCATCGTCAATTGTATTCGTAAACCTCCGAGATGACACAGAAAAACTCGTTTATATTCTCAACTTAAAAAAGATATTCCCAAATTTAGAGTATGTGGTCACACTCGATAATGGCGATTTGAAGAATACATTTGTCAGTGCTGGTGTCACTAATACTATTTCTAAACACGAAATATCCTCTAAACTCTTAGCTTCCTATATGTTCGAGCCAGATGTTGCTCAGTATAGTGAATCCATGATGTCCTTCGCTCAAAATGAAAGTGACTATGACATAAAACAAATGTTGATCATTCCTACTAATCCTTATGTAGGCAAACCATATCAAGAAGCATTCTTCGATCTAAAATCACGTTATAATGGTGTGCTAATAGGGATTACCAAAAGAGATAAATTTGGTAATAAGAGACTTATAAAGAATCCACTAGGGGATCTAAAAATTTCGATAGGCGATTATTTGATTATCATTCTTAATGGAAAATCTTTCAAGTTATTGAAAAAAGTATTTGGTGTGGATGAGGGTTATATTAGAGAAATAAAGAAATGAGAAATCGGAGAAATAGCATACGAATTGCAGTCTATGCTTTTGCAGCATTATTTCTATTAAAAGGATGTCGAAATAGAGACATTAATGAAGGCGAACAATTCCAGCCTCGTGAAATACATGAGGACATTATGTTCAATTTTGACAAAATCACTGTGGATGGCATAGAGTACCTGATCCTAGAGAAGGACAATAACAATCCGCACGAAGGATTTGGATTCATGGCTTTCAGAGCTAACAAATTGATGGAAAAACAAGATACAATCCTCGCGTACCTTAAGACCATTAGAGAAATGCAAGCGAGAAATTATGCCATTAATACACGCAAAACCTTTGATGAAGCAATGTCTGAAGCTGATGCAATCCTTCTTTATCATTTGGAAGAGGAGCAAGCTGATTTCCAAAGATTGGAGCAAAGCGAGTTAAGAAGCATTAGGGAATAAAAACTCAAGTAAATTCAATATTGGTTTACTTGAGGTGAAAATCTTAAGTATTGCTTTTTAACTATTGAAGAATTTTTTCAAGTCTTTCAAGACTATTGCTACCTCAGGCTGCTCTCCGAGTGACGGTGCATCCATCATATCCTTCGCTACTTTCACAGCATCAATTAGTTCATCATTATCAGAAAAAACCTCACTGAGGATACCGCAATCATAGATTAAAGACATCAAAACAACATAAGAAACTGGAGCCTTGGCATTCTTAAAAACTATGACCCTTAGGCTATCTCTGATCTCCTGCTCAAAAGCATAGTTAGCATTATCCAATCTTTCGGATAATGGAATCCACATCAATTTCGTTGACTCCTTCCTCAGAATACCACGGTTGGTAAGTAAGGCGGTCATATCGTCTTGGATGTTTTTATAATGATGAGAGAGTTCTTCTATAGTATCTATAAAACTGACTCCACTTTTAACTTTTCTAAGAATATTGTCGAGCACTATGTTTCCAGTACCTCCAGCATCTACCGAAGATATATTACCATCCTGAAGTCCGATTTTTTTATGTAGGTGTAGCTCCAGCAAAGCAGCACTCATTAATCCTGGAATTATTGTCTTTTCGGCAGCCGCCAAAAGTCTTCCTTCTTCATCATCAAGGGCTATCAAATAGAGCCCTTCAGCCAAACTAATTTTCATATCTTATTTCTTATCTCCATCTAGTAAAAATCCCATTGTAAGGCCTTGTACTAATATTGAGAAAACAACACAACAGTAAGTAGTAAAAAGAATTGTACCCTTAATATCATCATCCATCCATGTAAATTCCGAGAGAGACAATGCTAATGCAACAGAAATTCCTCCCCGCAATCCACCCCAGGTAAGTATAGCAATGGTTTTTGGTTCGAAAGTACGATAAATAGACATGATACCAATTGGTAGCGAAACCCCAATTAATCGTGCAGTCAAAACAATAAGAACACCTGCACCACCAACCAAGAAACTGGTAGGAGTGAAAGTGTTTGCAATTACAATCATTTCAAGACCTACCAATATGAACAAAATAGCATTAAGGGCCTCATCCAATAAATGCCAGAATTTGAATACATATTCACCAGTGGCGTTGGCTAACTTTTCGTCACGACCCTCATTACCAATAAAGAGCCCCATAACCACCATGGCAAGCGGACCAGAAACGTGAATCAACTCAGCAAGTCTACCACCCACCATCACAAGTGTAAGGGTTACTAATACTTCTAATTCAACATGATCATTATCAATAAAATCAAGAAGTTTAAAACCAAGGAAACCAAAAACAGCTCCCATAAGCACACCCCCAACTACTTCTTGACCGAACAGTATAGCCACTGAACTTGCCGTTACCTCAGCAGCCCCATGCGCTCCATGTGCGGCTTCAGCACCCCCATATGTAGATTGTGCGATACCAAGAATAGTTAAGAATATTACAACACCTACACCATCGTTAAACAATGACTCACCAGCAATTTTAATTTCTAGGTTTTTGGACAACCCAAATTTCTTTATCAATGCCAATACAGCAATAGGATCAGTAGGTGATATTAAAGCTCCAAAAAGCAAGCAGAAAATGAAATCAATCTCCACACCCAAAAGTGGGAAAATGTAGTAAACTAATGACCCTACAATGAATGTAGAGAGTATCGTACCAAGCGTTGCTAAGACCAAAACAGCAACCTTTTCCTCTAATAGTGTCTTAAGGTTAACAGATAAAGCACCTGCAAATAGTAAAAAGTTAAGCATGACCCCTAGCAGGACTTCCTTGAAATCAAACTCAGCTACAATGTGTTCGGCGCCCCTGGTAACGGCTGGAAATACGTATCCAAAAATTAGGATAACCACAGACATCATCAAGGCAATTGCCATAAGACCGATAGTACTTGGCAATTTTAATACAGTGATATTTATCAAAGTAAAAACAGCCGCAAGGAAGATCAGCAGCGTGATCAGATCTAGTATACTCATTGGTAGGAGATAATTGGTGAAACTCAATCTTTTGATTGACAGCCAAAATAAAAACAAAAGTATTACAAAAAAAATATTGGCTTGCTTTAATTAACACCGAAAGTCGAATAAAATCTAGCAATTCTTTAATTAAAAGCACATTTTTAATCCTAGGATGAACAGGACGTACTATTTAGTTATTGCAATATTTTGTGTTGGAGTGGTTTCAATAAGTGGCTGTAAACCACTTACGAAACTGACTACCTCCTACGATATAAAGAAACAACTGAACAAGGCACCTATATTCTCAAATCAACACTCAGGATTTGTGTTATTTGATCCTGAGATTGACAAAATACTCATCAATCACAACGGACAAAAACAATTTACTCCTGCGTCTAACACAAAAATTTTAACAGCACTTGCTACACTTCAAAATTTAGGAGATTCAATTCCCTCTTTTATGACTCTGAAAGAGGAAGACACTTTGTGGGTAGTACCATTTGGAGATCCTACTTTTCTTCATCCAGACTTTTTATCGCAAGGTGTTGTCTCTAAACTGCAAAATGGTTTTGTGAATATATCAATCCCTGCAAACCGCTTAAAACCATATGGACCTGGATGGGCGTGGGACGACTATGATCTTAATTTTCAGACTGAACGAAGTGAACTCCCCATATATGGTAATATGCTGACTGTGGATTATCTAGACTCGGCTAAGGTCACCCCAAAGTTCTTTGATGATTATATTGATCGGTATGCTTTTGAGAAGCCATTTGAGATGAAAAACAGATCACCTGACTATAACATTTTTAATACATGGATACCAAAAGACACTAGTAGATATACTCATAGAATACCAATAAAGTGGAATGATGAACTACTAGTAAAACTGTTGGAAGACACCCTTAACGCTAATGTTAGCGTGCAAGATGATATAAAACTTGGAACCTACTCAGTCCTATACAACACACCCACACTTCCAACATTAAGCTTAATGATGTTTAGAAGTGATAATTTTCTAGCTGAGCAACTCCTTTTAGTTTCCTCAAAAGTCAACAAATACTCAACTCCTGACAAACTTAGGGCTCGTTTAATAAAAGATTGGGGACTTGATCCCAACACGCAGTGGGTGGATGGGTCCGGACTCTCTCGATATAATCTCATCAGCCCTCAGTCTCTAATTAACGTTTTGAGTATCGTTTATGAAGATTATGATTGGAAAACCATCACTCAGATATTTCCTGCAGGTGGGGTTTCTGGTACTATTAAAGATTGGTACGGAGGTTCTCCAACCTATTTATTTGCCAAAACAGGCTCTATGTCCAATGTTCATTGCATAAGCGGATTCATCAAGACCAACTCCGGAAAAACGCTGATTTTCTCTTTCATGAACAACAACTTCACTGTTCCTCAATCCGACATAAAAATGGAAATGCAAATAATCTTTGAGGCAATTAGAGATGCTTACTGATCTTCACCGTATTCCTCCACTAATCCTCCTGTGAGTCGCATAAGCATCACCTTTGAGTCCATCAAGTCATAAAGCGCCTGAAGCCTAAGTGTAGAAGCTGAGAGGTAGTTATTCTGGACTACTCTGAAGTCAAAAGAATTGATACTACCATTTCGGAACTTCTCAGTTGAGTTTTCCAAATTGGCTTTGGCCGATGCCTCTCTTCTTTTATTGATTGAATAGATTTGTCTTCTGATTTCATATCGATCATAGGCATCTAATAAATCTGCCGATAATTTATTTCTCAACTGATCCACACGAAGGTTACCAATATCTTCTTGGATGATGCTATTCTTAATTGCTCGATTGATTTTACCACCATTGAATAAAGTGTAAGACAAAGTGAAATTCGCAAAATAGTTATTGGTTACAGCATTTCTAGGATCACTTGGGCCATCGGAAAATGTACCATCTCCATTCGGAAAACGTGCCTTGCTTAAATCGACTCTACTCCTATTGTCTGAAGCTCCAGCACTCAAGCTTAATGATGGGTATCTATCAGCTTTTGCTATGCCGAGATTCGTTCCTAGTAATGCCTGAGTGATGTACTGCTTCTTGAGATCGGTATTGTTTTCTAGCATCTTGGACTCTAGATTCACTAAATCATATTGAGGAAAGTCCTCTGCTATGGTATCAATAAACAAATAGGCCTCCGTGAGATCATCTTTAGCAAGCAGGACATTCAGATTGCGCGTTGCACTTTTAAAAGCCAACATTTGATTGATATAGCTCACCGAATCACTTAAATAATTCCCCTCTTCTAACAAAATATCAGTGCTGGTCTTCGTGCCTATTTCCAATCCCGCTTTGACATATTCGTACTTATCAGCACTCAGTTTTAGTTGTTTAGAAAACTCCTCTAAACGACTCTGTTCCATCACGGCCAAGAAGTACCCCAAAATGATAGATTGAAGTGTATTGCTAATCACAATAGAAGCATTGCCCTCCGACTCAGCTTGCAATTGATCCAACCTTCTTTTGGTCATATTTACTTTGAATCCGTTAAAAATCGTCCATGAAAGATTCGCACCAGGGCTCAACGAATTATTCAGCGTAATATCCTGCAACTGAAAAGGCCCAGCGGTTTTCACATTATCAGTGATACTATTGTTTTGATTCAGGTTAAAAGTAATTGTGGGTAGAGCACCAGCCTCACCCCAAGTATTATTATTGGCACTCACTTCTACAGTCTTCCGCTCAAGCTGAATGTTGTAATTCCTTTCCAGTCCTATATTAATCGCTTCGCTCAAGGTCAAAGGTTGCTGTGCATGCACTACACCTGCATTAATTACCCAAAACCCAATAAATAGCACTTGGAAAACTGCTTTCCTTCTAATTGATGAAATCATAAATGTCATTTAAGCAGATTCTTTGTATTCCTCTAATCGTTTTTCGTCAAGCAGTACTCGTTCCACTTCTTCCCTTGTAGGTTTCTTCCCAGTCCAAAGCCACTTGATACCTCTTCTGATATCATTGAAAAGCAAGATCAAAACAGGGAAGAATAGCAGAATAATGAAGGTTCCAACGAGCACCCCATATGCGACAGATATGGCCATTGGTATTAAAAATTGAGCTTGAAAGCTTGTCTCTTTTATCAATGGGTAAAGTCCCAAGACAGTTGTCAAAGACGTAAGCATAATGGCCCTAAATCTTGAAATTCCTGCATTGTAAGCTGCTTGATAAACTGTCTGACCTTCATCCCTCACGAGCGCATTGAACTTATCAAGGAATACCACTGCATCGTTAATTATCACCCCTGACAATGCCACCATACCCCACACACTCAATAATGAAACAGGTAACTCCCTTGCACTAATCCAAGACTCAACTCCATGTCCTAGCATAGCGCCAAACCATCCCAATGGAATCATGATGATAATAAGTAAAGCTTGATAGAATGATCTAAAAGTGATCATTAGGATAAAGAAGATTAGTATAAATGCGCCACCGAAGAAAAAGCTAATTTCCTCCTTTGCGCGATCGCTCTCTTTGGACTGACCACCATAATCAATGGTAACTGTAGGATATCGAGCGTTAAGCACAGGAACGATATTGTCTCTGATCTTATCTAAAATCGGTGGCACCTCTCCAAAAGGATCTAGTAAATCCGCCTCAACTGTCACTGCCCGTGAACCATTGAAGTGTCTGATCCCCGAAACGCCTCTTTCTATTCTATAATCAGCAACTTGCATGAGCGGGTATTCTTGACCACTTGCAGTTTTGATTTTGATGTCTTCTAACTGACCAATACTCTCTCTTCCACTATTGGGATATCTCACCCATACCCGCAATTCATCATTGCCTTTCATAAATCTCTGCACTTCCTCACCAAAGAAACCTTGGCGCATTTGGCGAGTAATGTCATCATTTGTTAAACCAAGAAAATAAGCTTCAGCTCTCAAATCAAAAAGCATCTCTCTCCTACCTATTGGCACATTATCTTGAATTTCTTTCAACTCTGAAATCTTATCCAATTCACCTTTTAGGAATTCTTTCGCTTCGCGAAGCTCATCATAGTTTTTACCCAAGAGCATGACAGAAACAGGCTTACCCCATCTATTTCCGCCTCCTATGCTGTATTTCTCAGCCTCTGGCACTGGACCAATTTCCTTTCTGATCTTAGCAATCAAGTCAAACTGATTGATACCATAAGGGTCTAGCTCATCATACATCACGTTGACAGAACCAGCATGAGATCCACTCTCTCCATCTCCTGAAAAACCCACATTAGTAAACGTGTAGCTTACAATATCTTTTTCCGAATTAAACTCCTCTTTTAAATCGGCATTTACCTTCCAGATTGCATCATTGAACCGTTTCAGGTAAGCTTCTACCTTTTGCTCACGCTCCCCTGGTTTGAATGATATATTCACATTGAAACTATTGAAAGGAATCTGCGGGAAAAACGTGGATTTGATTTGTCCCCCAGCAAGTAATCCCGCTATGATGATGATAAATGCCGCCAATATTGAAAGTGAAATTGCACGGTACTGCATTGAGTACATCAGCAATTTGCCGTAGACATCATTCTTCACATAGTCAATACCCTTGTTGAGCATCTGACGTATTTTGAAACCACGGGTATCTTCTTTTCTTACTTTCAAAACCGATTTGTGTGCCAAATGCGCTGGCAGAATAAAGAAGGCTTCAAGTAAAGAAAATGTCAAACTAAAGATGACCACATAAGCCATGTCTTTAAGGAACTCAAAACCACCAGTCAGGAATAAAAGTGGAAGGAAAGCCACCACCGTAGTAGTCACAGACGTGAAAACTGCCGGCAGCACTTCCATAGTTCCTTTGATTGCAGCTTGAATCGCATTTCCACTTTTTTCAAAGTGCGCATATATATTTTCGGCTATTACGATTCCATCATCCACTAGGATCCCGATCACCAATATCATCCCGAAGAGGGAAATCATATTGATTGTCAAGCCTACAAGCGTTCCAAGAATAAACATCCCAAGAAATGACGAAGGAATACCCCATGCCACCCAGAATGATAAACGAATACTTAAAAATAAGCCAAGGGAAACGAGCACCAACAAAAGTCCCATCACCCCGTTCGAAGTAAGTAAATCAAGCCTCTGAGTAAGCAACGTATTGAAATCCCAAGTGGTGGTTAACTTGACGGCATCATTCTTTTCATTAAATGTCTTGACATATTCTGCGACAGTCTCAGATATCATTGTGAGATCCTCTGCTTCTAGCTTTTTCACCTCCATAAAAACCGCTTCCTTACCATTCAAAAGCGCCTTATTAGGTTGATCAGCAAACTGTTCTTTAATGGTGGCTATATCACGTAGCAAGAGTTTTGAACCATCCTCATTACTGCGAAGTACAATGTCTGAAATAGCATCCGCCTCAGTTTCCTTGGATTTGGATCTAATTAATATTTCTTCAGTTGAGGATTTGACTGACCCAGCGGATACATCCTTATTGTTCTGTCTTACAGCAGCTACTACTTGATCGAAAGACAGGTTGTACCTGCGCAGTACATCTTCACTTACTTCTATGGAAACTTCCAATGGCGGGAATCCAGAAATACTTATTTGACTGATGACTCCTGTAGCCATCAAATCATCTTCTATAACCTCAGCATATTGCTTGAGTGTCTTGAGACTCACATCGCCCGTAAGTCCCATCCACTGAGCAGTAGAGCGTTGCCTTTGTTTGAATATTATTGGTTTTTCCGCCCCGGCGGGAAACGAAGAAATACCATCGACTGCATTTTTTACTTCAGTATAGACCTCATCAATATCAAAATTGTCTAAGGTCAAAATTGAAATAGACGCACTGTTCTCTGAACTAGTAGAGGTGATTTCATCAATACCTGAAGTAGACTTCAACGCCTCCTCAATTTTAGTAGTGACACCTTCCTCCATCTCCTCCGGAGAGGCTCCTGGATACACAATGCTGATATTTATGACCCGATCCTTAGCAATGGGAAAGAAGGATTTCTTGGTGTTCAAGAAACTCACCACTCCCCCTAATAGGGTCAAAGCAATAAGGATATTTGCTAGTATTTGGTACTTAACCACATAGGTGATCATACCTTTCATAGTGCTCATAGACTATCCTTTTTTAGTTTGATTTATACTCGCTTTCACCTGAAACGGCCGAATTAGTAGACTCAAGCTCAATATCATTTTGCTCTTGTTTGAAGACTACCATGTTATTGTGTGCATTGATAAGCGGCTCAACTACCACCTGCTCATTGTCCTTCAAACCACTAATGATTACATCCTCTTTCATCGTCCTATGCACAAAGACTTGCTTCACTTTCAGCAGTGTGTCTTCTACTACGAACACCTCGTTGGTATTGTAAAGTGAATTTCGAGGTATGATCATACCATCCTTCACTTGCCTTGCCGGTATAGATGCTTGAATAAACTGGCCATCATAAATCTTCTGTTGTCCAGGTTTTATTGAGAGAAACACGTTTACAGACTGTGTATTGGGATCAATTACATCGCTTATCCTCAAAATCTCACCTACCCACTTTTGTTGTGTTTCTTCCGAATAAATTTCTACCATAGTGCCCAATTGCACCCATGGGATGTCTTTGGTTTCCACTGCCACCTGAAGCTCATGAATTCCTGAGCGTATGATCGTGCCGATACTCACTCCTGGGTTGAGAAAAGAACCTGTCTCAATGTTTACTTTGGTTAGACTTCCGTCAAAAGGAGCATAAAATCGGTATTTACTCAACCGTTCTTCCGCACTTTTAATTGTATAATAGGTAGCATAAATACCTTTTGTGGCTAGAAATGTCTTTTCCTTATCGGACTTCACATTAGGAAGTTCAGGCAATGACTTATTTAAGTCGATTCGGCCAAAATAATTTTGCCAGCTATCATAATTATCACTGTAGTCTATTTTAAGATCAGGTAAAATCAATGCTAGATCTCTCAGAAAATTACTCTTTTGGGATTTTAGCGTTAGTGAAGCCTCTTTATCATCTATGTAGAACAGCAATGTTCCTTTCTTAAAGCTTTCACCTTCCTTTAGACGAATCTGACCTTCAAACATTCTTCCAGCCACCTCTGATATGAGGTCAAGTGATTGAGCAGTTTGCACCCTACCATAGGCATTTATGTGTGTGTTTATATCCGAGTAAATAACTGGAGCAGTTTTTACATATTTCTTAGCACCAGGTGGCTTTCGCACTTCCGGAGCTTCCTTAAGCGATGCAAAGAACATATTAAGACCAATAGATCCACCTAATATGATTACTGCACTAATGATGATAATGTACTGTCTCTTTTGCATTACAATTTCCGCTCGTTATTATATTCCTACACTTTAATGCAATTGAAGGATTTTTGTTGCGAAAATCGAATGTTTAATGATGAGCGGACATTTTAGGATTTGAAATAGAGGTCATCCTTGACTTCAACTTAATTTTTGAAAATAAAATTGAGTTGATCCAAACTCAAAAATGATTCACTTCGCATCTTTGCCGAAACCTTTAGAGATATTAACATGTACAACGCCGTAATAATTGGAGGAGGAATAGTTGGATTAGCGTCTGCACTGAAATTGAAAGAACAAAACCCTAAGCTCAGAGTAGCTGTAGTGGAGAAGGAAGCTGACTTAGCTATGCATCAGACTGGCCACAACAGTGGTGTCATACATTCAGGTTTGTATTACAAGCCAGGTAGTCTCAAAGCAAAAAACTGCGTGGATGGATACAATCAATTGATTGCATTTTGTAAGGAAGAAGAAATACACTTCGAACTCTGCGGAAAGATCGTAGTAGCAACGAATAAAAACCAGCTCGAAGCACTCAATACGCTTTACGATCGAGGAATAGCCAATGGCCTTACAGGCATGAGGCGATTGATAGGTGATGAAATAAAAGAGTACGAACCTTATGTGAATGGTGTACAAGCTTTGCATGTTCCTCAGACGGGAATCATCGATTACAAAGCCGTAGCTCGGAAATATGCGGAGAAATTCAAACACTTCGGCGGGAGCATTTTCACTTCTAATAAGGTAATAGATGTTCGCGAGAAAAATGGTTTCGTAGAGGTGGTAACAAATGCCCAGACATTGACCACAAGACTTGTTATCAACTGCTCTGGACTGTATTCTGACAAGATGGCCAAGCTCACTGGTATGGATGTGAATTACAAAATCATCCCATTCCGCGGTGAATATTTCAAACTAAAAAGCGAGAAGGAATACCTCGTAAGGGACTTGATCTATCCGGTACCTGATCCTAATTTCCCATTCCTTGGCGTACATTTTACTCGTATGGTAGGCGGTGGCATAGAAGCAGGACCAAACGCTGTGTTAGCTTATAGACGTGAAGGCTATAAAAAATCATCTGTTCATCTCGGTGAGTTCGCTGAAACACTTGGTTGGAAAGGCTTTCGCAAAGTAGCTGCCAAATACTGGCGTACGGGGCTTGACGAGTTTTATAGATCATATTCTAAGAAAGCCTTCACAAAAGCTTTGCAAGAACTGCTACCTGACATTCAAGAATCCGATTTGGTACCTGGAGGCGCTGGTGTTCGCGCACAAGCATGTGATAGAGAAGGCGGACTGATAGACGATTTCCTAATATTGGAAAGTGATAAAGTCATAAATGTTGGGAACGCCCCTTCTCCTGCTGCAACATCTTCACTTGCCATTGGAACCCATATTTCTGGATTAGCGATGAAAAGATTTAAGTAAGGTTTAAACCTTTTGGGCATGTTTTGCGGTTAAGTATTAGTCAAAGCTCAAAATATGAAAAAAGGAACAACCATATACTTAATTGCAATCGTGCTATTAGCAACGCAGGCATGTGCTCAAAAGAAGGAAGAGGCCAATAGCTCTGCAGCAGCTAAAGTAGAACGTGGAGATGTAATTTCATTATCAGAAGCGGATTGGAAGTCCAAGTTAACCCCTGAGCAATATTACGTTTTACGCGAGCAGGGTACTGAGCGTGCATTTACCGGAAAGTACTGGGATAATAGGGAAGCGGGCACGTACACATGTGCGGCATGCGATCTCCCACTATTCGACTCAGCTACTAAATTTAAATCAGGAACAGGTTGGCCAAGTTTCTATGAACCTCTTAAAGCAAAGAATGTAAAAGAAGCCGCAGATCGAAATTATGGAATGCGGTGGCCTGAAGTAAGTTGCGCAAGATGCGGAGGCCATTTAGGTCACGTATTCCCTGATGGTCCAAAGCCAACTGGCCTTCGGTATTGTATCAACTCGGTTTCCTTAGGATTTATCCCTAAAGACTAAAACTAAGAAACACCAATTTCTCGAAAAAACTGATCTGCACGCTCTTCCATATAACTATGCTCTTTGCCTGAAAGGGTAAAACCAGTATGGCCTCCTTTCTTAGGAGTTTCCAGAAATACATTTTTATTCTCCTCAGCTTGTTTAAATGGATAGCAAGCCTCTCCTAGCATCGGATCATTCAGGGCGTTTACAATCAAAACAGACACCTTGATATCAGTTAAAAACTTATCACATGTTGCGCTTTCGAAGAAATCTTCTTTGTTTTTAAAACCATGAAGTGGTGCAGTAAACTTCTCATGAAAGTCATCAAAGTCCTCTACACCTGCCTCTAAAATTTCTTTTAATTCAGGAAATTGAATTGATTTTAATTTCACCTTTTCGAGTAGTTTATCCAGAAACCGCTTTTCATATTTTTGATTCTCCGGCAACTTCAACTGAACAGCGCTATCTCTCAAATTGCACGGAACTGAGAAAAAAGCACCCCCAACAATTCTTTGATCCCTATTAGCTTCCCCTAAGAATTTCAACGACATACTGCCACCCATGCTATATCCCATCATGGCAACTTGTTCGTAACCTTGATCAAGTACTGAATTGACAACCGTACTCAAATCATCAGTATCACCATGATGATAAAATCGAGGTAACCTATTCATTTCACCGCTACAACTCCTACAGTTCCAAGCAAGTATATCCCAACCTCGAGCAGAGAAGTATTTGGCCGCTCTTTTCACATAATATCTATCTGATCCGCCCTCAAGTCCATGTGTAATCACCAAACATTTCGCATTTCCATTTTTGATCCGATCCAGATCCAAAAAATCACCATCGTTCAATTCCATCCTTTCCCTCACGTACAACTCATCCTTTACTTTAAAGAATAGCGAAGGAATTATAGTCTCCCAATGTGGATTTAACATGTACCAAGGACGTTTATGGTAGTTTGAAGTTTTTATTAAAGGCATGACTTAAAATTAATAAGTTCGCGGAGTTAAACGATTTACAAATACGCCCCACGGCAAGATTTTTGCTTAGTGGGTGCAAAAATACTTCTATGTTCAGGATGTCCTTGTTAATGGTTATTTTCCTTCTTTCGGAATACAGCCATTCCCAAATTATTCAGGTAATCAACCGAGCTACACTCACTCCTGTTTCAGATGTTTATATCTATCACGAATCTGAAAAAACATCAACCATTACTCAAGAAGATGGAAGTGCAGATATCTCAGCTTTCCCAATGGTAGGGAAAGTTATCTTCCAACACACGGGATACAACACCAAAAAGATAGAGCGATCTTCCATCAAAGGACAAAATTTTCAGATTTCCTTAATTGAAAAAATCTTCCAAATAGATGAGCTCGTAGTGACAGCCAATAGATGGGAACAAGACAAGGACGAAGTAGCTCAAGATATCCTAAACATTCAACCCAAAAATATCATTTTTCAGAATCCGCAAACTTCAGCTGACCTCCTTAATCAAAGCGGAGAAGTATTCGTTCAAAAAAGCCAATTAGGTGGTGGCTCACCTATGCTTCGTGGGTTTTCAGCCAATTCGGTTTTGCTAGTTGTTGACGGCATCAGACTCAACAATGCCATCTACCGGAGCGGCAACCTTCAAAACGTGATCAATATAGATGCAAACGTACTGGATGGCGCAGAAGTAATCTATGGGCCTGGTTCAGTGATGTATGGTAGTGATGCTATGGGTGGAATTATGGATTTCCACACGCGTAAGCTATCCTTTAGTGAGTTGGATGATAATAGATTTTCTGGCAGTACTTTGATGCGTTACAGTTCTGCTTCTGACGAAAAATCATTCAATACTCAAGTTCAATATTCTGGCGATCGAATTGCAGCTTTTGCTTCTCTAAGTATGACATCTTTAGGTGATCTTAGAACTGGGAAAAACAGAAGTCCGGGTTATGAAGGATACTTTCAACAAAAGTATTTGGTGAAAACAGTAGATGGCGTGGATCAATTAATTGACAATCTAGATCCAAACATTCAAGGTCCTTCCAATTTCGACTTGATCAATACCATTGGTAAGATTGCCTTTAAGCTATCTGAAGAAAATACCCTTACTTATGGCTTTTACTTCAGTACTACTTCAGATATCCCAAGATATGATCGACTCACTACCACTATTGATAACACAGATTCTCTGATATATGGGGACTGGCATTATGGACCTCAGAGATGGATGATGCACAACCTGCAGTATACCTCCTTCAATAAAAGCAGATTATACAACAAAGTGAAATTGACTGCAGGCTATCAACAATATGAAGAGAGCCGCATTGATAGAAGATTTGGGTCTACAAGTAAGAGATTATCCACAGAAGATGTTGACCTCTACACATTCAGCGTAGATTTTGATAAAGAATTCAAAAGGTCCAGTATATATTATGGGTTGGATTTCTTTCACAATCAAGTATCAAGTGATGCCAATCGTGAAGATATAATAACAAATGAACGCAGAGACACAGACCCTAGGTACCCAGATGGTGGTAGTCAATATAGCTCAGCCGCTGCCTATTTGAATTTCAATCACATACTGAATGATAAATGGACGCTCAATCTTGGTGGTCGATATAGCTACATAAGATTAAGAGCAAATACGAGTAATGATACCGCTATCAACTTTGGCTTAGATGATTTGACCAATACAAATCAAGCGCTAAATGGAATGATGGGAATCATTTATAAACCAAATACCTCTAACAGTTTTAAAGCACTTACCTCTTCTGGATTCCGCGCACCGAATGTGGATGATATAGGTAAGTTGTTTGAGCAAGATGATGATATTGTTATCGTTCCAAACCCTGATTTAAAGCCAGAGTTTTCTTACAATCAAGAACTAGGCAGTCAACATCAATTAGGTGGGATAAGAATAGACGCTGTGGCCTATCATAGTATACTTACTAATGCCATTGTTCGTGGCGAGTATGAAGTAAATGGATCAAACACCATCAAAATAGAAGGTGAAGAGAAGCAGGTCAGGGCGCAAGTGAATGCAGATATGGCACGCATTTTTGGTGGCTCACTAAAGCTTACGCAAAATATCAATCAATATTTAGCGGCAAGCACTACTATTACTTTTACAGATGGTTACCTACTTGATTCTAAAGAACCACTAAGACATATCCCTCCCACTTTTGGAAGGACTAGCTTAATTTATCAGTTAAGGAAACTCAAATTGGAAGTCTATAGTGAATACAACTTTGACAAGCCAGCATCTGATATGCCCGATAGCGAAATAATAGACAAAGCACAATTATACGCTGCTGATGGAACACCAAGCTGGGTCACCTTGAACCTGAAGGCGCAATATGTGCTCACCAAATATGTTTCAGCTCAATTTGGTCTTGAAAACATTTTTGATCAGCACTACAGGCCTTACTCATCAGGCATTAGTGCCCCTGGACGAAATATGATTTTTGTTATTCGAGGTAGATTCTAATTATCTAAAGCGCCATCATCTACCCAGCAAGCTATTTGAGCTATTTGAGCATTGGTAAGGGTTCTACCTCCAGTCGGCATTGAACGGCTCCCAGTCTCCCTTTTAATGTTGGAGGCATTAGAAATTATTTGAGATTTAGTACTCAAATTAGGACTTTGTGATCCATTGTGACAACCACTTACAGCGCAATTTGCTGAAATTAAGGGCATGATTTGAGTGGATAATTTTATGCCAGAATTTAATTCAACTGTTTTCGCATCTGTACAATCATTCCCATCTAATACAGTTACAGTATAAGAACCTGATGCTAGCCCAGAAAAACTTGAGTTTGCACCAAAACTTCCATTATTCAATTGATAGGTGTAGGTACCATCTCCACCGCTCGCACTTAGAGATATGGCACCAATGGAAGTACCACAGCCTGCCGCAGAGGTGCTGTTAATCACTAGGGAAAGATCACTCGCATCGTTCATTATTGTTACAGATAATTTTGACAAACAACCTGAACCATCCTTGGCATTAAAGACGTAATCTCCTGCAGCTAATCCATCGAATAAAGGAGAGTCTTGATATGACTCATTTCCAATTTTAAACATGTAAGGTGTAATTCCACCTGAAGCGTCTAAAGTGACAGAACCATTTGCCGAACCACACGAGGCTGAAGTAATATTAGAGGACATTAAAGATATAGCATCATTAGATAAATCAATAGTAGTACTCACCGCAGCAACACAATCATTTTTGTCTTTAACAGTGATTGTATACTCACCATTTAGCAGATCTGAAAAAACTGGATTGGTCTGAAAATTCTCATTATCAATACTGAATAAGTAAGATGATACTCCACCCGAAGCGACCACAGTAATTGAACCTTGCTGCGAACAGGTCACAGCATTATTTTCAATCACTTCAATAGCTAAATCAGTGTTATCACAACTGATTAAGAGATCCGATTCCTTTTGCGAACTGCAGCTTAGCACAAACACCAAGAAAAAAAATGGAATGAAAACTTTAATCAACGCAAATGACAATTTCATAGTTTTAATCATTAAGAGAACCTTCTATTACTTCCCAAGTATAATCAGACATCAATTTGACCGTGGCGATATGGCTCAATTTTTTTGAGGAATTACCCCACTCATCTGGACTTATCATCGAAAGGAAATCTGAGGAGTCCTCTCTTTCATATAAATGATACGTCTGATGTATTACAGGCTTAAAAGAAAGGTTTGAATTATAAATACGTTCAGACACGGAAACACGAGTTTTTAAATCTTGAGCCTCCTGTAGGAGACCCTTCATTTGATTCATTATTTTGCTATAATCCTTCCCTGTTTGCTCGCGCATGGCAGCTAGGGATTGCCCTTTAATCTTTCCTTTATCCTCGGGTTTGATAAGTGCACTTCCTACAGTGTGTGCAAACTCTATTAGTCCAGGAATATCTGTTATCTTCTCCCTTTCTTTCTTAAAGTCATAGTTTGCAATATCAACTTTAATTCCCGCCTTCATCTGATTGAATCCTTTGAGGTAAATTTCTATTTGCACCTGGCCATGTTGTCCGTTGGCTCATATCCCAACCGATAACAATCATGATAATCAAGAAAATTGCAGCTATTACTAAAAATAACTTCTTAGATTTTTTCATATCCTTGCAATGAACTGCAAATTTGAGAAAAAGTTTAAAAAAAGACCCATGACCATAGAAGGTAAATTAATTGAGGTATCCCCGACACAAGATGTATCAGCAAGTTTCAAAAAACGAGAATTCGTTTTGGAATTTTCAGAAAACCCACAATATCCAGAGTACTTAAAAATGGAATTGATTCAAACCAACTGCCAACAGTTGGATAGCTTCAATGTAGGAGACGATGTGGCTGTTTCTTTCAATCTAAAAGGAAGAAAATGGACAGACCCTAAAGGAGTAGTAAAATACTTTAACAGCCTACAGGCATGGAGAATAGAAGCAAAAAGCGGAGATGGTAGTGCCTCATCAGGTAGTGCGCCTAACAATAACGCTCCTGCTCCTACTCCTAGCGATGAATGGATGAAAGAAGATTTCTCCTCTGACGAGGATCTTCCGTTCTAAATCAATGTCGTTTCTTACGGAAAGTTATCGGGATATAATCATCTGTAGGTAAGCCAAGATGTGTTAGATCCCAATCTTTATCGTAGCTATTTACCAATTGGCGAATGCACTCCACCCTGTCTTCAGTTGGGTATGGGCATTCGTCCCAGTAAAATAGCTCTACACGGTAATGGTATTGTTTTTTAATTCCGTTGACTCTTACCTCAACTTCGATTTCTTGCTCCTCGTTTAGTTGAGGGATTTCAATTCCAATGATGCCCATTTTCTTATAATTTATGAAAGGTTATCAAAAAATATACCTAACTGATAACTTATTTAAAATCAAGATGTTACATATTAAACAATATTCAAAACTGAACGTTTAAGAACAGTAATATGTCCACAAACAAGACAATTCCAGTATACAGTTTAACTGTGCTTATAATCCTTATCAGCGTGATCCTCAACGTCAGTTGCGCAAGGAATAGTGATAAGAGGCCATCACCTCTCGTATCAGACAGTGTAGTAATAAATCAAGCACTAGTAAATATCGAATACAGCAGCCCAGGAGTGAAGAAAAGGAAAATCTGGGGTGATCTTGTTCCTTATGATGAACTATGGCGTACAGGAGCTAATAAAGCTACTTTTCTAAATACTACAGAGAATATCCTATTGAATGGACAACCGCTCTCCAAAGGAATTTACTCCCTTTTCACTATTCCACGTGAAGACTCAAGTTGGACTGTGATTTTCAATAAAGATTGGGATCAATGGGGTTCTTACAACTATGACAAGAATAATGATGCGCTGCGTCTTGACGTTACCACATATCCTTCGGATTTTAACGAAAAAATGCAATTCATTCTATCTGAAAAGGAACTCTTATTTCGGTGGGAAAAAATTGGCTTCAAAATTGAATTGTCTTTGGCGGAGATTAATGTAGATTCTTTAATGCTCCAACGCTGATACGTATAAGAAGAGTTGAAAGCTCCTGAATAGTATCTTCACAACCATCAATCATAAATCTTCGAACCATGTATTTTGGATCTATAAATCCAATGTATACATCTCCAGACTCTTCCCATACCAATATCTCTAAGGGCAAGTCCAGCGCAACAGTCTGCTGACAATTGATCAAAATTGTAGAGAGAGCAGGATCCTCAAATAAGATTGACCTTGTCGGTGCTAATTTCAAACCGCGTTCTTTAGCGATATCATCGTGTGATACTGTTTCAAAAAAAATAAGCCCTTCGCGCTGCTTTATTTCTTCAGTGATTGCTTCTACGGTTTCTACAACACTCTTTTGGCTTCTATAAACCGTTAGATTTTGAGACTTTCCTACTATGGAAATTATGACTAAAACAAAGACAAGCCAAATTTTCGACATCAACATTCGATTTCCTGATAAGCGAATCTATAAAGCATTCATTTAAAACAATGGAGAAATTTATTCTATTAACCATTTTATCTAGCTCATTTAACAATTTAATCTGGTGCAAACTTTGAATAATTTTTATAATTATGACATCCACATTTCATGATTATTGAGTTCAGTCATTTACCTTAGAGACATGAATATTTATGCAAAATTGTCTATTCTCTGTGTTTCATTAGTTATCGCAGCGTCTTCGGTATACTATTTCGTTATCAATCAAGCAATTGAAAAAGCTATACGAATAGCAAGCAGTTCTAGTACAGCAGACCCTTATGCCCCACTGGAAGCGATTCAATCACACCTCGTCTTGATTGTTTGCCTTGTACTTGGAGGATCACTGGTATTGGCACTAATAGCAGCTCATATTTTCGTTAAGCCAATAGTAAAGCTTACTCGAATGGCTGAGGAAGTGAGTAAAGGCAACCTTGACGTTGAAATAAAGATCAATTCGAATGATGAATTGGGACGTCTTGCATCACTCTTAAGTAATGCATCTCAAGTTTTGATTAAACGTCTCGCTGAACAAAGACAACTTAACGATAAGCTAGAAGCCCAGAAAAATACCATGGAATCTCAAAAGGTTCTTCTTGAACATGCAAATAGGCAAGTTTCAGATAGTATTGTTTATGCTCAAAGAATTCAACAATCAATACTTCCCGACCTTACTGTTCTAAAAAAAGTTATTAATGATCTATTTGTATTTTATCAACCCAAAGACGTTGTAAGTGGCGATTTTTATTGGTTTGAGCGGGTTCGACTAGGAAGAAATGAGTACCTCGTGATTGTATGTGCTGACTGCACAGGTCATGGCGTCCCAGGGGCCATTATGTCCATAATGGGAAGTAATCAGCTCACCAACATTGTTTACTATCAGAACTACATTGAGCCTACAAAAATACTTGCTCGTTTAGATAAGGTTATAAAATTTGAAATGAAAGGAGATGACAACCTGAATAGAGATGGAATGGAAATGGGACTTGCCATTATAAACCTTGATGATCTTAAATTGGAATTCTCAGGTGCTGGCATCCCACTTTATATTGTAAAGAAAGGAACACGAGAACTTTTGACCTACAAAAGTCCAAAATATATGATAGGTGGAATTGAAGGTGATGAAAAAGAAGTTTCTGAGAAATTAACCAACATTGATATTCAATTGGAAGCAGGTGATAAAATCTATATGGCCACAGATGGTTTCCAAGATCAATTTGGTGGGAAGGACGATAAAAAATTCCTTAGTAAGAGATTTAAAGATATGCTCGCGGAAAATTCGGATTTACCAATGCAGGACCAATTAATAAAACTGACTGATGCCTTTAATGGTTGGAAAGGAGACACTCATCAAACTGATGATGTGTTGGTTTTTGGTTTTGAAATATAAAAGAATTAGTAACGGACTAATAGGCTCTCATCCACAGACATTTCATAAAGCGCCTCTAATGCTTCATTGAGTTTTGCTAAAATTTCAGAGTCTAGATCAACGTCAGGATTCAAATCTTCCATTTGCTTCAGATTGAATCCTTTAGCTCTGAGATCATCAACACACTTCAAACATATTCTCGTCCAAGATTGAGGACTTATGTTTTCAGTGCACCAATTTTTAAAATTACTCGCCTTTATCTCCATCTTTCCGTCAAAGCTTAAATCCTATTATAGAAATATCATCCGACATTCCATTATCCCCAACCCAGTCCTCAATTGTTTGAGTTAAGAACTTATACTGATCCGACAAATTCTTCTTTTGAATCGATTTCAACATTTCTTCAAATTTCTCTTGTGAGAACTTCACACCATCTTGATTTTGCTGGTTGAAATAACCATTTGAGAACATGTAGTATGTTGCATCTTCTGTAAGCTCGATTTTATCAGCCATCAAATCATCAATATTCTCTTTTGATTCACCTTCCAGCACAACCATCTCATTACCAGTGAAAATAATCATATCTTGATCTACTCCACTGAATTGCAATGTCTTGGCATTGTTATCAAAAAGCGCAACTGACACTTTAAGGTCACATTGTAATTCCTTAGATCCGGCAGCATCAAGCTCCTGCGTCAATTCCCTAATAATATCACCAGAATGGAATATTTTTCTATCCTGTATCAAATCGTTAAGGACAGAATCAGCAATAAGTGTCTTTAGCGAACCAACAATTCCCTTACCATCAAACTCAATCAAAGCTATCACAGTATAATCCTCAGATCTAAAATTCAGACTTGTAGTCCAAATGAATTCCTCACTGAACAAATACTTATTACGATACATAACAAAATGCTCAGCGAATATTCTACTCAAATATCGCTCATTTGGAAGCATGGATTGCTGCAAAAGCCCTGCATATCTAATGCTATCTATAAGTCTCTTATTGATCGTATTAAGTTCCTCTGTCCTTTCATTTACTCTCTGCTCTAGTTCTACATTTGATACTTCCAGAACTTTGACGTGTTCCTCAGTATCTAGAGAAACTTGATAACTCTCCATAGCTCTATCCAAGAGCCCTTTCATCTCATCAAAGTTCCAAGGCTTAGTGATATACTTATAAATACCACATCGGTTGATTCCGTCCTTGATAGCTTCTATATCAGTAAACCCAGTTAAAATGATTTTTATAATATCTGGATGATCTGGGAGTATAGTTTCAAGAAACTGAGTACCAGTCATCTCTGGCATTCTTTGGTCAGTTACCACAACTTGAATACTATTCTCTTTTAAGATCTCAATAGCCTCAAAAGGATTGGTGGTCGTAAAGACCTTATAAAACTTTCGAAAATTGGATTTAAACACCCTTAAATTGGTGGCCTCATCATCTACATAAAGCAAAGAATACTTCTTCTCCTTCTCGAATCTGCCATCTAACTTCGATTCTTTAGTCTCTTCCATTCTTATCTACGCTATTTTAAATGAGTGCAAAAATAGGACTATTTACTCTCTGCGACTTTGGATTCCTCGCCTTTTTTGGCTTTCTGCAGTCTTTTAGGCAAAGTGATTGCAAACTCAGTCCCTTGCCCAACTTCACTAGTAAGCTCTATTCTCCCATTATGTTTTTCAATGATACCATAAGTAATAGACATTCCTAAACCTGTACCTACACCTACTGCTTTGGTTGTGAAAAAAGGCTCCCAAATTCTATTCTTAATATCTTCAGGTATCCCCATTCCGTTATCCTTAATACGAATAACAACTTCATCTTCCAACTCTTCAGTATATATAGTGATCTCACCATCTTTACGGTCAGCTGGTATCGCCTGAATTCCATTATTGAGAATATTCATAAATACTTGATTAAGCTGTCCTGGATAGCACTCAATATCATCCATTTTTTCATCATAAAACTTAGAAACCTTAATTGTATTCTTAGTTTTGTTTCGTAACAGTGTTAATGTAGCATCTAAGTTCTCATTAACGTTAGCTGTCTTCGATTCTTCCTCATCTAGTCTGGAGAATACCCTTAGACCTTTTACAATTTCTATGGTTCTTGTAACACCATAATTCACATCTTTAACTAGTTCATCCAACTCTTCTAGTATCTCTTCGTATTCGTGATCTTCTTTAAGTTCTTTTACGTTTTCCAGTACTTCTTCAAGCTCTGCACCTTCATCTAGTCTAGAATACTCTTCAGCGATCTCTCGCATGGACTCAATTGACATTTTAATAGATACCATACCACTCGATATAAAATTGATCGGGTTATTGATCTCATGTGCAATACCAGCGGTAAGCTGACCGAGAGATGCCATTTTTTCAGAGTGCACCAGTTGAGACTGAGCGTCTTTAAGAGATTGAATAGCAAAATTCAATTCTTCCTTCGACTTCTGCTCTTTCTTCAATGTCTCTTTCAATTTCTTCTCAGCAAGGAATAATTTCTCATTATCCTGCAATTGCTTATCTGCAAGCTCCCTGATCTCAACTTCCGAATCTTGCAACCTTCTATAGGCGCCATTTAGTTCTTCCTGTGCTGATATCAATTTTTCGTTAATCTTGATCTGCTCCTCTGATGATTTCAAGAGTTTACCTTCAGACTCTTTTAGTTTCTTGTTATTCTCTTCAATTTCCTTCCTAGACTCATAGAGTTTCTTGTTAATCAACTTTTGCTTCTTAAAGTTGATTTTTAACTCTTCCTCTGATTTCTTCACTTTCACGAATGCTTTATTCGCAGTTAAGTAGTTGTCACCAGCTAGTTTAACAAGAGGTCGGAATACGAATAGTGCTTGCAATAGCAAAAAACCCATGAACGCTCCGAAAACAATCTTTTCAACAAGGCTATAACCTGTCTTGAAGGATTGCGCTTCACTTACGAAATAATCTGAAATCTTATCAGAAGCTGTTTGGTATTTCTTAACAGTATTTATCAGTGTTTCAATGGAGCTCCTTAATGCCAGCGCATTAATATCGTTTTTATTTTCTGTGAATTCTACATCAAGCAAATTACTTGCATTGATATTCATCTGTTCATAGAAGAATCTCAAATCTTCCTGAAGCTTCAAATAGGCGCCACTTTGTGAAGGTGCTTTAATTCCAAGTTCTTCATCACCTTCTATTAGTGCCTGATGACCTTTTCTCCAAACTGGTAAAATACGACTCAGTTCAGCTTGAAAAATCAAGAAATTTCTTTCATTAGTTGAATACCCCATCCCAACTGCCGTCTTAACAATGGTTTGTCCCATCGTAGCTTGCCTAGAAGCCACCTGAACAACGGTAGGGTCTTCGTTGAAATTTGTAATAATGTCTCTTTGAACAAAAAAGACATAGTAAGCCACAGTTCCTGCTACTATTAATGCGGTAATGGCATAGGCTATCGCATATAAATCCTTCTTTAACATATTCGTTAATTTGGTTGGTTCTTCTAAATTTTCGTTCGCGCTAAGAACTAAACTAAATAAATCTTTTCAACTGCGAATAATTTATCACACAAAATCGGTTGAGTTATTATAAGTAGTTTGAAATCATTCGCATTTTAAATAAAAAATCCCACAGACTTTATAGACTTACTACTGAAGGGGATTATTGAAGAACCAATGAGTAGAATTATGGAATCAATGAGAAATTGTAACTTCGCATGTTTAAAACTTAAGAATGACTTAAAAGCTGTATTTCAACGAAATTTCCATTTATTTTTAATAATTTCATGGATTCTGATTAGTCTTGAAAAAGTAATTGCATTTCCCATGAGAAAGGTGATCAAATGAATTTAACAACAACATGGATTATTTAAGAAGTTACAAGAACATCTATGACCAAAACATCATCTTGATGTATAAGGGGGAACTAACATTTGACCTTGTGACTTCCATGATAGCAACTCTTGAAGAGCGGCTGGAAGAACTTGAAGAAAATCGTAAAGTCAAGAAGAAATTTTACAATGTAGCTACGGAATGTATTCAGAATTTATACTATCATTTAGATGAAGTAAATGCTGACCAAACCTTGATTAGCGGATATGATTCTCGTTCAGCGCTTATTTTAATAGCCGCGCGAAAAAGATTCTATAGTTTACAAACTGGTAATTATATCCCAAAGGATAAAATAGATGAAGTTAAAAGAAGGCTAGACGAAATCAATGCAGTTGAACCAGACGAACTTCGTGTTTTGTATAAAAAAGCACTTCAAGATCAAGAGTTTTCAGATAAAGGAACCGGTGGTCTTGGTTTTATAGATATAGCAAGAAAAACAGGTGGTGAAAAATTAAGATATACATTTCAGCCTGTTAATGATAAAGTATCATATTTCACACTTCAGGTACGATTACCAAGAATTGTAGAGGATTAATCAGAGTTTATTCTGGAAGATTTATGGAGAAGTTTTTTTTAGAGCCTACGAGAGTCACACCATTGGTCAACTTCGATCCTGAAGAAGGTATTCTTGAGGTGAAAGGTCGATCAAGTCCTGAAAATTCCATATTGTTTTATCAAAAAATAATAGAGGGTCTAGATTCTGTTTTAGAAAGTGACATGGAAAAATTTACAGCAAATTTTTCTTTCGAGTATTTCAATACTAGTTCCTCGAAATGTCTATTTGATGTCTTCAAAAGATTGAGTCGATTTGAGGAATCTGATATTGATCTTATTATCAACTGGTACTACGAAGAAGATGATGAGGATATGATGGAGGCGGGTGAAGATTATGCAGACTTACTTGATTTGAATTTTAACTTCCTGGAGATAGAGGAGTACTAAGGTAGCTACGAATGGACGGACCTACCGAACTGTATCACGATGAAATAAGAAGGCTAAAGGAATTTCGAGCCAAACTTGATACACATGCTATATTCAAAAATGATGTAGATGACTTTTCTGCGGATTATGAGGACCTTGTCGCTCAAGCCAAGGTAATCACCAGAGTGTCTGATCGATTGCAAAAGAAGTTGGACAATGCCAACTTCCAAATCAAAGAGCAAAATGATCAAATAAAAGTTAAAAATGTCGAGTTAGAGTCTACGATTCAAGAGTTAGCTAAGGCAAGGGTAGGTCGTAAAGCATCTACCATAATGTTCACATTGGCTATTATACTCTTCATCTCTGAAGAGTACTTCATCGAACCTATCATTGAAAGACTTGTGTCTACTATGTTCTTGGGTATTGCAATTAAACTTGCTTTAGCTCTAATGCTGAAGTTTTTTGAGGGAGGTTTGGAATCATTCTTCCTGAATCAGGAAAAACGTAAAATTCTTAAAGAAGAGAAGCGCGCATTATCAACACAGTCATAATTGGTATTGCCACCATAATTCACCCCATCTACCATGCAACTTTCCTCGTCTCAAGAAAAACTTAGAAGAAGTATCACAGGGAGGTTTTCCTTTTTGTTCTTTTTGATAACTCAACTACCGATGGGCTTTTTCGCAGGAATGCGCCTAAGGCATCTTGATGAAGAAAAGTGCATTGCCTCAGTCCCTTTCAATTGGATTACAAAAAACCCCTTTAAAAGCACCTATTTTGCGGTGCAAAGCATGGCTGCAGAGCTTTCCACCGCAACACCATGCTTACTAGCAATCACCGGATCAAATCCCTCTATTGCTTTTATTATTGTCGATTTAAAAGCCACTTTTCGCAAAAAGGCTACCGACACTGTCTTTTTCACTTGCAGTGATGTTCAAGATGCGTTCAATGCGGTTAGCCTTGCTCAAACTACCGGAGAACCACAAACGGTGAAACTAAAAACGATCGGTAAAATGAAGAATGGAATTGTAGTTTCTGAATTTGAATTCACTTGGTCATTCAAATCAAGAAAATCATAAATCAACCAGTTTTTTATTCCAACTCGAGTTGGTCATCTCCGCCTCTAACTTTTCAATTACTCTAACAATATCTTCAAACCCCTCTCCTTCCAAATCTGTTGGGAACTCACTAAACCCAACTAACTCTAAGCGGCTGTAAATCATTATTATAGTAATCTTATTAATATCAAGTCCTGGCTGATAAAGCTCTTCATCCGTAACGGAAACAACTCGAACAATAAGCTTTGCTTCTTCTAATTCTGTGATTATCTGTCTTAAAAACCTTAATGGAATATGCAAATCGCCGTGAATGGAAGCTAATGAAACAGGCCCATCTGTTTCGCGAAAACTGTTTGTCAACTTCCAAAGCACGTAAACAGTTAGTTTACGTTTAAACTTCAAACTCATTCTTAATTTATCATCGTCATGAGACCAACCCTTTGCATTTTGGATGGCGAATGTTAGTTCCCCACCCAACAAGACTACCGTCCAGCTCAACTGCAACCAAATCAAGAATAATGGCAATGCAGCAAAACTTCCATAAACGACACTATAAGTAGAAAGGTAGATCTGTCCATCTATCCACATATATTGGATGATCTGATATACCACACCCGCCACTATTCCTGCAATTAATGCTGGTTTAAGCTTTACTGTAGTGTTTGGGAAAACTACAAAAATCAAGAAGAGTAAAAATCCAACAAGAAAGAACGGTACTAGTTTTATTAAGAAAAGAATTATCGGCATCAAAAAACCAAGGAAGTTAATCTGCTCCACAATAGACTCGACTGATGTAGTAAGGAAAACCGCAGCAGAACTAGAAAGAATCAATATTATTGGACCTAAAAAAATCACAGACATATAATCCGTCATTTTACGCTTGAGCGATCTGCCCTTAGCGGACCCCCATATATCATTAAATGCGATCTCAATATTATTCAAAAGTCTAGCAACGGCATAGATCAAAAATAAAGCACTAATTCCCGTGATAATCCCGCCACTCGAAGTGGACAGCATCTTATCTGCAAAATCAAGGGTGTAATCAAGTACCTGCTGTTGACCGGTGAAGTATCGACCAAGTTCCTCTGTGAGGTAGCTCTCTAGTCCAAATACTGTAGCTATTCCAAAAGCCAAGGCTATTACCGGCACCACAGACAGCACAGAGAAATAAGTAAGCGCTGAAGCCTTTTCTCCGCATTTATCTTTATTAAACTCTGTAAATGTGATAAACGCAATACGAAGAGTGCTGTAAAAGTATCTTTTACCTTTAGGTAAATCAGCTAATTTAATTTTCCATAGACCGTGATTGATAAAATCACGATAGCTGTTAATCCTTTTTTTCATGCTAATTGAATTCTACAGTCAAGTTAATAACTACTCGACAAAAATAGCAAAAGGGGCCTGGGAGCCCCTTTTGTTTGACTGCAAATTAATGCAATCTCACCATCAACCGTAAAGTCTTTTTTTAGTTAGGTAAAGCGTTTACAGTAGTTGAATAGAAATGAAACATACGCACTAAAAACTACGCTATGGCTTCATACCCCTATCTACTAGCTCGATTTTAAATCTAGTACAGTTATTTCGGGAAGAATACCAACCCGACCAGGATATCCCAGAAAGCCAAAACCTCTATTGACATACAAATACTGATTTCCTGATTGGTACATATCTGCCCATTGCTTATAAATGTACTGTGATGGGCTCCATCTGAAATCACCTATCTCGATACCAAATTGCATTCCGTGTGTATGGCCTGCAAGCATAAGATCAATATCTGGGTACTCTGGTCTAACCTGCGCGTCCCAATGGCTTGGGTCATGCGACAACAATATTTTATATGCAGTTTCTTCTGAGCCCGCATAAGTCTTTTTCAAATCACCATATTTAGAGAATCGGCCAGCTCCCCAGTTTTCCAAACCAAGAATTCCAAGTTGATCTCCGTTTTGAGTGATAATCCTATTTTCGTTCAATAATATATCCCATCCCATGTAGCGATGCATATCGTGGAGCTGCTTGATATCCTTTGCCTTATCTGCAGGTGTGGCCCAGCTTCGGTAATCACCATAGTCATGATTTCCCATGGTGGAATACACACCCAAAGGAGCAGTGATCTTTGAGAAAATATCTAAATATGGCTTTGCCTCATCACTTTGATTATTTACTAAATCCCCTGTAAAAAAGACAACATCAGGTTTTTCCTGATTGATCATATCTACACCTCCAGCAACTGCAGTTTTGTTGAAAAAACTTCCAGTGTGTATATCTGAAACCTGAACTACTCTGAGTCCATCGAAGGACTTTGGTAATGACCCTGAAGTAATTACACGTTTTCGAATGCGGTAATCATGGGCTCCAGAAATAATCCCAAAGCTAAAAACCGCAATTGGAAGTGTGCCAGCAACTAGTGCTGACTTTGACAAAAACTCAGACCTTGAAAGATCTGGAGTGCTTTCACTTTTGGATGGTAGTAGACTTAGAAAATAGGTGAATAGTCTTCTGAAATCGTCTAAAAGCAAGAAGAGTGCAGTGACCAACTTACCTATGAAAGTGACGAAAAAAGCTGACATTAAAAATACTCTTAACCCATGATAGACCTTAGAGTCGAGTGTATTATACAACAGCATTCCTGCTAACAAAAGAGCTGATACACCAAAGTAGCTCACAGTAATGAATCGCCTAGTTAAAGGCTGGTAATCGGCAACAACTACCCTTAGAGCTTGGTATACGTACCAATCAAAGGCAAAATATAGGACACCAATTACAAGTATGAATGTAAGTCTGTTCATAGAAAAAATACTCCTATTGGCTTAATCCAATAGGAGTAAAATGGTTTAAATAGCTCCTTCAGCTTTATTATTTCTCATATGAAACCAATACTTCATTCTATAAACTATAGTGAAGAGTACAGGTACAATAATGAGTGTTAGGAATGTAGCCACGATCAATCCGAAAATCACAGTCCAAGCCAATGGGCCCCAGAAGATTACGTTATCTCCTCCCATGTAGATTTTTGGATCAAACTCTGAGAACAATGAGAAGAAATCCACATTCAGACCAATGGCCAATGGGATAAGTCCTAGTACTGTAGTGACTGCAGTCAAAATAACTGGACGCAACCTTGCACGACCTCCACGAATCACGAGTGCCTTCACTTCCTCTTTGGTTAGATAAGCTTTTGGATGCATATCCATCTCAAGTTTCTTACGATCAATCAAAAGCTGCGTGTAGTCAAGAAGTACAACCCCATTGTTCACTACGATACCGGCCAAAGAGATAATTCCCATCATGGTCATCATGATCACGAATGACCAACCTGTGATTATAAGACCTCCGAAGACTCCAATGAAGCTTAAGAAGATCGCAATCATAATAATAGCTGGCTTAGAGATGCCTCCAAATTGGAAGATCAAAATAAGCATGATCAAACCTAAACCAGAGAAGAATGCTCCTACCAAGAAAGCCATTTGCTTATTCTGTTCCTCTATCTGACCTGTAAAGTCAATTCGCACTCCTTTTGGAAGGTCTTTGAAATCAACCATTTGCTCCTCTATCTCCTTTACAATAGCAGCGGCATCCGTATACCCCGGCTGAAGTCCAGAATATACTGTTACTACTCTCCTTGTATCTCTATGCTTGATCGCGCTAAATCCAGAGGTGTTCTTTTTAGTGGCTACAGCTGAAAGCGGTACTTCTTTGATTCGACCGCTCGATTGATCCCTGAAAATGATATTTTGATTGAACAGCGCGCTGGTATTATATCTCAAATCCTCATTGAATCGGATATTGATATCATAGTCTTCGCCATGCTCTTTGTAAATACCCGCTTTGGTGCCAAATAGTGATTGTCTAAGTTGATTACCAACTTGCCCAACAGCTACACCAAGCTCTCCAGCTTTCTTTCTGTCCACTTCTACTTCGAGCGCAGGTTTACTTTTATTTACATCAATTTTCAACTCCTCAATACCGGCTATATTTCGAGAATTGATGAAATTTCTCATGTTCTCAGCTGTATTGATGAGCTGATCATAATCTCTACCTTCAAGCTCAATATTGATTGGGTATCCAGCAGGAGGTCCTGCTGCATCTTTCTCTACAGATATCGCTACCCCTGGATAGATCCCGCTCAGTGCTTCTTGTACTTTGGCACGCAGTTCCTCAGAGTTTTTACCTTCCCGGAACTTAAACTCCCTCATAGAAGCCGTGATCTTTCCTTTGTGCGGCATTTCTGCGGCAGACCCACCATCAGTCTGCGGATTACCCGCACCCTCACCTACTTGAGATACTGCTGACTCTACAAGAACGTTCTGACCATCTATTATATATTCAGGATCGTTGATAGCTTCATAAAATCGCTCTTCAATTTCCTTAGTGAGCTGATTGGTCTTCTCTATAGCTGTCCCTTGTGGATACTCTATATAGACTATGATTTGGTTCGGAATATTATCAGGGAAAAACTCAATCTTGGTTCGCTGAGATCCCACAGACATTCCGAAGAACATAAATGCGGCTATCAACATCAAGAAAGTGAAACTGAAGTACCAGTAAACGTTGTTCTTGCGAAGCGCAATGGTAAGCTGACGCTCGTAAAAGTTCTCAAACCAAACCAATGCTGATCTTTGAAACTTATCCGCCAGTTTTTTCACTCCAAACTTGTACAACCAAAGAAGGAATGCGGTAAAAATCATCACAGAACCTAACCCCCGCATTGTACCCCCTACAATCAAAATGAAGGTTCCAAAAACAACTAATATGATACTCGACCTTACGAGTTGCTTCATGGTAAGTACTTTTTTGCCTACCTCCATAAATCTGGATACAAGCATTGAGTTCATGAAAATCGCTACGAAAAGTGACGATCCTAACACAACAGAAAGAGTGATCGGGAAGAATATCATAAACTGCCCAAATACTCCGGGCCAAAGACCCAACGGAACAAAAGCCGCAACTGTAGTAGCTGTAGAAATAATAATAGGATAAGCGATCTCACCAATCCCTTGCTTAGCTGCCTGAATACGGGAAAGACCCTCCTCTTCCATCAATCGGTAGACATTCTCAACTACCACTATACCATTATCGACAAGCATACCCAGTCCCATGATCAACCCAAATAGAATCATTGTATTGAGTGTGTATCCCAAAATGGATAATATCATAAATGACATGAACATCGACATTGGGATGGCAAAGCCAACGAACAATGCATTTCGGAATCCAAGAAAAAACATCAAAACAGAAACAACAAGGAAAATCCCGAAGATAATGTTGTTCACTAGGTCATCTACCTGATTGAGTGTTCTTGGTGCCGAGTCATTTGAAATTGAAATATTCAAATCTATCGGGAAGACATTGGCCTTCGCATCTTTGATAATTACTTGGATCTCTTCCGCTGCAGCGATCATGTTTTTACCAGCACGCTTCTTCACATCGAGCATCACCACATTGTGGCCAAACTCACGTGCGAAAGTTGTTTTATCCTCATCCTTAAATGAAACCTCAGCGATATCTTTCAAATAAACTGGCGAATTGTTCTCCGTCTTGATTACGAAGTTTTCTAACTCACTTGGCTTCTCTATCTCTCCGAGTATTCGAATAGTCCTGCGCTGACCACTTGTAACCAAATTACCAGCTGACATGGTCATGTTTCCATTGCTAATGGCCTGAGTAATATCACTGAAGCTCACTTTTGCAGCCATCATCTTGAAAATATCCACGGCCACTTCTACCTCTTTATCTTGAGCACCACGAATATCTACACCTTTAATCTCTGAAAGATTTTCGATCTCATCTTGTAAGTACTCACCGAATAGCTTCAGTCTATCCACTGGATAGTTACCAGAGATGTTAATGTTCATTATCGGCACCTCTTCAGAAATATTCAGGTCGAAGACATTCGGCTCGACTTTAGCACCATTGAATAGGGGCCAATCTTCATCAGCTTTTTCAGCATCTACTTTGTCCTTCACCTTCTGCTTTGCTGCTTCCACAGTGATCTCCTCATCGAACTCTACGGTGATGATAGAGTAATCCTCTTGTGAAGTAGAAGTGATCTCCACTACGTTACTCACATTCTTCAATTCATCCTCAAGTGGATCTGTAATCAAACGCTCTATATCCTCGGCCGTATTACCCGGAAAAGGCGTACTCACATAAATCTTAGTCTCTATGATCTCTGGGAAGTTCTCTCTAGGCATTGCAAAATAGCCCTTCAATCCTATCCAGAAAATCAGTCCAATCATCACATAAACGACGGACGGATTGTCAATAGCCCATGAAGCAGGTCCAAATTCCTTGGATCCTTTGTTTTTTTCGATATCCATCTTCTACTGTCTTAGGATTTTTACTTCTTGACCATCTCTTACACTTCTAGCTCCTTCTTGAATGATATTGTCATTGTCTTTAAGACCTGACATTACCTCTACTAAGTCGCCTTGAGTTTTGCCTGTGGTGATAATAGCTCTTTTGGCAATAGCCACATCATCTTCAATAGCCGAAGCTAAAAACACATATTGATCTCCATCTGAGTTTTCAGAAATGATACTCTGAGGAATCATAATAGCCTCTGCGCTCTGGTAGTCATTGATATGCACCTTACCCGTCATGTTTGGCTTGATGGCCCCATTGGTATTAGGTACAGCTATTTCAGCAGTGAAAGACCTGTTATTCGGATTGATGAAATTACTAGTTTGTCTCACTTTGGAGTTGATCTCTTTATTCAAAACTGGGAAGAAGACTTTTACATCCTTTCCAGCTGTGATCGTTCCGATATAGGTTTCAGGGACAGGTACTTCGAGGTACATATCCGATAGATTAATAATCCTGAAAACCTCTGATCCAGGCCCACCTGGAGCAACTACAGTTCCTTGCTCTTTGAACACATTGTCAACTATTCCTGCAAATGGCGCTGTGATTCGAAACTTCTGAAGCTGGCTTTTCATTTGATTCACAGCATTCTTTTGAACCTCATAATTTGCTTTGGCCTGTAGGTATTGGATTTCAGAACCTATGTTTTGGTTCCAAAGGCGCTCTTGACGTTCGAAAGTTGTCTTTGATAATTCGAGCTGAGTTTCCATCTGCAGCAACTGACTACTAATGCCCCCATCGTCAATTACGGCCAAAAGTTGTCCTTTGGTCACTTTCTCGCCTTCATCCACTTTTACACTGACCAACAAGCCTGCTGCTTCCGGGTAGATCAACACGTTTTGCTTGGTCATCACATCGCCTTGCAGCTCTATATAATGGTTAAAGCTTTGTTTTTGGATATTTAGTGCAGTAATCAATGGTAGATTTTTCACACCTTGATTAGCCAAGATTGCCGAATCCAAAACGGCAATTTCCCTTTCAATCTCGCCTTGTTGCATAGAAAGCTCTTTCTTCTTTTCATGCATTTTTGATATGTCTCCAGTTGCTATTAGATCAGCAGACGTGGTTTCTGTTTTCCCACATCCTACTGCCAGAAGGACGATCAATGGAAGAATAATAAGTAATGATTTTTTCATGTTATAGTAGTTCTGCATTAGGTTCATGGTGGTTTACTTTCTGGTCAATCCCTTGGCGCTATCAAGATCTATCTTAGCCAGAATAGCTTCAAAAATGGTATTGTAAAAATTGGTTTGTGATTCTTTTAAAGAACGGTCAGCCTCTACTAGCTCCAAACTAGAGCCGACACCCTCTTCATATTTTATTTTTGCATTGTTGAATACGCGCTGCGCTAAATCAACGTTTTCGCGTTGGACATCTAATCTTTCTACAGCGCTTTGGAAAGTGATGCTTGCATCCATTACTTCCACATTTATTTGATTTTGGAGATTGCTTACGCCCAGTTCAATTTGCTCTAGAGCAATCTTCTCCTGCTGAATTTGATAATTACGCTGTAGTCCGGTGAAAATATTCCATCTCAGGCTGAGTCCAAGACTAGAGTAGCCATACCACTTATCAGGACCTACACCGCTTTGCTCAGAGAAATCACTTTCAGTTTGGAATAAACCACCAAAAGATGGCGACTGAGTGCTCATCCCAAGATTTGCGAACGCACCCAATGTAGGGAGTGATTCTGCATACTTATTTTTGATATTGAGCTCTTGCAATTTCATATTGGCAAGCAAGACTTGATAGTCTGGACGGTCGTCATAGTTCACATCCAGAGAGATGGGATCATACTCTGCATCCAACATTTCCTGAATACTACCAGAAAGCGCTATCGGTTGATCTAAAGGATAGCCCATTTGAAACTTTAGCAGTTGTCTTGTAAGCTTTACCAAATCCTCAAAGTTTGATTTCTCTGTTTTTAAGTTGTTTAAAGTCACTTTCAGTCGGTCCACTTCCATTTGCTCTACTAATCCGTTGACGTACATCTCTTTGGTATTGCGATAGAGCGTATCTATTCGTGCAAGATTTGCTTCGAATAATTTCAATCGATCTTCATTGATTAAGACACTGAAATATGCTTTACCCACGGCTACAGCTATCCTACCTTCAGTCTCTTCTCGCTGCTTTATGGACAAATCCTTATAAGCTTGAGATGCTTGCAAGCCAACTATATAAGAGCCGTTAAAAATCAATTGATTGATACTAAGACTTGCATCCCCCGCACTTTGCAACTGAAAGAAGTTTTCTGCAGCATAAACATCACCATCCTTCATACCCAAAGCAGCTGCCTGGGCTGGAGTTACTCCAAATCCAGATCCAGATTCACCGGGTGGAGGTGCATTGTAAGTAGAGAAAAATCTCTGCAAAGTCGGACTGTGTTGTACAGATACAGAGCCGGTCACCTGTGGCAAACCTATACCTATAGTCTCCTTCACTCTTGCTTCAGCAGAAAGCTCATTGAGGCGAGCGTTCTTCATCTGTGCAGCATTTTCTATGGCATAATCTATACAATCATAGACGCTGTATGATTCTTGCACCTGTGCTTGAGCTAAATAATTAGTGCTAAAAGCCAATAGCACCAGTAGTAATTTTTGTTTCATATTAAAAGTTGTAGTTAGGCCTGAAGTATCAATTAAGTGAAATTTTATTCTCGGAATTATGATGATTTGCGTAAGCTTTTCTACCTTTCTCAGATAGCAATCCATGAGTGAAATGACTTAATATTTGCATTTGAACAGCGGAAAAATCAAAATCTACACTTGGGTAAATATTATCGTCAAAGGCAAGCTGAACTGTCTCTATTCTGAGAATAGCAATAACTCGAGGATCTATATCTGGACGATAAAACCCTTCTTCGATTCCTCTAATGATATTGTTTTTGATTTGATCTACGATGAATGATTTTTTGAAATCTTGAAAAACATTCCATGCTTCACTGTGATATTTCTTTAAATCAAAAAGTAAGGATGGATTGATCTTAAAAACATGCTCACGCATGCACATCGTAATATTTATCAATTCATCAATGGCATCTGTAGCTTCTTCTGCCACACGATTGAAATGCCCCATTTCATTATCCATGTGAAACCTAATGGCCTCCAATACCAACTGATCTTTGTTTTCAAAATGCTGGTAAAGTGTCTTTTTCGAAACCGACAACCTGCTCGCCACATCATCCATTGACACTGATCTCACGCCATATTGCACGAATAAACCGTGCGCCCCTTCTAAAATCTTATCCTTCAATTTTCTGTAATTTCGATTTATTAAACTCTGGAAACTCAAAATGAGTCAAAAGTTTCCTGAGTTCCTAACGACTGTCATTACATTTGGTTTAATTCTTTGTTAAAATATTTAGAGAATTTTTAATAAAATTCGATTCATGAAGCGAAATAAGCAATTGCACTACGTGAAAAAGGGCAAGGGAGAACGAAAAGTGGTACTTTTTCATGGATTTGGACAAGATCACAATGTGTTCAGTTCTTATGTGGATTTGCTCCAAAATTCATGCACGCTGTACCTTTTTGATCTTTATTACCACGGTGAAAGTGTCCGAATAGACCATGCGCTTCATCATCCTGAATGGGTCAATGACTTTGAGTCGTTCCTAGATCAGGAGCAGATTGTTAATTATGATATCATCGGATATAGCTTAGGGGGTCGTTTTGCCCTTTCATTGGTTTGCTATTCGAAGAATCCTCCTCAGCGTACATTGTTAATTGCGCCGGATGGACTTATTGAGCATTCATTGTACAGATTTTCCACCTCCCCACTTTTCAATGACATCTTTAAATATTCTATGCTTCATCCAAAACTCTTGGACAAGACAATAAGTATTCTTGAAACCTTAGGTTTGGCCAAAGCAGGTTTGGTCAGGTTTGCCAAAAGTCAACTAAGAGATGCTCAAAAAAGAACACAGGTATATAAAACATGGACCTATTTCAAACCTCTTGGCCTTTCGAAGAAAGAATTTCAATCTGTTTTCGAACGTGCATTGCAAATTGAACTCATACTTGGCAGTACGGACCTTATCATCAGAGCTGATAAAATCATAAAAAAATATAGGAGCGAAAAAGGTTTCAAATTTCACCTCTTGCCATTGAAGCATCATGAGATCCTAGAAGGTGCAAAATCCCTTGTCGCTTCTTTGCTACTTCGGGACAATCTTTGACATAATCTTCTATTTTTGCGTCTTTCAATTCTAGGCGCTACTATGATCCACATTTTTCAAAAATCTTCCGACCTCTACTACATCGTTGGGGTGGCCAATCCATTGAACGAAAGTGACAAAAAGAAACTTCAGTGGTTGTTCTCAGGAGCTCAATTCATCTCTGAAACGGAAATCAAAGGAGATTTTATTGGACCTAGAAAAGAGATGATTACGCCTTGGAGTACCAATGCTGTTGAGATCACTCAAAACGCTGGGATAGAGGGGATTGAAAGGATAGAATCATTCTCTACTGACAAGGGTCAATTGTTTGATCCAATGCTTCAGAAACGATATTCGGATTTGAATGAATCCATCTTCAAACTTGACATAGCACCAAAGCCTATTCAACACATTGAAGATCTAGAAGCTTACAACCAATCCGAAGGATTGGCTTTGACAGGTGACGAGATTGATTTTCTAAAAGAAGTCTCTGAAGAAATCGGACGCAGCCTGACAGACTCGGAGGTCTTTGGTTTCTCTCAGATCAACTCGGAGCACTGTAGACACAAAATATTTAACGGAACATTCATCATAGATGGAGATGAGCAGCCTTTGACATTGTTTCAGTGGATCAAGAAGACATCTAAAGATCATCCTGGTCAAATCGTATCCGCTTACAAAGACAATGTTGCCTTCATCAAAGGCCCTCGTGCAGAGCAGTTTGCTCCTAAAACGCAAGACAAGCCTGATTTCTTCGAAATCAAAGACTATGATTCCATCATTTCGCTCAAAGCGGAAACCCATAACTTCCCTACAACAGTAGAACCATTCAATGGTGCAGCTACAGGAGCCGGTGGAGAAATCCGAGATAGAATGGCGGGCGGTATTGGCAGCTTTCCCCTAGCAGGCACAGCGGTTTACATGACTGGATATTCCCGATTGACAGAAGAAAATAATTGGGAAAAAGCCATTCCAGCACGTAAATGGCTTTATCAATCACCAAAAGAAATCCTCATCAAAGCTTCAAATGGTGCTAGTGATTATGGCAACAAGTTTGGTCAACCACTCATCTGCGGTAGTGTGCTCACTTTCGAGCATGAAGAAAATCAGGAAACCATCTCCTTCGATAAAGTGATCATGCTAGCTGGTGGTATTGGCTTTGCCAAGCTCAAAGATGGCATCAAAAAGAAGGTAGAGAAAGATCAGACTGTAGTGATCTTAGGTGGTGACAACTATCGTATTGGTATGGGGGGTAGTGCTGTTTCTTCTGTTGATACGGGCGCTTTTGACACTTCACTTGAGCTCAATGCCGTTCAGCGTTCCAATCCTGAAATGCAGAAGCGTGTAGCTAATGCTGTCCGCGCAATGGCTGAGCTTGATGACAATCCGATTATTTCGATTCACGATCACGGCGCTGGTGGCCACTTGAATTGTCTTTCGGAATTGGTAGAAGATACAGGAGGTGATTTCCAATTAGAGAAATTCCCTGTTGGCGATAAAACTCTTTCCGAGAAGGAATTGATTGGAAACGAATCTCAAGAACGCATGGGATTAGTAATCCCAGCAGACAAAGCAGAATACCTTAAGAAAGTATCGGAAAGAGAGCGTGCTCCATACTACGAAGTAGGCAAAACAACTGGAGATGATCAGTTAACGTTCAAACGATCAGGATCTGATGCTGCTCCTTTTCATTTGAAAATGAATCATCTTTTCGGTGCCTCTCCAAAAACGATCCTTACAGACACTAGCAGTAAAAAGACATTCAAGTCAGTAAATTATCAGATAGAAAACTTTGAAAGTTATTTGAAACAAGTATTGCGTTTAGAGGCGGTTGCTTGTAAAGATTGGTTGACAAATAAGGTGGACAGATCTGTGACTGGTAAAGTCGCTATACAGCAAACAGTAGGTGAAATTCAGCTTCCGCTAAATAATTTAGGCGTGATGGCTTTGGATTATAAAAGCAAAAAAGGAATCGCTACTTCTATAGGTCACGCTCCTGTTGCTTCTCTTATCGATCCTATCGCTGGTTCCAAACTAGCAATCGTGGAATCGCTTACAAATATTGTTTGGGCTCCACTCGCATTTGGTCTTTCTGGAGTTTCGCTTAGCGCCAATTGGATGTGGCCAGCTAAGAATGATGGCGAAAACAACCGCCTATACCAAGCTGTAAAATCTACGAGTGAATTTGCATCGGCACTTGGCATCAACATCCCAACTGGTAAAGATTCTCTTTCCATGGCTCAGAAGTATCCTGACGGTAAAAAGGTACTGGCTCCAGGAACAGTAATCATAAGTGCAGCTGGTGAAGTGTCGGATGTAAGCAAAGTGGTCACGCCTGTCATCAAGAAGAAAGCAGACTCTAAGATCATTTACATCCCTTTCAGTAAATCTGAATTTATATTAGGAGGAAGCAGCTTTGCTCAAGTCATCTCAACCATTGGTTCTGAAGCACCTGACGCTTCGCCTGAAGAGGTGAAAGCAGCATTTGGTGCCGTCCAGACTTTAATAGCTCAAGATCTTATACTGGCTGGCCATGATGTTGGATCCGGAGGATTAATCACTTCACTTTTGGAAATGAATTTCCCTAATACCAAAGGTGGATTGAACATAGATATTAGCGCACTTGGTGAGGATGATAGTGTGAAGGTATTGTTCAGTGAGCAGCCTGGTATTTTGATACAAGTGACTGAAAATGATAAAGTAGAAGCTATTCTGAATGAGCAGAAAGTAGCTTATAACATGATTGGTGAGCCATCTGAAGAAAGAAACTTAAATCTCACAAATGGTAGCTGGTCTACTAATCTGGATATCGACTATTTAAGAGATGTTTGGTTCAAAACTTCTCACCTCTTAGATCGTGAGCAGAGTAAGCCGGCAAGTGCTGATTTAAGATTTGAGAACTATAAGCAACAACCTCTCTCCTACACCTTACCTGAAAACTTTACGGGCTCTTATAAGAGCTATGGCATTTCTGCTGAGCGTAGAGAGCCAACAGGCATCCGTGCTGCAATCATCAGGGAAAAAGGCGTCAATGGTGATCGTGAGATGGCTTACGCCTTGTATTTGGCTGGCTTTGATGTGAAAGATGTGCACATGACCGACCTAATCAGCGGCAGAGAAGACTTGAATGGTGTCAACATGATCGTATTCGTTGGAGGATTCTCCAACTCAGATGTGCTTGGTTCTGCTAAAGGATGGGCTGGCTCTTTTCTTTTCAACGAAAAAGCTAAATCTGCTTTAGATGCCTTCTATGCTAGAAAAGACACTTTGAGTTTAGGTGTTTGCAACGGCTGCCAATTAATGATGGAACTTGGGCTTATCTATCCCGAATTAGCTGAATCACATCCTAAGATGGAACATAATTCATCTGGCAAGTTTGAATCTGGCTTCCTAACAGTGGATGTTTTGACAAATGAAACAGTGATGTTCTCTTCTTTGAGCAATAGTCGATTGGGGATTTGGTTTGCACATGGAGAAGGTCAGTTCGTTTTGCCTGGTAAACCAGAGGATTACAACATCCCAGTTCGCTATGGATATGAAGCTTTCCCTGGAAATCCTAACGGAAGTAGCTTCGCAACGGCAAGTGTAGCCTCGAAAAATGGCAGACATGTTGCTATCATGCCACATTTGGAGCGTACCATTTTTCCTTGGAATTGGGCTCAAAACGAACAAATTAAGGACTGTGAAGTGTCTCCTTGGATAGAACCTTTCGTGAATGCTCGGGAGTGGATAAAAAACCTTGATTAATTGAGCAAGCTACCTTTTGATTTTTAAAAAGAACGACTACTTTTGCAATCCATTTTGGTCTATGGTGTAACTGGCAACACGTCTGGTTTTGGTCCAGAAGAGTCTAGGTTCGAGCCCTAGTAGACCAACATTCAATCCCGGTCCTTTGGATCGGGATTAATGTTTTAAACGAAAACAATGTCTTCAGTCAAAATATTCGCAGGTAAAGGCTCAAACGATCTAGCAACAAGGATCGCTGAGGCATACGGCTGTGAGTTGGGGAATTGTACTTCACAGAAGTTTAGCGATGGAGAATTAAACTTCAGCTACAACGAATCCATCAGAGGAACCGACCTATTTCTTATTCAGTCTACTAATCCTCCTAGTGACAACATCATGGAGCTTTTGCTCATGATAGATGCTGCTAAGCGTGCGAGTGCAAAGAATGTAACTATTGTGGTGCCCTATTTTGGTTATGCAAGACAGGACAGAAAAGACCGTCCACGTGTTTCTATAGCTGCGAAGATGATGGCCAATCTGCTTACAGCTGCTGGGGCCAATAGACTGATGACCATGGATTTACATGCAGGTCAGATTCAGGGATTTTTTGATATTCCGGTGGATCACTTAGATGGTTCTGCGATTTTTGTTCCATACATAAGGAGCCTAAATCTTAAGAATCTAATATTTGCATCACCAGATGTAGGAGGAACAGCACGCACACGAACATTCGCTAAGCACTTCGAAGCTGACATGGTAGTTTGCGATAAGCATCGAAAAAGAGCTAATGAAATTGCTTCTATGCAAGTAATAGGTGATGTAACTGGCAAAGACGTAGTTTTGGTAGACGACTTAGCAGATACTGCCGGCACTATTTCCAAAGCAGCCAATCTTTTGAAAGAGAAAGGTGCAAAAACGGTTAGAGCAATTTGTACGCACCCTATCCTTTCTGGGAAAGCATATGAAAATATTGAAGCTTCTGAGGTAGAGGAACTTATCGTGAGTGATACGATTCCACTGAAACAGAAAAGTGACAAAATTAAAGTATTAACCGTGGCGTCCCTATTTGCGCAAGCAATCAACAAAGTGAACACCAATGAGTCAATCAGCGAATTATTTATCAAGTAACAATTAACAAATAATATATTATGAAAAGTGTTGAGATTATAGGGTTTAAAAGAGCAAATCTTGGCAAGACCGAAGCTAAACGATTGAGAGAGCAAGGTTTTGTGCCAGGAGTACTTTACGGTGGTGAAGAGCAGGTACATTTCTATGCACCAATGATTTTGTTTAGAGATCTTGTTTACACAGATCAAGCTCACTTTGTCAATCTAAACGTAGAGGGTTCTATCTACGAAGCAATCATGCAAGACATTCAGTTTCACCCAGTGAGTGAAGTGATCATGCACATTGACTTCCTTCAGTTGTTTAGAGGAACAAAAATTAAAATGGATATTCCATTGAACCCAGTTGGAACACCTCCTGGTATTCAGCAAGGTGGTAAGTTGATCCGCAAGCTGAGATTCTTGACTATTAAGGCACTTCCTAAAGACATGCCAGAAGTTATCGAAGTAGATGTAACTAAGCTTGGTCTTGGTAAATCTATCAAAGTAGGTGAATTGGTACCTAATAACTTCGAAATCTTGAATAATCCTCTAGTGACTATCATGGGTATCGAGATACCAAGAGCATTGAGAGGTAAGACAGTAGAAGAAGAAGCGGCTGAAGAGGCAGAAGAAGCAGCGGAAGAGTCAACTGAAGCTTAATCGAGCAATAGCATAACTTTGAATCCTACCTAGCACCTGTGCTGGGTAGGATTTTTTATTTTAGCACATTATGAAATACCTAATCGTTGGTCTTGGCAACATAGGCCCTGAATATGAGCTTACCCGACACAATATCGGGTTTCTGGTACTAGACAGACTAGCTGATGAAAAAGGCGCCAAATGGACGCACGATAGACATGCCTTTGTAACTGAGATCAAGCACAAAGGCAGAAGTATCCATTTGGTGAAGCCTACCACTTATATGAATTTAAGTGGGAAGGCAGTCAGTTATTGGCTTAATTCATTGAAAATTCCAAAAGAGAATCTCTTAGTCGTCACTGATGATCTCGCTCTGCCTTTCGGCAAAATAAGAATGAAGGGTAAAGGATCTGCCGGTGGCCACAATGGTCTAAAAAACATTGAAGCTTTGACTGGAGGTCAAGATTATGCAAGACTAAGATTTGGCGTGGGTGATGAATTTGGAAAGGGGCAGCAAGTAGATTACGTTTTGAGTCCTTTCAATAAAAAGGAAATGGAAGAACTTGTGATCTTCATGGACAAATCTATCGAAGCACTCCTCTCCTTCTGCTCTATTGGGCTTGAGCGAACAATGAACTTTTTTAATTAAATGACAGAACACATCATAACTCTCGGCATCCAGATAGTTCCAAAAAGTAAAACCTTGGACACTTATCAGCTGGTTGATAAAGCCATTGAAGTCATCCAGCAATCAGGTGTTGAACACATTATCACGCCGTTCGAAACTGTGATGCAAGGCACCTATCAAGAATTGATGCAAATTGCTGATAAAGCACAAAAAGCGGTGTTGGATGCTGGCGCAGATGAATGTCTGGTTTACTATCGGATACATTACAGCAAGGATCGTGACATCACTTTCGCTGAGAAAAGACTCGACCGATGAAAATAGCTGTTGTTGGCGCTGGCGCTGCAGGATACTTCACCGCACTGAATATTGCGGAGAAAAATCCGAAAGCAAAAGTCACGATCTACGAAAAGTCTGACAAAGTGCTCAGCAAAGTCCGAATATCGGGTGGTGGAAGATGCAATGTCACAAATGGCCGAGAGAAGCCCAGCGAGTTGGTTAATTTCTATCCTAGAGGCCAAAAGAAGCTTTTCCCTGTATTCCAGCAATTCTCAACAGATCATATGCGCAATTGGCTCTCAGAAAGAGGCGTTGCAGTTCATGAAGAGGCAGACAATCGTGTATTTCCGGAAACAAACAGCTCACAAACGATCATCGATTGCTTTGTCAATGAAGGCTATCGATTAGGAATAAAGCTGGAAAAGCAAACTACAATTAAGCATCTTATTCAGAGAGAGAACTCATGGATTCTGGAAACAGATAAAGGGGAAATAGCATCTGACAAGGTGGCATTTACTACCGGGTCTTCTGCTGCAGCTTTCAAAGTGTTGACGGACCTTGGTTTGAAAAAATCTGAGTTGGTGCCATCACTTTTCACATTCAACATTAATGATGAACGCCTCATAGATCTACCAGGCATCAGTTTTCAGAATGCCAAGATCAAAGTAGCCAAGACTAAACTGGAAGCTGAAGGCCCCCTACTCATCACACATTGGGGACTGAGTGGGCCAGCAGTGCTCAAGTTATCCGCATATGGTGCAGAGGCATTAAATGAGATGGGATATTCTTTTGATGTACTCATTAACTTCACTGATGGACTTACTCAACAGGTAGCACTGAACTTACTACAAGAATTCAAACAAAACCATGGCAAACGTCAAGTCTTCAACTATCCACAGTTTGGAATTGTAAAACGCTACTGGGAGCGAATAGCATCATTATCAGGAATTGGTGAATCGCAATGCTTTGCTAATCTATCCAATAAGCAGATCAATAAACTCACCGAAGAATTGACTCAAGGCAGATTTAGCGTAAGCGGCAAAAGCACTTTCAAAGAAGAATTTGTGACTTGTGGTGGTATAGAACTGAACGAGGTAGATCTTACAACATTTGAATGCAAGCGTTTTCCAGGGCTTTATCTAGCCGGTGAGGTTCTCAATATTGATGGTCTTACTGGTGGTTTTAACTTTCAAGCGTGTTGGTCAGGAGGTTGGCTTATCTCAGAATCTTTGAAAGCTTAAACATCTATCCCAAAGCATTTGTTAGCTTTAGCAATGATTAACGAAAAACTGCAATGACCACATTTACATTAAAAGAGAACGAGGAGTATATTCAATTAAACGACTTACTGAAAGTACTCGCATGGGTAAACTCTGGTGGCCATGCCAAACAGTGCATCCTAGAAGAATCGGTGCAAGTGAATGGTAGCGTAGAAATGCGTGTAAGACGCAAAGTAAAGAAAGGCGACAAAGTCTCATTCAATGAGCAAGAAGTGGTAGTTGACTAGTGAAGACTGCCACCATATCAGAAATCAAACGTGAATTGCGTGAGCTTCCTAAAGAGGAGATAGCAGCGCTTTGCATTCGTTTAGGGAATTTCAAAAAAGAAAATAAAGAATTACTCACTTATCTTCTTTATGAGTCCCAAGATCTCGATAGCTATATATTAGCTGTGAATCAAGAGATGGAAGACGACTTTGAACTCATCAATACCTCTAGCTTTTACTTTATAGCAAAAAGCGTCCGAAAGATTCTAAGAGGTGCCAAAAAACACATTCGATATACGCAAAGCAAAAAAGCTGAAGTGGAAATCCTCCTAAAGTACTGTCAGTTGATGAAATCAATGAGTCCGTCCTATACACGAAGCACGGTACTTACCAACCTTTATGAGCGTCATTTAGTAAGCATACAAAAAGCGCTTACTACCCTCGACGAAGATCTACAATACGACTATCAGGTCGAGTTAGACAAGCTTTAAGAAGCCGAAAGTAAAGCTTCTATTTGCTCATCAATATCTCCTGAAGGTCTTGCCGCATCTGCATCTACAATATTCCCCTTTTGATCAATCAGAATAAAGCGAGGTATACCATTGATGCCATAGTCTTGGATGATAGAAGATTTCCAAGCTCCTGGTGCATATAGATGAATCCCTCCTAGTTCTTTATCAGCCACCATCTTTCTCCAAGGATCAGGTGAGCTATCTGTACTGATAGCTACAAAGGCAACATCCTCAGCACTAAACTTACCTTGAAGAACCTCCATATAAGGGTGCTCTGCTATACATGGACCACACCAAGTCGCCCAAATATCCAGATAAACTACTTTGCCAAGAAAGTCAGCCATAGCCAAAGTATCACCTTCTAGAGTCTCAAAAGCAAAGTCAGGAGCTGGATTGCCTGGTTGTAACCTTTCCATTATATTAATTGCTTTAGCTATTTCTTCTACTTTGGAGTTTGTCGGATTTAATTCAATCCACTGCTTGTAAAATGCTTCGCGTGTTTCCTTTTTGAAGTCTGATAGATTGTACTTGAGTGACGAGTAAATCAGATCACTCTTGACAGAAGGTATTGATACCTGCTCCTTGAGGACCTTTAAATAGTTATCAAGGTACTCTGCTCGATCATCTCCTGCTGTCATTCGGTTAGCCAGGTTATCAACCATTCTGCCTATATATCCTTTAAACTGAGGGTAAGCCAAATTTGCACTATCAGTAATATCCAAGGACTCGGCAAACACATAGAAATCATCGCTCACATCAAATGCGCTGGAATCTTTCAGGTATCGATAATAAGATACATAATTCATTTTCTGCGCAGCAGCACCCCATTTCTCATTATTGATTACTTGATCTATAAATACAGGATCGGTAACGCCCGCTTTTTCTAAAAAGGACACTTTCAAAGAAGCGATAGAATCAACTGTGCGTAAAAAGACATTCTCAGAAAGCACAAACAGAGCTCGCGCACCTATAAGTGTATCCTCTAGTAAAACGAGGGCTGCTTTGTAATTATTGAGATCTGAACCGATACCCGTGTATTTCAGAGTCTCATCAAATAATTCAGGATCTAAGGATAATTTCAAATCATCATTTGGCCTGAGATAAACTTCAGTAATCTCCTGACCATGGCCAAACCGAATATTAATTGGCTCGGACAAATCAAATGTTCGACTGAACATACCTTCTTGGTTTAGCGTATCAGTGTAGGTCGTATCTTCCAACCTGAATGTGACAATATCACCAACAGGGTTGATGATTTGACCGGAGAGAATAGCAGGTTGTGTGGTTTGCTTTGGCTCGCAAGCGACTAAAAACAGAACCACTAGTGCGAAAACGAAGGAGAATTTTTTCATATTTATGCAGATTTGAGAATAAAAATATCGAATCGTTAGAAGAAATAACAGTAAAATCCAAAATCTATGAATACTGAACAATTAGATAATTTGAGATACCCAATAGGAAAATTTAATGCTCCTCTGACTATTAAGAAGGAGCATCTTGATGAGTGGATTACTGATATTTCTGAATTCCCAAGCAAACTAACGGAAGCATTAAAAGATTTACCATTGGCTTCCCAATCCTGGCGCTATAGACCTGATGGGTGGAATATCACGCAACTGGTACATCATTGTAGTGACAGCCATATGAATAGCATTATTCGGTTTAAATGGACACTTACAGAGGATCACCCGACAATAAAGCCGTATGAGGAAACGCTGTGGGCTGAACTGCCAGATGCAAATGAAGCGGACTTGACCAATGCATTGAATTTGCTAATAAGCCTTCATCATAAATGGACAATTATTCTTAAGAATCTTTCGGATGAAGACTTAGTAAGGACTTTCCTTCACCCTGCAAGTGGAAACACAGCTACTTTGAAAAAGACGATTGGTATGTATGCTTGGCATTGCAGACATCACTTAGCGCATGTGAAGTTGGCGATAGAAGCTCAGGGGAAGTATTGAAGCAAATAGAAATGGTAGCCAGCTTCTATTTCATGCTAAAACCAAGATTCAAGCTCACGAAATATGCATTAAGCCCAGTGCTCCGCTGGTAGTTACCAAATCTTGTTTCTAGGTATTTGAGCATTAAGACTTTATTGATACCAATGATTTCTTTGGATCGAAGGATACCATATAAAGGACTGTAACGAATGGTCAAGCCATATTTGTGACTGTCCAATGTGGACAGATCATAATCAGAGGTATAAAAATCAGAAGCAACCAAATGCGTTTTATAGGGAGCGAAATACTTGGAGCCCGACTGTGTATGATAGCGATAAAAGGGGCCAATAGTCAATGAAGAAGCCAATTTGATAGGTGTCTCCAACTCAAAAGTATTTCCAGAAATACCGAAATCATCCCAGTAATAGCGATAGTAGCTCCTCAGGATCAGGTTATCCATAGGATAATAATTAAGGCGAATACCTAGTGGTATTTTGAGTCTACTCTCCGGTAAACGCTCTATGTCTGGATTGACTGCATCGCTGAAATATACCCTATGAAATGGCGTGGAAAGTAAGCCAGTCATTTTTACGAATTCTGCTGAAATTCCCATTTGCAGACGCTTATTGATGACCTGAGAGTAGTTGATTTGCCCGTTGTAAGAACGGCGACTGCTTGTAGGCAGAGTTACATCTCCTCTCAGCTCATAAGGATAGATGATCAACCAATTATCAAAAAATGCCTGACCAGTTACATTGATTTCCGAATTGCCTTGATTCCACTCTTTGGTGTAAGAAAGTCCAGTTGAGAAAGAGGTGTAATCATACTCTGCCGAAGCTCCAGCTCGTATGCCGTAAGTCTCCCCTGCTTTTAAGTTTTTCCTGTTATAAGAAATCGTACCGAAAACCCTGATATCACTACTGGATGCTGAAGACGAAAACCTATCGATATTGTCTGTGGAAGCGGAACTATAGTAGTCTGCTCCTCCATAGAATCCAAGGGAATTGATACTATCCAATGGAATATTGACCGTGAAAATATTCGCTATATCATTGAGCTGTTCTGTGCCGATACCGCCAGTAACCGCTCCATTGTTGCCGTCTTGCTCATAGTAGCTGGAAAGAAAATTAGCTTCTATCTCTTTCGTGTTGGCCTTCATTTGGTAGGCAGGCTTCATTACTACCACAGGGTCTTGAGCAAATAGTAGCTCAATAGATCCTAAAATGAATACAACCAAAAACAGGCTGCGATAAATTAGTCTCATGTATACTCAGTGTTAATTACAACCACACCCACCACCTACTTTGCCTCCGTTGGCACCAGCGACACCTTCTCTGTAAGTCTCGAAATTCGTCTCGAATGTCTCTACCTTTTTACTCGCGAGCTCCATCTCCGTATCATTGAGATACATTTTTTGGTAGGCTTTCACAGAAACACAACTGCTCATCGCATAAGCAATTGGAATCGTCAATAAATAGTTCAAAAATCGTTTCACGCTAGTAATCATTTAGTTTTAATCCTTTTGATTGGTGCATTTCATCATCATTATCTATAATGATACATTCCACTTGATTCAATTTATCTATTAAGGAAATCCCTTCAATAGAACCCAATACAAAAACGGAAGTAGCCAACGCATCGGCCAACTCTGCATCAGGGCATATGATAGTAACGCTAGCTACTCCATTGGTTGGGTAGCCAGTCTTGGGATTGATAATGTGCGCATACCTCCTGCCATTAGAGGTAAAATACTTCTCATAATCCCCAGAAGTAACCACCGCCAAATCATCTGTTTGCAACCAAGCTATAGGTTGATTTTTGTTTTTGGGATTGGCAATACTGATTCTCCATCCATCTGGAGAACTGCTTACTCCCCATGATAGCAAATCACCACTAGCATTAACAACACCCCCCACTACTTCAGGAATTGCATTCATTGCTGCTTTGGCTTTATTGGCTGCATAGCCCTTACCTATTGCGCCAAAGCCGATCTTCATTCCTTCAGCTAGGAAGACAGACGTATCTGTAGGATTTAAAATGATCTGCTGGTAATTGATATGGGAACTTGCAGCAATGACCACTGCACTATCTGGCAACTGCTGCTCCGTACGATCAAAACGCCATATTTTATCCATTGATGCAAATGAAATATCAAAAGCACCATTGGTAAGTGAGGAAACTTTCTTAGCTCGATATATCAAGTCATACAACTCCTTATCAACTTTCACGGGACGGATGCCAGCCATTCGATTTACTTCACTGGTCTGAGATTGTGGATCCCAAGAGGATATTAGCTTTTCGATTCGTGTGATTTCATTGATGCCAGCTTCAACAGCCTGCCATGCCGCAGTTTCATTTTGAGCTGAAGCGGCCACCTCAAAAGCACAACCCATCAAAAGCAAAGATTTCTTGGCTGTAGCTGATGGCTTTGCACTTACAATCAGCGCTAACAAATTTAACATCAACACAGGAACAATGGCTGTCCTCATCTCATTTGGCTAAAGCTTGGCAAGCGACGATAAAGTCTTCTGGCGTTTGGTTTTTAAACGAAAGTGTTCCAAGCACCTTTTCAGAAGCATCTAGCATCAATATATTGGGGAACGCACCAGAAGGATTGTATTTCTCTGCTAATAGTTCATTCTGTGCCGTCTGTTCTGGAGATAGTTTATTGGCTTTTTTCAAAGGAAAGTCCAGATACAACACGGCCATATTTTGCTTCGCATAAGAAGTGAATGACTCACTAACCAATATGCTTCTTTTAAACTGAATGCAGGGTTTGCACCAATCAGACCCTGCAAATACCACCAAAATGGGAACTTGCTTTTTTTTGGCGAAAGCCTTTGCCTGAGCAATATCAGTGAAGGTATTGGAGTCAGATTCTTGGGCATATCCTTGTTGAATTATCAACAAGACCACTAATGTCCATGCTATCTTTTTCATTCTATTAGGTTATGAATATATACGCAACATTGTGCCACTCAAAGCTGTTTTGTAAACCGTAAGACCTTTACTACCATCCTTGTTTAAACCCATACCGTCTAAGCTGAATTTTGCGCCATGTTCTGGGCAGTACCACTCATTATTCTTCATAATCACACGATCCAACCCTTCATGACTACAACGCTGGGAAGCAGCAACAAATTCACCGTTATTATCTTTGGCCACCACTACCCTATTGGCGATGACATAACCTCCATTTGCTAGAAGGGCCGCATTGGAAGAGCTATCAAGATTCAGTGTAAAATCAACTTCCCCTACTGGCTGTGAAGGACTTATTTCATCCTGGTTACAAGAGCCTAAGCAACCAGCAGTGAGCGCGAATGCTGCACCCAGAGATATCCTATTCAAAAAATCTTTTCTATTCATAGGGATTTAATTCAAAATAGAATAACAGAAGGATTTAGGAATTATTGTCTTTCAGGAAATGCACTTAAAGCAATATTTAATTAACTATATAAACGCCAATATGCCCAAATTGATTAATAAATCAAAGCTGATTAAAATCATGAAAGTAGAAAAAAATACATTCAATAAATTTTGCAATTACAATTTGAAATTGCGCTTAATCCCATCACTGCAGGTAATTATTTCCCTTCATAGTCTGGGTCCATCTCAGGGTTTCGCAGACCTGCTACTTCGTTGGCCATGAGAATAAACACATTCCAGCACAGGCCACGTGTGGATGGCCACCATGTGTCTGTGGTGGTCCACTTCGTCGGAATGAATTCTTTGCTATTAGGCCATTTGGGATTGAGATAAATTTCCGCCCAAGTTCTGTTTTCCATTTGTATTTGTGCCCTGTCCCACCCATGTCTTTTCCCCACAACATATGCACAATACTCAGGACGCATCCAGCTGCCTCCATTATAATACATACCATCTCGAGCGCCATCTTTATAGTTCTTTCCAAATTCACCAAAAGGCTGATAATCTTCACTCAAATAAGCATATCCCTGCTTATTGTTCGTTAATCGTACGCAAATGGGTGCGGTCGTTCCAAAATTGGGATATGGCGCATCGGTCGATTGATTGAGGATAGGTATACTTTCCAGATGATTGATGACCATGCTATCTGTTAGCATTGGTCGATCAAATAACCAAAGCGAGAAAAACTCGGGCTCTAGATCAGTCAGTGTAATGATTTCTGGAAAGTCTCTATCAAATAACAAGTGCTTACGCTCTTTATCATAAAAAGCACGATAGGCGTTTTCTGCCTTTTCCAAATAGCTTTCTGAGATCTCATAACCCAAAGTTTTGATCGTTCGGAGTGCAATGGCAAACATGCCCTGGTTAACCGCGAGTCGATTGGTTTTTGGATTGTAATCAATGATGTCCACCTGACTGAGGGTAAAGTGCGACTCACAGATTCCATCCCTATCTTCATCAAATTCATTTAGAATATAATCCACCGCTTTGCTTATTTGCGCTTCAGGCAGTTTCGCGCCAAAGCGTCTTTTGTTCATCATTGCCCAAATCAGCCACTGAATCGTCGCTTCATTATCTTTGACTTCAATGGTGCCCATGTAGGGTGTGATAATCGTGCAAATGGCGCCTTTTTCTGTTTGTGTTTTTGCCCACTGATCCCAAATCTTAAGATTGAGCTCTTTGCTGTGACTAGAGATGATAGAAAAGAACGAATCACGGTTATACATATCTGGAGAGTAATTCAGATTCGGGACATTGAAGGGTGTCATGTCATGGATTGAAGTAATCCATGTGAGCATATTGAGATTTGCATAAAGCATCTTCTCGATTGGCATACCTTCAAATCCCTTGCCTTCGGCTAAATGAATTTGAGAGGCGATTGCAAAGTCGCTGTGAGTGGTCCAAGGCTCTACGAATACATATGTGGTTTTGATAATGGTGTCGCCAATTGGTAGGACGTTATAAGGTTCTCGTCGTGGTTGGTGCTCCACTATTTTTATATCCTTGATGTGTAGTGTGCACTTTTTCCCCAACTGGGAGCCAATGAACATTGACACGCTATCATGTTCAATATAAGGAACCATTATACTCCCTTTAAACAATGTCCAATCCGTTTCGGAGATTGGGAATTGGTCGATATACTTGATGCCGTGCTCTAGTTCTACGGTTTTCACTCCGTTTTTAATTCTGAAAAGCTTCAGCGCCACGGGCGTATTTCCTTTGGCTAAAAAAGAGATCGTGTAGATCTTCTGATTCATCAAGGGAGCCAGTAGCTCTATGCCTGCTCTATCGGATGGAGCACAATCTAGGGTGATCAATCCTGACAGCTTGCTAATTTTAACATTTCCTACTTTCTGATAGCTGTTACTAATTGACACTTCGGCCTCTATGCCTGCATCCAAGTTGTACATTTCACCAAATGTCTGCTTGATGTAATGTTGATTATTGGCTCTTTCATTCAAAGTTGAAACAGAGACCAGTGCTGGGTCAGGTAGTTTTCTCATTCCCACAAATCCTCCACCATGCCCATTGAAGCGTCTACGGGTGGTACGAGTATAGTGATTTTTGTAACCAGCATCCATCAAAAATCCTACAGTCATTCCCGCAGGAGTTACAAAGCCAGCAGAAGGAAACATCTCATGGGCAAATCCACCTGGAAATTGCTCATGCTCGAAAGTAACATACTGATTAGGAGTCTGACTTGGTTTGGATGTTTGCGTAAGTGTATAATACAAAGAAGGCATCCCTGACTGGAAAAGCTCAATCCGCTTACTAACTACCTTCTCATTTATCACTTCATAGGTAACATTGATGGAGAGGTTGAGGTCTAGCTCTGTAATGTAAGTCTCTCTAGTTAATTGCAGCTTACTTTCATCTCCTGACCAAGTGGCTCCTGTCCAACTAGCTATGTCAATACATTCGCTTAGATCAAGATTCGCGAGATGGAGTGAAAACTCCTCTGTGTTTTCTAGTAATTGCTGGCTCCCATCATAAAGATCTACAGTATAACCCTGCTCTCCATCTCCGGCTAATTTCAACTTTAGATTTTGACTCCAAGCACTGAAACACAAAGGTAGGCTTAGGAAAAAAAGTAGTGTTTTATACATGTTGAATATCTTAACGATGTTCAAATTGAAGGAACACCAAGAAGTATATTAGGCCATATAATATTGTAAATGGAATAGTGAACACTTATTTCATTAAGAATTCCAATTTGTTTGACCCCTACTTGAAAAATAAATCTGGAATAAAAAAAGTGATCCCTATTCGGGATCACTTGGTTGTCTAATTTCAAAAATTAACGCATCCTATCTCCAGATATGGCCCTTAAGCAATCGTAGCTCCATTTTCAGCAAGTTCTCCTGGACTCACGGCTTTCAGAGAACCATCTGCATTCTCAGCAAACAACAACATCCCTTGAGACTCTACTCCCATGATCATTCGAGGCGCTAGGTTAGCAAGTACTACTACTTTCTTTCCGATCATTTCCTCAGGTGTAAAATGCTTTGCCACACCACTCAATATCGTGCGTGTATCTAAACCAGTATCCACTGTGAACTTCAAAAGCTTGTTTGACTTCTCCACTTTCTCAGCAGTCTTGATCTCCCCTACTCTAAGGTCCATTTTCATGAACTCATCAAATGTTGCGGTCTCTTTTGCTGGTGCAGCTTGAGGTGCTGGCGCAGCAGCTGCTTCGTTCTCTTTCTTTGTATCCATAAGTTTCTTTACTTGAGCCTCGACGGACTCATCCTCTATTTTTTCAAAAAGCAGACTTGCTTCATTGATCACTGATCCTGCTGGCAGCAGATCCAAACCTCCTGCCATTGACCAATCCACAGCTTTTTGATTGAGCATTACCTTAAGCTTCTCCGCTGTAAAAGGCAAAAAGGGCTCTGATAAAATCGCCAAACTCCCCGCCAACTGCAGCGCAAGATTCATAATAGTCGCTACTCGCTCAGGATCAGTCTTGATTAGTTTCCATGGCTCTGTATCTGCTAGATATTTATTCCCAACACGGGCCAGATCCATGAGATGCGTAGTTGCCTCTCTAAACTTAAATTGCTCCAATGAAGCCTCAATTTTAGCTGGGAAAGTGTGCATTGCATCAATCACTTCTTCATCCCTGACATCTAGTTCATTTCTTGAAGGTAATTTACCATCATAATACTTGTGCGTAAGCACTAGTGCTCGGTTGATAAAGTTTCCAAATATGGCTACCAGCTCACTATTATTACGTGTCTGAAAGTCTTTCCATGTAAAGTCATTGTCCTTTGTCTCTGGAGCATTGGCTGTCAAAACATAACGAAGGACATCCTGCTTTTCTGGAAAGTCTAAAAGGTATTCGTGCAACCAAACAGCCCAGTTTCTAGAAGTTGATATTTTGTTTGACTCAAGGTTCAAAAACTCATTGGCTGGTACATTCTCCGGTAGTATAAAATCGCCTTCAGCTTTGAGTAAAGCAGGAAAGATCACACAGTGAAAAACAATATTGTCTTTACCAATAAAGTGTACCAATTTGGTGTCATCCTTTTTCCAATAGTCTTCCCAGTTTTTACTATTTGCGTCAGCCCAATCCTTAGTGGCTGAGATATAACCAATAGGTGCATCAAACCAGACATATAGCACCTTTCCTTCAGCTCCCTTCACGGGAACAGGTATTCCCCAGTCAAGATCTCTTGTCATTGGTCGCGGACGGAGACCATTGTCCAGCCAGCTCTTACACTGCCCAGACACATTGGCTTTCCACTCTTTGTGATCCTCCAATATCCATTGTCTGAGCCAGTCTTCGTATTGATTGAGCGGGAAGTACCAATGCTTTGTCTCCTTCATGATAGGACTTTCTCCGCTAAGCATTGATTTAGGATTGATCAGCTCCGACGGGCTCAATGTCGAACCACAGTTTTCACATTGGTCTCCATAGGCTTCTGGAAAGCTACAGGTAGGGCAAGTTCCTTTAATGTATCTGTCAGCTAGAAATTGCTGCTCTTTTGGATCGTAAAACTGCTCAGAAGCCTGCTCTTCAAACTTGGCGTTTTCGTATAGTTTCTTGAAAAAATCTGAGGCCGTCTTGTGATGTGTTGGTGAGCTGGTACGCGAGTAGATATCAAAACTGATCCCAAATTCTTTGAATGAATCTCCAATTTGCTTGTGGTATTTATCTACTACCTCTTGTGGAGTCACTCCTTCCTTCCTTGCTCTCAATGTGATGGCTACCCCATGCTCATCCGATCCGCAGATAAAAGCAACATCCTTGCCCGTGAGGCGTAAGTATCGCACGTAAATATCGGCAGGCACGTATACACCCGCCAAGTGACCAATATGCACAGGGCCATTGGCGTAAGGAAGGGCGGCTGTTACTGTATATCTATTGAAGGTTTTCTTGGACATGTCTTTCATAAAATCGGTCGCAAATATAGAAAGAATTACAGCGGCTTAATAGTCAAAACCCACTCGACTATCTACAGGATTTGATCATTGCGTGAAGAATGGCCTTGTGTGTGTATTATTTTAAAGGAAGATTGAGTGAATGATTTGAATTCTCAAAATCCTATTAAACAATCACATTATGAATGGGTTCAATCGTGCATGAACTTATTTGACAGCTTATCAAAAAACCACTAATCCCATTCCTTTACCCTTGGCATAACTGAACTTATTTAAGTGATATAGAATTCAGATACTTGCACTCTTTAAAAATTGATATCAGAATGAAGAAGGTTTTCCTTTCCCTAATAACATTAAGTACCCTTATCTACAGTTTTGCTCAAACAGAGAAATATGAAGTTTCAATTGATCTGACAGCAAGTGCTAATGATAAGTTACCAGTAGTCATAAAAACTCCAGCAGTGTCAACAGATACTGTAGAATATCACATGCCAAAGATTGTCCCAGGGACTTATAGCATATCGGATTTTGGTCGGTTTGTTTCTGAGTTTAAAGCCTCTGATGCAGAAGGAAACGAGTTGCCAGTTGAAAAAATCACTACCAACAAATGGAGAATCATTAGCAATGGACAGCTAAAAGAGATCAGTTATTTGATGGATGATACTTGGGAAAGCTTCGAGGGATATGAGGACAATGTGGTCTTTGAGCCAGGAGGGACAAATATCAATGCAGAACAACAAACCTTTATCATAAACACCTTTGGGTTCATAGGATATTTAGATGGGCTCAAAACTCTTCCATATGAATTGAAGGTGGATCACTCGGAAGCTATATTCGGAGCTACAGCATTAGAGAAAAAAGCCATCAGCACTACTCAAGATGTCTTTTACGCTAGTGACTACAACTTCCTTGCTGATGGACCTATCCTCTATTCCATTCCTGATACGGTCACGCGTATGATTGCAGGTGCTGAAATATTGGTTTCAATCGTTTCTCCCAACAAAGTCTTGACTGCCGTAGAAGTCATGGATAACATCTATGATTTGATGGTAGCTCAAAGTGAATATTTAGGTGGTAAGCTGCCAGTAGATCGCTATGCTTATTTGATCAATCTATTCGACGATATACCTCTTTCTCAGGCACGTGGGGCACTTGAGCATTCCTATTCTTCCGTCTACAATCTTCCAGAAGCTAATGCTGACAGAATTGGACAGATTGTAAGAGATGTTGCTGCCCATGAGTTCTTGCATATCGTCACTCCACTTAACATCCATTCTAAAGAGATCGGTGACTTTGACTACATCACTCCCCAAATGTCTAAGCATCTTTGGCTATATGAAGGTGTGACTGAATATGCTTCAGTTCATGTACAAGTCAAATATGGCTTGTTTGATGGGGATCGTTTTCTTGAAGAAATTAAGAGTAAACTCAATTCGGCTGATCGATATCCAAATGTATCTTTCACCGAGATGAGTTCGAAGATTCTAGATCCTGAATTCGAGCCAATGTACGGAAACGTATATGAAAAAGGCGCCTTGATTGGCATGTGTCTGGACTTATACATTATGAAATATTCCAATGGAGAAAAGAACCTCCAGTGGCTGATGGCTGAGCTTTCTAAAAAATACGGAAAAAATGTCTCCTTTGATGATGAAGAGCTTTTTGACGTAATCACTAACTTGACTAGCCCTGAAATTCTTGATTTTTTTACTACTTATGTTGAAGGAAACACTCCGCTACCTATTGAAGAAGTATTGGACTGGGCAGGTGTAGACTATGTGGAAGAAATACCCTACAAAGAAATCACCTTAGGAGATGTAGGATATTCATTTACGGAAAATCGTGAATTAATGATCACAGATCTATCTGAGTCAAATGCTTTCGCCAAAAACATGGGCTTCAAGGAAGGTGATATCATCAAAAGCATCCAAGGTCAAGAAATGAAATTATCTAACATGAGAAGACTTCTCAGCGAGATAAAAGATGAAACCAAGCCCGGTGATAAAATGGTTTTTGAAGTATCACGAGAAATTAGAGGTAAGGTCAAAACCAAAAAGCTTAAAGCTAAAGCGATGGAATTAGAGGCAATGGAAAAACACAATTTGAGTTTTTCAGATAACCCATCAAATGAGCAAAAAGAATTGCTTAGAAAATGGATAGGTGACAATTAGAGATAACCCAATCAAAAAAAAGGTCACTCTAAGTTAATTCGAGTGACCTTTTTTTTGGATTAGATTAAACTTCAAGCAGAGGATTACTGATATGTCAGTATCATGTGTGAATAATTATTGATATAACCCTCTGGACCATCCTCAGTATTCCTAAATCTGATAACGAGGGTTTTCTCTTCTTTGGGCAAGTGTTCAACAAAATCCTCTGAACTTTGCTTGCGCTCCACGGCCAATCCAGCATCTGATATTACGGAACTAAAAGGAATACTCGTTTGATCATCAACATTATAAAGTTCAACGATCATATTGCTACTTGCACGAGTAGTAGCCATTAGGTATGTCATGGTAGCTTTCTGGAATTCTGGATATTTGGACAAATCAACAGTTACGGGAGTGCAATACACCCAGTCCGTAGAGCCATTGAATTTATTGCAAGGAAAGTAGATCACTTCCGTTCTATCATACTCTGAAGTTTTGCTTAGTCCTTGGGTCATGATTGGATCCTTACAGCCTATCATGACAAATAAAAGAAAAAGCGCACCCAAAAATTTCATAGCAATGAGACTTTCAATGAATTTAACAAATCAACATGAATTGATCCTTAATGTTCAAAGCATAGCCCAACAAATGTCTGCTTGCTTGCACTTCTTTCAAATGGATTCTGGAAGTGTATATTTTCTCCCAGAATTGATCTCTTTCAGATAAGCCATCAGTGGCTCAAAATAATTGAGCATTGCTTTTGCATTAATATCGTCACCTGTAGTTTCTTTCATCAATATTCTCCAGTCCTTCGTTGCTCCTACTGATAGCATTTCATGCAAGAATGCCCCTACCTCTTTATTGCCATAATAGTTTGTAGCTCTTGGGTCTTGCTTCAAGATGTTAATAGCAATATGATCATGCAGTTGGAAGAGTAGGGCAAATGACAAAGCATAATCATAATACTGAGCAGCATCATTGTTGATGTGAGTTTTGGAAGCCGCATCGCAATATTCTGAGCCCCGTTCTGATGGTGGAACTATGCCCTGATATTTAGCTTTTAGTGCCCACCATTTCTCATTGTATTGATCCTCAGACAGATCTGTCGCGTAGAGCCCTTGTTCAAATTGAGTCATCACACCAGCTGAAAATGGGATGAATACCACGTAGTTCAAAGCTTCCTTCAAAAGCATCTGCATTTCGTCCGTCTCTACTTCCGACTCTATCAACCCCACTCCTTCTAAGAATGGTTTCTGCATGGCTGCTAATCCCATCATGCTTCCGATAGCCTCATGAAAAGCTCTATTTGCACCTTCACGCAACAATGGTGGCACATTGGGATTTGTGTATTCCATATAATAATAAATATGGCCTAACTCATGGTGTGTGGTCTCATACCATTCAGCATTTGGCACTACACTCATGAGACTTCTTAGATCATTTTCTAGATCAAGATGCCAAGCCGAAGCGTGGTTGTTCTTTTTAAATTCAGAAGAATCTGGTAAAGGATATAAACTACTCAATGTATAGAAGCTATTAGGCAAAGGCTGGAAACCCAAACTGATGTAGAATCGCTCCGCCTGTTCTACTAGCCATTTTGGTCCCTTTTTCTCAAGTGTTCCATCCAAGTCTATTCCTTCTACTTCTACAATAGATGACCAATCTTGTCCCCATCTATTGGTAAGCCAATGTGCGGGCAACATCTCAGGCACTTCCTGTGAATATTGCTCTGCTAGATTATAACGTGTATAAGTATGAAGCTCTCTGTACAACGGCCAGATGTCCTTCACCAATTGATCACAAGTCGATATCATTTCCTCAGATGTCATCCCATAATTGGACACTTGATAAGTGAAGAAGTCTGGATAACCCAAAGCTCCGACAGTCTCATTGCGCAAATCCCTGAGATTGGACAATCCAGATTTGAGTGTCACCCCAACTGCTTTGCTTGCTTCCCAAGCTTTTTGACGTTCAGCGAGATCATTGCTAGAAGTTAGAATTGCATCAATAGCATTGGTGGAAAGTGATTTTCCATCTATTTGAAAATCAAATCCAAAAAGTAATTCATTCTGCGCTGCCTCAGCCTTGATTCGCTTAGCTACAACATCAGGAATGATAGCAGGATTGTTTGCAGCAGCATAAAGCATCGTTTCGAGTTGCTTTACTTGAAGTGGATCTAATTCATTCTTGACAGCAATCAATGAATTGATAGATTGGATATTAGCTTCACTTCCAGTGAATTTCGCGAGAGCTTCGTTGGCCTGCTGTACCAAATACGCATTGGTAGTATCGCCTTCTTTGATTTTGGTATTTGCTTCCCATTCAGCCTTAGCTGATGCATAGTATAGTTCCTTGTAGATATTCGTGTATTTGTCAATAAAAGCTTGGGCTTTTTCTTTTGGAGCAGGAGCACAAGCAAAGGCAAACAATAGAATCAATATCCAGAGATTTCTCATAAGTAAGATCGGTTTTTGGTTAAGTGAATTTAAGCAAATCACTTCGCAACCCGTCCTACTTGGCTGATTTTCCAGATAAAAGATGAACCAAACGAAGCGCTAAAATGAAGATTAAAAGTATCCATGGAAATCCATGAAAAATTAGGTCGAAGTAATCAGCTGCCTCCATGCCATTTGCCCCTCCCATTACCCATCTTAGCTTACCAAGAATATGTGGTTCTGGTAAAAATGGTGCAAGACCAAGCGTAAGACACATCATACCCACTAGTCTAAGGGTACCGTTCGATTGTAGTTTTGTAAGCATAGGTAAAACTACTACTGCAGCCGTACTAGCTTTGTAACCTTTGTTACGCTTACCTTCTGCGCATCTTGAGAAGACCATTCATGTAAGCCCACATCATTTTGATTTTGGAGCCCCCCTTTCGGGACATTTCCATGGCATCCCATAGCTCTTCAGGTACCTGATCCAATTGATTGAATTCTCCAGCTCCCTTGAGCCACTCTCCACCATCTATAGTGATCACTTCACCATTGACATAGGCAGAATAATCAGACACTAAATAAGCGGCTATATTGGCTAGTTCCTGATGGTCTCCTACTCTACCAACTGGCACTTTCTTCGCTGGATCAAATTTATCTTTCAGTCCAGCTGGTAATAATCTGTCCCAAGCACCTTTGGTAGGAAAAGGTCCAGGAGCTATCGCATTGGCACGAATACCGTAATGCGCCCACTCTACAGCAAGTGATCTTGTTAATGCCAGTACGCCAGCTTTTGCGCAAGCAGAGGGCACCACATAGCCAGAGCCAGTCCACGCATAGGTTGTGACAATGCTGAGTATGTTACCAGGCTGCTTTTCAGAAATCCAGTCCTTTCCTAGAGCAAGTGTAAAATTATATGAGCCCTTCAAAACGATATCTACTACTGTATCAAAAGCTCGGTGTGAAAGTCGCTCCGTTGGACTGATGAAATTACCAGCCGCATTGTTCAGTAGGACATCAATTTTACCAAACTGTGCTTTCGTGTCTTTAATCACTTTCTCAACTTGCTCGTAATCACGAACATCACATGCCAGTGCCAAAACTGGGTGGCCAGTGGACTGAGAGATCTCTTTAGCTGTCTCCTCTAGTACATCAAGCTTTCTGCTGGTAATCACCAAATTGGCGCCAAGCTGCGAGAAATAGGTACCCATAGACCTTCCTAAACCTGTACCTCCTCCGGTGACTATTATGGTTTTGCCATTTAGAGTATTGTCCTTCAACATTCCTTCAGCGTACATCATTTCATTTTGGGTTTAGGGTGAGTATTAAAAATACAAAAAATCAGTCGGAGGAACTACTTCTGTAGAAGCTTATCCCTCACAAGACCATAGACAAATGTGCCGATGATTGCCGAGGTGAAAACCGCAACAAACACTAGATATCCATTGCCCATAATTATATAAATAGGGCCTGGACATGCACCGGTGAGTGCCCAACCTAATCCGAAGATAGTCCCGCCTAGCAATGGAGGCCAGAATTTCTTATCCTTTTCAGAAATAATGATGGGATTGCCATCAAAATCCTTCATTTGGAATTTCTTAATCAGCATGACTGCAATTGCCCCGAGAAGGACAGCCGAACCGATAACGCCATACATATGGAAAGATTCGAATCGGAACATTTCAAAAATGCGATACCAAGACACTACTTCTGCTTTTGTCAATACAATACCGAAAATGGTCCCTGCGATGAGTATTCTTAGCGCTTTCATAGGATGTATGGAAGTAAAAGATGAGTAACAGTAAGACCACCAATGAAAAATCCAACTACGGCAACCAAAGAAGGCCATTGTAAATTGCTTAATCCAGAAATTGCATGACCTGAAGTACATCCCTCAGCATATCGGGTACCAAAGCCAACAAAAAAACCACCAACTACCATGAAGATAAAGCCCTGTAGCGTAAAGAGATTTTCCCAAGAAAAGATTACCTCAGGAATGAATGTCGTTCCTGGATTAGGGTCACCGTACATTTTTAATGCATCGATAGTATCTGGATTTAGGGCTATTGCTTGCTCGGGAGCCATGAAGTTGGAAGCTATAAAGCCACCTAAAAAAGCACCAGCAACAAATACTATATTCCAAGTAGTGGCTTTCCATTCGAACTTAAAGTAGTCACTTAATTTATCTGCTCCTCCGATGGTACAGATTGTTTTTAAAGTGGAGGATACTCCAAATGTCTTTCCGAAGAAAAACATAAGCACCATCACGAGTGTAATCATAGGCCCAGCCACATACCAAGGCCAAGGAGCATGTATTATTTCATTCATATATCATCAGGTTTCATTATTTACACCTAACATCTAAGTGTAGAAAATGATTTGTCAAAAATATCTTAATGCATTTAAACCGAGCGAAACTAACAAATTTTAGTCCATCGCAGCAATCCAGTTTTTAATAAGCAATATGCCTTCTTCATGCCTAAGCTTACGCCCAACCTCTGGCATCATCACTCCCGGATCCGTCGAAGCAATTCTGTGATATAGAATTGATTCTTCTGGTTTGCCTGGCACTACCCCGAACTTTAAACCGCCTGACCCCCTACCAGCGGCTACTGGCGGCTTCATCAATCCCAGTTTGTAAGGATCACTTTCATTGTAAGTGAGGTATAATCCTGTATTCTTTGCTGGCCCTTCTTCTCTATGACAATGTGCACAATTAATCTCGAGCCAAGCTCTCGAGCGCTCATCGAGTGATCCCGTATTTGGGTCATCCCAAACGGGAAGCAAAGGGCGAGCTGATATTTCAGGAAGACCAGTTAGCAGACTATTGGCACCCCAATAGTCCAGCTGATTGGAAGTGCCTGAAAAATAAGTATAAGCTTTGTTTAGTTGCCTCGCTGTTGGGCCGATGAGACTCATCCTTCCTGATCGTTCATGACAACTTTTACATTGCCCCAAATTGGGCACAGAGTAGTTGACCTGCCTAAGTGTTCCATTTATATCGGTCCAACTGACGGGCACATTTCTTCCTGCAATTTCAAGTGTTGCTTCCGTTTGTTCATCATTCCAGACATATGTCAAAGCGTTCCAGCCAAGTTCATCATTGAGCAAAAGTCGAGTCTCTATTATTCGTCTTTCAGAATACTCGTCTGTAAGATCATTGACATAATAGAAGTTCTTGATCAATATTGTTCCTTTCGGGAAATCCATAACTTCTGTAGCGTGATAGTCGGCCTGTGTTCCTTTTGGGATTTTAACAAATCGAGATTTGAGAGCATAATCTGAAAAGAGTGGTGTATTGAGCTCATAAGGAACAACACCCTCTACTGGTAACAACGAATTCAATGGCATTTCAAAAAATCCCCACTCAGAAAGCTGCTTTGGAAATCCCAGATCAACACTTCCTACGAGCGAAACCTCTTCTAGTGCAACTGATTGCTTTTTGGATGAACAACCAATAAATATTAGAAGACATCCTAATATAAAAAGACGATTCCTCATAACTCCAGAATCGGATCCATCGCTTCTCCTAAACATGCAAAGTCACCTAATGATGTATTCAAATTTTCAAAATCATTTGCAGCATCCAGATTAGCGAATGCTATCTCTGTTTCATCAACACACAAAGTGAATTGCTCACCACTAGGATAGATACCATCCCATGCGATATCAGGAGTTGCGAAAGGAAACTTGAATAAAAAGAGTTTGCCAAAATCATTACTTAATGTTGGAAACCAATAATCATTCTGGAAGGAATTGTCATGAATGAATACGTTCGCTGGATATGGATTATAGTCAATATCCCTTTTTGATTTTTCGATGTTTTCATTGAGCTGAGACTCATCTGGTGTGGCGAGAGCTTCTACCAAATCATAACTCACAATAGCCATCCCAACCGTACGATTATTTATAATTTGATTTTTGAAAATCTCAACATCGCGTGTAGCTAAAAGCATAATGCCAGTACCCGGAGGTACGGTGGCAACTACATTGCCTGCCGGAGCAAAGTTCCGAAAGTTGTTATTGAATACCTTGTTGAGATATACACGGGTAGTATGTCCGTATTGTGTTAGACCTGGCAGGTCAAAAACCAATATTCCTCCTGTATTGTCATGAGCTGAATTGCTGTAGATTTCTACCCATTTTGAATTTTCACTTTCTATGCCTGCCACATTGTACATGGCTTCATTGTTTCTTATAATTACGCTATCAGACTGACCCACATAGATCCCTGCATCAGATGCACCTATAGCGATGCATTCTTCTATTAGCACTCTTTTGGACAATACGGGGTAAAATGCATACGCTCCATTCTGCTCATCTGGCTCCCCTGTCCATTGGGACTTTACCCTTCGAATGGTTACACCACGAGAATCAGTGATCTTGATGTTATCTCCTTTGGCATTTTCAATAGTGAAATCTTCAAGGGTAATATTAGTAGCATTGGAAATCCGCAAACCTTCCGCGCCTTCTTCTTGCATCTCAAACGAAAGAATTGTCTTATCTATTCCTTGGCCTCTGAGCGTGATTTGTTTTTTACCATCAAGAGATAAGGATCGCTTGAACATAAAATGCCCCTCCGGTAGATCAATGACCACACTATCTTCAGATGTGATAAGTTGAGTTTGTAAGTCTCGCTCAATTGACTTCCATTCACTCCCGATCTCTTTTACATCCACTTCTGTGCACGCAATAAAGAAAAGCGTTAGTAACGCGTAAAGGACTTTCTTATTCATCGGGAAAAGATAAGAAAAGACTTCACCAAATAAAACCGAAGTGACTATTTCAACCAGTCAGGCTTGGTTGTGTTCACATTGGCACCCAGCATATTCAGGAGTTGATACAGGCCGAAATAAGTTCTGTTCACATAAAGCCCATGCCGTGAACCTCTAGGATGCTTTGAGTTCCTGAGCTCCTTCATATTACCAAGTCTCTCACTGAGATCATATATTTTCTTGAAGTAGGTATCATCTGAAAAGTCGAAAGAATCCGAATGGAAAGGCATACCCAAAAGCATAGTCATTTCTTTGAAAATTGAAATGAAAAGTGCTTTTTCAGAAGGTGTATCATCTTCGTAGATAAAATTCAAATCATACAAATGTGGTAAAAGATCTGCGTCATTTTCTATGAGATCTTTACTCATAAGTTTGAAATAACCTTCATAAAAATCCTGCGGTATTTCTTTGACACATCCGAAATCGATTACGCCTAATGTGCCATCTGGCCTCATCATAAAGTTGCCTGGGTGAGGATCTGCATGAACTTCTTTCAACTCGTGAATTTGGTGGTGATAAAAATCCCACATTGCTTGTCCAATTTGATCTTTGGTAGACTGAGAAGGATTCGTTGAAAGAAATTCTTTAATATGTGTACCCTCTATCCAATCCATGGTGATGACACGGGCTGCTGAGTATTCTTTATAGTATTCAGGAAAAACCAAATTTGGGATATGACTGCAGGCCTTAGAGATGCGCATTGAGCGATTGACTTCTAGCTCATAATCCGTCTCTTCCAAAAGCTTGGACTCCACTTCATCCATGTATTGATCTAGCTCTCTTTCATTCAAACCAAAAAGTCTCAATGCGAAAGGCTTAACCAATTTTAAATCTGACTTCACACTTTCAGAAACACCAGGATATTGGATTTTCACCGCATAAGTTTTACCCCCAATAGTTGCTTGATGTACCTGACCTATAGATGCAGCATTTATCGCATTTTTGGTAAACGAGTCAAAAATATCTGATGGTGCTTTTGAAAAGTACTTTTGAAATGTTTTGATAACAAGTGGAAAAGATAATGGCGGTGCACTGTACTGGCTCATTGCAAACTTATCCTGATAGGCCGTTGGTAGGAGATTTTTGTCCATCGCCAACATCTGGGCTACTTTCAATGCACTACCCTTCAATTCACTTAGCGAATCATAGATATCCGTGGCATTTTCTTCATCAAGTTGATCACGAGTCGCATTTTTATCCATCAGCTTACGACCATAGTGCTTCACATAATTGCCACCCACTTTTGCTCCTGTCTTTACAAAACGTGCTGCACGCGAGACCTTTCCTACTGGTATACTTATTTGCTCCTTCATTTTCTTAAATTCTGTTGTTAGAACATAGATTTACGAAAAAGGTTAGTGAATATTCTTTTATATTTTAAAATTGAAGATAATTCTCCTTCTCCTCCAGATTTCATCAACCACATGTTCTTTCTCGTGCTTCTGACCTGATCGATCAATGATGGTTTTCAGATTGATGGAAACCTTAAATTCAAACCGAGACTTTAAGACTATATCTCTGCCATTCCTTTTTGCTGCAATTTTCTTATCTAATCGCTAATACTCCGTAATTTTAAAATTCATTATAAAGACTCCAATGATTCGCAAAATCATCTTACCAGCCTTAATATTTCTAGCCAATATCAGCTTCGCACAGAATGAAGTGGAACTAGTCATTCCAACTGGACACACCAGTCAAATTCAGAATATTTGCATCAATCAAGAGGCGACGATGGTTGCCTCCACACAGAATACTGAAGAAATAATTGTATGGAATTATTTAACTGGAGATAAAGAACGGGTTCTGAAATACCACTCCTCTCGGGTCAATGATCTTTTAATTGATCAAAATCACCTTATAAGTGGCGGAGATGATAGTCTGGTCATTATATGGAATATGCTAAGTAAGGAGATTATTGCAACTCTTAATTTGGAAGAACCAGTTTTTGCACTTCTCAGAGAGACCAATCGTAAATTAATCGTAGTGGGTGAACAAGGGAAGCTTTTACGATGGGATTACAGAAACGACATTAGGAGTGACTCTGTTCAATTAAGTGGTAAAGTAAGTGCTGCAAGTCTTTCGGTAGATGCTGAAAGGCTCATAATAGCGACGAAAGATTCGGTTTACACTATCGAACAAAATCACTTTTCCTCTAAGGTACAAGTAACCACTAGCGGTGGGGAGATCAATAGTATTCTAACCAAGTCAGGTCAAATTTTCCTCGGGAATGGCAAAGGAGAATTAATAACCATGGACACAAGTTTGATAGAGCAAGAAAGAACGAAAATCTTTGATTTTAGGCTTTATCACATTGAAGAATCCTCAGCTGTTGATGAGTTGATTTTGACAGGCAGAGCTAAGAACACCCATCTCAAAATTTTTAATACAGAGACCAAAACGATCTCCGCACTCCCTTTAGATCTCGGACCTACTTCACTTTTATCAGACAGAGGAATAAGAACCATAAAATGTACCTCGAGTGGTCTCTTGCTCGTACCGAATTACATTTTCGGAATCAGCTCCTTCCAATTGCCAGATTTCAAATCAGAAAAAATTCTCAATGGCTTATCTTTTCCCATTAATGACATGGCCATTGATAATAATGAGCGAACTCTGGCGATTGCCTCCTCTGATGATCAAATATCGCTGCATGACCTTTCAGGTGTTAAACCTGTGAAAATCATTGATGGTCATGATGGAGGCGTAAGTTCATTGGCATTTCACCCTACTGATTCACTTTTAGCTTCTGTAGGTTTTGACAATAAATTAAAGGTATGGAGTGTAGCTACTGGCGAATTGACTCACAGTTACGATGTGCGTGGTAAATACGTCACTACTCCTATAAAGTTTAATGTGTCTGGCCAATACCTTATTCAGAAGACAGATCCTGATTATTTTGAGCTCTATAACCTAGACAAAACGAAGAGTAAAAAACTAAAAATCAAGGATGGAATAGACTACAAGTTTGCTCAAAATGGCCAGTTGCTGATATTCAGAACCCGTGATGGGTTCCTTACCTACAATGCTATCAGCTTTAATCTAATTTCCAAATTTGACTTTCCCAAAACGCTTAGTTTTGATGTTCGGGGAAAGACCATTGTCGTACTTACTAGCCAAGAAGTTATTTACTATGATCTCAATTTCAAGGAGAAAACACGGTTAAAAACCCCTGCATTTTATGATGAAATCTACCTGCACCCCAATGAAGCTTCAGCATTTGCCACCATCACAAGCGTCCAAAGCGGGTCATCTTTTCGAGATTATTCCCTTAAATATTTAAAAGAAACTAAAAGTGAATTTCAATCACTGGGTGGTCACCAAGGATTTATTTCAAATGTGAAGTTTCTCAAAAAAGGCAGGTTCATATTTTCAGCTTCGAAAGACGGACAAATCATCATTCGCGATTTTGCTGATAGCTCAAAAATGATAGCCAGTTTTATTCCTCTTAAAAATGGAGAATGGGTGGTTCTTAATCCTTCTGGGATTTATGACGCCAGCAGAAGTGCTTACAATTCTATGCACTATGCACGAGGAAAGGAGATTTTCGATTTGGCTCAGCTGAAAGATTTGTATTACGAGCCGAAATTGTTGTCGAGAGTTTTAGAGTACACTATTGATCCCCTACCCCTGCGCAAATCTCTTTCGGATCTTCCATCCAACCCCGAGGTTGAGATCAAACACCCAGAAATCAATGGTGGCATTCTCGGCTTGAAAGTGAAAAATACGGGAGGTGGCTTAAGCTATGTGGTAATTAAAATCAATGGCAAAGAAGTACTAAGGGAACTCAAACAAGATGTGTCGAGTACTGATTCTTCCTCTGTTACTTTGGAATACCCCATCACTGGACACCCTTTTATAAAAACCAAGGATCTCAATAAAGTAACCGTCAAAGCTTACAATGGTGACGGATCTATGTCTTCACCAGAGAAAAAACTCTTTGTATTTGGCAAAAGTGAAGAGGAAGAAAACCGTAGAAAGCCTAAACTATTTTCTTTGATGGTAGGCACTGATGACTACCCTGGTGAGGCTTTGGATCTAACATATGCGGGAAAAGACGCCAATGATTTCGCAGATGCCATGCAGATAGTTGGTACTAATTATTACGGTGAGGAGAACACTCAAATCAAATCTCTAAACACACGGCTAGCGGACAGGGCCAACTGGCCTACCAAAGAGAACATCAGAAGAGAACTTGAGAGAATAGAGAAAGAAGCTACAGCACAAGATGTGCTGGTTGTTTACCTTTCAGGTCATGGAACCAACTATGGAGAGGATAGCAAAGACTTTTATTACTTGACGGCAGAAGCTACAGGTAATATGAAAGATGAAGAGAATCGTAAAAAGGCTACCATTTCAAGTAGAGAACTTACTGAATGGATCAAACGCATTCCTACACTACAGCAGGTTTTGATTGTAGATGCTTGCCACAGCGGCAAGTTAACATCCACTCTAGAACGAGTAGAAAGTTTGAAATCTTCTCAGATCAAGGCTTTGGAACAAATGAAAGATCGTACTGGTCTATATATTCTTGCAGGGTCCGAGTCGGATGCGGTTAGCTATGAGAGTTCTCTCTATGAGCAAGGACTACTGACCTATTCTCTTCTATTTGGAATGAAAGGAGCCACTCAGGATCAAAATGGAAATATAGACATCATAGATCTTTTCCAATTTGTATCAAAAAAGGTACCTGAGCTAGCTAGTGAAATAGGACAAATACAGATGCCTGAAATTAAAATCCCTACTGAATCAGAAACCTTTTCCATTGGAAACATGAGGCTAGAAGACCAAGAAAAGATTGTCATCATTGAGTCGAAACCCATATTTATACAAAGCAGTTTTCAGGAAATGGAAATGTACAATGACCCAATATTACTTGGATCCAAGATCGACCAGTTACTACTCGAAGAAAGTACTGAGAAATCTAGAAAACTTGTTTTCCTAGATAAGAAAACCTATCCGGGCGGATACACGATTAGAGGACGCTACCAAGTAATGGAAAATGAAATAAAGGCTGAAGTAAAACTCTATAAGGGAAATATGAAAATAAAGGATTTCACCTTGCGTGAAACCAATAGTAAAATTTTAGCGGAGCGTATTATCGAGAAAGTCTTAGATAACCTTTAATCACATTCCTTGCAGTTGCCTGATCCTTCCGAATCTTCACAGTCAGATTCAGTTTGGAAACATCGGCCTCCTGCACTGAAAGGTGCATCGGCTTCACAACTGCAGCTAAAAACATCGTCTCCATCGCATGAAACAAGAAACAGACTGACACCAAGTACTCCTACTGACATCAAGACTTTGAATGTATTTAGAATTTTTCTCATCTGTAACTAGCAGTTAGACCCTTTATAAAACAGAAAGGTAGAGAGCATTCAGATATTAACCAACGCAACTTATGCTTTATTAATAAAGTGTCGTACTGCTCTTGGATTAGTATGAATAAACTAACAAGATCAAAATAGTCAAGAGCATGTCAATCCTTTTCGGAGAAATTTGAGTAAAATTCTCACCAATTCTTCAAGCTACTTTCGGTTTTGAAATAGGAATTTCCCGAAATCAATCATTGAGTCAAGAGCCCCCTTACCTACCAGATCAAAAGCCAAGTTTACAGATTTCTCTATTGCAGCGTCTGTCTTTTCAAAATCGCTACTTGTATCTTCAACCCAAAAACGGGTGATGTATAGAAAATGAAACCAAAAGGCTTTATCGTACTGTGAGGCGAACGGTCTCTCGGCAACCTCTAGAGTATCCTTTCCCTCCATTAATAAATCATTGATCTGGATTTTGAATACATGTCTAAGATCTTCAAGAAAGTCTGGGTGTAATTCGTGCTTAGGTAACATTCCAAATCTCATTACCACGTAGCTCCTGTTTTGCTTGAGCGCCTCAAGCCAAGTATAGTAAAGTGATAAAAGCTTTTCACGCACCGTATAGTTCACATATGCCTCATCCTTCTCCAATGCTGCTGTAGTTTCAACAAACCAATCTGACCAGATCGATTTCTCTAGCGCAGTAAATGAATTGAAGAACTTATAAAAATCAGCCTCCTGCGATTTTAAATCATTTGCAAAAGCATAAACTGATTTGGGAGCTTCCCCGTGAAGGAGAAGATGCTTTAAGTAAGCTTCCTTTAATTGATCCCTATCAATTTGCTTGGTTTTAGATTTAGTAGATGTAGCCATGTGGAGATAACATCAGTTCAGAGAAAAAGTTAGCAAAGAATAATAAAAATAAAACCCACCCTAAAATCAGGATGGGTTTTTTAGCGACGAATGAGTTAAAGAGAACCTCCCATTAACCACATTAAAACTAGCCATATCCAAAAAAGCTCGCAATACCCAAAAGATGGTATTTCCAGTCCCTTCTACTATTAGGCTGCCCACCTCATTCTATTTTTTGCCAATTTTTACTTGCTGACGGAAAGTTCCTGCTTCATCTGTAAAGACCATAAAGTAAACACCGCTATTATAGCTCGTAAGATCAACCTTAGTGCTATGTAAGCCCATGCGGTGATCGAGTTCTTCTTCAAAAAGCTTGACACCTCTCACATCCAAGACCTCCATTCTTAAATTATCTAGTTTTCTATAAACTAAGAAGTCTGCTCTCATCACATCTTCTGTAGGGTTTGGATAAAGTTTTATGTCTTTGATGTAAGGTTTCAATGAATACAGTACTTCTTCAGCTTCTACTTGAATACCATTTTCGGTAATAGTAGCTAATAGCGTGAATTTTTGATTCTCCTTATCTCCGCCAACAATAAACTCAATTTCCGCATTAGGATCCATTGGAATTCCAGGATACTCAATGTTGAGTCTGTATTTACCTTCTTCTATCCCCTCAAAATTGAATCGACCTTCATCATCTGACTCAACATAAGCATAGAGTTCATAGATATCTTCTTCTGTTCTTCCAGCTCTAACAAATCTTCGCATAGAACAAGCAGCCTTTTTGACCTTTCTTCGCGACTCTATTCTACCACTTCCTTCTTCATCTTGGTTACCATCATCCGCAAAATCGGATTCCAATAACCCATCAAAATTTGCTCCAGTTGGCACTATGGTAGGCTCCTCATAGAATATCATCTCGATATCGATACCTTCTACTCTATTCCTTACCACGATTGTTGTGGCGTCTGAAAAGAATTCAGCTTTTTCGTAATAGGTATTGATCGTGTTTGGAAAAGCTACTCTGTTTGGATTCACCAAGGCTAAGAAGTCGCCTAGAACAACATCGGTAAAAGCATACTCACCACCTCCATCTATTGAAGTAGTATCTTCAGCAACAAATGGACCTGTCGGTGTTTTTCTATAAAGTATAACCTCTCCATCATCAAGTAGGGTATTACTACCGTCAGCATAAACAGTACCGAATACATCAGTTTTCGCTAGGATGTTTTTGTTTCTACTACTTATAGTTAATCCTGGGACACTTGGATGAGTAATCTCCACACGATAGGTTCCCATTTTACTGTAGTCAACATTTTCAATTTGGTAAACCCTTGAGTTTGCACCTTCTATAACACTTACATTATTATTGAAAGGTTGGCCCGGGATATAGGATCCAAAATACCACTGATATGCAAGTCCTGTTCCGCTCATATTGATTCTAACGATTTTATCATCACCAGCTTGAACAGTATCGTAGGTCGTTACATCATATCTACGTTGAGGTATGTAAGTGATTTTACTTCCCAGTTTCACATTAGGAATAATATCCTTAAAGGCTAACCTATTATTACTAATATTGACCGCACCAATCGAAGGCCAGTTTGAGATATTCGGAAATGATCTTAAAAAATGATCCTTCAAATTCAGCGTAACAAGACCACTTAAATCTGCAAAGCTCAAAGGCACATCTCCGTCAAATATCTGACTTTGATCGCCATCACTGAGGTCAGTATCGATTACCGCCGGTAAAACTAGTTCAGTCACTCTATTATCGGCCACTGTTACACCATCCCAAGCTGAGGTAAGTTCACTTGATTCACTCCAATTTAAAGTTACAGGGAAAGCTCCCTTATTTACTGCTGCCGCGAATGCCAATAATGCTCGTTTATCCCTTTCAAGTGAGGATAGCTTCAAATTGAAGGCATTGGTCCTTAAGGTAATCCCAGGATAATTGGAATTGGTTATCTCCAAAACGTATTCACCTTGATTAGGAGTATCAGGACTAGTAAGTATTAGCGAGCTCGCTGAGATCAATATAGCATCAGTAGCTAGCAGTTCTGTACCGTTAAACAACCATTTGTATGAGTTGAAGCTTCCCCCAACAGGATAGAAAATTTCAATTTCTGATCCGACCTGCTGTAAGCTGTCCACTTTCTCAAATAGAGAATCTTGTGGGCTTAGAAATAGCTTATTGTTCTTTATCAACCTATCGTTCAATTCAAATGCTCCAAAATCGAGTGAGTTATTTCGCACCAAAAGTGAGTCAGCAATTGATTTACTCAAATCAGGCAATACTGTAAACCTATTTTTGTTTGCATTGAAATAATACAAGTAAGGCGCTAGTGACAAAGGGGCTATCGACCCTGTGAATTGGTTATTGCTAATGTCAACATACTGAAGCTCTTTGAGATTAGATAGTGAAGTAGGCAAAGCACCAAAAAACTCATTGTTCTGTGCTTTGAATTCCAAAAGCTTGCTCAACGAACCAAGGTCAGAAGGTAACGATTCAGTAAAGTGATTATCATTCACATACAACACCTGCAAATTAGTCATTCCTCCAAGCCCAACCGGAAGGGGACCTTCAAAGTCATTATTGTCCAGCCTTAGAACTGCCAAAGTTTTGAGCGTACCAATCTCCGCTGGGACGAATCCGATGAACCCATTATTGTGAATTTCTAACTGCTTAATTTTCACCAGTTTGCCTAAATCCTTAGGGAGTTCACCAAAGAATTTATTGTTATACAAATCAAGATTTTCAAGATTAATCAACGAACCTACCGAGCTAGGAATAGTTCCATCTAACTGGTTATCATATAAGGATAAGTTGACCAAAGCCGTTAGATTACCAAGAGCTATTGGTAGTGGTCCTTTGAGATTATTTCCACTTAAATCCAAAACTTGTAGTGCGGACAGTGTTGTTATCTGCGAAGCGATGGTATCAGTTAGATTATTATCATTCAAAATCAACGATATCACACGTCCAGCACTATTGAAGTTGACGCCTTCCCAACCTAGGGGAGAGCCTGTCAGCCATCCTTGTTTTCTAGTCCAATTGGCTCCACCATTCTTATTGTAAATAGCTAGTAGCGCAGTAGAATCCGACTGATTTACAGTTGGTCCACTTGCCTGTGGTATTTCAACCATGGAAAGAACCTTTTTACTTGTAACATCTTCTGCTGAGGTAATTAACCCTGAAGGCCACAGTACCTCAACACTGTCCGCAAGTGCGGAAGCACCAAGACCGAATTCCAATGCAAGACTATTACCAGAACTGATACCGTTCAAAGATCTTACCGTTTGACTTTGCCATTTGTTGTTAGACTTGACACGTACACGTGCTCCTATACCTGTCCGGTTAGATTCTATACCCTTAAGTTGTATTGTCAACCAGTTGTTTGAATTCCCATTGTTTCGGTACATATAGTTTGCACCAGTAAACTCTTGATTTGGCAGGAATATGTCTATTGCGCCATCGCCATTGAAATCAGCCAATGAAACATGAGAAAACTGGCTTGTTTGAGGGAACGCTTGATTTTCTACTTCCAGCAATCTAAACTCCGCATTTCCATTGTTATAGAAAATTCTAGCTCTAGAATTCAACATACCAATAATGTCAATATTACCATCGTTATCAAAGTCAGCAGCACTGTAACCACGTCCTACAGAATAACTACTGGCAGGAATACTCGACTCTGTAACGAAATCATCAGGAGAGTAATAATCAAAGCCTAGATTTCCATCATTTAAGTAAAGCCCAAACAAATCAGGACTTCTATCCCCAGTTAAAAGATCAATATTACCGTCATTATTGAAATCTGCCCAAGTAAATCCTCTTGACCGTAGTGATATATTAGAGATGGTATTCTCCACGTAGCTCATTTGACCAGTTCCATCATTCAAGAATAGCATGTTGTAAGCATCTGCCGTGAAATACAAATCCTGATCTCTATCATTGTCAATATCCACATTACTTACCGTCCAAATCAAGATTGGCAACTCTGCTAGGATTCCATATTGATTTTCTAATCGTTGGGTAAGCGTGAATCCTCCTGATCCATTATTAGTAAACACCATACCATTGGAATTCACTATATCTAGGAATCCATCATTGTCAAGATCCACCCAAATTCCAGATTCAGATGGTATATTATCGGTTGCTGTAGTGACCTCAGGCGCACCTATTTCAAAACTCTTACTACCTGTATTGTGATAAATTCTATCGCCAGCTACATCCCTAGTAGGTACCAGTAAATCTAAGAACCCATCATTGTCATAATCACCCCAAGAAGCAGATCTAGTAAAGGCTTCTTCAGATGTGGCAATAGATCCAATTATCTTTTTGAATGTGCCATTTCCAGTATTTTCATAAAGGAAGTTTGCTGGCTGCTCAAATGCGTTTGTCACATATAAGTCATCATCTCCATCACCATCGAAATCTCCCCAAGAACCACCATAACTAGTTCGGGTAATGTCATTTGTAATAGAGTTAGCAACAGGCTCGAAAAGCGCGGCCTTATGAACTAGGTTAGACTCATTTGAAGGGAGCGAAACGCGCTCTCCATTATAAGAAAGTACTCTGTAATAATAGTACGAGTTATCTAAGCTATTGGCATCAAAATAAGAGTTTGTAGAAACAGTATCAACATTTACATATTGTGTTGAAGTGCCTTTAGAGCGCTGCACAATGTACTGCTCATTCTGTCCTTGCCAGTTTAATTCAACCCTGTTACTCCCAATCAAATATGCTTGGGTAGCATAAGGTATAACCAAGTCAGCCACCTCCACTGGTTGATCACCTGTAACCCAGAACTTCGAGAACCCAGAAATACCATTTACATTATCGTACCAATCTATTCTTAATGTATCATTTTCATAAGTCGCATCAAACTCGCTGATGTAACTGAAACCTCTACCTAGCAAACGATGACACCTTTGTCTGATCTCACCATTTTCTTCAAAGAATCCAAAGAACTGATCGTACCAACCGGCAGATATATCTGAAATTTCAAAGTAGGCGTAGTAAGGGGAAGTGATATAAATATCATCACGCTGGCTATCTAATCCACCGAATGGATTGTCTGGCGCACTGCTAATACCACTCCATATCTTATTAGCTGGTAAGGTCGGCTCGCAATTACCAGTGAATAACACCTCCGAGTATTCACTTGATACACCGAAACTTTCATATACAGCTTTTGCTCGATAGTAGAACTGGTTTTGTGTAACTTGATCAGCATACCATCCAGTAAAAGCCACAGTATCCAAAGTGATAAAGTTCGTTCCATCCGCACTGCGCTCCAGTATGATGTAATCAGCTACACCTTTGTATTGTATATCCACATAGATGACATCTGGACCAATATCTGTGTATCTATCAGATAGAAACGGAACGCTTAGACCAGTTCCACCAGTGTCACCTATCTCAAAAGCGTCAATGGCTCCTCCACTTACTGCCAAGTCGATTTGAGTAACAGCAAATGTCGTTTTAGGGAAGGTAAATTGATTGTCAAAATAATAGATATTAGTATAAAGTGGTATGATCAATTCTTCGCCACCACTTCCTCTTAGAGTCATAGTGTTGATTGACAGTTCATAAGGACCATATAACCTTATATAATTGATAGGAATTGGATTGTCTTCAAAAAACAACTTTGCGGTATCCAACTGACCAGCTGCCTCCACCTGACTATACCAATGATTATCTAGTTGATCCCACTCCCATCCATTAGGTGGTGAGTCTGGAAAGCCTATAGCCCCATTGACCGATCCATTTCTGAAACCGCTATCTTCAGTTGCAGTTATTGAGGTGACGTATCTTTTTGCGAATGGGTCTACTGCCACATAATGACTTAAAAACTCATAGCTACCATTCTTGTAGTTTGGATTTGTAACAGACACCAAGTAGTTGGTTTGATCATAATCTTCATTCACAAAGAATGTGAGGGTTGAATCAGAACCTGTAGTGGTTAGATAATCATAAGTAGGATTATACGAACCGGAATATTTATTCAACTTGAACCAAGTAAACTGATCATCAGGATCCAGCCTCTCAGCTCTAAGTGTTACTTCCCCTCCAATATTAGGATCTCCAGTAAATGTTATACTTCTAGTAACAGACTGGACACCATTGGTATAATCAGCACCTACGAAATTCCCAAGGCCATTTGCCAGGTCGAAATAGTCAAAATTATTGTATTCAAAGTTGACATAAAATGAACTGGAGAAAGCAGCATATAGACCTGCTGGAATATCATCTAAATCATTCCTATCTACACTAAACCCACCAAAATTGCCATTCACCATAGATGCCGGAATAGCACCAGTCAATCCATTATCATCTAAATAAAGCTCATAGAGGTTTGGTAAATCTACATCCGGAATTGAACCTGTAAGTTGATTTCCTGCCAGACCAACGAACTGAAGGTTTTGTGCTGAGCCAATTGTACTAGGTATGCTACCTGTAAACGCATTTCTACCAAGATCAAAAAAGCTCATAACTGGTGAAAAAATATCATCAGGTATCGGCCCAGTCAAGCCTCCATCTACGATAGAAAGACCTTCAAGAGATTCCAATGCCCCAATCGTCCCTGCAGGTATGGTTCCTTCGAGACCGTATAGATACAATCCGCGAACTTGACCACCATGAGCTACCACTCCAGTCCAATTCTCTACTGGGCCTTCTTCAAGCCATGGTAAAATGATATTATCATGGTTCGTAATTGCGTTATAAAAGGCAATTAATGCTAATGAATCCTGCACACTAACGGGTTCTACAACTTGCACATCGAAAAGACCACTATATAGAGGTACTCCTGTGTAATTACTTATTTCGGAATGATATGCGTATGCTTCATATTCCATATCTCCTTCAGGATTCGACACTAAACTTGAATCCAACACTAATGATGTTCCTGATCCCATGTAATCCCCGTTACCATTGAACCAATCTATCACTGTAAATTCATCTGTTGTAAGATTCATTGTAAGCATAGTAGATGTACCAGCCGCTATTTGAACATATGTGTATTCTCCATTTGTTGGTTGCATACTTCTAGCATCTATATAAGCTCCATTATCAATTAATGGAATGATTACAGCTAAATCTTCAAAATCTAATCTATTACCATAAATAAAAGCCTGTTGTAGACTAGTTGCATTGGCTATTATGGAGATGTCATCGATAGAGTTGTTATGAATATATAATTGCTCCATCATGCTTATGTCAAAGCCAGCAGGAAAGCCACCGGTAATTCCATTGTCACGAATGTTGAAAAATGTTAGACTGTCCATATTCGCCAATCCAGCTGGTAGTGGTCCATTGACATTGCATAATGGCATCTGGAAAACTTTCATTCTTGTGAAATTCCATATCACATCAGGAATGCCTTCTGAATAATCCGCATAGCTCAATCCTAATCTTTCGATGTTTACGAGACTAGATAGCTCATTCGGTAAAGTCTTTTCAGCCAAAGGACTATCATACAAATAAAGGCTCTGCAGATTGGTCATCGTAGCAATCTTCTCTAAGCCAGAAGTGAAATTGTTAGAGAGATTGAGGTAGCGCATCTCTGTAAGTGCCGATATCCCGTCTGGCAGACCACCTGTCATTTTGAGGTTTTGTCCTAAATGCAAATAACCAAGTTGGGTAAGTTTAGAGATCTCATTTGGTATAGACCCACTAAACTCCGTGTTATACATGCCCAACAATCTCAAATTGACTAGGTCAAAAAGCTCTTTAGGAATCTTGCCTTGATATGGGTTCCCTCCTATCCAAAGTGTATCAAGTAGAGTCAGCTGATTGATAGCAGGAGGCAATTTGGTTAATCCAGTGTTATCAAGATCTAAATAATGCAGTTTCTGCAACCCAAACAGTTCGCCTGATAAGTAACCAAGATTGTTATTGTATAGTGAGAGCCATGATAGTTCACTAAGATTTCCAATTGCAGGTGGTATTGGCCCGTTAAGGTTTTTATTACCAAGTTCTAAAAGTGTAACTCTGCTATTCTCTAATATCACCCCCTCCCACATGGCAACCGGTGCAGTTAGCCAATTTTCTGCATCGTTCCATTCTTCTCCATTAGTAGCAAGATAGATTGCCACAAGTGCTACTGAATCAGAAGCTGTGACTGGTGCTGAAATCCAATATGTTCTTTCTCCAGAAAACAAGGTCAATGGTGATATTTGGCTAACTGAGTCATTGGTAATATCACAAGTATAAGTGCCTGCTTTTGACCTGTTGAATCCTGAAATAGTCAACCTTGATGTATCCGCCACATCTAATTGCTGACCATCCAAAAACCAAGTATAATGGTTACTTGATCCTCCTACGGTCGCATCTATAGTGAACTCACTACCAGCAGCTTGAATTTCGAAAGTACCAGAACCTGGAAGCTGAGGCTCAATACCTAGTACTCCAATTGGAACCTGAATAAGTGCCTCAAAATCATCAAATTCTAAATAGTTATTATAAGCATAAAAATCACCTATAACATCTATATTACTCCAATCTGGCAGCCCAGTAAGCAAATTGTCATAGATATAAATGTTCTCAAGATTAATAAGAGCGCTCCAACTTGGTGGTATATCTCCGGGAATTTGGTTTTGATCAATCGCTATATTTCTAAGACTTATCAAAGCACTCAACTCAGTTGGTAATGGTTGATCCAACATATTCGCAGTGAGATACAACTCTTGCAACGAATCCAAACTTGCCCATTCTGTGGGAATACCACCTGAGAAATTATTAAATCCTAAAGTAATGAACTTTAAAAAAGTATTATTAGCTAACTCAGCAGGTAATACACCTGTTAGATTATTCTCTTGCATGTTCAAATTCTCAAGAGATGGAAAGTTGCCAATTCCACTTGATAATGCCTCAAGCTGATTATTACTCAGATTTAAACCATAAAGACTAGAGGTTCCTGTAGTTTCAGGAAAGTTGCCTACAAGACCATTATACTGAAGCTCGATATACTGGATATTTGGTAGTTCAAATAGCCCCGCCGAAAGTGTGCCATCAAGCAAATTTTCGTGTATTCTAAATTCTATAAGCTCGGTCAAACTCCCCAAATCAGATGGGATACCGCCAGAAATCTCATTTACTGCTAAATAAATCCCACGAACATTACTCATTCCAGATATTCCATCCAATGTTCCAAAGAGTTGATTGTTGTACATATCCAGAACTTCAAGAGAATCAAGCATAAAGAAACTAGCCACGTCTGCAGACACGGCGTTATTCCACATTCTTATTTCCCTTAAGGATCTCATATTATTGAAATCTGGAAGGTTTGTAATTTGATTTGCATAGGCGTGTAATCCTTCAAGCTTTGTCAGTGCGTTGATTTCGACTGGAAATGAGGAAATATTATTGAATCCAATCTGTATGGTACGCAGATTCGTAAGGAACTGGATGTCCGTAGGAATATCAAAAATCTGCACATCGTCCAATGCCAAGTATTCTAAACCAGTTAGCGAGAATATCCCAGATGGAATATCGAAAAGTGGATTTGAACTTAAGTTCAATCCAATCATCGTACCTGCCAATACCTCTATACCATTGAAACTACCTGCAGAAAGATTATTTCCTGATACATCAATATTGAATAGGCTCGCCATTCCAAACATATCGCTTGGTAGGCTTGATAATTGATTTCCCCAAGCATACAACTGAGTTAGCTGATCAAGGTTGCCCATTCCCTCTGGAAAGGATGTGATATCATTACCCCCTATAGATAAAAAGTCCAATTGATCAAGAGTTGACAATTCCACCGGAATGTCTCCAAACAAATTTTGCTGGTCCAAAAACAAACCAGTAACCTTACCATTTATGTCAAAAGATACATTTGGCCATAAGGAAGGTGAAATATCATCTGTCCAGTTAAAGAGTAAATCGCCACCTAAAGCATCACGCATGGCAACCAAAGCCATGTAATCAGCTGTATCAATATCTACTATTGCGGCGGCTCCTGGGATGCCATACATGTAAATATTATCAAGGTATATAGTAGGTGCATCCGCAACACCTGCTTCATCAAATTTCATTTGAATAATATTGGTCAAGTCAACACCTGCAAATTCCGAAAGAGGTATATCATAACTCTGCCATGTTCCTGGATTGATGGGTAAAGAATATGCAGTTTCTGCAGGTCCGGGACTTATTAAAAAGACCTGAACTACGCTTGCATTATTCGTCCACATATCAAGATGTAAATAATCGAGAGTAGAAACATTCTGTACATCAACTCCGAAATCAATTCCTTGATAATTAAAATTTTCAAGTTTCATGGTTGTGCTTCCGCCAATATCTACTAAAGATTGAATTGAAGTTTGACCCCAATCTGGATTAAGGTTAATACTGCCGATATTATTAATGTAATCATCACTAAATACAGCTATAACATCCGCAGGATTCCTCGCTGGCGGTATAGGGGCACTTTCTATTGGTTCAACTGAAGAAGTGACTGCTGCCAAATCTGCAATAAAAGACCATTCAGCATACCAAGGGGCACTAGCAAGCGGATCAAATGCGCCTGCGTAATCCGTAACCTGAAAAAAGTTATCACCTGTGTGTACAAAACCTAAGCTAGGAGAATTGGTAGGAACATGGTCAACTCCCAACATTGGATCTTCATATCTATTCCCAGAAACATTACCATCTAAAAAAGGATCACCTGTGAAATTAGGTACAGATGAATTATCACTCACTGACCAATAGTTTCCTCCAGACACATTCCAAAAAACATTGTCATTAATAGTAAGACTACCGCTTGAAAAAAGATTGTAGGAGCTACTCACATAGTCATCATTCCATTCAATATTCGCACCTATCCCTAAATCTTGAAAAACACTATTGTAATAATATCCGCCTGCATTATTGTAAAAGCTCACTCCAGTGTTTAATCCAAATTCTCCATCACCAATGAAAGTTGCGTTATAAACATATGCTCCGGCATCCACTTGAAGTTCTATAGGTCCTGCACTGTGATCCCCAAATCGATCACCTACGCCTTGTCCGAAAATAAACTGCAGCTTACCTGTATACCCAAGATCTGTATCATAAGCTATAAAGCCAGCATTCAGTGCTATGAGATGACTGGCGTCTACATTACCACCATAAAAGGCAAAAGCTTCACCAGCAGAACCAATTGCTTCGACATGATGCACAATAGCTTCATTACTGACTGCACCAAATGTCAAAGAATTTTGTGCCCCAAAACCAGACACACCATTGAATTCACCTGTATGACGTATGGATGTATAAGAGAGCTCAGTACCTAAATTACCTAAGATGCTTTCGCCACCATATTCCAAACGCGCATCCACGGGTAATAGGCCATCTCCTAAAATACCAATTTCAAATATCGAATTATTCACAGGACCATCTCCGAGTATTGCCACGCCTCCCCAAGTACCTGTGGTAAATTCATCCAAGTTTGCTTTGAGATTAAAATTTGACGCAGGTGGTAAAATAAAATCAGCCTCAGAAGTGAATATGATTGGGTTTAGCGCTGTACCATTAGCGACTAAAGTACCGCCTACAGCTACGATCAGCATGGTGGGTTCATTTTGGCCACTCATACCTTTTATCACTGCTCCAGGATTAATTGTCAATGTTTGACCTTCATTCACAAAACAAAGTCCTTGCAGATAATAAACGTAATCAGTTGTAAATGTATTGGTCCCAATACCATTACCACCATCTACAATGATGATACTTGGAAAACCATTGACATCTAGTGTATCATAAATCGACCCAGCAGGTACTTCAGCCAATGGACTGCCCGTAAATCTGGATGCTGGCGCGAGGTATGTCTGACGCTCAGCCCCTGAAGAACTTGTTATTTTTGTAGTTCTGTTGCTAGAAGTCTGCTTTAAAGCATTCTGCATCTGCTGAGATCGCTTCAATTCCTGGTACTCCTGCAGTTGCAGCCTACGAACTTCTATTTCTTGCTCAAACGTTTTTTCTAAATGCCCTTTTTTTGGAGCACTCAACCTACTAGTTGTTTCTTCTTTTGAAAGTATTCTTGATTGAGTTTCAAGTTTAGCTGGTTTTAAACCAGCATTGGCATTACTCAGGTTTCGTTTCTGCCATTCAATATTTCGCTGATGCAACTGTTCTTTTATTTCCAATACATCTTGAATAGGGAGATTTTCTATATCACGTAGTTCGTTATTTGATTGCGCTACAGCAGCTTCTTTTACTTCAGTCTCCTTTTTGGTAATAGTAGAAGATCGAAGATTTGCAGAGGAAGATTTTACCATCTTGTCACCCAGAGACTTTTTATAAGCTTCTAAAGCAACTTTGCTGAACTCAGCGCTCTTACTTTCATTCAACTTATCATCTTCTCTATCAACCAATTGTGGAGAATAAACACGTGGTTGTGTGTTGACAGCAGATAAAGGATGCGTTACTTCGGTTGACTCTTGCTTCAAGGGTTTCTGAGTAGAATTTGAAAGAGTCTTAGTAAACTCGCGCTTAGCAGCCATTTCGTTCGGAGAAAGCTGTTGGGGTGTTTGAGCTTGAGAAAATTGAAAGAAGGAGAGAACTAGAAAGGTGACTAGGGTAAGTACACTTCGCATGATAAAAGAGGGTTAAATTCAACCCCTAAGTACCTCAATAATTAGCAGAATCACAATCCCCTTTTCATGGTATTTTACCAAGAATTATTTAAAATATTTCTTGGTAACGAAATATTAAACAGTCACACATATTGGTTAGATATACTTAAAAAGTTTAGACTAAACTTTTTAATCCTTGCTTTGGAACAATATCAAACTTAATTAAACACCAATTTCCAAAGATTTTATTTTCCCAGTTCTTTGTAAGATTTCCTTAGAAACCCTTTTTTCCAAAACATTATTCGTTATTTGTTCAATACTTCCATCTGAAAATTGAATAGAAATATAACGTTTACTCCTCTTTTTGTAAACTATAGGGGTTTGACAATAAGTGAATGCCAAAGAGTTTTCTTCTAATTGAATGACTTGCTTTTCCCCAGCAATATCAAAATATTCGAATGCTGATTGCCCTTTCAAAAACTCTAGTTCATTGAGGAATGTTGGATTAAAATTTAAGCATCCGCCCTGCACGCTTACGCCCAGCTCAGCCCAACGATTGATTACATCTTCTTTCACTTGACCGGTCATTCCTGGTTGCTGAGCACCTTTACCCATCGGAGTATGGGAATATGGGTCAGTAGGGATCGCCCCGTAAAGTTCTGGCGTCTTATTGATACCGATACCTGCACGAATTTCATAGTAGTGATCTACTAGTCTACCAAAAATAGTTTTATGCTTATCCATATCTACTTCAGACAATAACTCCTGAACAGACAACAAAAGCTTAGATACCATATGCCAATAAATACTCCCCAATCCTTCATAACCGAAAAAGGTACCCGATCTTCCTGTGTAGGCTTTATGATTAAATACCTGTTCAAAAACAGCTAACAATGGTGCTCGATCACTTGCATGAGATCCAAATTGATCTTTAGCTAAAACTTGGTCTAAAGCATTATTGAGATCCTCAGCATTATGGAAAGATCCATTGAAATGTAGTTCTCCATCGGTATCTTCTGATAAAATGGAATGATCACTTTCAGCGAGCAATTGATTTACCAAAGAAAGTGCTTTAAGCTCCTTTGTAGGTAAAGTATTTTTCTCCCAAAATCCAGTCAATTCTCTATTTGGATAAAGCATATAGCTGTACTGATCCTCCCTATAGATATCGCTGACCTTCAAAGCATCTAATAATTGCGCTCCTTCTACTGGAGTAAGTAAACCTGAGTTGAGAACTGCGACTTGACCTTCTAGCATTTCATAGAGATAGGAAATACTAATTTGGTCTTTTTCAAAATTGCCAATATTGTAACTATGAAACAGTTGGTCTTCCCTCCTGTTATTTTTGATAGTTGCTTCAATATAATCATTACTCAAATTGAGCATAGAGAACAATTCGTCCTTTTCTATTTCGACATATTCACCAAAAGTGCCGCTATATACCGCAGTTCGGTATTCTTCACCTAAACTTCCAAGAGCATCGACAAAAGTTTTCCTGTCAGCAGACGAGAATCCTACTGATAATGATTTCTGAAATTTCGAAAGGGTTTGATTAATCCCTTTGAAAAGGACAGCAAGAGCTCCATTCAATGAAATGAGTTCACTACAATCTTCTATTAATTTTTTATAAACTGAAATAAATCTTCTAAGGTGACAGACGGTCACCACAGACAGTCCATTTCCTACGAGAGCATTGTTCGCATCATTCCACTCTGGTCGTTGAGTATTTAACCAAATACCTCCATCTGGGATGAAATTGTACATTTTGGTTAAAAACGAAACAAGTAGTTTCTCTTGTAAGCTCGACTTTAGGATTGCGCCGCTCTCTTTAAAAACCAGCTTCCCGTCATTCCCTAAAGATAAAATTCGTCCATGTACTATCTTTTCCTGATCGTCATCAAAATCTATGGTATCATTTGGATGAGCATAAGTCTCCTGGTATGACTTGATCCTATAAGGTACATTGGCATAAACAAAACTCTTCTCGTCAAGCAATTTTGCAATAGCTTGTTGGTCATAATCGAAGGCTACTTCCAATAACCTTGTGAGATATATGATCTGATGATCACCCCAATATCCAATGTATGACCATGGATCTTCAGGCTCTATGACTTCCCAATCCACACCATCTCTTGTAATACGGTAAGGATTGTACCCATCTATGGTGCTTGCATTCACAAACTTCACAATCATGGATAAAATAAACTCTGGATAGGAAAGTGCCAATGCTTCCCAATTTTGGAAAATATCTCTCCAGTTCCCTTGATAAGTTCTATTTGGTGTACCATCTGACTTTGCGGTGAGAATGGAAAACTTGTTCCAAGGTCTACTTGGATCACCATGCCTTCTACTGAATGTCAACGGTAGATATTCGTAGGCAAGTCTTTGGAGATCAGTGTCTTTAGTCTCGCTAGCAACTGCTAGCATGTGAGTTAGCGAACAAGTCTTCCCCAACTTTGAGATAAAGCCCTTCGAGCGCTCGGTAACATCCTTATTCATAGCATTGAGATAGGTCTCAAAATCTGCTACATCTATGTCATAGTTTTCTTCAAAAAGTCCACCACGCATGATATTGAACAGGACATTTGAGTAGTGGCGACCTGTTGTCAATTGATCATTGGTACATTGTAGTCCATCTGCACTACCGACAAGCTTAGTCAAACGCTCTGCTCCCCTAACTATATCTGCTTTCACCTTGTAAAACAGGTCTGATATTGATAACTCAATTTGATTTTGGATCGCTTTGCAATCTTCTATCCCTTGTTTCAATTCTGCTACGATCAACCATTGCGCTTGTTTATTAGGTTGAATATCGAGCTGGGAATGAATGAAATAAGCCCCGGGTTGCGCTTTGACATCAGTCTCCGTTTGAACTGCTCTCCCATTCCGGAAAGCTTGGATCTGTAAATTCGACAACAAATAATCCTGAACTGGAATACCTGCAGACCAAACAGAAGTAGTCATTAAGGCTTCGCTCGGAATGGCCCTATCAACAATCATGGAGGACAAAGAGAATGTTGCTAAAGAAGAACCTTCATTGCGTTCATTTCTCTTGTAGGCATTTACAAGATTGCTTCTATTATTTTGTAAAGCACTGTCTATCCCATAAGGCATGATATTTTGTATACCATCTAGCAAGTCATAGCTGATTTGACCTTTAGATAAGTTCTTAATCGTGCTCTGCTTTACAAAACCAAAGGCATTGGAAAATGACCATCGATAGTTGAATACAGATTCAAGATCATGGTTGATCTCTTCAAAAATAATTTGATCGCCAGTGGTGCTTTTATAGAGATTTCGACTTATTGCGTAAACCCCCTCCAACCGCTCAGAAAAAGGCTCCCAAAGGAAAACGCGATCTGCTTTCTTTACACGAACTATACTTTTACTCCCTGTCGTTTCAAATGACTTAGCAAGATTATCATCTGTATCATAGGGAAACAATGCATTGTTTTCATCCTTCCTGCCTGCTGAAAGTCCTCCTGAACTAGATATAAATAGCCAATGATCGTACGGACTCACCAAAGTCATGAAGAACCAAGGCATCTTGTCATAATTTTCGATACAATAGAATTTCTCCCCATCCACCTCAACAAAACCTCCCTTGATTTCTTCTTCAGAAGTATTCATCTTGATGCTACCTAAGTAAGTATCCACTTTTGTCATTGTATAAAGTCTAGTCTCTTTTTGGAATCACTATTGTTTGCAAGGCTTGTGCAGATATATGAAATCTGGAACTATTTTCACCCAAATTAAAAGAAATTTCTTTGCCCTTCTCAGACATATTTAAAATTATCAAGATAATAGAACCATCTTCATTTTGAACTGCAGTTGTCATCAGCTCTTCATCACTATTGGACCAGCCAATTCGAACAGCATTGGGTCGGATATACCTGCTAAAATGTGAAAGCGTATAAAACAGAGGGGTAAAATAAACTTCATCCTTTTCCGGATCAACGATGACTGGTGCGATGCACCAATTACTTGCCCAATTGGGTCCACCCTTTTTATCCAAAACCATATTCCAATCTACCCAGCCTTCTACCCAATTGTTCATACAGCCGATGATATCCCTAGCGTATCTGTACACTGGCACATACTTGGGATGATCCTTTTTATCTTCCTCAGGCGCCCAATCCCAACCCCAATCGGTTGCTTCCTTTTTCCAATACCAGTCATCTTCCTGCCAATGTGGAACCTCTGCATCGACGCACCCTTCAGTATGAATGATATGTTTCTCTGGCGCTAACTCATGTGTGAAGTTCAAAGATTCTCCCAACCAATCAATAGTGCTGGTATACCAATGCACCGCCGTACCATAGAGATAAGGTGAGAGCTCCTTATCATTGAGTAACACCTCTGCCCACTCCTCAAGTTCTTCACCTCTGTTTTGATCATAAGCAAGGATTTTCACATCCATGTTACTTTCATGGAGTTTTGGCCCTAGATAATTTTTCACAAAGTCTGCCGTCTCCTCAGGAGTGTAATGCATACTTTCCCAATTGCTATCATTTCCGAGAGGTTCATTCTCAACTGTAAGTGCCCAAATAGGAATACCTTCATTAGCGTAGGCTTTAATGTATTTCTCGAAATAGAGTGACCAACTTTCGTAATACTTCGGCAACAGCTTTCCACCTTTCCAATCATTGTTGTCTTTCATCCAAGGCGGAGCTGTCCAAGGGGACGCAATAATTTTAAAACCTTCAGAAGATATTTTCTGAGCATCCTTGATCATAGGGATCAGATCGTCACGATCCTCATCAATAGAAAAAGACTCCAAAGCTGTATCTCCAGGAATGGAAGCATAAGAATAGTTGGAAAGTGAAAAGTCACAACTATTGATATGCGTACGAGTTAGGCTGTATTTGGCACCCTTATCCCCAAAATATGCTTCTAAAATTAGTGCACGTTTTTCGTCACTTAATTGATTCAGCAAGTAAGCAGAAGACTCAGTGAAAGCTCCACCAAAACCCGTGATTTGTTGAAATTTTTGATCGGGGTAAATAGTAATCATCGCGGAAGCTTCACCCTCAGATTTAGCTTCGATTTTGGTGAGAGCATTGCCAGCTGCAGAAGTTTCATAGATCTCCAATGCAAGCTCTTTTTTCATAGAGCAAGAGAATATCGCAATTGCTAAAAATGCTGCAGATAAAAGATCAGTATACTTCATGGGAGGCTATTTCAATTCGTAAACCCTCACATAATCTATAATGAATTGCTGCGAGGTAATAGACTCATCTAATCCCTTAGCGCCGCCCCATCCGCCACCCATGGCTAGATTTAGGATGATGTTTTGAGGTTTATTGAAAGGCCATTCGCGTTCATTGGCATTCTTATCATAGGTGTAATAAACTTCATCATCTACAAGACCCAATATCTCAGTCGGTGACCAAATTACTGCATAAGTGTGAAATTGCTCAGTGATGTTTTCAACCTCGCGTGTACTACTGATCTGATTTTCAATCTTAAAATAATAAGCCGGAGTGTGCACGGTAGCATGGGCAATTCCAGTGTCAGATGTGCTGTCCATCTCATAGCCAACAGTTTCAAGGATATCTATCTCACCACTGTATGGCCAGCTCTTTTCATCTACATAGCTATCGCCAAGGGTCCATCCAGCAGCCCAGTTTCCACGTTCCTTTGGCACTTTCGCGCGGAACTCTATTTTTCCATACAAAAAGCTCTCTTTACCGCGAGTGGTCAGTCTAGCTGATGTCCAAGGACTTCCTAGATCATCTTTCCTCGCTTCGATTATTAGCATACCAGAATCAATTCTCGCATTTTCCTCACGAGAGTCTGTATAATACTGAAGCTCATTATTACCCCAGCCCCAATCACCAATATCAAATGTCCACTTAGTCGTATCCAAAGTTTCACCATCAAACTCATCAGACCAAACGACGGACCAATCCTTGCCGTCCACAGACTGTTCAAAAACCATCGGACTAGCCTTATGAAGTTTCATCAGAGTAAACACCAACTTGCTAATACTAACCGATCCATTCTCGACATGCAGTTTTATTGGATGCTCACCTTTGGCAAATGGAGCTCCCTCAACTGTCAGCAGATTGGTGCCTTCTTTTAGTTTCCTATTGCCAGTCACGTTGTATGTTCGCCCTTCGGTGTTGTTGTAATAATCTTCCAACCACAAAATAGTCCCCTCTTCGAGAGCTGTGACAAAAAACTCGAGCCTATATCTGCCAGATTGTGGGAATTCCGCTTGGTATGTCAACCAACCTTCTTTCAACAATAGCTTGGAAGATTCTGAAGATTCAATTGGCATGCTTGCTTCTATATATTCAGAAGCATTTAAGACCAACGTGCTTGTAGAAGCAACTACATTATTTTCAGATGCTCTATCCTCTTTTTTGGATTCACATGAACTAAGTAAGAATATTACAACTCCTACTAAATATAGATTCTTAAACATTGATTATTTGATTAGTATTTTTTCCAATTCTTCTAATGACTTACCCTTGGTTTCTGGTACAATAGCTCCAACGAAAAGCAATCCAAAACCTGCAAAAAGGCCGTAAATAAGGAATGTGGTCGCACTTCCAAAGGTTGCCAACTCCCAAGGGAAAACAAGTTGTACAATAAAACTGATCCCAGAGTTTACAAAACCTGCAAATGATATGGCAATTCCTTTAATCCGCATTGGGAAAAGTTCCGAGAACAGCACCCACATCACAGGTCCCAATGATATTGCAAATGAGGCCACAAAGCCCAGAATCCCAACCAAGATGAGCATTGGGTTCATTTTAATTGAAGCAGTGATAAGTTGAGACTCGTATTGCTGGGCGACTTGAAGTCCGAGAATACTTATTGTCGCTTCTTTGAATTCCACATCACTTTCATAGGTAGTATTAACAAGACTAGTAAGATCTAACTCCTGAACTTCAGCAGGTAGTGTTACGATGGTTTCATCAGTCAATGTATAAGTAGCATCCGAAAAACCGTAAGAAAGCAATAACATAGTGATTGTAATACCAGCCAATCCAATAATTAGAAGTGGTTTGCGGCCGAGTCTATCCACAAAGAATATAGCCAAAACTGTAAAAACCAGGTTCACTAGCCCTACTAAAATCGCCTGAATGAAAGAAGCATCTGTTCCGATACCAGATTGTTCAAAAATCATCGGAGCATAGAAAAAGACTGAGTTAATACCCGTAATCTGCTGAAGTATAGCCACGCCCAACCCTATGGCCAAAACAAGCTTCATAGCAGGTTTAAACAGCTCCTTAAAAGAGACTTTCTCCTTATTCTTATCTGCTTCAATTGCCGCCAAAGCATTTTTTACCTGAGTGTCTGCCTCAGCTTCATCTGTGATTTTGTGAAAAATCAAACGAGCCTCTTCTGACTTGTTTTTCATAATCAACCACCTCGGGCTTTCTGGAACAAAGAAGAGAAACAAGAAATACAGCACTGCTGGAAGTGCTTCTAAACCCAGCATCCAACGCCAGTTATGCTCACCTAATCCTATAGCTGCTGCCCAAGAGGCATCTGATTGACCCCATTTCAGAATAAGATAATTAGTGAAAAATGCAGCAGAGATACCAATAACAATATTGAGCTGATTGAAAGAAACCAAAGTGCCTCGACGAGATGGAGGTGCTATCTCAGCAATATACATTGGTGCAAGTATCAAAGAAATCCCTACACCAATGCCACCCAACATTCGAGCTACTACCAAAGTGATGAAATCAGGAGCAATGGCAGATGCAAGAGCAGAAATTGCATAAAGCACAGCGGCATATTTCAATACTTTTCTTCTTCCAAATTTATCACTTAGCGGACCAGCGGCCATCATGGCAAGGGTCGCTGATAGTGTCAGAGAACTTACTGACCAGCCGAGCTGTAGCTTTGACAAGGCAAAATCGATTTCGATAAACTTAACTACTCCAGAAATCACTGAAGCGTCAAAACCCATCAAGAATCCACCCAAAGCAACAGTCAGCGCTATTCGTGTAGTGTAAAGATTCTTATTATTCATAATCTAAATTTTAGTGGTTGGTATAGGTCGACTACATCAATTAGCTTCTACATAAAAAGGTATGTTGGCGTGTGCAGCATGTCCTTTTTGATCGTATGCATAAAAGAAAAGTCGGTAAGATCCTGGTTTATCAGGAGCTATTAATTTAATAGTTCTGTTGTTTACATTATCAACTACACCTTCGATAGTTGGAGGTACTTCTTCACGATCACCACCACTTTTCAGATCGGTAGTCTCCTCTTGCACCTCCCATACAAATTGCAAATCATCGTCATCTCTATCTGTCACTTCCGCTATGGCTTCATAATCCTTTCCCGGAATGAGACGTATATTATCAAAAGCATTTTTACTGTCTAAAAGTACATTTTGAAGTTCAGGAGAAACGTTATCAGGATACTCATCGTTCCAAACTTTGTGCATGGCGTCTACGCTTGGAGTCTCCTCACCTGTTTGTAAAAACATACCAAACCATGTGGGTGTTCTTTCCTGCTTTTGACCCCACAGAAATACATATGAACCTAAACATTGATCCATCATTGGTGCAATAGCCTGTTGATAACGTTCGTAATAATTAGATCCTTTCAATGTGCTATTTTGCTCAATTGGTGCTCCCCATTCAGTGAGCGCCACTTCCCAGTATCCTGTCGCTCCCCACTCAGTTACCATGAAAGGCTTTGTCCATCCAGACTCCTCTATGTACTTCGGCAATAGAACAATGTCACCATATAGCTGCACACTTAGAAAATCAAGATCAGGGGCGTGGCTTTTAATCACATCTACTAATTCCTTATTCAAACCAGCTACAGTCGTAGTAGTTGGATGATTAGGATCTATTTCATGAATCATCTTTGAAATATCATTAACAGCATCATAAACTTTGGGATTCGAGTAATGATGATTCAACTCATTCCCAATAATCCAAGAAAGTACTGCAGGGTGATTTTTAAACTTTTCAACTTCTTTAGTCAACTTTTCTAGTTGTGCCTGAACAGCCGCTTCATCATTGTAATCAAACCCATGTCGCTCACTGCCAACTTCGAGACACAATGAAACTGTGATACCTAGAGCCTGGGCTTTATCCAGTGTCCTATTAGCATCATTAGTTCTCCAATTACGGATAGAGTTACCTCCATGAGCTGCCAATTTTTCCATTGACCCAAACTCTAAGCCTGCACCTTTTAAAAGGTATGGTTTACCGTCTCTCACCAAACTAAAACCTCGATCATTCTTTACTATCTCAACTTTTACCGCTTGTGTTTCAGCATCAAGTTCACTACCTCTAGTATGGCTACAACCATAAATGGCGGTCATTACCAAAAAACCAGAAATAACAATTAGCCAATTTCTTTTCATAATAACAGTATGTATTGTATTCAGCAATTTCCCTTATCTGTTGTTAGCGGATAGTTAAGCGCAGTTCCATCAGCTCCTAGATTAAACTCTATAGGATTGAAAGAAAAAATAGAGAAGGATTTGGACAGCTACTGTATTAACTAAACAAATCAGTAGCTGTCCTTCCTTTTAATTAATTGTATCCTACGTTCTGCTTAAGTGTGCCTGCAGATAAATCAATTTCAACTTGCGGTATCGGCAAAAAGCCTTTGGTTGTCGAATTGTAAGTGACATCATAAACTTCACTAGGTCCTGTATAATTTGGACCCACTATGCCTACAGTTGTAAGTTCCGATTGAGCTACTGCTTGTCCTCTGCGCAATACATCAAAATACCTAAGCCCTTCGCTAGAAAGTTCCATACGTCGCTCATTAAATAAAGCATCTTCTGTATAAGCTGATAGAGCTGCTAAACCTACACGCGCCCTTACCCGATTGATATAAGCTACATCTCCACTTAGCTCTGCAGCCATTAGTAAAACATCTGCAAAACGTATTGCACGATAGTTGGTCAAATTGTGTAACTCAGGTGTGCCTACAGTCCCACGATCAATAAGTTTAGTAGTGTATTTAGCTGAATAATAACCAGTATACTGAAATGAAGCAGTATTGAGTGATGTACCACTTTCAGCAAGTAATGCCGCTTGGGTAAGAATAGTCGAAGCCTGACGTGGATCTCCATTCATATCCTGAAATAACTTATGAGAAGGTATCGCAAATGCCCAACCTCTATAGTAAATAGTAGATCCCGCTATTCTAGGTCCCATCATCTGAGCTGCTAGGTTACCTTCAACATATTGTTCTGAACCCCAGTCTCCTTGAACAGGCTCACCTGCATAAGAAACTTCAAATACACTCTCTATTCCAAACTCCTCTGCCCCTGTGAATATATCAGCATAATTAGCAACTAAATCATGGCCACTATTAGCTATTAAATCTTCAAGTTGAGCCAAAACGTATGCTTGATCTATATTGGTACCGTTGGCATTCATTCCAGTTCCATAGACTCCATCTTCAAACAAGTAAACTCTTGCTAATAAAGCTTGAGCCGCCCATTTAGTTGCTCTTCCTTTTACAGCAGGAACTGCCGGAAGTCCTGCTATAGCATCTACCAAATCTGATGCAATTAGGTTATAAACTTCAGCAGGAGACACTTGTGAAACATTTGCTTCTGATGGACTTTGAGGTTCGGTTGGTAAAACTATGTTCTCAAAGAATCTCACTTGCTCAAAGTAGAAATAAGCTCTTAGAAATTTAGCCTCAGCTATTACTAATGATCTAAATTCTTCAGTCGTATTCTCAAGTACTTCAGCGTTTTTTATAGTGAAGTTGGCTCGGTAAATCCCGTAATAATTTCGTTTCCATAGAGAATGTACCACATCATTCGCACTAGAAATGCTGAAACGATTGAATTCGTCTTCCTCCGCACCATCACCAGCATCTTGCCCTCCAGCATATGCATCATCAGAAAGAATTTCCGAAAGAACTAAAAATGGAGACCATGCAAGATCATAACCTTTTTGATGTCCCAAAACATCATAAGTTGCGATTAATGACTCCATCACTTGACTTTCCGTCTTGAAATAAACAGAAGACAAAAGAGTTCCTTTAGGTGAAGTCTCTAAGAATTCTTCGGAGCAAGCAGAAAGCGTTACTGCCGTTATGAATATGAAAATAAGTTTTTTCATGATAGTTCTGATTATTTAATTAAAACGTGATTGAAGTACCAATTCTGAATGTTCGTGCTTGAGGATAGATACCTCGATCAATACCCATGTCTCTTACGCTAGAAACACCTGAGCCACCAAAATCAACTGGTGCCCCAACTTCAGGATCTGGACCGCTGTATTTAGTGAAGGTCGCCAGATTTTCCAATGACACATATACTCTCCAATTGCCACACTGAATCTTATCTAGGAACTTACTTGGAACACTATATCCAAATTGCACATTCCTTATTCTTACAAATGATCCATTTTCTATATTCAACAAGTCATTAGCTCTTGTGTAATTCTCATTTGGATCACTTGTAGTAAATCTTGGTACTGTGGTTGAAGGATTTTCAGCTGTCCATCTGTCAAGCATCCAAGTCTGCTTATTGGATGATTTAATATCTGGTCTATTGATACCATTGAAAATTTCATTTCCAAATTGACCGATGATAAGCGCTGAAAAGTCAAAGTTCTTATAGTCCATTGATAGATTAGAACCAAAAGTCCAATCAGGTATTGGGCTACCAAGCGATGTTCTATCTGCATCAGAAATAGCCCCATCACCATTGGTATCTACATATCGAATATCTCCAGGTTTTGCATTTGGCTGTATTGGATCACCATTGCTGCTTATATGTGCGAAAACTTCTTGCTCAGATTGAAAAATTCCATCAGTTTTGAATCCAAAAAAGCTAGTCACAGGTTGGCCTTCAATAGTACGAGTAACTTCACCCGCTAACGCCCAACTTGCTCCTTGTATAAAACCTGCTTCGTTGGCAACTTCCACCATTGTATTCTTGTTACGTGCCGCATTTAGCCCTATCGAGTATTTGAAATCATTGATTTGATTTCTCCAGTTTAGAGCCATTTCAAATCCTTCGTTTTCCATCACACCAATATTTGTCCAGCTCAATGGAACACCTATACTCGCCAGTCCAATTTCAAGTTGCAAAAGATCCTTAGTGGTCTTTTTATAATAATCAAAAGTACCTGTCAAGCGATCAGAAAAGAAACCTGTTTCCAATCCAATGTTAAGTTGCTCAGAGGTTTCCCATTTAATATCTTGGTTTTCAACATATGCTGGTATAGCTCCTTGGTTAGCTCCATTTCCGTAATTGTAGGCGATATTGAAATCAACTACAGCTGCATAAGCAAATGGTCTAATGTTGTCATTACCATTTTGTCCCCAAGAGGTACGCAGTTTGAATAAACTCAGGCCTGGGATCTCAGGGAAGAATTGCTCATCACTCAGCACCCAGCTAGCTCCAAAAGAGAAGAAATTACCAAAACGATTGTTTGCTCCAAAATTCGATGAACCATCTCTTCTGTACGTGGCAGAGAAAGATATACGGTCATTAAAATCATAGAGCAACCTTGAAAACATAGAAGCCCTAAGAACCTCGTATTCATACCCACCAGTTCTTTGAGTGGAGTCAATTGTAAGATTCAAATAAATCAAATCTTGATTAGTTGGATCAATACCTTGTCCACTACCACCCACATATCTCCCAGTCTGAACCAATGTGGACATCCCTGCTAGAATGTTGAATTTATGAGCTCCTACCTTCTTCTCGTAAATAGCAGTATTTTCCATTTGACTCGCAAGATCTCTTTGAAGACTACTTGATACCCCCGGAGCATTGGTGTAATTTGTAGTACTGTTCAGGTAAAACTGCTGTGAATAGTTAGCACTTTCATAATAACTCAAATCAATGCTATGTGCAGATTTAAGTTTCAATCCTTCAATAGGCTCTACTTCAGCAAAAACACTTCCTAGGACCTGATCCTTATTACCTCTTCCATTTTGTAAGGATAGCCAAGCCAATGGGTTGACCACCTCTCCTCGAACATTATTAGAAATAGCATAAGCAACACCATCTCCATTCAAAACATATGGGTTGTTGCCATATCTCAATTGGTCATTGGCCAGAACATCAGCATCTGTTTCGTATAATGGCGTCAAAGGATCCATATTAAGTGCGCTACTGTAAGGTCCGTTAAAGGATGCATTACTCGCAACACCTCTATTTTGTATATGTGCATAAGAAACAGAACTACCCCACTTAAGCCATTCATTGACTGTGAAGTTACCATTGAGGCGGGCCGTAAATCTTTCGAATTTTGAGCGATCACCACCAATTACTCCTTCTTGGTTGAAGTAAGAGACACTAGAAGCGAAAGAAGATTTCTCACTACCACCACTTAAAGAAATTTGATGACTTTCAATAGGTGCATTGCTTGTGAACAATTGTTTTTGCCAGTCAGTGTCATTGGCAGGAATCTGGTTGGGGTCAAAAAGCTGACCGTTGATATCTTTCACGCCACCTTCAGCCATTAATTCAACATATTGTTCAGCATTCAAAAGTTCCACCCTATTTGCTGCGTTTTGCACTCCGCGATAGCCTGAGTATGAAATAGTTGTCTTACCATCTCCTCCCGTTTTCGTAGTAATAAGAACCACGCCATTTGCAGCTCTAGCTCCATAAATAGATGATGAAGCTGCATCTTTTAGTACTTCCATAGATTTGATATCACCTGGATTGAGGTTATCAATGCTATTCACGGCAATACCGTCTACGAGATATAAAGGCTCTGAATTGTAGTCAGTACCAATACCACGTATCTTTATACTTGGACGCTCTCCAGGTTGTCCAGATTGAGTTTGGACTTGCACACCGGCCGCTTGGCCTTGTAGTGCTTGCTCTACTCTTAGCACTGGTGTAGAAGTAATTTGATCTGACCCAATACTCGAAATAGCACCAGTCAACACTTTCTTCTTCTGTGTACCATATCCTATAACCACAACTTCTTCTAGCTGCTCTATATCAGTAGCCAGTGCAATATCGATAGTAGTACTACTCCCTACTGCAATCTCTTGGGTTTCATAACCAATGAACGAGATAATCAGCACGTCTGACGCCCCCACCGCAATTCGATAATTACCATCAAAATCAGTGATGGTACCATTAGATGTACCTTTTATCAATACAGTAACTCCGGGCAAAGTTTCACCCGTTTCCGCATCCGATATTATACCTGATACGGTCATCTCTTGAGCTCCTACGCACCAAGCAATCGGCACAAATAATAGAGCTATTAAATATTTTTTCATATTGTAAGGTTTTAAGTTGGAGTGTTATAAAGTATATGAATGATTATTCTGGTTGAAAAACTCGTATATAATCCACATTCATTTTTTGTGGAAATAATGTTGTGGCATTTGGACTACCTGGCCAGTTGCCGCCTACTGCTATGTTCATGATGAAGAAGAACTTATTCCTAAATTCAGATAATCCTGCAGGGGAAATATCTGCTCCATGATATTGAATATCGTCTATGTACCACTTTATGGAATTCGCATCCCAAATAATGCTATAGACATGAAATCTATCACTTAAATTTCCAGTTAATAATTTTCTGCTTCCGCCAAATTGAGCACGTTCGCCATTATTATCCCAATGTATGGTGCCATGAACTTCATTGTCCCTACCATCACCCCCTCCTATCATTTCCATAATATCTATTTCACCACATCTTGGCCAGCTTACCGTAGTGATATTTTCACCAAGCATCCATAGAGCGGGCCAAAGACCTTGACCTTGTGGCATTTGGGCTCGAATGTCAATTCTACCATATTGAACAGTAAATTTGTTTTGTGTCGTAAGTCTGGAAGATGTATACGCTGATCCGCTAAACGCTTCTCTTTTAGCTTCAATAGTTAAAAATCCATCTGCAACTTTAGTGTTTTCTTGTCTGTAATATTGAAGCTCATTATTTCCCCAGCCGTTGCTACCAGTACCCGTTTCATAATTCCAGTTAGAAGTATTTAGAGAAGTACCGCTAAACTCATCCTGCCAGATAAGCTTCATTCCTTCATAAGTTAGTGGAGTTTCGTATCCATTCTCACCATCGATTGGGCCGGTAGCCTCACCTACCTGAACGAATATCACTTTATTATTTTTTAAGTAGCGTCCGTCATTACCAAATGCTCGAACGTCAATTTCATATAACCCGGTAATCTCATAAGTGTATTGAAATTCACCGTTGACACTGTAAACAGTATCCGAATCTAATTCCCCTGAATGAAATGAGAATTGAGTAGTGTTAGTTGCACTTGC
>CAYGOV010000006.1:0-190025 GCA_964351625.1 uncultured Marinoscillum sp.
CTTGGAACAAAATACAGAGTGACTCTACAGACATCTGGGCAAAAGTCAATGCAGATTCTAGTAGTCTATACACCAAGATGAAAGCTGACTCGCTGTATCTAGATGATCAGATAGCTGCGCTGATTTTGGATGATGACTCTACCTACTTCGAGACAAGAATAGAAGCGCAGGTGGATGAGGACTCTACGGCATTAGGAGTGGAAATTGCAAACCTCCAAACATTAACTGGAGCTGCGGGAGCAACTAACCTTGGAAATTTCACAGGAGTAACCATCACTGATGGAAGCGCAACAGTAAAGAGTGCTCTACAACAATTAGAAACAGCTGTTGAAGCAATAACAACTCCATCACTATCAGCAGTCTTAGGAGTCGGAGCAGATGCAGGAAACACGTCAATAACTGGTGTAAACAACCTAACCGCAACGTCCATCACATTGGGAGCAACAGCTATCACCTCATCTGCTACAGAAATTAATTATCTAGACATCACTACTCCTGGTACTGCACAAGCTACCAAAGCATTGGTGACAGATACCAATCTGGATATTAATCTTGGCGCTGGTGATTTGACAGCTACCAACCTCACAGGAACGTTGCAGACAGCAGCCCAAGCCAACATTACAAGTGTTGGCACATTGACGGGTGTCACAACAAGTGGTGACATCCTATTTGATAAGGCGACCAATGATTTGACATTGTCGGTGACGGATCAGGGTACAGGAACTGCAACATTGACTGTTCCTGATTTAGGTGGTGTGAGTGGTAATGTGGTGGTATCTAATGCCACACAAACTTTAACTAACAAAACATTAACCAGTCCAGCTATCAATAATGGAACAATAGAAGGAGGAACAATTGGTAATACAACACCAGCTACCATTGCTAAGGTTGACAATCTCCAATTAGATGGAAATACGCTTTCATCAATCTCTGGCGCCACTAATATTGCAGGACTTACTGGAGTCTCTATAACTGCAATTAATTCTGGACCAATAGCTATTGATGGAATCGGAGCAGTTTCTATTAACTCTAGTGCTGCAGCCATTAATATTGGAAATAATAATGTCGCTCAACCAATAAACATAGGAACAGGAACCGCAGCAAGACCTGTGACGATAGGTAACAACACTGCAAATTCAGGTACCACATTAAGAGGTAGTGCGAGCAGCACTTCCTCGACAACAGCCATAGTAGATGGTGGTTTAGCGCTCACGAATTTTGCAGCAACTGTTTCTACAACAGGTGGAGCAGCAGTTACAATTGCTAACAGGTCATTCATGACTATAAATGATACACATGCAGGACCAACAGTATTCTCTATTGGTAATGGCAATACACCAGGACAAATGCTTGTACTTATAATTGGAACATATACTGGCGGAATCACGCTTAATGACTCTGGGAATGTCAACATAGCAGGAGCTTGGACAGCAAATTCGACTGGTGATACAATAACATTAATATGGAATGGTACTACATGGTTTCAACTTCATAGAGCGGATAACTAAAATGAAAAAAGGATTTGAGATCAACATCAATGGATAATTAGAATGACAAAATCAAGGTTACATTAGGCTTTAAAGACGAATAATGAGAAATAGACTATTCATTCTTCTCTTACTTTACGCTTTCTATGGAAAGTCGCAGGATCTCTATGTCCCTGCATCTGGCATCCTCACGATATCCAAAGGAGCCATACTAACCACAGGAGGTGGTTTAGAAAATGATGGAGATATAGAGCTAAATGGTGAGCTCATAACCTACGGTGATTTTAACAATAACAAGAGGCTCGATATAACGCCAGAGAGTCAGATGATATCATTGGGAAATGTCAATAACCTCGGGCTTTTGTTTAACAATGGCACTATCTCTCTTTATAGAGACTGGAGCAGTACGGGTACTTATAATACTGAGACAGGCGATATGGTTTTTCTTGGTGGCGAGGATCAAACGATTTTTAATAGATACTTGCCCATTAGAAATCTCACCGTCAACAAAATAGGTCAAGTGACATTACGAGGGGATTCCATTAAAGTAACTGAAACTCTAAACTTTGAAGATGGTGTGTTGACTGTAGATCCAGGCACTCAGTTTATAGTTGCAAGTCAAGCGGAAATTAATCAAGTTATGGGCTCTGAATCTTACTTTGATGGAGAAATACTGAGCAGAGGTTCTGGCTACAGGTTGTTTCCTGTTGGTGATGGAGGATATTATGGCACACTCTCATTTCTTAATACCTCAGGGGCTGGCACCAATACTGAAGTAGGTGTGAGTTTGATTCACCGAAATTCAGAGCCCCCTAGACCTGCGGCAGACGTAATAGGTGTTTCAAGTGAGAATATATGGAAAGTCGAATTACGAAAAGGCCAGCTAGATGCCGCCCATCTGAGAATTGATTTCATCGCAGAGGATCTAGAAAATTTCGTGATAGAAAATGACATTAGAAGGACCTTTGAATCACCTGTGATCGCCCAATCAGATTCTGGTGCAGCTGGCCCATATCATACTTTGGGTATAGAATCTTTAATAGATACTGACTCCATTAGTTATGGCAGCATAATAAGTAGAGATTCTGCCAAGTTTACCAATTTGGGTTCCAAATATTTTGCCGTGGCAATAGCTCCACAGATAGATCCTAAAGGACAAATTTATTTTCCAAACGTATTCGCTCCAGAAGCTTCTGACCCTCTCAATCAATCTTACAGGGTTTTCGGAGAGCATATTGCCAATGAGCCTTTTCAAATTAAAATCTATAATCGGTTTAGCAAACTGGTCTACATGTCTGACAATTTCGAAGAATCAACTCAAATAGGTTGGAATGGACGAAACCTCCAGGGTAAAGAAGAACCTACTGGTATATTCTATGTATTTGTCACATATGCCTTTGACTATAATTTAGAAGAATTGAAATCATTCAGCAGCTCAATCCTTTTGCAAAGATGAAAAGAAAAATTACCGCTTTGATCATTGTGACTTTGAGCTTCTTTGGGCTATCCGGCCAAGAGCTGCAGTTTTCACAGTATTTTACTACTTCATTGTATCTTAATCCTGCCTTCGCTTCTATATATGTAGATCCTTCTGTCTCTATAAACTATCGCAAGCCGGCAGACAATGGTCTAGCATATAATGAAACGAATCAGATATCTGCAACAATGCCTTTATTGATAAATCAGTCTGATAATACTCCTCGAGCGGGTATGGGTATCATGGCATACTCCAACAAGTCTGGTTTTGAAGGAGTCTTTCAAATAACCGGCTTGCTTGCAAGCTATGCTCACAATATATCGTTAGGCTCCCTCAACACGGAAGTGATAGCTATAGGGATTCAAGGTGGATATGAAAGCTACAAAGTGAGCTATAGTAAGCTCAAATGGGGCACCAATTATAATCCATACTACGGGTACGATGACAACTTACAGACTCCAGTTACCGAATTTGATCAGGAATCTATGCACCCGATTCTCAATGCTGGAATCATGTATTATTACAATAGAGAGCGTAATTTTACGATCTATAATTACAGCGCATTTTCAGGTTTTGCAGTCACCAACCTCAACCGTCCTGATAAAACATTTGTCAAAACCGGCAATGCAAAAGCTCCAATGCTGTTCAAATATCACGGTGGTATAGAATTTAAAATTAAGAAATTCAATTTCCTACCTAATATACTCGCACAGTATCAAAGAGGAAACTTGTCTTCTGATGCTGGTCTTTATATGTGGTATTCCTTAACGCAAAATAATTTTGGTTCAGGTCCAAGTATAAAACTAGTGGCCGGATCATGGTATAGACTAAGGGATTCTTTCGTATTTCTGACAGGAATCAATTATAACTCCCTCAGCATTAAAGTAAGCTATGATCTCAACAGCAACCTCTTCTATGATAATGATATTGAGTATTCAAGGAATCATATTGAACTCTCTATCCAATATTCCATTTCTAAGGACAATCGAGTAAGAAAGATTTCAAACCCGCTTTTTTAGCTACTCCCTCATTCAATTTCCTCTTATATAGATTTTTATTTCCTGCCCTGGGGTTAGTTCCAATCCAGTAAGATCATTCATCTCCATTATCAATTCTTCTGGGATATTATACTTGCTTGCTATCGTACTTACATTTTCTCCTTTCTTCACCTTATAGAGGTTATTAGAATTTGCCAAAGATTCATTGAGCTCTACCAGCATATCCAAATTTGGCCGAACACCTTTCGGATTGGGTATTCTCAATGGGCTATAGGCATTTATGTCATTGGAGACCAAACCATTTACTTGCTGAATAGCGCTGATTTCTATTCCGAAATTCTTCGCAATACTATACAAGGTGCCCTTTGGACGTATTAGATAAACTGGTAAAGGTTCAAAGTCCACTTCCTCATCGGACTTAAGACGAATCTCAATTCTTCTATTAAACTGACGTCCAAAGGCCGTATTGTTAGGCGCTACGGGATTGTTTTTGCCTAATGCCAACCATTCGATATCTTCTCCTTTTACGCCTAGGGCCTTGAGCATTTCTATGGTTTGGTTATTACGTTTCCTACTTAAGTCAAGGTTATAATCATTTGGCCCAATATTGTCAGTATATGATCTCAGCTCTATTTTGATTTTACTTTTTTTATAAACTGCAGCTATTTCTCTGAGCGTAACCAATACTTCTGGTCTCAGACTAAATGCATCAAAATCAAAATAAATATTGGTCAACTTAGAGTTTGCATACTTTCCTTTGGAAGATCCCTGAACGTTAAGATCTTTTACAAAAAAGGTAGATTCTATGCCTTTATTGGGCTGCTCCTTACCAGACACTACCTTATAATCTCCCTTCGGAACATCTGCAAAATCAAAGGCTCCGTTTGAGCTAGTAGTGGTCATTGCGACAACATTCCCTTCCTTATCCACTATTTTCACGGGGAAGTTTCCAAGTGGTTGACCATCTTGATTATTATAAAGTGCACCACTCACGGAGATATACCTAAAGTTGTCATTATTGAATTTTGCTACATCGAAGTTCACTTTGGCAGATGGTGTATCATTCGATTCTACTCCGAAATGCTCACTAAGAATACGCTCATTCGCAAATCTAAAATCCTTAATATTATTAAGTGTTTCCTTATCAGCTGCGCTTAGATTTCTTCGATAGGTAGCATCAGCAGTAGATATCTTGAATTTGTTTCCTTCTTTTATCAATGTCTCTCTAGCCACAAGCCTGTTCCATTTACCTTTCAATGATGGAGCAAGATTTGAATAATATGAGAAAGCATCTTTAAGGTTGGCCTGTTCAGCCAAGGTCATTATTTCCCCTTCTTTCAGGTCTTGAGTAAGAAGCTTGATATACATCTTCTCCTCAACAGTAAGCATTTTAAAATAGTCATCATCTGCCTTCACTAGGGAAACATCTTTGTATGCTATGTTCATATACTCCATAGCTAGAATTCGATCCATTCTCTTTTGATCGGTTGGCTCCTTATTTTCATAGAAACTAATATCAGCTGAAGACAATGATTCGATTTTTTGTTCATTTTCCACAATTGGCTTTATAGTAGTCTGCACTACACTTTGGTTAGTAGCTTCGGTTGTATTTTCCGATACTGCGCCTTTGGTTTCATTAGCTGAGACCTGAGTGTTTTCATTTGCCAATTGAGTAGGTGTGCCACCTTGAGTTTCCTTTATGGTCGGTCCTTTAGGTGGAGCTGTAGTAACCGCAACTGATTCATTTTTGGATTTAGACACCCCAGTACCGCCCCCTGTGCCGTCCTGCTGGACAATAGCGGCCTGATCCCCTTTGGCCAATTCTTGTGCTGATGTATTAACGGTAGATGCTGTGGGTTTATCTGGCTCAGAAGGTGATAAAAAGGCCGCCTCATTTGGCTTCCAAGTGGGTGCTGTTGCTGTCAAGAATCTTTTAATCCTCACTTTATCTTCAACATCTAACATATTACTTTCACTATTCCTCTTGATGAACTGCTCCACATCAGCTGGATTAATAGTGCTTGCTGAAAGCCTCTGTCCTTTGTCCAAATTAGCTTCAGCATAATATAGATCTGCTATCAAAGTATTGCTAATGATCTTTGCCAATACCCTATTAAGTCTAGCTTGCTGATCTGAATTATACAGTTTGTAAATAGCAACCAATTTAGGATCCAGATTGACATGCAGATTCTGAACATCAAACAAGATAAAAGAAGATGCAATAGCCCGCAGTGCTTCTAAATGTTCAGAACTAAGGTTTTGGTAGAATATTCTGTCGTCTTCTGATAAGCCATATTTTGGATCATTAGCAAGGTCTAATAATTTCTCTTTCACGGCAAGAAATATTTTCTGCCTCTTAGAGTCTTCCAACTCTTTTAGATAATAAGACTGGGTAGGATTGAGAGTAAGCTTTTCCAACCCAGTTTTTTCTTCAAAATACTTGTACGCCAGATTATCTACTTGATTTTGGTCACTCTTTGCCAAAGCCAAATAGGTCGTAGGTACAAATCGATATTCATTGGATTGCTTTATCCTCTTTGCAATAAGGTGATCGGCCCTTTCCCTATCCTCAGGTGATAGATTCTTATAAAATTCTTCTTCAGATTTATCCAGATGCACACTGAGTGCCAAGTCTTTTTCCTCTATATATCTCGTGATGAGATTATCCATATGACTTCTGTCTGTGCTCTTAAGTTCGCGGTAATAAAATTCATCTTCAATCCTTAGGGCCTGCAGATCCTTTTCAGAAAGCTTTCTGACCCGTGCCAAAACGATCCTATTAATCCGATCTCGGTCATCCAAAGACAATCGCTTATATAAATTAGAGAGTTCATCAGTCAGGGCTAGTTCCACATCCATTTCCTTGGATGCTAGGAAATGTGAGATTATCTCGTTGATTTCCTGTTCTTGATCAGAGTCAAAATCATAATCATCTATAAAAAGTGAGTTGCGTCCAGCCACAGCTTCATCACTAGAAATTTCTGTGATTATCGCTTCTTCTGTTAATATGTCAAATTCATAAATATCTAGTTTGCCAAAACCACCATCTCTATTTGAAGACAGATAACCCTTATTACCTGCTATAAACATGAACACTTCATCCTTATAGGAATTGAATGGAGCTCCTGGGTTAAATATTTCTGGGTCAAGAAAGGAAAGGCCTTTAGCCATATAGATATCAAATCCACCATAGCCTCTATGTCCATCTGAAGAGAAAAACAATGCGTTCTGATTCACATCATAGAATGGTGAAACTTCAAAAAATGGAGTATTGATCTGTCCTCCAAGATTCTCTGGTTGGCTCCAGTTTTCGCCACCTGCATTCAGTGACATCCAAATATCATATTCACCATATCCGCCGGGCCTATTCGATGCAAAAAAGAGCGTATCTCCATTTGGAGATACATTTGGATGGCGAGAATCAAATCCAGTCATATTGATTGATTCGCCCAGAGGTTTTGGTTCTGACCAAGTGCCGTCCTTGATGGAGACGTAGATATGACAGTAGTCCCCCAGCTTTTCATTGCAATTGGTATAATAAAATTTGGTCCCAGCCCTGTTAAACGTACCTGATCCATCTCCCCATTTAGTATTGATCATTTTTTCTAGTCTATCTGGCCCTTCATATGCTGCCCAGTTATCCCCATCCCTTTTATATCTGAATATATCGGCAAATGATTCTCCAAAACGATAGTCGATTAAATTTCCACGCCCAGTAGATCGAGATGATGTAAGACATAGATAGCCACCATCATCATATGTAAATGCCGCAAAGTCCATATACTCCGTATTGATCTGGTCACTACAAACTTGAAAATTGTGATCTGGTTTTGGGTTCGTAAGATCATTGAGTGCCATTAGACACCCCTCCTTTTCTATCTTGGCTTGCTTGTAATACTTTCGGTAAAACTTATCCTCCTGTTTGTCCAAACTGCGAATATGGTTTGTGAACTTATCAAAAAGTTGCAGAGCCATATTAAAATCCCCATCGTGCTTGAGCATATCTCCATAATAGTATGAAGCTAACGGGAACCGATCATCCCCCTTTTCGCTGACAATTTTATAATAGTGTAAAGCACTCTCATAATCAAAAATAAGCCTATAGCACTCTCCCAGTTGAAAAGTGGCACCCATATGACCTGGTTCTTTATCCAACACCTCTTTATAGAAGCGCATGGCCTTTATATATTGAGAAGACTCAAAAAGTCGATCTCCCTCACTAAAAATTAGGGATTTGTTTAGGTCTTGAGTAATTGCGACACCCGAAAAAAAAGTGAACACGATAGAAAAAATGGCTAGTCGAGTTTTCATATTGGTTATTTTATTTCAACAATCTTTTGGCGATGAAAATACCAGGATACCTCATCATCATTCAAAAGCAACATTGAGTTTCACATACAACTCATATTTTTATCCACTTCCAGTTAACAAGAAGGCTCCCCAAATTTTCGGGTCAGGATATTCCTCTCTTAGTCTAAATTGAGCATCTCTGAAAGACTCTAAAACATTGTCTGTCTTCAGAAATTGTTCATAGAAATACTGCATTAGGACCTGAGTGGCTTCATCATTCACCTTTGTCATACTAGTAATCAAATTTTCTGCTCCTGCGGTGATCATGGCTCGTTGTAAACCATAGACGCCTTCTCCCACTTCTATGTCTCCCAAGGAAGTTTCGCAAGCGGATAGTACCACAAGTCTGGTACCTATTAGATTAAGATTCATGGCATCATATGACGACAAAATCCCATCATTTTTAGGGTCTTGGAATACACCCTTGCTATAATTCTCATAAGCATCCAGCACCCCTCTCAGAAACAAGCCAGATTTAAACATTGGACTGTTTCCAGGTGTAATCTTTGCTATGATTGGATCATGATCTGAGAAAAAACCATGGGTTGCTATATGTAATACTGTTGGTTGAAAAACAGCTTTTGTACTTGCTTCTGAAGCTTTTCTTTGCAGCAAACTTTTAACATCCCATCCACTGGCGGATAGCATAGTCGATATGTCCTCGACTTCTTTTTGTGCCCCAGGGAGGTTTGGAACTGTAAATTTGGAACCATCGATAGGAGTGCCAAAAGATGGATTGCCGATCAATACTGCTGATGGATTGGAAGAGGTGTGGGTGGTTTGTGTAAGGAGATCTTTGCTCCTTGTCACATATGTCACATAGTATTTATCAATTATATATTTTGATCTGGAATACTTTAAAATGTTTGGATTCATTTTATAGTAAACACCATCTGGTGATAAAATTAGATTACTAATGCCAGACAGTTTTGCATCTACTGGTTCCCAGTAATTCAGGTAAGATGTTCTGAGCTCATTTTCATATTTAAGTGAATTTGAATATAAGGAAAATCCCTTCGTTTCTAAAACAGCACCATTTTCCAGAATCACGTATTCCGGATTCTCAAAGGAGTCAGGTTTTAAAATGATAAACATGTAGTGCACCTTGTCCGTAAACCCAAAAAGTTGTGACGGATTGTCCACTTGATTCCTAAATTCTCTAAATCTCACCACTTCCACAAGTGCCTGACCTTCTTTGAGCGCGTTTCTTATATCTTCCCAGCCTATACGTTCTGTTTCGAATAAATCAGAAAACATATCCGATCCGAGCATTAGTGATTTCTCTAGTTGCTCTATCTTCTCTTCTTCCTTCCTAAGGTTAATACCTAATCCATTCAACCTCTCTTCACCCATCTGATAAAATCCTGCTAATCGAAGTGTCGCATCTGACCATTCTTCATATTGGGTGATTAGTGAATTATTCTTGCTATTTAAAATCAAATCTCGAATCCGATCAGATGAAGAAAAAAGAATACCCTTCGTAGCAATATGGTGATCCATGATTTTGCCAATAAGCTCTGGATTTTCACCTAATAGTTGATAAGCAATGAAGGTATAGCGCTCTATATCTTCTCTGATTGTCTGATAAAAGATGGCTCTCTCTTGCTCAGTAAAACTTGGAAAAATAGTAGCGATTTGGCCTATCTGAATTTCAATTGCTTCACTGAGATACCGTTCTGCTTCTTCGAATTTGTTCAGCGAATAATAATGCAACCCAAGATTTTCAACTGATCGTGCATATGACGGGTGATTGATGCCTAGGACTTTTTTTCTTATATCCTTGGCCATCATATAACACTGTCCAGCTACAGCTGACCTACCCATAGTTGAGTACAAAATGCCTAAATTGCTTATGCCTGTGGCATATACAGGATGATTCTCGCCGTAGATCAACTTGTCTATTCTGAGTACTTCCTTGTAGTGAGTTTCTGAGTCTTCATAATCGCCCAAAAGTCTCTCTACACTTGCCAAGTTGTTTAATGCGTTGGAATATTGAGGATGATTTTTCCCATATATCTTTTGATAAATAAGTATTGCATTTTCTAGTAACCTTTGGGCATACAAATAGTCCTCTTCCCTTTTGGCAATTGCAGCTAAGTTATTGATCGCAGTAGCGTAATATTTATCCTGAGAACCAATGTGCTTCTCACTTAGCATTTTTACTTCCTCGAAGTATTTCTTTGATCGAAGCACATTATTGAGGTCTAAGTATAGAATGCCAAGATCATTGAGCGTTTCCAGAAGTAGCTCTTCAGGCAGATCAGGAATTTTACGTTTTTCAATTTCAATATTCAAAAGAAGTCTTTCCGCCTCTGCAAAATCTCCTTTTTGTTCGTAAAGCAGCGCCAGATTTTCAAGTGATTCCACATACTCTAACGAATACTTTTCACCTAGATCTTTATAAATACTATTTGCCTTTGAAATATATTCATGAGCCTGATCCAACTCACTGTTTCTGATTAGAATCCGTCCAATATGATTGATCACGTTTGCATATTCTGGACTCAGTTCGTGATGAATTTGATCACTTATTTTGAGTGCTTTATCAAACTCATTGTGAGCCTCAGCATACTTTCCAATACTCTCATGATATTGACCTAAACTAATGAGTGCTTCCACATTTTGATCAGAATTAATGCCTATATCGGAGGAAATTGCGCTCTGAGCATCAGATAGATAGAAAAATGCCCTGTTATAATCTCCAATCTTAAGAGAGAGGTCTCCTAACAATTGAGCAGTTTTTGCATAATCGGCAGTCTTTTTGCCAATCAAAGCATATTTCATTTCAAGCGCTGTTTGCAAATAAAATTTTGCGCCAATGTAATTTTCTGTCTGCAAAAGGCAAAAACCAAGATTATGGTTCAGATTTGCTTTGGAAGGTCCTTCCAACTCGAAGGTATTAAGGCAATACTCAATTTTACCTTGAGCCTCATGCCATAGTCTATTAGATAGATCTAGCTCTATTTCTCTATTTATCTGATCAAAAGTCTGTGCAACAACCGGCGAAATTGTTGCCATCAAGATCAGTAAGGCGATAATCCTTAACATGTAAAAATCATTAGACGGTGCAGAACAAATAAATGCTCTCTTAATTCAAATCTAATCTATAAACATGTATTCGCTAAATAAATTATATGAACACTTCGGATATATCGATTAAATAAAACCCTTTCTCTGAAATGTACAATTACAGGTGTGTAAACCGGTCAGGATAGTCACTTATCAATCCATCGACTCCCCAATCAACAAGTTTTTGCATGTCAGCAACTTCATTCACCGTCCAAGGAATCACCTTGATACCTAGGTTTTGTAAGTCTTTGACATTGGATTGCGAAAGTAATACGAATTCACAACTGTAGACATCTGGGGTGAAGCCCAATGAATCTAGGTTTTCCTGAAATGGCAATTCATTCTCTATTAGCAAAGACAAGGTGATTTCTGGAAATTGTTGATGGATTTCCTGCAGGATTCGGAAATCAAATGATTGCAGCGTGACGCGCTCCCAACCAATACTTGAATCAATTTCTTGAAAGGCTAATTGGACAAAATCCGAAGGTATCGGATGATAAACCGTATCTGTTTCAGCAGAAGACTTCAATTCAATATTGTACCTGATAGGCTGGAGATTATTCGCCGTGGTGTATGACTCCACAGTATCTATTACTGCCTGAAGTTTTGGCTTATAGCTAGGGAGCTTTTTCTGATTAGGAAATCTCGGATGTGGTTTCATTCCTGCGTCAAACTGCATGATTTCCGAGTAGCGCATTTTATAAATATTCAACTCATACTGTGCAGAATCGGTAATAATATCACCGTTTGGCTTCAAACAGATCCCGGCTGACATGAAAGGCTCGTGGCTTACAATCAGCTCATTTTCAGCATCTACGACTACATCCATCTCCAACGTAGTAACTCCCAAATCAATAGCATGAATGAACCCAGCTATGCTATTTTCCGGCATAAGTCCGCGGCATCCACGATGGCCTTGGAGATCTAATTTGGCTTGTTCGGAAATGTTCTTCTTACAACTCATAATTCCGATTAAAAGAAAAAGTGGGGCTAGATATTTCATGAGAGTAATTTGATTCGTGTAAAAATGTAATCCAAAGTTTCTTCATTAATGACCATTCTGTAAATGTCTGTGCCCTCCAATTTCTCTGGATTGTAACCACTTTGTGAAAGATATTTTTGATTTAATGAACCATCAAACCAATGTACTAAGCGGATCATATTTCCTTCCAACTCAATACATGTCATCCCTCGCTTGCCAATCACACAACCAGAGTTGAACAGGCATGGGATATGAAAAATGGTATTGTAAACGTAGTTCTGAAAATTAGTCTTGAGTGCTTGCTTGTAGTATTTACGAAGGTCAGCCTTATTTGTGCTGATTGCATCCAAGACTTCTTGTGGGTTGTTCGCCAATCCTGTTGCATATTCTCTGCAAAGCTGTTCGATTTTATATCTCAGTCGCTCTACTTTGTGAAGTGACTCGAATAATGGCCTGTGCGTGTGGCCTATGATGGAAACGATCTTTCTGTAGGCCGAGTAGTGATAGACACGCTTTTCAATATTGTATTGTTTCCTGCTGCTATGTGAGACAGAATAGTTCTTTATACCCAATGGATTGGCAAAATACTTCAGTGTAAGCCCGATCAATTGGTTGTGCTTCTGGAACTTTCTGGATGCCTGATGCCCGTGGAAAATAAAAATGGAATTGCCTTTATAATCCAACCGAAGAGATTGAGGATGAGAATATTTTGCCTCCTCAGGATTCATCTGCTCAAAATCCAGATCGTGGTTACCAATAGTTTTGTGCAAGCCACTTTTGCCTTGAAATTCATCAAACAAATCAAAAACAGACTTCCAATATTGACGGATATTCTTGAGTTTGAACCGTTGCAATTCTTCCACATCACCATTGAGGATGAGTCCAAAATCTTGCTTTAGATAATAAGCTGAAAGTACACTCTGAAGCATGGGTGCATTGGCTTTGAAATCATCATTACTCCCGCCATCCCCTATATGCAAGTCACTAAAAATGACCCACTTGCTAGCTTCGGTCAGGGAAATAGGCTTAGCCTCCTCATAGAGTTCATCAAGCTTTTGATAGACGATTTTATTCTTGATTTTCAATCAGATAGGCTTTAGAGTCCTCAAAATAATCCAAGCTGAAGATGAATTAATAATTATTCCTTTTAACGAATTGTTACCTAGTCGAATATTGATATAAAATGGCTTGCCATGGTCTCAACAAAACACTGCCAGCAAACTCTGGCTCAATATCCACATTTGAAATGATCAAATTATACTCTCCTTCTTCATTATGAAATTCAAAAACTGAATCTTCATCTGAGAAGTTGAGAACGATGAGAAACTTGCTGTCTTCGTCTTCCCTCCAATAGGCAAAAATCTCCTCAGAGGTATCAGATATCTGCAAATAATCACCATAAGTAAGCGTGCTATGCTTTTTGCGTAAGCTGATCATCTCTTTGTAAAAGCTGAGAATGGAGTCTTCATCATCTATCTGGTTTGCCACGTTGATAGAAGGGTAGTTTGGATTGAGTTTAATCCATGGATTACCTGTGGTAAACCCTGCATTCTCAGTAGCCTCCCAATGCATTGGAGTGCGCGCATTGTCTCTTCCTTGCTCGTGAATCGCCTTCATCAGCACATTCAAATCGCGCTTTTGAGCTTTCCATTCTTTATAAACATTGAGGGTCTCAACATCATCATAGTCTTCGATACTCTCGAATGCCACGTTGGTCATGCCTATTTCCTCGCCCTGATAGACATATGGTGTACCTCTGTGAGTGAGTAATAGCATACATAGCAGCTTAGCTGATTTGATTCGATATTGTCCATCATTTCCAAAACGGGAAACAATCCTTGGAAAATCGTGATTGCCTAAGAAAATACTGCCCCAGCTGGACTCTTTGAGTGCTTCATCCCACTCCCGAAAAATCTCTATGAATCTGGAAAGCGTATAAGGCACTGGAGTAAATTTCCCCTCGGAACCATGATCTATAAACATATGGTCAAAATGAAAGATCATATCAAGCTGACCTGCCTTCTCTGAGACATAATCATTGGCATTGCCAAGGTTGATACCCGGACCCTCACCCACCGTCATGATATCATAATTACTCAAGACCTTTTGATTCATTTCCTTCAGATATTCATGAATCCGTGGGCCATTAGCAAAAACCTTGGTAATAGTATCATTTAGGTCTTCAAACGGACTATCGTCGTAGTTCTTCTTAGAAATCACCGAGATCACATCCATTCTAAAGCCATCTATGCCTTTTTCCAACCAGTAAGTCATGAGTTGAAAAACCTCGTCTCTTACTTTGGGATTTTCCCAATTAAGATCAGGTTGTTTTTTAGTGAAAATATGGAGGTAATAGTCGTTAGTCTCCTGATTGTACTCCCAAGTACTTCCCCCAAAAATAGAGGTCCAATTATTTGGAAGCTCTCCGCTCTTGCCGTCTTTCCAAATGTAATAATCACGTTTTGGGTTGTCTTTGGAGCTCCTTGATTCTTGAAACCAAGCATGCTCATCCGAGGTGTGGTTTACCACCAAATCCATGATCAGTTTAATTCCTCTTCTATGAATTTCGCTGAGGAGCAAATCAAAATCCTCCATTGTGCCAAACTCAGGCATGATATCATAGTAGTCGCTGATATCATATCCATTGTCGTCATTGGGTGACTGATAGACGGGACAAAGCCAAATAACATCCACTCCCAAACTGGCGATGTGATCAAGTTTGGAAATGATCCCAGGAATATCTCCTATACCGTCACCGTTGCTATCGCAAAAACTTCGTGGATAGATCTGATAGACAATAGATTCCTTCCACCAGGCTCGTTTCGTATTACTCATTTTATGAAAAATAAAGGATTCAAGGTTAGTTAGTCTATGAAACTAGATGCTCGAATGATGCCGTATGAAAGAGTCTCTTGCTCTTGCTTGATTCGCTCCTCACCCCATTCAAATTCACTAGACATGAATTCAAGGACAGGATTTCTCAATTTGTCTATGCTTTGAATATCAAAATAAAGACGTCCTGTTCTGCGTTCGAAAAAGTCAAGTAAGGTGTGGGCCGATTCATTAGCTATCACAAATTGAAGCTCTGCCAGCCCCAATTTTATTTCAGCATCGCTCTCTGAAATTGACATAGCTAGTTTGAGAATTTCATCCGTTTGCTTGCCATAGTTTGCTACAAGGTAACCCGCAAAATATGGTTCCAACCCTATTCTTGAGACTTCCTTTTCAACTAGACTTTGATATTCATCTACCTGAGAGGCATTTTTGAAGATCCCGCCAGAGAGTATGATCCTATCGGTCATACACTCAGGGTATTCCTCGTTCCCGGATTTTTCCATCCGCTCTACAATTTTATCTACTATACGTTCAGCCATCTTTCGATAGCCAGTGAGCTTTCCTCCAGCAATGGAAAACAATCCTGTTTTTGACTCAAAAATTTCATCTTTTCGCGAAAGCTGAGAGGCGGATTTTCCTTCTTCCTCTATTAAAGGTCTCAAGCCTGCCCAACTTGAAATCACATCTTTTTCCGTAAGGTGAATGGATGGAAAGATGTGTTTGATGCCTTCTAGGAGGTAGTTGACATCCTCATGAGTGGTGCGGACATCTTCTTTGTCCCCAAAGTAATCTGTATCCGTGGTTCCGATATATGTGACTCGACCTCTCGGAATTGCAAAAATCATACGCCCATCTGGCATGTCAAAATAGATCGATTGATGGACCGGAAAAGCACCATGAGGAACTACGATATGCACACCTTTGGTAAGATGCAAGCGCTTACCTTCTAAAGAGTGGTTCTTTGCACGAAGATCATCTACCCAAGGTCCAGTAGCACTAATTATATTTAAACAGTGACTTTCGTGTGACGCCTGTGAAAAGTGATCCTTCCAAATGACTCCAGTGATCTTCTCATCCTCGTAGATAAAGTCCGAAACCTCACAATAATTGATGATATCTGCACCCATCAGCACGGCTGTTTTCAAAATCTCCATGGTTAGCCGAGCATCATCTGTGCGGTATTCGGAGTAAAGTCCACCGCCTTCTATGAGTTTTTCATCTAGCAATGGCTCCAAAGAAAGGGTCTCTTCACTGTCGAGCATTTTGCGCTGATCTACTTTCTCCACCCCAGCCAATACATCATAGACCATAAGCCCCAGTGAAGTCAGGATCTTCCCATAAGTGCCATCAGTAATAAGTGGCAGAAGCATTTTCTCTGACTTCACGAGATGAGGAGCCAAGTGATGAACAGTTGCTCTCTCCTGACCAACTTCCCTTACAAGAGCCACTTCAAACTGCTTGAGATAGCGGAGCCCTCCGTGGATTAGTTTCGTAGACTTACTACTTGTGCCTGAGGCAAAGTCATTTTTTTCAAAAAGTGCTGTTTTCAATCCCCGCGATGCAGCATCTAATGCAATGCCAGCGCCTGTCACTCCCCCACCAATAATGATCAAATCATAATTGCCTTGAGACAGCTTCTCGGTTAATTCCTTTCTATGCCTTGAGTCAAATAAATTCATATGTCTTTTGCCCAATCAAAAGTTCGTTCAACAGCCTTTTGCCATCTTTTATAAAGCTTATCTCGCTCCTCTTTAGTTCTTTTTGGCGTAAACTTTTTATTAGAAATTCTCATGGTTTTGAGATCTTCTATAGTCCAAAGTCCGGATGTAAGACCTGCCAAATATGCTGCTCCTAGTGCCGTAGATTCCACAATCTCTGGCCTATCGACCTCCACACCCAGTATATCTGACTGAAACTGCATGAGGTAATCATTGGAAGTGGCACCACCATCTACATTGAGACTGGCCAGTTCGATCCCTGAGTCTTGTTGCATTGCCTGCATGACATCACGTGTCTGATAAGCAATGGACTCTATGGCAGCTTTCACTATATGATTTTTGCCTGTGTCGCGGGTGAGCCCAAATATTGCTCCACGAGAGTATTGGTCCCAATATGGTGCACCTAGTCCTGCAAATGCTGGCACTAGAAAAACATCATCAGTAGAAACTTGCTTCGCAAAATACTCCGAATCTGCAGCTCGGTCTATCAATCTCAATCCATCCCTTAACCATTGAATGGCTGCTCCTGCTATGAAAATACTTCCTTCCAAAGCATAGTGAAGCTTATCTGAAGTGCTGCAAGCGATGGTCGTCAACAGGCCATTTTTCGAAAACTGGCATTTTTCGCCTGTGTTTAAAAGCATGAAACACCCCGTGCCATAGGTATTCTTAGCTGTGCCAGGCTCAAAACATGCTTGTCCGAAAAGCGCAGCTTGCTGATCTCCAGCTATGCCCATGATTGGTAATTGCACTCCTTTAATATCACAATCTCCAAAATGATGACTAGATGGATAAGCTTCAGGTAGCATGGATTTGGGAATATCGAATATCGATAGCAATTCATCATCCCACTTGTTTTCGACTATGTTGTATAGCTGGGTTCGTGAGGCGTTCGTATAATCGGTAACATGCTTTTCCCCTTTTGTTAATTTATAGACTAGCCATGAGTCTATCGTCCCAAAGCACAATTCACCTTTTTCAGCCAACTGAAGTGCTCCATCCACATTGTTCAATATCCATTTGACCTTAGTCCCCGAGAAGTATGCGTCTACTACTAAACCCGTTTTGGATTTGATTTTGTCTTCCAATCCCTGTTTTTTTAACTCCTCACAATAGTCAGCAGTACGTTTGTCTTGCCAGACAATTGCGTTGTAAACAGCCTCTCCTGTAGCTCTATTCCAAACTACAGTTGTTTCTCTTTGATTAGTAATTCCTATGGCCTTGATGTCTGTTGGGTTTACAGCGTTTTCGTTGAGCACATTTCGCATCACTTCTGACTGTGTGGCCCATATCTCTTCTGGGTCGTGCTCCACCCAGCCTGACTTTGGAAAATATTGGGTGAACTCCTTTTGACTTGTCCCAACGATGCGACCTTTCGAATCAAAGAGTATGGCTCTGGAACTAGTCGTTCCCTGATCTAATGCGAGTATATATTTCATTTTCTGGGTTATTAGAGGTTGCTCACAACAGTAATTTAATAACTATTCATGTGTAGAAGAGCTATATCATGGGGTACAAAACTTGTGATTTACCAAGAAAATCTAGAGGGCTTCAAAGGTGTTAACAAAATCTTTATTTGCGATCGCGGCAGACTAACGAGCACATTTACTTTGATAAATTCAATAAAACATAAAAAAAATACCCATTTAGGGGATGTGATATACCACATTTTTGGTATTTCATATGATGAATGGTCCCTCTACATTTGAATAGTAGAATCAAAACCAAATATGTTATGCTAGCATCAATCATAGGAATCGGACTTCTCATCACACTTTATGGATTTGAAATCCGCTGGACACATTCTGAAAAGACACCTCAACAATAAATTTATGTTTCACTGAGATTTGTAGAACTCTCAACCGTTTTAAAATGAAAGAAGCCACTGTCGTGGCTTCTTTTTTTATTCTTTATCTAGGAATGGATATCTGTAAGATTTTGGAGGGATGAACGTTTCTTTGATCGTTCGAGCACTTACCCATCGCAGCAAATTGATTGATGCTCCAGCTTTATCATTCGTGCCAGATCCTCTTGCTCCACCAAATGGCTGTTGACCAACAACAGCGCCTGTTGGCTTGTCATTGATGTAGAAGTTACCCGCGGCATTTTTCAGTCGATCCATGGCCAGCTCTATTGCGTATCTGTCTTTAGAGAAGATTGCACCTGTCAAGGCATATGGAGAAGTTTCATCCACAACTTTAAGGATTTCCTCAAATTGATCAGGCTCGTAAACGTAGATTGTCAACACTGGGCCAAAAATCTCCTCGCACATTGTAGTGTACTTTGGATCTGAGGCAAGCAAAACTGTTGGCTCTATGAAGTAGCCGATAGAATCATCATAATTCCCCCCGAAAAGGACTTCTACTTTATCGTCTTTCTTCGCCTGATCTATATAGCCGGCTATCTTATCGAATGATCTCTTATCTATTACTGCATTTACGAAGTTGCCAAAGTCCTCAGGGCTGCCCATGCTGATTTCGCGAAGGTCATCAGCCATTTGCCCTTTTACTTCTTTCCAAATATTTGATGGAATGTAGGCACGTGAAGCAGCACTACATTTCTGCCCTTGAAATTCGAATGCTCCTCTTATCAGGCCAGTGGCTACTTCCGCTGGATCAGCAGAATGATGTGCCACCACAAAATCCTTTCCGCCAGTTTCACCAACGATACGGGGATAAGACCTGTACTTATCTATATTTTGACCTATGGTTTTCCAAAGGTGCTTAAATACGCCTGTACTCCCAGTGAAATGTAAACCAGCAAAATCGAAATGATTGAAAACTACGTCTCCAGCCACCGGACCATCTACATACACCAAATTGATAACTCCATCAGGTAAGCCAGCTTCTTTGAATACTTCCATGATGACTTGAGCAGAATAAATCTGGCTGTAGTTAGGCTTCCAAACTACTGTATTACCCATCATAGCTGGAGCAGCAGGCAGATTACCCGCGATTGCCGTGAAGTTGAAAGGGGTTATCGCAAAAATGAAGCCTTCCAATGGACGATACTCTAGGCGATTCCATAGTCCAGGCGAAGATTCTGGCTGATCCATATAGATCTCCTGCATGAAAGCGACATTGAAACGTAAGAAATCTATAAACTCACACGCTGCATCTATTTCCGCTTGGTAAGCATTTTTTGACTGAGCCAATACAGTAGCGGCATTGATCTTTGCGCGATAAGGGCCAGCTATTAATTCAGCAGCTTTCAGAAATATGGTCGCTCTATGCTCCCAATTAAGATTTTCCCAATTCTTCTTTGCTTTCAGTGCAGCATCTATAGCCAACTGTACATGGGAAGCATCTCCTTCATGAAATTGTCCTAATACATGCTTGTGATCGTAGGGCGGATTTATTTCTATGGTCTTTCCGGTACGGATTTCCTCACCGCCGATATACATCGGGATATCCCTTTTCTCTTTTCTTCCTTCTTTGATCGCAGCACTTAGTGCCTTTCGTTCCGTTGTACCTGGGGCATAAGAAAGTACAGGTTCGTTAGATGGTTCGGGTACGTAAAAATTTCCTTTGGACATGTGGTTATGTATTGTTGTGTATGTAAAAATAAAGAATCCAAATAGTCCTCCCTAGAGGATTTTAGTTAATTCTGATAAGTGGCTCACCTGCCAAAGATCATCCACCTTTATTTGAGAATTAGGGTTATAAAATATGGGAGTAATTCCTGCGTTTTTAGCCCCAGCAATGTCAGTACTCAAATTATCACCAATCATTAGGACTCGATCATTACTACAATTGAGCTTTTGTAGCGCAAAATCAAAAATCTCTCTGCTTGGTTTTTTAAATCCTGTAGTCTCAGAAGTAAATACCTCCTGGAAATACCCCGAAAGTCCAGCTGCTTCAAGTTTAACCCCTTGTACATCATCAAAACCATTCGTAATAATACTGAGATGGTATTTCTCTGCCAGGTAGGTCAACGTCTCATGAGCCCCTGGTAAAGTGGCGTTTTGACGGGGACATTGAAAAAGAAAATGCTCGTTCATTTCTGCTTCACGGGTAAAGCCATGGATATTGAGCTTTTCCAAAACTTTGGCAAATCGATTCTTCCTTATTGCATCCCGATCTATTTGGCCTTGGTTGTACTGCCTCCACAGTCCATCATTTACTTTGAAGAATATCTCTGTAAATCTTTGAGGTCCGTGAAACGTCTCCTTTTGAAGTTCAAAATGATCATATATATCTGCCAGTACCGCTCTGGCGTTGGTATCATAATCCCAAAGGGTATGGTCCAAATCAAAAAATAAATGGGTGTATTGCATTACAGGCGATAACCCTTGACCGCCAATTTTGTTGTAGCGAGCTCTCGATTGGAGAGCATAGTGTTATATATCTCCTGATCCTTTTGGAGCTGCAAATCCTTGTTTAGAAATTCGAAAATCTGGCTTACCATGTCATAGACCTCATCTTTGATGCTGTAGAAGATCCATTGGTCTCTCTTTGTTGCATTGATCAATCCTGAGTTTTTCAGATAGCCGATGTGCCTAGAAGTTTTAGTTTGCGTATAATCAAGGATAGATTCTAAATCAGAAACTGTTAATTCCTCATTGCGATAAAGCAAGTTCAAAATGCGTACTCTAGCTTCATCTCCAAATGCTTTGAAAATTTGCGTCCCGTAATTAAGACTAAAGTGCTTTAATCGCATACTTGAGATGACTTGTGTTTAAAAAACAATTCATGGTTACCTTTGATCACTGAACTACTAAAATACCGAATTCTAAACTTTTATCGTTAAACGACAGTATTACTAAGAGAAAAGAATTTTGCTAAAAGCACATTTATACATATTATCCTTTTGCCTAGCATTTTTGAGCATAGCTCAAGAAAAGGAACAGACTGCTACGTCAAAAAATATCATTCAGTTCACTGGTGTGGTATTTGCGCCAGATAGCAACTCTGTAATCCCCGGTGTTCATGTATATGTGCCCATTGCCGGAAGAGGTACCACTTCTAATCCCTATGGCTTTTTCTCTCTACCCGTTCTCGAAGGTGATAGCATCATTTTTAGCTCCATTGGTTTCAAAAGACAATATTATATTGTGCCAAAGCATGACCCTGCTACCAGTTTGAAGGTTATTATTACAATGGAAGAGGACTTAACACTACTTAAAGAAGTAGAAGTGTTTCCTTATCCAACGGAGGCCATGTTTAAAGAAGCTGTCTTGTCTTTAGAAATGCCCTACCAAAGTCAATATGACAATATGAATGCTTGGATGGGGAGTGACTACATGAGTAGCGCTTATGCTCGACTCCCTGCTAGTGCAAATTCGAATCACCAATATTACATGCAGATGCAAATGCGGTCTCTACAGAATAAGTATCAGGCCCCACAGAGTAACCTACTTAACCCATTTGCATGGGCTAAGTTTATTAAAACGCTAAAGGATAATTAAGATTTAAATCTTCTGAAGTCCCTCGGCTACTTCGATCACTTTATTCCAAACTCGGAAAGTATTTTGATAGCAGATTTTAGAGATATCCTCTTCTGAATAGCCTCTCTTCAACAACTCTGCTATTACATTGGGAAACATAGAAACATCTTTCAAGCCATTTGGTAGACTATTACCAACTCCGTCAAAATCAGAACCAAAAGCCACATAATCAATACCAGCTAAGTTCACGACGTTATCTATGTGATCAGCAACTATTTGCACATCGGCAAATACGTCATTTTCCTCAGCATATTTTTTAGAAAAAGCTTCATAAGCTGAGTCCTTTTTAGATAGTCCTGTTTCTGCCAAGTAATTAGTCATCACAGAGTCCATCGCATCAAATTTCGCACGGGATTCTTTTGAAAGGAATGTCGAACCAAAGTTGATATGGATTACTCCACCTTTAGCAGCCAAATCTTTGATCATTTCGTCTGACATATTTCTGTGAAAGCCTGGAGTAAATTTTCTACAAGAAGAATGAGAAGCTATCACAGGAGCTTTGCTTAATCTCAAAGCATCATAAAATGCACTATCTGTGACATGAGAAATGTCTACCATGATACCTATACGGTTCATCTCAGCTATCACTTCTTCGCCAAATGGACTGATTCCATTCCAAGTAAAAGTGGTATCGTAAGAAGAATCTGAAATTTGATTGTCTATAGAGTGTGTAAGCGTGATGTAACGGATTCCTTTATTAAAAAAGTATTCCACGTTGGTCAGGTCATCCTCTATAGGAGCACCATTTTCCATTCCTAGCGGCAAAGAAACTAGACCCAGTTTGAAATTTGCTTCTATTTCAGCAGGTGTATTTGCTAGAGCAAAAAGATCAGGATAAGTAAATGCTACATTTTGAGTCATCTCAATAAGCGAATCTGCAAATTCCTTTGCACCACCATTTTTATAGTAGCTCGAAGGAATATAGATGGACATAAAAGGAGCATCCAATCCACCTCGCTTAGCTTTTGGATAATCAAAGTTGCCAGAAGTCTCTACCGACACATCCTCCACAGACTTTCTCAGCATAAATCCTTTCACTTCCATTCGATAAGGCAAATCCACATGACCATCCACCATGATGTTTTGTTTCGAAAGTTTGGTAGCATAGGCTAGTAGCTCTGACTCATTCATTTGAGAGACGTCTACAGGCTTTTCAGCAGGTGCTGAACACCCCACTATAATAATGGCTAGTGATAAAATGACGATTCGGAAAGCTGATTTCATGTGAAAGGAAATAATTGGTTAGAGATATAATTGAAAGGTGGCAAATCTAGTGCCCTATCCCAGAAATAAAAAAACCCGCCAATTGGCGGGTTTTTAATTTCAAGATTAAAGATTTCTCACTCTGCGTCTAGCATAGCAACTATATCCAATTGGATGAAATCATTAGATTCAAATCCAGCCTCAATAGCAGCAACGTGGATAAGTCCTTTAACACCATCTACAGTTTCAAAAGCCAAAACTTGACCTACTGAAAGACCTGAGATAATACCATTTGTATCCAAAGTGCCACCATCAACAGCTGCCTCTACATCAGCAAAAGTGCTCATCTCGGTAAATTGAGCAGCAGTAAGTGCCGTAGTTTTCAATATTGTTGCATTTTTAGTTCCCCAACCAGAAACTTGACTGCTGAATACAGTTGTTTCGAAACCTGCAGGAGAAGCGATTGAAGCAAAATCTGAAGTCCCATAGTAATAACCAAAGTCAATCATAGGTGAGATAGCTTCAGTAGTAGCATTTACTTCTGATTTAGAGTATAATGTTCCCGTAGCAACGCTAAAGAAGTTTTTGTTAGTTCCATCACCAGCTGGTGCTAGAAGCTTTGTTCCCGTATAAAGTCTAGCCTCTGGAGATTCCACTTTCATTTCAATAGAAGTTGTTGCAGTTTGATCCGCATCATCAACTACTTCAAACTCGAAAGTAATAGTAGAGCCTACTGCAGATGCTTCTACAATCGTGCTTGCAGCATCACTCACTGTTGACGTTCCAACTGCTACTTCTAGTTTAGTTCTAGTATTATCAGCAAGTTGAGTGGCAGTACCACCATCTACAGAGCTATAGACTCTATAAGTGTTAAATCCACCAGCTGCCGTGATAGCCACAGAGAAGCCTACGCTATCTCCAGGGTAAACTGTAAGTGGACTAGTAGCAGCAGTGCCATTCACAGTAGTAGATACAGCGATTGTAGGCAAAGATGGAGCTGGAGTTTCAGTGTCTTCATCACCGCAGCTAAATAGGAATACCATCGAAGCGATAGCAGTCATTGTTAAAATTTTGTTCATCAAGTTCTTCATGTTTTTTGTTTGTTTTTTAAAGCGGTTAAATAAACCAAGTACAAATTTATAAGAGTTTGAATGAATTTCATTCAATGAAATCAATCAATTACTACTTCTTTTCACAAAATAATAGTGATTAATTTCGAATATTAATTATTTCCCATCCAAACCGTGCATTTCTCTAGACCCTTATCATCATCTAATAGTTGGATTCAACGCGCTAATTAATTAGTAAGATTGACTGTGAGTGAATTTTTTAATATTTTACATGAGAAATTACAAACATGTAACGCGGATAGATGTATGATCTTCTAAAAATAAGTGACATTTTTGTATTGCTAAATATATAATTGCTTAAACCTAACTGTTAACATGACCGATCTTATATCAACCGATCTGCTGGAAGCTTGGAATACTTATGGAAGGTATTTATCATACGCCTTGGCTGGAGCCGGAGTATTGATTCTTTTGGGACACTACTTGAAGCTCGTTACTACACGAGAGCATAAAGATCGCTATGACTACATCAATATGCACGAAATCAACCTCCTTTGGTATGGTATCCTATTGATTTTGTCAGGAGCTACTTTATATGCAAATACCTTACAATCAAACCTAATGTGGCTTTGGTTTTTCGTGTGGGTATTTGTGAGCCTCATGGTTGCAATGATAGTGGGGGTAATTATCCAAAATGTTCTTAAATTCTATTACCCATTCTTCATTGAGAAAAGATTGCGTAAGCTAAGATTTACTCCTAGGGTCTCTCCTGATGGAAGAAAGATGAAGTTGCTAAGTGAAGAAGAAGAAGATGTTTACCTTGATGAAGGTATGCAAGCTGAAGAAAATGCTTTCTCAGTTGATTATGATGTGTGGATAGATGAAATCTCCGGATATACAAAAATCGAAAAATACAACGGTCGTCTTCATGCACTACAATGCAGTGAGTGTAATTACCAAACACTAAAGATTGATCGTGAAGAAGTCATTCAAGAAGCTTCTTTGGAAGAAGAAGGCGAATTGATGAAATACTATACTTGTGGTTATTGCGGTCATAAGGAGAAAAAATCTTTCGCGATAAATAAGATTAGACCTGAAACAGAAGAGCCAGCTTAATAGCATTTTGGTTTTCCATAAAATTAGACCCACCACTTAGGTGGGTTTTTTTATTCCTATTTCAAAATTCTATAATTAAGCCGATCAGCCACATAATGGCATTGCTTACTTACATTTGTCTTTCGACTTAACTATGATTTATTGTTGGGTCGGATCAGGTAATCTTGATTAATTTTTCAAGACGATTCCAAAGTAAAAAGGAAGACATGCCAATCAAAAAGCCATTCAATCTGCAAAAATGGATCGATGAAAATCGTGACTTGCTGAAACCCCCTGTAGGTAATAAGAATCTATACGCGGACGCTGGAGATTACATTGTGATGATTGTAGGTGGGCCAAATGCGCGAATGGATTATCACTACAATGAAACTGAAGAGCTTTTCTACCAATTGGAAGGTGATATACTTGTGAAAATCCAAGAGGATGGCCAATCAGTGGATGTGCCAATTCATGCAGGTGAAATGTTTTTGCTCCCAGCAAAGGTTCCCCATTGTCCCATCCGATCAGCGGGATCTGTTGGTCTTGTGATAGAAAGGAAAAGAACAAAGGATCAAGAGGATGGATTACTTTGGTTTTGTGAAAACTGCAACAATAAACTTCACGAAACCTACTTCAGCTTGACCAATATTGAAAAAGACTTCCTTCCGCGATTTAAGGACTTCTATGAATCCGAAGAAATGAGAACATGTAGTTCATGCGGTCAAGTAATGGAAGCCGACCCTAGATTTACTCAATAAATGGAATATCAAAACAATGCCCCATTCTCCGCAAAACAGGACTCGGAAGACCCCTTAAAGAGATTTCGATCAGCATATCATATACCTGTAATCAATGGTAAGGAAGTAATCTACCTTTGCGGAAATTCCCTTGGCCTACAGCCTAAAATCACCAAGGACTATATTCAATACGAATTGGATAATTGGGCAAATCTTGCTGTAGAAGGTCACTTCAAAGGACCTCAACCTTGGATGAAGTACCATGAATTATTCAACTCATCTCTAACCAAACTTTTAGGTGCAAAGGAAATAGAGGTGACTTGCATGAATAATCTCACAACGAACCTTCATCTGCTCCTCGCATCATTCTATCAGCCCAAAGGGTCAAGAAGAAAAGTGATCATTGAAGGCGGAGCCTTCCCATCAGATCACTACGCTGTAGCTTCACACATGCGTCATCTGGGCGTGAACCCAGGTGAACATATGATTGAGCTTAGACCAAAAGACGGAGTGGTATTCTCTACCACAGAAATTGCTGAATGTATTGCTGAAGCCGGTGAAGAGCTTGCTCTAATCCTTTTCCCTGGTATCCAATATTATAGTGGTCAGTTTTTCGACATGAAAGCCATCTCAGCGGCTGCACATGATGTAGGCGCGTATGCTGGTTTCGATTTAGCTCATGCCGTAGGCAATCTGCCGCTCACACTCCATGATGATGAAGTTGACTTTGCGACGTGGTGTAGTTATAAATACCTGAACTCTGGCCCTGGGGGCGTTTCAGGTATCTATATTCATGAAAAGCACTGTACACAACCAGACTTTCATAAGTTGACAGGTTGGTGGGGGCACCATCCAGATACACGCTTCAAAATGGATAATCAGTTTAAGCCAGCACCTGGGTCAGATGCGTGGATGCTGAGCAATACCAATATTATTTCTAGTGCTGCACATCTAGCCGCCTTGAAGCTTTTTGATGAAACAAGCATGAAAGATCTAAGAACAAAGAGTATCAAACTCACTGGTTTTCTAGAATATTTACTCCTAAATGACTCAACCCTTTCGGATCAACTGACCATCATTACACCCTCAGATGCTAATGCTCGGGGATGTCAACTATCGATACTAATTCAAAATAATGGAAAAGCCATTTTCGACGGACTTATTGAGCGCGGGGTAATCCTCGACTGGCGTGAACCAAACGTTATCCGAGTGGCACCAACGCCAATGTATAATTCCTTCCTTGATGTCTTTAATTTCTATAACATACTGAAAGACCTAATCACGCACCAGCATGCCTGAAAAAATCAATATCCTCGGGGCAGGTTTGGTGGGCTCACTGTTATCCACTTTGCTATCGGAAAGAGGTTTTGATGTGCACGTTTATGAGCGAAGAAACGATCCTCGCCGCTTAAAATATGTGAATGGGAGATCAATCAATCTTGCATTGAGTCATAGGGGAATTAAGAGCCTCCAATTAGCGGGAATTTACGAAGGTATACTGCCGCTGCTAGTACCAATGAAAGGTAGAATGATCCATGATGTAAGAGGAGATTTGCATTTCCAAGCATATGGAAAGGATGATCAACACATTAATTCTGTCTCTAGAACCACTCTCAATGATGCTATCATAAATCATGCAGAGGCCAATGGTACTACTTTTCATTTCGGACAGCTTTGTGAGTCCGTTAATCCAGAAAACACTAGCATAAAATTAGCTGGTAACGAAACGGAAGTATTTTCTGATGTAATTATCGGTGCTGATGGAGCCCGCTCGAAAGTGCGAAAATCAATTGAGCAGTTAGGTAAATGTGAGAGCAGCCAGACTACTTTGGAGCACGGTTACAAAGAGCTGACAATACCTGCTATTGATAATGATTTCGCGATAGAGCCAAATTCCTTACATATTTGGCCTAGGGGGAATTTTATGCTTATTGCACTCCCCAATCCTGATAAAACTTTTACTTGTACCTTATTCTTAAGCCTTGATGGGAAGGACTCTTTTGCTCAATTAAAAAGTGAAAGTGACATATTATATTTTTTCGAAAAGTATTTTCCAGATGCTCTGAGACTCTTTCCTGATCTCACTTTTCAATTTCAAAAAAATCCAGTCTCCTTACTTGAAACAGTCAAAATATCTTCATGGAGCTATAAGAAAACCACTCTCATAGGTGATGCAGGGCATACTATTGTGCCGTTTTATGGACAAGGAATGAATGCAGGATTTGAGGACTGTCGATTACTTATGGAATGGGGGGAAGAATTAAAATTTGACTGGGAAAAACTCCTTCCTTTATATTCTGAAAATAGAAAGCCTGATACAGATGCCATATCCGATCTTGCTATGAAAAATTTTGTAGAAATGAGAGATCATGTCTCTGATGATCATTTTTTAAAGATAAAACAGCTGGAGAGAAGACTTCAGGAGAATTATCCCGACATCTGGACACCTCTTTATTCGATGATCACATTTAGTGATATCCCCTATCTCCGCGCACTTCAGCTAGGAAAAATTCAAGAGAAAATAATGAAGGGGCTCCCCATTGGATTTGATCCCAAAGAAGAGCCCCTTCAGCCTTTAATCGATGCTTTTAGTGCTCGAGTCCTAAACGTTCACTAAGTATTACAATTGTCTCTTGTTCTATGTCAGAAATGCCATCTGCCGCATTCGCAAATAAGTACATTGACTCCAAAACAAACTCTTTATCCATTTGGCTATCATGTATATGATTTTTCAAAGCATTCAGAAATTTCTTTTGCCATTTATCAATGTTGTCCAATAAGTATCTAAACTCTGTACGAAAAGACCTTTCCAAATTTTCCATCCCTTCTTCAGAATAACCATCCCCATACTCCATCGCGAGTCCTTTGGCGAGCCGAACTACTCCTTCCCACTCTTCCTTATCCAACACACCGTCACACATACAAACAATAAGTGAAGGATAGAGATTAAGGATATAAGTAAATTGATCTTGCGATAAATCGATATTTCTAACCTTCCTATACTCGTCTAATAGTTGCTCAACTTGTGTTTTCATTAAATTGTCTTCAAGTATCATTTGAATTGCGTAAGATAAAATAAAACAGGGTGAAGGTTAATACAGCATTGCAAAGATAAGTAACCTTCTTTTATAACTATTGCTGCTTTTTTTATAACTTTTTTAATTTTATAATAAATATAACAGAACCATACCCATTTAGTTTTAACTGTCCATGGCTTTAAAAATAGGAATTATAGGTTCAGGAATAGCGGGTTTGGCCTCTGCCATACGGTTGGCTATTGATGGAAACCATGTAGAGGTTTTTGAAGCAAATGAATATCCTGGGGGAAAGCTTTCTGAAATCACATCAAATGGATATCGCTTTGATGCCGGTCCTTCACTGTTCACATTACCAGCTTTGGTAGATGAATTGTATGAGCTCGCTGGAGAAAATGCTAAGGACTATTTCAATTATGAGCGACTGGAAATAAACTGTAAATATTTCTATTCCGATGGTACAAAGATTACTGCCTTTGCTAACCATGATCAGTTTATCAAAGAGGTTTGTTCCAAAACGCATGAAAAACCAGAAAACTTGGAGAAAGCGATCAAGCAGAGCGCTAACCTTTACCATTACTTGAGTGACCTTTTCATGTTTAGCTCCCTCCATGATTGGCGAACCTTCCTTTCAAAAAAAGCACTTAAGGCCTATCTGAATATCCATAAATTGGGATTTTCACGAAGTATGAATGGTGCCAATCAAACCCAATTCGATGATGATCGCGTAGTTCAGATGTTTAATAGGTACGCAACTTATAATGGTTCATCACCTTATAAGACACCCGCCACCATGAACATCATTCCTCATTTGGAAATGTCTTTGGGTGCATATTTCCCGAAAGGTGGCATGCACTCCATTACACTTGCACTTTTCGAACTCGCAAAAAGGCATGGTGTAAAATTCTCATTTGGAAAACGTGTGGATGAAATCATTATATCACGAGGAAAAATTGAAGGTATTCGTGTTGCTGGTCAAACCTTGAAATTTGACAGAGTGGTATCCAATATGGATGTGGTCAATACTTATAAAAAGCTTCTGCCAAATCTAAAAGCTCCCAGATTTCTTCTGGATCAACCAAAGTCGAGTTCTGCACTTATTTTTTATTGGGGTATCAAAAAGGAATTTCCAAAGCTGGACCTGCACAATATCTTCTTCTCAGATGATTATCAAAGTGAGTTCGACCATATCTTCAATAAGGGCACATGCTATAATGACCCCACTGTTTACGTAAATATCACTTCGAAATATCAATCAGAAGATGCTCCAAAAGGCTGTGAAAATTGGTTTACGATGGTCAATGTGCCTAATAATCAAGGACAAGATTGGGACACCCTGATAGAAGAAGCACGGACTAATATTCTAGCTAAACTCTCGAAGCTGCTTGGTGTTGAAGTGGGTCCTTTGATAGAAGTGGAGCAAATACTTGATCCCAGAAGAATAGAATCCAAAACGAGTTCGGCTTTAGGCGCACTTTATGGCAACAGCTCCAATAATCTATTCTCTGCATTTCTGAGACATTCTAATGTAAGCAAGCGCGTATCTGGCTTGTTTTTCTGTGGAGGGAGTGTACATCCTGGTGGCGGTATTCCTATGAGTTTAGCTTCTGCTAAACTTGTTGCTAGTTACTTTCGCTAGCGATAGGGTCAGAAGGAAACAGCGCCTTATAGCTTAAGAACGTATCATAGATATCATTTACATAGGCTACTGGTTCAGCGCCACGGCAATAACCAAAAATTACTACTGGATCATTGAAGTATTTACTATTAGACTTCTTTAGCAGATATTGCTCAATAGTAGGCCAGTTTTTATCATGTTCACCATATTTTTCAGCCAATCGCATGGCATCCATTACATGTCCATGACCAACATTGAACGCAGCTAGAATAAATTTTTCTCGCTCCTCCTCTGCAGGTATAGTCTCCTCAAAATAATTGTCAAGCCACTTGAGATGCTTGAGCCCTGCGTATAAATTCTTTTCTGGATCTTCGAGATTGGTGATGCCGTATTCTTTAGCTGTAGTTGGCATTAGCTGAAGAAGTCCGACTGCACCCACCCAAGATTCAGCCTGAGCATCAAATTTCGATTCTTTAAAAATCTGTGCTGCTAAAAGTCTCCAATCCCAACCCAAAGAGTCCGCAGTGACTTTAATTAGTGAATCGTATGGAGATAATTTCCCTCCTCCCATCGTATTATACTCACTTCTTGATCTCTTCAAGGCAGCTTTTCTACTTTTGAAATACTTGTTGTAAATCGTATTGTAGTCAGGCGTTTTTCTCATTTCATTTATCCAACTATTGAGTGTATCCAACAAATCAGTACTTGTTTTTCTCACACCCCAAGCAATTTGTGTAGGAAAACTAACGGCAGTTTCCACATCCAAATTTCTGTAATATGTAGAGTTAACAAGCGCTACATCTTCCTCTGCAATGGTATAATCAATTACCCCATCTGCCACTTTCTTGATGATGGTTTCGGTCTCTATTTCAGGATCATCTTGGATGATAATGATATCGCCACCTATTTCATCAGATAAGTTTGTCAATCGATCAAAATAAGAGCTACTATTTCTAACTACCACTTCTTTGCCGATCAGACCTACGGGATTCCTGATCAAGGTATTTTCAATCTCATGGAGCTTCATGTCGCGCCAATCGTCAGGTTTTCGCTGAACCAAAACCATGCAAACTAGATTGTGGTAATTCGTGAATGAAATTCGCTTTTTGCGCTCTTTAGTTACTGTAAGATTATAGGCTAGAATGTCGCCTTTTCCAGCATTGAGTTTTTCGAACCCTTCATTTAAACTAGGCGTCACTTCTATCCTCAGCTCTACACCAATAGAAGATGAAAAGGCCTTCAAAAGCTCATATTCATAGCCCATGACATTGCCTCGATAAATGAACATCCCTGTAGAGCTATTGTCCACTATTCCTGTGATATAGCCTCTCTCAATGATCGCTTCAAGATCAAGATCTACTATTTTTTCATTGGGGAGTGAAGAGGGGTGATTGCTTTGTTTACTACTACTTGAGGTAGTACAACCTGTAATAATTAATAGGAGTGTAAGAAAAAGAAAATACTTGGTGAAAGTACTTTTTACTGTAAAGTTCATCAGCATAATCACAGAATATAGGCACTTATGCCCATAACTACAAAATGCAAGTAGCGTTGGGATACTTCTATTGAGCTACTCTATCAAGCATCTTGATGGCTACATCGCGAATTGAAGTAGCATCATAACCACATTCAAGATATAGTTCGGATTGTTCCCCATGCTCAATTACAGCATCCGGTATGCCCAGTCGCTTTACCTCTGCTGAATACTGATGGTCTGCCATGAATTCCAAGATAGCGCTACCAAATCCACCTTGCAGGCAGCCATCTTCCACAGTAATGATTTTTTTGAAGTCATTAAATATGTCATGAAGCATTCTTTCATCCAATGGCTTGACAAATCGCATGTCATACAATGCCACATTTAAACCCTCTTTTTCCAGCATCTGGCAAGCCGCTTCTGCTTCGTTTCCAATATGGCCAATACTCAGAATGGCAATGTCTTCACCTGCTTTTACTTTACGACCAGTACCCACCTCAAGCTTTTCTAAAGGTGTTCTCCAGTCTGGCATTACACCTTTCCCTCTTGGATAGCGAATGGTAAATGGACCATCCTTATGCTCGCTGGCCGTGTACATCAAGTTGCGCAGTTCTTGTTCATTCATAGGGGCTGCCACCACCATATTGGGTATACAACGCATAAATGCAATGTCATAGGCGCCATGGTGAGTAGGTCCATCTGCACCCGCCATGCCTGCTCGGTCAAGACAAAAAACTACAGGAAGTTTTTGAATAGCCACGTCATGAATCACTTGGTCATATGCACGCTGCATAAAAGAACTGTAGATATTGCAGAAAGGAACCATACCTTGTGTAGCGAGACCTGCAGAGAAAGTCACTGCATGCTGCTCTGCAATCCCCACATCAAAAGCACGGTCTGGCATAGCCTCCATCATGATATTGAGTGAGGAACCAGAAGGCATTGCCGGTGTAATTCCCATGATTTTGTCATTCTTCTCAGCGAGCTCTACAATCGTGTGACCAAAGACATCTTGATATTTTGGTGCTTGTGGCTCTGTTTGTACAGTCCTGTGGATTTCGCCAGTGATCTTATCAAATTTACCTGGAGCGTGCCATTTGGTCTGATCCTTTTCCGCCAACTCAAAGCCTTTCCCTTTCTTGGTAATACAATGAAGAATCTTAGGCCCAGGTATTTTCTTCAAATCATTGAGAACACTCACCATGTGGTTGATATCGTGACCATCTACAGGGCCAAAATATCTTAGATTGAGTGCTTCAAAAAGATTGCTTTGCTTAAGCAATAAGCTCTTAAAACTGTTTTCTATACTACCGACTATTTCCTGAGCATTTGGCCCAAACTTGCTCACTTTCCCGAGAAGTTTCCAGATGTCATCTCTGAACTTATTGTAAGTGCCGGAGGTAGTGATGTCTGTTAAATAATCCTTCAATGCCCCGACATTCGGATCGATGGACATGCAATTATCATTGAGGATGATAAGCAGGTTCTTATTCGAACCACCAGCATGATTCATTGCCTCGAAAGCCATACCTCCAGTCATAGCACCATCTCCAATTACAGCAATGTGATGCTTTTCTTTATCACCTTTATAATCCGACCCAAAGGCCATACCTAATGCAGCTGATATAGAAGTAGACGAGTGCCCGACACCAAAAGTGTCATATGGACTCTCTGACCTTTTAGGAAAACCAGAAAGACCTTTATAAAGTCTGTTTGTATGAAATTTTTCTCTGCGCCCAGTTAGAATTTTGTGACCGTATGCCTGATGCCCTACATCCCACACAAGTTGATCATTTGGTGTATCGAAGACATAGTGTAAAGCAACAGTAAGCTCCACAACACCAAGGCTCGCTGCAAAATGACCGCCATATACAGATACATGGTCAACTATATAGTTTCTTAGCTCCTCACAAACCTGTGCCATTTGATGTGGTTCCAGTTTTTTTAGATCTTCGGGAGTATTGATCTGAGCTAGTAGCTCTCCGGGTATTATCTCCATATTGTGAGGCTTCATTCGAACTCCTGAACAACGATAGCACCCTGCAAAATGTTTAACACCTCTTGCCTTGCACTGTCATTCAAAATGCAAATCTAACTTATTTTCGAATTCCCAATCTACTCAAAAGTTGTAGCTTTGACACACTTTGAGCGAAGCAAATACCACAGGAACGTACGAAATCAAATTGCCACTTTTTGAGGGGCCATTTGACCTTTTGCTATTCTTTATAGAAAGGGACGAACTAGACATTTATGATATTCCCATTGCCAAAGTCACATTAGATTTTCTTGATTACATCAAAAATCTGGAAACTATGAATGTGGAAGTGGCCAGCGAATTCATCCTTGTAGCTGCAACACTGATGCGCATCAAAGCAAAAATGCTACTTCCAAGACCAGTTATTGATGAGGAAGGTAATGAAGTGGACCCTCGCGAAGAGCTGATCAAACATCTTTTAGAATATAAAAAATACAAATCGATCATAGGTGAACTTTCAGCACTGGAGACTGAAAGACTAGACCGTGAGCGTCGTGGCAATATGTTGAGAGAAATCAAAGAGCTCTCTCAGACCATAGATGTGGAGGCTGAAATGCAGGATTTGGACCTTTACAAACTGATGAAGGTCTTTCAGAAGGTATTGAAGCGGTATGAATTTGAGCAGTCGCGCCCGATACATCAAGTGGTACAGTACCCCTACACGATCTCAAGCCAGCGGGATTATATCATGCACAAACTCCTGCATAGTGACAATGGCAGGCTTTCTTTCGAAAAACTCATCCACGAGAAACGTGAGAAGATCTTTGTGATCTTCAACTTCTTGGCCATTTTAGAACTCCTGCAGCTCGGATCAATTACCCTTCATATTGGCGAGGGTTTCAATAATTTCTGGGTGGAGAAACTAGACGAACAAAAAATCCCGAGCGAAGCTCAGGATTAAATGTCTTGTCAAATATGATCTGAAGCTTCTCAGAATTTTTCCAATCCTGAGAAGTAGAAATTACCTTCTATCTCAGCATTTTCATCAGAATCAGATCCGTGAACAGCATTTGCTTCTATTGATTTAGCAAATAATTTTCTGATAGTCCCTTCAGCAGCATCCTTAGGATTAGTAGCTCCAATCAATTTTCTGAAATCCTCTACTGCGTTGCTTTTCTCTAGTACAATAGCGATGATAGGACCAGAAGACATATATGCTACTAAATCGTTGTAGAATGGTCTTTCCTTGTGTACTTCATAGAATTGACCAGCTTTGATCGCTGACAATCTTGTCATTTTCATCGCCTTGATGCTGAATCCAGCTTCTTCTATCATTTTGATTATTGCACCACTATTGCCATCTGCAAAAGCATCTGGTTTGATCATGGTGAAAGTTTTTGTTCCTGCCATTTTGTGTTATTGTTTATTAAAAGTCTTTTTTGATTGAAACGGCTGCAAAATTAACATTTAATACACTCAAAGACAGCTGATGCGGACATTTTGTAATTACTCTATTTATTATGAGTTTTGCGCTTCACCAGCGCCAATAGGGAGGCCCATTCATTAATGAAGGAATTAGACGCTTTTAAAGCATTTCTGTCCACCCCCAGGAAAATTGTAATTACCACACATGCCAGCCCAGATGCAGATGCACTTGGCTCATCATTGGGTTTTTACCATTTTCTTAAAAATCGGGGACACGATGTAGTGGTAATCACTCCAACGGATTATCCGGAGTTTCTTCACTGGATGGAAGGCAATAATAAAGTCTTGGTCTATCAAGACGCCAAATCAAAAGAGATTCAAAATCAGTTTGCCTCAGCAGATCTTATTTGCTGCCTAGACTTCTCTAGCCTCAATCGCATTAAGAAATTGGGTGAAATGGTGGCAAAATCACCGGCCAAAAAAATGCTTATTGATCATCATCTTAATCCTGAATCATTTGCGGATTTTCAGCTTTGGGATAACCATGCGGCAGCTACTGCGGAGTTGGTCTTCGACCTTATTTTGCTTTTAGACGGGCGTTCAGAAATCAATATTCCAATTGCTGAAGCACTTTATGCTGGCATAATGACTGATACTGGATCTTTCAAGCATGGTTCTACTTCGGCTAAAATCCATCGTACGGTGGCAGATTTGATGGATGTTGGGGCTGACGTTACCAAAATCAGCCGATTGATTTATGATACCAATTCACTCAACAGGCTCCGTTTTATAGGATATGCTTTAATGGAAAAATTGACGGTTGATACAGAATATCAAGTGGCTTATTTTGTGATCAGTCAAGAAGAGCATGACCGCTTTCATTTAAAATCGGGAGATACAGAAGGACTTGTTAACTATGCGCTTTCTATCAGTGGCGTATTGGTAGCAGCTATACTTATGGAAAAAGATGATGAAGTAAAGATGTCATTTCGGTCTGTTGGTAATTATTCAGTTAATAATTTTGCAGCCACTTACTTTAATGGTGGAGGCCATAAAAACGCTTCGGGAGGCATTTCTGACTTAAGTCTGGAAGCCACTGTAGATAAATTTAAATCGCTGTTACCACAATTTCAGCAAATCAAAAACGTATAAAACAAACACATGAAAAACTTATTAATTGTACTTGTAGCGCTGCTAGTAATCTCGTGTCAGCAAAACAATGATTTTGTAACTGAGACTGGCGTAGAGGTTTCTTGCGTCATAAAAGGCGACGGTTCACCCGCCTTGAAAGACTCTATAGTTCTTGTAGAACTCAAAATAGTTACCGGAGCAGGCGAAGTATTGACCGAAACTGAGCCAGGAAAACCTTTGGGTATAGCTTTCGATCCAGAAATGGAAGCTGGTCACCTCCAAGAAGTATTGACCAACTTAGAGGTGGGAGATAGCGTAACTTTCAGCACGACTGTTTACAACCTTTTTGTGGAAACATACAAAACTGCCATCCCTGCTGAAATGGATTCTGCTGGTGTAGTAGTCATAAACATGAAGTTTTCAGACATGATGTCCAAAGAAAGCTATCAAGAATACATCAATCAAATGCGTGCTAAAATGCAAGAAGATAACGCTCGTATGATGGAAGAGAAAGCTGTTTCTGACATAGAAGAAATCGACGCATATCTAGTATCAAACAGCATCACAGCACAGAGTACCGAGTCAGGCCTTTTTTATGTAATCTCTCAAGAAGGCAAAGGCGCTTACCCTGAAGTAGGAGATAATGTAACTGTAAAATACGCTGGAAAATTGCTAAGTGGTGAGCCTTTTGATAGTGGTGAATTCACTTTCGCAGTAGGAACAGGTCAAGTGATCCAAGGATGGGATGAAGGTATTCCATTGATCAGAGAAGGAGGAAAAGGCACGCTTTATATCCCAAGTATTTTGGGTTATGGAAGCCGTCAATCTGGTCCAGTAATCAAGCCTTTCAGTATCCTCGTGTTTGATGTTGAGGTGATGAAAGTGGAGAAGAAATAATTAAGAAGTTTAGTTTATCAAAACGCTATGAAGAAGTCTAAAATCCATTTGTTGATTCTATTAATGACTGCTTGTGCGTTTTTATCAGCATGTAAGGAGGACATCCTATCCACTACGGATCCGGATGTCCAACTTGAGCTAGATCTTGTGACCATAGCAGATTACATTACCGCGAAAGGTTACACCAATGTAGACACTACTGCATCAGGAGCATTCTATGTAATCCTTGAAGAAGGTACTGGTGGTGATATTACTCCTAATAGCATTGTTTCCTACCAAATGGCAGGCAAGCTTACCGATGGCTTTCTTTGGGCTACCAACATAGACACAGTGGCTATCAACGCTGATGCTTTTGACTCAACTCGCGTTTACGAACCATTCGTCATTAGCTATACTGTGGATGGATGGAACATTCCTGAATTGATCAGAGGGTATCGTGCATTGGAGAGAGGTTACAGAGAAGGAATAGCTGCTTCGCTTGGCAAAATGAATGTGGGTGGTAGAGCTCAACTTATTGTGCCATCAGGATTGGCATATGCATCTAGCCCACCATTTGGCTTTGGGATACCTACCAATGCCGTAATCATCTATGACATCTATCCGACCTACGTTCGCTATTAGATGAAACTATACTTCGCTACACACAACCCAAACAAGCTCAAAGAAATAGCGAAAATGCTCCCTGCGGGCATAGAATTGTTGGGTTTGAATGACTTGGGACTCACGGAAGAAATCCCCGAAACCTCCGATACCATAGAAGGCAACTCTTTGCAGAAAACACAATATGTGTTTGATAAACATGGCGTGGCTTGCTTTGGTGATGATACCGGCCTAGAAGTAGCTGTGCTAAAAGGTGCTCCGGGCGTTTACTCTGCACGATATGCGGGACCACAGTGCAATAGCAATGACAACATGAATCTCCTTTTGGAAAACCTGAAAGGGGAGAAAAAAAGAAATGCTCGCTTCAAAACGGTCATCACCTACATCAACGCCCAAGGTGAATCAAAGCAATTTACTGGTCTTGCCAATGGGGTAATCACCGAGGCCCTTTCGGGAAAAGAAGGATTTGGCTATGATCCGATATTCTTGCCTGATGGTAAAAACAAAACTTTTGCAGAGATGCCTTCTTACGAAAAGAATAAAATCTCTCACCGTGCGAGAGCGTTCGCTCAGTTGATTGAATACCTAAACAAGCAAACAGCATCATGAGCAAGCCCTATTTGATCGGAATCACAGGTGGATCTGGCTCTGGAAAAACGCTCTTCCTTCGGCAGTTAATGGAAGCCTTTGGCGAAACTGAGGTGAGCTTACTGTCTCTTGACAACTACTACAAGCCACGCACAGAACAGCCCAAAGACAAAAAAGGTATTGAAAATTTTGACTTGCCAGAGTCACTGGATCGTTTTCGCTTCTCGGAGGACCTAAAAAAACTAAAAGCTGGTCAGGATATCACCATAACCGAATACACTTTCAATAACAGCGCGAAAGAGCCAGCAATCATCACAATCAAATCCACACCGATCGTGGTGGTTGAGGGTCTATTTACTTTTTACTATAAAGAAGTCGATGAACTCCTCGATTTCAAAATCTTTATAGAAGCGCCAGACTATCTCATGCTAACGAGGAGAATCACCCGTGACGCAGAGGAAAGAGGCTATGACCTGAGTGACGTACTTTACAGATTTCAGCACCATGTGACGCCTTCTTTCAGAAAGTACATCGAGCCACTCAAGCATGATGCAGATATCATCATCCCCAACCACAATGGCTTTGATTTGGGGCTGGATGTGGTGATTACTTATTTGAGACAGAAGCTACTTTAGAATAATTAAGGTTTAAGTAGCGGTCATTACGGTTTGAGAGAAACTGACTGTAATATCAGAACGTCATCCTCTGTTTGGATTGTAATAAATAAAAGGATGTTTAACCCAGAAAAGGCAGGAGAAAGAAGTGAGGTCTAAATACCAGAATCTAATTTAGTCGGTATGAGATGCCGGTATTTCTTCGCTACACTTCGAAAACAGGCATGACGGTGGCGAGTTTGTTTACTGACATTTTCTTGACCTTCGTCTCTCATATCGTCATTCCGGTTTTGGGTGAACGAAGTGAGGCTAAATACCGGAATCTGACGCTGTAGAGCTCTGAATGAGATTCTCGCTAGGTCGCAATTGCATTGCGACCTCAATCTTAGCCAGCATTTGCAATGCATCACGTAAGAAGTTTTATTTTCATAATCCCAACCTCACCAGCATAGTTTCTGGCACTACTATAAATATAATGCTCAGGACTATCTACAAATCCAGCGACTACTGGATTATTATGGATATAATCAAGTTTCTCATCTAGAAAAGCATTGGTTTCTATTTGCTTGCCGTGGTAGCCTTCTCGCCAAACTTGAAAATCTTTACCTCGCTTTGTTCGAGCCGCTTCATATTTAAATTTATTGAGCATCCATTCTCGACGGCTTTCGGGTATTTCCTGTATCAAATCTATCAATTGCTTAGAAGTGAATTTTTTCATGTCTCGGATAATGGAAACTAAGTCATATCCATCATCGGCACTGAGGATAGCATGGACATGGCTGGTCATGATTACGAACGCATGAACATTAAGACCTTTATTCTCGGAGCAGTATTTAAAGGACGAAATAATGCAATCCTTGTATTCATTCCTTACAAATAGATCGACCCATCCTGTGATGGTAAAGGTGACAAAATAAAGACCTTCCCTATCACGTATTTTATATCGACTTCCTATATAAGAAAGTTATATATAATGATGGGCATTGCAAATGCTATGAGAAAGTCCCGGTCGCAATACAATTGCGACCGAGCGGAAATTACTCCGGCAAAGGAATAGATTGCTCATAATCCTGCTCATTAAACCTAAAGACATAGTAACCTTCTCTTGGATTCTCATAGTGAGCTTCCCACAAAATATTCTTGATACGTGGCTCAAAAATGGGACTTGTCCTATGAGACCAATAACGCTCTTTATCAAAAATTACAGTGACCGAATCAGTACTCAGAACGCGACTTGGTTTGCATCTAGTTATCGTACATTCAAACACGATAGATTCTCCTCCTTTTTCAAGGATATAAGTTTCACGAATTCTTTCTGGATTATAATAAGTAATAAGCTCAATATAATGATCCGTACTATTAATGATTTCAAAGGTTTCTTCCTCACATTCATCACATCCACAGGCGCTTAGCAGTAGTAATAAACACACTGAGGCAACAAAAACTAACTTAATTCCAATTTCCGAATAGTTCATTGACTTGATTTTCTGTTGGGTTATTTAAACGATTAATAATCTGATTCTGCGAATCAGTCCATGACCTACTTCATCTTATCACATTATTACGTTAACTCAAACTTATAAGAAGCAATACATTATTCCCGCTTAAAATTTCCTTTCTATTTCCCTTCAAAAAGCCTAGTTTTGTCCCGCTTTGAAAAATCGCAGGAAAGACATATCAAAATCAATGAGTAGATCAGTAGTTATACTGGGTCTACTCGTGGGCTTTTTGTCCCTTTCCATCGGTGGTTCTTACACGATCGAAACGGCTCATATTGCCAGTATAGATGTAAGTAAGACCAGCGAAGAGCAGCCTGAGCAAGAAATGGTGATTAGTAATTTTGATGCAATCACTACTTCTATCGGGCAGTTTAGCTTCAGCCATGAGTCCATATTGCTAGAAATACTACCAGCACTGGATGATCAAGAAGAAACTGAAACGGTAGCTCAAAGTACGATCCTATATTCTGACAAAGTACTTAAAATACTTTTTCAGCGGATCATTTCCCCAAATGCTCCCTAGTCGAGCCATCACACCTACACACTATTTACAAACAAAATTTTACTAACAACGACTACAGGCCGCCGTGTCTAAGGTCAAGCATTTATCCAATCTAGAATTATGAAAAATAAAGGATTTGTTGTTTCACTGACAATCATTATCTCCTTGCTATGTATCTATTATTTGTCTTTCACTTTCGTAGGACAATCCATACAAAAGCAAGCAACTACTGCCAATACAGACGAGACTGGCAATGTAAATTTTGCTGAAAAGCAGCGCTACTTAGACTCTATCTGGAATGAGCCAGTTTACAATCTATTAGGTATGGACTATACCTATCAGGACATCAAAGAAACTGAGCTAAATCTAGGGCTTGACCTTCAAGGTGGTATGCACGTGACTTTGGAAGTATCTCCAGTAGATATCCTAAAAGGTCTGAGTGGTAACAATCAAGATGCTGATTTCCAAGCAGCGCTTGTACAAGCAAAAGCTAACATCCGTGGCACACAGAACAACTACGTAAGTGAGTTCTACAGCCTTTTCAAAACTGCTGCACCGGACAAGTCTTTGGCTTACATCTTCTCAAATGCTACGAACAGAGGCCGTATCAGCCTAAACTCTACAGATGACGAAGTACTTGAGATTATCAATTTTGAAGTTGAGAGCGCTATCGACAGATCATTCAATATCCTTAGAACAAGGATTGACAGATTTGGTACTTCACAGCCAAACATCCAGAGACTACAAGGAACGGGTCGCATCCAGATCGAGCTTCCTGGTGTAGACAACCCTGAGCGAGTAAGAAAGCTTTTGCAAGGTGTTGCGAAACTTGAGTTTTGGGAAGTACATGAGTTGAATGAAATCTCTCCTACCCTTCAGGCTATCAATGACCTATTGGTAAAAGAGCAAAAAGCTACTTTGGACGTAACAGACCTTAGCGATGTAAGCTCATCAGTACAAGAAGACCTTTCTGGTCTTACAAATGACCAAGATGACTTATCTGCATTAGGTGATGAAAGTGTTGTCATTGACAGTGCGCTTGCATCAGCTGATGATTCTACAGAAATAGACGCACTTGATTCTATCGCACGTGCGAATCAAGTTTCTCCTTTGTTCGCTTTGATCCGATCACAATTTGGTTTGGTGTACGATGTGAAAGACACGTCTACCATCAATCGTATCCTTCAGCGTGAAGATGTAAAAAGCATCATCCCTTCTAATATCAAGTTCCTTTGGGCTGTGAAGCCTGTGAAAGGTGAAAACAACACCAATGAGTTCATCGAACTACATGCGATCAAAACTTCGCGTACTGGTAAAGCTCCTTTGACTGGTGAGGTAATCACTGACGCGAGACAAGACCTTGATCAAAGATCAAGACCAGCTATCTCTATGCAAATGAGTGCTGCTGGCGCAAAAGCTTGGAGAAGACTTACTGCAAGTAACGTAGGAAGACGCGTAGCTATTGTGCTTGACAACTATGTGTACTCTGCACCAAACGTTGAAAATGAGATTCCTAACGGTAACTCTTCTATCACTGGTAACTTCACTATAGAGGAGGCAAAAGATCTTGCAAACATCTTGAAAGCTGGTGCTTTACCAGCGCCTACAACAATTGTAGAAGATGTGGTGATCGGGCCATCATTGGGTAAAGTAGCCCAGCAGCAAGGGATCTTCTCAATCTTCGCTGGTTTGGCGATCGTGATCATCTTCATGGTGGTTTACTATGCTAAAGGTGGATTGATTGCTAACGTAGCATTGTTCTTCAACATCTTCTTTATCCTTGGAATTTTGGCTCAGCTGAGTGCCTCGTTGACATTGCCAGGTATCGCGGGTATCGTCTTGACCATAGGTATGTCTATTGATGCCAATGTACTGATCTTCGAAAGAATCAAAGAAGAACTTAGAAATGGAGCTGGTTTGAAAGCTGCTATTAGCAGCGGTTATAGCAAAGCTTACAGTTCTATTATAGATGCGAACGTGACTACTTTCATCACAGGTGGATTCCTTTATGCCTTGGGTCAAGGCCCTGTAAAAGGATTTGCTATCACTTTGATGATTGGTATCGCTTGTTCATTCTTCAGTGCGGTTTTCATCACTCGTGTGATCGTAGAAGCATTCTCAAAGAAAGGTGATAAGTCTACGCTTTCATTTGCAAATGCTTTCTCTAGAAATGCTTTTATTGGACTCAACTTTGACTTCCTGAGCAAAAGAAAAATGGCTTATATCTTTAGTGGTGTTTTCATCACAGTAGGTATGATTGCGATGATTATCAAGCCATTGACATTGGGCGTTGACTTCAAAGGTGGTAGATCATATATCGTTTCATTCAACGATGAGGTGGCTCCTTCTAAGCTGAAAGCTTCAATTACTCCTTTCTTCGAAAATGAAGGAACTGAAGTAAAAACTTTTGGCTCTAATAAGACGCTTAAAATCACGACATCTTATCTGATAGAGGACGAAACAGATGTTGCTGATGAGAAAGTGAAAGACGCTTTGATAGCGGGTATTGGATCGACAGGCTTGACCTATCAAACTGCCGATGGAGATGTTGCTGATAAGTCGTTTATCATTGGAAGTAGCTCTAAAGTGACTGCTACCATTGCAGATGATATCAAGAATTCATCTTTGGAATCAGGGATTTTCGCTTTGATATCTATCTTTCTTTACATCCTGATTCGTTTCCGTAAATGGCAATTTGGACTTGGTGCGATCGTAGCGCTATTCCATGATACACTCTTCGTTCTGTCTGCATTTGCGATAGCGTCATTGATGGGTGTTATTTACGAAGTAGATCAAGTTTTCGTAGCTGCCATCTTGACCATCATAGGTTACTCGATCAATGATACTGTGGTAGTATTTGATAGAATCAGAGAGAACCTAGGGATCAAAACAGGAAGTGAAATGAAGAGTGTATTCAACGAGTCACTTAACAGTACTTTGAGTAGAACTTTGATCACATCTGTCACTACGTTGATAGTAGTTGTCGTATTATTCATCTTTGGTGGTGCTGCCTTGAAAGGTTTCTCTTTTGCATTGTTGGTGGGTATATTAGTGGGTACTTACTCTTCTATCTTCATCGCTACGCCTATCGTAGTAGATCTTAATTCGAAGAAAGATAAAAACTAAAACTAGCGCTGATTTGGTCAGTTATGAGAAGGGCGATTCATTTAATGAATCGCCCTTTTTATTTCTAGGGCCAACTAAATAGTCGTGCTAATAAGATAATTGTTAAATTTATAATAAACTTTTCCACCATGGATCCTAACGAACCGTCCAAATCCGGCAAATATTTATTAGTCATCATTGGGTTTTTTAGTTTGTTCTTTATTCTTGACAGGGTGTTTAGCTTGCCGTCTTCACACGCAGAACACGTAATAGATCATACGTCAAAAGCAGAAGCAACAAGTGCTGAATCTGGGCACGAAATAGAAGTAAAGAATCCAGAAACCTCTTTGGATAAAGAGGCTGAGGAAGTAAGTAAAGAACCAGAGAATAAGGTAGTCAGCGGAAACTACTTTGAAAACCTCTTGCAAAACTATAAGAAGAGTTATTTAAGTGATTTGGGAAATGGTAAGGCCCGCACAGATATCGTCATCAGATACTATAGGCATGCACCTGATGGTAATAGTGCTTATGCTTTGGAATCTCTAGGATTCTATATTCATGAAAGACCAGTTGATGCGCGCTATGCCGAGTTTCAATCAAACGCGATATTCTATGGTGACAGTGTGAGGTTGGAAGATATCAAGATCGTTGGTTATACTCTATTGAAGGAAGGTCTGCCTATAAAACTTATCAAACCCTCTAAATTTAGCGACTCTTGGAAAGCCCGTTCTATTGAAATCGGGACAGATACTACATTATTAGACGAACCTACTTTGAGTCTTTCAGCCCTTCAGTCGCTGAAAAAGTAAGTAGCTCTGCTAGGTTAAAAAATCTTAATTCTGAGATTCGCACATTCCGATTTTCCATATTTGCGTAGTGAATCGCGTGCTCCTAATCATTCTTTTTTGCATCTATTACCTCACGGCTACCTGTCAATCAGGAATGCTATCAGGGATACTTCTGGACTCTGTCACACATGTCCCACTTCAGTTTGCCCATGTGACTAATTACTCCAGCAAAGAAGTAGTGTTGACTAATGTGGATGGCAGGTTTAACATTCCAGCATCTGCTGGGGATACTGTCGTTTTTTCGATTGTTGGATATGAGCGTTTGGGTTGGCAAATAGTTCCACAATGGCTAGAAGATCGGGTTACCTTCAAGCTCCCAGTGGATGCCATATTGCTGGAAGATGTGATTGTAAAAAACATGCCTACGGAAGCTAAATTCAAACAACAAATACTAGATACTGAACTAGCAGATACTACTTTTTGGTATCATGGTATGGAGCCCCCAAAGTATGGCGAAGATCCAATGCTCAATGAGAAAGTCATTCACAATCCACTTTTTATAGTTACTCATCCTCTCACAGCGATATACTACAACTTTAGCAAGCAGGAAAAAGAACGCCGAAAATATCATCAAATAACTCAAGGGGCAACGAAGCAAAATCGGGTAAATCTCAAGTTCACAAGGGAGTGGGTACATGATATGACAGCTCTAGAAGGAGATACGCTCACAGCCTTCATCGACTATTGTGACTTTACACTGGATTACCTGGATCGTACTCCCTTATATATGATTATGGAGGACATGCTAGCCAAGCTGGATGAGTTTCAAAAAGGTCACCAAAAGGGATAAATCCTACTTATTCTTTACTTCCCAAGGTACAGTCGAATTATTTACATTGACAAGACAAAAAAAGACCTGAAGTTGTTACCCCAGGTCTCGTGTGTGGTTCATACTTTCCAAAAACTTAGCTGCCACAGCCTACACAGTCAATTTCTGTGCTACGTGGCTTAGTCCCGTTTAGCTTCATTTTCAGGTTATGGATTTTATCCCTTGTATCCATGTCTTGAAACATGTCTCCTGTCAATTCGCTTTCGAGCTTTGCGATTTCACTAATTAGTTCTTGGTCTGTCATGATTACTTTATTGGTTTTGGTCCACTACAATTTAAAAACAAAAAGAGTTTTTACAAATCATCATTTTATTAAAACTATTGCTTTTTGTAAGGCAACGTTATTGGGATAAGTGATTTTCTGTCCTTCCTCGTTTTTGAGAATTATCGAAAACATATTCAAATCGAAGATCATCCCTTCCACTGTATTATCTCCATCCATGATCCTAATGTGATCTCCAATCTTGTAAGGGAAGTAAAAGAATAGGATAATAGCAGCAGTGATGTTACTCAGAATAGACCAAGCAGCAAAAAGTCCAATACCGGCTACAGTGAAAAATGAAATGAAATAAACAGAGAGTCCTTCAAAGGATATATCCCAAGTGAACCCCAGAAAAACAAGGAAGATTGTAAATAGGATGAACCTAAAATACTTGGTCGTATAGACCACTCTTGCCAATGAAATTTCATTTCTTCTACCATATCGCCTGATCAAATTGGAGGAAATCCTAGTTGTAATCCAATAAAAAAGGATCAGTCCCCCCGTGATAATCAGTTGTAATGTCAAGCTATCTGTCTCTTTAAGAAAGTTTATTATGCCCATAGTTCCTATAGTTGCCGCAAAGTTAATTCAGCTCAAATCAGTTTGGTTCATTCATCTCAAAAAGAGATCAAATATTAATCTCAAAATATCAGACCATTGACTGAAAGCAATAGTTGGGACTTGGAAAACGTTAATACCGAACAAACCCTCTAAATCTGACAATCATGGAAACCAAGAAAAACCCAGAATACGATCTTGAAAGAAAATCAAGCTTATTTTTCGCCATTGGATTAGCAGTAGCATTGCTCATCGTCACGTTGGCCTTCGAATGGAAGTCACAATATGCCCAGCTAGACCTCAGCGCACCTGATGCCAAATGGGATGAACCTTATGTGGTACAAATTACGGCCTTTCCTAAACCAGAGCCTCCCAAACCCAAGACTGTCAACAAGGTAAAACCCAACAATCAGCCACCGGTATTTGTAGAGTCCGAAGAGGTACAGGAAATTATAGCGAAGCTTGAGAATACAAAAGAAGTGATCCCATTTTATGACTTCCCAATTGAGGAGCCAGCGCCTGAAGTAGTAGAAATAGTCGAGGACATAGTAGAAAATATGCCTACTTTTCCTGGTGGCATGTCAGAATTCTACAAATACGTTTCCGAAAATTTAGAATACCCGAGTAAAGCCAGAAGCATGGGCGTCTCTGGTCGTGTGTACATCCAATTCATCATAGACACAGATGGCAAATTGATCGAAGTGAAATCGATCAAAGGCATAGGTATGGGCTGTGATGAAGAAGCAGTGCGCGTACTGTCTAACTCTCCAAAATGGTATCCCGGAAAACAGCGCGGAAGGGAAGTCAAAGTCAGAATGGTACTGCCTGTGCAGTTTGCACTTCAATAGCATCAAAAAAGACAAAGCCCAGCACTTCTTTCGAAAGCTGGGCTTTAGTCATTTTAACCAACCTCTACTTCATCCAGATTGATAAACTCTATCTCGTCATTATCCGATAGCGTCAAACCAATGACCGTATCTCTGGCGATGGCTCCACTCAAAATTTGCTTAGACAGCTCATTGAGAATTTCGCGCTGAAGCACTCGTTTTAGAGGTCTTGCGCCAAATGTTGGATCATAACCAACCCTACTAAGATGGTCCAGCACCTTCTCATCAGCCTCTATCTTAACTCCATTTTCAGACAGTCTATTCTGTATCAGTTTAAACTGGATTCCCACGATTTTGCGGATGTCATTTCTGCCGAGTGGTCGGAACATTATGGTTTCATCTACTCGATTTAGAAACTCTGGGCGCATAGATTTTTTCAATATTTCAAAAACCTCTCTCTTGGTTTCTTCTATCAAGCCCTCAGCATTTTCGTCATTAAGATTTGCCATACGGTCTTGAATCAAAGCCGAACCAATATTGGTGGTCATGATGATGATCGAATTTTTAAAGTTCGCAACCCGTCCCTTATTGTCCGTCAATCTTCCATCATCTAGTACTTGCAAGAGAATATTGAACACATCCGGATGCGCTTTCTCTATCTCGTCTAGCAAGATCACGCTATAAGGTTTCCTCCTCACAGCCTCTGTCAGCTGGCCACCTTCATCATATCCCACATATCCCGGAGGCGCTCCTACAAGTCTACTCACGGCATGTCGCTCTTGATACTCAGACATGTCTATGCGGACCATAGCTGTTTCGTCATTGAAGAGATACTCCGCCAAGGCTTTCGCCAATTCTGTCTTACCCACACCGGTGGTTCCTAGGAATATAAAAGAACCAATCGGCCGCTTGGGATCCTGAAGTCCTGCTCGACTTCTACGCATGGCATCTGCCACAGCACTGATCCCTTCTTCCTGCCCAGCTATTCGCTTTCCAAGTTCCTCCTCTAGATGAATAAGCTTTTCGCGCTCGCTTTGCAGCATTTTCGAAAGCGGAATACCGGTCCATCTCGCTACAATCTCAGCGATATCTTCACTGTCAACCTCCTCTTTCAAAAGTGACTTTTCGCCATTTTGCATCTCCTTGAGCTGCTTCTTGAAACTCTCAAGCTCCTTCTCAGCCTCTACCAATCTGCCATACCTGATCTCTGCTACTAGCCCAAAATCACCAGCTCTTTCCGCTTGCTCTGCCTCTAACTTAAATCGCTCTATTTGTTCTTTTTGAGACCTCAACCCATTGATTACGGCCTTTTCATTTTCCCACTTGGCCTTGATTTCATTCCTGCGGCCTGTAAAATCAGCTATCTCTTTGCTGAGCTCATTTTCTTTCACCTTATCCTTCTCACGTCTGATGGCCTCACGCGCTATCTCTAGCTGCATGATTTTTCGGTTCAGCTCGTCCAGTTCTTCCGGTAAAGAATCTATCTCAATTCTCAACTTAGAAGCTGCCTCATCCATTAAGTCAATTGCCTTGTCAGGCAAAAATCTATCGGAAATATATCGGCTTGATAACTCTACAGCTGCGATAACTGCATCGTCTTTGATACGAACACCATGATGCACTTCGTATTTGTCTTTGATACCTCTCAATATAGAAATGGCATCCTCCATAGAAGGCTCATCCACAGTCACACCTTGGAACCTTCGCTCAAGCGCCTTGTCTTTCTCAATATACTTTTGGTACTCCTTCAAGGTAGTGGCACCTATTGCATGTAGTTCGCCACGCGCCAAAGCTGGTTTCAAAAGATTAGCGGCATCCATAGCGCCTTCTCCTCCTCCAGCGCCTATTAGCGTATGGATCTCATCAATGAAAAGAATAATCTCGCCCTCACTATCTGTCACTTCTTTGATTACCGACTTTAGCCTTTCTTCAAATTCACCTTTGTATTTAGCTCCAGCTACTAACAGTCCCATATCAAGGGAGATAATCAACTTAGACTTCAAGTTTTCTGGTACATCACCATCAACTATCCGCTGAGCCATACCTTCTACAATAGCCGTCTTACCCACACCCGGCTCACCAATGAGCATTGGGTTGTTCTTGGTACGTCGAGCAAGAATCTGAAGGACACGTCTGATTTCCTCGTCTCTACCTATTACAGGATCGATCTTTCCCTTCTTGGCTTGTTCATTGAGATTGATCGAGTATCGCTCAAGTGAACGGTACTTTGATTCGGCATTTTGATCTGTGACGCGATCTCCTTTTCTCAGTTCTTTAATGGCTTGTATGAGTGACTTTTGCTCAAACCCTGAGTCTTTCAATATCTGAGCTGTTTTATCACTTCCCGCTAGCAAACCCAATATCAGATGTTCCACGGCGACAAATTCGTCACCAAAATCTTTGAGATAATTCTCTGCCTTTTTAAGCGCTTGATGGGCGTTGCTGGATAAATAAGGTTGACCACCAGATACTTTCGGGTAGGTCTTGATCAACTCTTCCAGCATTGCAGTAAGCTGTAGCTTAGTTGCGCCGAGTTTCTTTAGCAGAAATGTGATAAGGTTTTCATCAGCCTGCAGAATAGCCATCATCAAATGACCAGTTTCTACTACTTGATGTTCGTTAGTATTTGCGATCTCGGTGGCCTTCTGTAAAGCCTCCTGAGATTTGATTGTATAGTTGTTGTAATTCATGATCTATAAGCAATGTTCATGTACTTCTGATCAAAAGGTATTCCATTACGCTTTAGAGGAAATTTTAAGTCATTTTGTCTTGAAAGGATTGAATTTTCTACTTCAGCAAGCCAATACGGCAGTTTTAAGTAACCCTTTCGGGAATTAACCAGGAGGCTCACTCGTGATTTTTCATTTTACTTCCTTGAGACACGTTCGTTTTTTGCTACTTTCCCTAACCAAATAATTAGGAATGACCGACCGACGAAAATTCATTAAATCATCTACTACTGCTTTGGGCGTCACAGCGCTTGGTTTGGCTGCTTGTGTAGACCCAAAGGAGAAGTCAATTAATATCAACTTTGAGAAAACCTACAAGTGGAAAATGACCACAACCTGGCCACCGAACTTTCCTGTATTAGGGGAAGGTTGTAAAATGCTAGCGGATTGGGTAAGACAAATGTCTGGCGGGCGGCTGGACATTACCGTTTTTGGTGGAGGTGAGCTAATCCCTGCTTTGGAGGGGTTCGATGCGGTAAGTAATGGCGCAGTGGAGATGAACCATGGCGCAGCATACTATTGGGCGGGCAAACTGCCAGCAGCTCCTTTTTTCACGGCAGTGCCTTTCGGTATGAATGCCCAGCAGATGAGTTCGTGGATCATATCTGGTGGAGGAATGGCACTTTGGGAGGAGCTTTATGCGCCCTTCAATCTAAAGCCATTTATTTGTGGCAATACTGGTGTCCAAATGGGAGGTTGGTTCAATAAAGAAGTGAATTCACTTGCTGACTTGCAAGGATTGAAAATGAGAATACCAGGGCTAGGAGGTAAAGTTTTTGCGAAAGCGGGAGGCACCCCCATGCTGGTATCAGGTGGAGAAATATATACCAATCTGGAACGCGGCGTGCTGGATGCTACAGAGTGGATAGGTCCCTATCACGACTATAAAATGGGTCTGCACCGAGTAGCCAAATACTACTACTATCCAGGATGGCAAGAAACTGGTCCTGCCTTGGAGATGATTGTGAATAAACCCAAATTTGAAAGCCTGCCCATCGACTTACAAGAAATACTCCGTACTGCTTGCTATCGACTAAACGGCTGGATGATGGCAGAATCTGATGCTAAAAACGCCGAATACTTATTGAAAATCCGTCAGGAAAGCGATGTTGACATTCGACCATTTCCTAAGGAGGTGATGGATGGTTTACGCCAAGCATCTGATGAAGTCCTAGGCAATCTCACAACAAACGATCCATTCACCAAAAGAGTACATGAGCATTACGCAACATTCCGATCAAAGCTCAAAGGATGGATGGACATCAGTGAAAGGTATTATTACGAAGAGATGGGATAATTTTGGTCCTCTTAATTAACACAGATTGAATGGCGAGTATCGCTAAGATCAAAATAGGAATAGCACTCTCAGGCGGCGGTGCCCTTGGTGCGGCTCACGTGGGTGCATTGAAAGCACTGCAAGAAGCAGACATTGTTCCACATCACATGAGTGGCATTAGCGCAGGAGCGATTGTTGGCGCACTCTACTGTGCGGGAAATAGTCCAGATGATATATTGAGCTATTTTGAAATAGACTCCCTATTGGAGCTAGTGAAGTTTGAAGGGTTAGACTCAGGGCTTGTAGATACCGATCATTTTCAAAAAATCATTAGGGAAAACTGTGGTTCAGACAAGCTGGAAGATTTGGAAATCAAGCTGACTATTGGGGCAACTAATCTAAATAAAGGGACTTTTGAAATATTTGAAAAAGGTACGCTTTCAAAGATAGCAGGTGCATCTTCTGCCGTACCATTGCTGATGAAACCCGTCAAAATTGGTAATGATCAATATGTAGATGGTGGAGTCATTAATAACCTACTGGTAGGACCACTCAAGGAAACTTGCAATTTTGTTATCGGCATCAACGCACATCATTTTCAAGAGGTAAATGATCTAAGTGGGGTAAAAGAGGTCGCACAAAGATGTTTTGAAATCATAGCTGGCAACAGTGTGATTTCCAATGGTGAAAAATGTGACTTCTTTCTGGAAATAAAAGAATCCTCCGAGTACGCCTTGTTTGACTTCAAGCATTCCAAAGAGATCTTTGATATTGGTTATAAGGAGATGAAAGCCGAGATTGATAAGATTAAGCAGAGGATATGGAATATGTAAAAACGCTTATTACATATTGATTTAAATCAAAAAAACCCACCCTCTTTAAGTATTGGTTTGAGTTGAATGATCTCCAAAATCAAATTTCATTATTAAGATTCAGAATTATGATACTTTTTTTTAAGAGAATTAACTAACCCTGTCTCTCAATCAAACTTCATTGATGTACCGTAAGTCAGTTGCAAATCATCACTAATCAACGTGATTTTAGATGCCGCAATTTTGCGCTCATAGTCCATTGCAGTCATTTTATGAATATCACGTAGTTGCAAGTCAGCGTTTAGGGAAAGTAGATAATTCACTACTTCTGTGTTTCGATTTAATGTAGCAATGATAAGTGGCGAACGATCGCGAATATCCAATGCGTTAATATTTGCACCATAATCAACCAGAATTTTTACCAATTCCATATTACCGCGCTCTACTGCGGCATGCATTGCTGTACCTTTTTGACTCGACTTATTTAAGTCAATGCCCAAATCCAACAACACCTTAACAGAAGCACTTTGCCCATTGGCCACTGCAAAGGCAAGAACCCCATATCCTTCCTTGGTTAACAGCTGATTAGCTTCGGTATTTTTCAAATACTGACAAGATAAAGCCACCAAGTCATTGCTAAGAATAGCTTCAAATAAATTGGTTTGGGCATTTACTCTAAATGAGCATATAGATATCATTATTAGTAACCCAAATTTGAATAGCTGCATAGATATTGTGCTTTAATTTCAAATTAAGGTTAGCGATTAACTTTGTGCTAAAATACTTTGATGTAGCCAATCAGAATTCAAAGGGAATCAAAGGGAATTTTGGATGTGTGTTCAAGGTTTTGATTAAAATCAAAAAACCGACCCTTTTAAGAGTCGGTTTTAACTATCTACTTTTCAAACTCAATACTTCTGAATACTTGGATCAATCTCATCTGACCAAGCCATTATTCCTCCTACAAGGTTATATAAATTGTCAAATCCGTGCTGTTGCTCTAGAAACTGAATCGCATTTGCACTTCGTTTACCACTGCGACAGTGGATGACAACCTGTTTATCTTTTGATATTTGATCTGCATTATCTGGAATAGTAGATAAAGGGATCAATGTCCCGCCTATCTCCGCCACTTCATATTCATTGGGTTCGCGAACATCTATTAGCTGAAAATCAGCACCATCATCCATCAATTGTTTGAGTTCTTTGACCGTTATTTCTTTCACTGCTTTAGTTTTAAGTTTTAATTGACAACACCTCGTCGAAAGCGAGTTTAAATATAAATCCAATGAGCGATAAAAAGTTCGAAACAATCGCAATTAGACATCAAATAGAGCGCTCATCTCAAAAAGAGCACTCGGTTCCTATCTATGCAACGTCTAGTTTCATGTTTGATGATGCTGAAGATGCACGTGCGCTTTTCGCAGATGAAAAGGAAGGAAATATCTATTCTCGCTACTCCAATCCCAACAATGACGAGTTTATCCAAAAGCTTTGCTTGCTAGAAGGCGGGGAAATGGGAATGGCGATGGCATCAGGCATGGCGGCTATGTATACCAGTCTTGCTGCCTTCCTGAGCAGTGGCGATCATGTGTTGGCCTCTCGCTCTTTGTTTGGTTCTACGCATCAGATCCTCACTAAGCTGCTACCTCGCTGGGGAATTACGAGTACTTATGTAGATATCTCAGATGAAGACGGCTGGGAAGCGGCTATCCAGCCAAATACCAAAATGATATTCGTCGAGACTCCTAGCAATCCAGCTTTGGACTTGATAGACTTAGAAAAGCTGTGTAAGCTGGCAAAGTCTAAAGGCGTATTGGTGAATGTGGACAATTGCTTTGCAACACCTTACCTTCAGAATCCTATCAAATGGGGGGCCGATATTGTCACCCATTCTGCCACCAAATTTATAGATGGTCAGGGTCGAGTAATTGGTGGAGCGATCATTACATCGAAGGAACTCTTCCCAGAAATAAAATTTATGGCTCGCCATACAGGCCCATCTATGTCACCTTTTAACGGATGGATACTTTCCAAAAGTCTAGAGACTTTGGCCGTGCGTATGGAAAAGCATTGCGAAAATGCACTCGCTTTGGCAGAGCATATGGAAGGCAAAAAAGGAATCAAGCAAGTGCGCTATCCTTTCTTAAAGTCATTCCCTCAGTATGAGCTTGCCAAAAAGCAAATGAAACTTGGTGGTGGGATCGTGACTTTTGAGCTGGAAGGTGGGATCGTACAGGGGCGTAAGTTTCTGGATGCCCTTCAGATGATTTCGCTTTCACCAAATCTTGGAGACACTCGCACCATCGCAACTCATCCGGCAAGCACTACGCATAGCAAGTTATCACCAGAGGAAAGAGCTGCAGTTGGCATCACGGATGGTTTAGTGAGAATCTCCGTGGGCTTAGAGCATGTTGATGACATCAAGGCGGATGTGGAGCAGGCGCTGGAAAAATCTAGGTAAGCTAATTTTGAATTGAATCAACAACAACAATCAATTCTGTGATTCCGAGCTCAGATTTTTCTATATCTAAAGATGGATAAGGAAGTAGATTGACATAGGCAATCGAAATATTTCTAAAAGTTATAATTGGCTCTTCCCACGGCTGATAAAGCCCTAAGAGCATGGTTTTGGATTCATTTACGTCAGAAATTGTCACGTACGTTTTGACCTCACCTTGCCAAACACAGACGGCATCTAAAGGGCAACGGCTATCCGCCAATACAGAATCAAAGCGGATTTGATAAGTTAAGTTCTCTACAAAAACAGTATCATGAAGAGAGATCGTGATCGTATCTCCAAAATTGTATTGATTATGTTGATTGAGTACTGTTTCCTCACATTGTGCGAAAAATAATACAGCTGAAAAAAGAAGGGAGTATAGCAGGGTTTTCATGGCTATAAGACTGTGAAAATGAGTAATCGGTTGTCAGCGTTCGAAAATTAATTCCTCAAATCTCCAAATTTCAACTCATCGCATCCAATTTTCTCACAATCTTGGTAAGTCGCTCCTCTATGTCGTAATAGTTCTATTCTAAGAATTCATAAAACTCATAATTTCTTTTACTTAGATCCTCAAAGCCCTTTTGCAGATGTGAAATACTGGCATCAATTTGGGTTTTGTGCTTCTCCAGTTGGCGCTTAAATTCTGATCTTTCCATACGATTCAAAATTGAAATGATTTACATAAAGCTAACGTTATTCACTTTAAATAATTCATCTGCCACCCTCAATCCAAAAACACCCTTGTCACCTCCGGGAAGAGTACCAGCAGCACCAAGAAGGCAAGTTGTATCAACACAAAAGGAATTATTCCTTGATACAGGTGACTCGTCTTTACCTCAGGTGGAGCTACACCTTTCAAATAAAACAAGGCAAAACCGAAAGGTGGCGTAAGAAAAGAGGTCTGGAGATTAACCGCTAGTAATATCCCTACCCAAATCAAGTCGATGCCCATTGCTACGAAAAGTGGCGCAACCACTGGCACCACAATAAATACGATCTCGATGAAATCAATAAAGAATCCAGCAACAAACACCAGTGCCATGACCAAAAGCAGAAAAGAATAAGGGCTTAGATCTGATGACTCTATGAGATTCAAGAAAAGTTTGTCTCCTTCCAAGCCACGAAATACTAATGAAAAGGCCGTCGCTCCCACCAAGATCATAAAGACCATTGAGGTAAGCATAGTGGTCTCCTTTGTCACTGCTTTGAAGACCTGAAAATTGAGCTTGCCTTGAAACCAAGTAAGCAAAAGTGCACCAAAAGCCCCAACCCCTGCTGCCTCAGTAGGCGAAGCAACCCCAGCGAATATTGAACCTAGCACTGATAATATCAAGATAAATGGCAACACAAATGATGTTACCAATGATTTGTTGAAGCCATCTTTTCGAAACTTTGCGACTTCTTCTTTAGGCATGGCTGGCGCCTTTTCTGGAAAGATCAATGAGTAGATGATGATGTAAACCAAATAGCACCCCACCAATCCCAATCCAGGAACAATAGCTGCTAGAAACAAATCTCCAACGGAAACATTGAGCACACTCCCAAGCAACACCAACACCACTGATGGAGGAATGATCTGCCCAAGCGTGCCGGCTGAGGCTATCACCCCAGTGCTCAGCTGAGGACTATAGCCACGCTTCTGCATCGTTGGCAAAGAGATCAATCCCATCGTGACAACAGTCGCTCCAACTATACCTGTGGAAGCGGCAAGCATGGCACCTACGATGACCACAGAGATGGCCAACCCACCTTTGAAGCGTCCGAACAGCAAAGCCATTGTCTCAAGAAGTCTCTCGGCTATACCCGACTTCTCTAGCATAATCCCCATGAAAACGAATAGTGGCACGGCTAGCAACACAAAGTTTTGCATGGTGCCATAAACCCTCAGTGCGAGCAAGTAGAAAAAATCAACATCAAATACCCACAGCCCTACCAAAACAGATAAACCACCCAGAGTGAAAGCCACCGGATAGCCGAATAGAATGAGCAGAAAAATTACTCCAAATAGGATAATGGGTAAGTATTCCATCGATTAAGGCAATTTGTGGAATGGTATACTTGCTCTCAATATATGAGATGGCTCCATTTCTATCACAAATTCTTTTTGCTTTTCGTTGAGCGCGGCTGTGTCAAGGTGTACTTGTAAGAGATGGTCTCCAATACTCAAACTATCCAAGGTCACGTAGGTTAAATATCCATAACTAAGTGTTTCTGGGTGCTTATAGCGAAACCATTTCAGATCATTCTTTGGTGTGGAGTCAATCACCACTTTCAAATATTGACTTGTTTTTAAAGCACGTTCCGAGTCTTCAAATTCCTTCCACTCTTTCTGACGCTCTCTATCCAACTTGTGGATAGCAGAAAAATCCCTAGAATCATTCACAAAAAGTCTAATAACATTTTCATCAATAATGTCATCTTGTATGGTCACCACCAGAGCTGATTTTTCCTTGCGCATGCTCTCGTAGTTATTGTACCTCATGTTATCAAAGCTATCCTCATAATAAGCATCCAGTTGAGAGTCTTCGAGCCTATCTTCCAAAAAATTAAATCCAATTAAGAATAGTACAAACCCAATGGGAATTAGATGAGCTTGCCAGCGAGGAAGGTTAGAGACAATAGCCAATAACATCCTGTTGTAAATAAACGACAGGGTAATTACCCTAAAAACAATCATCAGATAATAGTATGGCTTACTCGCCCAACTGTCTCTTCGAAAAAATCCATTGGTAATGAAATCAATAAATATGAGCAGTAATATTAATAAGTAGATCAACAAGCCTAATAAAGCCCACAGATAATATGAGCCACTGGATAATTTCATACTCGGCTCAAAAACATATTGAAAATATACAATCAATAGCATCAAACACATCCCGAAGCTCAGCATCAGTGCAGACGAAATGAATGAAATGGCATATGTCATACTTGCAAACCTCTCAAGTCCAAGTATGGAGTTATTAAGTGACTTACCAGATTCTACCTCCTTCTTGAACCGTCCTTTAAGTTTTAGGCGATCTACATTAACACCTTTCGGAAAAACATAGCTCAACCCAACATTCGCCACCCAAATACCTCGAGCCATTATATGAATTACATAGCCAATACTCAGTACTTGCAATGCACTCTTAAACATTCCTAAAAAGCGGAAGGTCATATCTGAGCGGTTGAAGTTCAATAGCCGATAGTTCTCTATGATATCAGGGATTTGGAAAAGTATATAGAGAAAGAGTGCAGAAATGAGAAGCTCTGCTTCCCAAGAATTGAGTTGAATGGTTTTGAGCCAATCTGGCGTTTCCTCCTCGTTAATGACTTTGTTAGGCGTAGGTTTATCGCTCATTTGAAATGATCGTTGAAAAGTTTTTTAATGCTTCACTAATTCCTTGCAGCCCTAATAATAAGAATCCAACTGGCATGGCTGCCTTGATAAGGTATCTTGCTGGTAATCCTCCTGGATCAGGGCTCGTTTCTCCCATTGCAAAAGAATTCATTGTGAACTGCGTACCTTCAATTAACCCCACCACGCATAGCGGAATCAAGAGCATCACACTACCCATCAGATTGACCCATGATTTCTTTTTAACCGAAAAATGTTGATAGAAAACATCCACGCGAACATGCTTGTCTTCACGCAGTGTCCAAGCAGAAGTAAGCAAGAAGAGAACAGCAAAGAGATGCCATTCCAGTTCAAATGAAAGTGATGAAGTCACCGAAAGAATATATCTGAGTGCAACGTCTACTATGATCACAAAGACAAGTACAAGGCTTAGCCAACTTACTGTAGTTCCTACCAGTACGTTGAGGCGATCGATATATTGACTGATTTTTTGCAAGGCAAGGAAAACTACTAAGAATTCTCCTTATTTGGCCAATCTCAAGTTTAAAGTCATTGATTCTCCATAGCTACAATCGCATTCATCTGATGAAGTAGTCATCTGCTTGCCATCTATGGCCACTATCTCACGGCCGTTTACAAAGTAATGTGCAGTAGCTGAGTAGCGCTTTCCAGCATCCAAATCATAATAAACCCGATCATCGGACCAATACTCAGAAAACAGCGTATCGGCCTTTTCTATATTGCCTTCAAAAATCGTGACCAGCACCTCAGGGTGATCTTCATTGATCGTAAGCTTTATGGTGAGTTCACCTAAAGGAGCCCCAGCTGGGCAGTTGCATTCATCACAACTATTCAGTAGAGACAATGCTGTGAGAATCCAAAATGTTTTAAGAAAGTTTTTCATCTGCGACCTATAAAACTATAAGACAAAAATATTCGATGGTTATCCATTTCCCTTGTTTTGGCATCTATGTAAGCATAGCCAAGTTTCAAAATAGAGCTTTCGGTAATTTTGTAGGACAATCCCATTCTCGGTACTAGCACCCAGCCTTTCGGTGGTTTTTGATCGCTTCCACCATAGTTGCCCCAAGTATAGGTCACTCCCATTTGCGCGAAAGCACCAATCTTCTTTGCAGAAAAATTGCGGCTATATTCTGCTCCCCCTCCTACAAAGTACCGCTCCTCCCTGAACTGATAATAGAGCGTACCCCCTTGATAAACAAGCAATGGTCTCCTAAACGGACGTGCGTCAAAAGAAAAAGCATAGATAAAATTCCGTTTTGCGTTCGTTCTACCCAATTCAAGACCTATATTCACGTCTTCAGCATTAAAGCTTGAGCGAACTGTATATACAAAGGCTGGTTTTGGTCCGAAAATCTCATTGTATTTATCTTCGATTATTACTTCTTGAGCTTTGGCGGCAAACGCAACTGAAAAAATGAAAAGACAAGCAAAAAACCTCATGGGTTACAATTTAGAAGTATTAGAGAAATGCTGAAAGCAAATTTCGAACCAATGAAACTCGTTTATTAAACGATCGGTATATCAATTGACAGCATATTTGAATTTCTTCAGCTCAAAACCTCCTTATTTATCTGACAAGCTCACCATTTTGAGACTTAGTCTATTGGTTCTAGCCATAGTTCCGCCCCTCCAAAGTAATGGCCAGTATTCTTTAGAAAAATTTGACATTGGTGCTCCTGAGGCTTGGTATGACAATAGCTTGGGAAAAGATCAATCTGGTCTATTAATGGGTGAGTACGAAGAAATTGAGCGAGTTTCTAAGGACACACATCAATTCTTTGGTGATGGATATTGGAACTCCTCTAGGATCTCTTTCCGAGGACAAGATTATGATAGCGCATTTATACTTTACGATATCTCAAAAGATTTATTACTGCTCCGTCACCCTACCATACTGAAATTTCACAATAGCGCCATTCGTCCTATACAAGAAGACATCAATTGGTTCATCATTGATGAGCATTTTTTTAAATATTATCCCAAAACAATCACCAATAAACCTGCAGGGTTTTATGATGAGATGTACAATGGTGAAACCGTCAACCTTCTAAGTAAAAGGCTTAAAGTGCTAAAAATAGAGGCTGAGGCTAATTATGATGAAGTTGATAAATTCTATCTTCTCGCAAATGGAGAAATGCAACGTATCTATCGCAAGCGATCATTTTACCAACTTTTCCCTGAGCATAAGAGTGCTATTTCAAAATTCATCAAGCAAAACAGCCTAACTATATCACTGAAAAACGAAGCTAGTCTTATAAGTCTATCTCGATTTTGCGATGACCTCCTCATTAAAAAATCAAGTACTCAATGAGAAAGTTAATCTTCTTGTTGACCATCATTTTAGCGCTAAGCAGTACTGCTCAAAGTCAAGAAGTAAGAATTTCTGGAGACTTTTTAAATCTACAATTGACTGAGTTTTTCGACAAGATAGAAAGCGAACATTCTATCAGTTTTTATTATCAAAAAGAATGGATTGATAGCCTTCTTGTCAATCAGACCTTTGATAACACACCTATTATTGCCGCGCTTTCAGAGATTTTCAAAAATACTAAACTGAGCTGCTTCTTAATCGAAGATCGGGTTATTATTCTTAACAATGTGGTGATCATCGACCAGCCCAAAATCATGGATTCGCAAATTCCAAATGGATCAGCAGGTACCGAAACTATCATTCCACAAGGACTCATCTTCTCTAGAGAGTATCTAGGAAAAACTGACGATTCGGCCGATTTGGAAAACTTTGTAACAGAAATTGGCAATAGAAATGAGCTGACCAAAGCAGGAACGTCCACAATAGCTGGCTATATCAAGGATCGCGAAACTGGTGATCCAATTACAGGCGCGCTGGTCTATTCGGAAACACCATTTATAGGTGTGACTTCCGATCAGGATGGATTCTACGCTATCAATTTGCCAAATGGTAAGCACCGTCTATTTGTCCAATATGTAGGAATGAAAACCTCGCATAGAAATGTCGTGCTATTCTCCAATGGCAAGCTTGATGTGAACATGGAAGTGGATATTATCGCGCTAAATGAGGTGACCATAGTTTCTGATAGAGACCAAAATATCAAGAATCCCCAGATGGGAGTAAGTAGGATCAACATCGAAGAAGTAAAGACGGTACCGATCGTTCTAGGGGAAAATGACATCATGAAAGTAGCTACAACACAAGCGGGTGTACAAACAGTCGGTGAAGGTGCAGCAGGTTTCAATGTACGTGGAGGTAAAGCTGATCAAAACCTAATTTTGATTAACGATGCGCCAGTTTACAACGCTTCGCATTTTTTCGGATTCTTCTCGGTATTCAACTCTGACGCTATAGAAAGCATGGAACTTTTCAAAAGTGGAATGCCTGCCAAACATGGCGGTCGTTTGGCTTCCGTCTTTGACATAAAGTCGAAAAAAGCCAATACAGAAGAATTTCACGGAAGTGGTGGTATCAGCCCGATCACCGCAAGACTCACTCTAGAAGTCCCTCTCATCAAAGAAAAAACAGGACTACTGGTAGGCTATCGCTCGACCTACTCCAATTGGGTGCTTGCCAATGTGGACAATGCCCGTTTCAAAGACAATCGTGTTTCGTTTTTTGATCTCATCACTCGTATAGACCACAAGATCGATGACCGAAATGATTTGACAGTTTCAACTTATCTCAGCAAAGACAAATTCAGATTATCCTCCGATACTTTGTTCTCCTTTTCAAATTTTTCTTTTGTAAACTTCAATGGTTCTGTCAAATGGAATCATAAAGTATCGAATCAGATAAACTCCACTATCAGTGCTATCCATAGTCGGTACAGCTATGAATTGCTCTATGATGAATCCATCCCAAATGCCTTCACCCAAGATTTTGGACTTGCTGAGTCTACATTCAAATCTGGACTTGAATATTTCCCTACAGAAAATCAAAAAATAGAATTCGGTGTAAGCACAAAACACTATAATATTAATCCTGGCAGAAAAGAAGCTTTAAGCGAAGCATCTATCATTTCTCCAGAAATTTTGACAGAGGAAAAGGGACTTGAGAGTGCTTTGTATCTCTCAGATCAATACGAATGGAAAAAACTGCTTTTGTCTTTTGGTGTGCGATATGTAGTCTTTAATTCATTCGGCCCCAATAAGGTCTATTTCTATGAAAATGGACTCCCAAAAAACAATAGTACTATCGTAGATTCGGCCAACTTTAGCAAAGGGGAGGTCATCAAAACCTATCATGCTCCTGAGTGGAGATTTTCTGGAAGATACTCACTAGGCAAGGTCAGCTCATTGAAAATGGGAATCAGCAGAACACGACAGTACATTCATACCATGAGTAACTCCGCGTCGCTTTCCCCAACTGATACTTGGAGGCTATCAAGCCAACACCTTAAGCCTCAAACTTCGGATGAAGTGTCCTTAGGTTACTACCAAAATTTTGCGCGAAACACACTCGAATTATCCATAGAAACTTACTACAAGCACATTCAAAACCTTGTGGATTTTAAGTCCTCCGCATCATTTCTCCTGAATGAAAATATAGAACGAGCCGTATTACAAGGTCCCGGTAAATCTTATGGTATAGAGTTTTCTCTCAATAAAACAGGCCGTCTGAATGGCTGGGTTAACTATGCTTACGCACGTACTTTTATCAAACTGGATGGAAATTCTCAGGAAGAAATAGTGAACGGCGGAAAGTTTTTTCCAACGAACTATGACAAGCCACACACCTTCAACTTAGTTGCGAACTATAAACTCACGAGACGATTGAGCTTCTCTTCAAACATTACTTACAATACAGGCAGACCTGTCACGATACCTGTGGCTGCTTTTGATTTTAAAGGCTCACAAAACATCTTGTTTTCTGACAGAAATGAGTTTCGAATACCAGACTATTTCCGAGTGGATTTTGGTGTAAATCTCGAAGGAAATCATAAAATTCAAAAACTAAGCCATTCCTTTTGGTCACTCTCTTTCTACAATCTGACGGGTAGAGACAACCCATTCTCAGTCTTTTTTGATGTGAAGGAAAGTGAGATTAGAGGCTCACAGTTAATCGTATTTGGCAATGTCATACCTACACTTACCTACAATTTTAAGTTTTGAAAAACATCAATAAAACATATGGCATAATGCTCGCACTTGTGATATTAATTGCTTGTGTGAAACCCTATGATTTCGACCCACAGCGCTTCGATAAGGTATTGGTCATAGATGCGGCTCTTTATGACAGTCCTGGACCATATACAGTAGATATTGCCTATACCTATCCACTAGATACTGTCTTGAATGAAAAGGTTTCTGGTGCTGGTGTATATGTGGTGGTGGACGGATCTCAAAGAGTTGATTTTATAGAAAATAGACTTGGCGTCTACACCAGTCCAGATGGATTTCGGGGAGTAGCTTCATCTACCTATCAGCTTTTTGTGGAGCTCGCTGATGGAAGCACTTTTCAATCAACCCCAGAGATCCTCAATCCCGCTCCCGAAATAGACATTATTTATGGCTCCTATCTTCAGCGACCTGATGATGATAATTTAGATATAGTAGATGGTATTCAATTCTTTGTAGATTCCAAGAGTGATGAAAGTGGAGCAAAATATTTCAGATACGAATGGGAAGAAGCGTACAAAATTCAAGTACCATTTCCCGCCGCGTGGGTTTTGGAATTCGTCGAGGAGATGATCATTGATGGAGATACCATTGCAGCGGATACATTAATAGTACCTATAGAAACCAGAATAGGTACATGCTATACGGAGAATGCGTCAAAAGGACTTTTCATAGGATCTACTCTTGGTACAACCGAGGGGCGTATCATCGAATTCCCGATTCGATATATAAGCAGGCAAACCCAAGAACTACGGACACGATATACCATACTTGTAAAGCAGTACGCTATAAGTGAAGCTGCTTATTTTTTCTATAAAGAATTAAAAGAAAACAACGAATCTGGAGGATCTCTTTTTGATCAGCAACCGGGAACAGTATTTGGGAATATTAAAAGTAGTGGTGATGCAGAAGAGCCCGTTCTTGGCTTCTTTGAAGTTTCGGGAGTCACAGAAAAAAGAAGATTTTTTTCTCGAAGAGACCTTGATGATCGCTTTCGCACCCCAGATTTTAGATTTAGCTGTTATCAATTTAATCAAATAAATACCGTGGCAGATAGTGCCTACTATTATCTAAATAGACAAGGTGGCAATATCTATGACTATTCGGAATTAACTGGAGCATTAAGCATCCAGACCCTAACATGTACAGATTGCTCATATTATGCGGAAACCACACCTCCTGATTATTGGGTTGAATAAATGAGAATAATACTTACCATATCGCTCATTTTGCTGGTATTATTCAGCACTCAATCACAGCAAAATCCGCCACAAGAAGAGGTATTCGTTCAGGTGAATAGTGATTATCTTTTAGTAGGAGAGATGCTTTATTTCTCAGCTTTTGCAAATACTGTAGCAACTGGTGCGCCAAGCAATCTGAGTAGTATTCTTTATGTGGAGCTTATAGGGAAGGATGATAAAATAGTCTTCCAGCAAAAAATAGCTTTGTCAAAGGGAAGAGGTAGCGGCTCCTATTTTTTATCCTCACTGATCCCAACTGGCACTTATCAAATCGTTGCATATACGAGATGGATGAAGAATTTTGGAAACTACTTCCAATCTAAAATTCAAATAATCAATCCATTTGAATCCTATGAAACACCAACTGTCGAAGAAGTACTGTCTATCAATTGGTACCCAGAAAGTGGTATCATGAGGAGTGAAGTAGAAAATCTGTTGATATTCAAAGCTGCGAGCAATGGGAAACCCTTCACCACAAAAGGTCGGCTAGTAGATGATCTTGGTAATAAAATAACTGAATTGCAAACCAGCGGAGATGGGCTTGGCCGGGTGCTTTTCACACCAAAAAAAGATCGAAAATATCAAGCCATCTTAGAAAATACTGATGGCAACTTTAGCTTTCATGCGCTTCCTGAGGTTCAGGAGCAAGGAGCTTTAATTCAAGTAAGGAAAACGAACAAACGCATTACACTTCAGTCGCTATATACCGGTTCGGAAGATGCGGTTCTTCGTCTTTCTGATGGGTATGCTATTCTGAAAGAATGGAATGTAGCCTCAGGAGAGGTGGTATTTCTTGAATCTTCAGCATTGGAAAAAACTGGCCTTCAAGTCACTTTGAGTATCAACGGAAAGTTAGCTACTCAGCGCAACTTTTATCCTTCAAACCCTGAGCCAGCCGGCCTGAAAATTGATTTGCCAGCTTATAGTTCTCGCTCTTTGGTTGAAATACCATTGAAGATTCCTGTCGGATCAAAAGTCTCTGTTTCAGTTTTCAAATCTCAAAATGAAAATTTAGGATCTACTACATTTTCTAAGTTTAGACAATTCACAAATAGCTGGGAACTGGATGATTATCAAACATGGGAATCCCTTGATAGCCGCATTATTACCGAAAAATGGAAGTATCCAGTACGAGAGCAACCAATTTCAGAAGTCACTTATCTTCCAGAGCTGCGTGGAGAATTATTAAAAGGGCAGATAGTTCCGCCAGATGCGGTTTTGGAAAACTCGCTGGTTATATTCTCTATAAGTGGAGCACAATACCAAGTCAATTCGGGGAATGTAGTTGAAGATGGTACCTTTCTTATCCAACATCCAGCACTCTATGGAAACCATACAGGCTACTTGGCCGCCAGAGAGGTGGGTGAATCCGCTCGTTTTGTGGAAGAAAGTCCCTTCTTGACTGACTATCCTCCATTTGAATATGAGGATATCATATTAGATTCTGCTCGTCTTGCCAGTATTGTCAAAAGGAGCCTTTTCGTGCAGATAGAGAATGCATATTTCCGTCCTAGCGATTCTACATTCACCACATTGCCCAGATCTCAGTTTGGGCCTTACCGAGCTTTCTACAAGCTTGATGATTTCAACCGATTCCCACGGATGTACGAGCATTTTATAGAGTTTATCCCTGAAGTGATGGCTCGTGAAAACAAACAAGGAATGCGTTTGAAGCCATTGATGCTTTATCCATTTGCTGAGAAATATGATCCACTAATCTTGCTCGATGGTGTTCCTGTTTCAGAAGAGGAAATTCTCGACTATAGCCCATTCAAAGTGGAGAGCATAGGCGTTATCAACAACCGTATTTTCCTTGGCCCACTTATCGCAGATGGTCTTGTATCATTTCATAGTTTTGATAATAATCTGCTTGGTTTTACCACCAATTCATCTACAAAAAAGATTGAATATCAAGGGCTATCAGAAGCCACACCATTCTCAGCTCCTGATTATTCAATTAGTAAATTGGACAGATTACCAGACTACAGGCATCAGTTATTGTGGAATCCAAGTGTTGAGATAACCACTGACAATAAACCTATTTCATTCTACACGAGTGACACCAAAGGGAAATTCGTCTTGCAAATAGAAGGATTCTCAGATGGCAAGCCTATCCATCTCATTCAGGAATTTATCGTCGACTAATCCCTGCGTGGATTCGACGAAGTATAAACTGTTTAGCTAAGACTTGCGTTAACTTTGCCGCATGGCAAAAAAGGACATAAGAAAGCAAAGTCTAGAACAGCTGAAAGTTTACTTCACGGAGAATGGTGAAAAAGCCTTTCGGGCGATGCAAGTCTGGGAATGGCTTTGGCAGAAATCTGCAAGGACTTTTGACGAAATGTCCAACCTATCCAAAGCGCTCAGAGATCGTCTTTCTGAGGATTTTGAGATCCTTCCGATCACCATCAATACCTCTCAAAAATCAAAGGATGGCACAATTAAATCCGCATTCAAATTATTTGATGGAGAAATCATAGAAGGTGTTTTGATCCCAGCTGATGACCGAATGACGGCATGTGTTTCCTCTCAGGTTGGCTGCTCCTTGACCTGTAAGTTTTGTGCCACTGGCTATATGGACCGCAAGCGAAACCTAGATCCAGCTGAGATTTACGATCAAGTAGTCGCTATTGATGCTCAGGCCAAAAAAGGCTTCAATCTGCCGCTTTCCAATATCGTATACATGGGAATGGGTGAGCCATTACTCAATTATGCCAACGTTCTTGCTAGCATAGATAGAATAACTTCTGAAGATGGCCTCAACATGTCGCCAAAGCGCATTACAGTATCTACGGCTGGAATAGCCAAGATGATCAAAAAACTAGCTGATGATGACGTGAAGTTTAATCTGGCTCTGTCTCTACATGCTGCTGATGATATGAAGCGCAATCAGATAATGCCTATCAATGAAAGCAATACTTTAGAAGCTTTGAAGGAGGCTTTAATATATTTTTACGAGAAAACGCAGAACAAAATCACGTTCGAATACATCCTCTTTTACAACTTCAACGATACACTCGAGGATGCTGAAAACCTCCTAAAGTTTTGCAAGCAGATCCCTTCTAAGATTAACATTATAGAGTACAACCCAATCGCTGAAGCAAGCTTTAAAAACACGGAAGAAGATCGATTGGAGAGGTTTGCGAACTACCTCAAGAGAAACAAAGTGACCGTGAATGTCCGCCGAAGTAGAGGTAAAGACATAGATGCTGCATGTGGTCAGCTAGCCAATAAAAATAAGAGCGCAGCTTGATTAGGTACCTACATAGAACCCCAACTCGCAAAAAAAGCAATCACCAAAATAATTAATGCAATAATCAAGGCTAAAATAATTCCGCTAATTGTCAAAGAAGCTATTGCCATTCCTCGACCCTCTTTATTAATACTCTTCTTGTAAAGCTTGAGTGATCGAAATCCTAAGACAATGCTTGCGATATAAGCGAAAAAGCCTACAACTGGTATCCAACTTAACAAAACAAACGCTAACGATAGCCCAGCGTTCTTCTTTGCCTTTAGGTGCTGCTCGTTAAATTGATTAGGAATATAAACTGGGTTCTTAGAGGTATCTACGGCGAGTATAGTATCCAGAGCTAACAAAGGACGCATCTCGTCCATGAGTTTATGCAGCGTTTCTATTCGCTTGCTTAATTTCTCATTTCTAAAGTTAGTTGATGCAAAATCTTGATCATTTGCAGCGTAAACTGGTAACCCCGCTTCATCACAGCCAAGAGCAGCTGGGTCAATCTGTTGATTGGCTAAACCTTTATAATCCTTCTCAAACATGGCCGAAAGATCAAATTTCGTAGCTTTCGAATTTGCTTTAGATAGCCTTTTTGGAAGTTTCTCATGCTTCTGCTCAAGATCGGTCAGTTGAATGCACACATTTTTAGGGGCACTACACTGTGCCAAAAGGCTAACAATAAACAAGCCTATAAGTGATTTCCACATATGAGAAGTAGGGTTAAGTTGGGTTAAGATACAGACACATCTAATCTGAAAAAAGAACTGAGAACAGTTAGAACATATTAAAGTTATATCCTTATGAAAATTGCTTTACTCCTTGCCTTTGCGTTCGCGGCATTCAATACTGGCTTGATTTGGATCGTTCAGGTGGTTCATTATCCGGGATTTCTCAAAATTGGCGAGGCTGGCTATGAGGCCTACCAATCTTTTCATATGCGCAGCATTACTTGGGTTGTTGGGCCAAGTATGTTTCTAGAGTTGATCAGCTCAATTGGGGTTTTACTTTTTCTAAAAGACTTACCTTGGTCAGGAGCGTATTGGGTCAGTGCAGGATTACTTGTCCTGATTTGGGTCAATACGGCTTTTTTTGCTGCACCCACTCACGGTAAATTATTGGCAGGTTACGATGAGGCCTTCATTCACAGTCTCATCAATATCAACTGGTGGCGTACAGTTGCATGGACACTCCGAATGGTCATTATCGGCGCGATTCTATACAAAGCTTAATCTTCTTTTTAAATTATTTGCTCGCGTTGAAGAGCTTCTGCTTCTCGTCTTTGGACAGGCTGTCGTACCCAGACTGAGAAATTTTATCCAGAATCGCATCGATCTCTTCTTGCTCCGTTTTCGTACTGGAAGATCTTTTTGTGGTAGTTTTTTCAGCTTTGCGATGAGTTACTTTGATGTTTGGTGATGCCACAAAAAAGCTTTTTACCCAATCAATAAAAGAAATAACCCAAGCTCCTAGATCATTCCCACTTTTCAGCTGTGAGATGTAAAGCCACCCTGCAAGTGCGCCTCCAAGATGCGCGATATTACCCCCAGCATTCCCGCCAGTACTTCCAAGGAAAGAAAGCACCACATAGAATCCAGCAATGTATTTGATCCGAACTGGCCCAAAGAACATCAGGTACATGGTATAATTAGGCATGAAAACCGCAGCGCCAACAACAGTGGCATAAACAGCTGCAGAAGCTCCCACCATACCACTCACACCAGTAATCTGATTTTGATAGTATGGTACAAAATTGTAAACCAACAAGTAAGCGATACCTCCAGCTAGTGCTCCCAATACATAAAGTGAGATCACTCTATTATTACCCAAAAACTCCAAAATCAACTTGCTGAACCAGAAGAAGATCAACATATTAAAAAGGATGTGAAGGATGCCATTCAGACTATGCGCAAAAGCATAAGTGATAATCGTCCACGGACGGGTAAGGAACTCACCAAATGATGGTGGAATAGAGAATTGATTGTAGGGAACACGAAAAAGCCATTCCAAACCTGAAAGATTGCTAACTACCATCAGCACACCAAGCACAAGAAAAACCACCACATTGATAATGATCAACTGTGCCGGTGCATTGTTCGGCTTGCCCCAGGCGTTTTTAAAATCTTCAAAAAAACTATTGTTCATAATCAATAAAACCTTCCGGTATCTTTTTTCCAGTAATTCAACAATAGAAATGCGATCAGCATACCACCCAGGTGGGCAAGGTGCGCAATATTGTCCCCTGGCGTTCTACTAAATTCGGAATAAACTTCATAGGCCGCATAAAACATGACCAAATATTTGGCCTTGACGGGTATAGGAGGAAACAATAGAAATAGCTCTGTGTTTGGAAACATCATCCCAAATGCCATGAGAATCCCGAAAATTGCTCCTGATGCACCGACCATTGGAATGTTGGTTGTAGTCTTGAACATCTGCTTCACAATCGCAATAGACTCTTGACGATACTCTACGCTTGAAGGGTTATCATAATAGCTATCTGAAAATTCCGCCAAAGTTCCGACATTGAAATACGGCGATTTATGTTCCACAACGAATAAGCTAAATCGGTCTGGATTCGGGTCTTCCAAATACGCTTCAGTGTCTTGCTTTAAACTATAATTCTCCACATAATTTGCAATACCATAAAGTACGCCTGCACCAATGCCACAGATCAGATAAAAGGTAAGAAACCGCTTACTCCCCCAAACTTGTTCCAGCATCGGACCGAAAATAAAGACCGCAAACATATTGCTGAGTAAGTGACCGAACCCTCCATGAATCCACATATATGTGGCAAACTGATAGGCCGCAAAGTCCTCTGCGAAGACTACCCTAAGTCCAAATATCTTTTCAAGAGGAAGGGATAAAATGGCCTGAATTGCAAATATCACGATATTGGCTATCAGGATATTTTTGGCCATAGGTGTGAGTCTCATCATGAGCTAAACCAGCTTTTAATTTTTTCTAAACTAATCAATTTATAGGTTGGGTTGCCGTCAGGTGTATAGTTGGGTTGCTTACAAGCAAACAATTGCTCAATCAACTGCTCCGCCTCTTCATCACCCAAATTTTTACATTTTATTGCCGCCGTGCGTTTAGCCAAAGCTCTGCACAGGTTTTCCTTTCCAATAAGGCCAAGCTCACGCTTGTTGTATTTGAACTGCTCTATCAACTCCTCAAAAACCTCCTTCTCATTGCAGTTGGTCAGCTCAGCAGGCACTCCCTGAATCACTACCATATGCTGGCCCATTTCTGAAAACTCAAATCCCAAATTTTGAATTTCAGATTTGATCTCCATAACGAGGGAATAATCCGAAGGGTTCAATGAAATCTGCGTTGGGAAAAGACTGCTTTGTGAAGCGCCACCAGAAGCGAGCCTCTTTTCAAATCGTTCATACAGGATTCGCTCGAAGGCTGCTTTTTCATCTATGAGTGTCATCCCGGATTTGACTTGACGAATAAGGAATTTACCATGAAGCCTGTAGCTTTTGGAATGTGTGAATTCTGCCTCACTCGCATCATTCATACTACTCTCAAACGTGATGATCTGATTAGGTGATTCCCTTCTTAGCTGATCATCTTGGATGACGTCTTCTCGCTTAGCAAGGTCATAGAGTGCCTCCCAATTTTTAGCATGATCGCGATTGCCATCTATACTTTTAAACTGCGCATAGCGATTGTCTTGCGCTGAAGTCCTCTCTGTATATGTTTTGTCTCTTTCTGAGGTGAATTGCTCAAAATTCACATCTGTAGAAAAATCCAATGATGGGGTAACATTAAAAGTTCCAAGTGCTTGACGAATAGCCGAGTGAATTACACCATAAAGCATACGGTCATCATCAAATTTCACTTCAGTCTTGGTAGGATGCACATTGATATCCACGTGGAGTGGATCCATTTCTACAAAGAGTACATAGAATGGATAGTAATCGTCTTTGATCAATCCTTGAAACGCCGTAGACACGGCATGATTCAAATAATTGTTCTTGATATAACGCCCATTTACGAAGAAAAACTGCTCTCCTCGTGTCTTCTTGGCGAATTCCGGTTTACCAATATATCCAGTCAGTTTTACATGCGCAGTTGCCTCATCGCATGGTATTAGCTGCTGCTGATAGGCTTTACCAAATAATTGAACAATGCGCTTACTCAACTTCCCCTCCTCGAGATTGAACATCTCTAGGTCATTATTGGTCATTGTCATCGCCACTTCAGGATTGGCGAGAGCCACGCGCTGAAATTCATCTGTAATATGACGGAGCTCAATGGGATTTGACTTTAAGAAATTGCGTCTGGCTGGTACATTGTAGAATAGGTTTTTGATACTGATGATAGTTCCGTCTTTGGTAGAAGTAGGTTCTTGTTTTTTCGCTTCAGAAGCCTCGACTTGTAGCAGCGTACCTAGCTCATCCGTTCGTCTTTTGGTGCGCATTTCCACCTGAGCCACAGCAGCTATTGACGCTAAGGCTTCACCACGAAAACCCATTGTCTTGATTTTGAAAAGATCCTCGGCTGTGCGAATTTTTGAGGTAGCGTGACGCTCAAAACTCATTCTCGCATCGGTCAGGCTCATACCTTTCCCATCATCTATTACCTGAATGAGCGCTTTTCCAGCATCTTTTACTACCAATTTAATGTTTAAGGCACCCGCATCTATGCTATTTTCCAAAAGCTCTTTCACAGCAGAAGCTGGTCGCTGAACCACCTCTCCTGCCGCAATTTGATTCGCAATACTATCGGGCAATAAATAGACTATGTCCTCCATAGCAGTCAGTGACTCCTTCTACCTTTTAGTCTATAAAAAAGATAAAGTGGTACTACCAACCAGAGAACATGAAGAATCAAATTGCCATAGAATAGCCAACCAACTACTAAAATGCCGAGGAATGCAGCGATGAGTAATTGCAAAATTGATGCGAGAGAGACCGATTCTGCCCGCCTTTCAAATGAAATATTTCTTGGCACAAAGTCTTCCTTAGACTCCCCTTCCATCTGACTTTTGATGTATGCTGTTCTTTCCTTGATCTGCTCTCTTACAGGATCATAATATCGTGGATTAATCCCGAATTGACGGTTGTTTGGTACCTTTATAAAAGACGGAAACTTCATAATTGCAATTTTAATTATTCGGCGATGAGTGTCAATTTTTACCTTGATTAATAGCCTTTTAATCGAATTTTCAACCCCTTCAACACCAAAATTCTCCGAATGGTGCTGAGATGCCCAAAGTTAACCTTAATTTGGCTCAATGCGTTTCGCGAAAGTCATATTATCAATCCTATTATTGATCATTTTGTCTCAGAATTCCTTTGCAAAAGGGACTTCTGACGAATATCTGGACAGTGTCTACCAACGAATGACATCTGTCCAAAAGGTCTCTAGTCTTGTGTTGGTAAAAGCTGAGCCGAGTATGACCATTCCTTCGGAAAAAGGTGTTTTCGTTGACTATCCTTTAGATGAAAGCAATATCCCTGATAATAGCCTCCTCGTAGTACAACTCGATATGCGAATGAATCCGCTTGCAGATGAAAAATGGCAGCTTCCCGACCTACTTACACTAGCTGCTATCACAGACCAGTCTGTAGTTTGGAATTATATAACCTATTTCAAAAAAGCTTGTATTCAGCTGGGGATTGACAGAGTCGTGTTGCCAAAAGACACATACCAAAGCAAGCCTGTTGATCAAACTTTGGAAGCCTTTCTCAAATATGATCCGAAGTTTTTCACATCTGTTGAATCATACGGCATAGAACCTGAATTAAATAAAAAGGGTATCATTTCAGCTATTAATGAATATGATTTGATGGTTGTAAAAATTCGAGACCTAGAAGAGCTAAATGACAAATTAGAGCGGCATTCCAAGAAAATTCTTCAAAAAACCAACTGTGAATCTAAAATCAAAGAAGGTCTGGAAATGAGTGCTACAGCCGTGAATTTGACTTATCCTGAACGACTACCAAAACAGCTTTCAGTAGCTATTGTAAAATCTTCTTTGATCCCACTTCAAAAGCAACAAGGCATCTTTCCACTTAAGTCAGATTCCATTTGCTTGATCACAGATCAACCTTATGGGTCCTTTGCAAACGCACTTCGCAACTATACTTATGTGATGACAACTGCTTTAGATATTTCCCAGAGCAATGCCCCGATAATCATCGATGGAATATCAAAAGTTGACCCAGAGCTATTTAACCGTGATCGTCAGTTCATCTATATCGGAGCGAGGAACACGGCTAATTCACATCTTTCTTATGTTGATGCTGCACTCCTTTATGAAGGCAGAAATTACAATCATAATTATACACTGCCCCAGCAACTATTTGGTGCTTGGGCTATCACTGGACAGCTTCCACTTGGTAAAAGTGAAGGGTTTGAAAACCTTTCAATAAAAAGCAATGGCGTACTGGGACATGCACCGCCTGAGATGGTAGGTCTTGATGAAGTCTCACTGATGAAAATAGAAGCCATCATGACAGAAGCCATTGAGACTGGTTGTACTCCTGGGGCACAATTGGCGATAGCCGTAGATGGGTCTTTAGTGCTCTCCAAGGCTTATGGATATTTGACCTATGATAGTTTGATAGCCACCGACAACTCGACACTCTACGACCTTGCATCACTCACAAAAGTGATGAGCACACTACTTGCCGTAATGAAACTTTATGAAGATGGCACCATCGATCTTGATGCTCCGATTAGCACGTGGTTAGCCGAATATGGTTTGTCTAATAAAAAAGACATTACGATACGCGCACTGCTTTCGCACAATGCTGGACTCAGATCATACATTCCATTTTGGCAAAAGCTGATCTCGCCAGATCGCATGGAAACCTTTTATTATCAGAATGAAGCCGCCGAAATTGCGGATATCAGAAGTTATGGTGTCCGACCTTCTCCTAGCTTAAAAGACACTTTACAGAGCTGGGTCTTGAGTTCTCCTCTGCTCAGTTATGACAGTTTGCCTTTTTATCGCTACAGCGACATTGGATTTATGATGCTTCATCAAATAGTAGAAAGAGTATCACATCAACCTTTTGATGAATACTTAAATGTCAATTTTTATGAACCAATGGGCTTAAAGCGACTAACCTTCAACCCACTCACTCGCAATTTTCAGCGCTTTGAAATAGCCCCCACAGAATATGATGATTATTATCGTGATGAACTCGTATGGGGTGAAGTGCATGATAGAAATGCAGCAGTTTTTGGTGGTATAGCTGGTCATGCGGGTCTTTTTGGGAATTCTAGTGATCTGACGACTATCATACAGATGCTCCTACAAGGCGGAAACTACGGCGGACAAGATTACCTACGTCCTGAGACCATCGCCTATTTCAACAGACAATTTTATCCAAACAATAGACGAGCACTGGGTTGGGACAAAAACAGTGAGACTGGCGGAAATGCTTCTAAGCTTGCCTCATCTGAAAGTTTTGGGCATACAGGATTTACTGGCACCATGGTATGGGCAGACCCAGCTTACAACTTGGCTTTTGTCTTCCTTTCAAACAGAGTTTACCCCAATTCCAATAACTATCGATTGATCAATAGTGATATTCGGACAAGACTACAAGATGTCGTGTACGAGGCATTGATCACCAAATGGAAGAAATGAAAACAAAAGGTATCGGATGGCGTTTACATTTGCATTCGATATGAAAATAGGCATTGTTTGTTATCCCACATATGGTGGCAGTGGTGTAGTAGCCACAGAGCTGGGTAAAGCCCTAGCTAAAGAAGGGCATGAAATTCATTTCATTACCTACTCCCAACCGTCAAGACTTGATTTTTTTAGTGAGAACCTCTATTACCATGAGGTCTCTGTAAAGTCGTATCCATTATTTGATTACCCGCCATATGAACTGGCCTTGGCTAGTAAAATGGTGGATGTAGTGGAGCACGAGAAACTAGATATTCTTCATGTGCATTATGCCATACCTCACGCTTCAGCAGCTTATATGGCCAAGCAAATCCTGAAAACAAAAGGAATTACTATACCCGTAATCACCACCCTGCATGGTACGGATATTACTTTGGTAGGTAAAGACGCAACTTATGAACCTGTAGTAACCTTCTCTATCAACCAATCTGATGGTGTAACAGCTGTATCTGAAGATTTGAGAAAAGACACATTAAAACTTTTCGACATTACCAGAGATATAGCCGTGATTCCAAACTTTATCGATTTGGAACGATTCAAAAAGCAAAAGAAAGATCACTTCAAAAAAGCCATTTGTCCAAATGATGAAAAGCTTATTGTACATACTTCTAACTTTAGAAAAGTGAAGCGTGTACAGGACGTGGTGGCTGTCTTCAACAAAGTAAGAAAAGTGGTGCCTTCAAAACTTCTACTTGTAGGAGATGGACCTGAGCGATCTAGTATAGAAGAACTTTGTAGAAATATGTGCAATATCGATGATGTGCGTTTTCTTGGAAAGCTAGAAGCTGTTGAGGAAGTGCTTTCTGTTGCAGATCTATTCGTTTTGACTTCTGAAAAAGAAAGCTTTGGGCTTGCTGCTTTAGAGGCTATGGCGTGCGAAGTGCCAGTTATATCTACAAATGCCGGCGGATTACCGGAGCTGAATATCGATGGAGTCTCAGGTTATGTCTGCGAGGTAGGTGATACAGATACTATGGCTGAAAAAGCTATCAGAATTCTAGATGATGCTAATCTTACGAGATTTAAAACAGGTGCGCTGAATAGAGCCAAAGAGTTTGATGTGACGAACATTTTGCCGATGTATGAGGCATACTATGAACACACATTACAAGGTCTGGCAAAAAAAGTAATTGCTTAAAAGCAATTTGCAATTAATCTGCTCTGTTAGATTTTTTAGCCTTTTTAGCCTTTTTCTCCTCCTGAGATTCTGGCTCAAGTATGGCCTTGTACAGACCATCCCTAAGCAGGGTGCGAACATCCCAAACTAAACCTGCAAAAATTGGTCTTCTTCCTGGCATGAATTGAGTTAGTTTATAGTTATAAATTTAGGGAGATTCTTTCCGAAAAGTCAAAGGCTTTTCGACCAAACACGTAAAACCGAGGATTTTCTTCTTGAAAGGGAAATCATTATTGGTTATTTTGAGTTACACAAGAGCAAAATATTTAAAATGATAGGTCAACGGTTTACAGAATATATACCTGAAAAGAATCCGGAGCAGTCTATGTTTGATAATCTGCTCAATGTCTTTCTGCAGCTCATGATTATTACTTCAGGAGATGTATCCGAAGCACTTAGTTGGCTGACCAATCTAGACCGGGAACATAATTTATCCTCTGCTGACTATGGCATTGGTGATTTCATAGAAGACTTAAAGTCAAAAGGCTACATCACTGACGATACCAAAAAAGGCGAATTCAAACTCACGGCCAAAAGCGAACAAACCATAAGAAAAGATGCACTTGAAGAAATCTTCGGGAAACTGAAAAAGTCCGGTAGAGGAGATCATCAAACCAATCATTCGGGTAGAGGAGATGAGATGAGTTCGGATTTCAGAGAGTTCCAATTTGGCGACAGCCCCGAGCAGATAGAATTGACAGAAAGTCTTAAAAATGCTCAGATAAATCATGGTGCTGGTGACTTCATGCTTACAGAAAATGACCTGGAAGTGCGAGAGCGTGAGTTCAAAAGCCAAACCTCAACTGTATTGATGATTGACATCAGTCACTCGATGATTCTTTATGGTGAAGATCGCATCACTCCTGCTAAGAAAGTAGCGATGGCCTTAGCTGAGATGATTACCAAAAAATATCCGAAAGACACTTTAGACATCATCGTTTTCGGAAACGACTCTTGGCAGATAGCCATAAAAGACCTCACGTATCTCAGTGTAGGTCCATATCACACCAATACTGTGGCTGGTTTGGAGCTGGCCATGGATCTTTTGCGCAGACGCAAAAACAAAAACAAGCAGATCTTCATGATCACAGATGGGAAACCTACATGCCTTAAGGAAGGAATCAAATACTATAAAAACAGTTTTGGGCTCGACCCGAAAATATTGAATAAGACTTTGAATCTGGCGGCTCAATGTCGCCGAATCAATATTCCAATTACCACCTTTATGATTGCTTCTGACCCTTATTTACAACAGTTTGTAAGAGAATTTACCGAAGTAAATAGCGGCAATGCCTACTACAGTAGCCTGCAAGGATTGGGCAATCTTGTTTTTGAAGACTACAAAAGAAATAGAAGAAAAAACCTCTAATCAATAGGAATGAAATACGCAGAATTATCAAGCGATCAACGATTGAAAATAGCTACTCTTGGGCAATTAATAGGTGCGGGCTATTGGCCATTGGGAATCAAAGATGAATTGAGAAAAAACCTCATCGCAAATATTCAAGGAAGTGTGAATGTATTTGATGGCATTTGGGGATATGAAGACACAGTCATTCCAGATATCGAAAGAGCCATTCTTGCAAAGCATAATATCAACTTTCTAGGACTCAGAGGTCAAGCAAAGACTAGGATTGCTCGTACAATGACCATGCTGTTGGACGAATACATCCCTTGTGTTGCTGGGGCAGATCTTAATGATGATCCATTGAACCCAATCTCTCGATTTGCCATTAATATGATTAAAGAAAAGGGTGAAAACACACCTATTTCTTGGCTGCATAGAAGCGAAAGATATACAGAAAAACTCGCTACTCCAGATGTGACCATTTCAGATTTGATAGGTGATGTGGACCCAATCAAAGCAGCCAGCTTGAAACTTCCTTATTCTGATGAAAGAGTGATTCACTATGGTCTTATTCCTAGATCTCATAGAGGGATTTTCGTAATCAATGAGCTGCCAGATTTACAAGCAAGAATTCAGGTAGCTCTATTCAATATCCTCCAAGAAGGTGATATCCAAATCCGGGGTTTTAAACTACGTCTTCCTCTCGATGTACAGTTTGTCTTCACGGCAAACCCTGAGGATTATACTAATCGGGGAAGTATTGTCACTCCTTTGAAAGACAGGATAGACAGCCAGATCATTACGCATTATCCTAAGTCTATTGAAATTGGGAAACGCATAACGGAGCAAGAAGCTCACCTTGCTCCATTCCAAAAAGATAACATTATGGTCTTCGACCTAATGAAAGACCTGATAGAGCAGGTGGCATTTGAAGCAAGAGAAAGCGAATATGTAGATGCCAAAAGTGGTGTTTCAGCACGATTGACGATCTCTGCATTTGAAAACTTAATGAGCGCTGCTGAGCGCAGGATGCTCATAAATAAAGAAGCAAAGACTTGTGTGCGCGTTGCTGATTTCATAGGCGTCATTCCTGCTATCACAGGTAAAGTCGAGCTAGTATATGAAGGCGAGCAAGAAGGTCCTGGAATTGTTGCACAAAATCTGGTCGGCAAAGCCATTAGAAAACAGTTTGTTCAGTACTTCCCTGATCCCGAGAAAATAAGAAAACAGAAAACTACAAAGAGTCCATATTCGGAAATCGTCGACTGGTTCGGTGAGGGCAACATGGTGGACATATTGCATGACTATAAAGCTGAAGAATATGAGAAAGAACTTTTTCAGATTCCCGGTTTAGAGAAGCTTGTCAAAGATCATCATGGTAAGCAGCCAAAAGAATTTATTATTTTTCTAATGGAATTCGCGCTACATGGTCTTGCTGAATACAGCGCATTGAGTAAGCACAATATAGAACGTGGTATGCAGTTCAAAGACTTACTTAGCAGCATGCTGTCCATGCCTGATGATAGCTCCGAAGAAGCGTATTAATTTCATCCAAGATGGATCTCCAAGAGGCCAAACGACTCATCAAAGATGGGGAGAGTAGGAGTGTAGAGTTCAAACTAAAAATCAATCACCCGGAGAAGGTTATCCGTGAAGTGGTGGCTTTCGCCAATACCGATGGCGGCCACCTATTCATAGGCGTAGATGATGATCGCAATATCTTGGGCTCAAAGTACGCGGACGATGAGCATTTTGTGATGCTCAAAGCAATTGAAGAGTTGTCTAGACCAGCGGTTACTTTTGATTCCAATCGATTCAAAATCACTGAAAAGCGGGCACTTCTGCATTATTTTATTCATCCTGGAGTATCCAAGCCCTATTTTGCCTTTGAAAAAAAACAACATCGCTACGGCAAAGCATTTGTCAGGGTGGAGGACAAAACCATTCAGGCTAGCCCAGAGATGAGAAAAATATTGAAGTTCAACGCTCGTCCCCACGACACTCATTTCAACTATGGTAACAATGAAAAAATACTTTTCAATTACCTCACTGAAAACCCACATATCACACTTCCCACCTTTCGCGAACTCACAGGCCTTGAGTATAAAGAAGCTTCAGACATCCTTGTGAAAATGGTAATGGCCAATACACTAAAGTTAATTCCACGTGAGTTGACCGATTGGTACAGACCAGTCGAATAAATTTTCTAAGATTTCCTTCTGAATCGTGGCAAATTGTTGGCAAATTTTTAATCTTACTAGGAGCCCCATTTTTTTCACGCTAAAGAAATTCTAAATGGCTAAGACTGCTTCCAAAGAAAAGAAAATCTTCGTTCTAGATACTTCAGTTATTCTTTATGCTCATGATTCCATACTCAACTTTGCGGAGCATGATGTCGGTATCCCAATTACTGTTTTAGAGGAATTGGACACCTTCAAAAAAGGCAATGATACTAAAAATTTCGAGGCAAGAGAATTCACTAGATTGCTAGACAAGTTAGCCGCTGGACTGATGCTGCAAAACTGGAATCCTCTCAATGGGAAGACCAAGGGGAAATTTAAAGTCCTTATGGATATGAATTCTTCTGTGGATGCGCACGAAGTTTTCGGTGAGAGAAAAAATGATCACAGCATCTTAAATGCTGCTTTGTCACTGAAGCAAAATGAGCCCAAACGCCAAGTAATCCTCGTCAGCAAGGACATTAATCTACGTCTGAAAGCAAAGTCTCTAGACCTGCAAGCTGAAGATTACGAGACGGGTAAAATCAAAAACATGAGCACGCTTCATACAGGAAAGTATGAAATAGAAAATGTGTCCTCAGATAGTATTGATCATATCTTTAAACGTGGCTTTGTAGACAAGCAAGAAATACTCCAGAAAAAGAAAGGAATAGCTAACAGTTATTTCATACTCAAAAGCGATAAAAACTCGGTCCTCTCCTATCTCAATCCTGTAGAAAACACCATTGAGAAGGTAGATAAAATGTCAGTTTATGGCATCAAGCCACGAAATGCAGAGCAGAGTTTTGCGATTCACGCCATGCTCAACCCAAACATTAAGCTTGTCAGCATCAATGGAGTAGCTGGTACAGGTAAGACATTGTTGGCCTTGGCATCTGCACTGGAGCAGAGAAGAGCCTACAAGCAGATCTATTTGGCAAGACCTATCGTTCCGCTTAGCAACAAGGACATTGGCTATCTGCCGGGTGATATAAAATCCAAGCTCAATCCATACATGGAGCCGCTTTGGGACAACCTGAAGTTTATCCAAAATCAATTCAAGGAAAGCGACAAGGAGTTTAAAAACATCACCGAAATGGTGAATCAAGAGAAGCTCAATATCACACCTTTGGCATATATAAGAGGAAGAAGTTTGTCTAATATATTTTTCATAGTAGATGAGGCGCAGAACCTTACACCTCATGAAATAAAAACGATCATCACAAGGGCTGGAGAAAATACCAAGATCGTTTTCACTGGTGACATTTATCAAATAGACACACCATATCTCGATTCTCAATCCAACGGACTGTCTTACCTCATAGATCGCATTCAGGGACATCCGATGTATGCACATATCACTTTGGAAAAAGGTGAAAGATCCGATCTTGCTAACCTTGCTAACGAATTACTCTAAAAGATGAAAGTAGTCTCAGTGAATATTGGTGAAAGACGAAAAATCCAATGGCGCTCAAAATCTGTAGAAACAGGCATCTTCAAATATCCCGTAGATAAAATTGCATTGGGAGTACATGATGTAGATACAGATCAGGTAGTGGATCGGAAATATCACGGCGGGGCAGACAAAGCATGCTATTTGTTTTCTGCTGATGTCTATGATTTCTGGAAAGCTATGTATCCTAAGCTTGATTGGGACTGGGGTATGTTTGGGGAGAACATTACCGTGTCAGGTTTGGATGAGTCCAAAATGATGATCGGCGCACAATATCGGATCGGAGAAGCGGTAGTGGAGGTGAGTGAACCTAGGCAACCTTGTTTTAAATTAGGAATAAGATTTGGCACCCAAAAAATTCTTAAAGAATATATAGCTCAAGAGCATTCAGGTGTCTATGTACGTGTATTGAAGCCCGGAATTGTAAAATCAGAAGATGAGATGACCCTATTAAAAGAAGGTGAAAACCTCTCTGTTCAAGATGTTTTCAGGCTAATCTATAAAAAATCAAAGGATATGACACTTCTCGAAAATGCAAAGAATTCGGCAAAACTGGCAATCAGTTCGAAAATTGTATTTAGCCATTTAGCTACAATCTAAATCGCATATATTGTAGCGCAAAATTCACCGGCTTATAAAAGCCAAGCTCTATGGAAAGACCAAGTGTTGAAGGTAGGTTAATCGTAGTTTTTAGGGACTTTATAAATGCACGTTTCAATTTGCATCAAGATAAGGAACGTGAGAGTATTACTATTAGCGATATCAAAAAAGGCGTAGAATTCAAAGGTGCAAACCTCTGGATTCTCATCTTTGCAATACTCATTGCATCCATTGGCCTCAATGTCAACTCCACGGCCGTCATCATTGGTGCCATGCTTATATCACCCCTTATGGGACCGATTATCGGTATCGGTCTGGGTGCAGGCATCAATGATCTTGACCTTATTAAGAAAGCACTCAGAAACCTAGCAGTGGCAGTGGTTGCCAGTGTCGTCACATCGGCACTTTACTTTTTAGTCACACCACTTCATGAAGCTCAGTCTGAGCTATTGGCACGAACTACTCCTACACTTTGGGATGTACTCATTGCCTTTTTTGGTGGATTGGCAGGAATTGTAGCAGGATCAAGAAAGGAAAAAACTAATGCTATCCCTGGTGTGGCTATTGCAACAGCACTTATGCCTCCTCTTTGTACAGCGGGATACGGATTGGCCAATGGCAATTGGTACTATTTCATTGGGGCATTCTACCTCTTCTTCATCAACGGGGTTTTTATCAGTGTCGCGACCTTCCTAATTGTCCGTGCCCTCAATTATCCTAAGAAGCAATTTGAGGATGCCGCTACTGAGAAACGAGTCAAATCCTATATTGCCGTTTTTGTGCTTATTACAGTCATTCCTAGCGTTTACCTAGCCTACAATGTTGTTAGAAGAACACTTTTCGAACAAAATGCCCGAAACTACATAGCAAGTGAATTTGTCTTCAGTCAGACCCAAGTGATCAGCCAAAATTATTCATTGAAAGATGACGTGGGTGTTATCGATATCACGCTCTACGGCAAAATCATAAACGAAGAGCAAATCTCACAGCTTAGAGGCAAAATGCTGAATTACAAGCTTGAAAATGCTGAATTGAATATTCGTCAGGGTTATGAAGAAGACAAAACAGAGCAGGTAATGCTTGAATTTGAAAAAATGGGACAAACACTAAAAGGTGATATCCTCGAAAATCTCTATAACAAAAGTGAAGAAACCATAAAATCAAAAGAAGAACGTATAGTCTTGTTGGAGAATGAATTAGTAAAGGTCCAAAAGAGAAACTACCCTATAAAGGATATATCAGAGGAGCTGAAAATCCAATATGAAAATCTAATTAACATCTCAATTGGCGACATGTCGAATCAAGCTTCCGATACTGTGACGTTCGCTATCGCTCAATTCAAACCAAAATTAAAATCAAGTGAACAAGTGAAAATAGAGAAGTGGTTAAAAGTGCGCGTGAAAGCTGATTCCCTGGTATTGGTTATAAAATAAAAAGCCCCTTTCGGGGCTTGAATTTTTTAGGCCAAGGTCTTTGGAAAACACTTGTCCAAGATCGCTTCATAGATCTGGCCATATTCGGCATAACACCATTTTCTTAATGCCACCAGTTCTGCCTTCACTAACGCTTTGATAGCCTTTCTAAGCTCTTTCTCAAAAAGCCACTTATCGAAGCTTACTTTAGATAGGATAGTTTTAAAGTAGTCTAACATTGCAAAAAATTGTTAAAGGTTTAACTAAGAATGCTAAGTTGACGTTTTCATTTGAAAAAGTCGTAAACTAAAAGTTAAACAATTAATAGCTTTGAACCTTCGATCATCACTAAAAATTGCAATCGTTTTCATATAAACTTATGGTAAATACGAGAGAACTCTGGTTGAGTTGTATGTTGATAATATTTTTTTCGTTTCCTGCCTTCACACAGGAAAAATCGATAGAAATTGGTTCGACCAACATCGCAGTAAACCAGTACTTCACTGTGACCCTAAAAGTAGAAAATGAGCGTCTGAAAGAATACTCCCCATTTCCTGACCTTGAGGGATTTGTAAAGCGAGGCACCTCATCTTCTAGCTCGACGAGCTTTGTCAATGGAAGGATGACATCCTCGCAAAGCATCATTCAGAGCTATCAGCCAACTCGCGAAGGAAAGTTTAGGATTGAAGGATTTGCCATGATGATTAACGGTGAGAAAGTATCACTAGCCCCTTTTGAAGTAAATGTAGGTCCGGCTGCACAGCAACAGAGGAGACAATCTACCGATCCTTTCGATGCGCTTGATCCTTTCCGAAGTAGGAATCAACAGCCAACGGAATTTATAGATGTGGATGCTGAAGCATTTCTAGCACTTACCACAGACAAAAAAGAGGTTTATGTTGGTGAAGGATTTACCACTACTATCGCATTCTATGTGGCAGAGTCCAACAGAGCCGATATGCGCTTTTTTGATCTGGGGAAACAAATCGCTGATATTGTAAAAGAAATTAAGCCAGCTACATGTTGGGAAGAAAATTTCAATATAGATAACATCAATGGTGAGCCAGTAAAGCTCAATGGCAAAGGATATACTTTATATAAGGTCTATCAGGCCACCTATTACCCGCTTAATATTCAAGATATAAAGTTTCCCTCAGTGGGTCTTAAGCTCATCAAATACCAAGTAGCTAAGAACCCTTCTTTTTTCGGCCGCAACCGTAAAGAGGATTTTGAGACTTTCTATTCAAAACCTAAGGAAATCAAAGTGCTTGACCTACCTCCTCACCCGCTCAAAGATCAAGTGGCTGTTGGGAGTTATCGCCTTGCGGAAAAAATAAGTACGCTCGATGTGAAGACTGGAGAAAGCTTCAGCTACGCTTTTAACATATTAGGAGAAGGAAATATTAGTTCGATTGAGGCTCCTAAACTAGCAGAAAACGAGGTTTTTGACTTTTACGCCCCGAATGTCAAACAGGACATCAGTAGAGCAGCCGGAGTAGTGCGTGGCACAAAAAGCTTCAGCTATTACGCCATCCCGAATGAGCCAGGTCAGTACCAGCTTGGGGACTATTTCAATTGGGTCTTTTTCAATCCAGACAAAAAACAATACGATACGCTTCGTTCAAAGCAAATAATCAACGTTTCGGGGGACAGTCGTAAAAACGAATACATCATGTCTAGTGACATGGGATCGTACTATGACGGTATCGAATTCAAAGAAAATACTCTACGTGACTTGGACGGGAGTTCTTGGATGCGAATCTTTGCCAACTTATTCATTGTGGCGATGTTCGCCCTTACAGTCTTCATCTTCGTTCGAAAATAAGCACATGGGAAATAGTTTTGGGAAGGTCTTTAGTATCACCACTTTCGGTGAATCTCATGGCGTGGCTATCGGCGTAACTATAGACGGATGCCCTGCAGGCATCCCGATAGATATGGATTTCATCCAATCGGAGTTGGCACGAAGAAAACCTGGGCAATCCCGAATTACCACTCAGCGAAAAGAAGAAGATGAAGTAGAGATCCTTTCTGGAGTATTTGAAGGGGTAAGCACTGGTACCCCCATTGGGCTTTTGATTAGGAATAAAGACCAAAAAAGTCACGACTATAGCCATATAGCCGAGAAGTACAGACCATCACATGCTGACTTTACCTATCAGGAAAAATATGGGGTACGCGACTATCGCGGTGGTGGGCGTAGCTCTGCCCGTGAGACAGCTGCAAGAGTAGCTGCAGGTGCTGTGGCAAAACTCATGCTCAAGGAGTTTGGTATCACTTCACAAGCCTATGTCTCTCAAGTAGGTAATCTCAAGCTGGAGAAAACACACGAAGAAGTCGATCTCAATCTGACAGAAACCAATGATGTCAGATGCCCAGATCCTGAAATGGCCCAACAAATGTTTGACTATATAGATGACATCCGTAAGTCTCGTGATACTGTTGGTGGGGTGGTCACAGGGGTGATCAAAGGTGTGCCAGTAGGTCTTGGTGAGCCGGTTTTTGATAAACTTCATGCAGAGCTTGGCAAAGCGATGCTTTCAATCAATGCCGTGAAGGGTTTTGAATATGGAAGTGGCTTTGAGGGTATCAAGATGAAAGGCTCTGAGCACAACGACGAATTCTACACAGAAAATGGTGTGGTGAAAACAAAAACCAACCACTCAGGTGGTATCCAAGGCGGTATCAGTAATGGGCAAGATATCTACTTCAATGTAGCTTTCAAGCCAGTAGCTACCATCATGCAAGATCAAGCAAGTATCGATATTCATGGTAATGAGGCCACTGTTTCTGGCAAAGGTCGCCATGACCCTTGTGTCGTTCCAAGAGCAGTGCCTATTGTAGATGCTATGGCAGCTTTAGTGATTGCAGACTTCCTTTTGATCGCTAGGACAAACAAATTGTAAGACTATTTACAGCGTGCTATAGTCCAATTATGAGGTTGGAATTTAGAAGTCCGTTTTTTAATTAAATTCGCTTTGGGACAATCCCAATACTGCCAAGACTATCAGCAATCAGAAGCGAATAATTTATGAAAAACCTCCCCCTCCACGTCAAGATTATCATAGGTCTTATTCTTGGTATTATTTGGGCGTTTATCTCCAGTGCCTTTGGTTGGAATCAGTTTACAATCAACTGGATTGATCCATTCGGTCAGATTTTCATACGCTTGCTGAAATTCATTGCAGTGCCTTTGGTGATGTTTTCGATCATTTCAGGAGTTTCAGGACTTACAGATACTTCCAGTTTAGGAAGAATGGGAATTAAGACACTTGCCATGTATCTGGTCTCTACAGTCACGGCTATTACCATTGGTTTACTCATTGTGAATTTCGTAGATCCGGGTAGCCATATTGATGAAGCCCAGCGAATAAAGAACAGAATCTCCTATGAGCTGTGGGTAGAAAACACACCTAATGTAGAGATAAAAGACGGTAAAAATCTACTGGCCGATGAGCAATACAAAGAACTGGCCCAGCAAATGATGATGACTGGTGAGTATAACAATCAGGAGGGGAATGTGCAGGAAAAAGTCGCACAGGCTCAAAAGCAAAAAGAAACACCTCCACTTCAGTTTGTGATAGATATGGTACCTGAAAACATTATCCTTTCTATTTCGGACAACAAGCTCATGCTCCAAGTCATCTTCTTTGCGATCTTCTTTGGTATCACGCTAGCGGTAGTGCCCTCAGCGCAAGGCGCTCCAGTCAAAAACTTTATAGATGCTATCAACGAGGTATTTCTCCGAATGGTGGACACTATCATGAAAGGAGCGCCATTTTTTGTGTTTGCATTATTAGCCGGAGTAGTTGCCAAGATGGCCAATAGTCCGTCAGAGGTTTTTGAAATATTTAAGAGCCTTGGTTCCTATACGATCACCGTATTGGTAGGATTGAGCATCATGTTATTCGTCTTTTATCCAGTAGTAGCAAGGACTTTTATCAAGAAACTGACTTACAAGAAGTTTTTCAGGATCATGAGTCCAGCTCAATTTCTTGCATTCTCCACCAGCTCAAGTGCAGCCACTCTACCCGTGACTATGGAATGTGTAGAAGAGGGTATGGGCGTATCTAAAAAGGTGTCAAGCTTTGTTCTCCCAATTGGAGCCACAGTCAATATGGATGGTACGAGCCTCTATTTAGCCGTTGCATCTGTCTTTTTAGCGCAGCTGCACTTTGTGGAACTTACGCTTTCTCAGCAATTGGTGATTGTCCTTACGGCAACCATGGGCTCTATAGGTACAGCAGCTGTTCCGGGGGCTAGTTTAGTGATGCTAATCATCATTTTACAGACAGTCGGTTTGAATCCGGCGTGGGTAGCTATTATCTTTCCAGTAGATAGGATATTGGACATGACTAGAACTGTTGCGAATATCACCGGTGATGCAACTGTTGCTACATTGATAGCAAGTAGTGAAGGAGAGTTGGATTTGAAGGAAGATGAATAAAATCTCTTCATTTGATGAACTGTTCATCCATTTTCAAATTCTGAAATAGAGTATTTTGCACCTTATTAAATACTTCATTTGTCACTTAAAAATTGACTTACCCAGCTTGATGCCAACCCAAGGAACTACGGTTGCTTCAACATAAAAAGCAGAAACTTCCAAAGACAATGTAAATCCCTTTGGGTATATAAACTGTACGCCAATTGGGACATATGCAATTACATTAGGAATGGTATAATTAAACATATAGCCAACATCTAGCCCTGTGTAAAGATGCGCGCGCCTTTTTCTGGGTATTTGCATGAAGTGATAATATACCCCTGTAGATAAGGTAGTAGGAAAACTTCCCACTGCCACATGAAAGTCTAGGTTGTTTCTAAACCAAGCATATTGAAATCCTGGAGCTATAGATGTGGAGCCCAATGTGATGGACCAACTTCTGCTAGTTTTTGAATAATCTTCAGCCCTCACCGGTTTTGATTTACTGGCTGATCTCAAAGTATAGCGAATACCCAAGCTACCGGTAGCATGAAAGAAACTCGTAGCACTCAAATATGGATTGTACTCTATTTGGAACCCAAACCTATCGTCCGCGAAAGGATAAATTACAGTACCGATTGGTAAGATAACTTCGGCTGTCTCTGTTGAGAGGTCATACTGTGCGCCTAGACCTGCATAAACCTTAAATGTGCTTTCCTGAAAAATGTTAAATGTAGAGGTGAACCCTATATCAGGACTAACAACCGTTTCTCCGAAAGGGAGTGCCTCTAACCTTTCCATATCAACGAAAAGTCTTGATTCTATTTGGTACCAGCCTTTCTGATAACCGACTGAGAGATATGATGTACGCGAATGACTAAAGCCTACTTCCAGTCTATTAAAAGTTTTATTTTCATTCTGCGCTGTAGCAGAAAAGCAGCTGAGACTGATCCACACTACTAAAATCTTGTTGAAATTATCAAATAAAGAGGTACTCATCATATAAATTAAAACTAAAGATAATATTAACATTTAGCCAATTTGATCTCTCTATTAATCATGGTTATGAAAACCAAATGAAATGCTTTAGCCTTTATTCCTTCCAATTAATTCAGGTTATTCTGAACTATTCGACCATTTTTGCATTTACAGTAATACAAATTACCAAACACGACCATGGAAGCAGCTGAAAAACACGCAATCACTATCTATACTGAAGCAAACCCAAATCCAAATTCACTTAAGTTTGTGGTGAATTTTCTCCTTTTACCGGATGGTGTGAGCAGAGATTATCCAGATAAAGAAAGTGCTGCCGAAGCTCCTCTTGCTGCTGAATTATTTGACTTCACGTATGTAAAGCGTGTCTTCTACATGAGCAACTTCGTGACAGTGACCAAAGATGAGGCTACAGAATGGCATGAAGTAAAAGGAACGATCCAGCACCACATCAAAAGCTTCCTTGAAGCAGGTAAGCAAATTCTTACAGAAAAAGAAGTAGAAGAAGATCACAAAGTGTTGGATACAGACACAGACATTGAAGCTCGTATTAAAGGTATTTTGGATGAATATATCCGACCTGCCGTAGAAATGGATGGCGGAGCTATTTCCTTTAGCTCTTTCACAGATGGTAAGGTAAAAGTCCTTCTTCAAGGGTCATGTAGCGGTTGTCCGTCTTCTACTGTCACGCTAAAAGCTGGTATTGAAAACTTGCTAAAGCGTATGATTCCTGAGGTAACGGAAGTAGAAGCTGAGGGGGTTTAACATTTCAGGTTTTAGTAAAAGATTCACATTGCGCTCAATCTAAGGATATCGATTTGACTGCTTTATAAAGTGGAAAATGAAAAATTTTTCAACCATTTCTTTATCATCGAATGATTACCTCAAGAACTCTACCATCTAGCCAAACCTGATGCGCGAATTTGATCTTGTAGTTGCCCCTGAAGTAGGCTTTGATGAAGCCAACTTGGCTTCATACCTCATTTCGAAAGGGCTACTTTCCAAAGAAGAGCATTTCCAAATAGCAAGACGATCAGTTGATGCACGTCAGCGTCAGATTAAGGTGAATCTGCGCATAGTAGCTGATGCAGCTCCTATTGAAGTGGAATTTGTCGAGTATCAGCCAAAAGATTGGGATGTGCGAAGCTGCCCTCCAGTCATCATAGTTGGCGCAGGTCCCGCGGGTATGTTTGCGGCGCTTCGAGCCGTTGAACTGGGCTTCAAACCCATAGTACTTGAGCGTGGCAAAGATGTTCGCGCCCGGAGAAGAGATCTTGCCGCTATCAATAAAGACCACATCGTAAATCCAGAAAGCAACTATTGCTTTGGGGAAGGTGGCGCAGGTACTTACTCTGACGGAAAACTTTACACCCGATCCAAAAAAAGAGGAAGCATTCGTCGTGTATTTGAAATCCTAGTGGCACACGGTGCACCAGAGGATATTCTCATTGAAGCCCATCCACATATTGGCACCAATAAACTTCCAAAAATCGTAACAGCGCTTCGCGAAACAGTCGAAAAAGCCGGTGGAGAAGTGCGTTTCCATAGCAAAGTCACAAATCTCATTATTGAGGGCGACCAACTAAAAGGGGTAATTTTAGCTGATGGCGAGCGAATCTTGGCAGAAGCCACCATACTTGCGACAGGCCATTCTGCAAGAGATATTTTTCATCTCCTATACAAAAAAGAAGTCCTAATAGAAGCCAAACCTTTTGCACTGGGTGTACGCGTAGAGCACCCACAGCGACTCATCGACCAGCTTCAATACCGCTGCGAAGATCGAGGCGATTACCTGCCAGCCTCCTCTTATGGTCTAGTTGCACAGACCCAATGGCAAAAAACCGAGCGAGGCGTTTTCTCTTTTTGTATGTGTCCCGGAGGGTTTATTGTGCCAGCGGCTACTGCTCCGGGTGAGGTGGTGGTCAATGGCATGAGTCCCTCCCGAAGAAATAGCCAATATGCCAACTCAGGTATTGTAGTGGCTGTGGAGCTAGCAGATATCCTAGAATTCAAAAAATATGGCCCTTTGGCAGCTATGGAATTCCAATCTGCTGTAGAGAAAAAAGCATGGGAAATAGGTGGAAAAACACAAGTAGCTCCAGCTCAACGTTTGGTGGATTTTGTAGATGGTAAAATCTCGCCTTCACTCAACGAAACGTCTTACCAACCAGGACTTCACTCCGTGCAGATGTCTGAAGTCCTCCCAGATTTTATAGCATCACGTCTTAAGGATGGCTTCAAAGCCTTTGGAAACAAAATGAAAGGCTACCTAACCAATGAGGCACAAATCGTAGGCGTAGAAAGCAGAACCTCCTCACCAGTACGAATTCCCCGTGATTCGGAAACATTGGAACATCCACAACTAAAAGGCCTCTTCCCTTGTGGAGAAGGCGCCGGCTATGCTGGAGGTATTGCTTCGGCAGCTATGGATGGAGAAAAGGTGATGGAGGCAGTGGTGAGGAAGCTTGCTTGATCTGATGACCTGTTCTTTCGAATAAAGAAAAACTCCTTTTATCACTTTGGCGATCCTGTTTGCAAAATGAAGAATTGTGCCAAGGTGTCAATTCTATAAAGCGCTGATTATTAAGTATTTAAAAAAAATAACCCATGTGGCACAGCTTTGGCAATAAGGTTATCAGGTTAGGCGGTGAATTGGTTCCTGCCGCTTGAGGTTAACCACCGAGGCGGGAACCTTTTTTAGAAGAACACATGTACAACCGTACATTCCATTATATATCCCAGATTAAATTGTCTGGGCACCTGTTAGGCCGGAAGCTCTCAAGCTTTCGGCCTTTTTCGTGTAGACACGGAAGAAATTAGAAAACCAAGTGCTTCACTGTCTGTGAATTATTAATCAACTGCTTGAGCGAATCGATACCTATTTTCAAGTGTTGCTCTACAAATTGGGCACTTACCTTTTTATCACTTTCATCAGTCTTTACCCCTTCTGGTATCATCGGGATATCAGAAACTAGTAGCAGTGCCCCAGCTGGCATTTCATTAGCAAAAGCAGCTGTGAATATGGTGGCTGTTTCCATATCAATGGCCATTGCACGAATCTTCTTTAGATATTTCTTGAATTTATTATCATGTTCCCAAACCCTGCGATTGGTCGTATAGACAGTACCCGTCCAGTAGTCTTGACCATACTCCCTGATGGTAGTAGAGATCGCCTTTTGCAAAGCAAATGAAGGTAAAGCCGGAACTTCAGGTAGCATATAATCATTGGAAGTACCTTCTCCACGTATGGCTGCTATCGGAAGGATCAAATCTCCAACCTCATTTTTCATCTTGAGACCTCCGCATTTTCCAAGAAATAAAACGGCCTTGGGTTCGATAGCGCTCAAAAGATCAGAGATGGTAGCGGCGTTCGCTGAGCCCATCCCAAAATTGATAATTGTGATGCCATCTGCAGTCGCACATTGCATAGGATGTCCGTGACCTATGACCTCTACTTTGTGCCAATCTGCAAAAAGATGGACGTAGTTCTTAAAATTCGTGAGCAAAATATATTCACCAAAAGCGTCTAAAGGCAAACCTGTATAGCGGGGCAACCAATTTTCAACGATCTCTTTTTTGGTCTTCATAAAGCAGTATTTTGGGTAGCTGTAAACTTAGCTATTTATTTGACTCTCCTTAAGAGCCTTTTCAAACTGAACCTTTCCAACTTCGATTAGTTCCTTTGCTCGAAAAAACTCAAATGTACTTGCGGCATCCCGAGAGATATTTATCAATATATCAGGTCGGTGCTTTTCAAGGAGCAAAGATGTCAAACGATCTTGCATTAGATCTATGGAATCATTCAGAATATCAAAAAAACCGAGCTTCTTGGACACTTCAGTGCTCCCTGGCAAAAGTTTTCCCCAATTGGAAATAAAGGACTGAATCTTCTCATTGTATGAAGCCACTTCCTTTTCTGTTGGCTTATTTTCGATACTTTCGAAAGGCTTGATGGCATTCACATTTGAAACCACGAGCAAATCGCCTTCATGTCTTTTTACATGCTCTATGGGTATAGGATTGGTCACACCACCATCAATGTATTGTACCTTATTGATGGTCACTGGCCTAATTACAGTCGGAATAGCAACGGATGCTTTTACAGCTTGATACATGCTCCCCTTATCAAAAACCACTTCCTTTTTCGCATCGATATCCGTCACAAGTGCAGCAAAAGGAATCTTGAGATCTTCTATTTTTCTATCAGGAATTAACTTTTCAAGTGTTTTGAAGACTTTCTCACCTTTTACAAAACCCTGAACAGAGAAGGTAAAATCAATGAGCTTGAAAACATCATAACGATCTAAGTTAATGGCCCATTCTTTATATTTTTCTAATTCGCCACATGCGTGAAAAGCTGCAACCACCGCACCTATAGACGAGCCTGCAATAGAAGTGATCTCGTATCCATTGGATTCCAGTGCCTCTATCACTCCAATATGGGCTAACCCACGCGCACCACCACTTGATAAAACTAAAGCTACTTTTTTGGACATTTAACTGATTTCTAAATAAAAAACGAGCAAATAAAATTGACACGAATAATTTATATGTCGCGGGTCATATCCACTCCAAATCGGAAGAATGATGATACCTAAATCTTGGCGCTTTTTAACTTGCTCCTATAAAAGAATTGTAGGTCAATTTAATCAAAGCAAAAGTATAGAATGGTTAAATATTAACGCAGCGCCTTCCAGATAATCTCTATCGGGTGCTTGGACTTTTTGCCAGTGCCGTCTTTGATCTCCCATCTGATCGTAGTGTCCGCCAAGAACTTTTCATGAGGAGAGCGTACCCACGATTAGAGTTAATTGGTATCGAGTTCCCCTATTCTCACATATACTGTCTGGCACCTGTCCATATCCAATTTTCTGCTTTAAATGAAGGGCTACCCCCATAGAAGCCTATTACACTAGAAAGTTTTTTAACCACCTGGTAATAAGCAACAAACAGCTAATATTTTTTGAATTATTAAATGGACTTTATTTAATACGAATGAACTGTCATAATTCAAATGCTAAGCTTCTAGATTATCCCCAAAGCAGATCCTAGAAGTGTTGTAAGGCCTAAGAAGCTGAGAAATCCCATAATATCTGTAACCGTGGTTAGAACAATAGATGAAGATTGTGCTGGGTCTTGACCGAATACTTTCAGAACAATAGGTACTACAGCACCAGAGAAACCAGCAATCACCATAGATAACACCATCGAAGTACCAATCACCAATCCTAAACCTAAAGAAGAAGCCCAAAAGTATACCACTATGCCTGTCGTAAAGGCTACAGCCAAACCGTTTACAAATCCAACAACAACTTCCTTACGTGCAACACGCCACCATTGTGAAGCTTGAATTTCGCGCAGAGCAAGGCCTCTCATGGTCACTGCCAGAGCTTGCGAACCAGTATTTCCCGACTGGCCTGCTACCACAGGTAAAAACACAGCCAATACCGTCACCTGCGCAATGGTGTCTTCAAATATACCGACAATAGATGCGGCAAGAAAAGCAGTAACTAGATTGATCTGGAGCCATGGCAATCGCTTTTTGATGGCAAACCATGGGCTCGACAAGGCGCGTTCTTCACGACCCGCACCAAACATCGCCATGACATCTTCGGAAGCTTCTTGGTGAGTAGCTGAAATAAGTGCATCATTCCTGATGATTCCTAATAGGGTGCCGTGGATATCGAGTACAGGAAGATTTAAATGCTGCTCAGTTTCAAATAAGTTGATGACCTCTTCGGCCGGAGACATCACTTGAACACTAGAAAACGGCTCCAAGAGTGTTTCCAAAACACTCTCTATTGGGGAGATAGCTATTGTTTGGATAAAAACCTTTCCCAGCAATATTCCAAGATTATCAGTCACATATATATTTAGAACTTTCCGGTCCCCGATTGATCTTAATTTTTGTAAGACTTCTTCAACCGTATTCTTGGGATTGAATGTGATGATTCTTGTATCCATCAGAAATCCTGCAGAGTCCGTTGGGTACTCTAACATCTCACGGATGGTGATGACCTTTTTATCGGACAAAAGTTTCAGCTTTTTGTCAACGTCAGATTCACTCAACCGCGAGATGAATTTGGCTGCAGTATACGGATCAATAGCATTGAATATATCCGAAAACCTTACATCATTCATCTTCTGGAGTACTTTGGCTAGTACGTCTGGACTAAGATGTTGGAATATTTCAACGACTAAATCCAGAGGTGAATTCTCCAAATACTCAAGTATTTCTGTTGCAGCGGAAGCATTCAAAGTAATCGCTGCTTCACCTGGAAACAACGCGAGATAGTGTCTGGCTAATTTTCGTTTGATCAGTGTCGCTTCCATATGAGCTCTTTAGTTTTTTGAATTAGTGAACTAATTGTGATCGCAAAAAGGAATTCAACACGCTTTTTTTCTGAGCTGATGGCTTCCTCCATATGCAGTGATTATGACTTGCTGTCAGAATCCGATGGGCTTCCAAGAAGACTAGTCAAACCAATCATATACAAATCTCCTAAGGCATTCCCTGCTTTGACTGCAGCATGGTCTTTGCGTTTGCCTGAGGTGCGGCTTTGGTGGACTTCACTTAAAGTAGCTCTTGAAACTGACCCAATGAATACGCCATCTACATCCACCACTGGCAAATAGACCAGTGTATGGTCCCAGTGATCTAGTAAATCCCCAATACTCATGTCGGCAAGTGCAGGTTTCTTTATCGGTCTTTGTTTGGTCTTTATTTGCAAATGACTCTCCCCTTGCATAAGATCATACAACTCCACATAGCCTGTGAGCTTCTTTTCTTTGTCCACCACGAAGAAGTGCAACTGCACGTTGGCAGTATTGGAATGAATCATGGACAGGCCCTTTTCGATAGTCATGCGACCGGATAACGTAAGCACAAATGGTTCTATATGTGCACCAACTCGATCAAGGGGAAATGTCAATCCTTTGCGCAGAGAGATTGCCTTCTCTGATTTAAGTTGATTCAGAAACGCCTCACGTTTGGACATTTTAGAAACTCTCAAAAGTGATTGCGCAGAAAGTATGCTTATACGACTCAGAATTAAGCCTGCCTTGTCTATTGATATTTTTTCTAAAACTTGGCCAGCTCTAAAGGCATTGAGCTTCGTGAAGAGGATACTGTTCTGAGCGATAGTTAGTGATTCGACTAGGCTAGCAATTTCTTCTACCGCAAGGCTTTCAATATAATTGATAGCCAAATCTTCATGCTCTTTGAAGAACTGGCCGATTAACATCTGATCTGTGTCCATTATTCACTTTTGATAATTGTAACATTTGATTCATTAAAATCCTTGGCTGGGATGAAAACTAAACCATCTTTAGACTCAATGACAATAGCATGGTCATTGATTTTAATAATAATACCTTCGAGCTCTCCCATCTTAATTCTTTCACCCAGCTCAAAAGTTTTTCTTACATAATACGAACCCAAAATATTACTCACAGACGTCCTGGCACCAAGGCCAAAAGCCAGTGAAGCTCCAAAGAGCAAAGATGTAAGTACAATAATGAAGAGATTGGTAAGGAATCCTATGTTGATTCCTAGTTGATCCAGAGCTACCACAATAGAAACAAAAAGCACAAAAGTTCCTACTGCTTTTCCCATATAGGAACCATTTGCAAGACCTGTGCGGGCTGCTGCTGATTTGATCAAATCACCTATCAATCTACCTGCGATAATCCCAAAAAAGACGATGATGGCTGCCACCAATACATTGGGTAAGTATCCCATGAATCTATCGAACCAATAACTATGAAAGTCGATATTGAGAATTTGCAAGCAAAAAAGAAAAGTCAGTAGCATTATAATCCAAAAAATGATTTTGGATAGAAATAGCGCAGATGCTTTCAGATCCACATTCAATAATCGTGATTGTAGTTTAGTATTGAGTGACTCGTTCAAATAGATAATCAATCGTTTGACTAATTTTTCTAGTATTCTAGCCAATATATATCCCGATAGTAGGATAAAGCCGGCCAATATCAATTTTGGCAGCAGCGTAGTAAACGCACTTAAAATATTTTGTGAAAAGCTGATGACTTCTTCTTTCATTATCGAAATCTTTTTTATCTATGATTGGGCTGTTTACAGCTTCTTTGAATAGGTAAAGTTTGAATAAGCTATATGAAATTATCTATCCCTTGATCAACTGCTACTTCTCATCTGGCTATGTTTTGCTCATCTAAACCACTTAAAATATTCATACAATAACAATAGTCAGAAAACATCATCTATTCGTTTTTGATTTGGGCGGTGTTAATCTATATATGAATATTTACACTAGCCATAAACGCTATGAGATGCAATGGAAGTTTTTCAAAATCATTATCAAACAGACGAATAAAAATTAACCGTCTGGCAAGGAAATACCGTATATGACTGATCTTAAAGTTAAGCATTTGATAATAACAGTGCTTTGGGGCTAGTAGATTCTTTCGAAGTTTATCAAGCCTGCCCCGATTACGATTCCAGCACGTGATTATTACAACTTTACTTCAATGCTTCCCAGATAATCTCAATTGGGTGCTTGGATTTTTTGCCAGTTCCGTCTTTGATCTGATGCCTACAGCTAGTACCTGCAGCAGCGATGATCACCTCCTCGGGTTGCTTGCGCACTGTTGGGAAGAGTACCAATTCACCAATCTGCATAGAAAGATCATAATGCTCCTTTTCATAGCCAAAAGACCCAGCCATGCCACAACATCCAGAGGCAATCATATGCACTTCGTTGTTGCCCATTTTGGTAAGGATTTTTTTGACAGGAGTCATGGACGAAAGCGCCTTTTGCTGACAATGACCATGAAGTTTGATCAGTGAACCTTTCTCCTTAAAGAGACTTAGGTTGATATTTCCTGCATCCAATTCTTTAGCTAAGAATTCTTCGATCATGAAAGTATTTGAGGCAATGTTTATCGCAGAAGTCTTTTCTTCACTACGAAGTAGATCTGGATATTCATCTCTGAACGTCAAAATCGCAGAAGGCTCCACGCCGATCAATGGAGTTTCCGGGGTAATCACATTTTTGAAAATCTCCACGTTAGCCTTTGCCAAATCTCGCGCCTCCTCTAGTAATCCTTTGGAAAGGAAAGTCCTGCCAGATTCTTTGTGCTTCAGATAAGTCACCTTGTAGCCAAGTTTATCCAACAACTTCACTGTAGTTATCCCTATCTCCGCCTCATTGTAATTGATGAGTTCATCTATGAAAATATAGACCTTTTTGCCTTTAGATGTCGGTGTGAAGTCTTTCAAAAACCAATGCTCCCATGTCTGCTTTGATAGCTTAGGCATGCTACGCTTTTGTGCAAAGCCCATCACTCCTTTGGCAATACTAGCAGTGAGCTGATTGCTAAATGTCAGGTTGTATCCCCAAGGTAGTTTTGAAGCGAGTTTCATGCCTCCCGGAAAATTTGCTATAAGCTTATTTCTAAACGGGACACCTTTTTCCTTGTAATATTGATACTGCCACTCTTGCTTGAGCTTACCCATGTCCACATTGGAAGGGCACTCTGATTTACAGCCTTTGCAACTCAGGCAGAGGTCTAAGACCTCCTTAATTTCTTCATGAGCAAATGGGTTTGCCTGATCTGAAGTAGTGATCATTTCACGCAAGATGTTGGCACGAGCTCTAGTCGTGTCCTTTTCATTTCTGGTAGCCATATAGCTTGGGCACATGGTCCCACCAGAAAGCTCTGTCTTTCGGCAATCACCAGATCCATTGCATTGCTCGGCGGCACGTAGATAGCCTTGTGTGTCTGAAAAGTCAAGTATCGTCTCAAAATGTGGAGTAGCTTGATCCTCCTCATAGCGCAAGTTGGTATCCATGGGCGGGGTGTTCACAATCTTCCCCGGATTCATAATATTCTTTGGGTCCCAAGTATATTTCACCTGCTTTACCAACTCATAATTATGGTCGCCAATCATCTGCGGAATAAACTCTCCTCTCAACCTGCCATCGCCATGCTCACCTGAAAGTGAGCCTTTATATTTTTTCACCAAAGTGGCTATCTCCTCCGCAATGACACGGAAAAGTCTACGTCCTTCTTTGGTTTTCAAGTCTAAAATAGGACGTAAATGGAGCTCTCCAGATCCTGCATGAGCGTAGTGCACACAGTACAAATCATGCTTATTCAAAATCTCATTGAACTCAGCTATATAAGCAGGTAAGTCGGCCACATCCACTGCCGTGTCTTCTATCACTGGGGCAGGTTTAGCATCACCAGCAATATTGGAAAGCAATCCCAATCCAGCTTTTCTCAGTCCCCAAACTTTATTAATATCCTCCCCTTTTATTACGGGAAAAGAATAGCCGTAGCCTTCTTTTTTCAAATCTGCTATCAGATCAAGTGCGGCTTTATCAGCCTCCTCATCTGAGTCCAAGGTCAGTTCTGCTACCAAAATTGCTTGAGGATCACCCTCCACAAAAAAACGATATTGTCTATAGGTCGCATTTCTCTTAGTCGCTTCAAGCACATAGTGATCCATCAACTCGCTAGCCGTAGGGCGATGTTTCAGTACTACCAAATTAGCACGCAGTGACTCATCTATCGTGTGACAATGGATACAAACTAACCGCTTATGAGCAGACGGTATTGGGCTTAGTTTTATCTTGGCTGCCGTTACAAATGCCAATGTACCTTCAGAACCCGCAATGAGTTTACAAAAGTTGAAAGGTGCTCCTTCTTTGCTAAAAGGTTCCGTTTCGGCAAGTATGTCTATTGCATAACCAGTATTTCTCCTTGGCACTGAGGATTTTGGAAAGCCTTCCTTAATAGCAGCAATATTTTCAGAATTGCTAAGCATCTCTTTGACCTGAAGGTAAGTATTGGTTTCCAAGTCGCTCTCGGTATTCATGCCATTGCACTTCGCTAGGAATGCGTTCATATCCACAGGTCCAAACCAAGTCTTGGTACCATCGGCTAGAATAGCGTTTACTTCTAGTAGATGCTCTCTCGTGCTACCATAAACTACAGAATTAGAACCACAGCTATTGTTGCCGATCATCCCACCAATCATTGCTCGATTCGCTGTGGAGGTTTCAGGCGCGAAGAAATATCCGTATTCCTTGAGGTGCTTATTGAGGTCATCACGTACGATCCCAGGCTGCACCCAAGCCCAGCCTTCCTCAGCATTTACTTCTATGATCTCATTGAAAAATTTGGAGACATCCACCACAATTCCTCCCCCGACTACCTGACCGGCCAATGAAGTCCCCGCTGTTCTTGGAATGATAGAGGTGTCATTTGCGGAAGCAAAGTTGACAAGATGAATGAGATCCGCTTCAGTCTGTGGGATGGCAACAGCCAATGGAATCTCGCGATAGGCAGATGCATCGGTAGCGTATAATTTTCTTGTGGTTTCGTCGGTGAAAATCTCGCCGGTCAGTTGCTTCTTGAGTGCTCCAAAATTCATGGTGCAATGATAATTCTGAATTGGGAATTTGGGGCGATAGCCGTTTCTGTTTCTACAGAAACCTTAGCCATTAGACAATTCGAGTAATGTAAGTGAATTTTGAAATGTGCACAGGATCACCATTTTGGACTGCTTACTTCAATTAATTACGAGAAAAGTGAACCGATTCTCCTTTTTGACGACCTTAAAGTATTAATGAGAGATTCAAACCAAATATTCAATGAACTACTGGTACTCAATGCGCAAGCCGGTGATCCTAGAGCTTTTGAAATCTTGGTAGCGCGCTGGGCAAAAAAAGTTCATCAACAGATTTACTGGATGACACATGACCAAGAGGTAGCTAAGGATTTGAGCCAAGACTGCTGGATAGATGTAAGTAAAACAATCAACAGGCTGTCAGACCCAAATAAATTCGGATCTTGGCTCTTGCGAATAGCCCATAACAAGACCATAGATCATATTAGAAAAAACCATCTAAAGGCAGAAGATTTGAAAGACATCTACAGCCTCGCCGATGATGCTGTAGATGCTATCAATGGGCATCAGGAAACCCTTTTTAGAAGCTTAGGGATTGGCTTGTCCAAGCTAGATGAACTCCACAAAACCGTCATCAAAATGTATTATTTGAATGACATGTCTGTGATGCAGATCAGCGAAGTATTGAAAATCCCAACAGGGACTGTAAAGTCAAGACTCTATAAAGCCAGGGAAAAACTCAAAAAAATCATACAACTAAACAATGTCAATTATGAAAGATGAAAGAATCGATACGCTCATTAAAGAAGCATTATCTGAAGAAGAAGCGAAGTACTACACCCAATTGGACGAGCAAAATTTCATTGTTCAGTACGGCCAATTATTCAAAGGCAAACAAGGTTGGTTTACAGCCATTACCACGCTGATGATTTTCGCGCTATTGGCGGTAGTGATCTATGGATTTATACAGTTTTCAAATGCCGAAGCAGCCAAGGATATGATACTCTATGCCACCATCATAATGATGGCTACTTTATCCATAGGTATGCTGAAAATCTGGAATTGGATGCAAATGGATAAGTACGTAATCCTCCGGGAAATGAAGCGGCTAGAATTGCAAATTTCAGTCTTGGCAGAAAAAAGGTCTTGAGAATTCTTTTAGAAAATACCTCCGCCTATGGTGACATAAGCGGAGGTTACTGCTTTGATTAGTTCAGTGTTTGTGCTTTAGACACCACTTGTTTCAACTCTGTCTTAAACCCATTTTCATCTGGAAGATTGGTGTCGTTCAGCCAGTTTAGGGTTTTGTCATAGGTGGACTCACCTTTATACTGCGAGTCAGTCAGCAACATACCAAATGATGCTACTGACGCTACAAATTTCATCTGGTCTGTGGCTTTAGCAAAACTATTACCACTATCTACGATATCAAGGGTCAGCGGTAAGCTTTGATCACTGTAAGGAAGCTTATATCGGAAATCAATTGTAAATGTTGGTTGGCTTCTCAATTCCGTTCCCAATTCCCCAACAGCTGGAACTATTTCATACAGCGCGGTGATGTTTTGATCAGCACCTATTTCACCAGCATCTTTGGAGTCATCCTCAAAATCTTCTTGAGCCAAGAGTCTATTTTCATAGCCAATCAATCTATAAGCACTGACCAATTTTTCATTAAATGCTACCTGTACTTTTACGTCTTTAGCTACCGTGAAAAACTTGCTTTTTTCGTAAATGAATACTTTCATTAGTTGACTGATATTGTCAATGTACTCATAGGTTCCATTTCCATTATTGGCTATCTGCTCCAGATTAGCATCATTGAGATTGCCACGACCAACTCCCAAAATTGTCAGATACACACCTGACTCTCTTTTCTTTTCAATCAAGTCAATGAGTTCCTCCCGATTACTGATCCCAACATTGAAATCACCATCGGTGCCCATAATGATTCGATTATTTCCACCCTCAATGAAGTTCTTCTCAGCAATTTCATAGGCCGTAATAATACCTTCCGCACCAGCCGTAGAACCTCCAGAACCCAGACTATTGATGGCATTCTTAATTTTTTGCTTTTCACTTCCAGAGGTAGAAGCAAGCGTAACTCCCGCATTCCCCGCATAAGTAACGATAGCCACTCTGTCTTCTGCGCCAAGCACATTTACATAATTTTTAAAGCCAGCCTTCAGCAACTCAAGCTTGTCTTCACTCCCCATAGAACCCGATACGTCTATCAGGAAAACAAAATTGGAAGCCGGTATTTCATCAACGATTGGTTTGCCTTGGATTCCGATCCTAATCAACTTGTTCTCGCTATTCCAAGGGCACTGGGAAACTTCGCCATTGAGAGAAATTGGATCAGACGCAGAAGTGAATTCATAGGCTAGATCAAAATAATTGATAAGCTCTTCGGTACGAACTGCGGCTTTGGGTGGCAATTGATTATCGTCTAAAATGAATCTTCTAATATTAGAATAGGAGGCTCCATCTGCATCGATAGAAAAGGTAGATACGGGCTCTTCACTCACATTTAAAAATGGATTTTCGGTCAATTCGGCATATTGATCACCACCGCTATATCCTTGAAAGCCAAGGTCATCCGAGTAGTAACTAAATCCCGAATCATCTTGCTCTGCACAGGAGATAAGCAGTCCCAAAACGAGCGCAAAAAATACATTTTGATTTCTGAAGGTTTTCATGTGTTCATTAGGTTGTTTGGTGCAATGACACCTAAAGGGTTTTTAAGGTTGGAAATACCTCTTAATAGAATGCAGATAACTAAAGGATATCTCCCTTTCTGGATCACGCAAAAAGTGACTGCCAAAAAATAGACCTAAAATTAAAGTGCAAAGCACCCAAAAATCACAATACCCACTATACCTTCTTCAGCACCAAATGCATAGTCAGGCAGAAAATCTGATCATCAATATGCACATGCATCGAATTCCGATTTATCTGAGTTAAGGTAGATTTTATATTTTCCTGCACTTGCAGTTTTGAAACGATTGTCAGAGACGGAGCTCGTACATGAAAATTTTTACAGACCAATGATCCCAAAATTCATGTACTGTGATCATTAATCCCTAAATGAAAGTAAGCAATAGACAGGGAAGTGATCAGAAATATATCTGAGGTCTAGCGCCTCGCTCAAGACTGCATACTTATTTACTGAAAAGTGCTCATTTATGAATACGTAATCAATTCTTCTTTTAGGTACATTTTCAAAATTGAAACCATTAAAAGTACCCTCAATACCAAACACCAAATCAGCTACTTCACGCGAGTCTTGAAGAGCTCTCTTGGCCACTAGAATTGGAGCTTCATGGGGCTGTACGTTCAAATCTCCCATCAATACAACGGGAAGATTTTCTTCATTGAGTGAGTCAATTTTGGACAGTATCAATTCCATAGAGTTTTCTCTGGCTTTGACTCCTACATGATCAAAATGTGTATTGAAAATCCAAAATTGGCGTCCATCAGCATTTCGCTGAAATAATGAGTAGGTACAGATACGTTTGATTGCGGCATCCCATCCTAGGGAGGGCACTCCCGGTGTGGTTGATAACCAAAAAGTGCTCTGACGCAGCAATTTGAAATCAGCAGTCTTGAAATAGATCGCACTGTATTCTCCGGCTCTCTTGCCATCGTCTCTACCCACACCAATATATGAATAAGCCTCTAGGGCAGAATCCAAATAGCTCACTTGGTGTGGTAACCCTTCTTGAATTCCGAAAATATCGGGCTCATAAAACTGGATTTGACTTAAAAGTGGCTCCTTGCGGTTTGCCCAGCTGTTTTGGTCATTACCCCAATCCAATCTGATATTGTATGTCATTACTGAAAGTTCTTGGCTTACTCCTTTCAATAATGACATAACCATCAAACCAGCAAGAAGAAATCTCATATTTACACTTTCTTTAATACCAAAGCAACTCTACTTGGCAAGTAGACACTCAGAAAATGCTCACCAAATAGCGTAACGGTCGGATAAGACATTTGATCATCTAGGCGCGCATAGCCACCAAATGTTTCCTTGTCAGAGTTTAAAATGATTTTATATTTTCCTGCCTTTGGAACCCTGAAGCGATAATCAGGTACAGAGTTGGTTGGTGAAAAATTAAAAGCGAAGATGAGATTGTTACGCTCAAAAATGATCGCTTTGTTGTCCGGATCCATATTGAGCTGTTGGGCTGGTAGTGATCCAACGATCTCTTCCTTATTCGCCATCTGCACCATAGCAGCCCCAAAATTGTACAAATACTGATATCGCAGATCAGGATGCTCCTGAAGATTCCATTGGCGTCTAGCATATTTATAGCTCCAGCCATTTCCTTCTCTCGGGAAGTCTACCCACTCAGGATGACCAAATTCATTCCCAATAAAGTTGAGCCAACCTTCTCCACCCAAACTTAAAGTGAAGAGTCTAATCAACTTGTGTAAGGCCATCCCACGGTCAATGATCAAGCTCTCCATGTCCTTGTGCATATGGGTATACATTTCCTTATCCATCAACCAAAAAGCAATAGACTTATCACCAACTAGCGCTTGGTCATGTGACTCTGCATAGGCGATGGTTCGCTCTCCATATCTTCGATTTGTGAGTGTATCCCACATCTCATGGATGTTCCACTGCTCATCAGTTTTGTGCTTGAGGAGTTTGATCCAATAATCAGGAATGCCCATAGCAAGACGGAAATCAAATCCAATACCTCCTTCTGCAACTGGACGACAAAGACCAGGCATGCCACTCATGTCTTCAGCGATACATATAGAATAAGGATTGATCTCTTTCATCAATTCATTAGCGAATTGAAGATATGTGAGCACGTCCCAGTCCACTTCATTGAAATATTTCTCATAATGATCAAATGAAATATCTCCATGGTGGAAATAAAGCATAGAAGTCACTCCATCGTAGCGATACCCATCAATATGAAATTCTTCGAGCCAGTATTTTACATTCGAAAGCAAGAAACGTAGGACTTCTTCCTTGCCATAATTGAAAAGCTTAGAATCCCACAAGGTGTGAAATCCACGTCCGCCAGGGTGGAAATACTGATCATCAGACCCATCAAATTCATTGAGCCCTTCGGCGAGATTTTTTACAGCATGTGAATGAACAATATCCATGATCACTGCGATACCCATACCATGCGCCTTATCAATGAGATACTTAAGATCTAGAGGAGATCCAAAACGGCTACTTGGAGCGAAAAAATTACTCACATGGTAACCAAAAGAACCATAATATGGATGCTCTTGAATCGCCATCATTTGGATAGTATTGTACCCTTGCTCTTTGACCTTTGGCAAAATGATATCCGCAAATTCGCGATAAGTGCCCAATCCCTCTTTCTCTTGGGCCATGCCCACATGGCACTCGTAGATATATGGGTTTTTATAAGCTCCTTCAGAATTGAAATTAGAATCAGTCCATTTAAATTTCTTGGAGGGGTCCCAAAGCCTAGCTGTGAAATCGTAGGTTTTTTCATCCTGAGTTACATATCTCGAATAAGCCGGGATACGGTCAGTTTCGCCTTTGGGCGATACGATGTGTACTTTCACTGCTGATTCATGAACGAGTTTGTCACCGTAATCAGCATCACTCAAAAATATTTCCCAAATGCCTTCATCGGACTTAGACATGATATGAGACACTCTGTCCCAACTGTTGAAATCCCCAACCAAACTTAGTCTGGAAGCTTTGGGTGCCCACTCACGGTACCACCACCCTTTTTTCGACTTGTCATAATTAAAGCCGAGGTACTCATAGCCTGAGGCAAACTTGGAAATACTTCCATATTTTTTAGTGAGCTCTTTTTTTCGCTGATCAAACCGATCCATTCGGTCCTTAATCTGCTGCTCAAAAGGAGATAGCCAAGGGTCATTTTTTACAAGGATAGGTGTGGTATCTGTAGCCATATTCTCTCTCTTTTTATATTGCCGCAATTTAGTCATCGCGCGTTCCTAAAACAAATATTTAAATCAAAGTCCCTTTTCGTTAAGATTATTTGAACACTTTGTCATTTTCGTTAACATTATTAAAAGATTTTGTTGCGAGCTAAAAAGGCAGGAATAAGCAACGTTCGTATAATTCAATGCTCAAATAGATATGTTTAATGTACAGACAAAATATGATTTAACGCCCTCTTTAAAGTAAAAAGCACATCCAGTTAAAGATATGGCTTCAATTTAACATTGAAAAAAAAGACCAAAAAACTGAGGCAAGTATTTTCTCTCGGTTGTTTCTCCTAGATTTAAAGAAAGACCTAACTATGTCAAAAGAAGCTCAGGATTCACCACAACTCAAAAAAACGCTTGGTCCACTTATGCTTTGGGGCTTGGGTGTGGGCTATGTGATCTCGGGCATGTATTTCGGCTGGAATCTCGGTCTTGCTGAAGGAGGTACGTTGGGGTTGGCAATCGCTACTTTTTTCATCATCATCATGTACGTGACCTTCACTTATAGCTACACAGAGCTAGCCTGTGCCATCCCAAAAGCTGGAGGTGCTTTTGACTATGCACATCGTGCATTGGGGAAGCGAATGGGATTTCTAGCAGGAATGGCCCAAAATGTGGAGTTCATTTTTGCTCCTCCAGCGATAGCCGCAGCAATCGGTGCATATTTCAATATCTTCTTTCCACAGATTGACACGATATATATCGCCATTGCGGCTTACTTACTATTTACTAGTTTGAATATCATTGGCGTGCGAGCTGCCGCAATGTTTGAGCTGGTGATTACCATTTTGGCAGTGCTGGAGTTGCTCATATTCGCTGGAGTTTGTCTTCCAAATGTGGAGATGGCCAATCTTAAATTGAACGCTCTTCCAAATGGTTTTCAAGGTGCCTTTGCGGCAATACCATTTGCCATTTGGTTCTTTCTCGCAATAGAAGGCGTGGCTAATGTCGCTGAAGAAGCGAAAGATCCTCAGCGAAGTATTTCTTTGGGTTTTGGCTCAGCCATATTGACTTTAGTTGCACTTTGTGTACTCACATTTGTATCCGCCGTGGGGGTGGATGGCTGGGAGTCGGTGGTATATCCTCCGGGTAGCACCGAGCCTTCCGATTCTCCTCTGCCTTTGGCTCTTGCCAAAATAGTTGGAGACAGCCATTTGCTTTATCACCTATTGATCACAGTGGGTCTTTTCGGATTGGTGGCCTCATTTCACGGAATAATCTTGGCTGCAGGTCGATCTACTTTTGAATTTGGCCGAGTGGGATACATTCCAAAAGTACTTGGAAAGGTTCATCCAAAGACACAAACTCCAGCAAATGCACTGGTCGCCAATATGTTCATTGGCATTATTGCTTTACTCTCAGGGAAAACTGGAGACATCATCACCATTGCTTGTTTTGGAGCGCTCACCTTATATATCGTATCGATGATTGCATTTTTTGCTTTGCGTAAAAAAGAACCTGACTTGGCCCGACCTTTCAAAGTTCCTTTCTTTCCAGCGTTCCCGGCCATTGCGCTCGTCATAGCTAGCTTAGCATTGGTAGCTATGACTGTTTACAATATGAAACTAGCATTAATTTATGCATTGATCATGGCAGGAGCCTATATATGGTTTCTCTTTACAGCTAAAAAGGATTAATTTGAATTCACCAATTCAACTCAAACATTTCAGATCAATAAAACATGGACAGCAGGTTAAATTTTAATTTTCCAACACCTATCCGATTTGGAGCGGGGGTAGCACATGAGATTCCCGGACATCTGCTCAAGCAAGGCCTGAAACGTCCTTTGGTAGTTACAGATACTACAGTAGCTGGGCTTCCCTTCTTTGAGGAAATATTGGGATTGTTCATGAAAGTGGACTTGGTGTATGGTGTCTTTCACGAGATGCACAAAAACCCAATTGAATCCGATGTGCTCAAAGGTGGTGAAGCGTACCACCGTGCTGGATGTGATTGTGTAGTGGGTATAGGCGGCGGTGTGGCGCTAGATGTAGCTCGCGCAATCGCTTTACGAGTCCATCATCACCGGCCGCTCTTTGACTATGATGACCTTATAGGTGGAGATCAATACGTGACCGAAGAAGTCCCCTATTTTGTAGCCGTACCTACCACAGCAGGTACTGGTAGTGAAGTGGGACGGAGTGCCATCATTTCTGAAGACGACACCAAAAAGAAGCGCATCCTATTCTCTCCTAAACTCATGGCTCGCCAAGTTTTTGCTGATCCGCTTTTGACGATGGACCTGCCTCCTTTCATTACAGCTGCTACGGGGATGGATGCCCTCACTCACAATATGGAAGCCTACTTGGCAAAAAATTATCACCCGATGTGTGATGGGATAGCTCTTGAAGGCATGTCTTTAATCGCACGTTCAATAGAAAAAGCCACACACCACCCTGATCTACAGTCACGTGCAGAGATGCTTCTTGGCTCTTTGATGGGAGCTGTGGCCTTTCAAAAAGGTCTTGGTGTAGTGCATAGCATGGCACACCCTATGTCAAGCTTGCTGGATACACATCACGGCTTGGCAAATGCTGTAAATCTTCCTTACGGGATGGCTTACAATTATGAAGGCCTAGAGGCAAAATTTGATAAAATGGCAGCTGCTCTTGGTGTGATAGATGCGGATGGTGAGCGGGTTGTTGATTTTCTTTTCGAAATCAATGAACGCCTTGGGCTGCCGATTAGACTAAGGGATGTAGGTGTGGAAGAAGCACATATTCCAATCCTTGCAAAACTTGCTTTTGAGGATTTTGCACACCCAAATAATCCGAAACCCGTGACGGAAGAGGACTTTATGCAGCTTTATCAAAGGGCACTCTGATATGCTGAAAATTGGTGTCTCGTCATGCTTCATGTATCCTGATCCAGACCGAAAAGTATTTGGGCCTAAAACCCTGAGCTACCTTGAGAATGATATGGCGAGGTACCTAACTAAATCTGGTGTGATGCCTATCTTAATTCCGGACGTAGCGGATCATTTGCTCAAAGAAATTGTCAAGGAAATGGACGGTTTTGTTTTTCAAGGTGGCACTGACCTAGCGCCAGCTTCTTATGGAGAGCAGCCAATTGGCCAGTGGCTAGGTGACCCAAAAAGAGATGCTTATGAACTTCGCCTAATGGAACTGGCTTTCCGGACCAACAAACCAATTTTCGGAATCTGCCGAGGAATGCAGTTGATGAATGTCTACTTCGGAGGCACACTCTATCAAGATACCAAAACTCAACGTCCAGAAGTTTTGGTACATAGAGATGCAGCGCAATACGACCAGATTTTTCACGAAGTGAGATTTGTAAAAGGCAAACTTCTTGACAAAATCTATCCAGGTATTCAAAATCCTCAAGTCAATAGTGTGCATCATCAATCAATAAAAGATCTTGGCAAACAGCTCGAAATTACAGCGGAAAGCACCTTCGACGGAGTGATAGAAGCAATTTCCTACACTAAGGCTCCAGAAGGATGGATCTCTGGCGTTCAATGGCACCCTGAATTTTCTCACACACTTTCCGAAAAAGTTATTGATCCTATGCCTTTGTATGATCATTTTATTGCTTCTGTTTCCTCTCTGAAATCCGAACTATGAATATCGTAAATCCTGCCACCGGCCAATCTTTCACCTCTTTGGAGGAAGACAACAAAGCTTCCATAGAAGCCAAAATGGCTTTACTGAAAAGAGGTCAACAAAAATGGCGAGACGTTCCCATTCCAGAGCGTCTACAAGCAATCGAGCGATTTGGAGAACTGGTGCTTACAAACATTGAGGAACTCGCAGAAATTCTTACCAAAGAGACAGGCAAGCCTATCACTCAATCGAGAAATGAAATAAATGGGACAATGGGTCGCATCACTCATCTTCAGGCCAATGCCGTTAAATGGCTTACTGCAGAATCGATGGTGGAAGAAGGCGCAACAAGAGAGCTGATCACTTTTGAGGCATTGGGTGTGATTGCCAATATCTCCGCCTGGAATTTCCCTTACAATGTTGGCTTCAATGTGTTCCTATATGCGCTGGTTGGTGGCAATGCTGTTTGTTACAAACCTTCCGAATATGCTTCGCTCACAGGCATGAAATTCATGGAGCTTCTCCATGAATCAGGGATTCCAGAGGATGTTTTCCAAGTAGTCATTGGCAAAGGAGACGTTGGGCAGCTCCTACTTGAGATGCCTTTTGATGGTTATTTCTTCACTGGTTCATATCAGACAGGAGTTCACATTGCAAAGGCGGTAGCTCACAAACTGGTTCCTGTTCAATTGGAGCTAGGAGGAAAAGATCCACTTTATGTAATGGACGATATAGATGACGTAAAGCAGGCAGCCATCAATGCGGCGGAAGGTGCCTTTTACAACAATGGACAGAGCTGCTGCGCAGTAGAACGAATCTATGTGCATGAGGGCATCTATGAAGATTTTGTTCAACACTTTGTTGAGGAAGTGAAGTCTTACAAAATGGGTGATCCGATGGAGGCAACTACCTTCATTGGACCTATGACCCGAGCCGCTCAGCTCAATATCATAGAACAGCAAGTGAAAGATGCCACCAACAAAGGCGCAAAACTGATCTTAGGCGGTAAACTGGCAGATCATCAAGGATATTATTTACAGCCCACTGTACTCACGGATGTAAATCACAGCATGACAGTAATGATGGAAGAGTCCTTCGGTCCGGTGATTGGTATTCAAAAAGTAAGTAGTGACGAAGAAGCTTTGAACCTAATGCAGGATACGACTTATGGCCTAACTGGGGCTATTTTTTCCAAAGAAGAGGCGCGAGCTAGAAAGCTTCTCGCTCAACTCAACGTAGGAACTGCTTATTGGAACTGCTGTGATCGGGTGAGTCCCAATCTTCCTTGGTCTGGTAGAAAAAATTCTGGTGTGGGTTCTACACTTTCCTATATGGGAATAAGGGCATTCGTACAGCCAAAAGGGTATCATTTGAGAGGTTAGCCTTTCCATAAAATATTTATCTTTCGTACCTCAAAATGGATTCGATAGACAACATCACCCTTAACTTCTCCGAACAAAACCTCTTCATTCTGAATATCAGTTTGGGATTAATCATGTTTGGTGTAGCACTCAAACTGACAGTTGCAGACTTCAAACTTGTGCTTGCGGTCCCAATGGGAACATTGGCTGGTGTATTGTCCCAGTTTTTGGTCTTACCATTTCTTACTTTTATTCTTATTTGGGTACTCGAACCAAGACCGAGTTTTGCCTTGGGGATGATCCTTGTAGCTGCCTGTCCGGGTGGCAATATTTCAAACTTCTTTTCCGCTTTAGCAAAAGGTAACATTGCGCTTTCTGTGAGTCTCACAGCGATCTCGAGTATCCTAGCCATTTTCATGACACCTTTCAATTTATCCTTTTGGGCGGGTCTTTACCCACCAACGGCAGAGTTACTTACGGCTGTCAGCTTAGATTATGCAGATGTTTTTATGACAATAGTAACCATATTGGGAATCCCTATTATCCTTGGGATGACTTTCCGCCATAGGTTTCCAGTCTATGCCATGAAACTCCAGCGAATCATGCATTATTTATCAATTGTGATATTTGGAGCTATCGTGGTGTTGGCTTTCTCTGCAAATCTTGATCTATTCTTACAGTACATTTATTTGGTAGTTGGTCTTGTCTTTCTGCATAATGCCATCGCATTGATAGCTGGTTATCAGATGGGTAGATTATTTGGCCTTCCTAAAGCAGATAAAAGATCTTTATCTATAGAAACTGGCATTCAAAATTCAGGACTCGGATTACTCCTTATATTTGCGTTTTTTCAAGGACTTGGCGGTATGGCCATCGTAGCAGCGTGGTGGGGAATCTGGCACATTATCTCTGGATTTTCTATTGCATACTGGTGGAAATATCGCGATTTCAAAATAGCATAATGGAGTCTCACTGGTTATACTACCTCGTAAAGTACACAAGTCGTATTGGGTTGCAGGTTTTTTTCAATGGTGTAAAAGTCACTGGTAAGGAAAATATCCCAAAAGATGGAGCAATCATCTTTACACCAAATCACCAAGGCGCCTTTATGGATGCTGTGCTTGTGGGCACTTTCAACGTGAGAGATATGTCTTTCCTGACAAGGTCGGATGTCTTCACCAAATTGTCAAAACCGTTCTTGAAAGCGCTCAATATGATGCCAATTTATAGGATCAGAGATGGCATTTCTAGTTTATCTCAAAATGATGCCATATTTGAAACTTGTTTCGAAATGCTCTCGGAGGAGCGATCTATTTTGATTTTTCCGGAAGGAAATCACGGCATAGAATACTACCTAAGACCCCTATCTAAAGGCACGGCAAGATTGGCACTAGATGCGCGAAATCGGGTGGATCCTAATACTAGAGTTTACATAGTGCCTACAGGCATCAACTACTTTTCACACTACAGGCCATTGAGTAAAGTTCACATCTGCTATGGAGAGCCAATAGAGCTTAGTAGCTACATGGAATTATATCAGGAGCACAAGCAAAAAGCCTACAACAAACTCAAAGAAGATCTCAGCGTAAGCATGAAAAAAACGCTCATCTTAGCTCAAGATGATGAAAATTATCCAAAAAAGAGAGATTGGATTTTCCAGCCTAAGCATGATGGGCTCAGCTTTGAAGAGTTGAAAAAAATGGGTGATGGCGCTAAATATGAAGGGGTGACGCCTCGTAAACAATCTGGTCTGTCTAAAGCCTTTACGACGTTCTTAGCGCTATTCAATATTCTCCCAATACTATTATTAAGCAAAATCATCAGCGGAATTAAGGACAAAGTATTTTATATCTCTATAAAATACATGGTGGGTGCTTTGCTCCACATTCTTTGGTGGTCGCTACTTTTTGCCTTGGGAGTTATTTTTATAGGGTGGGAAGCGGGACTACTTTTTGCGTTTACTGCTTTCATCGTCGCTAGAGCACGCCAGTCTTTGATCAACTATTAATTCACTGAAGCTTCGTACTTCCTACGATCGTAGATAATCTTGCCATCACGATCCCATTCTTTGCTGATTACTGGATAGCTCTTCTTGTCAAATGGCTCTAAAGGATAGGTAACCTCCCGTTTTACTCGTTCATTATCATAGTATTCTCTCCAGACACCTACCGGCTGATCAAACTTATAATGACCAACTACTGCAAGTTTACCATTGGCATGAAAAGCATAGTATTCACCCTCACGTTCTCCGAAATGAACAGGAATGACCTCCCGTAAATTTTCCCTTTCAAAATCATAATAAGAAAGCAACGACTCCTTAGGCCAGCCTTTCCAGAAAATTTCTTTTTCCTGAAGAATATCGTTACGGTTATATCGAACCCAGCGCCCATGCTTAACACCTTTGTAGAAGTAGCCTTCCTCTATCAATTGATCTCCCAGATTCTTAGTGTAATGCCCGTGCAGCACGCCAGCATTATCACGATCCACTCGTAGAGAATTCACGATTTTTTTCTTCTTGAAATCATACCAATAAAAATCTCTGGCATATTCTGTTGGTCCCTCAAAATCCTTGTCCTTCAAATAGAAAAAAAGCTCGATGGTGGTTCGTGTCCCGAACCCTTGCTTGGCAAAACCACGCTTGGTTTTGATGCCATAAAAGATCTTAGGATTCTCCTTTTTCTCCTTCTTCTTTTCCTCGGGTTCGTACTCGTCCTCCAGTTTGGATTGCTCATCCATGTCAATGGTCAGAGGCGTTTCATATTTCACCTTGAAGAGCTCCTCAATGGACTCACCTTCTTGAGCATAAAGAGACCCAAAACAACAAATTCCAAACGCAAAAAAGAATAATCTTCTCATATCAACCAACAATGAAAACGTAACGCTCAAACCTTACCAAATATTCCTTTAGACACTGAAAATTAACTTAGCTCAATAACTCAACCGTGAATTTCAATGCCGAATTCACACATGAAAGTCTCCCTCGCTGTTAACTTTTGAATCCCTTCTTTACTTTCAATAGCCCCATTATGATCGGCAGAATCTGCTAGCCCAAACCAAGGTTCGATACAAACAAATGGTGACTGACGGTTCTTAGACCAAATTCCTAAATAAGGAAATCCATCAAAATGAACTGTTAGCCACTTTGATTTTGGGCTTTCCAAAGTGACACTTTTTGATTTTAGATTTTTAAATACCAATGCATCCGAATCAAACAATGGTTCGATGATCGCGAGACGATTGCTGTGATCCAAAACAGACTTTTTCTCTCCAGAAAACACGCCATCTAAGAGCAGATGAGTTTCTGCTACCTCTAATTCATCAAAAACTAAAGAACAATCTGCGCGAACTTCAGATTTGCTCATAGGACAATTGAATGCAGGATGACCACCTATGGAGAAATACATTTCCTCATCCGCAGCATTATGCACTTCATAGCGTACTTTCAATAGGTGCTCGTCTAATTCGTAAGTAAGCCGAAGTTCGAAAAGAAACGGATATTGCTTCTGGCTCTCTTTGTCTCCAATCAATGAAAACATAATGCTATCACTTTGATGCTCGATGACTTCAAACTTTCGATCTCTCGCCAAACCATGTTGACCCATCTCATAAGTAGCACCTTTATATTGAAAAGTGTCACCCTTCAGCCTTCCAACAAAAGGAAAAAGCACCGGCGCATGACGATTCCAATATTTGGAATCTGCCTGCCATATATATTCTTTTCTAGTCGACTTTGAAACTAAGCTTGTAAGTTCTGCTCCTTGAGCCTTGAAAGTGGCAGTTAAATATTCGTTTGCAATCTTCATATTGATCAAAAATAAAAAAGGCATCCCTAATTGGATGCCTTTTCAAAATATAGATTTTGCTAATTATCAATAAAGATAATTTAGAGCTGTTTTATCATCATTGTTGAATGGTCTATCACCACCATCAGTACAAGCTAGCATCCAAGACTTAGCTGCAGCAGAAGCTCCAGAAGGAGTGCCTGGGATTAGGTTTGCACCTACACCACCATCACCTTCATTTGATGTCCCTCCACCGCAAGAGATGCTTCTATCGAAGAAATCTGTGTGACGCATTCCAATACAATGTCCCATTTCATGACCAATGATTGTCGCAATTCCAGCCGTGCTCAGTCCATAAGAAGACTCAAGAACACCACTCATTTTAATTTCGCCATAAGGATCTCCTGAGGCAGTTGGAAATCCTGCAGAACCAAGAACTCCTCTTCTCTCATCACCTTTACTCAATCTTGTCATTACAATATCAGCAGAAGATGAAGTAATTCTTTGGAAAGAAATTTCAAGATTCTCAGCATTGTAACGCGCGATAGCTAGATCAAGTCCTGCAATCATACCTGCACTGTAACCTCTTCTTCCAGTAGGCGCATACAAGGTGATTACTCTGCTGCCACTAGTAGATACTAGATTGTTGGTGCTATACTGCTCTTCTACAGGAAGTCTGTCACCCTTTCTCAAAGAAGAAAGGTCATGAAAAGGGATGTAAATATCACCTTCTACAAGCACACCATCTTCAAACTGAATAGGTGCGATGTTGTCTACATCAAAACCTGCATCAGTCAATGCTTGTAGTGTAGCAGCTGATACTTCAGTTACTGCAACTTCAGTTTGATCACTCTGCTCACAAGAAACGAACAGTACGCTTAGTGCAAGAGCAATAGCTGCGAAATAGTTTAATTTTTTCATAAAGGCTTACGTTTTAAATTAGGTTTTTTGATCCCGAAACCACCCGAGATCATGAGCAAACTATTCACAAAAAACTTTTATATCAAGAGTGATCCAAAATACGATACTAATCATATGAATATATTTTTTTTATGATACACATTTGGCAAATGTGAAATTGTTACCTAATAATATTTGGTAAATTGCCAAATCTTTTAAAAGCGCCACCTACAACCATAGAGAAAACCAAATTCTGATTAAGTAGAAGCCTGCTTCGCATCTATTCTTACCTTAATTTAGCCTTGTGCGCTCATTCGTATTTTTTCTCGTTTATATACTGTTTTTGTCTCCATTCCTAAAAGGTCAAAACAAACTTTCACCAAACCTCCGGCAGAATAGTAGCGGTCGATGGGAAGTGCCAAATACTTTGACGCTACTTGTCAAGAACCCTTCCGATTTCAAAACGAATTATATAGCTCAGATTAAACAATTAAGCCAAAATGGTTCATTAGATGTCATCATAGTTGAGTTTGTAAACACAGACATCATCAATGACCTGCTTCAAGATGACAATATCTTGTTTATTGACTTAATGAGGAAGCCCAAAGAAGAAGCATTGTTAGATGAGCCAAACTTCTATTTCAATAGAGTCAGAAAATGGCAGGCAGAATATGGAGACATAGAATTGGTGACACCTGCTATATCCATCAAAGAGCAGAGATTCAAAACAGACGACATAGACCTTAGAAATAAGTTTTTCTCTATAAATACTGAAGGTGAAACTTTCTCTGATCATGCAACAAGCATGGCTACAATAATTGCCGGAAGAGGCAACAGCTCAATTGACTCTAAAGGGATTTTACCCGAGGCAAAACTCAGTTCTTCTGACTACAACAATCTACTCCCAGACGATGAAGCGCTCCTTCTCGAAAATGAAGTTTATATTCAAAATCATTCTTACGGGGTTGGGATAGAAAACTATTATGGAATTGAAGCATTGAAGTACGATCAGTCCATTTATAGTTCAAAGACTCTTGTGCATGTCTTTTCTGCAGGCAATGCAGGCAATCAGGTCGCTGAACATGGAGAGTTTGAAGGATTGTCCTATGCGAATCTCACAGGCACATTCAAGCAGGCTAAAAATATTATTACAGTAGCTGCTGTGGACACTTCACTTACTATCAGTCTGTTGGCATCCAGAGGTCCGGCCTATGACGGAAGAATAAAGCCTGAGCTCTCGGCATATGGTGGCAAAGGCACGAGTGATGCTGCAGCCATTGTTTCAGGAATAATCGCAGGGCTCCAAAGTCAGTATCAAACAAAGCATGATAAACAACCAATTACTTCTTTGGTCAAATCAATATTGATTGCATCGGCTGATGATATCGGAAATTTAGGTCCAGATTTCGCTACCGGCTATGGAAGCGTTAATGCAAAGACGGCAGCTCAAATACTGGAAAGACAGTGGCATGACGAAGTTACTCTACAGAGCAACTCCACTTCAAACCTATCGATAATCTTACCCGAAGATGTTCATGAAATTCGCGTGGCAATCTGCTGGACAGATCCCGCAGCATCAATTGATGCCACTACAGCTTTGATAAATGACATTGATGGTGTCCTAAGATTAGGTGACACTTCTTTTAAACCATGGTTACTCAATACTTCACCAAATTTAGCAGCACTAACAGCACTAGCTACTAAGAGTGAAGACCACTTAAATAATGTAGAGCTGATTACCGTAGACAACCCTTCTGCTGGCACATATAATCTAGAAATAAAATCACCAATTATGAATGGCGATCAAGTCGTAAGTGTGGCGTGGTATTATAGCCTTAAAAATCATTTCGATTGGGATTACCCAAATGAAACTGATCAGATCATATCCGGGAGTTTGCAAAAGCTGTTTTGGGAAACTACCTATAAGAACTCAACAGGCGAGCTGGAAATAAAATTAGGTCAAGGAGCTTGGCAGCTCATTGATGGGACGGTAGATCTATCGAAAATCAAAGAATTAAAAATACCTGAAGAGACCTCAAGAGCTCAGCTGAGAATGATAATTGAAGATTCCGTTTATCTGTCAGGGGAATTTTTCATCGGGAACAATCCAGACATAAATGTCACGTACAATTGCGATTCGACTTTTGGACTAGGATGGGAGATGGTGTCTGAAGCTGTCAGTTACAATATTTATAAGATGGGCGAGAGTTCCATGGAGCTTCTTGGCACAACCACAGACAATTATTTTACAATTTCCAAATCGAGCGAAGTATTCTATAGTGTGGCGGCAAGTTATGATTCGGACAGAGAGTTTCGTTCCAATGCTTTGAATTATCAATTTCAAGGAGCGTTATGTTATATCAACTTTTTCTCAGCACAACGTGTGCAAGATGGGGTCCAATTGAGCCTAGACCTTAGCACTGAAAATGAGGTTTCGAGCATAGAAATATTCAAATCATACGATAACATCAAAGGCGAAAAGGCATTTGATATTACGCCTTCTGGTTTTTCCAGTTATCTGGTAAATGATAGCTCTATCAATTCTGGCTTGGTCCAATATGTGGCGGTGCTAAGTTTTGCCAATGACCAAAAGATATTTTCGGACACGGTAAGTTTATTCGTGGACAACCCTGGAAAAGTCATCCTCTACCCAAATCCTGCTACCGATGGTTATATTTATATCCTTTCCTCTGGCACGGGTCAGCGGCTGCAGATCTTGGACAGTAGAGGCACGCTTGTTTTGGAAAAAGACCTAGAATTTCGTGAAGAGGAAATTATCCTTGATGACTTTAGACAGGGAATCTACTATTACAGACTAATGGAAAATGGGAAGAAGGTTGATGAAGGGAAGTTCTTTAAAAATTAGATTTAATCGGCTGAAAATTCAAATTCTACTCGTCGATTATCTTCAGATCGCTCAGGTATATTAGTCAAAGGTTCCTCGCTTCCTAGCCCTTTGAATCCCATCCTGTTAGACGAAATTCCTTTAGAAACTAAGTATTCAAATACTTCCCTTGCTCTGGCTGTAGAAAGTTCTTTGTTTAATTGCTCGGAGCCTATGGCATCTGTATGACCTGTGATCATCAAGCTCAACTCGGGCGATTGTCTCATATAATCAAAGATTTTATCCAATTCCTCGTAAGAATCTTGGCGAATCGTTGATTTGTTCATATCAAACTGAAGGGTCTGAAACTGATATTTTTGATGAATCTGATAGCTAGGGGCAGGTTTATATTCGGAACTGATTTCAAGGGAATCATTTACAATATTTGAGTTGCCAACTACCATTTCCTGTTCCACCATTTTTGTGGGAGCATCAGGAATAACCCGCTTAATCGGTGGACCAGATTTCTTATACCTTTTAAATCCCTTCCCGACTTTACCCGACCTACCTCTCTGATACCTACACATCTTATCCCAGCATACTATGGGAGAAAAAATACTGTGGCCTGGTCCTCCAAGTGATCCAAAAGCAGCTCTTCGCTTTTTTTCCTTCTTCACTTTCCAATATTCATCAGGACTAAGATGGCTTACCAATAATGGTTTACTACATGAAGCTAACATTATCAGGAAAATCAAATAAGCAAAACAGAACCTGTCCACAATAATTTGAAACGAGATCAACACGTCGTTTCGTATAAAATAAAAAAATCCCGACCAATTAGTCAGGATTTAAAGGTTCCCCGACTGAAGCGTCGGGGTTATATGTATAGGATAATTGTGCTTAATTAGAAGCCAACTCCACGCTTCTATTGATAAAGTCGGTGAGCTTTTTGCCACTCAACATACCTTGTCCCAATAGTGCCCAATCATAAGCTTGCTTAGCCAAAGCCACTTGCTCAGCTTCGTCAGAAGATGCTATGATCTTCTTAGTAAAGGCGTGGTTAGCATTGACAGCCACTGACAAAGACAATGGCATTTCACCAAACATCATTGGACCTCCGCCACCTTGCGCTTGCATGTCACGCATCCTACGGATAAACTCTGGCAGGGTGATGGTCACCGGCATATCGTCTGTGGCCATTGGCTCTACAGACACCATACTTTTTTGATCATCAATTGCCTTTTTAAAGACCTCTTGTACCTTTTCCTTTTCAGTATCAGACAAGACAGATTCTTTCTTTTCGTCCTTATCCACCAATTTGTCAATCACATCAGCATCTACACGCTTCATTGTGATTCCTTCGTATTTCTGCTCTACGTGGTTGATAAAGTGGCTGTCCACAGGACCGTCCATTACAAGCACATCGTAGCTACGCTTCTTAGCAGTTTCGATGTATCCATGTTGCTTCTCCTCATCTGTAGTGTATAGGAAGACAACACTTTTGTCCTTATTGGTCTGATTGGTCTCTACTTGCTTCTTGTATTCATCTATGTTGAAGAACTTACCTTCCACATTTTTGATCAAAGTAAACTCCTTCGCCTTTTCCTCAAATTTCTCTTCGGAAATCATTCCGTACTTCACAAAAACACCAATGTCTCCCCATTTCTGCTCGTAAGCTGGTCTATCCTTTTTGTATAGATCCGCTAGTTTATCAGCTACTTTCTTAGTGATGTAGCCATTGATCTTTTTCACGTTTCCATCAGACTGAAGATAGCTTCGAGAAACGTTGAGCGGGATATCAGGTGAGTCGATCACACCATGAAGCATTTGCAAGAAATCTGGAACGATATCCTTCACCTCATCAGTGATGAACACTTGGCGAGAATAAAGTTGAATTTTGTTTTTCTGGAATTCGAAATCCTTTTTCAGCTTAGGAAAATAAAGAATACCAGTAAGGTTGAACGGGTAATCAACATTCAAATGAATCCAGAACAATGGGTCTTCTGAGAATGGATACAACTCTTTGTAGAAAGCCAAATAATCTTCGTCCTTCAGATCAGTCGGAGACTTTGCCCAAAGTGGCTGAGGATTGTTGACAATATTATCTTCTTTGACAGTTTTATATTTCTTCTTGCCGTCTTTGTCCTCCCCATCCTCTACCGATTTGTCTTTCTGACCAAAACGAATAGGCACAGGCAAAAACTTGGAATACTTATCCAAGATTCCTTGAATTCTGTGCTCTTCCAAAAACTCCTCAGAGTCTTCTGCTATATGAAGGATGATATCTGTACCACGCTCTTTGCGCTTTCCTTTTTTGATTTCAAACTCCGTGTTGCCATCACAATACCACGCCGCTGGCTCAGAACCTTCCACATGCGAAAGCGACTGAATCTCCACTTGCTTGGACACCATAAATGCCGAGTAGAAACCCAACCCAAAATGACCAATGATTTGCTGTTCGTCACCTTTGTCCTTGTATTTTTCAACAAACTCTGTGGCACCAGAAAAGGCTATTTGGTTGATATATTTTTTTATATCTTCAGCTGTAAGACCAATTCCTTTATCAGAAATGGTAATGGTCTTTTTCTTCTTATCAAAAGAAACATCTACAGTCAAGTCGCCAAGCTCACCTTTGTACTCGCCTAAAGAAGTCAATCTTTTGATTTTTTGAGTGGCATCCACAGCATTGGATACTAGCTCTCTAAGGAAGATCTCATGATCGGAGTATAAAAATTTCTTGATGATGGGGAAGATGTTCTCCGTGTGAATTGAAATGTTACCTTTCTCTTGCATATCGTTATTTTGTTTTCAATCAGATTACTGTTCGCGACAAGTCAAATACAATACCACACGGCAGAATCTGTCAAGTTGGCAGAAAAAGTACTGAGCGTGCAGATGAGCTAAAATGACATGGGTCAAATTGACTGGGAGTAGAACCTACTTTCGTCATACTTTTGGTAATACCAATTGTATTACTTTTGTGATATGAAAACGATAAGCCTCAAAGTGCCTGATGATGTCTATGAGCGAATAGAAGCCAATCGCAAGCGAGAAAATATGAACAGGTCTAGTTACGTGATGGAAGCTTTGGCCACCTATAGCAAGCAAAAAGAACGTGAAGAACTGGGCGAAAAACTGCGGAAGGAGTCAATCCAAACTGCAGAAGAATATGAGGCCTTTAAATCAGAATTGGAGGATTTTGAAGGGACGCTAATGGATGGCTTGACTGATGAAAATTAATAAATTTGACTTCTGGATTGCCTCGCTTAATCCAGTGAGAGGGATAGAAGTAGGTAAGATCAGGCCAGTCATGGTTATTCAATCGGAATTCCTCAACGAAAATCATCCGACAACACTCATTTGTCCCCTTTCATCCAAGCCTTGGAAAGAAAAAACAAATCATTTGACATTACCCAAAACCAAATCTGGGCTGGATAAAGATTCTGTTATTCTCTTAGATCAGATAAGGGCACTTGATAACGGAAGGTTACTCGAAAGAATCGGGGCATTGCCCACAGATTACCATGCAAGCGTAAATGAGAGATTAAAAATCATTTTAGATCTTACCTGATTCTATCGGCGCTTTTGACTAGGCGATCATCTTTTCTAATAAAGCGATTGGCCAATGAATTGAAAAATAGTGCGGCGGCTATTACATAAAATCCCATCTGAAAATCCCCAATCGTTTCTGGACTTAGCAATTGATCTCCTTTGGTAGAGTAATAATAAGTCATACCCAAGCAGCCCCCCATGACCAGCGAGTTTAGTGCACCTAGTTTTATTTGAGTCAGACGATTCTTAAACTGGAAAATAGAAAAGAAAGCGACTGCAGCAGATAAAATGGCTAAAATTGAAACAATGTATGTATCACTAGTCGCCATGACTGTCTCTGTACCCGACTCACCGTAGCTGGAGTAGACCAGCTCAAAAGCATTCAGATTGACTACTTCTTGAGCAGATGTATCAAGCTTACTCCACAAAGGAAGAAACAATGTGGCGATCATGATGACACCAACTAAAAACAAGAAGACGGTTTGGATTCTTTGAATCATGACTTAAAAATATTTTCTGCAAAAGTGATCATCCCGCTTTAGAAACCAACGAATCAAGAAGATTTCTTTAAAGTCTAATGCTATACTTTTGCCGCGAATGCGATATTTCTTGGACATATCTTATCTAGGCACAGCCTATCATGGATGGCAGATTCAGCAAAATGCCAATACCGTGCAAGCTGAAATCAACCGAGCACTATCACTGGTGCTTCAAGAAGATTTGGCATGTTTGGGAAGTGGTAGGACAGATACTGGCGTGCATGCATCTCAACAAATTGCTCATGTAGACCTTCTGGAATTAAAGTTTCCTGTGCCGCAACTGCAAATGAAGCTAAACACAGTTCTTCCGAACGATATTAGTATCAACAATATTGCTTTGGTCCATAATGAAGCACATGCCAGATTTGACGCTACCCGAAGGACTTATCACTATCACATCAGCAAATCAAAAAACCCATTCCTAATTGGGCAATATTATCATTTTACCAGATCTCTTAGCGTTCAGAAAATCCAACAGGCTTTGGAGGTGATAAAAAAAACAAAAGATTTTCAGGCATTCAGTAAGGTGCACACGGATGTAAACAATTTTGATTGTGAGATCTTTGATATTTCGTGGAAAGAAACGAACGAATCGCATACGTTCTGCGTAAGTGCCAATAGATTTTTGAGAGGAATGGTGCGTGCAATGGTGGGCACCCTACTAGATGTCGGGACAGAAAAGATTAGCTTAGAAGATTTTAAATCAATACTCGATAGCGGAGACAGAAAGAAGGCCGGTAGATCTGTACCTGCCGAAGGTCTCTTTTTGACAAAAGTAGAATATCCCGAGTCAGTGTATTTAGCAAATTAGACGTTTGGAAAAAGAAAAAAATATCAGCGGTAGTATTCTGGATATCCAGATTATCAGACGATTATTCGTCTTTGCTCGGCCATATATCGCACAGTTTTACCTCGTACTTTTTTTGACGATTGCTTTGGCGGTGCTGGTCCCTATTCGGCCAAAACTGATCCAAATAGCTATAGATAATCACGTAGCGCTTGGTGACTTTGCTGGCCTTGTCAATTGGATCATTGTCTTATTGGTACTTCTTGTTGTACAGGCAATCGTACAATATTACCACACCTATCTGTCAGGTTGGCTTGGTCAATATATCATCAAAGACATTAGAATCAAGCTTTTCAGACACCTCCAAAATCTCAAGCTTAAATTTTTCGACAAGACGCCAATTGGCCGCCTCGTAACAAGGAATGTGTCAGATATTGAAACGCTCTCTGAGGTTTTCAGCACAGGAATTGCCGGCATCATTGCAGATATTTTGCAGCTTGCTGTGATACTTGGTTTCATGTTTTACGAAAGCTGGCAACTCTCATTGGTGAGCTTATCCTTACTGCCAATCTTGCTTTTTGCGACCTATATATTTAAAGAAAAGGTAAAAGTCTCCTTTAATGAGGTGAGAACGGCCGTTTCAAATCTCAACTCCTTTGTGCAAGAGCATATCACGGGAATGAATATCGTACAAGTATTCAATGCGGAAAAAAGAGAATACGCAAAGTTTGAAGAGATCAATAAGGAGCACCGCAAAGCCAACATTAGAGCGGTTTTTTACTACGCCACTTATTTCCCTGTCGCGGAGATTATTCAGGCTGCAGGCATTGGTTTGATTATGTGGTATGGTGCCGGAGCTGTGATTCAAGATCAACTTTCATTTGGTGTATTGATAGCATTCATCATGTATATCCAAATGTTTTTCAGACCTATCCGAATGATTGCTGATCGGTTCAATACTCTTCAAATGGGGATTGTAGCATCCAACAGGATTTTGGATCTTATGGACAGTACAGAGCATATCGCTGATAATGGGGATTTTGCTCCAGAAAGTATAGAAGGAAGTGTGGAGTTTGATGGTGTCTGGTTTGCCTACAATGAGGAAGATTGGGTGCTGAAAGACATCTCTTTGAATGTGAAAAAAGGGACTTCTTTGGCTCTTGTCGGAGCAACAGGCGCTGGAAAATCTTCTGTGATTAATCTGCTGACAAGGTTTTACGAGATCAATAAAGGCTCAATTAAAATCGATAACCGGAATATTGGGGATTATGATCTATCTAATCTCAGAAAGCACATTGCTGTAGTGCTTCAGGACGTATTTCTTTTTTCAGATTCGATCTACAACAATATCACCCTTCGCAATCCTGACATCAGTTTGGAGAAAGTAAAAGAAGCCGCCGATCTTGTGGGAGCCCGAGAGTTTATTGAAAGACTTCCTCGAGGTTTTGATTACAATGTAATGGAACGTGGCGCTACACTTTCTGTTGGCCAGCGTCAATTAATATCATTTGTACGTGCGATGGTTTATGATCCAAAAATCATCGTGCTAGATGAGGCGACTAGCTCGGTAGATACTGAGACTGAAGAACTCATCCAGTCCGCAATAGAGAAACTGATGAAAGGCAGAACTTCCATAGTGATTGCACATAGACTTTCTACTATTCAGAAAGCCAATCAAATATTGGTACTAGACAAAGGTGAAATAGTAGAGCGTGGCACTCACGATCAATTGCTTACCTTAGATGGATTTTACTCTCAGCTGCATCAAATGCAATACAAGGAAGTCGCCATATGAACTTAAGACAAAAGCAATATGTCTATTTGGCGCTTATTTTAGCGTTTCTCATCATCATTGTTGGCTCTATATATTATATACTCGGCGGTTTCAAAGAAGTAAAGGCAATTCCTTTGGAAGGAACGACGCGAACTATTGCTGGTAAGCAATTCGTGACTCATTATACAGACGAAAAGCCCCGGGATTTTGGAAGAGAATGCAGGGAACTTCTAGCAGATAGCACAATGCAAGGCAGGTTGGTGGTTATTAACTACCATTCTGATACTCTCGAAAGAGATCAAATACACCAGTTCATTGGCATTGCTCTTTCTGAAGAAATGTCAGAAATCCCTCAAGGTTTTGAAATCATAGAATTGGAAACATCCGCGAGATATGCAGTATTTCTCTCTATGCATGTAATCGTTCAGCCGCGACCAAATAAAATAGAAGCTTTACTTTTCGCAAAAGCTCAAGAAGACGGAAATGAATTGGAAGACTTCTTTCTGGAAGTATGGTATCCAGACAATTCGCTTGTAGTCGAAGGCTGGGTTAAACCCTAATTCATCAAAAGTAGATTAAGCCTCTTCTTCTACCGCCTCCGCTTTCAACTGCTTGTCATGAAGCTCTTTATAAGCTCCTCCTTTTGACATCAGTTCATCGTGAGTACCACTCTCCACAACCCTTCCTTCATCGAGCATGATTACCCTGTTGGCCAGCTTGGAAGAAGAAACTCGATGAGAAATAATCACTGAAGTACGTCCCTTCATGATCTTGGTCAGGGCATTTAAGATAGAATTCTCTGTTTTCGTATCAACTGCCGATAGTGCATCATCCAAGATTAAAATCTTAGGACTTCTCGCGATCGCTCTAGCAATAGAAACACGTTGTTTTTGACCACCAGAAAGGGTGATTCCACGCTCACCTACTTTTGTCTCAAAGCCTTCCGGGAAACGGCTAATATTCTCCAACAAGTCCGCATCACGAGCTGCATTTTCTACGATATGATCATCCATCTGATCTGCACCAAAGGCGATATTTTCCCCTATCGAGTCGCTAAAAAGAAAAACATCTTGAGGCACATAACCTACCTGACTTCTCAAACTATCGATGCTATATTTTACAATTGGTTCATCATCTAGCTTAATCACCCCATTACTCGAATCGTACATTCTACAGATGAGATTAGCGATGGTGCTTTTCCCTGAACCTGTCGTCCCTATAATAGCAATAGATTCGCCAGGATTCACTTCAAACGAAACATTCTTAAGTGCCTCAATGCCCGAATCAGGATAAGTAAACGATACATCGTCAAAAGCAATTTTCCCCGTAAGGCTCTTCTCCAAATTTTCGGTAGAAACTATTTCAGACTTAGTTTCCAAAAATTCATTGATCCGTTTTTGAGAAGCCGCAGCACGTTGAATAATACTCGTAATCCAGCCAAGAGAAGCTACTGGCCATGTCAGCATATTTACATAAATGATAAACTCGGCAATCACTCCAATACTAATCGCCCCACTGAACACTTCCAAAGAACCTATATAAACGGTGATAATCACACTCAACCCAATCAGTCCCATGATCAAAGGGAAAAACAATGCCTGCACATTGGCAAGTCGGAGTGATTTGTCTTTATAGTCATTACTCGCTTTCGCAAATTCTTGATCCATATCATCCTCACGAACAAACGCCTTAATCACACGAATACCAGAAAACGCCTCCTGAACATAGGTAGACAAGCCAGAAAGACTCTCTTGGATTTCCTCAGATCTTTTGTTGATGACATTATTGACCAAATAAATACTCAGTGAAAGAAGCGGAAGTGGAATCAGTGAATACAGTGTCAACCGTGGATTGATAGAAAACATGAAAGGTATCACCATCACAAACAAGGTGAACAAACTAATCCCATACATGATCGCCGGCCCTACATACATCCTGACTTTGCTCACGTCTTCCGAAATGCGCGCCATCAAATCGCCCGTATTGTTTCTTCTGTAAAAGCTTAGTGGTAGAGATTGGTAATGCTTGTAAATCTCATTTTTCAAGTCGTACTCTATGTGACGAGATACGACTATGATAGTCTGACGCATGAAAAACATGAAGACACCTTTCAGCAGAGCAGACACCAAAATAAGTACCGCCAATAAAAAAATACTGGCTGCAAACACTTCGTAGGTAGAAGATTGGAGATCAAATCCTTCGAATGCTTTAAAAAGCTGATAATTGCTTTCGAGCAAATCGAAAGAATATCTAACAAGTACCGCAGGCACAATGCCAAATAAGTTAGAGATGATGATGAAAATCGTCCCTAAAATCAACCGCCATTTGTACTTAAGGAAATATTTATTGAGGTGTGCTAAGTCTTTCACTACGAATAAAACGGGGGTATGACCAAATGGTTATTTACTTAAAATCATCTATTTTTGTGGCCCATTAAATGGGGCAGCCTCTTGACCCAAAGGCTGCAAAACTACCTAAAACATTCACAATGATAGACACCCAGCCCCAAACCAAAACTTCTGAGATTTTCAGCGCCATGAGCAACATGGAGCATGAGCAGTTGGTCTTTTGCAAAGATGAAGCTACAGGACTCAAAGCCATTATCGCTATTCACAATACAGTATTGGGGCCAGCTATGGGCGGTACCCGCATGTGGAATTACCAATCTGAGGAAGCTGCCATCAAGGATGCACTGCGTTTATCTCGAGGGATGACATTCAAAAACGCAATCGCAGGTTTAAATATCGGTGGTGGGAAGGCAGTAATCATCGGTGATGCCAAGAAAATTAAAAATGAAGCTTTGATGCGTCGCTTCGGAAAGTTCGTGAATAGCCTTGGCGGCAAATACTGGACAGCCGAAGATGTAAACATGAGTGCACGCGATATGGAGCATATTCGTATGGAAACACCTTATGTTACTGGTGTACCTGAAAGCATGGGTGGATCAGGCGATCCAAGTCCCGTCACAGCTTATGGTGTCTTTATTGGGATGAAAGCAAGCGCTAATAAGGTATATGGCTCAGATAATCTGTTAGGCAAAAAAGTGGTAGTACAAGGTGCGGGACATGTGGGCACTTATTTAATAGAACATCTAGTGAAAGCCGGTGCAGAGGTATATGTTTCAGACATATTTGAGGACAAGATTATTGATGTTGTGAACAAGTACAAAGTGAAAGTGGCCGATCCGGAAGAACTCTATAAAATGGATATGGACATCTACGCTCCATGTGCATTAGGCGCTACTCTTAATGATGACACCATACCACATTTAAAATGTGCGATCGTAGCAGGTGCTGCCAACAATCAATTGGATGATGAGGTAAAACATGCCCAAATGCTAAAAGATCGTGGTATCGTTTATGCCCCAGACTTTTTAATCAACTCAGGTGGCATCACCAATGTATATTACGAACAACAAGGCAACTACAATAGAGACAAGGTTTACGAACAAACCGAGCGGATTTATGAAGTTTGCCAGCAGGTGATCAATTTTGCGGAAAGCAATGACACTACCACTCACGCTGCAGCATTACAAATCGCGCTCAATAGAATCAAGGACATAGGAAAAGTCAAACTAGGTTATTAAATAAAAAAATATGCTCAATCGTAGGATTCTTCGTGTCAAAGCGATGCAAGCCTTGTACGGCTTTTTTACGGCACAGGAATCACTCAAGTCTGTAGTAAGGGAAAGACTGGAAAGTCACTATTATCCTGACCCTGCCAAAGATGATTTTACTGAGTCAGGCCAGTTTACAATGAGACGAAAACAAGCGTCTGAGTTGTTCAACGATCATCTTATAGATCGCAAAGTGCCACTAGCTGAGGGTTCTGATCCTGAGATTGTTGATGCTACCCAAAATGCAATTTCTGATTATCATTCAGAAGTCACAAGTGAGAAAAGAGCCATTCGTAAGTCTATGATCGCTGATATAGATGGCATAAGAAAACTCTATATCAAACTGCTTTCTCTTCCACTTGAGCTTGCTGAACTTGATCGACGCGAAAAGGCAAAAACGGAAAATGCCCATATCCAAAAAGCTAGCAGCTGGAAATGGAACTTCTTGAAGAATACGCTCATAGATGACTTAACCAAAAATGAAGCCTTCAATACAGAACTTATAGATTTGAAAATAACCTGGACTGCAGAGATGGATCAGGTAAAATACTGGTACAAGGAGATTCTTAAAAAAGACGAAGCAATTGTTGCTTACCAATTTCTTGACAATCCAACAGAGGAAGAACACCACCAAATCTTGATCTACATTTTTAAGAAGGTTATTTTCAAAAACGACAGTATAGATGAGTTCTTCTCAGAGCATGACTTGAGATGGTCAGAAAACAAATCGATACTGAAAAGCCTTTTGGTAAAGACGTTCCAAGACTACTCGAAGGATTTGGATCCTGCATATGAGCTGAAAGAAGTCATCAAAAACTCTGAAGATGATCTCGAGTTTTTCGAGCAGCTTTTCGATGAGACCTTAAAGAAAAACGATTTTCTCGACGAGACCATCAAGAAAAAAGTCCAAAATTGGGATTACTCAAGAGTGGCGCTTACTGATGTTATTATCTTGAAAATGGCACTTACTGAAATGATGCATTTCCATAGCATCCCTGTAAAGGTGTCAATCAATGAATTCATTGAAATTTCAAAGGAATACAGCACACCAAAGAGCAAACAATTTGTCAATGGCATTTTGGATGTTTTGGTAAACGAACTAACTTCGGAGGGAGTAATTAAGAAAAGTGGTCGAGGACTTATCGACAACAAATAAATAAATAGACATGAGCAGCAAAGGGAGTTCTTTTTTCGCATTCATATTTGGAGCAATTACTGGTGGTATTTTAGGCATATTATTCGCTCCTGATAAGGGTACTAATACCCGTGATAAACTCACATACCAGCTGGACAAGTACAAAAAGAAACTTGAAGAATTGATAGGGGATTTGGTACAAACTGCAGATTTAGTAGAAAATGAGGCTAAATCTGAAGGCGACCGATTGGTTAAAGATGCCAAAGTGAAAGCCGAAAAGTTATTGGATGATGTCAATGGTTTGATTGATCAAATCAAAACGAAATAATAGCTTTTTAAGTATTCTTCTTAAACATTAACATTTCATTGGGACTTTTCCTTGGTAAGGATATGAACTTAGTTTTTTAAGTTTGCCTTGGTATTATTTTAAATTAATAAAATCATGAAAAAACATACAATCAACATTTTAATCGTAGCACTTTTCAGTGCTGTTGCATTCAGCTGTAGCAACAAAGATTTAGAATCTAGAATCGCAAAATTGGAAGGTAAAATTGCGGAAATGGAAACTAAAGGTTCGCCATCAATCAGCACTCCATCTACGCCTGCACAGCCAGTTGTAGAAGATGTAAAGCCAGATGGTCCACTTCCATCTTTCGCATTTACAGAAGAAACACACGATTTCGGAACAATCAAAGAAGGTGAAGTGGTAGAACACTTGTTCAAATTCAAGAACACAGGAGATGCGCCTTTGATCATTTCTTCAGCAACAGCATCATGTGGATGTACCGTGCCAGTTTGGCCTAAAGAACCAGTAGCTGTAGGTGAGGAAGGTGAGATACAAGTAAGATTTAACAGCAAGGGAAAGCCTGGTATTCAAAACAAAACTGTAACTATCACTGCGAATACTTATCCTAAAGTGAACAAAGTAAATATCAAAGCGAACGTTACTAAAGAGGCAAATCCTTCATAATTTCAATAAATAATGATGAAAACACTTTTGCTCCAAGCATCAGCTGGAGGCACCAACTACACACAGTTTATCATGCTTGCGGGTATGATTGCTATTTTCTATTTCTTCTTTATCAGACCTCAGCAGAAAAAGCAGAAAGAACAAAAGAAGTTTATAGAAGCCATTAAAAAGGGTGATCTAGTGATCACAGTTGGAGGGATTCATGGCAAAGTAGTACAAGTGGATGATACTACGCTTATATTGGATGTGGACAAAGGAAGCAAGCTCGTCATCGAGAAATCTTCTGTCTCATTGGATGCAAGCAAACGTTTGTCAAACTAACCAATCTTAAAAATTGAAATAAGTGTTTAAGGCATTTGATAAGTGGAAGGTAGTGCTGCTCTCGATAATTGGGGCGACTACCTTCTGGTTTTTTAATGCACTGAACAAAGACTATGACGCGCTCATAAGCTACCCGATCGATTTTCAATTCGAGCGTGATAGCGTTGTGGTCATGGAACCATTGCCTACTGCCCTTTCTATAGATGTCTCTGGTGGTGGATGGAATCTTCTTCGCAGAACCTTTTGGTTCACTGTTAGCCCACTTCAAATAGTCTTAGAAAATCCTTCTGAAATTGGGTTTTATACGCGCAACTCACTGCTGCCTTTGGTCACGAGCCAACTGAGCGAGTTAAAAATTAATGCTCTTCTTACGGATACCCTTTATATTAATATAGAGCGTAAACGGTCAAAAAAAGTAGCTGTTAAAATTGATTCAACTTCAATTGATCTAGCAGAAAACCACAGAATTACGAGTACTTTATTGGCAACCCCGGATAGCGTTACTCTCATTGGTCCTCAAAGCTTTTATGATACCCTCGCAAACTCAGTCACAGTCAATATTCCTGTAAAAGGGATTAGTAGCGATTTTGACCGAGACATTGCAGCCTTAGACATAAAAGATCCCAGAGTAAGAAGCAATCCAACAAATGTACGTGTGTCATTCTCTGCTGAGAAATTCCTCAGAAAGAGTATAGATATACCAGTTGAAGTAGAAAATTTTCCTATGGACTCATCGGCCATCCTAGCCGATAATTCAGTGCAGGTATTTTACACCATAGCACAATCAAGACAGAATGAATTCAATTCTAGGGATTTTGCCATTACAGCAAATTTCAATCTGATGAATAAGAAGGACTCTACAGTAATGGTCATAATGGTATTCTATCCGGAAGACGCTATGGAGATAGACGTGATTCCAGAAAACATCAAAGTTGTCAATGGCCGCCAATAAGCCATCAATGGTTGGTATAACGGGCGGTATTGGCGCTGGAAAAAGTATCATTTGTAAGATTTTTCAAACACTGGGAGTCCCAACTTATGATGCTGATGGTGCTGCGATACATCTTGTAAATACAGATGTTGCTATTAAACAAAAAATCTTAGCACTTCTAGGGCAAGAATCTTTTAAAGACGGAATTTATAATCGCGCTTTTGTAGCCAAAGTAGTCTTTGCAGACAGTGTCAAGCTTGCTGCGCTAAATGAAATCATCCACCCTGCAGTAGCAGACCACTTCCGTCAATGGATCACTCAGCAAAACACTCATTATGTCCTGAAAGAAGCTGCTTTACTTTTCGAAAGTGGTTCTTATAAATCTCTTGATAGTACAATCTGCGTCACTGCTCCAGAGGATATAAGATTGAAGCGTGTGATGAAAAGAGATACTCACCGTACAGCAGATGCAGTGCGTCAGATCATGAACAAACAATGGCCAGAAGAGAAAAAATCGAGTCTGGCTGACTTTGTGATTAACAACGATGGACTGCACTTAATCTTGCCACAAGTCTTAGAAATACATGCTGCTTTAACGCATTAGATCGCGAGGCAACTTGATCTGATCTGCATAAAACCCCATTCTTGAAGAAGAATCATCCAGTATCTCTATCTGATCTACGCAATCTCGCTGGTGATTGTAAAACACCTCCACATATACCCGATCAAGCAAGTAGAGATTGATCTTATGCTTATAATACCGAATAGAGGCAATCAGTTGGCCATTGAAGTGAAGCCACTGCGCTCTTTCAGCAAATGAAAGTTTCAAAAAGCGCTGACGATTCATAAGATAAAAGTTAGTTAAAAATCTACTGATCACAGTAGATTCTATCATATTCGTCTGGCCTATATGCTTGTGACTTAAAAGCTACTCCATTGAAATTAAAGTAGGTGACGATAAACAAGCCAGCAGTCTCTAGGTGCTGCTCTGCAAAAAATATAGGGGATTCTTTTGTGCCGACATTTAGAATATCATTATACTGCATTGGTAGAATCATTCCCCTCTGATCACTTACTAGACCGTGCCCTCCTTCACCAAAAATAATTACGAAAGATTCATCCCCTACCTGTAACCATGACCGTACAGAAACAACTTTACTAATCAATTCACTTCCATCATATCCAATCAAACTCCATAAAGAGCCCTTCTTAACCCAAAGTGTAGAGTCGCTCCAATAGGTAATATCACCATAAAGGCCAGGCAATAACGCTTTATTGTTTGCGTCAATTACTGTGTACCCATCTGTTTTACGCACTAGGTATTTTTCAGATCCAAAACGTTCAATCCGCTCATTATATTCAGCTGGGATCAGCTTATCATTAGTTAGATCGAATGCGCCGATTTTACCTGATTTCAACAAGAAAACTAGATGATCTGCTTCATCTAACACATCATATTTCACTGCTGCGAGTGTGCTTCCATCAGTGGACATAAGTCCCATTTTTCCATTTTTCTTAATCCGAAAAACAGAGTCTGCCAATAAAGATATTTCACCTTCTACTTCGAAAAGTCTCTGTCCAACACTACTGTAAACACCTTTCTTTTTACCGGCTGTGATTACTAAGAAGGAGGACTTAACGCTACGGCCATTGGTCGGCACCAGTTCGACTTTCGGCTTTGGATCTAAACTAAATTTCTCACCATCATTTAAGGTTATCCAAGATTCCTTGCCCCTAGTGGTATAAACAAAGCTAGATCCCAAAAAGAGGAGGGAATCAATGTTCATCAGAAATGTAGAATCATAATTAAAACTTGGACATAGCCTCCAGGTAGAATCAGATTTCAATCCAGTCCAAGTATCTCCAACTTTAATATCGGAATATGGGCCATAGGTTTGATCATACTCATCTTGCAAGCGATAGCCATTAGATTCTTTGATTTTAATAAGTCTATTACCAATCTGTATTTCATGAGTGTCTACAGGCACTATATTATCCAAATTAAAATCAAATAGCCCCTCCTTATCTCCATCATATGCCAATATGAGACTATCCGAAATGAGCTCATAATCGTCATAAAGCAAAGCCAGTTTGGCAATACTCTCCTTTGAGTTGGGTTTTATAAACCCAAATTTCCCATCTAATTCCACAACAATCAGAGATCCGAATTGTTGGACCGATTCATATTTCGGATCAAGGATCACATCCCCTCGAGCATCTAGAATTCCCCAACTATAATCTTTCTTGTAGGCAATCCATGAATCTGCAATCTGCTCTGCTTCCTCAACCGAAATATCGGTCAATAAATATCCCGAAGCGTGATAGATAAAACGTCGCTCCTTCCCAACCAAGTATGTTGTCTTATTGATGGGAGTAAAATCGTTTTGCCCTGATAGTATTACCTCGCCGGCTCTATTGATGATTTGAGGAGAATCATCCTTTACCACACTTAACCATATCTCACTGATCGACTCACAGATATAATTTTCGTCTACACTAGAATAAGCCAATGGCAGTATCAAATTGCCTGTCTTATCCATGAAGCCAAATTTCTCCTGAACAAAGAATGGCAAAATGATCACTCCTTCCAGTTTATTGATACTAACCAAAGAATCTGACAATGGGTGCTCAGCTAATATCCATTTCAAATATTCTAGATCTCGGTTTTTTGCTTGATGATATAGTATATCCCCGGCACGCTTAGCCAAGTGAGAATTTGGATAGCGTTCAAGAAATTTCTTCAGTCCTTTCCAGTCATTTGCTGGAGTCAAAAGATCAAAAATCACTGACTCGGCCTGCTTCCGAAAGGGTGTATTAGGATGATCCTCAAGAAAACGCATATAGCCATCTACGCTACCATCGCTGGTGTATGACTCAAAAATCAATGATTGATATTTCTTTTTCGCTTCATCGGCATATACTGACGTAGGATATGTTTGAAAATAGATTTCATAAGCTTGCCAAGTATTTGAACGCTTCGTTTGATCGTAAACCAAACTGTCGCGGACTTTAATTACTTTGTCTGTTTGTGCCGCTCCATCGAATGTTTCCATGAAGTTCTCCATTGCCTGAACACTCATAGCTTCCATGGCTCGTAGATATCCAGCCTTGTCTACTTGAGCGTGCTGGGCTCCCAGCATCTCCTGAGTGATAAGTGCTTTGGCTTGTTGCGCTAACTCTTCTTCATTCGCTTTAGAAAAATTAGCTTCAGCTTTATTAATAAAAATTAGTGCTGAGTCAATATTATAGAGGTTGTAGGACTCCTCTAAAAACAAGATGGATAGATAAAAATTACCCTCAATGTCTGTCGGATTTTTATCTAAGGCTTTTCGCACTACTTTCTCCGCCTTCTCATACTGAGCTTTCTCAAGGAGCTTTCTCACTTTGAGCAGATTGCCAGCAAAAACTGAGATGAATAATGGAAGCGATAATCCAATTACTAGAATTAGTTTTTTGGAAACGTCACTTTTCAGAAAATTATACTCGCTAGTCATTTTGAACATTGGTGCAAAGATAAAAAGGAACTATTGGCACCCCTATTATTCCCATTCAAACATCTATATGAATGTTCATACAAAAACTGTTTTCCGGTGAAGCAATTCTTAATAGGTTTGAAGTATTAATTTGCTAGGCGAGCAGTTAATTTAGGCAGTGATTAGTTCGGATTCGTCCGAATTTTTTAAGACGTTTTAACAACCAGTTATAGACCGTTCTTAAAAACCAAAGGGCAAGATGCAAATCTTGCCTTTTTTTATGCCATCGACTCATGTGTAGAAAGTGCTTCTTAGCATATTTCAATTGCAACAATTGAAAAGTCGAACAAGAAATGAACATATCCTTTGTATTAACGTCGTGGTGACTGGGTCACACAAACTTGATTTGTGAGCGCACGGCTAGTGTGTCAATTTCCCGCACCCCAACCGGTTACTCTAACCTATTGGTGTGACACCTCAAAAAAGATTAGAATTAGCAGATCCAAACTACAAAACATTTGCATTCGTCATTCTCTAAGAATTGTGATTTATTTAATTGTCTGATTGGTCATATGAAGCACTTTAGCAGTTTTTTACTATTTTCATTGTATGAGACATCATCTTAAGGACCAAGAAGTGGGACTCGACCCACTATTTAGATATCGTGGAAAGAATCAAACTCGTCTAGAAACATTTAGTGATGCATCATTCGCCCTTGCAATTACACTCGTAGTGCTCTCCAATACAGTGCCCGATACATTCGAAGCATTGTACCATTCAATGCGCGATATCATCCCCTTCGGCATATGTATGGTGCTGGTGATGGTCATCTGGTATCAGCACTACATTTTCTTTCTAAGGTATGGCTTACAAAATATAGGCATCATAGTCCTCAATACTTTTTTAATCTTTTTGATATTGATTTATGTGTACCCTCTTAAATTTCTTTTCAAACTTCTATTCGAAATATATGCAGCCCTAATATCTGGCGATAATTCTCAAATCAATTATTTATTCACGGAAGTGATTAACATAGAGGATTCTCAGGCACTCATGACCATTTATGGAATCGGGGCTTCTTTGATATTTTTCACTTTAGGGCTTATGTATTGGCATGCTATGAAGAAAAGGGAAGAACTAGAACTTGATGAATATGAATTATTTGTAACCAAGGTGAGTATTCGAACCAATTTAATCATGGGAGTAATCCCGTTATTATCCGCTTTAGTAGCACTCACAGGTTTATTTGGACGATTCAACTTTATGGTTGCCGGATTTATGTACTGGCTCTACCCTCTCTTGATGTACTTTCATGGTAGATGGGCTGGAAAAAAGAAGAGAAAGCTCATTTCAGACCTTGGATTGAAAATAAAACAATAAAACAGCCCTTTACTTCGAACTCTCAAGGCACTTTCTGTGTCTTATGCGAGATGAAAACAATTACTATAGCTACTCTACTATTACTTGCAGTTGGTGTTACCGCCTGCTTAGAGAGTGGTTTGGATGCCACTACTACCTTGTCGGATAATGATTTTGACTACTTGGACTCAACCGGTGATTTAACCGACTATACCAATGACCCCTATCGACTTTTTGCCATCACACCTTCTGGTGAAACCCTGAAAATCATTGTAGAATATAGCGGCGGCTGCTCGTCTCATAATTTTGCTACACTTTGGGATGGCAATACTGCTGCAGAAGAGGCTCGGATATATTTACTCCATAATGGCAATGGAGACTTATGTGAAGCATATTTAAGAGATACAGTTGAAGTAAATATTGCAAATATCATCACGTCAGATATCTATAGAGCAGGCCGAACCCTCGTGTTTATAAATGCCAGCAATGATCGAGAGATCAAGATTGATCCAAAAATGGCTGCTATCTCTCAAGGTGGAGAATGTACCCACAATGCTAGTCTGCTTGGTACTTCCTGTGGCAATGGTGTTTGGGACAACCAGTGGTTATTGCTTCAAGAAGAAGTTCCTGATCATGATAAAGTTTGGCTACAACCCATCGCAAATACCACAAATGTTGCACTGAGAAAGCCAGAAACAGGAAATTATTTAGTGGGTATCACTTTGCTTTTTGGCTATGATCAATTGGATCAGCAATGCCAAGACGGTCCGGATGGATCTGTGATCCCTGTCTCCATCAATTGCCTGGAGAAAAACTAAGGTTTTTTATCAAAAACACCCTTTTTGAGGTGTAGGGATGTTTCTCCATCTGCATAAAATATCCATTGGAGGTATTGATCGGAAACAAAGACTTTGTGTGATTTGACTTCAAAAAGCTCAAAATTCACCTTGACTTTTGGCGCTATCTTTGACTTGGAAAGTCCTGAAACGATCACTGAATCCAAATCATCAAGAAATGTACTGACATCCATTGTGGCCTTCTCCAATATAAGCTGCTCAACTACTTCGTGTATTGCCCAATCTGCCATTTCTACCCATTCTTCATCGGCAATTACCTTATATGAAAAATCTTCTAGGGTAAATAATCCCTCCTTATCTAAATACGGTCGCCCATAAATATGAAATTTGCCTCTTATATCCCCCTTTGATGTCAGTTCTATCTCTAGTTTGTCTGTGCTCCTCCTCACTTTCACATCACTAAATGAAATCTTGTAATCTTTGTATTCAAAAACGTGATTCGCCAATTGATCCTTGAGGAAAGAGGATAATTCATCAAACCCTAAACGAACTTCAGGGTATGCTTGAATTCTTGGATCAGTAGAAAGTGGCTTGCCTCTTTTAGGAAGAGGCATTAATTCATTCAAAACCTTATCTACAGGAGTAATTTGGACTATAGTCCTGTACTCAAGATGTAAACTAATAGTATCTCGCTCCATAGGGATGACCTTTCCACTCAGTGCAAGTGGCTGAGTATAGAGGAACAATTTGGCTGGATTATGAGCGATGCGCTTTCCTTTCTGTAGATCAATCCAAACTTTCTCTATGATTCTGTGAAAGTCAAAAGCCTCATTTACTCCTCGACAAATCAGATCAGAAAGTTCATCACTATGCTCCTCAAGAGCTTTGGTTATTGTTTTTTCTAGACCAAAATTCATCCCAAGGATATTGAATTGGACATCACTCTCAATGTCAAACCCCAAATAAGAGCATGTCAGATCCATATTCCAGTTATCACCAAATTTGAATTTGGTACTCGCTCTTAATACGCCTTCAAATGCGATAGGTGAATCTTCGTTGGACATGGTGATACCAAATACTTTCTTCTTAATAGCAGCTTCTATCTCAAGTGGCAGAGAGACAAAAAGTTCATTTTTACGAATTGCTAACTTCATTTTGGCCTTTCTCTTTACTTTCAAAAAAAGAGTGTCACTATCCTTTTTCATCGGCATGGCGCCATCCATGATATGAATCGGCATCACTTCATTAAGCCCCTGTTGGAGTTCATCAGCTGTGATGTTTACACGAAAACTGAAATAAGAAGGAGGCACCTCTAGAAGAGCTACACTCTCTGACTCTAACGTTTTAGTAGGACTCGAGCAGTCTTGAAGACCAAGCAATACAATTACTCCAAGAGCTATACGTGCAGATAAATAAGTCATCTGAGTAGCTTTGATTTTATATTTTTTGGGCAGTAATATCATGGTTTCAGAATACAAAAATGCGCTAAAACCAATTGTAAAATGTGACTATCAATAGATATAAACACGAAAAATAGAATCAAAATGAAAACGTCAGTTGGCCGTCTTTTAGGTAAATACTCGGACACCTATGATAACTCACAAGAACAACCACCGTTTCAAAAATAATGCAGAAACTCGTTACCCTTTTATCGCTTCTCTTTCTATTAACCAATTGCTCACAAAAGCAATCGCCTTCTGCTCAGGAGATTGTAAATCAAGCCATTGATGCACACGGACAAGATCTACTTCTTGGTCGGGAAATAGCATTTACTTTCCGAAATGGGATGTACACCTCCAAACGAACTATCGATAAATACACCTATACCAGCGAGAGGTTGATAGGTGTAGACACGATTAATGATGTCTTGATCAATGGCAAGACATTCTTTAGAATCAATGGCTCGGATACACTCCCATTATCTGAAGTAGATGCAGGGAAATATGGCAACACCTTAAATTCAGTTCTATACTTTATCCAGCTGCCATACCTACTTAATGATGCTGCAGTAATAAAGTCATACCAAGGCATCCAAGAAATAAAAGGTCAAAGCTACGATGTGATCAAAGTAACCTTCAAGCCTTCTGGCGGTGGCGAGGATTTTCAAGACGAATACATGTATTGGTTTGACTCCAAGTCACATTTGCTTGATTATCTCGCATATAGTTATGAAACCAATAAAGGAGGCGTACGATTTAGATCTGCTTATAATCGTACGAATGTGGAAGGCTTGATTTTCCAAGACTATGTCAACTATGAGGTTACGAAAGGCACGCCAGTTAATCTCATCCCCAATGCTTTTGAAAAAGGTGAACTTAAGGAACTATCAAGAATCGAGAATACCGAAATCAATGTTCGGTCTTTAGTGAATTAGTCTAATTTTCGATCTTCTCTAGCCATTGTTTTGGTGCCTCTGGTATAGAACCAATACATCATAAATAGACCTGAAAGCACCAAGGGAATACTTAGAAGCTGACCCATATTCAATGGCAAATTGTCTTCGAATGCTTCTTGATTCATCTTGAAAAACTCATCAAAAAATCTCAGTGTCCACAATAGCGTCATAAACAAGGCGAAATTGAAGCCTTGTGGCAGTGTAAAACGTTTGGTTTTCCAAAGCCAAAAATGGAGCAGCATTAAAAGTATGCAATAGAATGCTTCGTATAGCTGAGCAGCATGGCGTACTTTACCCAATCCATAAATTTCTGCGACCCATCGATGGTCTTCCTCATAAAACTTGTATGCTAGCGGCTGATCTTGCCCAAAATCAATATGCTGCACCACCTCTGAATATCTCAAGAGCGCACTTCGCAATTGATTTTCATAAAACATACGATCTGCTTCAGTCAATACAATACCGCGGTTATAAATAATTTTTGCCGTGATCGGATAGATTCCGGGCACATCGCTCACCTTATCTCCACCTGCAAAAAATGATACATCATCAACCTTCTTGTCGTCATATCGGAGTAAGTCTTCCGTGAATCTTGCATACACAACTCCCTGATCAGAATTCGTCAGTTGCCCTTCCATTTCAGAATTGATGAAGTTTCCGGTACGGATCATAGCTCCGGTCAGTGCAACAACTATTACCAGGCGATCCACCATCCAAAGCATTGGGTATTGTGGATACTTTCTGGAAAAGAGATATATCGCAAGAATAATCCCAAGCGCCCCGCCATGACTTGCGAGTCCACCTTCCCATACCTTGATTATCTCTAAAGGATTAGATAGATAATGTATAGGGTCATAAAATAGGCAATGACCCAATCTGGCTCCTACAACTGTGGCTATCACCATATATAAGGTGAGCTTTTCCACATCCTTCTCTGGTCTGTTTTCAGATCGGAAAAGCCAAAACATCACCTGCTGAGAAGCGATAAAACCTCCAGCGAAAAGAAGGCCATACCATCTCACTGGATGATCTACTACAGGAATAGTGAAAATGCTGGGGTCAGGACTCCAGATGAGAAAGCTGAGAATGAATTCCATTTGTTAGTTTGTTTTCCAGAAATATGGAGTGAACAACATCAATACCGTAAATAGTTCTAGCCTGCCAAGTAACATCAAAAATGCCAACAACCATTTACCAGGTGCTGATATAGATGCAAAATTATCTAAAGGTCCCACATTTCCGATACCCGGACCAATATTGCCAAGACAGGTGGCCACTGATCCAATGGCGGTGTTAAAATCTGCACCAAGCATACCCATCACCATAGATCCTGCAGCAAAAATGGAGATATAGATCATGATAAAAGCAAGGATATTGTAAGTCACTTCTCTAGAAATAGCCTTTCCGTTGATACGAATTGGAATCACTGCATTCGGATGCAGTTGACGCTTGATCTCCATGAAACTATTCTTAATTATAATCACATGCCTTACAATTTTCACCCCTCCAGCAGTAGAGCCAGCTGATGCCCCAACGAACATCATGACCACAAACAGTATGGTTATAAAAGATGACCATGCGGTATAATCGGCGGTAACATATCCCGTGGTAGTGACCACAGAAACTACTTGAAACAATGCATCTCTCATGGATTTTTCCAATCCGTCATACCCCAATCCAAAGATCACAAATCCAACTATGGCACTTGCCAAAAGACAAAATCCAGCATAGAACCTAAACTCTTCATTACTCAACACCTTGCTGAACTTCTTGTGCAAGATCATATACGTCATGGTGAAATTGGTCCCTGCCAAAAACATGAAAACGATAATTACATACTGGATATAAGGTGAGGTGTAGTAGGCAATACTGGCGTTTTTAGTAGAGAATCCACCAGTAGCCATAGTGGTCAACGCATGATTTATAGCATCATAAAAAGTCATGCCTCCTATCCAAAGCAAGCAAGTCTCTGCGAATGTCAAACCTAAGTAGATATACCAAAGCCGCTTTGCAGTTTCCTTTATTCTTGGTTGAAGCTTGTCAGGTGAAATACCGGGTGCCTCTGCTACAAACAACTGCATCCCACCAATTCCCAATATTGGCAGTATGGCCACCGTCAATACGATAATTCCCATTCCACCAATCCATTGAGTCAAGCTCCTCCAAAACAAAATCCCTTTATGAACAGATTCAATATCTGTCAATATAGAAGCGCCTGTAGTAGAAAAACCACTGATAGTTTCGAAAAAAGCATCCGTCAAATTCGGTATGGCCCCACTCAAGATGTATGGCAAGGACCCAAAAAAGGACATACTCAGCCAGCCTAAGGTTACCACAAGGTATCCATCTCGTTTTTTGAGTTCTTTATCAAGATTGTCCTTTGTGAAAAACCACATCAAAAGTCCTGATGATGTAGTAATTGCTGAAGACAAAATAATAGACATCAAATCGCCCTCTTGGTAATAGAGGCTAAATGGAATACTGAACAGCATAAAGACCCCATTTAGCATCAAGAGGATGCCCAAAATGTTGACTATTACACGTTTATTAAAAAGCATATTACTTGAAGAACCCTTCTACTTTGTGGATGCACTCCGATTTTGAAAGTACCACAACTCGATCTTTTGGTTGAAAACTGAAATTGCCTCTAACAGTATGTCCTTCACCTTTTCTGATAACTCCACCGATAATGGCCGTTCTCGGAAACTCTAGGTTACGAAGCTCTGATTTAAGAATTTTTGAATCTGGCTGAACCTCAAACTCTAAGATCTCTGCATCCACACCATGTATACTCGTTAAGCTCAGCACTTCACCCTTCCTGATATAGCGGAAGATAAAATTCGCTGCAATGAGCTTCTTATTGATCAATGTATCAACGCCTATGTTTTGTGAAAGATGGATATAATCCATGTTCTCAACTGCTGCGATAGTTTTACCCACACCGTGGTTTTTAGCTACTAGACAAGAAATAATATTGGTTTCAGAATTTCCAGTAACAGCAATAAAGGCATCCATCCTGCCTATTCCTTCTTCCTTCAATAAATTAATATCTCGTGCATCACCATTGATGATCATGGTATCTGGTAGTTCATCTGCCAACCTGAAACATTTTTCCTTATCGAGCTCTACGAGTTTGATGTTATATTTTTTGCTTAGCTGCTTAGCTGTATTGATCCCAACCTTGCTGCCGCCAATGATCATGATGTTTTTTATCTCTATCTGCTCTTTTCCAGAAAGGGACATCACACGCTCCGTACCACTTGGCTCGGTGATGAAGTATGCATGGTCATTGATTTGAAATCGATTTTCACCATAAGGAATGATGGTCTGATTATCCCTCAAAATCGCAACAGTCGTGAAATTATGATCTGGATTGAGATAGGCAGTCTCAGTAAGGGTCTTATCTAAAAGCTCAGACTTTTCATCAACAGTCACTCCAATGAGCGAAAGCATCCCTCTTTCAAACTCAAACATATCCGTAAGAGCTGATTGCTTCAAAAGCCTTTTGATCTCGCGAGCTGCCAATGATTCAGGGGAGATGATTTCATCTATTCCCATGAGTTTCAAGTCGCATTTCTCGCGTTGCTGCAAAAACTCAATATTCGAAATACGGGCAATGGTTTTCTTCGCTCCAAGTGATTTGCCAATCATAGATGTAGCGAGGTTGGTCTCTTCTATGGAAGTCACAGCTATCAAAAGATCTGCCTTTGACACACTCGCTTCTTCTAATATACTTATGGAAGTACTGCTGCCTTTGATCGTATGGACATCCAAGTGGTTGGAAGCATGCTCCAATACAGCACTATCCTGATCGATTAATATGATGTCTTGTCCTTCAGAGGCCAATAACTTGGCAAGATGAAATCCCAAATCCCCAGCTCCCGCAATGATAATCCTCATAGCTTTTCTATAATAGTCGGCAAATATAAAGTAAAGATCATCGTCATTTTTAATGCATGACCGTGATTTCGGTTAGGAAGGAGTTATTAAAGATCATTGCCCTTATCCGATGGTTGAATGGAGAATAATCACCCATTTAGCTTACTAAAATAAAGTTTGGCTGCAGCCAAAACTCTTGGCGCCATGAATGTGGCAGCAATCATAGTTGGAAAAGCCATGAGACCATAAGTAAGGTCTACAAAAGCGATCACACCTTCCAATGTGGTCACTGACCCTACTACCACCAAGAATACATACCAATAATTGAAAATAAATGAATAACGTTCACCAATGAGGAAAGAAAGACATTTCTTTCCATAGTAAGCCAAGCCAAAAAGGGTGGTAAAAGCAAATATCAATACACACATAGCCAATATATAAGGCCCAACTCCAGGAAGGCTGTTGCCAAATGCAAGTGCAGTCATGGTGATCCCATTGACATCTTCGGATTGCCAAGCACCTGTTACTAAAATACAAAGTCCTGTCATAGTACATATCAACAATGTATCAATAGCAGGCCCGAGCATCGCAACTAGTCCCTCGCGTATGGGCTCAGAAGTCTTAGCTGCTCCATGCATCATGGGTGCTGTGCCAATACCTGCTTCATTTGAAAAGGCAGCCCTGCGGGCACCAGTAATTATCAAAGCGCCTACAGCTCCACCCATCACCGACTCAGCGGTGAATGCATCAGTGATTATTAAAAGTAACGAGCTACCAAGTGACTCATAATTGATGCCCAAGATCAAAAGGACACTTCCTACATATAATAGCACCATGGCCGGCACGAGCTTGCTGGCCACCACACCTATGCGTTTGATTCCTCCGAAAATGACCAATCCAACCAAAATAGCTATGATTACCCCAATGCCAAGATCCACGTAAATACTCTCATTAGTAATTCCATTCGGAATGAGAATGATGTCCTTTGCTGCCTGTACGATTTGATTGGTTTGAAAGATTGGCGTGCCTGCAAAAACACCAACTACTGCAAAAAACACCGCCAATGGCATCCACTTCTTGCCTAATCCTTCTCTAATAAAATACATGGGTCCACCTTGTAACTGCCCTTCAGAGTCTTTGCCACGGTACATTACGGCAAGCGAGCAAGTGAAAAACTTTGTAGCCATACCGAAAAACGCACTCACCCACATCCAAAAAATAGCTCCAGGGCCTCCCATGGCTATTGCCACGGCTACTCCAGAGATATTGCCCATGCCAATGGTGGCAGCAAGGGCGCCGGATAATGCTTGAAAATGATTGATATCTCCAGGATCTGACGAATCATCGTAATTACCAAGAAGCACATTTACTGCATGCTTCAAATATCTAAAAGGTAAAAATTGAGAGTACACAGTAAAGAAAATCCCTCCTCCCAATAGCACTATGAGCAAAGGTGTCCCCCAGACAAAATTTGCCGCTTGTACCAAAAAATGTTCTAAAACACTCATAATGACAGATTTGATTCAAGCATCGGCTCGAGGTGTGACCATACATTCTCTGCCAATATGCGATGACCTTTTGGGGTTGGATGAATCCCATCTTCTAAGTTCAAGTCTGGATCACCTGCTACTCCTTCCAAGATGAATGGCAGAAAGTTAACTTCGGTTGATTCGGCGATGTTAGAAAAGAGGTTTACAAATTGAGAAGTATAATCAACACCAAGGTTTGGTGGCACACGCATACCTGTAAGCAAGATTTTCACTTCAGGATTTACCTTTCGAACTTTCTCTATGATAGAGATGAGATTTTTCTTTGTTTCATTCAGGTCCAAACCTCTGAGCCCATCATTTGCGCCAAGCTCCAATACGAAAATAGCAGGAACGGTTTTCAGTACCCAATCAATTCTATTGAGGCCGCCAGCGGTCGTTTCCCCACTGAGACCAGCATTTACAGCCAAATAATTGTATCCTAAAGAATCAAGCCTTTTTTGAATAAGCGCAGGAAAAGCATCAGCTGGATCGAGCTGATAGCCAGCGGTGATGCTATTGCCAAAAAATAAAATAACTGGTCGGTCTTTCATGACTACTTCCTCAGCTGCTTTGGTGGTGGATGGTGCTTGAGTAGCTTTTTTATCTGGAGATGTACACTGCGACACGAAGAAGCCGACTACCAGAAGAAAAATTGTTCGTTTGAGCATAAATTGGGCGAAGATTGCGATTGGAAAGCCACAATTAAGGTGGCTTCAAAAAACTAAGCTCCGAAATTAATAAACATGATGCTACCGATTTCGTTTTGAAAGATTTAAACCTCATTTAATGTCCTCTATACTTCAGGTAAATACGCTCACGAAAACTTTCAAGAGCGGTCAAAAGAAAATCACCGTACTAGAAAATATCAACTTCTCGATAGACGCAGGAGAATCCATGGCGATAATTGGTCCGTCGGGAAGTGGTAAAACTACACTGCTTGGGCTCTGCGCTGGTCTCGACAAAGTCACAGAAGGCCGAATCACGCTAGACAATGTCCTCCTCAACGCTCTGAGTGAAGATGATCTGGCGCAGCTCCGCAATCAGTCTGTTGGGTTTATTTTCCAAAACTTTCAACTTATCCCGACGCTCACAGCACTGGAAAACGTGATGGTTCCGTTGGAGCTAAGAGGTGAAAAAGATATTCAAAACCGCTCCAAAGAGCTTTTGGCTCGTGTTGGACTTGCGGATCGCGTGAGTCACTATCCAAATCAACTATCCGGAGGGGAGCAACAGCGGGTGGCTATCGCCAGGGCATTTTCTAATCAGCCAAAAATATTATTCGCAGATGAACCAACGGGTAATTTGGACGAAGAAACCAGCCAATCTATTGAAGCATTGCTTTTTGGTCTCAATAAAGAGCAAGGCACTACGCTCGTCATCGTTACGCATGATCATGAGTTGGCAAACAAGACAGATAAAACGATCAAACTAAAAGGCGGCAGACTGGTAGAGTCGACTGTCTCCGTACATTAATCATTCACTTTGGACAGTCAAGTAAAAATTAAGCCGACAAAATATTCGAGATTTTGGCCACTATTGATGGCCATACGTGATGGCCGCAGAAGCAAAGGCAAACTCCTGCTTTTCGTGATGTCCATTTCATTGGGTATTGCAGCATTGGTGGGAATCACCTCCTTTCGGGAAAACCTCCTCAAAGAGATAGACGAGCAAGCCAAAACCCTGATAGGTGCGGATGTATCCATCCAAGGGAGCAAACCGCTTCCAGACAGTCTGATGTTGGCATTTTATGAGCTTTCGGGAGAAATGTCGCGAGAAACCTACTTCGCTTCCATGGTATATTTCCCTCGTACAGATGGTACTCGTCTAGCCCAAGTGAGAGCCCTTTCGGGAAAATACCCGTATTACGGCAATATCGAAACTACACCTGTGGATGCAGCGGAGCGTTTCCAGACGGGGGCGTTCGCACTAGTGGACGACAAGCTGATGATCCAATATGGAGTGGAAATAGGTGACGATGTAAAAGTGGGCACCCAAAATTTCGAGGTAATCGGAAGGCTGCATAAAATCCCTGGCCAAACGGATATCGGTGCTTCAGCAGCACCTGTGGTCTATATTTCTTTCAATGTACTGGACCAGACGCAGCTTTTCCAAAAAGGCAGTCGTGTCAATTATCTCAACTATTTTCAATTCAGTCCTGAGATAGATACCACTAGTCAATGGTCGCTGCTGGTAGCTGAGGCTGATAAAAAGGGTTTTGATGTAGAGGACATTGAAAAGCGTAAAAAAGATACGGGTAGTGCTTTCAAAGACTTGTCCAACTTTCTGGAATTGGTGGCATTCACAGCGCTGCTGCTTGGGTGCATAGGTGTGGCTAGCTCCATGTTCGTATATACTCGAGATAAGGTAGCCACTGTGGCAACTCTGAGATGCTTGGGCATGAAATCCGGTCAGGCGATTTCTATTTTCATTTATCAAGTAGCCTTTTTCGGGATTATCGGTTCTGTATTTGGGGCTTTGATGGGTGTGGCGCTTCATCTCTATTTGCCAGAGTTAGTCAAGGATTTTATCCCTGTCGAGCTGACACCTTCTATCTCATGGCTTTCCATTCTGAGTGGAATAGGTATCGGCTCGGTGGTATCCATTTTGTTTGCGTTGATCTCATTGGTTTCTCTCCGAAAAATCAGTCCACTTCAAGCGATCAGGTCAGGAAGCGAATCGGCAGATAATAAAATTGATGGTCTTCAGGTTTTGGTAGGTGGAGTGATCTTCCTTTTCGTATTGCTGTTGATTTATCTTCAAATTGGTTCATTCAAGAACGCCACTTTCTTCGCATTCGGGTTGGTGATTACCGTGGTGATTCTCGGCCTCATTGGCAAAGGTTTGGCCTTGACCATCAAAAAACTACTGCCTTCAGCTTTGCCATATGCCTGGAGACAAGGATTGTCGAACCTCTATCGTCCACATAATCAGACTTCATTGCTGATCACTACGCTTGGCTTGGGTACGGCTTTCATTGCGACTCTGCTTTTCATGCAGTCATTGCTTGTGGATCGGGTATCTATAGCAGGCGCTGAGGATCGACCGAACACGGTTCTCTTTGATATACAAACACCACAAAAGGAAGCGATCAGAAATCTGACCCTTGACTATGACCTCCCCGTAATGCAAGAAGTGCCAATCGTCACCATGCGACTTTTAGAAATAAATGGCGTGAGCAAAAACGAAGCTTACAATGACACTACAATTACAACTCCCGATTGGGCATATAACCGGGAATATCGCGTCACCTACCGCGACAGCTTGATCTCTTCTGAAACTTTGACCGAAGGAGTTTGGACCAGCGAAATCACATCAAATGCAGATTCCATTTTTGTCTCCGTCTCGAGCGGATATGCAGAAAATCTAGAATTGAAACTGGGTGATGAGTTGCTCTTCAACGTGCAGGGAGCAGTGCTGAAAACCTATATTGGAAGTTTCAGAGAAGTGGATTGGCGCAGGGTTCAAACCAACTTTCTAGTGGTTTTCCCAATAGGTGTACTAGAAAATGCCCCTCAATTTCACGTACTCATCACTCGAATCAACAACAATGAAACCTCCGCCCGCTTTCAGCAGGCTGTTGTTCGTAGCTTCCCAAATGTTTCCATCATTGATCTTGAACTCATCTTAAAAACCCTTGAGGACATCTTGGCAAAGATTGCTTTTGTGATACGATTTATGGCATACTTCAGCATCGGGACAGGAATCATCATGCTGATCTCGTCCATTATTCTCAGTCGCTTTCAGCGTATGCGCGAAAATGTATTGCTCCGCACCATGGGTGCTTCGAGCCGTACACTTTGGACTATCATTTTTGCTGAGTATTTCTTTTTAGGCTTCCTTGGTGCATTATCTGGAATAGTGATTGCAGGAATTACCACGACACTTTTAGGCAAATTCGTATTTGAATTTACCTTTGTGCCAGACGTCCTACAAATGCTTGGAGTGAGTGCCATTATTACTAGTATCACTGTAATGATAGGTCTCCTCAATAGTAGAGACGTAGTAAGGCAAAGTCCTCTGGAAGTACTTAGAAATGAGTCTTAATCAATCGCGATACCAAACTCGCAATAGCTGATACCAATTGGAGCTCGACTCACCGCCTGTCCAAAGTTCTGTATCCTGACTTCCTTCTTCATCACTTTCGTGAATATTAGGAAGTACAACAGTTTCTACATTGAGCACCTCAATGTGATTGTTCTGGATAATCCATTGATTAGCAGCGTCCAGTACCTCTTGAAAAGTTTGGATTTTACCAGATTTAAACATCCCTCCTTTGATTTTTTGGGGCACGAAATCTTTAGCGAGTAGTGGCATGATTAGACGGTTAAGGTTAATTGATGGTCAAAATATCAATTTTTCAGGAAATAATATGCACAGAATGTGGATGATTTCTTCAATTGGTTTATTTGACAACTGCTTATCTTAGTGCTTTAACCTCCTAGCTATGCGCATAATTTTAAATTTATTTCTTTGGTCAATCGCTATCCTAGTAATTACAAGCTGTTCGAGCGGCAAGAAAGCACTTAAAAAAGGCGAATATGACAAAGCGGTTTATCAAGCGATAAACAGGTTGCGATCCAATGAAGACAGTCAGAAAGCGGAATCTACACTGACTAAAGCCTATAACCTAGGAGTTAATACCCACCTCCGAAATATCCAACGTGCAAAATCAGTGACTGATCCTTTGCGATGGGAATCGATAGCTACTGATTATTCTGCAATAAATGGCTTCTATGACCAAATCCTAAGGTGTCCAGCTTGTATGGAGTCAATCCCTAACCCAATAAAATATGATGCCGAACTTGCCACAGCAAAGCAAAATGCAGCAGCAGCTCGCTACGATCTTGGGGTGAAAGCACTAGCGAAGAAAAATGACCGAAACAGTGCCATTGAAGCACATCAACACTTCCTACGCGTTCAAGACTATTCGCCTCGATATAAAGATGTTACTGACAAACTACAGGATGCGTTATTTTATGCTACCCTCAAAGTTGTCGTAGAACCAATCCCTTCTCCGGCTAGAATGTTTGATATTCGTCATGAGTTTTTTGTCAATAAAATCAATGAATACCTGCACAACCAACCGATCAATGACTATGTGCGATTCTACTCTCCAGATGAAGCCAATGCCCAAAACCTAGAGTTTGTAGATCAAGTCATAAAAATGCAGTTCGATCAGTTTGCTTTGGGAAATGTATTCATGAATAATACCATAAAGGAGGTAACCAAGGACAGTGTTTTGCTTTCTGAACGTGGAAGAGCACCTGTATATGGAACTGTAAAAGCCACACTTACTGTCCATGAAAAGGCTATCACCGGTAATGGTGTCTTAGACTTTAAGATTTTTGACAATGGTTTGAAAAAAGTAGTCTCGCAGGAAAAATTTCCAAGTGCTTATACTTGGGCCATTAGCTGGGCCAGCTACAATGGTGACGAAAGAGCGCTTAGTACAGAAGATGCGGCTCTTGTGAATAAAGTAGATATGCCAGTGCCCAACCCACAATGGATGTTTGAGGAGTTCACTGCACCGCTTTATGATCAGGTGATCGCGAAAACCAGGAATTACTATAGGAATTATTGAATTACAAACTTTTCAAGGGTTTGAAACCCTTGAAAAGTTGCTCATTAATCCTGCTTAGACCAATTATCTCTCAGCCCAATGGTACGGTTAAATACCAGTTTATCCGCAGTAGTGTCTTCATCTACTCTGAAGTAGCCTATCCTTTCAAACTGGACAACATCACCAATTTTGGCATCCTTTAGAGATGCTTCTAGTATTGCATTGTTGTTGATCTCCAATGAAGCAGGATTTAAGTGATTTTTAAAATCATCGTCGATTTCATTGAGATTTTCGGTTTGGAAAAGACGATCGTAAAGTCTGATCTCCGCATTCACTCCATGATCTGCCGATACCCAACCTAAAGTACCTTTTACCTTTTTGCCACTGGTGTCTTGCCCGCTTCTCGTCTCAGGATCATACTCTGCATATACCGTAGTAATCTCGCCTGACGCATCCTTATCAAATCCCGTACACTTGATGATGTAAGCGTATTTCAATCTTACTTCACGCTCAGGGCCCAATCGGTACCATTTTTTCGGGCTTGGTGGGTTTTCCAAAAAGTCACCTTTATCGATGTAGAGCACTTTTCCAAAAGGCATATCCCGTGTTCCGGCAGATTCATCTTCAGGATTATTGACTGCAGTCAAGGTCTCCACTTTGTCTTCTGGCCAGTTGGTAATTACAAGCTTCAATGGATCAAGGATGCCAAAAACTCTATTGGCCTTTTTATTCAAATCTTCACGAACAGCATGCTCTAGCACCGCTACATCGGTAATACCATCACGGCGTGCTATGCCTATCTTTTTGATGAAACTTTCGATCGACCCAGGTGTAAATCCTCTTCTTCTGATACCAGAGATAGTAGGCATACGCGGATCATCCCATCCTTTTACAAATTTTCCCTCCACGAGCTCTAGAAGCTTACGCTTGCTCACCACAGTGTAGCTCAAGTTCAATCGAGCAAACTCAGTTTGTTTTGAAGGGAAAATTTCAAGGTTTTGAATAAACCACTCATAAAGCGGACGATGCACCTCAAACTCAAGCGTACAAAGCGAGTGCGTCACATGTTCCAAACTATCTGATTGGCCATGGGCAAAGTCGTAAGTCGGGTAAATACACCACTCATCTCCAGTTCTATGATGCGGCATGTGCTTGATTCTATAAAGAATCGGGTCACGCATGTGCATGTTGGGAGAGGTCATGTCTATTTTGGCACGAAGTACCTTCTCACCGTTCTCATATTTTCCTTCCTTCATTTCTTGAAAAAGCTGAAGGTTTTCTTCTACTGATCTTGATTTGAAAGGACTGTCTGTACCAGGTACTGTCGGAGTTCCTTTGATTTTATTGAATTCTTCCTGACTCAGATCGTCAACATAAGCCACTCCTTTTTTGATAAGGCCAACAGCCAAATCATATAGAATTGGAAAATAATCTGAAGCATAATGCTCTTCGTCCCACTCAAACCCGAGCCATTTTACATTGCTCTTTATAGACTCCACGTACTCGACATCCTCCTTCTCAGGGTTGGTATCATCGAAGCGGAGATTGCATTTGCCATTGTATTTTTTGGCTAAGCCAAAATTCAAATGAATGGACTTTGCATGCCCAATGTGAAGGTAGCCGTTTGGTTCCGGAGGGAATCGCGTCTGGATAGCTTGATGCTTTCCAGTCTTTAGATCGTTCTCGATCAGTTGTTCTATAAAATTCAACGATTCTTTCTTCTCAGTATCCATGGGTAAGCAAAATTTGACGCAAAGTAACCTTGATTTGGTCAAGGTTAAAAATTAAACACCTTTAACCCGGATTATACGATAGGAAATTTTAAATTTTTAGACAATTATTCTATTGTATAATGACGAATAACTTCAGGTTTCTGAAGTTATTGTCAGGGTAACCGCGCGGCGGACCGTCCAGACAAAGCGAAGCTTTCGTCTGCCCTTTGGGCAACTTATGTCAAAAGCATAAGTTGGGTTAAAAGGAATTAGCCTCAAAGGCTACCCTAAAGTAGAGGAATCAAAAGAAAAAGGAAGCAAGCTCCGCACATCTTCCACCACCACATATTCACCACTACGATTGCCCATAATCACACGAATGGCAGCTGGTTGTAAGGATGCATACTCGAGCATCACCTGTCTGCAACTGCCACAAGCAAATGCATCTGCAGCTTGTTGGTGAGCGTTTCGAGCGACAATCGCGATCGTCTCTATAGGTTGTTTGGTTTGAGATTTTGCTGCAAAAAGGGCTACACGCTCAGCGCAAAGCCCTGATGGGTAGGCTGCATTCTCTTGATTGTTGCCAGCGAAGTAGGTCCCATCCTCTAGCTGCACGGCGCTGCCTACGTGAAAGTTGGAATATGGGGCATGGGCTTTATCCATTGCCGCCTTTGCCTTATCTATCAGTAGTTGGTCTTCTCTATAAAAGTCCGAATACTGTAAGATTTCATATTTGATTTCAATGGCTTTCATAGGTTAGGTTAATCGAATATACGATAACTCATGATTTGGTTGACAAAATTCATGGCAGAAGCAGGATAAATGATGATCCCAAAAACGGCTCCATAGATGGCTCCATAGAGATGGGCTTCATGATTAATATTGTCGCTCATATTTCTACCCTGATAGTAAGAGTACACTACATAGATCACCCCAAGTATGAAACCAGGCAAGGGAAGGATCCCAAAGATGTAAATATCAGAAAGTGGATAATAGAGAATACTTGCAAAGACCATCGCCGAGACTGCTCCAGAAGCGCCCAAACTATTGTAATTAAAATCGTTTTTGCGCTTGATAGCTACAGGTAGGTCTGAAATCACAATTGCCGAAAGGTAAAAAAGGATAAACATTATGGTACTACTACTGCCAAGTACCCGACTAAAAATTTGCTCTACAGCACGTCCGAAAAAGTAAAAAGTGAACATGTTGAAGCCTAGATGAACATAGCTCCCATGAATAAATCCTGAAGTCACCAATCGCCAATATTCATTCTTATGAAAGACCAAGTAAGGATTCATAAGAGACTTTTTAAATACCTCTGCTTTGTTGAAAGCAGCTAGGCTGATAATCACCGTGACGATGATGATGAGTATTGTCAATGACACCATATTATTTATCTCGCTTCATTAATGCACGGGCAAAGCCGGCTAGTTCTTCTTTGGCTGCTGGACTCGCTTCCAGTGCATCCAGCAGTGTAAACGCCTCATCAAAATATTGGTTCATCAGGGCTGTCGTTAGGTCTTTGATTCCCAATTCATCATAGATGGCCTTGACAGCTTCTACCTTTTCCGTAGCTTCAAAATCTTTGAAAAGCAACCAATTGTTGAGGCGAGCTTTCTGATCTCCAGCTGCCAGCTCCAGCGCTTTTATCAATAGAAAAGTCTTCTTATTGGCAATGATGTCTCCTCCTACCTGTTTGCCAAACTTGGCTTGATCGGCATAGACGTCCAACAGGTCATCCATTAGTTGAAAGCCTATCCCCATCTTGACGCCCACTTCGTAGAGTTTCTTACGATCAGCTTCTGGCATTCCCGACATAAGGGCGCCATATTCTAGGCTAAAACCCAAAAGCACTGCGGTCTTCAGGCGAATCATATTGATATATTCATCCACAGTCACCTTATCCAGCTGCTCAAAATTCATATCTATCTGCTGTCCTTCGCAGACTTCCACTGCGCATTTGTTGAAAAGTCTTAGGGCTTCAGGAAGGATTTCTTTGTCAAGGGTGAGCAGCATATCATAAGCCTTCACCAGCATGGTATCTCCGCTTAGGATGGCGACTGTATTGTTCCACTTTTCATGAACGGTAGGCATGCCTCGTCGCAACGGCGCATCATCCATGATGTCGTCATGCATGAGCGTGAAGTTGTGAAAAACCTCCACCGCCATTGCCTCTCGCACTACTTCTTGTGCATTGTCTTTGGTCAATTGGTAGCCTAACAAAACTAAAAGCGGCCGCATACGCTTGCCTCCCAAAGACATAATATAGGAGATAGGCTCGTAAAGCTCCTTTGGATTTTCGCCGTATCGTAAGCCCTCTATTTCTTTATTGATGATTGCCTGCAGTTCAGGGATGCTTTTCATGTTGCGCAATTTATCTCAAAATATACTTTGGGCAGAAGAAAGCTTTCATTTGTCTGCATGAGCTAATGAAAAACTGCGAAAAGAGGGGATTGTTCTATGGGGTTCTATTTTGAAATTGTCATCCTTAGGCCGACTGTAAGGAGGGGACTCGAAGGAGACCTTTTCTGAATAAAAAATTATTCCTCTTCCGTACTATCTGATCTGAGAGCGATCTATGTGGCAAGACCAGCAACAGCAGTTACGGCACCTAGAAAAAAGACCAAGTTTACTCGTCGCTGCATTTTTTCCACTTTAGAGACGTATTTGGAACCGATCCCTTTTTTCGCGATGAGTCTTTCAAGGTCGTTTACCCTTGATACGAGCTCTTCTTTTGTCTTTTTGGTTAGGTCTTCTATAAGTGTCATGTGATATTTTTTAGTTCTAGATACTATATAAGGTACTACTATAAGACCCCACTTGTTTCAAAAAACTGGCTTTTCTTCAGTTTTGTAAGGAAATGCAAGGTGACAAATAGGAATAATTCCTAAACTTGAATACCGAGTTTTTCACATCTAAAACAGGAATGTTTAAAGCCAAAAAGTGGAGTCTTTACTGCACAGATGTCTTGGATTGACTAAATGATGTTTATTTGCCTAGGTTAGATTCTGACTGAGGAACCTATTCTGTTACAATTATTGAAAACTAAACTTAGGTTATGATAAGGCTTGCTTCACTATTGATAATGATTCTCGGTACTACGGTAGCTTCGGCACAAAACCCATTGCGCTTTGAAGAGGAAGTGAATCAACTAACACTTCGCAACTCAAAAATTGATATTGAAAACCCAGTTCTTTTTGTTGGAAGTTCGAGCTTTAGGATATGGAAGACTGTTGCGGATGATTTAGGCGATACGCGCATTGTCAATAATGGATTTGGAGGTTCACACTTTAGCGACTTGATCTACTACATGGAAGAGCTGGTTTTTGATACTCAGCCTAGAGCTATATTTATCTATGAAGGGGACAATGACTTTGGAGGCAACAAGTCGATAGAAGAAACCATAAGAGACGCAAAGTCAGCCTACCAGATGATTAGGCAAAAAATGCCTGAGGTGCCTGTATATTTTGTATCTCCCAAGCCAAGTGTCCTGAGAGCACATCTGAGTGAATCCTACATTGTCTTCAACCAATGGTTGAATTATTGGGTACAAGACAAACCCAATGCCTATTTTGTGGATATATGGAATCCCATGATGAAGGCAGATGGCACCTTAGATGAATCACTTTTCGTAGAAGATAATTTACATATGAATGCCAAAGGATACGCTATTTGGACCAAGGTGATGAAACCCCTAGTGAGGGAGATCAAATAAGCATGCTGCGCACTTGGCAGTGACCTAGCAGCCAGAGGATTTGACAATATTCGCTTGGCAAGTAACACCAAAAAAATGGTCAAAAACACTTGAAAGCGAATAAATACCTTCTAGCACGGATATTATCAGACCATTTGTAAGAGTATCCTTGCAGAAAAAAACATGACAAAGTCTATTCTCACAGCATCGCTCTTTTTGTTTTCACTTCTTTTCTTCTCTTGCGAGTCTGATGAAGATCCGACAAGCCCTGAAACTGATGAAACTGAAGAAACCGAATTGGGTGCCAACGAGGTTGTTTTTTCAGATGACAAACTAGTCTGTACTCCATTTTTTGGAGCACCCGTTATTTCAGCTCAAGGTATCTTGAGTGTCATCATGAATCCTTGTCAAAACTCAAGCTCTAAACTGGACGGATACTTCCAATATGGCAGCAGACCTGCGGCTGGGACCTATACAGTGGTAGGAACAGCTGGAACCTTTCCAAATGCTGCCAATATAGGAGCCACGGGATATTCGATGGTCTTTTACAACCACTATAGCTCAGAGCTATATTCTACCAGCGGCACGGTGGAATTAACTATAAACGCTGACGACAACACCAAGCTAGACATGGTCTGGACTGATGTCACCATGGAAGCAGGTGATGGCTATTCTGTAAAGTTTTCTGGAAAATTCACAGGGATCTGAGTCTCTTCAACAACTGTCATCAAGAAGGGAGTGCTTTTATAAGGCGCTCCCTTTTTTATTCTAGAAGACCATAGAATAGTTTACCCAAAAGCCACACATCGAACTATTTTGCAGGTGAGGCTGAGGAAAATAACTCTCTTCACTCGTCTCAATTATTATCAAAATGGATACGCTCTCTGAACAACCATAAGTAATGCCTCATGCAACCGTATGCGTGAGGTCACGCAAGCGTATGTAGACCCCCCTCACAACCGTATGTACGGACCCACGCGACCGTATGTATCAGGTCATGGAAACGTATGTATCCTTGACATTCACTTTTAACTTACACAGTTGTACGGGGTAAGTGATATTAATGGGTGCATTGTCGGTAATGGCATTATTATACCACTTGGCAAAGCCAAGTAATAGCGAGGCTTTCAAGTATTATCCTGCAATCGCTCGGTTGCACCGAGTGAGAATTAATAATAGGGCATATTTCCCGACATGGCTCTCCTCTTCAAAGGCTTTTAGAATAAAAATCACTGGGCTTTGCCAAGCGATTGCGCAAGCACGTTTTGGAAAGTTTGAACCGCGCCGCGTAGGTCGTGCCGCGAAGGCTTTCCAAAAGGTATAGACTAAGGCAATACCTGACAGGTTTTTGAAACCTGTCAGGTATTTCAAGTCAGTCTTCCAAGCTGACCAACGCCAAGTCAATCGTCCTGCGATCGATATCGGTCTTCACCACTTTTACCATCAGCTTATCGCCAAGGGTGATGATGCGCTTGTTGTTGCGGCCGATGATTCGGTAGCTTTTTTCATCAAACTCATAATAGTCATCATCCAAATCGGCAAGGCGTACCATGCCTTCACATTTGGTACTGACGATCTCTACGAAGATCCCAAAGTCGGTCACGCCTGAGACCAGCCCTTCGAACTCCTCTCCGAGCATGCTCTGCATGAATTCTACTTGCTTGTACTTGATAGACGCTCTTTCCGCGTCTGCGGCATTCTTCTCACGCTCCGAAGAGTGTTGGCATTTCTTTTCTTCTGGCTCTAGCGGCACGGTCTTGCCTCCCTCTAGGTATTGATAAAGCAAGCGATGCACCATCACATCTGGGTATCGACGGATCGGTGAGGTAAAGTGTGTGTAATGATCAAATGCCAAACCAAAATGCCCCTTCGGATCAGTGGTGTACTTGGCCTTGGCCATAGAACGGATCGCGAGCTGTTCCAGCACGCTCTGCTCTGGCTTGCCCTCTATATCTCCTAAAAGCTTATTGAGGCTGCGAGAGACATTTCCAGCGATAACCACCTTGTGCCCAAATCGAGCTGCAAACTTGGAAAAACTGTCTAGTTTCTCAGGATCCGGATTGTCGTGCGTTCTGTAGACGAATGTGAATTGACCGTTTTCTCCACGTCCCCATTTGAAGATATGGGTGGCTACTTCACGGTTGGCCAAGAGCATAAATTCTTCGATCATCTTATGGGCATCTTTTCGCACTTTAGGAATTACGGCCAATGGCTTGCCCTTTTCGTCCAGTTGAAATTTGACCTCAGTCGTCTCAAAATTTACCGCTCCGTTTTTAAATCGCTTGTCACGCATTTTCAATGCGATGCTATTGAGCAACTGTAGCTCTTCGGCATAGTCTCCTTTCCCTGATTCTATGCGCTCTTGCGCCTCCTCGTAAGCAAACCTCCTGTCAGAGTGAATGACCGTCCGGCCAAACCATTTTTTCTTCACTTTGCCTTCTGTATCCATCACAAAAGATGCTGAGAATGTCAGCTTGTCTTCATTTGGACGCAATGAACAAAGCCCATTGGAGAGCTTCTCCGGAAGCATAGGAATGGTACGATCCACCAGATAAACCGATGTGGCACGCTGGAGTGCTTCTTTTTCTAAAATAGAATCGGGCGTCACATAATGGGACACATCTGCGATATGAATGCCTATTTCGTAATCACCATCGTCTAGCTTCTCGATAGAGAGGGCATCATCAAAATCTTTGGCATCTTCAGGATCTACAGTAAGCGTGGTAATTTTTCTAAAGTCACGACGCTTCTTGATTTCCGCATTGGTAATCTCTGTTGGGATGTCTTCGGCGGCTTTTTCCACATTTTCAGGAAACTGAAAAGGAAGGCCAAATTCTGCCATGATCGAGTGGATCTCGGCTTCATTTTCACCAGATGCTCCTAGCACAGCAATCACTTTGCCCTTTGGGCTACGGTTGCGCGCATCGTGCCATTTGTCAATCTTCACAATGACTTTGTCACCATGATTGGCATTCATCGTATCTTCAGGATAGACCATCACATCGAAGTGGATATTTCTGCTATCAGGTACTACAAAACCATATTTAGGGGAAATTTCGATCTTGCCGACAAACTCCTCCTTGGTGCGTGTGACCAGCTCTACTACCCTGCCCTCTGGGCGAAATCCATTGCCCCCCGGCTTGGTGATTTGTACGCGAACTATGTCTTTGTCCACTGCGAATTTTAAGTCTTCGGTTTTCACCCAAACGTCATCTTCTGACTGGTCACTGATGAAATATGCAAAGCGTGAATTGACATGATCTACACGTCCTTCTATCACTTCTCCATCGCCATTCGGCACAAATCTTCCGTCTGTAGCCTTGCCTAGCGAGCCTTTGGACTCCATGGCAAAAAGTAGGTTTTTGAGGATTTCTTTGGACTTGGCGTCTCTTAATCTAAGCTCTTTGATGAGCTGTCGGTAACTGAATTTTTGACCGGGATTCTTGGCAAACACTGCCTTCATCTGGTCTTTTACAAATTTTTCAACCGAGGTATTCTTACCCGGTTTGGTATTGATTTTTTTCTTTTTCTTACTCATATAGAGTTTATGTAACTATTGTAATGTTTTTTGGATCTACGGTGGGGAGGGCATGCATTTTCAGGAACAGCTGCGCGGTGGCGATCACATCGCCTTGGCAGTACTTTTCAATTCTTTTGAGGCCATCACCTCCTTGGTGGTAAACAGCGTTTACCATGGATCCGTCTATGTCGGATTTGCTGGAAGGGATTTCAAAAATAGTGGTGAGCAAGTCGAGTGAGGTGAAGTTTTTGCGGTCTCCAAATTTCCACATCTCCATGGTGTCAAAGAAATTGACTTCCCAAGGTTTCTTACCTGAATTGTCCAATACGTAAGGTAGCCTGATCCCATTGATCAGCATTCGGCGGCTAAGATACGGAAAATCGAACTCCTTCCCATTGTGCCCACAGAGCTTTAATGTCTCAGGGTCAAATCGTGTGACGAGAAAGTTTTTGACTTCTTCTAGCAAAAGCTTCTCATCATCGTTGGTGAAAGACTTTACGCGGATGGCCAATTCACCACCTTCTACCTCATGAAAAATACCTACCGAGACTGTGATAACCTTGCCAAATTCAGAATATATCCCTGCGCGTTTTTCATAAAGCTCTTCCGCTGTGTAGTCTTCTTCATTGCGCAGAAAACCAGCTTTTCTTTCCCAATGCTTTTGCATGTCGGGGCTCAAGGTGGTGTAGTCGTTGGTGGCGGCTACAGTTTCAATATCTAAAATGAGAAGGTTTTTTAATCGATAGTCCATGTCAAGTGATAGTTAGGTACAAATTACACAACCTCAATGACTATGAAAAGCTTCTGAGATTACTGATGCATTACGCCTTTCATCTTTAGCTCTGGGATGAAACTCAGATGCTCGCCTAAAATGCTTTCCGGCACGAAAATATATTTCTTGTCATAGACCTGTCCTCCTATGAAAAAACTCACCCAATACTCATTGTTGAGGTGAAAAACTTGCTCGTCTATTGGCTCAATAAGCCCATATTCTCCTTTGTCTAAATGAGGAATCATGTGGCGAAGAATAGAAGTCCTCTGCTCTACACAATCTTTCATCCCATAGCCTTTGCTGGTGATCATGATATTTTCTAGCAAATCCTTGCCACGATTGATCAAATAGACTTTCCACTGCTCATCATCTTTAGCTACAGCGATGTATACATGCTCTATTTTCGGAAAAACTATGTCCTTTCTCATCTCAATTCCATTTCAAATAATTGCGCTAAATGCCGCTTCAACTTTTCTTCAACTTCTCGCATATCCACCTCACGACCTAACTCTTTTTGTAATGATGTGACCGCTTTGTCGTCAATGCCACAAGGAACGATATTTCCGAAATAATCAAGATCCACATTGATATTGAAAGCAAAGCCGTGCATTGTCACCCAGCGGCTAGATTTCACACCCAGCGCGCAGATTTTTCTTGCTTTCGACTCATCATCATAGTCTAACCAAACGCCAGTAAGTCCAGCAATCCTGCCTGCATTGATGCTATACTCTCCAAGCGTGAGAATGACCGCCTCCTCAAGATAACGCAGGTATTTGTGGATATCCGTGAAAAAATTGTCAAGATCTAAAATAGGATACCCAACGATCTGTCCCGGACCATGATAGGTGATGTCGCCCCCCCGATTGATCTTGTAATAGGACGCAGATTTGTCTTTTAATCCTTGTTCATCCAAAAGCAAATGCGACTCTTTGCCGCTTTTGCCCAAAGTATAAACGTGTGGATGCTCACAGAAAATCAGATAGTTGGGGATCGGCAATTGCTCCTCCTCCGGAAGATTTCTATTTGCTATTTTCTGATCTACAGATTTTTTGAAAAGGGTTTCCTGATAGTCCCAAGCTTCTTGATAGTCCTTGAGACCAAGATGGATAAACTGTGTTTGCTTATTCGTATTTGCCAATTAATTGGGGATATAAGTCTCCAACAGATTCACACCAGAAGTAGTTTCAATAAGGTAAGACTCCATAGTAGCTGGCACTAAAATCACATCACCCATTTCTAAGCTTTCACTACCGCCTTCATAGATGATAGTGGCTTTCCCTGAAAGGCAGATGTAGATTTTGAAACTATCAAGCCCGGAATGATCCACCGCCATGTCATCAGTCAGATCAAGTCGATTCGTGAAGAAGTATTCACACTTGGCCAATTCTACTGATTTGTCCTTTTGGGGCTGATAGGGTGTTTTGTAATGATCGTGTCTTTTGTAATCGATAGCATCCAGCGATTCCTCAAGGTGCAATTCTCTCAAGTTGCCTTGTGCATCTTTTCGATCAAAATCATAGATACGATAGGTCACGTCAGAGGTCTGCTGGATCTCCGCAAGCAATAGCCCTTTACCTATTGTATGCACCCTGCCAGCCGGCAAGAAAAACACATCGCCAGCCTCCACCAATTCTCTATTGAGGATATCCTTCAAACTGCCTTCATCGAAGGCTTTCTGATAAGATCCTCTGTCCAGCTCTGTATTGAATCCACTGATCAAAGTAGCTCCTTCGTCTGCCTGCATGATGTACCACATCTCCGTCTTTCCGAAAGAGTTGTGACGCTTCTTGGCTAGCGCATTGTCTGGATGTACCTGAATAGACAGATCATCTGCCGCATCTATAAATTTGATCAATAGCGGAAACTCACTTCCATAACTTTTCAATACCCGTGATCCAAGCAGATCGCTACCATATTCACTGATAATCTCCGTAAGCAATTTGCCAGTTAAAGCACCATTGGACACTTCTGAGATGTTCCCTTTCACGCCGGATAGCTCCCATGTTTCTCCACAATTGGGAAGGGGGGCAAATTCTTTACCTAAAACGGACTTGATCTTTTGTCCTCCCCAGATCTTATCTTTAAAGATGGTTTTGAACTTAAGTGGGTATAATTTCAATTGACTGTAGTTATTTAATGAACACAAAAAGCAAAGGCAAATATGGTGAAGATTTGGCGGTTTCCTTTCTGGAAAAGAAGGGTTTTGAAATCACCGAGCGCAATTATAGATATGGCCGAGGGGAAATAGACTTGATAGGGATTCTAGAAAATAAGCTTTTGGTGTTTGTGGAAGTGAAGCTGAGAAAGGGAAATGCTTACGGCGAACCTGAGACTTTTGTGAGTAATGCTCAGCAAAAGCTCATCATCAAAGCAGCTGAAAACTACCTATTCGCTATCAACTGGAAAAAAGACATTCGCTTTGACATCATTAGCATCACTCGCGATGAAATATTGCATATTGAGGATGCTTTCTATTAACCTAAACCAGAAGGCTTCTTAACCTTCACTTTCTTACGCAAATACTTCACTACCGCATCGTATTCGGTGTTCTCTCTATTGGATAACTTCAGTATTTTCTTTTGAGTATTTAGAATTTTCACCTCTCGAAACTCTCCATTTTTGGTCTTGATTACCTCTTCTCTCCATCCTAAAATGTCTTGCACCATGAGCATCTGTCTCAAACGTGTGACCGGATAAAATACCTCGATCTTGTTGTCGCCAAGCTTCACTATTTTGATAGCTGCCAAGAGTTTACTCAAAACTATCAAGCCAATCACCAATATAATCGGCGTGAGTATCAGCTTAAAAATGAAAAATGATTCCTGCGTGAGCAGGCTATTGAGCAAGAGGAAAAACGACCCAAAGGTCAATATTAAAAATACACTCAGTGCTGTAAGTGTGTTAGCTTTGGGTCTGGAAATGATCATTTATAGCTGGCGATTCGTGTGGCCAATTTTGCCTTTACTTCAGGCCATTCTTCAGCTAAGATGCTGTAGTAAATGGTGTCTCTGCGACGCTCTCCCTGCACTATTCTATTACTTCTGAGCACTCCATCTTCTTTGGCGCCAAGCTTCATGATTGCCCTCCGTGAACGTTCGTTGAGTATATCAGTCTTGTATTCTAGTCTTTGAAAACCCAGTGTTTCAAAAGCATGTGACATCATTAAAATTTTGCAATTGGGGTTCACGTCCGTGCTATGAAACTGCGTGCCGTACCATGTGCCACCTACTTCTATGACCTTATTCGGTTCATCTATACTTAGATAGCAAGTCAAACCAGCGTACTGCTCAAAAGTCTTTGAATAAACCAAATATGGCAGCCATTCTCCCCTTTCCATTAGAGTAATTCTGTGATCAAGCCAGTTTTGGAAGGACTCCTCTTCGCTTAAGTCATGAGGAAAATAACTCCATAGTGATGGGTCTTTCGCCAAATCAACCAAATGCTGCCAGTCGCTTTTTTGAAGTACAGTAAGCTTTACAGAATCATTTTCTAGTGTTGTACGAGGAAGCATGTTGTCTAATAGTTATAAGTGCCATGAGGCCCAACGATTTCCACACTTTTCTGTTGTGCGGCTTCTACTCTCCCAACTATTTGCGCAGGCACCCCAAATGATTCAGAAATGGCAATAACTTCCTTGGCATACTCCTCCGGAAGGTAGATTTCATAGCGGTGGCCCATATTGAATACTTGATACATCTCCTTCCAATCTGTGCCACTCTCAGCTTGGATCAGTTTGAATAGAGGGGGAATTTCAAAAAGATTGTCTTTTATGATCTTAAGGTTTTCCACGAAGTGGAGCACTTTGGTTTGCGCGCCACCACTGCAGTGGACCATCCCATTGATTTTTCCTGGCAGCTCACTAAGTAGCTTTTTAACTATTGGCGCATAAGTCCGAGTTGCGCTAAGCACCAGTTTACCAGCATTCAATGCACTCCCCTCTACTGCATCAGTCAATAGCTTGCTTCCTGAAAAGATCAAATCTTGGTTGACCGCTGGATCATACGCCTCTTTGTATTTGTCGCGATAGATTTTGCTGAACACATCATGACGTGCCGATGTAAGTCCATTGCTACCCATCCCACCATTGTACTCAGACTCGTAAGTCGACTGCCCATAAGAAGACAATCCAACAATCACATCACCTGGCTTGATGCCATCATTGCTGATCACATCAGATCGTTTCATCCTTGCCGTAACTGTACTATCCACAATGATTGTTCGTACCAAATCACCAACATCGGCAGTTTCACCGCCAGTAGAAATTATATCTATCCCCTGATCACGAAGCATCTGCAACACTTCCTCTGTTCCACTGATGATTGCTGAAATCACTTCGCCGGGTATCAAATTTTTGTTGCGGCCTATAGTAGAAGACAAAAGAATATTTTCGGTGCATCCAACACAAAGCAGATCATCCGTATTCATAATTACGGCATCCTGAGCTATGCCTTTCCAGACAGAAATATCTCCTGTTTCCTTCCAATACATATAAGCAAGAGAAGATTTGGTACCTGCTCCATCTGCATGCATAATCGCACAATAGTCTTCGTCTTTGGTAAGCAAGTCAGGAACTATTTTGCAAAAAGCCTGAGGGAAAAGGCCCTTATCGACATTCTTGATGGCCGCATGTACTTCATCTTTCGTTGCGGAAACTCCTCTTTGAGCGTATCGATCAGACATGGATTTTTTTTGGCAAAGAAAAACAAATCAAATGAACTTGGTGACCATATGGCTTGCACCAAAATTAAAATCCAATGGTGAAATGATCTAGGTTAATTCAGGCTACTCATCAAAGAAGCGATCGTACTCATCTCCTTCATGATCTTCCAGTACCTGATCATCAGTTTGCTGAGGGTTGTATTTGAGGACTTTGAACTGTGTCCTTCTGTTTTTCTGATGCTCCTCCTCAGTAACAGCATTTGGGATAAGCAATTTGCTTTCACCATACCCCCTTGCTACAATACGTTCAGCAGATATACCTTGCTCTATCATATACCGCACGGCGGATCCTGCTCTGGCTTGAGACAATCTCATATTATAATCATCGTCAGCACGAGCATCAGTATGAGATCCCAGCTCAATAAAGATGTCAGGATTGTCCTCCATGATCATCACGAGGCTGTCAAGTACCAAAGCCGCATCAGGGCGGATATCAGATTTATCAAGATCATAATAAATGTTGTTGAGGACGATAGATTTTTCTAGGACGATGCGATCCATCATGATCTCTGTATCAAATGTAATGTTGGTGATAAACTCTGTCAGCGTAGATTTATCTACACTTCTCCCAATTGTCGAAAAAGTCTTCCTTGTGGCAAAATAGTCGGTTTTTTCTCCCAGAAGATCATATTTTTCCTCACTATATACTCGAAACTTAAAGACCCCATCTTCATTGGTAAATGCTTCATTAACTAAGGACCCATCCTCCGCCTTTAGCGACACTTTGGTATTTGGAAGGACGATTGTATTGCCTCCATCATCGGTAGTTAAGGTTTTTCCTACTAGGAAATAGTTAACCACTTTAAGGTCAGGATTTTCGTCAAGAAAAGTATAGATGTCATCATCCCCTTTTCCTCCAGGTCTATTGGAAGAGAAAAATCCTCTGGTAAGATCATATTGATAAAAACCAAAATCATCCGCTGCAGAGTTCATCGGCTCGCCAAGATTCTCCACGGTGATTTTGCCTCTTACGCGGGTAGCTACAAACTGATCCAGATTTCCCAACCCGGGATGGCCATTCGAAGCAAAATAGAGACGTCCATCCTCCGACACAAAAGGAAATGCTTCATCACCAGGAGTATTGATTGTTGGACCAAGATTTTGAACATCTACCCATCGTCCACGCCGGTTGAGCTGTGCAGAGTATAAGTCTATCCCTCCATAACCACCGGGCCGTGTACTCGCAAAGTATAATGTTGTCCCATCAGGTGTAAGCGCTGGTGTAGAGTCCCAAGAGTCAGGATCATTCACCGCTATAGGACGGGGCTCAGACCAATTACCATTTCTATATCTAGTGAAATAGAGGTTTACTTCGGAGTTACCAGTGGCTTTTCCATTGTTCCCTTTGGCAAAAATGATAGAAGCTCCATCTGATGAAATGGCTATGGAACCCTCATTCACATCCGGATGATTGATGATAGGATCAAGTGCTTTTAGTCCTCTGAGATTGACATTAGCGCCTTTGGTAGGGACCTGATAGATATCCGTAAAAGGTGTGCCTGTAGCAGTGTATATCCTACCCCCATCACGATTGGAAACGAAATACAAAAAACCATTTAGGTAAACAGGTGAATATTCACCAAATGGAGTATTCAAATCTTCAAGATTCTTGATTCGGAAATAGTTAGTCGTGTTTTGTAACACATCTACCTTCTGAAGATTGTCCAGTTCGATCTGCGCGAGCTCTTTCCATTGTTTATCCCCTCCACTTTTCTGTAGATACTCGTTGAGTACAGCTTCAGCCTCATCATACCGCTTGACCGCTTTCAAAGATTTTGCAAGATAAAGCGGGAGACTTGGCTCATCAGAGCCCTGTTTTTTGGCGTCTAAGTAATATTTTGCCGCTTCCTCAATTCTGTTAGACTTTCTGTAGGATTCGGCTAACATAAAATTTTGACTAGCACTTTCAGGGTCAAGGCCCTTTTTATATAGCTGAATCGCCCTATCAAAATTCCCCTGCTCAAAATTCTTCTGGGCAAATTTGATTGTGCAAGAACTCAAGAAAATAAAAATTATGAGAAAGAAAGTGTGCTTCATTTTACGATATCCCAGTAGGATCATGCATCAAACTAAGTAAAAAAACGTCAAACAATTATGCTTAATGGAAACAATTCAGATGTTCCACTCCCTCAGACAAAATATCTTTTCAGCCAAGAAGTATTGGCTGGGACAGCCCAACCTGCTTTCCATTCGGAAACTGACTGCACAGCATTGTTGAAAATAATGGTCTCACCGGCTATTTCACCACTTGCTACTGCTTCTTTGAGTTTATTGAATGGCTTTAAAACAATGTCTTCTTTATCCAAGTAAGCTACTTGGGTTCTATCTAAGAGACTGATGCCAAACTTTTGCTCGAGCTGTCTCATCAAACCAACAGACGCATCTATACTACATCCGCTAGCTTGATGAAAGGATTCATCCACCGCCACCACTATAAATTGATTGTATTCAATAGCATACTTCGCAAGCAAGGCTTGCCCGTGGGCTTTCCACTGCCCCACAAATGCATCCAAATAGGTGACGAGCTCATTTCGCTCACTTTCGGTAAAAGGTCTACTTGATTGATATACCCACAGACGGGCATGATCCGGCATTTTTTCTAGCGTATCCATAATGGTTTAAATTTAATCCTTTAAACCTTCAGCCTCTGCGATGAGTTCAGCCAAGTCCATAACTTTTACAGAATCTTCACGCTCTTTGTTTTTCACACCATCGGACATCATAGTCATGCAGAAAGGACAAGCCACTGCTACGGTATCAGCACCGGTTTCTAAAGCCTCTTCTGTGCGCTCAATATTAATCTCCTTATTGCCTGGTTCTGCATCTTTGAACATCTGACCTCCGCCGGCTCCACAGCAAAGACCTTTGGTACGGCATCTCTTCATCTCCACTAGCTCAGCATCTAGTGCTTCCAATACTTTTCGTGGCGCTTCATAGACTTTATTAGCCCTTCCTAAAAAGCAAGAATCATGATAAGTGATCTTGCGGCCTTTAAAAGTCCCACCACCTTGCAGCGTCACTTTTCCAGTATTGATAAGCTCTTGCAAATACTGAGAATGGTGAACTACATCATAATTCCCACCAAGATCTGGATATTCATTCTTCAGCGTATTGAAACAATGCGGACAAGCAGTCACTATTTTCTTGACTTCATAACCATTGAGCACTTGGATGTTAGCCATGGCTTGCATCTGAAAAAGAAATTCATTTCCTGCTCTTCGAGCGGGATCGCCCGTGCAGGCCTCCTCATCGCCCAATACCGCAAAGCTGATGCCCACCTTGTCCAATATTTTCACAAAGGCCCTCGTCACATTTTTGTATCTATCATCAAAAGACCCTGCACAACCTACCCAAAAGAGTACTTCAGGTTGCTCTCCTCGGGACATAAACTCTGCCATTGTAGGTACTGACTTCATTTCACTCATCGATGTATTATTTGGGGTGTTGAAATTATTTAATATCAAGATCTTTGGACCAATTGAAGCGATCTGTTGGAGGGAATTTCCAAGGTGCAAAGTTGGTCTCTACGTTTTGAAACATCATATTCCAAGATTGAGGCGAACCAGATTCCTCCATCGCTACATATCGCCTCATTTGGAGGATAATGTCTAATGGGTTGATCGTAATTGGGCAAGCTTCTACGCATGCATTACAATTGGTGCATGCGTTTATTTCCTCTTTGGAAATATAATCGCCCAGTAATGATTTGCCATCAGCCAATCCCTTGCCACCTTTCTCTATAGACTGACCCACTTCCTCTAGTCGGTCGCGAGTATCCATCATTATTTTTCTTGGGGAAAGTTTCTTCCCAGTAAGGTTAGCCGGACACTCGGCAGTACATCTACCACATTCGGTGCATGAGTAAGCATCCATGAGATTTTTCCAGCTCAGGTCATTGACATCCTTCGCGCCAAACTTCATTCCTTCGGGAGGAGGTGCTGACTCATCTGCTGGCAAACCCAACATTATTTTCACCTCATTGGTGACCTCATTCATGTTTTTCATTTTCCCGGCTGAGGAAAGTCTACTATAGAATGTATTTGGAAAGGCTAGAAATATATGAAGGTGCTTAGAGTACGTCACATAAAAAGCAAAAGAAAATATGCCAACAATGTGAATCCACCATGCAGCTCGCTCAATCATTTGAAGTGAATCAATGCTAAGTGAATCAAACCAAGACATGAACATTCCGCTTACCAGAAAAACTCCAGTGCTGGTGTAATGATCAGCTCCTGCGCTCTGTAAGGCGAGATCGGTAGCATTCATTGTAAGTATTGCCATCATGAGCACCACTTCTATCACCAAAATAAGATTTGCATCTAAAGATGGCCATCCAATCATCTCTACTTTCTTGAAACGATCTATTTTCATCACATTTCGTCTCACAAAGAATACTACACAGGCCAAAATCACCAGCACCGCGAGAACCTCAAAAAAGGAAATGAGCCCAGTATAAAAACTGCCCAGCAATGGAGCGAAAATCCTATGCTGACCTGATATCCCATCTAAAATAATTTCAAGGACTTCAAGATTAATAAGAATAAATCCGGCATAAATCAGGAAATGAAAGAACGCCGGCAGCAGCTTTTTAAACATTTTCTTTTGACCGAAAGCCACCAACATGACGGTCTTCCAGCGCTCTGAAAGTCGATCATTTATTGCCTCTGGTCTTCCCAGAAGTATGTTTTTTCTGATTCTTGATATCCTCTTGAAAATGAAAAATCCAAAGAATAACAGTATGGCTACAAATGCTAATTGTGCGATCATTATGTGGGGTTAGTTTACGTAGCTATTTTAATAAAATATATTTGCTCAATTTAAAAGATTCTCTAGCTTTGCACCTCGTTAAACGGTGCTGTAGCTCAGCTGGTAGAGCATCGGACTGAAAATCCGTGAGTCGGTGGTTCGAGCCCACTCAGCACCACATTTAACCCAGGCTTCTTAAGTCTGGGTTTTTTGTTGCCCAAAACTTTGAAAATCCGTGAGTCGGTGGGCGAACGTCGCTCCGATCAAGCCCATTCAGCACCACATCTAACCCAGGCTTTTTTAAGTCTGGGTTTTTTGTTGCCCAAAACTTAAAAATTTGTAAGTCGGTGGCTGAAGGTAGCTCCTACGGTCCGCCGCTGCAAACATGCCTACTCCTCACTACCAAAACCTAAACCTATTCGGTTTGGGTTTTTAATGCCCTCGAAGATACAAAAATGATCTATTTTAGTATGCATGCATACTATATTATTTGAGAAGGGGCAGTTTCCATGCCCATTCATGAGAAAATATCCAATGTTGAATACCCCATTATAGGTATTTGATGAAAATGCATCCCAAATTCATTCAAGCTTCGTCACATATTTTTTAACTTGATAGCTTATTTCCCAAACCGTACCCTACCTCTTGAAAAGATTTACTTTTTGCATTTACGCATTACTCGCCTCCTTTATTTGTCAGGCTCAGAACTGGGCTGAACTATATAGTCAGTCAGTAGAGGCATACAATAATTATGAGTCAGAAAATGCGAGGACTTATGCCGAGCAGGCATTGTCGGATATCAAACAAAACCAAAGTAACCCCAACAAAAACTTTGCGGTAATATTAAGACAGCTCTCTTTGGTGTGCTATGATCTGGGAGATAATACTGCAGCAGTTTCTTATGCCAAAGAAGAAATTGAAACACTTATCAAGATTGGTGAAAACCAAGATATGAATTTCGCTGCTGCTCTTCAAAACCTTTCGGTAATCAGAATGTATCGAAGTGAGTATGGGGCAGCAGAACCATTGCTTAGAGAAGCTTTGAATATCATATTGACTTACAATACTTCTGAGAGTTATGAAGTAGCTATCGCTAATGGAAATTTGGCTGTTGCCCTTTTTCAACTTAAGCAAGATGAAGAAGCTGCAACACTGTTTAAAAACTCCTACGAAGTGCTCACCACCTATGATGAGGTAGATGGCGATTATTACAATATTATTTACAACTATGGCTCTTTTTTACTGGAACGTTCTGAGTTAGCTACGGCACTTACACTTTTCAAGGAAGTGGAAGAATATTACAATTACGAAACACCAAATTTTCAATTTGGCAGCATATTGGTCAAAGTAGCAGACGTTCAGGATCAACTCGGAAGATTCTCTGAAGCTGTGAGTAAGTATCAATTAGCAATTGAGAATTTCACTGCACTCGGAGAAGAAACCAGTGATGAATATGCCATTGCCTTAAATAACCTAAGCATTGACTTGCAAAAAACAGGGAAATATGATGAAGCAACTGCCATCATTGAAAAGCTAATCATACAAAGCGAGGCTACAAAAAATAATGATCCCGTTCGATATGCAAATGTCCTAACCAATTACGCTAACCTACTAATCAGAAAAGGCGAATCAGAATTGGCTAAATCTAAACTTGATGAGGTTGTTGAACTTTACGAATCCACAGGCATTACCAAAGATCTGACATTCGTCAATGCACTCGAAAGTTTGAGTGGGCTACTTTTAGGTATTGGAGATATCTCTGGTGCAAATGATAAAATAGATGAAGCAATCTCCATAAGCGAAGAGAAAAATTTCAGTCAAAAAAAATATACCTTATACAATCAAAAAGCAAAAAACCTTGGCGCAGAAGCTAAATACAACGAGTCAAAAGTAATTGCTCAAAACGCACTTTCAGAAGTCAATGCGCTGTTTGGACCGGAAGCACTTCAGACGGCTTTCGTTAAAAATACACTTGCAGGAATCTACACGCAACTTGGTGAGTATGAAAAAAGTAGTGCGCTATATCTCGAAGTACTTCCTGTTTTTGAGCGAAGTTATGGTAGTAGTCATCCTGAATATGCTACGGTCGCGGCAAATTACTCCTCTCTACTACAACTACAGGGTAACTATTTCACAGCTGAGTACTATTTGAAAATTGCCGAAGAAGTAAAGAGGAACAGTTTCGGGACAGAAAACCGAGATTACCTAACTACATATGAAAACCTTGCGTTGCTCTATCTCAATACGGCGAGATATACAGATGCCGCACTCATATTGTCAGACATAAAATCCATTAAAGAAAAGATCTTACCACTAAATGATCCCTCTCTTGCATATACCCTCTCAAATTTAGGTTCCGTCAAAAAACAACTCGCTGAATATGGCGAAGCTGAACAATACCTGAAAAAAGCCAAGGATATTTATGCAGATACATACGGGACTTCACATGTTTACTATGCGCTGGTCACTAATAACCTAGCCCTTCTTTATCAGAAAATGGGTAATCTAGATGCGGCAAAACCACTTTTTGAAAATGCGTTGAAAATATATGAAGCACAAATTGGCAAGCTAAACCCTGACTATGCTACTGCCCTAGAGAACCTAGCGACTCTCTACCAATTGGAGGAGGATTACGATCGAGCGAAAGAACTGTTGGAAGAAGTACTGGCTATTGATGAGCAAATACTGGGTATAAATCACCCACTATATGCAAAAACGCTACATAACTTGGCTTCTATCTACAAAGAAAATGGAGAGTTTGACAGATCAAAAGAACTGTATCAAAAAGCCCTTGATATTGACAGAGCAATATTTGGTAGTAATCACCCTTCTTATGCAAGTACACTTTACAATTTGGCAGCATTGGAGCAGGAGCTCGAAAACTATGATCAAGCTCTAGCCTATTTCGAACAGGTTGTTGAGATCCGTAGAACCATCCTAGGTGAGAACCATCCAGATTTTGCATTCTCACTTTATGGACTAGCTGCTATCAAGCACAAAACAGGTGATTTTGAAGGTGCAAAACCAATCTATGTCGAAGTAGTAAGTAGGTATTTGGAGAATATTCAGAAGTATTTCCCTGCTTTAAGTGAAAGTGAGAAGAGCGCACTTTATGCCAAAATAAAACCAGTCTTTGATAGCTACATGGACTATGCTGTGGACTATAATTTATTGCAAAAAGGAACACCTGAAGATAGAGAAGAAATCCTCGGAAGCATGTACAATCTCCAACTCTCTACCAAAGCGCTATTGCTCAATGCATCGAATAAGGTGCGAAATAGGATACTAGCAAGTGGGGATCAAGAGCTAATTGATCTTTTCAATGAGTGGACTTCCTTGAAAGAAGGAATTGTCAAAGCATATGCAATGTCTCGAGAGGAAACTGAAAGAAGTGGGATAAGCATTGCTGCTATGGAAACACAATCCAATGATCTCGAGAAGAAGCTCTCTTTAAAGTCCACGGCATTCGCAGGCGAGTTCGATCATGAAGCACCTACATGGCAAGCTGTTCTGAGTAAGTTAGGTCCGAACGATGCTGCTATGGAATTAATACGGATCAAAAAGAAAATGAAAATTGACTCAGTGTTGTATACAGCATTGATATTGGAACCCTCATTTACAGCACCTAAGCTAGTCGTGAATCCACGAGGCTTGGAGATGGAAGACAAAGGTTTTAAAAGCTATAAAAATTTGATCATTTACAAAACACAGGACACCAAATCATATCCTGTTTTCTGGAAAGTACAAGATGAAGCAATCAGCGACAATGTTGAAACGCTCTACCTATCGGCTGATGGGGTTTTGAATAAAGTAAATATCGCAACCCTTTATAACCCTGACACTAAAGCCTATATGGTGGATAGATATAAGATTCGATTGTTGAGTAATACGCGAGAATTGCTCGAAGATAAAACTCCCGCAGAAGGCGAAAATGCGGAAATGTTTGGGTTTCCTGCATTCAATCTAGGTACTCAACCCCTGAATGAAGGTGGCGCCCTTTTCTCCGCAGATGATATGAAGTCTAGTTTTGGTAATAAAATTTCTCCCTTACCTGGTACACTTCAAGAGATAAATAATATCAATGCAATTTTGCAGGGCGGATCTTGGGTAGGTAACGTTCACCAAGCCCGTAGGGCGACAGAGGCTGATCTCAAAGCATTGAAAAGCCCTAAAATTCTTCACATTGCGACGCATGGATTTTTCCTTGCAGATTTGAAAATGGATGAGGAAGATGGTGGACTTACCAGTCGAAATGGTAAATTCAACCCGCTACTGCGATCTGGGCTGCTTTTCGCTGGAGCGGAAAACACGATCAATTTTCAAGACATCCCAGGAGAAGAGGATGGAATCCTTACGGCATACGAAGCTATGAATCTCAACCTTGATGGCACAGATCTGGTTGTAATGTCAGCTTGCGAAACTGGACTTGGAGAGGTGAAAAATGGAGAAGGTGTTTATGGTTTGCAACGCTCATTTTTAGTAGCAGGAGCAGACAATCTCATCATGAGTTTGTGGAAGGTAAATGATGCTACCACCCAGATGCTTATGAGTAGCTTCTATAAAAACTGGTTTGGTGGTAAGACGAGTCTTGATGCTTTCAATGCAGCCATTGGAGAGGTTAGAAGTCAATTTAGCGAGCCCTATTATTGGGGAGCTTTTGTAATGTTAGGAAAATAAATAAAGAGGAAATGCTCAAGATGAGATACTCATTAATCACAATACTGATTTTGGCCTTTGGAATTGCACATGCGCAAATCCCAGATACGCTCAAGACATATGCTGATACACTAAACTATTACAGAAGTACGGCCAAAGCAATCCCCGAGCTCAATAGTAGCAGCATAGAGTACGCACCATCTATCTCAGCAGATGGACGAACCATGATCTTAGAATCCAACCGAAGAGGGCGATATGAACTGTTTGACTCAAGATACGTCAATGGTAAATGGACAGAACCCAAGCCGATTGATCCTATCAATAATTATGGTGATTCTACTGATTTGATCGGTGGTCCAAGTATTTCCTTTGATGGTAATATGCTTTTCTTTTTTGCTTCATTTAGAGATGGCTTAGGAAGTGAAGATATCTTCTATTCCATAAGAGACGGTGATACTTGGACCGCACCGAAAAACGTAGGCGCCCCGATCAACACTCGAGGGTATGAGGGTTTCCCATCAATCTCGGCAGACGGCAAGACCATGTATTTTGTAAGACAAAATTTTAATCCACTCACTGATAAAGATTTAGCTGAGCAATGGCAAAACAAAGCTTGCTTCAGCCTTTATTCATCAAAAAAGAAAAAAGACGGTTCTTGGTCAGAGCCAGAGCTACTTCCAACTCCAATCAATCAATTCTGTGAAAAGGCGCCTAGAATTATGGCGGATAACAAGACCTTGATATTTGCTTCGAACAGACCGGGCGGAAGGGGAGATTTTGATCTTTATCAGACTCGACTCACTCCTATTGGTGACTGGGTATCACCTATAGCTTTGGAATTTGTAAATACTAAAGTAGCAGATCAATTTTCTTCTATTTCCGCTCAAGGCGATCTGCTCTACTATGTATATGGAGGAAATGAAATCAACACTGTCGAGATTCCTCCGCAACTTCGACAGTTTAAAAACATTATTATTCAAGGATATATCACTGATGGAAAAACAAACGATGGAGTAGCCGCAGAAATGATCGTTTCGGATGCTTTCACTTCTAGTGAATTGATGACCATCAGTAATAACCCTAATGATGGTAGATATACTGTAGTACTAGCAGTAGGGGGAAATTATAATATTGAGATTAAGAAACCTGGGTATACGTCAAAATATTTATTTTTTGATCTAAGCAATGAGACAGAATACAAGGAAATAGATCAAGATATTCAGCTTTTTAGCACGGCTAATCTCAGCTTGAATATTTACGATGGTGACTTATTTGAACCTGTGATGGCCAATATCAAGGTAAAAGTACCTGGTGCATCAACCTTCTTCATGGAAGTAGAAAACAATGAAGATGGTCGAATTACACTTGATCTGCCATTAGGCAAGAAATATGAAATCATCGTTGACAAGGAGAATTTTGATAGCAAGTTCTTCACACTCGATGTGTCGGATTTGGTTGTTTATCCTCAGTTTATTCGAGATGTGGAAATGCTCCCTCACAAGCGTAACCTACAGATCAATGTAGCCGATCTAGTAAACAATGGAAAAATCCGCTCTAAAGTAAGAATCCGAAATAAGAACCGTGATGAAGTGATAGAGGTCAACGGTAATGAAACTGTGGCCTTGCGAGTTGGCGACAGATACGAGATAGAAGCAACCAGCGATCAGGGTTATGCTTTCAATAGTACGGTTATAGACGTGAAGGAGGATGTGACAGAAATCACCTCTGGTGGTGAGACTGGAAACACTGTGACTATCAAAGCCGGTGGCGGTGGCGGTGGTGGATCAGGTGAGATCGCAAGTTTGCAACTCGCATTGCAGCCTCTGCTCACAGGGGCAAACTTGACTTTGAAGGAAATTCTCTTTGAATCAAACTCAGATCAATTGGATGAAATCTCATATATAGAATTAAGACGGGTAGTTAAACTTATGAAGGAAAACTCTACACTGAAAGTAGAAGTAGCCGCTCACTCAGATGATGTGGGTTCTGCAGCATATAATGCTGCACTTTCTAATCGTCGTGCACAGAGTGTGGCAAAATTCCTTTCTGAGGAAGGTATAGCAGTAGACAGATTTACAGCTAAAGGCTATGGTGAGAGTCAGCCAATAGTGCCAAATGATACCGAAGAAAACAAGGCCAGAAATAGGCGCGTAGTATTGAAAATATTAGCCATATAAGCCATAAAAATCATGAAGAAAATTACTTTATATATAATTCTGGCAGGCGCTACACTTACTGGGCTTGCTCAAAAGCTTGAAAAATACGAGGAAGTACTCCCAAGATTTCTTGCCATGCCACCAAGTGGGACACTTGCTGAGTTAAAGATTTATCTCGCTCAGGAATTTGACAATGGCAGTATATACCTTCAAATGGGATTAGTCTATGAAAATAGATTTAGAAAAAGTGACCCATTTACAGATTATGCCTACAAAGTAGGTAATGCGCAAGAAGCATTAAATGCTTATCGGCTAGCAAGTCAATTTATCAATGAAAAAGTAGTCAAAAAGAATCAAGAGTACTTTTTCAACTTTGGCAAACTAGATGAAAAAGGAAGGCTCAATGTTGAGTACGATACGATAAAAAATCACTTGGCTATTGTACAAGCCGAATTGAAAAAATATGTAGCCAATGTCCCGACGATTTATGAAAAGTTCACCAAAAGCTTTAGTAACTATGATCAGGCACATAAAAAGTTCAGCCAGATACTTGGTAAGTATCCGACTTTCAAAGACCTCTATTTGCTTTACAATGACGAAGTAGATAAGGAGTTTAGTGAGATCAAAGAGGACTATCTCGCGAGCCTGGCCTACTGGAAAGAATACAAATCAGCGAGTGACACATTTGATGTAGGGTATCACCAAAAGATGTCTGTGCAGCCCATCAAAGTCTATCGCCTCGATGGGTTAGAATCCAAGATTAACTTCCTCAAAAATGATATCACAGTGTGGGATTATGCCGCATGGGTAGATGAAACAAGAGCAACTATCAAGGCAGAAATTGACAAATTAAGACTTGATCTTGCTGCGGAAAATGTACGCCTTGATAAGGAACTAAAGAATGTCGCACCTTCATTTGCAAATGAAACATTTGAGCCTTTGAAAGTTTCGAAAGAGATTCTTTTTACTTTGAGAAAATATGATCTAAACTCTGTCATAGAGCCGATCTTTCTTTTTAAAGAAAAGCAACACGACCTATTACATCAAAAACTAGTCAATAATAAAATTGCTGAAGATGAAAACTCTACCGTAGAAAGAAAACTCTATATGTATGGGCAGACAATCAATAAAATAAAAGATGCGGATAGTGTGCTGAGCGATGTTCGCAAGAGAAATACTCAAGCTTCCTACGAGAAATATCCAAAACTCATAAGTCAATCATACCAAGGTCAGTCAGGCATTACCCAGTTTGTAAGTACCTCTAGAGCTTCTAATGACGAGCAAGCCAAACAATATGTAGACAATATCCAGACAGAGCTATACCAATTGCTCAAAACTGATTCTATCATACCTATGGCGAAATATAAGAAGACTTCTATTCCATTAAGAAGTTCGCTTTCTATGGACAAGGAACAACTTACTGATCAGAAAATAACAACTCATCGTATTGAGAATTTTGACGGGTCAGCCTTCATTGGAGGTATTTTCTTGAATGCAAAAGAAACCAAAGTACAAGCATATGTGGCTGGTGTGGCACCAGATCAAACAATAGGTTGGTACAACGAGTATTTGCTCCAACTTGACAGTACTGTGGGTTTTGATAGTGACACACGGATAGGTGCTATGCAGACCATACCAGGTGGGTTAGCGTTGATCCTCAATGGAGTGGATGCTAATGGCGCAAAGATGAACCACCTGATGATGCTGGATGAAAAAGGCCTTGTGACATTCAATAAACGACTCGTACTTGATAAATTTCCTCGCAAAATTTCATTCAATGAAAGAACCAATACACTCTTTGTCACTTACAAAGGAGATGATTACCGTGATGATATTTTTATGGACTCAGAACTCATCATGGCTAGCTATAGCATTTATGGCGATCTCCAATGGCAAAAGCGGCTGTCCTACAAAGGTGACATTGCTGATGTAGTGAATGTAGATCAAGGATACTTAATCGTGGGTAATTACAATGAATTAAAAGGATTGGATGGAAGAGTGAGAAGAGCAGGATCTTCCAATTCGGAAACCAAGCTATTTACTTTGAAAATCAACCTAGGTGGAGAGATTGTAGATCTAAAAACGGTGGATTATGTGTCTTCTTTCTATGCCAACAAGACTTACAAAGTGAGCGACGATTGTATCAACCTATTTGGCTCAAAAGGCGCTTATGAGAAGAAACTAGCCATTGATGATGAGCCGGGAAGTGCGGTACATATCATCATGAATAAAGACCTAGAAGTAATTGCAAACTCTCTGAACTAGGGAGTTAGTCTTATTAAATACCTAAGCCAACCCCGATAATTTTTGGGTTGGCTTTTTTATTTGCTCCCACACTATTTAAACTCAAAATCAATCGCTAATCAGAAAATAGTTCTAAAAAAGTCAACATACTGTCCCAAAAAATGTGTGAATTAATTCATGCAGAACTTTACCGAAAAATAATTTCTGTCGGTGGGCAAATATCACCTGAAAATTATCCTGGAATTTATGATTTTTATCGACGCTACAAGGATTGGTCACACAATCAAATGGCTGAATTTTATCGCAATACTATGATAGAGGGAATGAAAGCATATGATATCGCAAATGGCAGTTCATTTCGACCTCCAGGATTCTATGAAGCAATGTATTGGGCTGGATTACAAGAGACATATGTATGGTCGTTATTAGACCAAGCTGAAAGGACGTACTTCCTTCAAATTATTAATGATGAAGCAAATAAAGGAGGTTGTGAATGACTAAAATTCTATTAACTGCTCTTATTTGTCTTTTAACCCCTTTTATTGGAAATGCTCAAATAGATGTCAGTATAAAAACCGCTCTTTCATTTGAAGCAAGTTCAGATGATGAGAGCTATGATATCATCAACTATGAAAATTTGGGGAAATGTGAATTTCATGACGATACACTTACAATTTCTTTAATCAATGGAGATGGATTGTTTAAGAAAGAATTCAATCTTTCATTCATGGACAACCCTTTGAGAATCGTTAAAAAAAGTATAAAAATTAGTTCGGATGTAAATCTTATACATCGTGAGTTTACCCAAGCTACGGTTGTCTTAAATCATAATCCTTTTACAGAAAGTAAATTACAATTTATCGGACAGGTCAATACAAATTCACCCTTCTTTGAGTCCTTAATATTTAGGTGCTATACCCAGCCAGATAATGTGCGCAAGGAAATCAAGATATCAGGGAGAGATTTTTTTATAAACCCTGAACAGTTTGCACGATTAATTTCTGATCAAACTCAAGTTTATCAGCAATCTGATATTGAGGGCAAAGTTTATATTGATTTTTTTATTGATAAAAAAGGGTACCCTTTTAAACCTCTCATTGTGGATAGTTCACATCCTACTTTATGTACTCCTGCCCTAAAAGTCATAAACTCTCTTCGCTATGAACCAGCAACAAACGAGGGTGAAACTGTCGTTCAAAAAATGTCAATATTAATAGCCTTTTCCCCTAAATACTGAGAAAAGTCCTCAAACTAACTCACGGTCATACCAAAACCCTGTAGCTCAATCCTCTCCCAGAAATTCATCAGATATATCGGTAGTCGTTTGCTTTCGCCCCCAGAGAGGTTCTTAAGCTGGTTGATCTCCTTTGGATTAAGATGTCTAACCTTGCTATTAATAATATAATTTCTACATCATGAAAAAATATAAAATCACCCTTATTCTTATATTGATCACTACTACAGCCTCAATAGCACAGTTTAATGAGCTGACGAATGATGAATTCTATTAAATTAAACAATGTCACGTTTCAGTCCATTTACGATTCCAACGCGGATAAAAACCAAATGAATTCACTTTTTGGAAACGATCTTAGCTTTAAAGCTGAGAACGACGTGTTAATAATTAAGAAGTTTTGGAAACCGAATCTCTATTTTATCAATTTCATGAGTGACAATGGTAATCAATACTATTTATCAAATTTCACAATTAAACACCCATCTATTCCAATAGAAGTAAGAGGTGTTCAATATAGAATTGGGGACATTACAAATTTTGGCAATAACGTAGTAATTCAAGACAATCCAAATGAGAATAGCAAGTATGTGTCCTTTACTGACCAAGAGACGAATAGTTTATCCCTCCTATTTGAAATTGATAAAGCCACAAGAAAAATAATTCGAATCAAGTTTGACGCATACTTCTAAGAGTTTATTTTGATGTCACCGCTTGAAGCATAATAGTCTTAGGAATACACTGCTGACATTTAAATTGTAGTAGAGTCTAATCTTTCCATTAAATTTTCAACCCAACAATTTGATGTGTTTGCTACTTCAAAAAGGAAATCGACTAGTTTCAATCCTCCCCTAAAAACTCCTCAGGTAAATCGGTAGTCGTTTGCTTTTTGCCCCCAGAGAGGTTCTTAAGCTGATTGATTTCCTGTGGGTTAAGATGTCTAAACTTGCCACGACCAAGGTTCTTCTTGGTCAATGTGCCAAACATCACTCTGTCAAGTTTCTCCACTCGGTAACCTAAGCTTTCAAAGATTCTTCTTACGATCCGGTTCTTTCCAATGTGGATTTCGATTCCAAGAACCATTTTGTCTTCAGAAACAATCGCCATTTCGTCAGGCACAGCCAAACCATCTTCGAGTTTTACTCCTTGTAGAATCTGATCAAAATCTGTATTAGTGATAGGCTTATCAAGAGTGACCTGATAAATCTTTTTGATTTTGTATGAAGGATGTGTCAGCTTCTTAGCCAGATCACCATCATTGGTAAAAAGTAGCAAGCCAGTTGTGTTTCTGTCAAGCCTTCCCACAGGATAAATACGCTCGTCACAAGCCGTCTTAACAAGACTCATTACCGTATTGCGCCCTTGCGGGTCGCTAGAGGTTGTGATGAAGTCATTGGGTTTGTTGAGGAGGACGTATTGTAGAGATTCTGCTTTAAGTACGCGCCCTTCAAATTCTATCTTGTCATTTCGCAATACTTTAGTGCCGAGCTCAGTCGTCACTTTACCATTCACCTTTATCTTACCATCTGAAATTAACTGGTCTGCATCTCTACGAGAGCAAACGCCTGCATTGGCTATAAATCTATTCAGTCTTAATTCTCTAGGTGCCGGATTAAAGGCTTTTTTCTCCTTTTTATCTGCTGGCTGCTCTGTTGGTTTTCTCCCCTTCTCTTTCATGATTCTTCTTCTTTGCCTATTGTGTTTTCCTCCTGTATAAAGTCCTTTGGAGTTGGCAAATCCTTCAGGTCATTGATACCAAAGTAATCCATGAATTTGTCATTGGTCCCGTAGAGCATAGGTCTTCCTATCGTTTCCGCTTTCCCTTTGATTTCAATTAGTTCTTTTTCGAGGAGCTTGTTGACGGCATAGTCACAATTGACTCCACGTATTTGCTCTATATCTGTTTTAGAGACAGGTTGCTTATAGGCGATAATTGCGAGTGTTTCCATCGCCGAATTGGACAGTCTCCTTTTAGACTGCTGTTTCAGAAGTATACTTATACTTGCTTGGTAGGCAGGTTTGGTTAGAAACTGATAGCCTCCGCCACTTTCCACAACACCAAAAGCATATTGCTCATCGGTATACTTATCAGTGAGGTTATTGATCCTGTCCACCACATCATTCTCAGGCACTTCGGCTTCAAACATCTCCTTAAGACACATTACAATCTCTTCTACAGAGATGGGCTTAGGAGAGCAAAAAATAAGTGCCTCAATATGATTGGACAGAAAATCCACTACTTCTTAGCGTTGAGCTTTGCTTCTATAGATTGCATTGTATGAGGCACAGCTCTCAAACGTTCTTTGCTGATCAAGACACCAGTATCTATGCAAACACCATAAGTGCCATTTTTGATTCTAATCAAAGCGTTTTCAAGGTTGTTGATAAACTTCTGCTGCCTAGCTGCCAATGCACTTAGCTGCTCTTTTTCTGCTGTATCTGCACCGTCTTCCAAAGTTTTTACTGCTCCTTGGCTTGCGTCCGCCCCGCTTTCAGAACTACGAGTAAGAGAGCTCTTTAGGATGCTCAACTCTTCACGAGCTTTACCAAGTTTCATATTGATCAACTCCTCAAACTCTACTAGCTCGTCAGCGGAATATTTAGTTTTCTCAGACATAATTTTAATAGTTTTATTTTAGGAGAAAATAAGCGCTAAAGTAACATAACCAAGGCTCATAAAAAATTATGGCGACTGCTGAGCCAATCAAAATTGGAATATCCAATCTTTAATTTTGGAAATAATCATGTAGCGCTCGAAAAATCCTTTGATGAGAAATGCTAATCCACAAAAGGAAAAAAAGAAATGAATATATGCCATTCTATACCTGCCGGATAAGTCGCAGGCACTTTCGAAAAAAGGAAGCTCCACTCATCAAAATCTACAAGGATTAATAAATCCTTAAAACTATGTTTGTACACATTATGAAGAAAACACTGATTCTTATAGCTTTAATAGGCTCTACAACTTTTGGCTTTGCTCAAAAGGACAAAAAACTTACAGACAAGACTGTAGATAAAAACAGCATCGCTGCACATCTGAAGTTCATCTCTTCAGATGCTCTTGGTGGTAGAGATACACCCTCTACTGGGCTAGAGGTTGCTGCTGAATACTTAAGAACTCAGCTTGAGTTATATGGGGTAAAACCACTTCCGGAATACCCTGATTATTTTCAGCCAGTTTTCATGAAAAAGGTCTCTAAGGCCAATGAAGGTCAGGTTTCCATTGGCTCATCAATGTTTAGTCTGGGGGAAGACTTACTCCTTTACAAAGGATCAGATATGGCATATAGTGGCGAATTTGTGTTTTTGGAGTATGGCATGCCTAGCGAAATCGAACAAGCAGATGTGAAAGGGAAAGTAATTGTTTGCAATGTAGGGGATGGAGAAGAGCAAAGTGCAAGAGCACAATTGCGACTAAATGGCGTAAAGATAGAAGCTGCAAAAGCTGCGGGCGCAGTTTCATTGATTGAACTATATGCCTCTCCTCAGATTCCATGGCCCCTGCTGGTCAGATACTTGACAAGAGATCAAGTGAGCCTTGATGATGGTGAAGAACTCAATACATTCACTTCACTATTGGTAAACAACGCCAACCGCCAAGCTTCTGAAGCCTTCGTAAATTCAGATAGCCTTTCCTTTAACATAAGCGGCTCCAATGTGGAGTCCTTTATGGTGAATAATGTAGTAGGGTACGTAGAAGGAACAGACACCAACTTGAAAGAGACTTATGTAACGTACTCAGCACACTATGATCATGTGGGAATTGGCAAGCCTGATAGTACTGGAGACAACATCTACAATGGCACTCGGGACAATGGCATTGGTACTGTCACAGTATTGGAAGCTGCCAAAAATCTAGCGATGTACCCTACCAAGCGTTCTTCACTATTTGTGCTCTTTGCTGGAGAAGAGAAAGGTCTTTTAGGTAGCAAGTGGTTTGTAGATCATAGTCCACTCCCATTGAAAAGCATCATCTTTTGCTTCAATAGTGACAATGGAGGATATAATGACACCTCAATGGCCACAGTCATTGGACGTGATCGAACTACAGCAAAAAACCTTATCGTAAAGGCAATAGAAACTTATGGGCTTACGGCTGGTAATGATGATAAATACAAGGAACAAGGCCTATTCGACCGTTCAGACAATGTCAGTTTTGCTTCCAAAGGAATCCCAGCACCAAGTTTTGGGATGGGTGTTAATGAATTTGATGAGCAGATTTTTCGAACTTATCACCAGCCATCTGATGAGTTTGAGACTGTAGATATGGACTATCTCTATACTTTCTATAGAGCTTATGTGCTAGCAGGACGGTTCATCGGCAATATGACTGAGACCCCATTCTGGATAGAAGGTGATAAATATTATGAAGTAGGCAAGGAGCTCTATGGACGTTAAAAGATGGAAAGTCAATGATTAATGGAAAGGACTGAATTAATTCAGTCCTTTTTTTATGGCTTAGTCCCTGTGCCAGTATGCCCATAAAATCAAGAGCGGATGGATTACATAAAGCCTAGCATAGCCTACCCACTCCGAAACACAAAGATCACCGACACAGGCCCCCTGCTGAATGAAATAAACATGTGATGGGATAAAGCAGATCAGCATCGCGATAATGGCAAACGCTACAAAACGTCTAAATCTTGAAATCAGAATGCCTATCCCGAATACGATCTCAAGAACTCCACTTCCCAAATTTATGGCCTCAGGAAAAGGAAAATATGGAGGAATCAGTGGTAGATAAAACTCTGGATTGATGAAATGATTAGCCCCAGCGAACATATAGAAGACCGCCATACCAAAGAGGCTCGCTTTATTAATCAGTGAGTTTCCAGCCATTACTATGTGCCTTTTTTAAAATTAGAAAAAATGGAATCCACCAAATGAGGTCATTGGTGATCAAAGTGTAACTAAATTGGAAGGGAACCGCACCGGTGAGATAATTGAAGACAAAACCTAGCGGACCGAAGATCTTTCCCAAAAATCCAACAGCTACTATTGGCCAGTGTCTGACGGGATCATAGCTCGCCCACCAATAACCCAGTCCGTACATCCCGATGACCATACCCATGCCCTGCCAGATCATAGGGTGATTTAGCGGCTCCATACCTGTGAGCATAAAGAAGTGCTGTGGAAACAAAACCACCCATGCTCCCCATAAGATGTTATAAATCGCAGCAGCTTTTAAAGTGTAACTCGGCCAATGTTGCATGCAGAGTAAACAGGAAGAGAGGGAAAGTGTTCTGTGGAAAAGGAAAAACCGAGGGGTTTTGAAACATAATGCTTGATTATACAGACCCTCGGTTTTAGGTGACACCACAAGTGTCGAAGGTAGAACATCAAATTAATATTTCACCCCTACGCGAAGGGCCAATAAAAAAACCGAGGGGTTTGAAACATAATGCGGTTAAACATAGTGACCCTCGGTTTTTTAAATCCTCAAGGCCAAATCTAGTACGGCATTTGGATTATCCTAGGAGTCTTTGATTATTTATTTTAAATATTTTCAAAAAAGTTGAAAGCTCTGATTTAAGTCATCAATTTGTAATGAAGAGCCTACTATTTTTGATATATAAAGAAGAATGAAATGGGCCAAGGCAAGTCAACTTACGAAGAAGTCATTGGAAAACTGCAGGTAGAATTGGTGCATTTGCAGCAATGGGTAAAAAATAAAGGACTCAAAGTAGTAGTAATTTTTGAGGGGCGAGATGCATCGGGAAAAGGTGGTGTCATTAAGCGTGTCACGGCACCATTAAACCCACGTGTTTGTCGGGTCGTGGCTTTGGGCGTTCCTACTGAAAGGCAAAAATCTCAATGGTACTTTCAGCGATATGTGGAACATCTACCGGCTGCTGGGGAAATAGTCTTGATGGACCGAAGCTGGTACAATCGAGCTGGTGTTGAGAAGGTGATGGGCTTTTGCAGTGGAGAAGAATATGAAGAATTCTTAAGATCGTGTCCTGAATTTGAGCGTATGCTTGTCAGATCTGGCATAATTTTAATTAAATATTGGTTTTCAGTAAGCGATGAGGTGCAAGAACAGAGATTTAATGAGCGAATCAACAACCCCCTTAAGCGTTGGAAGTTTAGCCCTATGGACTTAAAGTCTAGAGAAAAATGGCAGGAATATTCAAAAGCAAAGGATGATATGTTTGCTACTACAGATACCAAGCAATGCCCGTGGTATGTAGTGAATGGCGATCAGAAGAAGTCTGCTAGGCTTAACTGTATTGCTCATTTGCTTTCCCTGATTCCATACGAGCCAATCAAACTCGAAACTATCGAACTACCAGAGCTGCCAGATTACTCAAAATATGTTAGACCACCTGTGGCCTACCAAAATTTTGTGCCAGAGATTTACTGATTCAAAGTAACCACTTTAGAGTTGGAGTTGCTATCTCCCAATTACCACGGTCTCTTTGAGGACTTGTTGATTGCCTTTGCTATCGTATACCTCAAAAAGAACGACATAGTAACCCATTCGCGCCTTAGCGCCAGAGTCAGTAGTGCCATCCCATCGAAGGAAGCCCGAAGTACCGAGGGAAGCTCCTTTGGCAAGTTGAGCAATCGGCTGACCCATTTGATTATAGACCGTCACATTCGCAAATTGACCCCCAACATCAAACTGATAATTGATCGTAGTAAAAGACTGAAAAGCAGGATTACTGCTTTGTGGTAAAAATACTTTTGGCTCTATCTGCACTGCCGCATTACTAACTGGTCGCTCAAAGTTTTGCGAATTGGTATACCCTGGTGTTGCAAAACCAACGCTAGATGAAGCTGATTTCCAATTGTTCGCATCATCTGTGATTGCGCTTGGAGAAATCCTCTCTAAAGAAACCCCGTCCACACTTTTAAGTAGACTTAAGTGGAAATCTTCATTGTAAGTGAAAAGATCCATTTGACGATCGCTTATATCCGAAAGCACTATGGTTGCTTGATCATTTGGCATAGAGGGGAGTGAGTTTTGATATAAAGTGCCCGAAGCAGTCTTTGGATACTGACTTTTCAAGATCAGGGTGTCGGAAGTGATCACTATATGCTCATGAGGTCCAATTGAATATGAGCTATTGAAGTAGGTTCTTTGAAGCTCATCGACCTGACGGCCCAAAGACCAACCTTGAAGGTCGAGGTATTTATCAGAAAAATTATATAATTCCACAAAATCTACTCCGCCAGATTTTGGGTTGAAAAGGATCTCGTTGAGGATGATATCCAAACTATCTGCTTCATCTGGTCGCACAAAACTCCCTCTGGTTCCGCGAATGAAATTACCTACGCAATCAGTAATGCCACCAACAGTCACCTTATAAACTACATTCACGGCCAACTCCTCAGTAAGATTCACAATGTATTCTGTTCGGTTAGGGCTTAATGTTCCTCCTTTCTGCTGCAAGGTGGGTTCAAATGAAATAGATATAAGGTCTTCACTACCAGCATCCAATGGCTCATCAAAAATCAAAGCAACTGATTGTTTATCCTTCACATTTGCTGCCACAAGATTGGGACCGAAATTATCCGGTATCTGTGTTTTAATAGAATTGACACCTCCGGGAGTACCTCCCTCTGCGGATGTGCTAACTCCCCAGTTGATGGCTCCACCACATGGATTGGTAACATCCCTCATCTCTAGGCTATAACCTCCATCCGGTGCCTGATTTCCATACCATGCATCATCATAGGTAATACCATAAATCAATTCATTTCCATTCATAATAGTAAGGTTCTCCCCTGTATTATTGAGTGATAACCAACCAGCTACACCGGCTTTATTTGGTACGAGTATATAAGAGGCGAGACTTGGGGTAGGGAGCAAAAGGAGATATTCGCCAGCTGCAATACTCACTGCGGGAAGTGCAATATTACCTGTAGCATCTCGTAGTTGCAGGCCATCCAAAGAAATCAAGCGGTCAGAGGCATTGTAAAGCTCTAAGTATTCTGAATTTGGTAAGCCAAAAACAGGATCAGGATCGGCCATGATCTCTGTTATGATTAACTCATTAAATGCTGGTTTGTCTCCAAAACCAACAATGAAAGTTACTGGCTCCATCACATTGCCCGAGCAGTCTGCAGCTCCTGAAATCGTAATAGCTATATTTTGACCTTTGGGCAATGCTGTCGTCAGTGTCACTTCCAACGCTGTGAATGCCGCATTTACTAGGCGTGAGGAAATATTATCTGCTCCCGAGATATTGGCATTCGCCAAAAGCAAACTATCCATGGTCTCCGAAAATGTAAACTTTAAACTTTGATCGCCGATTGCTTCAGCCATCAGCAAAGTCGGTGCTTCGCTATCAGGGTTCAAGCTGTAAATGGAGTTCTGCTTTCCAGGTGTACCGCCTGATACATCTGTACTCGCTGACCAAT
>CAYGOV010000007.1:0-182762 GCA_964351625.1 uncultured Marinoscillum sp.
AAATCTATCTAAGTAGTATATGTTTAACCTGTCAACTTATTTTAGGACGATACACTCTTTCAAAAACCCACCCCTACCCCTCCTATGGAGGGGAATTCGATAGCTGATTCGAGTTTTCTTCGGTTAAGAAACCGAGTGCCTAGATAGGGCTTTTAAAAAGGACATTCTATTGGTCAACCTGAGATTATCTTTGAATATTGTAACATTGGGTCACAATAGAATTCGCCGTATTCTACATCCTGTTTACACTGGTAAGCTTTGATTTTAGTATATAAGGAATCCTTAGCTACTAAAACGGCCAAAAACCCTATCCATGAGGAACTAGAAGACATTTTTGAAGGCGGAAAATCTTTGAATACTATTTCACCGAGCACATTAAAAAGTTATGGTTAAAAGCTATTTTTAAGAATAATAGAAATCGTGCCTTCTCAGCAATCCATACTTTTCGGAATATTGTTTTCTTGCCTTCTTTTAGTGGTAAGTTTTACCTCTTTTGCGCAAGCGAATCAAAAAACCTTGTATGTATTGGATGAAAATGATCGACCACTTCTGGGTGCTACTGTCTCCACTGATCAAAATCAAATAGCCATTACAGACATCAACGGAAAGGTGCGGTTGAGCTGCTCCTGTGATACCTTGAAAATTAACATCACATTCATAGGTTATCAGTTTCATGAAAGTGATTTGGTTATGGTGGAACCAGAAAAAACCATTCGGCTAGTTCCTTCAGAACAGATCATGCAGGAAGTGATAGTTAGTGGTTCGTCCACCAAGGAGCAGCTTAATGAGCTTTCTACTGGTATGAAAACGATCAAGATGGAAAGTATTAGCCAACTCCCCTACCTACTCGGTGAGCAAGATCCAGTCAAATACATCCAGACGCTCCCAGGTGTCTCTACGGGTGCAGATGGGAACAATGGCTACTATGTTCGTGGTGGTGGTATCGATCAAAACAAAATCATGCTCGATAATATAGAGCTATATAATACTAACCACCTTTTTGGATTCTTTTCGATGTTTAGCGGAGATGCGGTGGACAGGGTCGATTTTGTAAAAAGTGGTTATTCTGCTTCTGAAGGTGGACGATTGTCATCCATTCTGCATATCCATTCTCAGAATCCTAACAACAATGAATTGACTGGAAGTGCAGGTATTGGTCTGCTTGCTGCAAAACTGCACCTAGAAGCGCCCGTGATAAAAGAGCAATCTTCCATTATGATTTCAGGTCGCAAATCATACATTGATCTGATTACGCAAAATCTCGTGAAAGAAGGATCTCAGCTCCAGCGCAGGACTGATTACAAATTCGGAGATGTTATGGTGAAATACCAGCATCAATTATCCGCGAAACATCAGCTATCCGCGACAGGCTTTATCAGTACCGATGATTATTATTTTAAAAATACAAAGGCTTATGCCAACGCATTTTATTGGAAAACGAGTAATGCGGGTATCTCTTGGAAGTGGTTGCACTCTGACCTGCTCAGCGGGGAAGTCTACTACACATTGGGTGATTATACCCAAAGCTTTATGGCAGACATTAGTGGCTACAATGTCACTATGAGGTCCCGCATCAAAGACATGTCCATAGGAAGTAAAAATTATGCGATATTTAATTGGCATGAAATCACTTTTGGAGTGCATAGCAACTGGCGATCCATACAGCCGAACTCTATCAATCTTTCTTCGGATGATAGATCCACTGAATTAACGGAGAGTCAAGATATTCCTTCGCTCGAAAGTGCACTATTTCTTGACGATGAAGTTTCAATAAACGATAAATGGAAACTCGGTTTTGGTCTCCGTTTAAGCACTTATCAGCAATTTGGGCCATTCCAGCGGTATAGAAGTAGAGATAATTTTATTGTGACTGACACGATTAATTATGGAAGAGGTGAAGTGGCTCAGAATTACATCAATCTCGAACCAAGATTAAGGGTAAACCATCTCATTAGCACTTTTCAGTCAATCAGGTTTTCTTATGACCGCACCTTCCAATACATCCATTTGAGTCCATTATCCTCTGTATCCTTACCCACCGATGTTTGGGTGCCAAGCTCAGAAAAAGTTAAACCTCAAGGAGCACATCAATTCACCTTGGGGTATTTTCAGTTTGGAGGAGATGATGATTTCCAGTTTTCAGTAAATGCCTTTTACAAATTGCTGAGTAACCAAATGGAGTATGTCAATGGGTTGGCTTTTGGCTACAATCAAGGATATAATTACGATGATACCTTCATCTTTGGGAAAGGAAGATCACGTGGGTTAGAGGTGTTTTTGCAAAAAGAACAGGGTGCCAATCAGATTCAAATAAGCTACACGCTAAGCAAGACTGAGCGCACCTTTTCCGCGATCAATGACGGCAAATACTTTAATTCAAAATATGACCGCACCCACGATCTCAATATACTCGCCAGTCATAAAAGTGGCTCGTGGACGTTTTCTTCTGTATTCAAATTAGCAACAGGTAATGCACTCACTTTGCCAATTGCCAAGTATATCATAGGTGGAAATGTGATCAGCGAGTACGGTGAGCGAAACACCTTCCGAATGCCGCTGTATCACCGCATAGATTTAGCAGCATCTCTGGTTCCAAGAAAACATCCTAATAGCACATGGGTATTTTCAGTTTATAATACCTACAATAGAAACAACCCGTACTATGTATACTTTGATGTGCAAGGCAATGTAAATGAATACCGGCTGGACATTGATCTAAAAAAAGTTGCTCTTTTTCCAATTCTTCCTTCTATATCTTATGAATTCAATTTCTAAAAGTTGGTCTTTTATACTAGCGATTGCGGGCTTTTTATTTGGCTGCTCTAATGAGTTTGAAGTTGATTTACCTGACTATCAACCAAAGCTAGTAATAGATGGATCAATAGAGCTTGGAGGATATCCTGTGGTATATCTCACGCTCAGCAGCAGCTATTATGATCCTGTGGATTCTGCTTCTTTGGTTGACATCATAGTACCTACGGCCAAAGTAGCCATATCTGATGGTGAACAAGAGGAAGTACTTACCCTGTTTCGCAATACTGAGGTCTATCCCCCTTTCTTTTACCGAGCAACAAAACTGAGAGGTGAAGTTGGTAAGACCTATACTTTAGAAGTAACCAGCAAAGGAGAAGTTTATAGCGCCAGTACCATCATCCCTAAGCCGCTCGATTTGGATAGTGTATGGTTTGAGTATCTAGAGGATTCAGACTCACTAGGTAGGTTGTGGATCGCATTTGAAGATGATCCGCTCACTACAGATTACTATAGAACTTTCACCAAAATCGAGAATAAGCAGTCACGTTTCGTACCTATCTACCAATCCGTGGTGGGGGATAGTTTCTTTGATAGAAATGATATCGAATTTTTTATACTGAAAGGTTCGGAGACATTTACGGAAGTTACAGATGACTTGTACTTCTCGAAAGGAGACTCCATTTCTATTAAATTTTGTTCGATAGATGAGCAATCTTTCAACTTTTGGAGAACACTAGAGCGAGAGCAGTATTTGACTGGGAATCCGTTTGGCTCTGCTGGGAATCCCATATTGTCCAATATTTCCGGTACAGCACCAGCGCTTGGAGTATGGGCAGGTTATGGAGTTAGTAGAAGTTATTTCATTGTAAAATAAAAAATGCCACACTTACAAGTGCGGCATTTCTATTTCTTTAGAATTGTTCTTCTGATTAATCGAAATTAATATGTTCAATTTCCTCACCTATATCATTACCAAGAGCATCAATTAAATCATTCAAAGCTCCTTCTAACTCTGAGAAACCTGATTCAAAGTAGTCTTGGATATCCACTTTGCTTCCGTCTGCGAAGACCATTCTAGCTCCAAGATCTATCCATTCATCAGTATAACCATTGTAGGTATCACTTTCTATAGAAGTATACCATTCTGCACTTGCAGCCAATGAATTAGAACTTACATAACTCACGGTTAAAGGAGCATACTTATTAAGAGCTTCTTCCATTTTATCTGCATTACCTTCCAAATCAGGTCTTGATTCACCTTCATAGTTGTAGAAACTATCTTCAAGATCACCCACCTCATTATAGAGCTTTTCCAAGTCCAGACTTGCTGTGAATTTAACGTCCAAAAGCGTAACAGAAGCCGATGCAGTTTTAACTACATCTGTAGGATCTTCTGATTCTTCTACTTGATCTATTACCTCTTCATCGAAGTTGCCATTGGCTTCAGCAGCTACTGCGATGAGTGTTTTCTCCGCATTCTTGAAAGTGAAAGAATTAGCCACTTTTACATCATTATTTGTAATTGAAATGCCCAACGTAAATGGATTCATAAAAAGAGAAGTATTAACATTTTCAGGCTCCCCTTCACTGCTGTAGTTTATATCAAAGGAATACTCCATCTCTTTGATACCATCTATCATCAGATCCATTGTCAATTTTTTAGGCAAATCACCTACATATTCTTCAGATTCATCCAAAGGATTTCCTGCTATAGTAATCCCTTCATAATTTCTGATTGTCACGGCAGCATTGTTGGTCGTCTCATCATCAGAGGATGGGAAAGAAAATTTTACAACAGCACCACCACTAGTATAGTCCCATTCTTGGGTGCTAGCATTCCAGGCAAACTCACCTTTGTAATCATCCCAAAGGTCTTGAAGTGTCTCAGGGTCCTCCTGAGCTACAGTTGATGCCAATCCTGCAAAGTCCGATAGACTTATCATTCTATGAGCTACTGCGTGTAGTGATTTAGTGATACGCTCTACTTCATCAATTCCCTTGACAACTCTGCCATCGATATTTGGCTCAGACTCATCCAGTAAGAGTCCAAACGAAATCAATGTTTGAGAAGAAGCTGTTTTTTGCAATAATGACATTTCACTTACAAAGTCGACTCCTATATCTTGAAGTTTTTCTTTGTTTTGCTCAGGTGTTTGAGGAGCATTTTCATCAATTACGAGACCATCGTCCTCGGGCTCGTCAGTACCACAATTCGCCAGAGATCCAATTATCAGCACGGCTAAAAATAAATTCAATAATTTCTTCATCGTTGTTTTTGTTTAGTTGCGATTTAGAAGGCTTCAATCTTCTAAGAATAAAGGTAACGAGGGCCTCCTGATTTTTATATACCACTTTTTAGGTATTTTCAACAGATTTATCTGTTTCTTGGAAATATCATAATAAAATTGGATTCAAATTATAACATGATAAAGTAAATCCAATACTGTATTTAGCATTGATTCATACATCCTCTCTTTTTCGGTCTAACCTGTGTTATCCAAGATTCATAAACTATTCGGATTAAGCTAACATTGCACCATGACAGAATCCATTATCTTCTACATCCTGCTAGGCTTGGTAAGCTTTGATTTCTTTCTAGAGCGTATACTGAGCTATCTCAATTCCAAATCAGCAAAAAAGCCACTTCCTAATGAATTGGCAGGCATCTACGATGAAGAAAAATACGCCAAGTCCCAAGCCTACAATGCAGAGTCGGATCAGTTTGGGGCATTTTCTGCTACACTTAGTTATGTGTTGACCTTTAGTGCCATCGCTTTTGGTTGGTTTGGCTTGCTGGACAAATGGCTGAGGGGATTCTCTCCATTTGAGCCAATCACTACCTTACTCTTCTTTGGAGTGCTTTTTATCATGTCTGATTTCATTTCTACACCATTCAGCTATTACAAAACGTTCGTAATCGAGGAAAAATACGGTTTCAATAAGATGAGCAGAAAGCTTTTTTGGATGGATAAACTCAAGGGATATCTGCTAACCATACTCATCGGCGGAATACTGCTAGCTTTGCTAATTTACCTCGTGATGGCAATGGGAAGTGGGTTTTGGATTTACTTCTGGGTCATCATATCAGTTGTGATCCTCTTCCTCAATATGTTTTACACCTCATTGTTACTCCCACTTTTCAATAAACTTACCCCTTTGGAGGATGGGGAATTGAAGTCATCTATCACCACCTACGCTCAAAAAGTCACTTTTCCATTGACCAATATCTTCGTCATGGATGGCTCCAAAAGATCTAGTAAAGGCAATGCCTTTTTCTCTGGTCTTGGCAAAAAGAAGAAAGTGGTGCTCTTTGACACTTTGATCGAAAATCATACGGTGGAAGAACTTACTGCGGTATTTGCCCATGAAGTGGGTCACTTCAAGAAAAAGCATATCATTTTGGGTACTGTAATCAGCATATTATCAATAGGGCTCACCCTTTATGTACTTTCATTGATGGTATTCAATACGGAAGTGAGCTGGGCGATGGGTGGCGACATGACTGCTCTGCATTTGAACATTCTGGCATTTGGGATACTGTACTCACCTATTTCTATGATTATAGGCCTTTTTTCTAATGCTTTGAGTCGCAAAAATGAATTTGAAGCAGACCAATATGCAAGGGATACCTACGCTGGCCAGCCGCTCATAGATGGGTTAAAGAAACTGAGCAGCGATCAACTCTCCAATATGACGCCTCATCCTGCTTATGTATTCGTACATTATTCACATCCACCATTGCTGCAGAGGATAAGAAGTATAGCAGGTAAATAAGGACAATAAGATTACTCACTAATTGTAGTAGTTGAGTCGATATTGAATCTGCAATGTGATTCTATTTAGTTGCCTGGAGTTGGTCAAAAAATAGTTTTCCCACAATTCAATAGTTTGGTCAACACTCTGCGAGAGGTAGCCTAATCGAAATTGCAATGTATTCTTGCCAAGCAAGTGCTGCCAACCAATTCCCACCTGGAAATAAAGACCTCCTTCGGTTTCTTTGATCGTAGGGTTGTTTTGATTTGATCTAGCGAAACTCTTACCAATGGCAGAATAAACTAGCAAATTCTTTCTTATTTTATCGGGAACCAAATTATACTCTATGCCAATTGGATAGGTGTGGAAATCTTGAAAATTCAGAAAACCACCAGTCAGTCCCAGATTAACCAACGGGTGAAAGTGATAAAATTGACTAATCGAAAAAGAAGGAAAAGTTTGAATCACAGCGTTCGCTCCGCTGCGCCCCATGGTCACTCCGCCAGTAAAACCCGTAAACCATCCTTTGCGGTACTTCTGACCTGAAAAACCCGTAAGGTCAAAATCACTTTTGCGGTTCAAATCTATATCTGCTACAAGACCAAGTGGAACCATAACGCCCAATGAGCCCACTGCGATGGTAAGGGTATCGGTGATCTCCGTTCCTTTTAACTCGCCCCTGATCAAACTACCGTTTCGTAAAGAGACTTTATCAGCTTGTCCCTGGGTATTAAAAGCCAAAAGAGCAAGTAAAAAGAAAATGAACGTGCGCACTAAGATTAGGCGTGAAAACAAATCAAAAATCAATTGAACTCAGATAAGTAATATCTCCTTGAAAATCATTGCAACTGTACTGATGAAGTCCGTCATCACCTATGAGCATCACCAGACAATCTATCACAATCACATCATAGGCGTGTATGTCCCCATAGTTCTTAATCAAGTTTTTGTCTATCTGAGTCACGTCTGAGGCGTTGTAAATCTTGAGTCCAGCTTCTCCATCACATATAAACAAATGATTTCCTGATATACTAAGCCCATGAGGGTTGTACATAGGGTAGGTTTCGATAAGTTTTGGCGTAGTAGGATCTTGGATATCAATCACTTCTAGTTGATTGCTAAACCCCTGGCATTGGTTGCCGGATCGCAGGGTAACATACGCATATTTACCATCAGTGACTACAGGGTCGCAACTTGTGGTATGGCTATAGTTTGACAATAGCTGAGGGCTGAGAGGAGATGTCACATCATAGATATACATGCCATCATTAGCCCCGATGAATAGCATATCATCGTAAGGGAAAATGGTCTCAATTCCCCAACCAATCTGAAGTCTAGCTCCCAAGATGGGCTCTTCAGGAGAGGATACATCTAAAATGCGCATTTCGGATTGATCTATCATGAAAAGGTGATCGTTATTGATAGTAAATCTGGCCATAGAGCCACCAACCCCAGATGATCCTGATGAAGGAACACCTCCCGATGCGTCTGAAGAAAGTACCATATCTACAGCAATACCTCCTTCGTATCTATATCCCCAATCGTAATACTGATAACCCATACCTTGTTGATCACAATCAGTAGTTATTTCACTTTGCTCTACTACTTCTACCCAATCGGTCACAATTCCTTCTTCTTGAGTATAATAACCATAGCTATTGTAGTTGGGGAAAATATCTTCAACTCTATGAACCTCTTTGGGATGTTGCAAATCACTTATGTCTAGGATGACCAAATCGACATAGCTATCTACAAATAAGTAACCATCCATACCTGCTAAATCAAAATTCCCAGGAATACTGATAAAGCCAATATTTTGTGGGCTAGTCGGGTCTTCATTGTTCACAATGTGAATCCCTTCATTAGGCTCATTAATGAGTAGATGATCATTGATGTAATAGATTTTACCGGATTGATCGATAGTTCTTGGCTCCTCCATTGATACAGAACCACGCAATTCTTCTAATGAAGTGTAAACGGGTTTGAAGTATTTATAACTGGTGGTCGACTCGCAAGTATCTGTGCAGCTCGACAGCACTGAAACAATTAACAGAGCTAATAAAGAGAGGGAAGTGAGATTTTTTTTCATTTCGTTAGGGGAGTGGAAATCTGTGCTAAAGACACTCAGAGGTTAAATATAGTTGGAATATCAGTTAAGGACTAGGCCTGTCTTGTTGAGATGCAATTCATCTCAGAATCATGCACTGGAGTTTGGCATATCAAGAGTTATTATTGAAGTCTTAACTGATGAAAAGCATGACATAATGTATTTTACATTACAATAAAATGAAAAACCCAAAGATGCTGATGTGCAATCTACAATGTCTGATAATCCTAGAAATCGAAATATCCAAGCCTTTCTGAAATAGATGAGCAAAGCCACTTGGATATACGGACTTAGCGCAGGATTACTCCTCCTCTTGCTTGAAGTGATTCACTTCAAGACCATGATTCACGACCTCAGTCTCGAAATATTTGGTGCCATCATAGCCTTAATTTTTTTGGGCGTTGGGATACTGATTTCGAAAGTCATAATTAAGAGAAAAGCGGCTCGTCAAATGCATATTGAAAACAGTAAAGCCGCTTCCCTTTCGCCAAGGGAACAAGATGTGCTCATTCTCATCGCTCAGGGCTTTTCTAATCAGGAAATAGCAGATAAAATTTTCGTATCCGTCAATACAACCAAAACCCACATTTCTAAGATCTATCAAAAACTCAACGTGACTCGACGCACACAAGCAGTGAGTAAAGCTCAACAATTGGGGATAATAGATACCAAAGAAGTAGGCAATTCATAAAATCACCCAAAAGTATGACAGCTCTTTTCTGATTTTTCCTTTTCATTGAGTAGTAAAACACACATTTATGAAAACACAAAAAGGAAGTCCAGTCATCAGATTTGATATTGGTTGTCAGGACCATGTGGCAAGCCGCGAATTCTACACAAAAGTCTTTGGGTGGAAGTTTGCAAAAGCACCGCATAATCACTCCATCAATACAGGTAGTGAAGTGGGTATTCCCGGATCACTCACTTCTTTGGGCCATGAGCCCCATCAATACATTATGATATACATAGAAGTAGAGAGCGTATCCGAGGCTATCAAATCTATCAAATCAAATGGCGGCAAGAATCACATTGGTCCTTTGCCAACGGGCACCGGACAGTATTTCGCATGGGTCAAAGACCCAGAAGGCAATCAATTAGGAATTGTATCAGATAAAGAATAACTCATGGACAAACTAAAACACGCATTGAAATTTGGCACTATCGCCGCAGCTATCATGATTAGTGGTTGGCTGGTCTCCAATTGGCTTTTTGTGCCGGATGAAGGAGAACTTTATGATTTTGAAACGGGTGAATTCCTTGGCTATGCTGCCATGATTCTCGCTTTGACGGCAGTATTTGCAGGCATCAAAAACTATCGCGACAAGCAACTAGAAGGTATAATTAGTTTCAAAGAAGCTTTTATCATTGGTATCCAAGTGGTATTAGTAGCCTCAGTGATCTATGTGATCGGTTGGATGATCTACTTCCCCAATTTTATGGCTGACTTCCCAGAGCAATACACTACCTATCAGATGCGCGAATATGAAGCTGTGGGACTTTCTGGCGCTGAATTATCTGAAAAGAAAGAAGAAATGGCCTATTGGATGGAGCTTTATCAAAACCCTTGGGCAGTGGCTGGTTTTACTTTTCTAGAGATTTTCCCAATTGGATTAGTCGTGGCACTTATCTCTGCTTTGATTCTTAAAAAAACTCCTTTGAAAGATTAGGAGCTATCCTTACGTACATTGCAATAGAGTTGCTATATTTTTACAATAAGAATAATAGCAACTCTCTTTTTTTACGGCATGTTCAATCTGAAAGACAAAATGAGCAATCAACTCCAAAGCCTAATCACGGCATTTGGATTGTTCATGACGAGCATTTGCATTGGACTGCTCGGGTTTTCATGGATTGAAGACCTAAGCTTTGTGAACTCACTCTACATGACCATCATTACAGTGGGAACGGTAGGTTTCACGGAAGTAAAGGAGCTCAGCGCTGCAGGCCGGGTATTTACTTCATTTTATATCCTTCTCAATCTTGGCCTGTTTGCCTATGTAGTCTCCGTGGTGTCGAGCTATATTTTTGAGGGAAAATTGAGAAATATTGTCAAAAACTATCGTTCAGAAATGGAAATCAGCAAAATGAAAAATCATGTTATCGTTTGTGGCTATGGCCGAAATGGTAGCCGAGCTTGTGAGGAATTGGAGAAAAGCGGCGAGGCATTTGTGCTCATAGAGAAAGACCCTGAAATGCAGAGTGTCATTCCTGAGCGTATAAAATGGTTTCTCGGAGATGCTACTGAGGATGAAAAGCTCAAGGCTGTGGGTATAGATCGCGCCAAAGCCATCATCATCACCACGCCTTCCGATGCTGCCAATGTGTTCATCACACTCACGGCTCGGCATCTCAATGAAAAAATTCGAATCTTGGTGAGAGCATCCAATCCCGAGACAGAAAACAAACTCTACCGAGCTGGAGCGGACAAAGTAGTCATGCCGGATATCCTTGGTGGAATGTTCATGGCACAGCTGGTGACTAAACCGATTGTCATTGAATTTCTAGATCTGCTCAATGGTGTTTCTTCGGAAACGAGCTACCACTTGGAGGAAGTCAGCTACGATAAGCTAAAGCCAGAGTATCGCGACAAAACACTCATGCAACTTAATATTCCGTCTAGAACAGGAGTAATTGTACTTGGCGTAAAAGACAATATCAAAGGAATCATCCCGGGACCATCTGCAGATACTTTTATTGGGGAAGATGATTATCTAATTCTCCTTGGGTCAGACACAAGGCTTAAGAAATTCGTGGAGATCTACACTGAGATAAAATACGAAGACTTATAAGCCTCTTCACTTTTAGATCAATCTTCTAAGATTTCCTTCACCCTGCCCACTTCACCAGTAGTCAATTGCACTTTGATACCATGCGTATGATTGGCTGCTTTGGTAAGTAGTCGCTGCACTTCGCCTTCTGTCAGCTCCCCACTTCGCTGATGGTGCTTCTGCACAATCGCAACGAGCTAGCCTACTTTGATATTGGTTCTAATGGCACAGGAAGACATAAGTAGCAATATTAGAAAATCTGAATCTCTTTATTCATTCCTCAGAGTCCTTTTGGTAATTCTGAGGAAGGTTAATAGAGCCGTTTTTTGAAAATTTGCTTCTTCTTTAGATAAACTTACTTTCCGTAAGAGTGATGATTATGACTTTTACTAACGAAAGGTTTCAAATACCTTCATCGCTTCATTGCCATTTCCAGCATCAAAAAAAGTGGCATTTTCCCAATTCGAACCTTGGTTCCAGGGAGTACTACACTCGGTAGAAACCCAAGCAGGTTCCCAGTAAATTACTCCTCGGCCGCCTGACTTTCTGGTGATTTCAATAAGTTTATTCATGAAATTATATTGTCCATCAGGACTGGCCTCATACCCTGCGATCAGCGCTTCTGCTCCCAGTATATTATTACCTGGATCAAAATTCTCTAAGGTATATGGATAAGCTGTCTCCACTATCATCAAATCCTTTTGATACGTATTGATCAAAGAATCTATAGCAATGCTCAAACTATCAAGACCATAGACTGACCACTTTGGATAATAGGATAAGCCAATCCAATCAAAATCAGAAAGTCCATTTTTTTGTGCTTCGCCGAACCACCAAAGGGCATTTTCTGGCTGAGCGATATGGATCATGGTCTCAATCTCCAATGCGTTGGCTTTAGAAAAGTCCTGAACTGCTTTAAGCCCTGCATTGATTAACGATAAGTTTCTATTCCAATCAATCGTGTCAACGATCATATTGGCCGAATCCTGCATGATCTCAATGTTCACCTCATTACCAACCTGCACCAACTCAGGTGCTAGTCCTTTTGCATGCAATCTTGCCAATGTTTGATATGTGTATTGATAAAGAGAATCCATCAATATCTGAAGATCAGTCACCTCTTGCCAAGCTTTTGGAATGACTTGATGTTGAGGATCAGCCCAAGTGTCAGAATAGTGAAAATCTAGCAATACCTCCATCCCTGAATCTTTAGATCGCTGGATTGCCAACTCAACATCTTTATAATCTGAATAGTCAGTCCATTCTGGAGAATGCCACAATCTAAGTCGTGAAATATTGGCGCCTTTAAGTCCAAAGATTTTATAAGGATCCAAAGGTTGCCCCTCGCTTCGATAGACCGCACCGCAATCGAGCATTTCATTCACATAGGACAGATCACCTCCCAAATAAAAAATTTCAGGAGTTCTTTCTGAGTTGGTATTACAGCTAAACAACCAAAAAACAGCAATTAAAAACACCACATCCAGTAGTTTCATACCTATTGGTTTTAAAGATTTTCTTTTAATAATTCCACCCATTTGGCATAACCATCAGGAGTAAGATGAACACCATCATAAGTGTACGCAGGTGGTAAATCACCGGCCCCATCAGCCATATGGACGTAGGTATCCAAAAGTTCATAGGTCCGGTTTTCAAATTCTTTAAGGGAATCATTGATTGCGATCAGTTTATCCTTTTTGTCATTTCCGGAAGCCAGCGGCATTATGGTCTGAACAATGACTCTGGTATCAGGCAACTCTTCCTTGAGTTTAGTGCCGATTTCATCAATCTGCCGAGCTACCCGTGCCGCTCGATAGCCTATAAAAAGATCATTGGTGCCAATCATGATAAACACAATGGATGGCTTCCCGCAAATGAGTTCATTCAATCTAGCGGCAAGCCCGTCTGAATTATCCCCAGCTATTCCACGATTTTTAACATTAGGTTGATCTAGTTTCAGCGACCAATTGCCTCCTTGTTCCGTAAGACTATTTCCGAGCATCACTATGTCACCTTCTGTAATGGTATCTGCCTGAAAAATCTGGATTCTTTTCGGATAATTAGTCCTAGTAAATGCTGTGTGCGTGGCAATTAATGTGTCTAATGGCGGATACAGATTTTTACAAGATTCGGATATGATAGGTTCCTGTTTTTCTGGGTCTTTTACTTCAGCTTCCGAGCAGCTTACAAAGAAGCAAATCGTGAGCATTGTGATTATTGTACTCATATCGATTCCAGTTTTTATCATCGCTTAAAATTATTCATTTAGCTATTCCTTTATAAACCTCAGCGTCTGAGTACCCTCAGCTGTGCCTACTCTCACAAAGTAAAGACCTGAAGTCAATTGACCAACATCCCACTTTTCATCACCTATTTGAGATAAAGGGTATTTATCTCCTTTGAGATCAAATAGTTCAATGCTTTGAATAACCATATCACTGGTGATGTTTAGCTCTCTCTGGACACTCGTTGGGAATAGACAAATGCTACTATAACTTTCAACGCCTAATACAGCTTCATTTGGCAACTGATCGCACCGCCCCCACGAAAAATGAAAGGTTGCTTCTTCTCCTTTGACCCAAAATTCTCTATGAGTATTCCACACCCTTGCGCAAGCCTCTGGTACTGTCTCACGGTATTGGCTCGACCAATCATTGTTATTGTAAAAAATATAAGCACCTTCTGATCTACCAGGAAGAGATGTAGAATATTCATACAATGACCCTGTGGTTAAATTCATTGGCATAAACTGCCAACTTTCTCCAGTAAAATCTCCAGTCACAAAAACCCCATCCTTGGTATCCACATTGGTCATGTCCACAAGGAAAGTGACTTGCTGATCATCTAGATTGGCTGGTTTAATTTCATAATCATAAGATAAAAAGTCTGCACCAGCGTGAATTTTGCCATCATAGTCAAACAACGTGGCATTCTCCCAATGGGAACCTGTAGCCCAATAAGTTTGACAGCTTGTGGAAATCCATGCAGGCTCCCAATAGACCACTCCTATCCCACCGTTTTCCTTTACCAGCCATGTAAGCTCTATCAAAAAATCTCGTTGTGTCTCAATAGAAAACGTATTTGAATAAGTGAAAAGTCTACTGTCCCACCCGAGCACATCATTCGCCTGATCATGACCATTGTTTGGTGTCCAAGGATAGCCTATCTCCACTATCATCACCTCTTTGTTGTGATCATTTTTAAGTTTTGCAACGGATTCTCCAACCTCTCTCACGCCTAATTCATGCCACTGAGGATAATATGAAAGTCCGATGATGTCAAAGTCATGTAACCCATTGGAGATCGCAGACTGAAACCAACTTTGCGCATCTAGAGGGTTAGCCACGTGGATGATCGTCTTCAAATCCACGCTTAATTGCACATTTAAATCATTCACAGCATCAATCCCTCGCTGTAGCAAACCAACCTGCCTTGTCCAATTCACAGGGTATAGTCCAGGACTTCCCGAGTCAGTTGATGCACCGTTAAGGGGTTGCAAAATATTGCCGTTGGTTTCATTTCCGATTTGTACAAACTCTGGGAGAAGGCTCAATTCAGAAAGTTCGAGGAGAACCTTCCTAGTATAGTTGTAAACTGAGTCACCGAGTAGTGCGTCTGTCTCCACTTCCTCCCATGCTGCAGGTCGCCAGTTTCTACCCGGATCTGTCCAAAAATCTGAATAGTGAAAATCTAGCATGACTTTCATGCCGTTGGTTTTTGCTCTTGCGATGGATTTTTTCACATCTTCGAGATTACTGTAAGCTGTCCATTGCGGATTGTGCCAAAGCCTAAGTCTCACAATATTAGCGCCCTCATCACTCAGGATGCTATATGCGTCAGCAAAATCGCCAGAGCGTGACTTATAGGTTGCTCCGCATTCCTCCAATTCGTTCACATAAGAAAGATCTACACCCTTATAGAACTGCTGACCTAATAGGCTAGTGCAAAAAAATAAAAAGACCATTGAACACAGTGTTCTAATATCCAGCATTCTGCTTCATGTTTGGATTTCTATCTATTTCATCCTGCGGAATAGGATAATGCACATGGAATGGTTGAGCATTGACAATACCGCGATCCAGGGCCTGCTGAATATATTTACCGTGCCTGATGAGGTCCTCTCGGCGATAATTTTCAGCATAAAGCTCCCAGCTTCTCTCTGCAAGGATATGATCTCTTAGCAACTCTTTCGTTGGAAAATCGGCCAATTGTATTCTCTTGGTAGGGTCATCGTTGAAAGCTCTATCTCTGAGGTCATTGATGAGGTCTATAGACTCTTGATTCGGCCCACCTTTTTCATTAAGGGCCTCAGCAAGTGTGAGATATATTTCTCCTAATCGGTGTAATACGATATCATTTCCGGCCCAAACCCCAACACGACCTGGATCGACTTGATATTTCATGATCATAGCGCCATTGGCTATGGTCTTGTTAGTACCGTCAACTATGCTGACATATTCTTTGACTAGGTGGGTCTTTCTGAGATCGTCAGGATCGAAGGAGTTGAAGAAGCTGTTATGAGCCAAATGTCCACCCCAACTTCCCGTGACATAATCAGAATTAGCTGTATGCGCAATGATCGTAGTTCCGATACCCAGTTGCGCAAAACTTGGTAGCGCGAGTATGATCTCAGGGTTAGTTTCATTATTAACCCCAAAAATATCCGCATAGGTCGGAGAAAGACTGTAACCCAGGGCCATTACTTCACGCGCTGCCTTTATAACTTCATCCCAATTCTTTTGATTGAGCTGAAATCTGGCCAATTGTGCTAAGGCAGCTCCTTTGGTAAATCGCCCATAGTCAGAAGCAGGATAGCTTTCTGGAAGTAACGTGGCAGCTTCTGTAAAGTCATCTATAATTAGTTGTGCAATAACAATTGAAGAATCTCGTGATGGTGGATTGAGCGGATCGATTAAAGGTTCCGTGATTTTCGGCAAGTTCCCATAAAAACTCAAGGCATTACTGTAAAACAATGCTCGGCCAAAAAGTGCTTCGCCTTTTACACGGTTCCTTATTTGCACGCTTATCTTCTCGTTTCCCTCTAAGCTCACCAGCAAATTATTAGCAATAAAAATTCCTTCGAATAAATCATCGAACATGGAGCCAAAATTCCCATAGGTTGAGGGTGTCAATACGAAATCTGTTAATGTATTGAAATTTCCCCACTGAACGAAAAGTTCATCCGTTTGAACCTGTTGGAAATTAAAAACTGTAGCCTCTCCATACCCAAACATACCCCAACCCTGCTGCTGACCTGACTGCCCAGTCACCGTGCCATCAGCGCGCATTTTGGCATATATGGCATCTAAAGCTTTAATTGCATCCTCATCACTTTGGAAGAAATTATTGGAAGATATATCTACAAAAACCTCCTCTTTCAATGCCTCTTCACAGCCCACCATCATCAACATGCTAAGTATGGCTAGACTTAAGGTTTTCAAATTTGCTTTATGATATTTTTTCATCTTTTGTGGCTTTTAAAATGTGGCACTTAAACCCAATGTGTATGTTTTGGCATTAGGGTACTGAACGAATTCAGCTGTCTCAGGATCAGGCCCTTTGAATGAGGTAATGGTGATAAGATTTTGAACATCAGTATAAATCCTGAAGTTTGAAATTTTCCCAATTTCACCTATTGTGTAACCCAATGTGATATTTCTGAGTCTCACAAAAGAGGCATCCTCGATGTACATGCTATTGCCACCGAATCCTCCTGGCAGCCCGTCGGAGCCTGGTACAGTCCCAGAAGGATTTTCGGGAGTCCAGCGATTTAGGACTTCTTTGGATTTATTGAAGGTGAAGTCAACCATACCATCAACATCTTCAAGATTAGCACGGGTATAATTTAGCTTTTCTCTTCCAATCATTCCTTGAAAAAAGAAATTCAGGTCGAATTTTTTATAATTGAAAGTATTGTTCAATCCGAAAGTGAATTTTGGATCCCCATTACCCAGCAAAATTCTATCCTCTGGGGTAATCACGCCATCATCATTTGTGTCAGCATATTTCAAGCTTCCGGGGCTAGATTGGGCCACTGCAACTTGATCTGGGCTATTGTCAATTTCTTCTTGACTTTGGAAAAGTCCAAGGACTTGATATCCATAGATTCCATTTAATGGCCCATTTTCTTCTTCTATTTCCTTACCTATCGGATAAAAACCTGCTCGATTTCTCCACTGGTTTTGATTGAATCCAAAATTGAAGGATGTAGTCCATTCGAATTTCCCGACCATATTGCGAGAAGTCAAACCTAATTCGATACCACGATTTCCTATTTTGCCATCCAATGCGTTCAAATACATAGCTGGAAATCCTGCCGTACCGGACAATTCATAGTAAAGCAAAATATCTGTTGTCACCTTGTCGTATACATCAATGGAGCCAGAAATTCTACTATTCCAAAATGCAAAGTCTATCCCTAGATTCAATTGTGTGGTTGATTCCCACTTCAGGTTGGGATTGTCTGGCCATCTTGGCGAGACTCCTTGAATCGGCACACCTCCTATAACAGTGCGCCTAGTCACGTTGTAGACAGATTGTGAGAGTTTATTGCCAATCTCCTGATTACCAATCTGACCATAGCTCACTCTCAACTTGAGCTGTTCTATAAAAGATGAATTAAAAAAGTCCTCATTGTGGATTTTCCAAGCAATCGCTCCAGATGGAAAATAACCCCACTTGTTGTTGGGCCCGAACTTCGTAGAGCCATCAGCTCTGAAACTAAAAGTGATCAGATATTTATCATCAATTGAGTAGTTGACACGTCCAAGATAAGATAGTAACCTAGAACGTTCTTTGTAAGGAACTGTACTCAGCGTGTCTGCATTGGTGATTTTCGAGAAATCGGTAGTTTGATCTGCAAAATTGACAAATAAGCTTGAAGAGCCTTCCGTATCGAATTGCTGGAAAGTTGATCCTCCGAGTATGGTCAATTGACTATTCTTTCCGATTTTCTTATCGTAAGTCATAGTAAATTCTGCCAGTGAGTTCCAAGTGTCTGACGCTCCTACTTCTCCCTCTCCATTGGCCTGCTCTCCTCTAATTACGGAAAGTGGAATCAATGCCTCACGCTCGGAATGAGATTGGTCTCTTCCCAGATTCAATTTTGCCCTTAATCCATTTACGATTTCATACTCCAAATAGGCTGAGCCCAAAATACGATTGGTGTGGATTTGGTCATCGATTTGGAGTAGCGAGATAGGATTTGGTACGAGCTCTCTGGTGGGATGCACTGTAAAGTCCCCGTTCGCATCTCTTACTGTAAGATTGGGCGCCCATATCCTCGTATTGTCAAAAAGTCCACCAAATTCCGGTGCATTTGAGCTGGCACCAAATGGAACTTGAACATCGTTGGTTTGAGAAACAGAAATACTCAAACCCGACTTGAACTTATTTTTAGCATAGTCAATGTTAGCACGCCCCCCAAATCTTTCTAACTCTGAAATATCTACTATTCCCTTATGCTGATAATAATTTGCGGAGACGTAATACTTGAGATTATTCACTCCCCCACTGGCTCCAATTTGCTCTTGATGTATAGTGCCCAATCGAGTGATTTCCTCTATCCAATTTGTGCCTTCTCCTGCCTTATTGATTTGAGCGGATGAATATATTGGATCTTCATCTGGATTATTGAGCAAAAACACCTCATTTGAAACTCGGTTGAACTCACTTGCATTCAACATTTCATAGTCGCGAGCAAGATGTTGGACACTGAAAGATGAACTGTAGTCAATGGATAATTTCTGATTACTCCCACGTTTGGTTGTGATTAATACTACACCATTGGCTCCTCTAGCTCCGTAGATGGCCGTAGCTGAGGCATCCTTTAATATCTCTATTGCTACTATGTCCTGTGGGTTCACCCCATTCAGTGGGTTCCTAGCTGGCGAGGATCGATAGCGCGAGTTAGACCCAGGTTGGACATTTTCACTGGTTACAGGGAGACCATCGATTACGTAAAGGGGTCCATTGCCTCCAAGTACCGAAGAAGCTCCTCTGATCTTAACATCAAACCCTCCACCAGGTTGAGAACTGGACTGTGTTAACACCACTCCAGGGGCAGCGCTTTGCATCATATTGCTCACTGATACGACAGGACCTGGATTCATATCGACTTTACGAATAGAAGCGACAGCTCCAGTGATGTCACTTTTTTTCTGTGTGCCATAGCCTATCACAATAACCTCTTCTAAAGCCGAAATATCAGGTTCCAAAGTGATATCTAGAAAACTAGAAGCACCTGCTGGTATCTCTTGGGTAACAAATCCAATAAAAGAAATACTGATAATGTCTGATGCATCAGCCTTTAATGCAAACTTTCCATCAATATCTGTAATTGTTCCTATTGCTGAACCCTTTATTGTGACTGTAGCTCCGGGAAGACCTTCTCTATCCTCTGCGGAAATCACTTTGCCCTCGATCTGAGATTGGGCGTATGACCCATATGTGAAAAGTAACAATAAGGAAAAAACAACATGCCTTATCGTTCCAATTGAATTGGTATTATTCATCCTATTCTTCAAGTTTAGAAAAAATTTAAAAGGTTGAAAAGCAGAAAAGTAAACAGGAAAAAAAGTCCTAAAACTATAAAGCTCATTTTGATCCTACTCTTCTTCATTTTTGATTTGTTAGCTCCTCAAAGCTGGTAGAGATTTGCTAATAATAAGATGAAAAAATCAGCAGAAAAAGGGTGTGTTTTCAGTAAATACTAGCTTACCCGTGATTTTTGGAATATTCACTCGGTGTGACACCAAATTTCTTTTTAAAGATTTGGCTAAAATATTTTTTATCGGAAAATCCCACTTTGTAACAAGCCTCAGCCACGGTGAATTTATATTTTCCAAGTATCTCACTGGCTTGCTGAAGGCGATAATCACGGATGAATTCTACAAGGTTATACCCTGTCAATGCTTTGATTTTCTTGTAAACTACCGAGTGACTCATGCCCATCTCCTCGGCAATCAGTTCTGCGTTTAGTTCTGAATTAGCTAAGTGGTTCTGCACAACCTGCACTAGGTCTTTTAAAAAACGTTCGTCTGGTGTAGACAGATTGAGATCATCAGGACGCAGGGCCATTTCATTTCGGATCTGGCTCGTCAACACCTCTCTCGCATTTAGTATGTTTTCTATTCTGGCTATTAAAAGAGATGAGTTGAATGGTTTGATGATGTAATCATCAGCACCCGTGTCAAAGCCTTCCTTTTTGAATACCGTGCCTGTTCTGGCAGTCAGCAAAATAATAGGTATGTGGCTCGTAGTTGGATTTAATTTTAGTTTTCTAGTGAGCGTGATCCCGTCCATTTCCGGCATCATGACGTCCGAAATGATCAAATCAGGTAAGCCAAGTTGAATCTGCTCATAGGCCTCCTGTCCATTAGATGCTTCTTGGACATTGTACCTTTCTGAGAGTATTCTTGTTAGAAAATGCCTGATTTCAGGATTATCCTCAACGATCAAAAGATCCAAATCCTTTTTCGGTTGAATATTATCTTCGATATGTCGAACATCATAGCCTAATAAAGATTCGCTATTGGCAAATCCAGTAATAACTTCACCTTCTTCAAAGTGATCCTTTCCTAACTTAAGCTTGACGATAAATTTGCAACCTTTACCCACACTGCTCTCAACTGAGACACTGCCTTTGTGCAAACTGACTATTTCTTGAACTATAGATAACCCAATGCCAAACCCTTGCCTAGCTCCATCCTGATCATTTTCCTTTTGATAAAATCTTTTGAAAATATCCTTTAATTCACCTTCTGGTATTCCAGAACCAGAGTCCTCTATGATCAATTCTACATGCTCATCGGACAAGCGGATATCGAACTTGACTTTTCCGCCTTGCGTGGTATTTTTAAAGGCATTGGATAATAAATTGTAAAATACCTTCTCCAATTGGTCTCTATCATACCATACTTCAATATCAGGAGCTACTGTGCAAAAATCAAAAGTGATATGCTGGTATTCTGCCTTATTGAGAAAGGACAGATAGATCTCTTTACAAAAAACTACAATATTGCCATCTGCCACTCTGAGCTTAATACCACCCTGATCTAATTTTCTAAAATCAAGCAACTCATTTACTAATTGGATCAGGTGATTTCCATTGTTACGCAAATTGTTTAGTGAACTGGAAACAGACTTAGAAGCGCCTATTTTAGAAGCTAAATGCTCTATTTCACCTATAATTAGCGTGAGTGGTGTTCTGATTTCATGAGAAATATTGACAAAAAAGCGCTGCTTGATTTCGCTAATTTCCACGTCTTTTTCTCTTCCTATTTTTTCAATCTCAAGTTGATTTCTTATCCGCTCAAGATTGATGGAATATCTCCTGAAGGAATATAGTAAACTCATAAAAATAAGACTCGTCAAAGTATACGCCCACCAAGTCTTCCACCATGGTCTCAATATTATGAAATGGAAGATTTTCTCAGACTTTGAACTAGCATTTCGCACTCTGAATTCGTAATTACCAGGATTCAAATCTGCGAAGGTCACGGATCTTTCCCGACCTACATTTATCCATTCACTATTTAAGGGTTTTAAGAGCACTTCATAGCTTTCGTCTCTTGAACTTGGATAAACAGGTGTAGTAAATCTGAAGGTGATCAGATTTTGATCATGATTTAAAACAACATGCTCATTTTCCGAAGTAGATGATTCAAATTCGTTGATCGAACGGTCGAGTATTTTCACCTCGAGTATTTCGACATCCTTTGCCAAGGTGACTTCCATTTCATCTGGAAGAAAGGAAGTGACACCTTCAGTACCGCCAAAATACAAACGCCCTTCTGAATCCAAATAGGAAGCGTTTATATGGTATTGCTGAGGTGGTATTGGCAATTCTTGCACCTGATTAAGTTTATCAATTCGGAAAATTTTCTCACTCGTTGCAAGCCAAGTTTCATTTTTGGATGGGATTGCAATAATTGAAAAAATATTAGTATTTGCCGGCAAAGCTTCACTCGCAAACAATACTGATTTTCCAAAAGGTCGCTCTGCGAAATGCAGTCCCTCCCCCCATGTACCAAACCATACACCGGATTCATTTTCTCCTATTGATACTACGTTGCGCAGGTGTTCAAGTATCCTTTTGCAACTAAAGTCAGAGGGTTTGAAGAGGAACACCCCTTGACCGAAAGTACCTACAAGTATTTCATCTACACCTATGCGAAGCAGGGAGACTATGTCCTTTGGTTGACCATTACCTATCCCTAGTTTTCTGAATTGATTGTTTCGGTCATCATAAACATTGAGACCACCACCCCAAGTCGCAATCAAATAGGTGTGATCATCAATGGCCACTACATCCCGCACATCATCATGACTCAATCCAGAGTTAGTAGTGTATTGTGTTTGCTTGCCGTTTTTTTTATCCTCTGAAATGAAAAATCCAGATTGGAATGTCCCAAACCAATAATTTCCATTTATTTTTTCGATAAACTGTACGTAGGCATTTGATGGTATGAGCTGCGCCAACCCTTCGGGGATTTTATCTGGGTCTTTCACAGAAAGCCCTGTGCCATCTGTACCAAACCAAAGATTTTCATTTTCGATGTAAATGCTGAGCACTCCTGATTCTTCAACACCTTCAAAATCACTATAATAAAGCTCGAGATTCTCTAATCGATGGTCCATCACACTTAGACCATCCCATGCCGATCCAAACCATAAATTACCATTCCTATCCTCAAAGCAAGCTTGTATGGCATTGCTTGTAAGAGAATTTACCAATGTTGATCGATGAAGGTAATTGGTGATCTTATCACCTTTGATCTTATAGATTCCATGTCCATCACTGCCTATCCAGAAGGTTCCATTTTTATCTCGAATGATGTCCCGAATGTCAAGTGCATTTATTTCCAATTTGGTAATCGACTGATCTACAATATCAAAAATCATAAGACCATGCTGATGAGTGCCTATCAGTAGTCTTTGATCATCTATTGGATGTAGCTGTTGTATGAAGATCCCCAAACTATAATTAGCCAAGGAATAGGAAACAAAAGTATTGTTTTGATCAAGCTTGAATAGTTCACCATTATTAGTGCCTATCCAAATTGATTGCTTATTTATTGCTATGGCCGATGCGCTTTTGGTAATGTGAGATGACAAATTGACAATATTGTTAGGTTGGTTAGTGTTAACCCTTGCTACACCCTGATTTGTCAAAATCAATATTGTGGAATCTGACTCATGCAGCAGGTTATTTATTTGATTTCCTAAATCCTCATGGATAAAAGGCGCTATTTCGAAAGTGGTCAAATTCAGTTTGTGAACACCATTTCCATAAGTGCCTACCCACAGCCAATTCTTATTTCCAATCAGCAGAGATGAAATATCATTGGAGGTAAGTTCAGAATTGCCTGTATGAAAGTGAATAAATTCTGTCCCATCAAATCGATTGATACCGTGTTTGGTGCCTATCCACATCAACCCTTGGTGATCCTGCGTGATAGCCGTAATTGATCCAGAAGCCAATCCATCTCGTCTAGAGATATTGTAGAAGCGCTCCGTATTCTGGGAATACCCAGAACTCAGCACAACAGAACAATAAATGAAAAAGACAAATTTTCGCATCAATGAATCGACTCTAAAATATCTTAATTTAAAACCTTAGCAACCCAAAAAAGGGGCTGACGCCCCCTTTTCTTTTATAATACTCACAAACTAAAATATGAAATGCTCTACTATTCAGCATCGACAATCTTTAAGTTTCTAAAATAAATAACATTATCAGACTGACCATCGCCATATCCACCTCCTGCTACAATTTTTACTCCATTTACGATATCCGAAGTTGCTGCACTTTCATTACCTGATCCAAAGAAGTTTCCAGCACTTTCTACGTAGAGTTCATCAAATCTTAATGTAATCCACTTATTAGGTTCAGTGATATACTCCTCATAACCTATGTACATGCCCGCCCCATCAGGATTGAGTCTGTGGTCTTCATGCTTTGTAAGCATAAGGAAAAAAGAATAACCCTTGGTTTTATCTGAACCAAAAGCAGGATTATCACCTATGACCACATTGCTTCCTATCATGTTAGCAAAAGGTAGTGCCTCGGAATCTGCATAATAAACATCTATCTCGATGAATTTAGTGCCTGCATTAAGTCCTGTCCCTGCAGTATTCATTTGAGGAAGTGCTTCTACCGTTTCTTGAGGAATTTCCGTGCCGAAATCAAACATGATGTGCGTCCATCCTGCGGCACCCCAACCTGCTGGCTTTTTAGTTACTTTCATTGCCTTGCCTTGGTATTCCAATGCAGCTGCAGCGTCAGGATTATCTATTCCTGTTTCGATAGTAAATTGATTGTTTACGTTTTCGAAAGTGGCTTTATCAGTCAAGTTGCCATTGACAGCAAAAGTTGTAATTGTTCTTTCGCTATCCCAATTGGTAGGATCAATTGTCGACAAAGTAACACTAGTTCCGTCTGCGCCTGCAAAGTCAGCCAATAGATACCCAAGATTACCAACAGCCTCCAAAGTGACAGATACACTTTCACCAGATGTGCCCTGGGCATCCTCCACATTAAAGCTCAAGTTGATCATACCATTTTCGGTGGGTGTATACTCATATTCAAATGAATCTGAAGTTTCACCTTGAGAGTAAGTTTTGATATTATCTCCATTTAAGCTCACACTGCTAAGTCCTGCTTCTGCTTCTACGGCGATGGTGAATAAAAACGGGCTTGCTACCAAAGCTTGTAAGCCCGTAAGGTCTGCCGGCGATGTGATTTCAATAGTAGGATCAGCAAAAACTACTTCAGGATCTTCTTCATTACACGACACCATGGCCATCGAAATGCCTATCGTCAATACTAAGGCAATTCTATTTCTGAACTTCATTAACTTTCTCATTTGCATTTTTTAGCTCTTTATTAATTTAAATTCTCTAAACTCTGGCAAGATTATTTGCGATTGCCGTTCCTCAAAATTCACAATCTTTATCCATTTCCAATTCTTGAAAAATCATCAATAAGGGTAGGTATTTTCAAGCACGCCAAAAAAATTACTATTCGGCCACTAACAGATTCATTTCAGCATTTTGGGTGTTGATTTAGATTTGTGTGATAAATAGAAAGTGAAATCACACACCTCCTGAGCAGAAAATACAAGACATATTAAGGTTCCAAAAAGGAAGTAAATAGAAAGCCATTCTAATGTTATTACAAGGGCTTGAATTATCTGATGCCTGACCGGCCGACCTTTAGGTCAAATTGGCACCCCTTTCTTTCAATGCAAAAAAATGAAAAAAACCCTCCTGCAGAAGCAGAAGGGTTTCTGTACCTGAGGCCGGAATCGAACCGGCACTCCAAAGGAACACGAGTTTGAGTCGTGCGCGTCTACCAGTTCCGCCACTCAGGCATTAGACAGGCTGCTCACCACAGCCCTGACAAACGGATGGCAAAACTATGGAATCCGCTTAATTAAAACAAACAAAAAAAGGATGCCAAATGGCATCCTCTCTAGTTCGTTAAATTCTCTCTTTTTTGTTTAAAAAATATACTCTTCTTCTGTGATCAATAGATCGTCATGATAAAGCATAAAAGTCACACCTTTTGATTTCAATTCATTGAAATTGAATACTTTGTGAACTTGCGTCTGCTTATTGAAAGTCTCTTTGTAGACCATCTCGTTGTTATCATCCATGATATACAAGATCATATCTTTTGAGAGATGCTTTGCTCCTACTAACGATACCTTTCTGGTTTCGCGTAGGTCAAATTTGAAAGCGAATCCAGCTAAATCATCAAGAACGATTCCTTCTGAGAAGAAATAATCGGTTGACTTGATTTCGATCTGGTAAGATCCGTTTGGCAAATGCGACAAATCAAACTTTTTGACAAATGAAGAAGATTGAATATTTTCCTTATATACTAATCTCTCATTATCGTCTAGAAGCTGGATAGTCACATTCTGATCTTTTGCAGCCATATACTCTACTCTGTACATCTTCTCCTCCAAGGCTACAATCTTGCATGATGTAGACATATAAGCTGAGTCTACTGCGTTTACTACTGTTGCACTAAAAACTGTTAATAATGCAAGCGTGTGTTTGATTGAATGTTTCATAGTTGTTTTCATTTATTGATGAACTATGAAGCAAAGTTGAGACGAAACCAGTGTCATTCGCAATGTTTTAGTGATTTAATTATGATAAATATCAGTAATTCACCTAAAGTTTTCATTTCGTATAGCATAATGGGTGTTTTGTTGAAAATGATGTCAAAAAAGAAGATTGGCTATCGTTTGCATTGCACTAATTCCATTGATTATATCAATATTTTAATAAATAGACTAAATCAGAATAATAGACTGCACCTATAGGCTTTAATGGCTTTGTGAATATTGCAATTATCTATTAGGCAATATTTAATTCTGAATAGATAATTCCTTAGGTGAATTTCAACTTGTGAATACAGTAGATTCGTAACCATAACCATTAATAAATTCACAAACTTTGACTCAAACAGCTGGTTTTTGGTTGCGACTCATGGCTTACAACATTGACTTGTTGGTGCTTTTGCCTTGTTATTATCTACTAAGTCTAGCAATCTCTTCCAACCAACTACTCATAATCGCTTGCCTATTGGTCACTATCCTCTATGATGCAGGTTTTTGCGCAAGCAAATGGCAGGGGACAGTAGGGAAGCATTGGGTCAAGATAGTGGTCGTAAGCAAACAAGGAGCACAATTAACATTACTGCAAAGTATTTTGCGCACTGTGCTCAAGCTGATCTTTTCGTTTACGCTGTTTATTGGTTATCTCATGGTTGCCCTGCACCCTGAGAACAAAGCAATTCATGATATAATCTTAGGAACTCGTGTGATAATTTCTACTTGAAAGTCAATTTTCCGAGAATTACTCCACTAAGGAATTCAAGAAAATGGTATCTTTCACCCTCTAACTATACCTAATAACAATGGAACAAGAAACTGGACTTAAAAAATTTGAAAATTTCTTCGAGGGATTCATTTTTTGGAGTAGATGGGTGCAAGCACCTCTCTACACAGGACTTACCATAGCTGCATTTTTATATCTGTTTAAGTTTTTCCAAGAGTTATACCATCTCTTCCTAAATACCTATGCGTGGGATGACAATCAGATGATGCTAGGTATATTGGCTTTGGTAGATGTCTCGATGGTAATGAACCTTGTGATCATGGTGACTATTGGTGGCTATTCCATCTTTACGAGTCAGATAGATGTTGACTCTCATGAAGACAAGCCACTATGGCTAGAAGATTTGGATGCTGGACAATTGAAAATTAAACTTTCTACTTCTTTGGCTTCTATATCAGGAGTTCAGCTACTTAAAACTTTCATTAACTACCGAGAAGCTACCCAAAAAGAGGACAGTGAAGCGGTGATCATAGAAATTGTAATTCATATGGTATTCATCGTTTCGGCATTTTTACTGTCACTCACTGAGAAGACTACACATAGTTACAAACACGGTCATGCTGCTGTAGCAGATAATAAGGCAGATAATAATTAAGAATCATAAATTTTGAATTAAAAAAACCGGCACTTGCCGGTTTTTTTATGACTTTGAATTTTCTAATTAATACTTCCAGTCAGCCTGATCTATTCCCTCGAGTGCCGCTACCAATAACTGAATAGAACCAGAGATATCCTCTTTGTGAGCCATCTCTATTACTTGATGAAGATGTCTGGTTGGTATGGAAATAGCGCCAGCGATAGATCCATTTTTACCCATACGCTGCACACCTGCAGTGTCTGTGCCTCCAGCTGCTAATATTTCAGGCTGCCATGTGATTTTGTTATCATTAGCTACTTTTTTCAAAAACCTCACCATGCGGCTATCGCAGATGGTCATAGCATCCATGATCTTGATGGCAGTGCCTTTGCCTAGTTCGGTGACACGCTCATGGGCCTGTGCGCCGGGTAGATCATACGCTATTGTAGTATCTAATGCGATACCAAAATCTGGATTGATGGTATGAGAGGCTACATTTGCTCCCCTAAGACCTACTTCTTCCTGCACTGTAAAGACTCCATAACAGTCATAAGCTGGATTTTTCATTGACTTCAGCGCCTCTATAAGTATATAAACAGAAACCCTGTTATCTATTGACTTACAGTTGACACATTCGCCCATTTCGATCAATTCACGCTGCCTTGTAATAGGATCACCAATCTCTATAAGTGCCGTGACTGCATCTTTACCCATACCACAGTCAATGAAAAAATCTTCCATTTTAGCCGGAGCATTTCGCTCCTCAGTTTTCATAACATGAATTGGCTTACTACCCATTACACCTATCACATCTTCACGTCCATGAATAATCACCCGCTGAGAAGTCAATGTCTTTGGATCAAAACCTCCTAAAGTCTGGAAGCGAATGAATCCATTGTCATCTATATGAGAAACCAAAAAACCGATTTCATCCATATGCGCTGCGATCATCACTTTCTTTCCTTCAGGGTTTTTAGTGCCTCTCTTTATAGCTATCACATTACCCATATTGTCAACACTCCATTCATCCACATGATCTTTGATTTCAGAAATAATCAATTCTCTGATTGGATTTTCGAAACCAGGAGCCCCCGGTGCTTCACAAATGGACTTAAGTAATTTTACGTCGACTTTCATTGATTCACGATTTAAGTAAAAAGTCCGACTGAGTTCAGTCGGACTTTGGTAGTGTGCGCACGAGAAGATTCGAACTTCCACACAACTTAATGCACCACCCCCTCAAGGTGGCGTGTCTACCAATTTCACCACGTGCGCAGATAGGATTGCAAATTTACTTGCATAATTGAAATAGTGAAGGAACGCTCATCATATTTTCAGATTACTTCCCAAACAGAATCACAAAATTGTTTTTTGCTGTCAAAAAAGTTCTTAACCATCCGAAATCCAGCTTTCTCTGCTAAATATTGAATTTCAAGCTCATCATATTTCTTGGAGACTTCCATGAATATTGGCTCCCATTTATTGAAATGGACAGTGCAATCTAACTTGCCAATATGGACATCTACTGCCTCTTTACTTATCAAATAACTACGACATTGACCAGTCATGGGGTCATAGATTGGATTATGATCAAAGTGGTCCAATTTAAAATTTGCGTCGAGCTCTCGATTGACTCTTTCTAACAAATTAAGATTGAACTTTCGTGTGACACCTTCTGAATCATCATAAGCCTTAAGAATGGTTTTTGGATCTTTTTTCAGATCAAAGCCAATCATTATCAAATCTCCCGTATTCAGATTTTCAAGAATTTTATGTAAAAATTCTACGGCCTCTTCCATTTGGAAATTGCCAATATTAGACCCTAAGAAGAACACAAATGACTTAGTGTCTTCCTTGCGTTTGAGATCATTGAGTACGTCAAAATAATCCCCTACTTGACAATCAACTTCTAAATCTGGTAATTCCTCCTCCAAGCTCTTCTTCAATACATCTAAAACATTCGCTGAAATATCCACTGGATCATAGCTGAAATTTGCATTCTCATGTAGAAAATGGCGAAGTAGTACCTTGGTTTTATAGCCATCGCCTGCCCCTAACTCTAAGATCTTAAATGGCGCATCAGTACCTATTAACGATAGCAATTCATGATTGTAAGTTTCAAAAACTTCCAATTCAGCCCTTGTTAGGTAGTAATCATCCAATTGCATGATCTGCCGAAATAGCTCATCTCCAATGACATCATAAAAATACTTGGAGGACAATCTTTTCGGATAAGAGGACAAGCCTTCTTTAACGTCTTTAGCGAATTGATTCAATATGATTTGATTTGATTTTCAATAGATTAAATAAATCTGGCTAGTCGAATACCATTGAAAAGCCACCTCATATTTGGTTGGAAAAAGTTTCTGTAGGTTGGTCGAATGTGACTCTGAGGTGTGGCGTAAGAGCCCCCTCTCAGTACCATTTGATTAATCATGAATTTCCCATTGTACTCGCCTAAAGCACCTGGTGGAGCTTGATAGTATGGGTAAGGCAAATAAGCACTAGCAGTCCATTCCCAAAGATTCCCAAAGAAATCAAGCGATTCCCCCGCCTTTGGTCTCATCAAGTTATGATCCACAAAATTGCCAGAGGACAAGGATTCTCTACCATATTCTAAGGCTGCTACTTCCCACTCAAACTCCGTTGGCAAACGAAACCCAGCCCATTTTGCATAGGCATCTGCCTCGTAAAATGAAATATGAGCAACAGGTTCACTCAAATTCATTTTACTCAAACCTGACAGTCCAAACATCTTCCAAACACCTTGCTCTTCAAGCCAATAAAGTGGACTATTAACTTTATTGTTTTGAATCCAATCCCAACCATCGGACAACCAAAAGGTGTGATCACTATATCCCCCCGAATTCATAAACCCGAGATACTCTCCATTTGTAACCAATCGATTAGCAATCTCAAATCCCTCCAAGTGAACTTCATGCCTCCGTAACTCATTGTCAAAACAAAAGGAATCTCCTTCGTGCCCAATATGGTAATTACCTTTTTTGATTGGAAGCCATTCACAAGAACTCTCTGGCGCCTTGTCACTATTCTCAATATCTCGTTTATACTCTGGGAAAGTAGGATTGTGTCCGAAAATATATTTTATATCATATAATAGTAACTCTTGATGCTGTTGCTCATGATGAAAGCCCACCTCAATTACATGAAGCTGCTCAGAAGTCAGCTCAGCCTCCAATATTAGCTTTTCCATGGCCTCATCCACATATTTCCGATAGGCAAAGACCTCATCTACTGAAGGACGAGTGAGATTACCTCGATCTGCACGAGACCATCTGTCTCCTGCTGCGATATAATAGCTATTGAAAAGGTAAGGGAATGATTTATCGAAAAGTTTGTAATCCGTAGTATTCGGCACCAACACGAATGTCTCAAAAAACCATGTGGTATGCGCAAGATGCCATTTGGGAGGGCTTACGTCTACAATTGGCTGAACTACAAAATCTTCCTTTTGAAGTGGCCCAACAAGTGTTAACGTTTGATTACGAATTGCTCTGTATCGAGCATGCAAATTTTCAGGTAATGGTTGATGCAATTAGGCTAGGCTTTGATTCTCAATTGCATTAAAACTCTAATAAGGGGTAGAAAGTTCGGCTGGGCTAATCATTAAGCCATTTTTTAAAAGAGCCAGATCGCTCCACGCTTACGATCACATCCATCGCACTCGGAGCGGGTGGTACCAATTCTATTTTCACACGACTTTTAGAATACGCAATCATGTTATGGATACTATCAAAAGAGATGATGAATTTTCGATTGATTCGGAAAAACTTTTTAGGGTCCAAGGCACCTTCCAAATCACCCAAATTCATATTGATAATATGCTGGGTGCCTTTATGTGTAACTAGGAATGTATATCTATCCTCACTGAAAAAATAAGCCACCTCTTTGGTTTGAACTGAACGAATCTTATCACCTAAAGACACTAGAAAACGCTCTTGATAGGATTGCTCTGCAAACGGACGCAATGCCTTCAAAATATTGCTCATATCCACCGTCTCACCACTACTCTTGATAGCCTTGTACTTATCTACGGCTGATTTTAGTTCATCCTCATCTACCGGTTTCAATAGATAATCAATACTATATTGTTTGAAAGCCTTGATCGCGTATTGATCATAAGCTGTAGTGATAATAATTGGAATATCTTTCGCTACAGATTTGAATATCTCAAAGCTCAGACCGTCCCCTAACTCAATATCTGACAGGATCAAATCCACTTCATTATTCTCCAGCCAAGCGAGCGAGTTGCTTACACTGTCTAGCATGACAACAACTTCAGCGTCAGGAACAACCTTAAGAAGCATCTTTTGAAGTGTCTCCGCTGCGAGTGATTCGTCTTCGATAATTGCTACGCTGAACATAGTTTTTGTTGATAAATTCTACGAGAAGTTAAACCATTCTTATTAAATCAGAGGAATCTTGACCTCATAATAATCACCATCTTGTCGAAATTCTGGCTTTCGATCCATTAAAAGCGAAAGTCGCTTTTTAAGATTTTCCTGTCCTATACCTGTGGATTGATGAGAAGCAACCTTGGGTTGATAATTATTCCTCACATACAAGTAATTATCCTTCACAAATACTTCAATGAAAATAGGATTCTCTCGCGTAACTTCATTGTGCTTAAGAATATTTTCCACCATCATCTGCAAAGATGCACTTGGTAACATTTTTTGTAAATCAGCAGGTATCAGTTGATAAGTAAAATTGACTGCACCTCTGAAACGCACTTTTTGTAGAAAAATATAATGCTCCACAAATTTAATCTCAGACTCAAGCGTAGTTTCGTTCTCATTATGATCTAGCAGATACCTATAAGTACTTGCTAAATTCTTAGTGAAGAGCCTTGCCTCGTCATTGTCTTCTAACAAAGCGTGGAGCGTATTCAAACAGTTAAAAAGAAAATGGGGATTGACCTGATTGCGTAGATTCTCCAATTCGGCAATTACCTTCTCTTTCTCCACTCTTTCCGCCTTCACCATCAGTTCCTTATTCAGAACTCTGAGTCGTTGCGTTTCTATGGCCCGCTTGATGACAATAGTCATCTCATCGTAAGTCCAAGGTTTGGAGATGTAATAGTAGATATGCCCTTGATTTACAGCACTAATGACTGTTTCCATGTCTGCATACCCTGTCACTAATATTCTAATACTATCGCGAGCTACCTGAATGGATCGTTTGAGAAACTCGACACCAGTCATATTTGGCATCCGCTGGTCAGTAAGGATTACTGGAATCTCCTGATCCTTTATAAGAATCTGCATCGCCTCATCACCGGAGTTAGCCGTGATTATTTCATATTCCTTACGGAAAACGGATCGAAAGTAATCGACGTTACCACTTTCATCATCTACATAAAGTATTTTGACAAGATCCGCCATATTAAAACAAGTTAATCGTTGCTTCCTCCTCGCATACCCTCTTTGTAGATGATGAAGAGCAAAAGTCCTCCATCAATAAACACTAATGACAATACAAACAGCTTAAGGAAATGTGGAATATATCCTATCTCATTATTAACCAAAATGAGAATAATGGCCATAAGGGTAATGAAAATTGCTGTGAAGTAAACGAAATTAGAAAGGTTGCGCATGCTAACAAGTTGGTGGTAATAAAGATATCAAACATAGCCAATTTCAACTTCCAACCGAAAGAAAAATACTGTTAAGGTCAATTATTTCATCAAATCTCAAATATTGTTCATTCATATTTCAAAGTTTCAGCATGATTGATACGATTTGCTATCGTGAACTCAAAGTTTTAAAATTAGCTTAATGACTATTTTGAAAAATAATTGCCATTTTTCCACGGATGGTTAATCAGCCAGACAACCTCTCCTTTTCAATGCGAAAAATTCTTAAGTATCTTTAGCATTGCGACAATAGAAATTTTATGAAATACCTACTATTCCTTACCATCACAAATTTTGCTATAATTACTCTGACTGCACAAACGGATTATGCTTTTGAGACTTTTGATGACACGAGGATTGTCAATGGCCATTCAGTAGAAACGAAGCAGGAAGGTATTATGACGTTTATTATTTCACATCGCTTTGGCACGATTAATACTGGATCGTATGAAGTTTGGGGATTGGACAATGCCACCATGCGTATGGGACTCGACTATGGAATTACCAACAATCTTATGATAGGTGTCGGACGTAGCACCTTTGAAAAAACAGGAGACGGTTGCATCAAATACCGCGCTTTGGCACAATCTAGCGGCGAGAGATCTATGCCAGTCACCGTAACTCTACTTGGAACTACCGCCATGAAAACTCTTAAAAGAACAGATGGTATTGACCTCAGTTTAGGGCAAAAACTTTCCTATACGTCTCAGGTGCTCATTGCTAGAAAATTCAATTCAAAATTTAGCGCCCAGGTAATGCCTACTTATCTTCATCGCAACCTTGTGGATGACGATGAGCAAAACGATATCCTATCGCTAGGTTTTGCCGGACAATATCAATTGTTTAAAAACTGGAGTCTTTCAATAGAATATTACGCTACTCCGCAGGATGATTTACCAGATGGCTCTCTTGTCAATCAAGCGTACAATCAATCACTAGCTATAGGTGTACAAATCGATACCAAAGGCCACATTTTTCAGTTTCACTTTGGCAACAGCCGAGGGATGATTGAGAAATTTTTCATTGCAGAAACTAGCGGCAACTGGATGGATGGTGATGTCTATTTTGGCTTCAATATTACAAGGGATTTTAAAGTGAAAGGAAGGAAAGTAAGATGAACAAGCTCCAAATAACTTTACTTGGGTTCTCACTTTGCTCTTTGGGTATGCTCCCGCTTGCAAATGATACCATTTCCAACGATCAGCCAATTGCAGAATTACTTTTCAATTGGGGCGAATCAAAACCCGATCATTATCTAGATGTTATCACTCCTGAAATGGTACAGCGCGGTGAGGATATTATTAAACTGGGGAGAACCATTGGGCCAGACGGGAAACGATCCAAATATGTGAGTAAATACTACACCTGCACGAGCTGTCACAATGTGACGCGTGAAGATGCTGACCTCATCAAGGTGGATCAAGATGCCAGACTTGACTATGCAATAGCAAATAAAGTCCCATACTTACAAGGCTCTACCTTCTGGGGTATTGTAAATAGAAAGACTTGGTACAATGACGACTATGTTTTGAAATATGGTGACTTAGTACGCAAGGCAGAGCATAGCCTGAAAGAATCGACCCATCTATGTGCAACTGTTTGCGCCCAAGGACGCCCTCTTGAAGACTGGGAGATGGAAAGCGTATTGGCCTATTACTGGTCGCTACAGCTCAAAGTGGGTGATTTAAATATTTCTGATGATGAAATAAAAAAACTAACCTCAAAAACCGGTACCAATTCTGAAAAAATTGAACTGATTCAATCGAAATTTCTTCAAAAATCGCCCGCAACATTTGCTGAATTACCAGAAAGTAAAATTGATGGGTATGCGTATAAGGGAGACGCTGTTCTTGGAAAGGCTATTTATGAGCTTGGCTGTCAACATTGCCACCGCCCAGATGGGGAAAGCGATGTTGTGTTTGACAATACTAATTTGACTTACGATTGGCTTGTGAAACACATTCCGGAAAATACTGATCTCTCCATCTATCAGATCATCAGAAAAGGCACATATGCCGAATATGGACATAAGGAATATATGCCCCACTATACTTTAGAAAAGATGTCTGATCAGCAAATTGAGCACCTGAGAGCTTTCCTAGAGAATCCTTCTTTGGCTTACTAAAGATCGATCACAATAGAAGTTTCAAGAGAGGTATCCACTTTGGCTTCACTGAATGATGGTGGACCAAACATGCCCATTGAATTCCTGGAGAAACCATAAGGCTCCTTAGGAATACCTAAGAAAGTCATATCCAGTTTTCCATTGCCATTCACATCGTGATAGACTGCCATACCATATATCCCAGCAGGACATATTATAGGAATTGTCATCTCACCAGTTCTTGTTACATCTATTATGGCACTACACGTCAATTTACTGTCATGAAGAAAATTCTCTTTACTATCATAAAAAGCAATTTTCAACTGACCAGATGCCACTTTTATTCCTGTCACTTTTATCGAAGTGACGTTTGGCTGTTGCCAAAATGTGAGTATTGAAATGAGGAGTAGAATCATAAAAAAAGCCTGTTTGTATTAACTACAAACAGGCCATTTATTGTTTTAAATATTTCTATTAAGCAGCTATTTTTTTATCTACTTTTTTATCCATGATCACAGCCTTTTGTTTAGCCATTGTGATCACACCAAAGAAATTTAAGACCTTGATCACTTGGTAAGTAGGATCAATCTCATGCCATCTCACTCCTCCAAAATTTGGTCTATTACCATGCTTATGGTGATTGTTATGATAGCTTTCTCCCATCATCAAGAAGTCAAATGGTAAGAAGTTTTTAGAAGTGTCTCCCACTTCAAAATTTCTGTATCCGTAGATATGCGCAAACCAATTAATAATAGCTCCATGAATAGGGCTCATCAACCACTGCATTGGAAGCAAAAGCCACAACCACAAAGCATCAGCATAAAACCAATATACGGCGAAGTAAGCTCCACCCCAGAATAGTCTAGAGACCCAAGATCTTGCAAATTTGTCAAAGGAAACCCACTTTGGCACCCCTTCTGTAAAGCGGGCATCGACTTGTACCTTTTCGGCAGTGATATCCGAATAAATGGTTTTGGTTTTCCACATCATCTTGAAAAGACTCTCATCATATTTTGGTGAATGAGGATCATTCTCTGTGTCTGCAAATGCGTGATGCATTCTGTGCATTACACCATAGCCATAAGGGCTCAGATAATTAGACCCTTGGAAAAACCAGGTTAAAATGAAGAACACTTTCTCGGTGATTGGACCCATAGTAAAAGCCTTATGAGCCGCATATCTATGCAAGAAGAATGTTTGAAAGAATAGCGACAAATACCAATGCGCTATAAAAAAGGTGATGATTACTGCCATTGTTTTTAGTTACTTGATTATTGGTGGCATTTTGCCACATACAGTACTAAGACAAAGTCGAGTAAACTTTGTGACAGCTTTTGAGAAAATTCTTTAATTAATTTTATTTCGACTCTTGCTCGTCGTTCAGATGATCGATGAGATCTTGTAAATTACCATCCTTACAGGCTTTTTGAAGAGCTTCAAAGTATTTAGCCGAGTCGAAGTGATAAGTATATTTATCTGTTTCTTGTGCTAATTTTTCTTTGGCACGGCATACCATCTGGCGACAGTTCTCCTTTTTCTTGTTGAAGATCTGCTGAAGCTCGTCGTATTCAAAATCAAAACCTTCACGAAGCAAAAACAATGCGCGCTCCAATGGACCTAATTTTTTATGAAGAACCTTCAAGGCAGCATCCATCTCCACTTTGAAATCGATTTTGCCAAAATCCATGTTACTAAAAAGCTCAGGAAGCTTGACAGACTCCAAATATTCTTTCTTTTTCTCCTTTAAACTATTGATATGATTGAGGCAATTGTTCGTCACAGAACGTATCAAATAAGCCTTTGTATTCAGGACTTTCTCCTGATCAATGCTGAGGTATTTCAAAAAAGCATCTTGTACCATATCCTCCGCATCATGCATACAGCCCACCATTCTGTAGGCAATTGCTTGAAGCATTGGTTGGTAGATAGATATGTTTGTTACTTGAGACATTTATTGGACGCGAAGATAGTACACCTACATTTATTATTATCAACTTCGTAAAATCACATGACGGGAATTCCTTGCTAGAAATCATATATCAAGACGAAGACATTATTGCTATTAACAAACCAAACGGGCTTCTTGTTCACCGCTCCCCTATAGCCACGGATGTCCAAGAGTTTGCCATGCAAATGCTACGTGACCAAATAGGTCAGCATGTGTATCCTGCACATAGACTAGATCGCAAAACTTCTGGTGTCCTCCTTTTTGGTAAAAATCCAGAATCTCATAAAGCACTACAAGCTTCATTCGCTGCGCAAAAAATGGATAAAACCTACTTTGCAATCGTGCGAGGCTATATAGATGAGGCTGGAACTATCGACTATGCACTGACCAACGAAAGTGGAAAGACGCAAGATGCTATTACTCATTTTGAAAGAATTGCCTTAGCTGAGTTACCTGTGCCTTTTGGTAAACACGCGACCTCAAGATATAGCCTGGTGAAGCTCAAACCTGAAACAGGTCGAATGCACCAGCTGCGCAAACACATGGCGCACATCATGCATCCGATCATAGGAGATCGACCGCATGGCTGCAACAAGCAAAACAAGCTATTCAAAGAAAAGTGGGAGCTCAATGATATGATGCTTCATGCCCATGAGTTGACTTTAGAGCATCCTAAAGAGAACCTCATGCTTAACCTCAAGGCTGGCTTTCCTGAAGAATTTGTAAGAATATCTCAGATGATGGGGTGGGAATTGCCGAAGTAATACTTTGGCGCCATTAATTAGATTCTTAATTTCTTGAGCACATTATTGAAGCCATTTATAGAAAAATTGGAAGTCATCATTACATCCGATATCCTGATTTAGACTCCCGAGTTGCTATTAAAAGCATGTAGCTTATGCTCAATTCCGATTAAGAATATGCGATTTCCATACTTTTAGTTATCAAATCCACAGAACCCAAACCACGAAAAAGACTCCTCATGCCTTGGAAATTCAAGGTGTCAAATACCTGATTATAGGTATTGCCTAATTGCAGTTAATTCTTTCTTTTTAACGAATAGAAAAATCGTATTCATTTTATTGGATGCTCTCAGCAATATTTATGTAAAAAGTCATCCATTCCTCTCAAATTAAAATACTCATGAAAAAAATCAAACTACTCACACTTTTAGCTCTAGCTACTTTAGGAGCTTCCTTCCACGCTCATGCTTCCATTTGGAGGGTTAACAATACTCCAGAAGTAGATGCGGACTTCACCACTGCTCAGGCAGCACACGATGATGCCAATGTGATGCCCGGCGATACCTTAATATTTGAAGGATCACCAGAAACTTATGGAAATCTTACACTAATCAAGAAATTGGTACTGATCGGACCTGGCTACTTTCTGGGAGAAAATAAAGGGCACCAAGCCAACCTTAATAGTGCGAAGTTGTCGAGTGTGACATTTAGTAGAGAGCCTGGCCAAGCGCCCACAGTATCTAACCCAGACGGGGTTGCCGCAGTTTCGTCTCAAGGGTCGGTGATTTTAGGACTAGAAATTGAATATATATATACCAATGTGCCCTCTATCACCATTCGAAGATGTATGGTGAATGTTCATGTAACTTTAAGGTCAGGAAATAGTACCGCAGGTCCAAGTGGCGAGCCGTATACTCAAAATTCCAATAATACGGTGATTCTTCAATCCGTTATATTACAGGCATTATATATAAACTCCACAGATAATGTAGTGGTATCCAATAATATAATGACACATATTTCTAACGAAACGACTAGTAACAATGTAGTCTTAACAAACAACATTCTAAAGGGCGGTAGTAGCCTACCAATTGACCTTTATAATTCCACAGTCAGAAATAATATTGTCTCTACGAATAGCTCTGTTAATGCAAGAAATAGCACCTATTCCCATAATCTGGCGGTGGGTGCTTCGGCGCTTCCAGCTGGGAATAATAATGTGAATGGTGTAGCAGTCGCAAATCTATTTATAGGTGCATCGGCAGGTAGTACAGATGGTGCATACAAATTATTAAACGGCTCTGTTGCTACTGGTGCTGGTTTTGATGGAGTGGATTGTGGGATCTTTGGTGGAGCTACGCCATATGTGCTCTCAGGGATTCCTCCGATACCGAGTATTTATGAATTCACTGCACCAGGTATAGGCACTCAGACTGACGGCCTCCAGATTCAGGTCAAGATCAAATCGAACAACTAAGGATCATGGTAAGCGTGATTCGAAATATAAGAGCACATCTTATCTTTCTCTTTTGCTGCAGTGCCGGTTTTGCCAATGCGCAGGTCAGCTATTTGGAGTATTATATAGATGTGGATCCGGGTTATAAAAATGCTACGAGCATTCCCCTTACTTCCAGCGACTCTGTTATCGTGGACTTTAATGTGCCATTGGATGCTGTAAGTCTGGGCATTCACCTACTCGTCACCCGTGCACAAGATGCTGATGGCAACTGGTCACCAGATCATCAGCAGGTCTTTTTCAATGCAACTACGCCTGTAGTAGTTGACTTGATCAAAGCAGAATATTTCATTGATGATGATCCGGGTTATGGAAATGGATTGGCACTCAATTTTAGTGCTGCGAAGGATGTTGTGATTGACCAGAACATTGACGTGAGTCAGTTGAGTGCAGGGATTCATTTGATGCACAGTCGTGCACAGAATAGTTTGGGGTATTGGAGTACTAACCATCAGTCGGTTTTTTTAGTCATTCCGAATACTAATACACCGAATTTAAAGGCCTTTGAATATTATATAGACGAAGACCCTGGGTTTGGGCAAGGAATTCCTTTGACCGGAAGTACTTCAGATTCTGCGATAATTGCTACCAATATTGATTTGTCTGGTTTGCCTAATGGCATTCATCAGTTTTGCATCAGAGCACAAAATGATTTGGGCAACTGGAGTCAGGTGAATGTGCAAACTTTCCTGGTGATTGCGTCCAATGAACGTTCACCCGTTGTAGCAGCTGAGTATTACTTTGATGAAGATCCTGGTTTTGGAAAGGGTAATCCGATAGCGGTGACCTCAGGTGATTCTGTACTCATTGATACGTCTGTCGATTTAATGGGATTAGCTGAAGGAATTCACCAATTGAGCGTTCGCGCGAAAGCAGCATCTGGAGCGTGGAGCCATGTCAACACGGGAGTATTCTTAGCCATAGCCAGTGAAGAAATAGCCCAAATTGAACAAGTAGAATATTACTTCGGTGCTGATCCTGGATTAGGGATGGCCACTCAGGTGACGGTGAGTGCTGGGGATTCGGTTAATGTAAGTGAAGTCATTGATTTAAGCACTTTCAATGTAGGAGATACGCTTCAGTTCGCCATTCGAGCCAAAGACAACTTCGGACGATGGAGTACTACCTATACCCATGAAGTGATCGTGAGGGTATTGGAGAATCAGACCATCACGTTCACCTTTCTTGCGAACAAGATTTATGGTGATCCCAATTTCACTTTGGTAGGTTCTTCCGATTCTGGTTTGGATATTACTTATGAATCCAGCGATGAAGAAGTGGTGACGATTGTGAATGATGAAGTCACTATTGTCAATGCAGGTACAGCAAGCATTACCGCTTCACAGCCTGGGAACTTGGATTTTTATCCAGCGGAATCAGTGACTCAAACATTGACGGTAGATCCGGCGATATTGACCGTAACTGCCGAGGATAAGACTAAGGTTTACAGCGAACCCAATCCGGATCTAACAGTCGCTTATGATGGCTTTGTCAATGGAGAGGATACATCAAGTATCACTGTGCCTTCCATCTCTACCTTAGCCGATCAGGCCAGTGGAGCAGGAGCGTATGAGATTACGCTGACAGGTGGAGAAGCCAACAATTACACCCTCAATAAGGTAAATGGAACTTTGACGGTAAGTCAGGCGTCCTTATCGGTGGTTGTGGATGATAACACGCGTGTATATGGCGCAGAAGATCCTGAATTCACTCAAACCATCAGTGGTTTTGTGAATAGTGAAACTGAGTCAGTTTTAACCACTGCTCCAGTTATTGCGAGTGAGGCTTCGGTTGAATCTGGCGTGGGTGATTATGCCATCAATTCGAGTGGTGGACTGGCTGACAATTACAGCTTTGACTACACCCCAGGGAATCTGGCAATCACCAAAGCTAATTTGAATGCTGTAGCAGATGATCAGACCAAGGCGTATGGTGAAGCTAATCCTGAATTGACGACAACCTATTCAGGTTTTGTCAATGGGGATGGAGCAGCGAATATTACTGAACCTGAGATAACCACGACGGCTGATGAAACCAGTGCGGTGGGCAGTTACGATATCACGTTATCAGGCGGATCAGCGGATAACTATGAGCTGGCGCTCGGGAATGGTAGCCTTGAGGTCACCAAAGCGGCACTTACAGCCACTGCGGACAACCAGGCGAAGATCTATGGTGAGACCAACCCAGAGTTGACGACAACCTATTCAGGTTTTGTCAATGGGGATGGAGTGGTAGATATCACTATGCCTGAGATAGCCACCATGGCGGACGCTTCAAGCGCAGTTGGGAATTATGATATTTCATTATCAGGAGGAGCTGCAACTAATTATGACCTTGCTCTGGTGAACGGAAGTTTATCAGTCACCAAAGCGACCATAACGGCCACAGCGGATGATCAGACCAAAGTGTATGGCGAAGTTAATCCTACATTGACTACTAGCTATGCTGGGTTTGTGAATGGTGATGATGTCACAGCTCTCAACGCTCCTGAAATAGCAACCTTAGCAGATGAAACGAGTGATGTAGGGAATTATGACATTACGTTATCAGGCGGATCAGCGACCAACTATGAGCTTGCTTTAGTGAATGGAAGTCTTGCGATTACCAAAGCTACATTGACAGCCACAGCCGATGATCAAACCAAAGTGTATGGCGAAGCAAATCCAACGCTAACTGCTGCGTATGCAGGGTTCTTGAATGGAGATGATGTCACAGCTATCAACGCTCCTGAAATAACAACAGCAGCAGACGAAGCAAGTGATGTAGGTAGTTATGATATCACCTTATCGGGCGGTTCAGCGACTAACTATGAATTCGCTTTGGAGAATGGAAGTCTTGCGGTAACCAAGGCCAATCTGCTAGTAACGCCAGACGATCTGACCATTACTAAGGGAGGGGAGCTAAATTTCTCAGCGACTTATGAAGGATTTGTTAATGGTGATACAGAGAGTGACTTAGATACGCCGCCCGCATTGTCGTCAGATGGGACATCTGATAGCCCAGCAGGGACTTACGGGATTCTGGCTTCTGGTGGTGAGGATAATAATTATGACTTCTCTTATGAGGAAGGTGTATTGACTATTGAGTTGATATTAGGTGCTGATCCGGCCAAATTTGAAATCAAAACTTATCCAAATCCAGCTTTCAAGGAAGTGTTCATTCAAACAGACAGCAAACTACCAGTAGTTATTTCCGATATGAATGGCAAGGAAATGATAAAGGCCAATAGCAACGAAAACATCGATGTTTCTCGACTTCCAAAGGGTGTTTATTTGATCATGATTCAGGAACATACCAGTAAATTAATTGTCAACTAAGGCTGATTCGCTTACTTCGTAAGTGAATCCACCCGACTTCTAGGAAGTCGGGTTTTTTTATTTTAAAGACCCTGTTGAAGTCAATTTATTTTTACTTTATAGTACCTACCACAGCCTAAAAGGCAAAAAAATCTATTATCCGACCTTCCTTTACACCACTCGCCCATCCCTAAAAGACACGTATTGATCTAAGGTGAAGTAAACCAACCAAAGATGAGATCGAACGCCTATTCAATACATAAGCCTTTGAATAAATCTGGAAATGGCTTGAGGAAATTTTAGAAGAACGAATGCTCGTTTTTACCTAATATTGAAATAAAAACATAAATGATTAAGTGTCTGGCTATTGATGATGATCCCCTTTTTCTCAAGTCGCTCAAAATCTTTTTTGAAGAAATCCCAACTGCCGAGTTGACAGCTACTTTTAGCAATCCAGTAGAAGGCATCATGGCTGTGGTTAAGACAAAGCCCGATGTACTTCTTCTCGATTTTGATATGCCCTATTTAGATGGAATGGATGCTTTAGGAAGTCTAGATCAAATGCCAAAAGTAATCATGATCTCAGGTCACCTATCCTCGCCAGATACTTTGACGATTCCTGTTGATAAATTTATCACTAAGTATGACGTCCTAAAGGCCCATAATCTACAGGCGGCAATAGAAGAAGTTATGCGTTGATTTTAGTTTTTAACTAAAAAATCCCTCACCGATTAAACGATGAAGGACTGCAAGCAAAGAGTCAAAAATTTATTTAAAGCTTAAAGATAATGGCTAAACGCTTGATTTCAAACTACTAGCTGATCGCCATCAGCAGATCACTCTGAGTTAGGATGTGCGCATTGTTTTGAGCATCTCTTATCATCAAAGCCTTGCGATCTTTCTGAATAAGTGAAGAAAGTACATCTATCGTATTGTCCATACCTACAAACTGGAACGGCGCTTCCATGATAGCACTAACAGGTTCATTCTTGATCGTTGGATTTTCTAGCAGGCTTTTAAGAACTTTAGTATCATTCAAACTGCCCACGAACTCATCTCCATCTACTACAGGCACTTGATCGATACCATGCTTATTCATGGTAAGAATGGCCTCTCCTACTGTCACTGACTTATCGATAGTCCTTAATTCTGTATTGATTTTTCTATTCTCAATGATATCCTTGGCGGTTGCGAACTTGCGAGACTCAAGGAATCCATGATCTTTCATCCAATTGTCATTGTAGACTTTGCCCAAGTATCTTGTGCCATGATCTGGCAATAAGATTACCATTACATCATCATCTGTCATGTGCTCTCTTGCAAACTCTAAAGCCCCGTGTACAGCTGACCCACATGACCATCCGCAAAATAAACCCTCTTCACGGGCTAATTTTCGCGCCATGATCGCACCATCTTTATCGGTAACTTTCACCACATGATCAATCAAATCAAAATTGACATTCTTAGGTAAAATATCTTCTCCGATACCCTCGGTGAGGTACGGGTAGATTTCATTCTCATCAAATATGCCAGTCTCCTTATACTTCTTAAATACCGATCCGTACGAATCTATGGCAATAGATTCCACCTTTGGATTTTGCTCCTTTAGGTATTTGGCTGTGCCGCAAATAGTGCCGCCTGTACCCATTCCAGCAGCATAGTACGTAATCTCACCTTCAGTGTCATCCCAGATTTCAGGACCAGTAGATTCATAGTGAGCAAGTGTGTTGTTCGGATTGTCGTATTGATTTGGGTAGATAGAGTTGGGAATATCTTCATTGAGCTTCCTTGCCACAGAATAATATGAGCGAGGATCATCAGGAGACACATTGGTTGGGCAAACGATCACTTCTGCGCCTACAGCTCTGAGGATATCCATCTTCTCTTGTGACTGTTTGTCCGCTAGAGTGAAAATGCATTTATAACCTTTGGCTTGCGCAACCAGTGCCAGTCCCATTCCTGTATTGCCAGAGGTACCTTCTATGATTGTCCCACCTGGCTTAAGCTCACCAGATCTTTCAGCAGCTTCAATCATTTTTAGAGCGATGCGATCTTTTACTGAATTACCAGGATTGAAGTACTCGACCTTGACAAGTATTGTGCCTTTGATGCCTTTGTTGAGCTTATTGAGCCTTACGAGAGGGGTATTTCCAATGGTATCAATAAGATTATTGTAATAACGCATAGATGTTGTTTTTTGCTTTTGCGCAAATTTATGGAATATGCTTTCAGCTCACTTCAAGTATCTATTTCTTTTTGATGAACTTTGCAGCTGAATCAATTTGACCTTCAATTATTATTTAAATGCCTGAAAACGAAAGCAAAAAAGTATCCGCCGGACAAAATGTGCAACTAAGACACCTCGTATTAGAGGATTATGAAGCCCTAAAGGATATTATGAAACGTTCCTATACAGGAATTCATAATTCATACTGGGGAGAGGATGATATTACAAAGCTCCTACGTATTTTCCCCGAAGGGCAGCTTTGCATGGAAGTTGATGGCAAACTCGTTGCGGCCGCTTTGGCAATCATTGTAGATTATAAGAAATACGGAGACAATCATACCTACAAGCAAATAATTGGTAAGGACACATTCAGCACTCATACTGCCGATGGGAATGTGCTTTACGGTATTGACGTTGTTGTAGATCCAGACATGCGAGGTTTGCGTCTTGGAAGAAGGCTTTATGACGGTCGAAAAGAGCTATGCGAAAACTTGAATTTGAAATCTATCGTAGCAGGGGGCCGAATTCCTAACTATGACAAACACTCTGCAGAACTTACTCCAAGGCAGTACATCGAGGAGGTCAAAGCAAGAAAAATATATGACCCAATCCTCAATTTTCAGTTGGGTAATGGATTTCACGTTAAAAAGATTTTGAAAAATTATCTTCCTGGTGATCCTGACTCACAAGATTACGCTACACTTCTAGAGTGGAACAACATCTACTATCAAGAGAAGGAACAACTTATCAATGCACCGAGAACCTATGTGCGTGTAGGGCTTGTGCAATGGCAAATGCGACCATTCAATGATGTAGATACGCTTGTGGAGCAGATGGAGTATTTCATTGACGCATTCGGTGATTATCAATCTGACTTTATACTGTTCCCAGAGCTTTTCAATGCGCCACTCATGGCGGAGTTCAATCATCTAGGTGCAGCTGACGCGATCAGAGGATTAGCAAAATACACTGAGGTTCTGCGAGAAAAATTTACAGAATTTGCCGTGTCATACAATGTGAATATTATCACCGGATCTATGCCTGTAATGGAAAAAGATACCTTGTATAATGTGTCTTATCTCTGTAGAAGGGATGGATCATGGGATAGCTACAAAAAAATCCATGTAACTCCTTCCGAGAAAAGTTCTTGGGGCATGAGTGGTGGCGACACGGTGAAAGTATTTGATACCGACGCTGGCAAGATTGGCATCACCATTTGCTATGATGTGGAGTTTCCTGAGATCTCTAGACTTTACGCAGACCAAGGAATGCAAATTTTGTTTGTGCCTTTCCTTACCGACACGCCAAATGGCTACAATAGAGTAAGATATTGTGCTCAAGCTCGTGCTATAGAGAATGAATGCTATGTGGCTATCGCTGGTTGCGTAGGTAACTTACCTAAGGTCAACAACATGGATATCCAATATGCGCAGAGTGCAATTTTCACACCATCTGACTTTGCATTCCCGACCAATGCCATCAAATCAGAGGCGACACCAAATACTGAAATGACCGTAATTGGTGATTTAGATTTGGAGCTCTTGAAGGAATTGCATGAGTTTGGAAGTGTTACAAATCTTAAAGACAGAAGACTGGATGTCTATAATATAAAATTGAAGAAGTAAAATTGAAATAGTCGCAAGAACTCCTTGGGATTGCGGCTATTTATTGCGACATTAGTATCTGCGATTGAGTAAAATCATACTTCATCAATTCTCTTCAGGTTACGCGCCAATTTTGGTGCGTAATTTTTTTGTCCAATTCATAAATCCAACCTAGGTCCTTAAAAGACTTTTGGTTTTTATGCAAAAATTTATCTGCCAGCATCTTTTCTTCTAAAACATCCAAATTATCATTACCCTTATATTCGTTTTAAACAATTGACAGACTATGATTAAAAATGTTGCTGTGTTTTGTGGTTCGAGTAAAGGAAACAACCCGTTATATAGTGAGGTAGCTGAGCAAATAGGCAAAGCGCTCGCCGAAAGGCAAATTGGAGTGGTTTACGGTGGAGGCAACATAGGGCTCATGGGGGTCGTCGCTGATGCGTCGATGGCTAATGGCGGTAAGGTAATAGGCGTGATTCCAAGAAAGCTCATGGAGCTGGAAGTCGGCCATCAAAATATCACTGAATTGCGTGTGGTCGAGAGTATGCACGAACGCAAAGCCATGATGGCAGATCTTTCCAGTGCTTTTATTGCATTACCAGGTGGTATTGGGACTATTGAGGAGATCGTAGAGGTATTTACTTGGCAGCAAATTGGCTATCACGAAAAACCATGCATCATCTTCAACATAGATGGTTATTATGACCCATTTCTTAGTTTCCTAAATCACAGCGTTAGCGAGGGATTTCTATCTAAAATTCAAAATGACCGATTGGTTGTGGTGAATGATGTAGATGAGTTGATCGATCTACTCAAATAGGTTTATTTCATCTTAGAGAATTGCTTCACAGCTTCCCAATCCTCGTTAAAAGACGACCGCACCTCATCAAGTAATTCTTGTTCTATCAATTCCTCTTTAGCAATCCAACTTTCGGGTAAAAAGGCAGCCGTATACAAGATGACATGGTATACAGCCCATATTGGACGATAGAGCAACCAATGTTTCCATTTGTTATGATAGTTGATAGGAACACGCCTGACATACTTTCGACAAAAAGCCCTCAAGACTTTCAATTGCTTATCAGAAAATGATTTGTGAACAAGTTTTCTGGACAAGTTTTCAAGTAGTGGAACCCCCATAAAGTCAGTCATAGACTTTACAAAACCATCAGGATTTTCTATTAACTCGTCATAGAAAAGCACCAAAGGTGGAAACTTGGTTAACTCTTCGATCAATATTAACTTCGACAGATAATGAAGCTCCTTTTGCTGCCAAAAGCCCTTGTCCCCTTTCATATCTAGGAAGGCTTCAAAACCGTAATAAAAGCCATTTTTAACATGACGTCTGTACTGCGAAGCAATCCAATCGTCATGCCTCCTCAAAAGGATTATCACTTTAGAGTCAGGATAGTCCGCCGCAAACCATCTCAGTTCCTCTTCAAATTGACGGTCAAACTCTCGCGAAACTAAGATTTTCTCGCTACTAGATTTCGCAATGATCTCCTTAGACTTTCGATAGCGACCAGTTGGGATGTACTGTATTCCTTCTAGCAGTGGAAACACCTCCTTCTGCAGATATGTAGAGGCCACCTTCCCCAACCCAACATGAAAATATACTTGCGGTCGATTTTGCACTAAGGCAAAGTAAATCAATTGTGCTTTCTAAAGTCAGATCTCCATTTTCCGTATTCATTAAAACATCAAAATCCCCTCCTCGGAGAGGGGTGGGTTGAAGCTATCCACAAAAAAGTAGATCCATGCGATTTATGCCTTTATACCAATTTGAAAATTGAACTTATTAAAATGGCTTCCATTCGTTTTACCTATTCATTTTTGGGTAAACTTTGGGTAATGTTTTATTAATTTCGCTCTAGAAGGCCAACACTAAATGAACCTGATTAACAATCCGTTTCTCGTGAGCAAGAAAAATTTTAACTGGAAAACCATTTATCTGATACTTGAAATCAGTCTGGTTATGATTTTCTTTTTGATGGTGATTATAAATTATTTCACCCATTTCATAATCTAGAAAGCAGGCCTAGAAGTTCTAGAAGTTTTTCCGGTCATTTCATTTTTTCTGAATCCCTTTTCTTGACTTGATTAACCCAAAATATGCTTTTTGGCATATTTTGCCAAAAGGGTCATTCGAAGCTCAGCTTGTCTCACTGTGATCGAAGCGTCATCAACAGACTAAAGCTTTGCTTTGTCTGGACGGTCCGCCGCGCGGTTACCTCATGACGTCTTAGTCAGAGTGTGATCGCTTGCGCATCATCACCTGACAAAAACTTCTGTTTTGAAGTTTTTCGTCATTATGCATTGGCATGTTTTGCTTTAAAATTGAAATTTGTCCCAATGCATAATCAGGGTTAAATTAGATTTGCCTGATGGCAAGTGAAGCAGAGCAGGCATTTCTCGAAGAACTAAATCCACCTCAAAAAGAAGGCGTTATCAATACCGAAGGTCCCATCATGCTGATAGCAGGAGCTGGATCTGGTAAAACACGGGTATTGACCTATCGGATTGCGTATTTGATGCGTGAGAAGAAAGTGGATCCGTTCAATATCATGGCACTCACATTCACCAATAAGGCCGCACGCGAAATGCGTGAGCGTATTGAGAAAATCGTGGGAGGTGATGCTCGCAATCTCTACATGGGTACTTTCCACTCTGTATTTGCGAAAATATTGCGTTCTGAAGCTTCACGACTCGGCTACCCGAGCAACTTCACCATCTATGACACGGATGACTCCAAAACGCTCATTCGACAAATCGTAAAAGAGAAAAATCTGGACGATAAGCTCTACAAAGCCAATGTGGTGCTCAATAGAATCTCTGCTGCAAAAAATCGTCTGGTCTCATGGCATGACTATGTCAACAATCCGATCTATGCGGAAGATGATACTGCGAACATGAGACCAGAGATGGGCAAACTCTATCAAACCTATGTGCTCCGCTGCTTCAAAGCTGGCGCTATGGATTTTGATGATCTGCTCTTCAATACCAACATCCTTTTTCAAGAGCACTTGGACGTCCTCAACAAATATCAACAGCGATTTCAATATCTACTGATAGACGAGTTTCAGGATACGAACATCTCTCAATACTTGATTGCAAAGCGTTTAGCTGCTGTTAGACAAAATATCGCCGTGGTAGGTGACGATGCACAGAGTATCTACGCTTTCCGAGGGGCAGACATTCAGAATATCCTCAATTTCGAGCGAGACTATCCTGACTTGAAAGTAATTAAGCTGGAGCAAAACTATCGCTCCACGAATACCATCGTGCAGGCTGCAAACTCAGTCATCAATAAGAATACTGCTCAGTTAAAGAAAAATATCTGGACGGATAATGAAGCTGGTGAACTCATAGAGTTGATCAAAGCCACTTCGGATAATGAAGAAGGCAAATTGATCGCCTCCTCCATCTTCGAGACGAAGATGCAAACCCAGTCTGGTAATAGGGATTTTGCGATACTCTACCGTACCAATAGCCAATCAAGGGCTATGGAAGAAGCGCTCCGAAGAAACAATCTAAAGTACAGAGTTGTCGGCGGGCTTTCGTTTTATCAAAGGAAAGAAATCAAAGATCTAATCGCCTATCTCAGGTTGATAGTCAACCCCAATGATGAGCAGGCCATGCGTCGAAGTATCAATTTGCCAAAACGTGGAATCGGGCCTGGAACGATTGAGAAAATGGTAGTTGCTGCCGATGAAAATGAGCTACCGCTCTGGACTGTAATGGAAAACGCCAAAACCTATATCGGTGGTAGAGGAAGTGCCCAAGTAGAAGAATATGTCACACTGATCAAGAGTTTCCGAATCACTTCTGAGAAAAAAGATGCTTATGATACTGCTGCTCAGGTAGCGAAGAACTCCGGCTTACTGAAAGACCTCTATGCAGACAAGACCATAGAAGGAATGAGCCGCTACGATAACGTGCAAGAATTGCTCAATGCCATCAAGGAGTTCACAGACGATAAAACAAGGGAAGACAAGAGCCTTAGTGCTTTCCTACAGGAAGTCACACTGCTTACCGACGAAGACCGCAACAGTGATCCAGATGAAGCAGTCACTTTGATGACCATTCACATGGCCAAAGGATTAGAGTTCAAATATGTCTACATCGTGGGTATGGAAGAGGATCTCTTCCCTTCTCAGATGATGATGAGTAGTCGGGCTGACTTGGAAGAAGAACGCCGCCTTTTCTATGTTGCCATCACGCGAGCGAAAAAGAAACTTCACCTGAGCTACGCCCTCAATAGATACAGATTTGGTCGCTTGAAGAACTGCGAACCAAGTAGGTTCCTAGAAGAAGTGGATCCACAATACATTAAGGTAAACAAGAAGCACTCTACCACTTCTCCCCTTTCTTCGGCAGAAAGCTACGTCACTCAAAACTTCGTAAAGAATCTGAAGAAAGATGTCTCAAACAGACGCTTTGCTTCTGCACCTGACCACCAGCCAAGTGCCGATTTCGTACCTAGCGACACAAGTGCCATGGAAGTAGATATGCGCGTGGAGCATGCAAAGTTTGGCTTTGGAAAAGTGACTGAGATGGATACAGATGGTGCCAATAAAAAGGCCAAAGTTCTATTTGAAAAACACGGTGAAAAGACTTTGCTGTTGGCTTTCGCAAAATTGCGAATCGTTGCAGACTAGCTTATTTAAACCTCCTCAACTGATAGCTGAAAGAAAGCAAGAAATACCGCTGAAGCACTGAAGTGGTCGTTTCCTGTACAAAGACATTGGTGACTTGTTGAGAAATACTCGTATTCTGTCCAAGCAAATCAAAAACAGTCAGCTCCAATTCCCCCAGCTTGTTTTCGAAGAGCTTTTTGGCCAAAGACAAGTTGAGCAAAGTGTAATCTTGGTCGGCGCTATCATCTACACCTCGATATTGGAGATAAGCCAAATTGCCGCGGAATACTAAATCTTTCCAAAAGATGAAATTGAACTTCCCACCAGCAGTATTGGTCATAAAGCGAGAATCTGTCTGGGTAGACAAGCTAGTCTGCACAAGATTTACACTAGTGCCAGCATACAGGTTGAAATCTACCTTTTCACTGATGTTGCTTGCAAGACTGAGACGAAGACTTCCTGAATAATTATTTGAGAAATTCGTTTCATTATTAATTGCACCAGGCAATCTCGTATATAACACTCCCAGTGTGGTGTTGATATTTGATTTCAAAGGCGAAACCAATTTCCCGAAAGTAGTAGAGTTGCGGATATTCCAATAGCCAGACAAGTTCTCAGGCTTAGAAAGTTGTGCACCTTCCACAGCTGTAACAGAACCAGCCAAAACAGTGTCTCTTTCAAAAACATAGGTAGCATTCGCTATGTAATTATTAGTCTGGTTCAGAGAAGTGAAGTTTGCAAACGTGATATTTTTATCAGGATTTCCACTCGAATATCTCATTGATAAATTGTGTGAATAGGCCTGCTTCAGTAGAGGATTTCCCACACTCAAAAACAAAGGGTTGTTATATTCGACTACACCCTGAAGCTGATTAACCGATGGCTCGTCAGTTTGTGTTTGATATCGTAAGAAAAGTTTGCCATTTGCTCCTATTGGCATTCGACTCATCATTGAGACCAAAGCATTGTTGAATTTTATATTGAGATCATATGGTTCTGGAAATGCCTGAGTGCTTGAAAGAGCGGCGTGTTGATAGCTAAGCGAAAACCTAAACAAAGATTCATAATTACGATGGCTATAGGACAAAGTAGGCACATGCGTGATATAACCACTCTCAAAATCACTTGAGAGCCCATTGATCAATACTTGTTCATTATTAGAAGCTTCTATGGCATAAGCCAATTTATCTGACGAACGTCCATTGTAATTATAGCGATACTCAGCCTCAAACTGCCCAAAAGTCCCCACTGGTTCAGTAAAATTGAATCGTCCGCCATATGAGTTTCTAAGCTCTTCAGTAGAGGTATCTAAGGTAGAGTCCGCATTGATATCCTTGAAAATAGTTTGTCGATCGATTGGTTGCATTGAATTTTCTAAAGAAACAGAAAACGTCCTACCAATGTCACTAAGCTTTTGCTGATAAGTAAGCGTATTGTTCAAGCTTGAGGCTGTATTCTCACTCTTGAAGCTATTATCGGTTGCGCCTATTTGTTCATTTGCTGCATTGCTCGTATTAGCCTGGGTCAGCTCATCCAATGTGTTGTTTTGAGTACTTAGCGCTGATCTAAAAAGCAGCTGTGCATTGTCACTTAGCTTGTAATTCAATCTCAAGTTCAATCTGTGATTATTGTTGAGCGTAGTTGCATTATTTCTTTCTGAATAAAGCTGCTGCTCGCCCCTGATATTGGAAGTACGAAAAATGTGTTCGAGATTCTGATTGTTGGTATTATTAAAAAAGTAGTTCGACTCTATTGTGGTACGCTTACCCCACTGATCAGAATAGTTAAAGCCAATGGTGTTTGTTGTAGTGATCCCATCTTGATTTGCGTTGAGTGCAGCATCGCCACCCCCTCGGCTTCCTTGTCCACGTCTACTTGTTCCACCACCTATGTCTGCTAAATCTTCATTGCTGAAATTCTGTAAGTTGATATTGTTAGTCATTCCTAACAATGTAAAGCGGGAATCTCCTTTGAAATTATTCAAAACACCACCTGCGCTATATCTATCATCTGATCCAAAGCCAGCATACACCCTCCCAAATTGTCCATTTCTTCGATTTTTCTTGGTGACGACATTCATCGTTTTGGTAGTATTTCCATCATCAAAACCTGTCAAGCGTGCCTGATCGCTCTGCTCGTCATATATCTGCAGATTGTCTACTATTTCAGCCGGGATATTGTTAAGGGAAAGCAAGGGATCAGTACCAAAAAAACGTTTTCCATCAAGCAATACTTGCTTGATCTGTTCTCCATTGGCTGTTACTCCTGTTTTGTCCACAACTATACCAGGCATTTTGCTCACCAGATCAGCTGTCGTAGCGTCTGGGTTAGTTTTAAAAGCCGCAGCATTGTATTGGATAGTATCGCCATTTACTTCCATAGGTACTACTTCCCCAGATACCTTCACGGCATCCAACTCCGTGATATTCGCCTTAAGAGCAATCACACCTAGATCCATGGATAGGTTCAACCTTTTGATCGTGGTGAATGGAAGATAGCCAACACTAGAAATTCGGATTCTATAGAACGCCGATTCCAATTTATCAATTGAGAATCTGCCATCGCCATCTGCAACAGCATATCCAGACTGTAATGAATCTTTCACATTGATCAAAAGCACAGTAGCACCAACGACAGGCTGCCCGTCATCAGCGTCCAAAACTGAGCCACTTACCTTTATGAATTCAGATTGGGCAGAAACGCCGATTGCTACACAAACAAGTGACGCAAAAATTAAATATCTCCTCACTGACAAAAGAATTACCGCTGATCGTCCGGCGGTGTATCACCGCTAGGTCTTTGTTGCCTGTTTTGTCGATTGGATTTGAGCATCTCTTCATACTTCGCAAACTGAGTTTCACTCAAAATATCTTTCAATAATAAATCCTTCTCCTTCCTCAAGCCTTGCATTGTTTCTCGCATTCCCTCACGGTTACCAGTGGATCGTGCTTCTTCCATTTTTTCTTTCACGGTGACGCCAAACTCATCATAAACAGCATCGATTAGGAGTTTCTGGTCTGCCGATAGATCATCAATACTCTTATAAAGTGCCAGCTTTTCCCTAGTCAATTGTTCGGAAGGATCACGCGGTGGTCCACCTTGACCTCCCCCTTGAGGACCACCTTGTCTTGGTCCTGGTTGCGCAAACACACTTGTTGTTATTAACATGATGAAAGACAATAGTCCGAAAATTTTCAAATGTTTCATTATGAATTTATTTTAAGAATGTAGAATGAAAATCCAACTGAGCTAGAAACTTAGCACTAAGATTAATCACTTAGATGCACACAGCAGAAGGAACTTGCGGTGGACTTATAATAAATTAACGAATGGAATTAAATGAATCAGGAGAACTCCTTCTTCAATCTATAAATATCCTCAATTAGGCGTGCCATCTCTAGTGGAATGGTGCCATTGTAAACACCACGTAGATGACCTTCAGGATCTACCAAAACAATGTTTTCTGTATGTAAAAAATCAGCTTCATCAGTCACCCTCTTGCCAAAACCTTCATCGGCGAAATATGAATTCCGAGCCAAGGAATAAATCTCAGGTTTTTCTCCTGTGACGAGGTGCCACTTCCCACTTTTTACACCTTTCTCCATTGCGTAAGTTTTAAGGGCAGCAACACTGTCTACCCACGGCATCACCGTGTGCGAGATCAACAGTACCGAATCATCAGTAATAAATTCAGCCTGTACTCTTTCGAGATTTGCAGTCATTCGCGGACAGACCGATGGGCAAATGGTAAAGAAAAAATTGGCAACATAGATTTTACCTGAAAGGGAATCATTGTTGACCAAAACTCCTTCTTGATTAGTGAATTCAAAAGGAGCTATTCGATGTAAATCGTCGGGTACATCCTCCGAATCTATCCAAACTGGAGTGAACGTAGCGTCGATATAATAGGGTAACATGACCTCTCCAGTTTGCCTTTTGGTGCATCCAAAAGCAAAAATCATAAAGGCAATACAAAGAATTTTAAGGCTTGACATAAGCATCTGCTACCAGCGGTTTTACTTGCTCATCTTCTGTATCAATGTTTTTACACCTTTTAAGACCAATTAACCCATAACGCCTTCCATCCTCTCGAATCACATAATTGGAACGTAGTTTCCCATCAGAGCGATAGGTCTGCTGAAGTCCGAAGGGTTGGCCATTTTCATAATTAAATAATGTAGCCACCTGACCTGATTCATACCATTCCGTATGTGTTCCAATGTTCACTCCATGATCAAAATGATACTCAAATTGCTTTGCTCCTGATTCATAAAAACCGACATGATTACCATGCTTTTCTCCTACTTTATACAATCGCTCATATTCCAAAGATCCATCAGAATAATAGGCCTTACTTACACCCTCCCGCAATCCATTGAGAAAGGAAATATCAAATTTTAACCTGCTATTTTCGTAATATTCCACTACGTGACCAGAGAATGGCGCGTCTTCAAATGTGGTAATTTGTGCTGGATGAAAATGTAGGGCGGCATCACTCCGCAATACCGTTTGATCGGGTATCGCGGAGCAGCCTGCCGTCACAACCAGCACTATTAATATTTTAAAAAGCTTCATTTATTTTGTGATCGTACCTGGCGTACCGTAAAATCCATCACCATTGATCCAAGGAAGCTCATCTGTGACATGATAGTGATAGATGCCATCTGGAAATTCTGCGGTGGCGCTCACATGACCGTGAAAGTCATCCAAATCATTATTGGACAATCTTACATTATTTTCTACTGGGCCATACACTGGAAAGCCATCCAAAAGCAGTCCGAGGAAGGCATCATCGTTTAATTTTTCGGTCAGATAAACGGGCTCAATGTGGTAGTGGTAATTGCCGCCTTGCGCTGGATGACCTTCATACTGATCAAAAGTATTCAGCTCTTCTAAGATGTCATCACCAGGAGCGGCAGCCTGATTGAAAAAGGCCACGCTATTTACAGACACACCCATCGGGCCCATAGGAGTAGTGCTTTTGGTTGCCGCTTCGGTAGGATATCTTGGAATCTTATAAACGTGATTCTGAGCTTGAATGCTATTTGGGTTTTTCTTGAAATCTGGATTATTTGGCTCATCATATGCTTCATATAGTGCATTAATTTGAGCATAGTACATACTCTTATGATCTGGCTGATTCGTAGAAGTAATCGTGATAATATCATCTCCAACCACTATATCGAGAGCTGTACTATTGTAGAATTTTTCTACGAGAATACTGATATCTATTTTCTGAGTTTCTCCTTTTCCCTCCTGTTCTTCTTCCTCCTCCATTTCCTCTTCTTCCTTTTCTACCTCATCAGTTTCATCTATGGCGTCTGTGCATGCACTGAGTGAAAATGAGAAAAGGAATATTAAAATAGCATACAATGTTTGTTTGGTATTTTTCATCTTGTTGGTATTTTGTTCTCAATGAATGAAACGAACAAATCAAAAAATACCCTACTAACAAAAAAAAGACGTGATCAAATCACGTCCTTCGGAATTATAAGCTTAGGATTCTACTACTCAGCTTTTAAAATTCTAATACCATATGATTGCGGATCATTTGGAGGATCTGCATTCCAATCTCTGAAAGAATGAGATCCATCAGTTTCAAAGTAAACTCGATATTGACCTGCCTCTAATTTCAAACTAGTGGTTACCATTCTGTTTTTCTTGGCGCCACCAGCATTCTCAGTATCATAATAATCCATCTCCCAAATAGTCCTGCCTGATTTCATATCATTGATCCATCCGAAATCATGCATTCTGCCATCACTACCTTCCCCAAGCGCAATTACAGTTATTGTGGTTGCTTTATCTAAAGTGAATTCTCTTTTCTCATAAGCATCATCACCGAGCATGACTATCTCCATAATTACATTTTTAGCCAAATAAGACTCAGGGTCAAACGTTTTGATTGCGTTCATATCAGACTCCTTAGTGGCATAAATAGATAAACCCCAAAGTTCTGGCTCGTCTGGCTCATTGGCATTCCAATAATCGTATGAATGTGATCCGTCTGTTGCGTAATAAGCGATGTAATCACCCTTGTCAAGGTTTATAACACCTTCGTACTTTCTGTTTTTATTGGCTCCACCAGCACTTTCAGTGCGATAGCCTTTCATTTTCCAAACAACATCTCGTGTTTTAGCATTCACTATCCATCCATAGTCAGCCATTTTTTCTTCATCATCGTCACCTTCACCTATACAAAGCAGTCTTACATCCATCCTCTTCTCTACTGAGAAGCCTTTCGACTCAAGCTTATTATTTCTCACCTCCACTAATTCCACAAGTGGAGCTATGGTTTTGGGTGGATTATATGCAGCGAAATTCTTTTCATCCGTAGCACTTGCAGGCGTGAGTGTCACTCCCCAAAACATAGGATCATCTGGCGGCAAAGAATTCCACTTCTCGAAAGAATGTGAATCATCAGTTCTGTAAACCAATTTATAACTGCCCTTAGGGAGAGTAATACGCTCTTTAAGTTTTAGGTTTTTTTCCGCTCCACCCGCAAAACTGGTATTGCGATAATTCATCTTAAATACTCTTTCATTAGTGACCATATCCTGAATCCACGCATAGTCATATAGTTCTTGCTTTTGGCCCTCGCCTAAAGCATAAAGATGAATATCTGTCGGTGCAGTAAGGTTGAAGCCCTGCTCGTATTTCTCATCATTTTCTGCTTTCACAAAATAGAGTTTAGCACTTTTCAGTTTTTTATCCAGCACCGTTTCTATGTTAAGTTCAGAAAGTCCGCTGGCATCCAGACTGATATTCAATTCCTCTTGAATGCTTCTTCTGAATTTTTCTTTAGTTCGAGAATCAAATACGTCATTGATCACATCGTCCAAAGAATTGACGGTCCAGTTGTTGTTCCAGCTACGATTGTTATAGGCGCCAGCCCAGTAGAGTTCATATGTACCAGCTTTTAAAGGCACTTCCAGATTAAAATCAAAAATGCCATCAGTGCGTTTAAAATCACGGTCCTTTACCTCATCGAAAAGATGCCAAACAACCTCCCTTGTTTCTGAGTCTAAAATCCAGCCATAATAAAACAACAGTCTACCATCGTCATGGAAAACGCCTCCTGAGCCTTTAACATTAATTTTTTGATCGTTGGATAATTTGAACGCCTTTATACTGACGTCATTCGGATTAACATCCCCAGTTGTCAAACGCTGGGCAAAGACATTGGTAGTCAGCCCTGCTAGGATTGAAAGTAATAGTAAAATTGATTTCATCAAGTTTTCAGTTTTTTTCAGTTGATCACCATATGCCAAATTTTGTGCCGATAGCATAAATAGCCTCTGAAGCCGATAAACAAAGGTTTGTGTATTTAGCAGTGATCGTATACGAACAGAAGTGTGCGGCTTTCGTACACTAATTACAGTCTACTCTTCACCAATTGGAAGAATGCAATCCTTGCTTTGGTATTCAGCATACCATGGAAGAAATGACGGATGGCACTAAAAAATTTACCATTTGCTAATTCTTGAGTAGACAAGAGCAACATCAAATAGCCTATTTCAAATGGCGTCTTCAGATATCCGCAAGAAATAGCCTTCCGATAAAAGACTTGCTTGGCATATGAGGTTTGATTTGGGGCTGGGCTGATTCGATAACTAGCCAATATTGTATCTGAGGCATGAAATTTCAAACTGGCATTTCGCAATTCCCAGCAAAACATGCGATCTTCACCATATTCTAAAGCCTCTTCGAATCGCTGATTTTTCAGACGCTCTGTTCTAAAAAGCATGGCATGTATAGCAGGCTGATAAAGAAGGAAATACTCCGAGCTAGTAATTGGTGAATGGTGATATTGGTTCGTTAGCTCATCAAAACGCTTCTCCAATTCGGCAAAAGACCTACTACCATTTCCTCCGTCAATCAACTTAGTCTTACCTATCAATACATCAACATCTCGGTGATTAGTCATAAAATCTACCGCTGGTTTCAAGGCATTATTTCCCAGGCAATCATCCGAATCTAAGAAAACAACGAACTCGCCAGTTGCAATCTCTAATCCTCGATTTCTTGAATAGGAAACGCCCCTATTTTGATCATTTTTAATCAAAGTAACTGAGTCATAATTTGCGCAAAGCTTACTTATGAACTCTGATGAATTGTCTAGAGAGGAATCATCAATCACTATAATCTCCATGCCTGATATTCCTTGATCAATTATAGAGTCAAGCGCTTGTGCTAAAAATTCCACACGATTATGCACAGGGACAATTACAGAAATAGAGGTTTGGACAGACATAATGCTTCACATATTTAATCAATTGGCAAAAGCCAAAATACAATTCCTCGAACTTTATCAATCTAGATAAGCTTTGGTTATTTTCGGATGCTAAACCAAAAAATGCCTGAATCAGAGAAGATCATATTGCCACCTAAGTACTATTTGGATTACTTCCAATACCTCTTGGATTTCGTCCAAAAAGGATCAGCGCATCTCATAGGTGACCCTGAGCAGAACTTTATAGCTTCTTGGGACTCATTGAGCGAAGATGGCAAATGTCTCCTTGTCAGAATGCTAAACCGAAAAGGTGATTTTTTCCGACTGGATAAATTCAGCTATGAAGAAATAACCAACATCCCTCAGGCTGCGGATGAATTGAGGGCAAACGAGCTCATTACAAGTGACCTTACACTTGATCCAATCATTTTCAATCTTTTTACAAAAGCAGAATTACATCAAATGTATCCCAGACGTGATTTTCAGGTGCGAAGAAAAGAGGAAATCTTGATGGAGCTAGCAGAGGAAAACAACCCCGAAGATTATTTGATAGCGAAGGAGTCCTACCCAATTGTACAAGTCCTAAACATCGATCAGATAGACTATTTGAAAATGCTCTTTTTTGGACACACCTATGGCATGATGACTGAGTTCGTCATAAGGGATATTGGCAATGTGAAGCTAGAAAATCTAGATAATCATGAGTTCATGCCTTGGTTTGAATCCGAGCCAGAGGCACGAGCGGTCTTTGAACTGTACCGATGGAATAGAGCCATCAAGCAGGCTTTCCAAGTACTGCTACCTGAAGAAATATTGGTCATCTGCGATCAAGTCACTTGGAAACAATTGCTGTCTTTCAAGGCAGCTAAGAAAATTGGTGATAAGCTGATGCTCCACCTCGGCGAATACTTTGAAAAGTCGGCCATGTTGGAAGCTGCCTTAGCTTATTACAGCTTTACAGAAAAGCACCCCTCACGCGAGCGCCGCATTCGAATATTGGAGAAAATGGAAGATCATCAAGGTGCAAAGGCACTTGCTGCCAAGACCACTTCAGAAGCGAGCAATGCCTCTGAACAGATATTTGCGAATGATTTTTTGGCCAAAAAAGGCAAAAGAACCAATCGAAGCACAACTACCAAAATCAAAGAAAGTCTTGAAATAACCATCCAGAAACCAGAAGAAGGACGAGTCGAAGCTCACGCATTATCCTATTTCGCTAATGAAGGTTATGATGGTATCCATGCGGAAAATTATCTCTGGCGAGCATTGTTCGGTTTGATTTTTTGGGAGGAGCTCTTTGACCCTAAGCATTCAGCTTTTCACCATCCGCTTCAGCGTATGCCTAGTGACCTTCACAGCAAAGATTTCTATGTGAAGCGTGGTGAAGTACTATCCGAAAAACTAGATAGATTCAAAGACCGCAAAAAGCTACTCCGCCATATCTTGAAAGTGTATGAAACCAAAAATGGTATAAATAACTACTTAGTGAGCTGGCATGAGTTATTATTGCCCACGCTAAATATTTGCATCTCCAGATTACCCCTAAAGGCCCTCAAACAAGTAATGCTGGAAATGGCCAAAAACCTAAAAGACAATAGCGCTGGCTTTCCTGATTTATTCATTTGGAACGACTCCACCTATCACTTCTATGAAATCAAGTCCCCTAATGATCACCTCTCCTCACAACAACTTTTCTGGATTGAATTTTTGAATGCTCAAAAAATCCATGCGGAAATCTTGCGCATCAAGTACACCTAAAAAGATATTTTCAAGAAAAACTCTTTGTGCTTTTAGACGGCTATATTTTCTTTCTAAATTAAGGTCTTAACCTTGAAACTATGAAAATAATGATGCTCGGCTGGGAATACCCTCCCAATATCACCGGAGGACTTGGGGTAGCAAGTCAAGGTATCTCTGAAGGTCTAGCAAAAAAGGGCAATGATGTCACTTTCTTCTTACCAAAAAAAACCGCCAAGCAAGTAAGCAAATCAGTGCATATCATGGGAGCATCTGATATGAAACCCGATTTTACATATTGGAAGGCTGAGAAAAAATACGAGGAAGTAATCCATGAAGTGGAAATAGGAAAACTACTAGTCCCCTATCTGCCTCCGCAGGCTTTTCAAATCAGTAAACAGAAAAAAAAGGTGATATCAAAGCTAGAGTCAACCGAGGAGTCTGACCTTCTAGAAAAAATCATTTTGACTGGTGAGTACAATGAAAATCTTCATGCTGAATTGGTGAAATATGCGCTCCTCGCCGTACAAGCCTCTCTTGACCTGAAGCCTGAAATTATTCATGCGCATGATTGGGTCACCTTCAGAGCGGGAAGAATGGTGAAAAAAATCACAGGAATGCCTCTTTGCCTTCATGTGCATAGTACAGAATACGATCGAAACGGAATGTACGCGCAGCCCTTTGTGATAGAAGAAGAGCAAAAGGGACTCGATGATGCAGATAAGATTTTTTGCGTAAGCGAAAAACTCAAAGAAACAGTTGTATCTAAATACAAAATCGATCCAAATAAAATCACTGTTGTCGCAAATGCGCTAAACCTTAAAAGCAATCCAACGAAGAAGAATCACACGCCGAATCATATCGCTTTCGTTGGGCGACTGACGCATCAAAAAAGTCCAGCTACTTTTATTGATATAGCAAGAGAGATGATTTCAAGAGGTCATGACTTCAAGTTTACGATGATTGGAGATGGTTATCTCATGGACCAGCTCAAACAAAAAATAGTAGGCACCAGCTTTGAGAAACGAATCACTTTTACAGGATTTCTCGATCGACAAAAAGTACTAAGAAAATTGAATGATGTTGATCTCTTGATTATGCCTTCAAATTCAGAACCATTTGGTCTAGTGGCTTTGGAAGCGATACTGAAAGGAATCCCAGTTGCAGCGGCTAAAGGTTCTGGAATCAGTGAATTTATACCAAGCATACCAGAGGTAGATCTGTGGGATCTTTTTAGCTACAACAAGCTTGTAGAGCGCCTAATGACCAACATGAAATACAGGAATGAAATCATCAAGCTTTGCAGCAAAGAGGCTTCAAAACTCTCTTGGAGCAATTCATCGAACGATATTTTAGAAACTTACAAAGGTTGATAGCGCTGAAAATAATTATCAAAAGACCTCCCCTTCTCCCATGATTAGCCTCTGGGAGCAGCAGTCATTGCTAGAATATGACGTGGTGATCATTGGCGCTGGCATCACCGGTCTATCTACAGCAGCATCGTTAAAAGAAAGCAACCCTACATTAAGCTTATTGGTAATAGAAAGAAGTGCACTCCCTTCTGGCGCGAGTACCAAAAACGCTGGTTTTGCTTGCTTTGGAAGCATCTCAGAGCTTGCTGGCGATCAGCAGGCGCTAGGTGATGAAGGTATGGTACGTTTGGTGAAAAAGCGTTGGAGTGGCCTCAAAAAAACAACAGATCGCCTTGGAGAAAAAAATATAGGGCTTCTAAGAAAGGGAGGTTATGAATTGGTCAATGAAAAATATCTTGATGACCTAGATCGAATCGAACCAATCAATAAGCTACTCGCTGATATTTTTGAAGGTCCAGTATTTTCCAATCAAAGTCAGAAAATCAAAGACTTCAAGTTTGGCAACACCAGTGCATTGATCTACAATCAATTTGAAGCACAACTCGATACTGGTGAACTCATCAAAAGTCTTTGGAAATACTGCTCACAGCTAGGTATTCAAATTATCACAGGCACAGAAGTGACAGGTATCACTGATCAGAAAGTATTGACTGCTAATTATACTTTCAAAGCTAAAGCAATAGCGATTTGCACCAATGCCTTCACCAATACTTTGCTCAAGGATCAAATAGATCTAAAACCTGGCAGAGGAATGGTCATGCTAGTAAAACCTAAATCTCCCACTGACATTTCTGGTACATTTCATTATGATGAGGGCTACTACTATTTCAGAGACTATCACGGCAAATTGATATTTGGGGGAGGGAGAAATCTGGCTCTGGTTGAAGAAGCCACTGCAGTTTTTGGAATAAACCCGCTAATAGAAGAAAAACTCCTAAGTGATCTCAAGGAAATAATACTCCCAAATCAGGACTTTGAAATAGAAATGAAGTGGTCAGGAATTATGGCTTTTGGCCCAAACAAAGAACCTGTAATTGGTAAAACTGTCGATATGATCTATATGGGTGTAAGATTAGGTGGAATGGGCGTGGCTCTTGGAAGTATGGTTGGCGAAGAATTGGCTGAGCTAATACTTCAGGAGCGTTTTTGAATTTTGTGTTATCTTTTCGGTTTGCAAAAAAGTAATTAATGGCTATCAAGCGTGATCCGAGTCTCTTCGAGGCTTTTATACCAGTTCTATTTCTTATTATTCTACTGTCTATCAACGTAGGAATCTTTGGTGATTCGGCGCTGGACGGCTCTAATCAGATCGTATTGATTCTTTCCGCTACGGTTGGTGCTTTGGTTGCTGGCAGACTGGGATATCGCTGGAGCGAAATCCAGGACGGAATAGTAAAGAGCATAAGCTCTGCTATGACTTCATTGCTCATACTATTCCTTATTGGCTCTTTGGCTGGCTCTTGGCTTTTGAGTGGTATTGTTCCTGCTATGATCTATTATGGCCTACAAATTCTCAATCCTACGATCTTCTTGGTAGCTGCATGTATTGTTTGCTCCATAGTCTCCTTGGCTACTGGTAGCTCATGGACTACAGCAGCTACAGTAGGCATTGCTTTGATTGGCATAGGTAAAGCACTCGGAATCTCAGAAGGGATGATTGCTGGTGCAATTTTATCAGGCGCATACTTCGGTGATAAGATGTCTCCACTTTCAGATACGACTAATCTTGCCCCAGCTATGGCAGGCACGGACCTCTTCACGCACATTAGGTACATGACCATCACTACTGTGCCATCCATATTAATTGCTTTAGTCATTTTCTTAATTCTTGGCTTTACAAGTACTTCAACAGGAGCAGCCGTAGATACACAAGTAATTCTCGACGCAATAGATGATAGATTCTATATTTCTGGTTGGCTTTTTATAGTCCCAGCAGTCCTTGTGACTTTGATACTCCGAAAGATGCCAGCCATCCCTGCCCTCATGGTAGGTGTCTTCTTGGGTTCTCTTTTTGCAATTATTTTTCAGCCAGATTTAGTAGCAGAAATTGGGGGCAGCGCTACAGCTGAAGGATTTTTTATAGGCACCATGAAATCACTTTATGGAGATATTTCCATTGTGACTAATAATGACTTGGTGAATGATCTTCTCAGTTCAGGGGGTATGTCGGGAATGCTTGGGACTATTTGGCTCATCATCACCGCTATGGTATTTGGTGGAGTGATGGAAAGTGCTGGTATGCTCCGAAGAATTGCAAAAGCCATTATTTCTAAGGTGAATTCTACAGGCGCTCTGATTTCATCTACAGTAGGTACTTGTCTCTTTTTCAATATTACAGCTTCAGATCAGTACCTTGCCATCGTGGTTCCAGGAAGAATGTATGCTGATATCTATAAGCAAAAAGGACTGGCGCCTGAAAATCTTAGTAGATCATTAGAAGATTCGGGAACGGTTACTTCTGTATTAATTCCGTGGAATACTTGTGGGGCCTATCATTCTAGTGTTCTTGGAGTATCTACTCTTACATTTGCACCTTATTGTTTCTTCAATATAATCAGCCCTATTATGACCATAGTCGTTGGCTACCTCGGTTATAAAATCAAAAAACTCACACCAACTAAGGCCTAGTCAAATGTTTGTAAACTCCATTGATAAAGAAGAAGTCAAATTACTGCCATTGGTGAAGTTTGAAGGTGAAATTCATGTCATAAGCAATAAAGAGGAAGCATTTGAGATAATACGATCACTTCAAAATGAATCATTTCTAGGCTTTGACACAGAGACCAAGCCTACCTTCAACAAAGGAGAGTACAACCACACAGCGCTCATTCAGTTTTCAACATTGACAGACGCCTACCTTTTCAGAATAAATGAAATGGGACTTATCTCACCTTTGAAAATGCTGATGGAAGATCCCTCGGTGGTCAAAATCGGTATTAGTATTCGCGATGACCTGAAAGAATTGAGAGCATTCAGTCCATTCAATCCTAATGGCTTTTTAGACCTCAATGATATTGCTAAATCTTTAGGTATTACTCAGATTGGCATGCGAAGCTTGGCTGGAATTTTCCTTGGTGAGCGCATCTCCAAAAACAAACAAACTTCTAATTGGGAAACACAGGAACTGACCCTTGCACAGCAAACCTATGCAGCAACCGACGCGTGGATCTGCCTGAAGATGTACAAGCTTCTGCAAAGCAAAAACGTAATCTAATCGATCATCTGCTCTATTTTCACAGATGGTATCAATACAAATTTTTCTCTGAGGGTAGTGACGTCTTCATCCAAGACATCCATCAGAAATTTGCATGAATCGGTAAATTCTTTGTCAATATAGATGAGTTGAAAGCCTCCAAGGATTTGCTCTACAGCGCTGGTGACATTATAGTCAAATGAAAGATTCATCCTTGTTAAAGAATGAATGGTCAAGATTTTGGCTTTAGCTAAAGCATCCTCTGCAGCTATTTTATATGCCGAAATAAGTCCCCCCACTCCGAGTTTTGTCCCTCCGAAATAGCGCACAACCACTACCAAACAGTTGGTCAAATTCTTGGATCTGATCTGACCAAGTATGGGATCACCCGCACTGTGATTTGGTTCTCCATCATCATTGGCACGATAGGCCTGCTCCTTCAATCCGACGATATATGCATAGCAATGATGTCGTGCATCATAATATTGAACACGCAAGTCATTAAGGTGACGATTGATTTCCTCTTCGTCTTTTACTGGAAAGGAAAAGGACAGAAACTTACTCCCTTTCTCCTTGTAATAACCTTCGGTAGGATCTTGAATAGTGAAGAATTTATTGAACACAGTTCAAATCTATATTTTATCGAGGAGAGCATTTGCTTCGTCCTTCAACGCTTCAGACTCGCTATCAGAAAGCACATTCTCCAAATGCTCTATTGCCAATAATTTTTCTCCTCTTGCTATATAGATTCTTGAAAGTCCTAGTCTTGCCATATCACGGGAGTATTCTGCATGACCTTCTATAAGTTCACCGAGCAATAATGTCTTACTATAATAGTTAAAAGCATCATTTGGTTGATTTTTCACCTTTTCTAAATAGTAGCCATAAAACATATGACCTGACATTTTGTAATACGGTCGACTCTCAGAAATAAGTTCATTTATCATCTTGATAGGCGCCTTTGCAAAGTCCTTAGGATTCGCCAGCGACTCTAAAAGCTTAGTTTGAATGTAGATGTTGTTTGGATATTTTTTATTTATCTCCCAAAGATATTGCTGAGCCTTATTTGGCTGATATTCATAACGGAGATAGATATAACCCATGTAGATATATGCTTCTACGTTAGTAAGTACAGCTTTTTCAGTCGCTTCGTGAATTTGCTCAAGCCCCAATTTGGTATTGCCACTTTTGAAAAACCAAAGAAAGGGCTTGTAAATGGGGTATTTCTCAGGGTACTTTTCACGAAAATAATTGTATACCCCGCTAGTCAACAAAAACTCTGGAATGCTATCCGATAGTTCAAATCCCTTTTTCACCAAATCATAAGCTTTACCAGCCTCGCTTAGTGCTTTCATATAATGCCCATCATCTGCATAATACTCAGCCAGTAATCCTCGAGCAGACATTTCAAAGAAAATAGCCTCTGGATGGGTTTGCCTACCTCCATCCATGGCAGCTGACAGGCGTATCACTTCTCTTAGTTCGTAAGTGAAATCACGAAATATGGTATCTGCTGTCACTATTGGGATGTATTTCCAAAGTATTTTCAAAGCCTGCATCATCGGCACTGCAGGATGCTCAGGTAGAGTCGCCTCCACCTTTTTGATATAATAATCAGCCGTATCCATCTCTAAATTATAAATGGACTCCACACCTTTCTTGACCAATTGCATGTTATTCGGATTATCAAACAACTGCGCAGAGCTAATTAGGCTATGGAAAATAAAAATGGCTAAGGCGACTTTTTTCAACTATGCTAATTGATAGAATTAATTGTACTTAATCTAGTGGCAATTTAATTGAACTACTCCTAACGGAAAACCGAATCATGAGTAACTTTATGACACTTCTTTTTACGGAAAGGGTGAAATAAGGATCGATTAAATAACAAATGATCTACGCAAGTAATGAATATGCCTCCGCCCAGCCCTATGAGAATTTCAAAAAATTCGAATATGATGGTTTCACTATTGCCTTTGACTTAATTGAGGAATTAGCAATCAGCCTTCCATTCAGCCCTGCAGGGTCTATGACGTACTCAGGTATTTCGAAAGAACCGTTTTCAAAAGTAATTAAATTGATAGAAGCTCAATTGTTGCAGCTGGGCATCAAAAATGTAGTAATTACACGTCCTATTGAATGCTACCATCCAGTACCAATGAATTATTTCTACGAAGCTGGATATGCTGAGAATACACGAGAAATAGCGCATTACCTGCCTATAGATGATTCCTTTGCTTCGCAAATTCACCTTATGCAAAAGCGAAAGCTGGCGAAACTCGATGAAATCACTTTTGAAGTTGGGTCAATTGACCAACTAATGGAAGTTTACGATTTTATCGCTGGATGTCGAGTGGCTCAAAATATCCCTTTGAATATCTCATTTGCCAAACTTGAAACACTGTTTACCCTATTGCCTGACCATTACCATCTACATACTGCGAGACTGAATGGTGAGCTAATAGCTGCTTGCATCATGGTAAAAGCCACAGATAGAGTAGTCTATTATTTCTTGCCAGCGACTAGTGCAAAACACAAAACGTCCAGCCCCATGGTGGGACTGATTAATCACATGTATTCCCATTATCAACAATTGGGCTTTGAATATTTAGATTTTGGAATCTCCTCAGAAAACGGCAAACCCCAAAAAAATCTAATCACTTTCAAGGAGCGCATGGGTGGAATCAGAAGTGATCGCGTGACCTTTTCAAAAAATCTAAAGTAGACTTCTTAGCTGATTTTCTAGTAGGGAAATAGTTCTTTCAGTACCGTATTTTCTATCAAAAGAAGTTCTCACAGCAAGTTTTTGGAAGCGATCACTTAGTGACATTTCCTGTAATGCATCGGCAATATCAATCGCTTCAAAAGGTAAAACCTGACCAAGCTCTTGGTCAATCATGACCTTCGCTCCTGGCCAATCAGTGGATAATATTGGCAGGCCGCAAGCAATCGCCTCTAACATCGCCACTGGTTGATTTTCATGCTTGCTCGTACTTAGAAAAATGTTTGATTTTTGATAATGTTCGCGTACTATAAACCGCCCACATTCACCATAAAAATGAACTTCTTCTTCAATATTGAGTTTGGAAGAAAGTTTATTCAAACTAGATAATTCCTCTCCTGCTCCTAGAATTGAAAGTTGGAAAGGCACTCCTCGCTTTTTAAGCACTGCCATAGCTTGTAGCATTAAAGGGTAATTTTTCTGAGCTGTTAATCGCCCAACCGCTACCAATATTAACTTTTCATTTCCTATAGTTTTCTCCGGCACATTCCAATAATCATCATCGATAAAGTTGCAAGTCATCTCCGATTTGATTTCATATTTGCTCAGCATTGTTCGAAGATGGTCACTCACCGCCAACGTGAGATTTGTAGCCTTCAGCGGAGGCAAGACCCATTTTCCAAAATCATGCTTATAACTAAGCATAGGAAACGGACTCATATGCTCCACAATCACATAAGGGATATTATACTTCTGAGCTAGCTTATGTGCAACATAGCCTCCTGGATGAGACACTTGAGCAAATAGCAAATCTGGTTTCCCGAAATAGCTAATATGACGCTGAAGACTTTCTTCGCTTGCCTTTACAATGCCATCAATATTTCCTCCTGCGATACGACGCATCCAAGTAAGTGCTGGTGTGAAAAATTCCACACAGTTTGGGCGCAAAGCATGGTCGCGCTGCTTCAAAGGCAACTTAGAAAAAAGTTTAAATAAAGCTTCAAGTGGTGCTGTAGGCTTGAGCCAAAGAAGTGGTTCATGTGAACCCCAAAGACATATCCCTATTTTCCAATCTTCTCTTTTTGCTGCCAGTATTTCTGCTTGTTCTTTGAAGAAAATCCCCGTAGAAGGAAAATCATCACTCGGATACCAGGATGGGATGATGAAAAGGTTCATATGTATTTGAATCTTTCGAGACCTGTTTTAATGGTTTTCTCGACAGCCGACAGTTCATTTCCCTCCAGCGAAGACATGTAGTTGCCTATCGAGGAGTCAAAGACTGGTTTTACCAAATTGGCATGCTGAGGCTCAGAGTAGAGATCATTCTTTGGTTTCTCTTTATGAAAATCCAACATTCTTTGCTGAAAATCCACTCCCAGAAATTGGCAAATCTCGGATAATACCTCTGTTGGGTTGTTGACTAAATCTTCATACTGTACACATTTCACTTCAGTGTGCTTAGCTAGCCAGTCATACTTTTCAATGGCATTCATCCAATGTTTTACCGCAAGATTTGGATCTGAAAGTTTACCTAAATAGTCTCCACCTCTTTTATAAGAAGCCACTACATCACGTCCATCACGTATCAAGAAAATATATTTAGCCTTAGGAAAAACTGAATAAATCTCAGGGATATAAAGTGTATTGAGTGGAGTAGTATCTCCCCACTTCTTAAAGACACGAATTTTATTACCATACGCGCGGTACACTTGATCTATAAGCAACTGGAGACTTTTATCGGAAGACTCATTCAACTTTCTGAAGATTTCATCAGGCCCAAATTCCCAAGTATGACTCCCTGTGGAAGGCAACAGTTCCCCGATGATGATTTTTAGCAAATCTCGCCAAATTAAAAAGTTGTAAAGTTTGAATTTGATGATGCTATTGCCAAGAAAGTACTGCTCTGAAGGCAGAAAAAGCTCATCATGACCATTGAGCATTCTATTGAGCATGGTGCTGCCATTTCGGCCAGATCCAAAAATAAAAAATGGCTGCTCAAAATTCAGATTGGATGAATGTACAGGATATTTACGAGGAAGAAAATCCGAGATATACTGTAATCGTCTGGCTAATTTTATTCTCCTCATATTTGTGATTGCTACGGAAATTTATGGATTCTCAGCCTTTAGTTTCAATAATCTGTCTTTGTTATAACCAAAAAAAATATGTGGGAGCGGCTATACGCTCTGCGTTGGCTCAAACCTATGCCCACATCGAACTGATCGTAGTGGATGACGGCAGCTCAGATGGTAGCAAGGAAGAAATCTATAAAGAACTTTATGGTAAGTCAATTGAATTCATAGATATACCTGAAAATATTGGAAACTGTGCAGCCTTCAATAAAGGACTAGCTCGCAGCTCAGGCGAATACATTTTAGATCTTGCAGCCGACGATCTATTGCTTCCAATGCGCGTTGAAATTGGCCTTCAAGATTTTGCAGCGGCTGGGCCAAAAGCAGGAGTACATTTTTCAGATGCCTTTATCGTAGATGAAGAAGGACAACCACTTGGCACGCATTACTCAAGAGATAAAGACGGGAAATTAGTAACTGCTGTACCAACGGGTGATGTGTATTTAGAGCTAATCGGAAAATATTTCATCTGCCCTCCTACCATGATGTTTAAGCGAGAGGTCTTGGATCAAATTGGAGGCTACGATGAAACTTTGGCTTATGAAGACTTTGATTTTTGGATTCGCTCCTCACGAAACTTTGAATATATTTTCAATCGAGCGCCTCTCACCAAAAAGAGAATCGTTCGAAATTCGGATTCTCAGAGACAATTTGCTTTTCGCTCCAAACACAGCTATTCCACTTTTCGGGTTTGTCAGAAAATATTTCATTTAAATCAGACCATAGAGGAAGACCATGCACTCGTAAAGCGATGTTGGTACGAGTTCCGCTTGGCAGCTAAAACTTTCAATTTTTCACTACTTTCTAAGTATTTCCAATTAATAATGGCAACAAAAAATCGTATCTAAACTGCCCAAAATCGCATTTCCAGCGAAATTCTAGTCAAATCTTCGTTGTGATTGGCGGACAAGCCGTGGAGTGTGTAAGGTGAAAATAACAAGACCTCATTTTTTTCGGGATTCGGTCGTACAAGCTCCAACTCTTGATCACTTGAAATCATACCAGGCACATTAAACGAAATACCATTCATTCTAGCCCCAGACTCAGTACGAAGGATTTTTTTTTCAGACCACAGATGTGAACCTGGCACAATCATCAATGAAGACTTTTCGTTGCTACCGACAAGAGGCACGTAAATATTGATAGCATTTCTGTTTTCATCTTGCCATACATCTCGATGCAAAGGATTGTAATCTGTAGCGCCAGGTCGTATTACACGAAAATGAAAAACACGCTCTTGATTAATCGGCTTGATGCTTTTTACTTTGAATCCCAATATTTCGCTGATCCGCTCTTCTACTATGGATATATCAATAGGAAACTCATGCGCATCGTAGAGCTTAGTCCTATTCACTACCTTCAAGTGAAGGTCATATTGATCTCTAATCAGTCGGTGGTAATACTCCGGCAAAAAGCCATCGTCGCATACAATTCCTGAATCAATCAGTGTCTTTTGAAATAGCTTTTTGAATCCTAAAAAAAAATCTAGCCAGGTACTCACGGGTAAAAACTGGTGAACTGAATAGCCTATTTGGTGCCAATCTTGGTCTATTGTGAGATCTTGATCTACTTTGGAGAGGACAACATCTTTGCCTCGCACTACTTTACCAAATACGATATCCTTACCTTCTATTGTCATCTGGCTGTAGCATACTTAGATAACTATTGTATCGCTCTTCCACTATTACTCCATTCTCCAAAGCATTTTGGATAGCACAACCTGGCTCGCCGTTGTGAAGGCAGTTGTGGAATCGACATTCTCCTAAGAAGGCTCGCATCTCGGGGAAATAGTGCGCTAGTTCTTCTGGTTCAATCTCGGAAAGCCCCAGCTCCTTGATGCCAGGCGTGTCAATGATAGCAGTAGTTTCATCGAGAAAAAACATCTCCGCAAATGTCGTAGTATGGACACCTTTATTAGCAAATCCAGAGATCTCAGCGGTTTTCTGATCAACCTCCGGAAGCAATAGATTCACCAAAGTGGATTTTCCAGCTCCCGAATGCCCAGAGAGCATCGTAGTTTTTCCCTGCAGTATTGCCACAATCTCAGGTGAAAGTGCATTATGCAAAAACGAGGTTTTTAGAAATTGATAACCCACCTTTTTCTCATAGATAAACTGCAAAAAATTCAGTGCTTCTAGTTCCTCCGCGGCGAGAATATCTGTCTTGTTAAAAATGATAACCCCAGGAATCCTAAAGGCTTCCAAAGTCACGAGAAACCTATCTATAAACCCCAAAGACGTTCTTGGCTCCTTGAAAGTAGCTATCATGATGGCCTGATCTACATTGGCAGCTATTAGATGATCATGGTGCTTCTTCTTAGGCGAGCGACGGATGATATAGTTGGTCCGATTATCTATCTCGGCTATCATCCATTCATCAGCTTGCTGTTCTAAAATCACTGTATCACCCACAGCAATTGGGTTGGTGATTTTCTTGTCATCCAACTTGAACTTACCTCGCAATCGCGCATTTACAAAGCCTTCGTCAGTCTTCACACGATACCACGAACCGGTAGATTTAGTGACCAGACCTTTCATAGCCAATGCTTAATATGATTCATCATCTTCTCTGAGGCACCTGCGCCATCCGCCACAAACTTACGAGAGATTCCCCCAACTTCTTTCCTAAGGACTCCATCCTTCAATAGTTTTGTGACTTTTAGGTTTAGTTCATCAAAACTCGAATAAGTCTCCAATCCACCCAATTTCCGCAATTGCTTGACTTCATTAAATTTCTCATTGGACTTATTCTCACCTATTAAAATTGGCAATCCAAAAGCCGCAGGTTCGAGCACGTTGTGAACAGCCCCTCTGAATGCTCCTCCGACTATTGCAAGGTCGGCGTAGGCGTAAATTCTTGAAAGCAAGCCTATTTCGTCAATAATGAGAACATTGCTAATTTGAATATTTGAGAAATCGTAAAATGTATAGAAGCAAGCATCTGCTATCCCAAAGCCACTGCTAACCTCTTCATCTATTACATGTGGCACTATAATAAAGCAAACCTCACTTCGGTATTTATCTATCAATGGCTTCAAGTAATGCATATCGGAAGGCCAAACACTTCCAGCTACTATACACGGTTTGTCTGATTTGAAAGCTTTTATGTCTCCCAATTCAGATGAGCCTTTGCTGATCTCATTTACACGGTCAAAACGACTGTCTCCAAGTACCAAAGAGTTATTGAAACCAATATCTTCTAGCAACAGCTGACTCTTCGCATCTTGCACAAAAAAGTGATGAAATGCCTTTAATGCCTTTTTGAAAAACCTCCCGTAAGGCTTGAAATAGAACTGACCTTTACGGAATATCCCTGCGACTAGATATGTAGGCACTTGACTTTTTTCAAGGGCGGACAAATAATGATACCAGAGATCATACTTGATGAATAGCGCCAAATCTGGTTTTACTAAGGTTAAAAATTTCTTGGCATTATGACTGGTATCGAATGGTAAATAATAGACGTAATCTAAATTAGCGTCTTTAATGCCTTGGCGATAGCCAGAAGGTGAAAAAAAGGTGAGGATAGTGTGTATCGATTTATTCTCATACTTGATGGCATCAATCAAAGGTTTGGCTTGCTCAAGCTCCCCAAATGATGCCAGATGAATCCAAACCAATTTACCATCAGGACGCTTAAAAGTAGTTTCCAACTTTAATAGTGCATTCTTTCTTTGAACGATGAAATCTCGGGCGCGATCATTCATTGCAGCTGCCAACCAGACAGTCATACGATACATCACCAACCCAAAATCATACACAAACCTCATAAGCGAAATTAGCCATAGCCACTAAACAGAAAAAGCCATCCCGACGGGATGGCTTTTGATTATTCTTATCAATCAGATTAGTGAGATGACAAGTATGAAGCGACACCATCTCTGGTTGCTTGCATTGCATCTTTTCCTTCTTCCCAATTTGCAGGGCAAACTTCACCATGCTTTTCTACATATTGCCAAGCATCAACTACACGCAACATCTCTGTGATGTTTCTCCCAAGAGGAAGGTCATTGATAGTTTCATGTCTTACAACACCAGTTTTATCAATAAAGAAAGTACCTCTATACGCGATAGGAGCACCTTCAAATATCAATCTGTTGTCCTCGTCGTAGTTCCAGTCTCCTGCCAGTACACCAAAATTGCTGGCGATAGTTTTAGCAGTATCTGCTACTAATGGGTAGGTCACTCCCTCTATTCCACCTTTAGCTTTCTCAGTCATCAACCAAGCCAAGTGAGTCTCTTCAGTATCACATGACGCACCTACTACTTGTACACCTCTTTTTTCAAACTCTGCAAGTTTCTCTTGAAAAGCCAAAATCTCCGTTGGACACACAAAAGTGAAATCCTTTGGATAGAAAAAGAACATCACTTCTTTCTTTCCGATATAATCTGCTAATGTGAAATTATCTACAATTTCTTCTCCGTTAATTACTGCTGGCGCATCAAAGATTGGCGCCTTTTTTCCTACTAATGACATAAATTTTAATCGTTACTTATTTGGTTTTACAATCGTTCCTATGAGACTACTTACCGCAACTCATTGTTTATAAAAATTTAGTGTTACTCGTTATAATTTATCTAGCTACTACCTCGCGACCTCTTTGATGATTGATATTAGCACTTTTAGCCCTGGCTCTTGTTTCAGGCGCAAAATTAAGGTTTTAGCCAACCTAGAGCAAAACTTCCCCCACCTTTTATAAGCATACCCAAAATCCCTTTGCTTATTTCTATTAAAAATGAGTTTTACTGTGACTTTTAGTTAGTGAAGAATACCTAGATCACGGTATATGTATATTCACAAAGTGGCTTTACTTTTGATAATGATAGCTTAAGTCGCAAGAATCGCTATTTTTGTTAAAAATCAAATAGAAGAAATAATGAAAAACTTAACAATTATCACTGCCTTAGCCATATTGGCTTGTTCGTGTGGTGACGCAGGGGTTGGATTTAATGTAGGAAAAGAGTTTCCAATTGCAATACCGATTGAATTCAGCGATATTCCTGATGGTATTCCTGACGGCTTTGGAAATTTTAACCCTCCAGCATTTGAAGAGTCTGTTGATTATACACTTGCCAAAGTGGACGCTTTTGATGGCATAGATATCGGAGAAGTTGTTGTCAAAGGATTCGCTTATGAAATCCGAGGAATAGAAGCCATAGCAAACGAAAACATTGAAGTAGAAGCAATGTCGCTCGTTTTTTCGGCCAACAACAATGCGTTTGCTACCATTGATATAGCGAGCCAATTTAATGGCAATATCTTTGAGAACATCAGTAAAACTGCATTAAACGAAAATGAATTTGATGCGGATGTATTATCAGGTCTTTTACTTCAAGGAGGTGTAATCAAAGGTGAAGTAACGTTTGATTTTGCTGAAGTACCTACGACGAATTTCGATTTCGAATTTGTGTTATACTTCGATGTACTGTTAAAAGCAAGAGACCTTTAATTCAATCGATCTAAAGAATAAAACTATGAAAAAAATATTTATAACTTTTGTATTTGCTACTTTGACTTACGCTAGTCAGGCGCAAGATCTTGATTTGGGCTCTTTCCTAGAAGGTGGTGTCGAAGATGGTAATAAGTTGATGCAAAGCTACCTTGAGCCTGTTTTTGTCGGTTTTGGATATGCAATGAACGCTGGATGGTACAATACTGGAAAGCCACACAAAGTTGCTGGTTTTGACTTGACTATTAATGTAAATGCTGCTCAGGTACCTACCAGCGCTCAGTATTTCACTATCAATCCAAGTGATTACAACAACTTAACTACAGCACCAGCTGAAAGAGGACAAACTCAATACCCAACCATTCTCGGGCCTAATCTCAGAGCTGGTGATATCCCATATCTTGTATTCAATGAAAATACAGCAGATGAATATGATGACATAAAAATTTCCGCTCCCACAGGTTTAGGAATGGAAGAAGTGATTGGATTTAATGCTGTCCCTGCTCCAGCTGTTCAAGTAGGAATAGGATTAATCAAGAATACAGAATTAAAAATCAGACTTGTTCCCGAGCAAACTTTTGGTGACCCAGGGCAAGAATTCTCTACCAAACTTTTTGGACTCGGGGTGATGCATGACGTAAAACAATGGATCCCTGGCATCAAAAATTTACCTTTCGATCTGTCTGGATTTTTTGCTTTCAGCAAAATGACCAATCGAATGAATCTTGATTCTAATCTTCCAGACAATGTTGGAGAATTCGACGTTTCAGGAACGACTTTTCAAGCAATCGTTTCCAAAAAATTAGCGATTCTCACGCTTTACGGCGCTGTAGGATATAGCTCTAGTAATGTGAAATTCAATATGAAAGGAGAGTACGCAACAGAAACAGCAACTTTTACAGATCCTATCTCTTTAGAATATAGCAATGGTGGGTTTAGAGCAAATATTGGTGCGAGAATCAAGTTATTGATATTCACTTTCCATGCAGCTTATGCTGTAGCAGAGTACAATACTGTCAACGCTGGTTTTGGAATAAGCATTAGATAAGAATTTTTTAACTTCAAAAAATAAAAAGCGAGCCATGGCTCGCTTTTTTTATTTTACAGAAGAATGAAATACCTATTCATTTTGCTGGCCTTCCCAATAACCGTATTTGGAACAAATCTAGATACTGTTCACGTATCTAAAAATCAGATATTAGTGCTTAGGGATACAATTTATGCTCCAGATGTGGATACAGTATTTTATGTACCCTCAGATAACTACAAAATAAGGGGCAATCCTTATAAGTCTTCTACAGACTTCTATCAAAAAATGAAAGAAATAACCGGTCAAAACAAAGTGACTGCACAGATCTTCGATCTACTCTATGTCAATAGTGGCTCGAGAAATGAATCAAAACCAAAAAAAACACGAACATCAGATGAGCCATTCAAGCCATATGAAGGTCAACGAGTAGCCAGTGTCCGCATTCTACATGTAGATATTTTTGAGGGAAGTGTAAAAGATACGCTTCGCCAAGCATCATCTGATTTGGCAATACTTGCAAATCGGTTACATTTAACGACTTGGAATCAAGTCATTAGAAACAACTTACTCTTAAAAGTTGATGACGAGATTGATCCCTTCGAACTTGCAGATAATGAACGGATACTTCGTTCCTTGAGATTTATTGAAGATGCCAAAATCTACGTCAAACCGATAGGGAATAATAGTGCTGAACTTATTATAGTTGTGAAAGACAGATGGTCTTGGGGTACTGATGCTCGGTTGGAAAATTATGATCAATTCAGAATAGAGGTTTTTAATAGAAATATCGCCGGCTGGGGAAAATCCGCTTCTTTCACTTGGCTCTATGACAATAGTAGTGAGCCAAGAAGTGGATATGAATTACGAACAGGTGGGCAAAACATCCAAAATACAATAACTAGCTGGGATGTAAACTATTCCACAAATAAGGAAACTAAATCATGGGGGATCTATTTGCAAAAGGATTTTGTGGCTCCAGAAATCAAATATGGGGGTGGTGTAGATTTAAGAAAACGAAGAGACTCACTTCTCTCCATTGATCGCACTACTTCTCTCCCTAGTAGCTATAACCTTGATTATCAAGATATTTGGATAGGTAGGTCATTTCGATTGCCTTCCGAAAATGCAAGGAAGAACTTGATTGTTGCTACACGTTATTTGAATCATTCGTTCAAAAAGCAACCATACGTCAGCCTTGATAGTAATTTCCTCTTCTACAAAAGAAAAATTATACTTACAGAAGCAAGTTTATCCAATAGAAAATTTTTGAAAAGTAATTATGTCAGCTCATTTGGTATCTCTGAGGATATCCCTTTGGGCTATCGTCTCAGTTATCTATTTGGAGTTGATTTCAATCAATTCTATTCACAAAAATATTTTGGGTTTCAGTTCTACTGGAGTTTCTTCGTTAGCAACTTCGGCTATCTGCTTATCAATCAAGAAGTAGGAGGTTATGATCGAGAACGAATTGAAAATGGGGTATATCGTTCCCGTTTAGATTACTTCACTCCGCTGATTTCTATTAATAGATATCACATTAGAAATTTTGTAAAGCTTTCTTTTGTAGAAGGAATTAATCAGCCAGACTACCGCAGCATTTCACTTCGTCGAAGGGTGAGAGATATAGAAGGCCCACAAATTATTGGCAATAGTGCCATTTCCTTTTCAGTCGAGAGTGTCACCTATACCCCATGGTATTTCTATGGATTCAGGTTTGCCCCATTCACGTATTATAATGTTGGTGAGATTTGGGATGATAGAAAAAACGCTGAGACCCATTACAGATACCAGGGTTTGGGTTTGGGTGTAAGAATAAAAAATGAAAGTTTAGTCATAAACACATTAGAGCTTAGATTCACTAAGTTTCTAAAAGCACCGATAGGGAGTGCTAAGACTATTTTTTCCCTCTCTACTACCATTCCATTAAGCTTTGGTAACATTTTCACCTATAAGCCAACGTTCACATCATTTGAGTAAAAAGAAAAGTCCCGACAAAATCGGGACTCTTCTTAGATGTCAAACAGGTGTATGAATAATTTGTGTTATGCTTTAGTGAATACGCTACCTTAGTAATAGGTAACCCTCAAGCATAAAAAAAATGATAAAAGTTCTTTTCGTTTGTCTCGGTAACATCTGCAGGTCGCCACTTGCCGAGGCTATATTCAAAGATAAAATCACTAAAAAAGGATTATCTGATAAGATAAAGTCAGATTCCTGTGGTACGGCCAATTATCATACAGGCAAAGCACCAGATAATCGCAGTATCGAGATAGCTGAAAAAAATGATATCCCAATGGATCATTCCGCAAGGCAATTCCATGTCAATGACGCAAAAGAATTTGATTATCTCCTTGCCATGGATCAATCCAATTATCGAAACATCCTCCACGAAATTTCCTACAAGCCAGAAGGTCTTTTCTTAATGAGATCATTCGACTTACAAGGCAAAGATTTGGATGTACCTGATCCATACTATGGCGGTCTGGATGGTTTTGAAGATGTATATCAAATTCTAGATCGATCTATCGATGAATTAATAGATTTCCTCATGAACGAGCACAACTTAAATTAATCTTTTATAATCTCCGTAAGACCTGGTAATTATGTCTAGTTTTTTGCTCAAGTATCATTTCTCCAGAACTAGGAATCAAACTGAAAGCTTCCTCATTGTAATTTTTAATTGTAATCAATAAGAGATTTTCATTGTATAAAAGTTGAAAGTCTTTAGCAAAAGAATCTTTTAGCGTATCAAGTTTTGTATGATTCGCATCAAAGCAAAAAGTGAAAGTAAGTGCAGAACTATGCATCAGATTCACCTTGACGTTGGCTTGTTCGATAGCTAAAAATATCTTTACTAGTTTTTTTTCATCCATGAAACTACTATCGAGCACTCTCAATGTCACAAGCAGTTGGTTACCCTTGAAAACGAAAGATGGTATCGTGCTTTGCTTATCGTTGTTGGAGATTTTGGTACCAACTGCGTCTGAGTCGAGAAATGATTTTACGAATAATGGAATTTCTCGCTGAGCTAGTGGTCTTATGGTTTTGGGATGGATCACCTTTGCTCCAAAATAAGTCATCTCAGAAACCTCTTGAAAAGACAACTCATCAAACTTCTGTGCATTAGGAAAAACTTTCGGGTCAGCATTTAGTAAACCAGCTACATCTTTCCAAACTGTCAGGCTCTCAGCTTTCAAACAATAGGCAAAAATAGCCCCTGAATAATCTGAACCTTCCCTCCCAAGAGTAGTCGGCTTACCTGTAAGATCAGAACCAATAAACCCTTGTGTTACTATCACTGATTTTGACAGTATTTCAGGAAGTTGCTTATTAATGATATGTTCTGTAAGCTGCCAATCAACATTAGCTTCTGTGAATTTGCTATTAGTTCGCACATAATCTCTTGCATCTACCCAAGTTGTTGACATTGACTCTTGCAAGTGCAGTTGGACTATAGTAGTCGAAATCAGTTCGCCATATGAAATAATACTGTCATAGAACTGATACCAGTTGCCTCCTAATATCAGAAGGGATTCTTCAAGTTTAATAAACCAATTTGAAACTTGGCCAGGTATCTGCCCAAACAAATCCATACAAATTGACTCGTGATCCTCAATCAACGTTTTAAGTTCTGAGTTGTACTCTTTTCCCTTAAAAGAAAGATCTGCAATAATTTCTAAAAAATTAGTGGTTTTACCCATCGCCGATACAACGACTAGGAGAGATGCTGACCTATGGGTATTGACGATCTTCTGCAGATTTCTTACTGCATTTGCATCCTTTACAGAAGCCCCACCAAATTTGAATATTTTCATGCTTGCAATCGATTGTATTACTTAAAAAAGATACTTTTGCCTCCATTAACAACTAAAGAGCACCCCTATGAACAAAATTAGTCTAGGTCTTCCTATCGGCACTACTCTCGATCGATTTATAAAAGAGAAACAAGATGAGTTTGAATTTGCCACAGGGGAACTTTCTCAATTATTAAGAGATATTGCTTTGGCGGGTAAAATCATCAATAGAGAAGTTAATAAATCCGGACTTCTTGATATATCTGGTGGATTTGGCAACAAAAACGTCCAAGGTGAAGATCAGCAAAAACTTGATGTCATAGCAAATATCCGATTTACCCGAGCACTAAAAAATGGTGGGCAAGTTTGCGCAGTGGTTAGTGAAGAAGATGAGGAAATTATTCATTTAGATGAAAATTGCAGATATGTAGTAGCGATAGATCCTTTAGATGGGTCATCCAATATAGATGTCAATGTTTCTATTGGGACCATCTTCTCGATTTACCGTCGTGTAAGTCCTATCGGAACCAAGGTCACAGAAGCCGACGTATTACAGAAGGGCACTGAGCAAGTGGCTGCTGGATATATACTGTATGGATCATCTACTATGCTTGTATATACTACAGGCCATGGTGTTAATGGTTTTACACTTGAACCATCCCTAGGTGAGTTTGTTCTTTCACATACAAACATGACATGTCCGGTAGATGGTCAAATCTATTCTATCAATGAAGGGAGTTGGAATCAATTTCCTGAAGGTATTCGCAGGTATTCTCAATGGTGCAAGGAGCAAGAACTTACAGCAAGATATATCGGTTCACTTGTAGCCGATTATCATCGAAACATGCTAAAAGGTGGTGTATATCTTTATCCCAATACACTTAAATCTCCTGAAGGGAAGTTGAGATTACTTTATGAATGCAATGCTCTTGCTTTTATAGCTGAGCAAGCTGGCGGCATGGCAACTGATGGGACAAGAAGAATATTAGAAATAGAACCAAAGACCTTTCATCAAAGAACTCCATTCTACATTGGATCTAAAAATATGGTAGAAAAGGCGCTAGAGTTTGTGGGAGGGGAAATTTGAGCAAAAAAAACCCCGCAACCTTGTGAGTTGCAGGGCATTCACCGCCATAATGATTAACTAATTACTCAAATCTAATACGAGGATCTGGAAATACCCAATTTTGGGTAGAAGATTTTTTTTATTCAATGTTAACCGTAACGTAATCTTGATATAGATTTCTGCTTAAGTCTCAGCACAATTGATTTAGCTAATTGTGAAGCAACCTGATCAGGTTGTGTTAAACTCAAAACCGATTTCACAACCTGTTCGGAAACATCAATCCTATACAAAATGGATAGCAATGAGCTCAAATCATGATCTAGCAGGTAATTTAGAGTTTTTGTTAAGGTCTCTTCTAAACCTTCCCAATCTTCAATTCTACTCAACTGCTCAGAGTTCTCTGAGAATTGAATGGCCATAAGCTTCTTAGTTTGGGTGAAAATGCGTTGATCATCTAGATTTTCCATAGAATGTATTTTCAATGCTAGATTTAGATTGGTTGAATCAAAATATTAAAACCCTTAAAAGCTAAAATTAGTGCTTAGAAAAGTTTAAAATCTTCAGTCTTGGGAATTCTATCAAGAATCACCAAAATATCTTTCGGTGGCACTACAACTTTGCGATCTGTCAAACTCATAAATGCTCCGGTAGCCAATATCTCACAAGCGAGTTCTCCTGAAGATTTATATACACACTGCCTGAATTTCCAGACTTTATAATCTTTCCTAAAACCCATCACCGCGCAATCAACTTTAATCTTCTCATTCATGAAGACTTCCTTTTTGAAAGTAGTGTCCTCATGAAAAAGTACGATCCCAAAACCAGAGGCAACTAACTTTTGAAGAGGCAATCCAAGTTCATCAAATAACATCACACGAACTTGGGCTGCGTAATCATTGTACGCAGTATGTCTCATGTGAACGTTGGGATCGAGATCTGCCCATATTACTTGAAAAATTTGTTGAAATGGCTCCACTTATTTTTCAGTCTCCTTTTTTGTTTTAGCTTTTGTGGCTTTTGCCTTAGGTGCTTCTTCTTTTACTTCTTCTGCTTGCTCTACTACTAAAACCTCTGGCAAAGTAGCTGCGATAGTATTATACCAAGTCACAAGCTTTTTGATGTCTGAGACATAAACGCGAGACTCGTCATAGTCTGGTAGAATGAATTTCAAAAAAGCTTTAAGTTCATCAGGTTCTGAACTTGCAGTAAGATCTGTATCTCCTTTGAATTCTTCATGGATTTTGATCATCACATCTTTCAAAGGCACAGCACCATCTTCATCTGTTGTATAAATAGAGATATCCGAAAGTATGGATACTTTGGATTGAATATTGGCAATCAACTTCTTCTTAGAGCCATCTAAAGCCTCCAATATCACGCCTGTACGTGTTGGTGATACTACCCTAAATAAGCCTCCTTTACCGGATATTGATGCTATTTCATTGAAATCCATATGGTCTACTCTTTTTTGATGTGCGGCAAAAGTAGCTATTGAACAAACAAATCAGAAATGGATTATTGGACAACCTTTTCATTGATCTCTCTGATGAAAGAAATCAACTCATCTTTGCCTTGACCAGATACTATGGAAGTCATAAAATGATTGGGTAATTCATCCCACTCTCTTTTCAAAATTTTCCTGAATGCAGCAATATTTGACTGTGCCTTATTGGCCCCTTTTTTATCCACTTTAGTGAAAACTAGTGTCAGAGGCATCCCTGATTCGCCTAGGGAATTCACAAAATCCAAGTCGATTTGCTGTGGCTCTAGTCTTGCGTCGATTAAGACAAATACATTTGTCAAGTTCTCACGCTGCTCAAAATACTCAGCAATCATTTTCTTCCAGTCTCCTTTTTGAGACTTACTCACTTTTGCCCAACCATATCCAGGTAGATCTACGAGATACCACTCATTGTCTATGATGAAATGATTGATCAATTGGGTTTTACCTGGCTTAGAAGAGACCTTTGCCAGTTTACTATGATTGGTCAAAAGATTAATGAGAGATGACTTCCCTACATTTGAACGACCAATAAATGCATATTCTGGCATGTTACCAACTGGACAATCGGCAACCTTTGCGCTACTTTTAACAAACTCTGCAGATTTAATTGGCTTCATAGAATAATTCTTAACAATTGGGACGAACGCACTGTTTATGGACTAATATTGCAAGCGAATATGAGCGTAGTACCTTACAAAGATAAGCAGGGCAGCAAGAAAGAGCAGGTTGCCACGATGTTTGATAACATTAGCGGAAAATATGATTTCCTCAATCATTTTTTGAGCTTAGGAATAGATATAGCTTGGCGCAAAAAAGCAATCAAACAACTTCGTAACGATCACCCTAAGCAGATACTTGATATAGCTACTGGCACAGGTGATTTTGCAATAGAAGCTTTGTCTCTAAATCCTGATAAAGTAACTGGAGTGGATATATCTGAAGGCATGTTGTCAGTTGGTAGGGAAAAGATGATCAAGCGTAAACTTGACCATAAGATAGAATTGCTATCGGGAGACTCTGAAGAACTGCAGTTTGAAGACAATATGTTCGATGCAGTAATCGTTTCATTTGGCGTAAGAAACTTTGAGAATCTGGAAAAAGGTTTGAAAGACATGCATCGCGTGTTAAAGCCAGGTGGAAAGACAGTTATTTTAGAATTCTCAAAACCCAAAAGGTTTCCAATCAAACAGATTTACCAGTTTTATTTCAAATGGATCTTGCCTAAAATCGGAAATACCATCTCTAAAGATCAAGCAGCCTACACATATTTACCAGAATCAGTAAGAGCTTTTCCAGATGGTGATCAATTTTTAGATATCTTAGAAAAAGTAGGTTTTAAGAATACCCAATGCAAAGCATTAACACTCGGCATCAGTTCTATCTATATCGGCACAAAATAGTCCTCTTTTTGTTGCTGGTGGTGGTTATGCTACCCGCTCACGCCCAAAACGAAACATCAGAAAATCTCATCGATTATGATGCGCAGTGGATTCATTATGGGTTTGCGATAGGTCTGCATAACGCCAAATACAAAATTCGCTACTCTGACGCTTTTGCAACTCCTTCATTAGATAGTCTTCATTCTATCGTTCCTGGAAATCTACCCGGTTGGAAAGTTGGTTTCGTGGTAGATATGCTGATCAATCCAGTATTGAGTTTCCGAATTCTGCCTACAGTAGGATTTTATGAATATGATTTGACTTATCGATTCACAGATGGCACAAGTATCAAAGACTTGAAACCGCCGACTATGGTGGAGCTTCCGTTGCTGATCAAATACAAATCCGCTAGAAGAGGAAACATTGCGATTTATACCGTAGGTGGTATCAATACTGCTTTCGAAGCAGCTGGACAAGGTGATGAACTTGACACAAGAGAACGCTTGACGCTAAGAAACTGGAACTTTTCTGTAGACGCGGGCATAGGGTTTGATCTGTATTTCCCATTGTTCAAGTTCTCTCCAGAGGTGAGATATGCTTGGGGTTTACGAGATATGTTGACCAATGACCCCAATGCCTATGATGTAGCGTTGAAGCGTCTCTCCTATCAAAACATAGCCTTCTTTATAACTTTCGAAGGAGGACCAACATATTTGAGAAATGCAATGAAGAAAAAAAGATGAGTAAACCAATCGCACTTATCACTGGAGCTACCAGCGGAATAGGCAAGGCAACTGCCCAAATATTAGCAGCGAAATACGATCTTATCATTTGTGGGAGACGTGCTGACAGGCTCGAGAGTTTAGCTCGAGAACTCAGTGATTCGACAGAAGTAATAAGCCTACAGTTTGACCTAAGGGACAAGTCAGCCGTGGAGGCTGCTTTCAATAGCCTATCTGATGATTGGAAAAATGTAGCGGTACTCATCAATAATGCTGGTAATGCGCATGGTTTAAGTCCAATTCAAGATGGCGCTGTGGAAGATTGGGAAGCCATGATTGACATCAATGTCAAAGGACTGCTCTACGTTAGTAATTGCGTAATACCGGGTATGGCAGTTCGCAAGTCAGGACACATCGTCAATCTAGGGTCTACTGCAGGAATAGAAGTTTACCCAAATGGCAATATCTATTGTGCATCCAAATATGCTGTAAATGCTATCAGTCAAGGAATGCGCCAAGATTTAATCCCATTTGGCATCAAGGTCAGTGAAGTAAAACCAGGACTAGTAAATACCGAATTTTCGGAAGTCAGATTCAAAGGTGATAAAGCTAAAGCTGACCAAGTCTATGTGGGATTTGACCCATTAGTGGCACAGGATGTGGCAGAAACTATCGCTTTCATTCTATCTAGACCTGCCCATGTCAACATTGCTGACATATTGATTTTACCAACGGCACAAGCCACTTCCAAAATCATTCATAAGAATATCTAAAAGCTTCTTGAAATCCCTGATGCTTCCATTAGGTTTGTCTCCAGATACTTCAAAACACCCCTAGATGAAAGTAATCCTTGTTTTAGGAGCTGGTCGCTCCTCTACCTCTTTAATCAATTATCTATTAGACAACTCCGCATCCCATGATTGGAAAGTAGTCATCGGAGAACAAGACGTCAGTCTGGCAAAAAAGAAATTTCCTGAAGCTGAAGTAGTGAGCATCGATATTCGAGATGAAGCTTCTCTTCTAAAACAAATAAGCCACTCTGATCTGGTAATCAGCATGGTTCCCGCAAGCTTTCACTTTCATGTAGCTAAGATATGTGCCTCAGAAGGGCGAGATATGTTGACGGCATCTTATCTTTCGGATGAAATAAAGGCACTTTCCGATCAATTTGAGAGTAAAGGATGCCAGTGTATCATGGAGCTTGGCTTAGATCCAGGCTTGGATCACATGTCAGCCATGAAAGTCCTTGATAGGATAAAAAAACAAGGGCATACGCTCACAGCTTTTGAAACTTTCACAGGTGGATTACTAGCGGAAGACCATGTGAAGGATAATCCATGGCAATACAAATTCACTTGGAATCCGAGAAATGTAGTAATGGCCGGCACTGGCAATGTGAAGTTTCTTCAAGAATCCAAATACAAGTACATCCCCTACCACAAACTCTTTAGCCGAACTGAAGTGATCCACGTGCCAGGCTATGGCTATTTCGAAGGTTATGCAAATAGAGATTCTTTAAAATATCTCGATTTATATGATCTGAGAGGGATTAGCACTTTGTATAGGGGTACACTCAGGAGACCAGGCTTTTGCAAAGCGTGGAATGTGTTTGTCCAACTTGGCGCTACTGATGACACTTACAAAATGGAGTACGTAAGTGAAATGACACACCGTCAGTTTATCAATTCATTTCTCAGTTACAATCCGCATGACTCTGTTGAGTTAAAACTTGCACACTATCTGAATATAGGTTTAGAATCAGAGGAGATGTATAAAATGAATTGGTTGGATATCTTCTCCGCTGAATTGGTGGGACTGGATGAAGGTACCCCCGCGCAAATACTTGAACATATCCTAAAGAAAAAATGGACACTCGATCCGACAGATCGTGATTTGATCGTGATGTGGCATAAATTCAATTATCTGGATAATGGCAAACCGAAGGAGATTCAGTCGCATATGGTAGCCATCGGAGATGATGATACTCATACGGCCATGTCTAAGACAGTAGGTCTTCCATTGGCGATAGCTGCCAAACTCGTGCTACAAGGAAAAATCAAAACCACAGGTGTTCATATACCAACGAAGATTGAAATCTACAGCCCTATCCTTGATGAGCTTGAGTCTTTGGGCTTTGAATTTTCTGAAAGGGAAATCGTGTCCTAACCAATTAGAGGTGCAAATAATAGGGTTTTAACAAGTCTGTAAACTCTAGAGTGTATTGCCCTAGTTCATCTTTGATGATGAACTGATCTGTCTGTTCGCTTAGTTCCTTTGTTTTGGAAAAAAAGCAAATGACTCGTAGTGCCTGTGCAGTTCCCTTATCAAACATCAAAACGGATTGATTGCATTGGAGTCCATGGAGAAGCGCCTCATCTTTGAAAGTCTGCATTTCCATTGGTGGGTACATCACAGCGGCAGTCCCATTTTCATCCAAAAGTTCAGATAGCTTTTTAGCCAGTGTTTGTTTTGGAAGGCTATCATCATGGATTGCCAAGTTCTTTGCCTTAACGCCAGACTTCATACTTCGCTCAAAAAACGGTGGATTTACCATAATCAGATCAAACAAGTCCGATGACAGAAATGATTTCACATCTCGATGCTCAACATTGATCTGATCCTTCCAAGGACTTTTCAATACATTTTGGTGTGCTTCTGAAGCTGTGTTTGAATCTATCTCTAAAGTCAGAATCTCAGCTTTTGGATTAGTCTGAGCATACATCAATGACAATAATCCCGTCCCTGCGCCAATGTCCAACACTCTGCGAGCTCCGCCTAAATATTTTGCTACCAGAGCGCCAAAAACACAACCATCTGTGGTCACTTTCATCGCAGCATGTTGCTGCTCTATTCGAAAGCTTTTAAACTGGAAATATTGATTGCGCACGTTTAACTTGTGGAATTATGATCGTTCAATACTTATTTTCCAGCTTTTTGTTCCGCTTCAAAAACTGTATCTGTCTTCAGGTCATAGCCTTCAGCTGCTTGCACGGCAAGCTCATCACATCGTTCATTTTCAGCATGACCCGCATGCCCCTTTACCCATTGAAATTTAACATCATGCTGACGGTAAACCACAAGAAAGCGCTTCCAAAGGTCTGAATTCTTTTTGTCCTTATAGTTTTTCTTTTCCCAGCTAAAAACCCATCCCTTTTCAACAGCATCAACAACATATTTGGAATCAGAATAAATGAGAACTTTCCACCCAGGTTTTTTAATTGCTTCCAAAGCGGCGATCGCCGCAAGCAATTCCATGCGATTGTTGGTCGTCATGCGAAAACCTTCAGAAAGTTCTTTGCGCTTGCCTTGAAAATCTAGAATGGCACCATATCCACCATTTCCGGGGTTTCCTTTCGCAGCTCCGTCGGTGTATATTTTGATCATATATTAAAAAGGTGTGTTTTGAAGATTTTGATTGCGATTGATAGCAATATGATACCAAAAACTTTTCTCAGCACATTGAATCCACTAACACCCAACTTTCGCTCAAGCCAAGAGGAAGACTTCAGTACCAAATAAACGAAAAGTAAATTGATGATAATGCCCACCATGATATTGTTAGTGGAATAGATCGATTTTAAGGATATAAGTGTGGTCAACGTGCCTGCTCCTGCTATCAACGGAAACGCCAAAGGCACAATGCTACTTGAAGAGATATCATCTTCACTAGATTTGAAAAAATGAATCCCCAGGACCATTTCCAAACCCAAAAAGAACATAATTAAGGCTCCTGCAATGGCAAATGAGTCCACATCTATTCCAAAGAGATTGAGTATCACTTCCCCTAGATATAAGAATAAGACCATTAAAACCCCAGAAGCTATCGTTGCTTTAGCAGATTGAACATGTCCTGCCTTTTTACGTAAGTCAATGATGATCGGCACACTACCTAGTATGTCTATAACAGAGAAAAGAATCAAACTGACCGAAAGAATCTCCTTAAAATTGAACATCTCCTAAATTAATTTTTGGCGCAAACTTAGTTGGGTTTTCTACCTTAGCATGGACTTTGCAATCAAAAGCACAAAATAAAATCATATGATTAAGCAAAAACTATCTCTTGTATTCTCGCTTACACTGTTCGGATTTATTGGTTTGGCTCAAACCAACGCACCAGGATGGAACTGGCCTACTGATCCAGAAGAAGAAAGAGCGACAAAGGAAAAGCAGGCTTACTACAAAATCCTAATGCAAACAGACAAGCAGGATGAAGCGCTCCAGACACTCAACTGGCTGTATACCAACACTCCTACACTTCATGAGTCTATATATAAAGACGGTGGTAAAATCATAGAAGACATCTTAGATAAGGAAATCTCTGAGGAGCGAAAAGAAAGACTCTACGACTCACTTCTTTGGACCTATGATATGCGGGTGGAGCTTTTTAATTCTCTCAGTGCCCTTGACAGAAAAGCGTATACAGCTTTCAAACTTTTCTATAAGAACCCAGAGAAATATGCCCTACTGAAGGGCATTTATGAGGATTTGTATGCTTTGGAAACAAAGGAAATTTCCAACTTTAACCTCACGCCTTACATGACCCTGGCGACTTATTACTACAAGTCAGATCCTGATGCCTTCACGGCGACTGATGTACTGGATGTTCACAGCAAGCTCACAAGTGTGATTGATGAGAAAACGGCGATGGGCGAGCCTCGCGAGAAGCTTCAGAAAGAACAAGATAAGGTTGATGCATTCCTTAACTCTTTAGTAGACCTAATCAGCTGCGATTTTATTGAAACGAATCTGGTTCCTAAATTCAATGCAAGCCCAGACAATCTTAACCTTGCAAAGAAAATCTTCACTTATTCTCTTTCAGCAAAGTGCTCCGATCAGCCATATTTCATGAAAGCAGCAGAGACACTTTTCGTTTCTGAGCCTTCTTTTACTTTGGCAAAAGCACTAGGTGATAAATACTACTTTGCCAAAGACTATTCGAATGCAAATCGGTTCTATACTTCATTGAAAGATCTGGCACAAGATGCAGATCAACGCCATGATGCCTATATGGGACTAGCGTCTACCCAATCAAAAATTGGGAATAAAAAGCAGGCAAGAGCCTATGCATACGAGGCTTTGAGCCAAAAACCAGGCAGTAGCGAAGCTTACAACCTTGTCGGAAATCTCTACTTTCTGAGCTTCGACGACTGCAAAGAAGGCGTGAGCAAAGTCAATGATCGAGCAGTATTCATCGCTGCCTATGAGATGTACGAGAAGGCTGGTAACAAATCTCAAATGGCTGCCGCAAAAGAACAATTTCCATCAATAGAAGATATCTTCAATGAAGGCATGGAAGAAGGTCAGCGCCTCACTATCGGGTGCTGGATCAATGAGAGCGTAAGTTTAAAAAGAAGGCCTTAAAGAGTTTTTAGAAATTGAATGAGTCGGTTGACTTCCTGGTCTTCGATGGCTGGGAAGTTGGCAATTCTAAAAGTCGATCCTTTCCAAGGTCCGTAACCACTCCCAAGTACGATCCCAGCAGCTTTAGCTTTGCTTTTAAGGGCTGGCACATCACCAGATGAAAGTGCAATTACAGTTTGCGACCTGACCTTTTCATTAGTTACTAAATGATCGATCCCTTCGGTCTCTCCTACCAACTTATCGTATGCTGCTTTTCTATCCGCTAACTTCTGAGTGATAGTCTGGATTCCTGCTGCATCTTGTTGAGTACGATAAAGCAGATAAATTCCCATTACATTGGGTGTGTATGCTGTTTGATTCTTTGCTGCATTTTCCAAAATCCATGTGAGACTATTGTAATGCCCACTCTGATCAATCATTCCTGCAACTTCAATAGCCTTTGGAGAAAGTATCATGATGCCTAAGCCAGCAGGAAGTCCAAAACACTTCTGCACTGAGGCAAACCAAACATCCGAAAGAGAAAAATCCAAGAAAGCACCACCAATGGAAGACGTCACATCTACGGCGATTAACTTATCTTGATTTTCCGTTCTGAGCATTTTCAAACTTGACATTGCCACCTGAGTCGCATTGGAAGTTTCGTTTTGAGTGACGCAAAGCACATCTACTCCAGCTGCTATATCACCAGTTGGGAAAATATCATTGATCCCAAAATGGGTCATTTTAGTCTCAGTAATATGTGAAGCATAACTGGCCCATTTCTCACCAAAGGAGCCATTGAAAAAATGTTGACTTGCCTTTACAGTCAAAGATTGAGCGATGATCTCCCAGCATTCTGTAGCCGAGGAAGTAAATACAATTTCGTAATCGGCCGGAATCAATAACTTGCTACGGAGCTCCACTTTTGTTAGCTCCAAAAGCTCCATAAACCCATCGCTGCGATGATTTAGAGAGAGTATTCCTTTATCATATGCCTCCTTTAGGTAAGCAGGTATAGAAGCATAAACACGCGAAGGCCCTGGATAAAAATTAGCTTCCATCATTGTGCGATGAAATATTCAATTGCCAAATCATATCCCTTTAGTCCTAGGCCTGAGATGATTCCCTTAGCTTTTGCTCCAGTATAAGTATGTGTTCTGAAAGCTTCTCGTGCATGGATGTTTGAAACATGCACCTCTACCACAGGTGATTTGATGGCAGCAATGGTGTCTGCTAAAGCAACTGACGTATGGGTGAATCCAGCCAGATTAACAATAATACCATTATAACTAAAGCCTACTTCCTGCAACTTGTCTATAAGTGCTCCTTCATGATTGGACTGAAAATATGTCAGATCAACTGTCGAGTAATTGCTTTCCAATCCTTTGAAATAATCTTCAAATTTTTGATTGCCGTAAATTTCTGGCTCCCTAGTTCCAAGAAGGTTTAAATTGGGTCCGTTGATTATGATTATTTTCATGTTGATGTTTTCAAAAGCTAAATTAGCCTCCTGTGAGTTGGGACATTTATATCAAGCAATTTCGTAGTTATCTAAAGCTAGAGCGCTCATTGGCAGCTAATTCTATAGAAGCCTACGTACGTGACATCACGAAATTAAAGGAGTTTTTCGAAATCAAAAATCAGAGCACCTCAGCACTCAAGGTATCTCAGCTCGATCTTATCAATTTTATTGAGTTTATCAATGAATTACAGCTCTCACCGTACTCTCAAGCAAGGATTCTGTCCGGTATCAAATCTTTCTATAAATATCTTCTCTACGAACAACTTGTAGATGTGGATCCATCAGAGCTACTCGAGTCTCCAAAGATTGGGCGAAAGCTTCCTGACACGTTAGATTTTTATGAAATAGAGAAAATATTCAGTGTAATTGATATGTCCAATGATGGTGGGGTTAGGAATCGCGCGATGCTTGAAACACTTTACAGCTCTGGTCTGCGTGTATCAGAGCTTATTGGTCTGAGGCTATCAAATATTTATTTTGAAGAGGGTTTTTTAAGAGTGGTGGGTAAAGGAAATAAGGAACGACTTGTACCAATTGGAAGAGAGGCACTGAAGCATATTCAATTATACAAGGACCATGTTCGTAGGCATCATGAGATCAAAAAAGGTCACGAGGATTTTCTGTTTCTCAATAGACGTGGCTCACAAATATCTCGGATCAGTGTATTTACTATTATCAAAGATTTGTCATTGAAAGCTGAGATCAAAAAGCAAATAAGTCCACACACTTTCCGACATTCCTTCGCAACACATTTAATAGAAGGTGGTGCGGATCTGCGCGCAGTTCAAGAAATGCTTGGTCATGAGTCAATAACTACCACGGAGATTTACACTCACTTAGACAGAGACTATCTCAAGCAAGTCATCCACGAGTTTCATCCAAGAAGTTAAAGTCATTTCAGAATTGGTAACCGTTATTTAAGGCTATCTTAATCTGCCTTAAAGCACGTTTTTTCAACGTATCGTAACTAGCATCCACAACTAAGGTCTCATTAATATAAGACCTCAAAAAATATCTATCCTCAACTGGAAGTTGGTTAACCTGATTCTTAAGTGTGTCTAAAGTTGTCATAGAGGTTAATATTTGTTTGAATAAAATTATTGAACTATTTCGATATCATTTATGAGAATTCGAACAAGGTGGTCTAAATCATGCTGAATCGGAATAATTCAGGATAAAGTGAATTTGGATCATTTAAAAAAATACTCAAATCAGTATTAGAATGAATTCTGATACTGGTCAATTCAGCTACTTTTGCATTCGGAAGAGTTGTACAAATAACCATTCATGTATCAAATAGCTAAGAAGTTTCTTTTTAACATGCCTGCTGAAAAGGCACACCATTTTACGACTAAAAACCTTAAAAGACTATTTAAACTTCCTTTCGCAAAATCAATTTTTCGCAGCATCTATGAGGTCAATTCCCCCCTGCTAGAAAGAAAACTCTTTGGACTTACGTTTAAAAATCCAGTGGGTCTTGCAGCGGGTTTTGATAAGAATGCTGAATACATCAATGAATTTGCTGCGATGGGTTTTGGCTTTATCGAGATAGGCACTGTTACACCACTTGGTCAGCCTGGCAACCCTGAGCCTCGCCTTTTCCGACTTCCTGAAGACAGTGCTCTGATCAACAGAATGGGGTTCAACAACAAAGGCGCCCAAGAGGTGAAATCAAATCTCCTGAATAAGCCAAAGGGAATCATCATTGGCGGTAATATTGGGAAGAACAAAATCACTCCAAATGAGCAGGCTCAAGATGATTATCTAAAGTGCTTCGATGTTCTCTACCCCCATGTGGATTATTTTGTGGTAAACGTCAGTTCACCAAATACACCGGATTTGCGAAAGCTTCAAGACAAGGAACCATTAGAAGCCCTTCTGAAATCATTGCAAAAAGCGAATCGAAAAAAGCCTAATCTGAAACCAATATTGTTAAAAATCGCTCCAGATTTGACAGATAGCCAACTTGATGATATTATAGAAATAGCTAAAAATATCAATCTAGATGGAATCATAGCAACGAATACAACTATCGACAGAAGTGGATTAAAAACTTCCAATGACCTGTTGGAAGAAATAGGAGCCGGGGGACTAAGTGGTGCTCCAGTAAAAAATCGATCTACTGAAGTGCTCAAATACCTTCGAGGACAAAATCAAAAAATACCAATCATAGCTGTAGGCGGTATATTGTCGGCTGCAGATGCACTTGAGAAATTTGAAGCTGGCGCCAATCTGGTGCAGATTTATACAGGCTTGGTTTATAAGGGGCCTACATTGATCAAAGAGATCAATAAGGCTATCTTGGAAAAGGCTTGATGAGGCCGTGATTCTCCATTACTTTTGTAAAGACACACATGGCACAAAATACTTACAGAACTGAAGAGAAGACATCTTCAAAATCAACTCGATTTAAGATCGATTTTTTAAATGACCGCAAGTTTCAACTTGCGTTTGGTTTTTTATTAATTCTTACCTCGGTCTTCCTTTTTGTTTCCTTCTTCTCCTATCTCTTTACAGGAAAGGCTGATCAGAGTGTAGTAGATGCATTTTTGCAAACTGATGTAAAATCATCAGGCACAGAAGTTCAGAATTGGTTTGGAAGCTTTGGTGCCATCACAGCCCATTATTTCATATTCTTATGGTTCGGGATCGGAACTTTATTGATTCCACCTTTCTTGTTTCTAATTGGACATAGGATCGTTTGGCGTGTTAAGGTTTTTTCGATCACAAAAGCATTCGGCTTCACGGCATTCTACCTTCTTTGGTCAAGTCTTTTTATTGGTTTTTTTCTTTTGAATTCAGATGAAGTATCTGCTTGGGGATTCTTGAGTGGTGGTGTAGGATTTGAATTGTCCATCATTCTAGACAGTCTGATGGGCTGGGGAGGCATGTTGTTCTTGATTTTCCTTTTTGTCGTATTCAACATGTACTTCTTTGACATCACGCAGATACCTGCTGCCAATGAAATGATACTTGACTTAAAAGATAGATGGCTATCAGCATTTGACCGAAACAAGTCGGTAGTAGCTGAGCAAGATTCTAGTGACGATTTTGATGAAGAGGAATCTGAAGAGGATCTGACAAAGGATGAATTAGCAGGATCACTTGACTTCATACTCAAGAAAGTAAAGGAAGAAGTCGAAAAAGAAGAGGATCTAGATGAAGAAGAGGATTTCGAAGAGATAGGGAACTCATTCAAACTTGATCTTGGAAATGAACCGGTCGCAGAAGAAGAGGATGACGAAGAAGAGGAAGTTTGGAAGCCTGAGGTAAAACCTGTTGCCAAGAAACCTACCCCAATGGATGAATTGGAACTTGATATTGAGATCCCTGAAAAGGAAAAATTCAGCATCGATGTTGAGATCCCAGAGGATAATGAAGTGCGTGTAGCTCAAATGGAAAATTATGACCCTACGCTTGACCTTCCAAAGTATCGGTACCCAACTCCAGAGCTTCTAATCGATTACCCACAAAAGGATATTCAGGTTTCCAAAGACGAGCTGGAGCAAAATAAGGACAAGATCGTAGAAACGCTCATCAACTTTAAGATTGGCATTTCAAGCATCAAAGCAACGATTGGACCTACAGTAACTCTTTATGAAATAGTACCTGATGCGGGTGTCAAAATTTCAAAAATCAAAAACCTTGAGGATGACATTGCACTGAGCTTAGCCGCTCTGGGTATTCGTATCATTGCTCCTATTCCGGGTAGAGGCACGATCGGTATAGAAGTGCCAAACAAAAACCGAGAAATGGTGGATGTGAAGTCTGTGATCACCACGGAAAAGTTCATGAAGAGCAATATGGATTTGCCTATTGTTTTGGGTAAAACCATCTCTAATGAGATTTTCATCACAGATTTAGCCAAGATGCCTCACCTTTTGATGGCGGGAGCTACGGGCCAAGGAAAGTCAGTTGGCTTGAACTTGATCATTACTTCTTTGATTTATAAGAAGCACCCATCACAATTAAAATTTGTGATGGTAGATCCTAAAAAAGTAGAATTGACGCTTTTCAATAAACTAGAAAGACATTTTCTAGCCAAACTACCGGGAGAGGAAGAAGCGATCATCACGGATACTTCGAAGGTTGTCAATACGCTCAATTCGCTTTGTATTGAGATGGATCAGCGGTATGATATGCTGAAAGATGCTGGCTGTAGAAACCTAAAAGAATACAACAAGAAATTTACCGACCGCAGACTCAACCCAGAAAAAGGACACAAATACTTACCATACATAGTTTTGGTAATAGATGAGTTGGCCGATTTGATGATGACAGCTGGTAAAGAGGTAGAAGCACCTATTGCACGACTGGCACAGCTTGCTAGAGCTATCGGTATTCACCTAATTGTTGCGACGCAGCGTCCTTCAGTAAACGTCATCACTGGTATCATCAAAGCAAACTTTCCTGCAAGGCTATCTTTTAGAGTAACCTCTAAAATTGACTCAAGAACCATTCTCGATACTGGTGGTGCTGATCAATTGATCGGCCAAGGAGATATGCTATTATCTATGGGTTCCGACCTGATACGTCTTCAGTGCGCTTTTGTAGATACTCCTGAAGTAGATAGAATATGCGAATTTGTCGGAGATCAAAGAGGATATGATGATGCATACTTATTACCAGAGTATGTGGGTGACAATGAAGCGAATGAGATCGGTGTTGTAGATCTTTCAGATCGAGATGCCTTATTCGATGATGCGGCAAGACTTATCGTGATGCATCAGCAAGGGAGTACCTCGCTCATCCAAAGAAAAATGAAACTTGGTTACAACAGAGCAGGTCGTTTGATCGATCAATTGGAGGCTGCAGGGATCGTTGGTTCCTTTGAAGGCAGTAAGGCTCGGGAAGTTTTAATTCCTGACGAGTACGCTTTGGAACAGTTATTGACTGAGATCAACATGAAACATTAAAATTTTCCTTTCGGGCAACCAGCCCAATTAACAAATAGACATGAAGAAATTAATTTATACATTCTGCGCACTTGTATTTAGTCTCAACTCTTTCGGCCAATACGACCCAGATGCTCTTGCCGTTCTCAACGCGATGAGCGCCAAATACAAGAATATAGGAACTTACGCAGCAGACTTCACCCAAGAAATGGTAAATGAAGCTGCTGAAATCAATGATAAAATAAAAGGATCGGTCATCGTAAGCAGTGATAAATATGTACTTAAAGTCGCAGGGCAAGAAATCTACAACAATGGCACTGATGTATTTAGCTATAGCGAGGAACTCGGTGAAGTGACTATAAGTACTTACGAGCCAGAAGATGAAGAAATCACTCTTGGTAATATCTACAACCTTTATAAAAAGGGCTTTAAATATGTCCTAATGTCGGTAAATCAAAATGGAGAACGCACAGTAGAGCTTGATCCTGAAAGCAAAGACAAAAGCTATTTTAAGATTAAGCTCTTGATTGATAAAAACGATGATTTAAAGAAGTTCACGGTTTTGGAAAGATCAGGCAACAAATACATCTACACTATCAATAAGTTTGAGAAGAAACCCGGAATTGCGGATACTTACTTCACTTTCGATGAGAGTAAATATCCAGATGTAGAAGTCATAGACTTTAGATAATCAAAACTCATTTAGCGGCTTTCTCTCGAAAGCCGTTTTCGTTTTGTTGCGCTCATAATACTACGAGATAATTTCTATAATTACTTGATTCAAAAAGGTGTGACATAATGTATTTCAGAAATGTCATAGCTAGCAATAATCACTAAATTGTGCCAAAATTCATCGCTATGACTCGTCTGGATTTATTTAACAATATATTAGAGAAACGATCATTCCTATGTGTAGGCCTTGATACGGATATTCAAAAGATACCCAAGCATTTACTTGATTTGGAAGACCCAATCTTTGAATTCAATAAGCAAATCATACATGCCACACTACCGTACGCCGTAGCATACAAGCCAAATCTCGCCTTTTATGAGGCATTAGGCAGCAAGGGGCTGCACTCGCTTGAGAAGACGATGGAGTACATTCCGAAAAATGTATTTACTATAGCAGACGCTAAAAGAGGCGATATTGGCAATACTTCTGACCAATATGCGAAAGCATTTTTCGACAATATGCATTTTGATTCGGTGACCGTCGCTCCCTATATGGGTGAAGATTCGGTCAGCCCATATTTCAAATATGAAGGGAAATGGGCAATTATTCTTGCCGCTACATCCAATTCGGGATCATTTGATTTTCAAGAATTGATCATAGAAAATACAAGTGAAAAAGTTTACGAACGTGTAATTAAGATTAGCTCCCAATGGGGTAATGATGAAAACACGATGTATGTTGTTGGGGCAACGCGTCCTGAATCCCTCGTAGGAATTCGCAGCATCATACCAAACCACTTTTTACTTATACCTGGAGTGGGTGCGCAGGGTGGCAGCTTGGAGCAAGTGTGCAAATATGGGATGAACAAGCAATGCGGCCTCTTGGTAAACTCATCCCGAGGAATCATCTACGCGAGCCAAGGAGAAGATTTTGCAGAAGCTGCAGCAAACGCAGCAAAAGAAGTGCAATTGCAAATGGTTGATCAATTGCGTCATTTAATTGCATAGATCAGAAGTGCCTATTCAACTTAATATTTTGTAGGTAAATTGTAAGCATAACCCTGTGCCAGATGGATGAATATTTCTTGCAATATCTATGGAAGTTTCAAAAATTCAACACCAAAGCACTTAAGCTTACCAATGGTCAAACACTGACTGTTTTCAATACAGGCTATCAAAATCATCACTCTGGTCCAGATTTCCACGAAGCGAAAATAAAAATTGACGACTTATTATGGTCAGGATCGGTGGAAATACACTATCACGCTTCGGACTGGATCAGACACCAGCATCAAACCGATAGGGCCTATGAAAATGTAGTGCTCCATGTCGTATGGATTGCTGATCGAGAAATCACTTTAGAGAGCTCGCCTATCCCCACGCTAGAGTTAAAAAATATAGTCTCAGAGCAACTCGCCACAGAGTACAGCAAATACATCAACCAACCAGAAACGATCCGATGTGGAACGCAACTAGCCTCAATTTCGCAAATTGAGAAAAGGGCAATGCTCGATCGAGCTATTGCCTCTCGATTAGAGACGAAAAGCAGTAAGATCATGGCATTGATCAATTCCAATGGTGGCAACTGGGAAGAAGGTTCCTATAGAATACTTGCCTCAGGCTTTGGTTTCAAAACCAACACTCCAGCCTTCGAGCTACTTACGCAATCGCTCCCCTATTCGATTATCAGGAAATTCTATGGCAAACCATTAGAGATGGAAGCATTGATATTTGGGATGGCTGGATTTTTAGAATCCGACGAAGACCCTTATCAAACTCAGTTGAAAAAGGTTTTCGAGTTTCAAAAAAGAAAACACAACTTAAATCCGACATTACGACGACATCATTGGAAACACGCCAAAATGCGTCCCGCAAATTTCCCATCAGTTCGATTAGCTCAATTCGCGGCTTTTTTAGCCCACAACCAATCAATTTTTCAGAACCTTATTGCTCTAGATGACAATAAGAAAATGCGAGAAATGATCGGAAAACCTATAAGTGAATATTGGAAATATCACTTTGACTTTGGCAAACCATCAAAAAGCAAATTGGGAATAGGTGCTAAAAGTATTGAGCTGCTGATGATCAACGCAACCATACCTCTCTTGGTCGCTCATTCGAAATATATTGCTGATCAAGTGTTTCTAGAAAGAGCTATTGACATACTAGAAGAGATGCCAGCCGAGCGAAATCATATCATTGACAAATGGAATGATTTAGGTGTTAAGGTTGAAAATGCGTCAGATTCACAAGCCATGATCGAACAATACAACTCAAATTGCTCACACAGAAAATGCCTGCAATGCAACATTGGTATGGTCATACTCAATAGGCAATCATGATCTTTCAATTGCTCACCATATCTGGACTGGTGTACCTACTCTATCGTTTCCAGCCTTACGGCAAAGAAAAGCTAATTTATTGGGGCGCTTTTGTGCTAAAAGCTTTTTGTGCTTGGCTGCTTGGCTATGTTTATCTCGAGTCGCTTCAGTCAGGAGATACGTTGTTCTTCCACAAGCAAGCGAGTTTACTTTTTGCGAAGGCAGACGAATCTTGGTCGCTTTACTTTCAGGAATTATTTACGCCACAATACCCTGTTTTCAAAGGTGAGTCCCGAAATGAGCTTTTTATTAAAATACTCAGTGTTATTTACATTTTCACTAGCGGCAACTATTGGCTCGCAGCTATGGTTTTTGGGACATTGAGCTTCTTCTCTAGTTGGTATTTGGTCAATACGATTTCCAGAACTTATCCAACAACTAGACGAGCCGCCCAAATTGCATTTCTGTTCGTTCCATCTGTGGTATTTTGGTCTTCCGGTGTATTGAAGGACTCTTTAATTTTCTCAGCTATTGGTGTACTCGTAGCGATATTGATCAAGTACCAAGCTTCAATAAAGACCTCCTATCGAGAAGTGATCCTCACATTCTTGTCATTAATGATATTGTTTTACCTGAAGTTTTACCTCTTTGCGGTTGTAACATTTCTTCTAGCTAATGTGGCGGTTTACTTATTACTGAGGAGAATTGTCAAGAATAGATCCAGAAGGATTCTAATCCTTGGTTTATCTATTTTCATATTTGGATCACTTGCTACATTTACCAATAGCAATCTAAATTTTGACCATTTGCCTAAAGTGATATTGGTAAATCATTTGGGTTATGGAGAAAATGCTGATTTTCAATTCAGCGATCTTCAAGCCAACTATCCAAGTTTAATCATCCACTTACCTCAAAGCTTAATCGCTGGACTTTTTCGCCCTTGGCCATGGGAATCAAATACTACTCAGATCATAGCTACAGCTGAAAATATGATGCTACTCATATTATTGGGATTTAATTCTTACTACTTCCAACATATTAGGCTAGAGTTAAACTCCATCATAGCATTGATTTTCATCATAATCCTTGCCTCCTTCCTAGCTATTAATACGCCAAATTTTGGCACGTTGATTCGATATAAAATCGTGTTCTTACCCTTTTTAGCATATCTACTCTTAATCAATCCAATCCAAATATTCTTTCCGAAAGAATAACGTAATGCGTAACTTCGCAGCCTGATTTTCAACAACATGGAAAAACCCGTAATCATATTTGGAGCCAAAGGAATAGGCAAAGCAGCATTGGAAATTTTCAAAAGCAACAATGTGGTTGTCTATGGATTTTTGGAAGATGACGCTACCCTTCATGGTAGTGAAATAGATGATGTCACCGTCCTTGGAAAAACAGACGATCATGGATTTGTAAAGCTCATTGGTCAAAAGACAGAGGCATTTGTAGCTACAGATGACAACACGCTTCGTAAGCAGCAGGTCAAGCATTTGATGGAAACACGTAAAGTGATGCCTACGAATGCGGTTCATCGCGAGGCAACCATTTCCAATTCAGCTACAATCGGTCATGGAAATTTCATCAATGCAGGTGTGAAAATAGGCGCTGATACCACTATCGGTCAGCATTGCATTATCCATACAGGAGCCATTATAGAACACAATGTTGCGGTGGAAGATTTTGTGCAAATCGGAGCTGGCGCGATCATCAATACCAATGTAGAGATAGCCAAGGAAGCATTTATAGGCAGTGGAGTGGTAATTGTAGCTGGCGTGAAAGTCGGAAAAAAAGCAAGAATAGGTGCTGGATCTGTGGTCATAGCTGATGTAGCTGATGGCGTCACTGTCTTTGGCAACCCTGCTGTGAAAGTCGGCAAATAAGTATATTGAGTGGGGTTAGCCCCCAAATTGAAAATACCTTTGGTCAAAACACCTTGCCGAAACAAGGTTTAGTTATGAAAGAAGAATATCTAGTACTCCTCTACTATTGCTATGCTCGGATCGAGGATCCTGAGGTATATCGCGAACAGCATCACTTGAGATGCTTAGAATTAAATCTCAAAGGCAGAATAATTATTGCAGAAGAAGGTCTCAACGGCACTGTGTCGGGTCTTCGTGAGGATTGCGAGCAATATATGCTTTATGTAAAATCTGATTCACGCTTTGCCCAAACTGAATTCAAAGCCGAGCCCGTCGAAGGACATACTTTCACTAAGATGCACGTCAGGGTAAAACCTGAAATCGTGCATGCCAGCTTGAGACATATAGACCCTAATGTGAAAACTGGTGGGTATATAGAACCTGCAGAATTCAGGGAGATACTGAGAAACCAATCAGATGACACAGTGATTCTGGATGTTCGCTCCAATTATGAACATGAGGTTGGGAAATTCAAGAATGCCCGGACTTTAGACATAGAAAATTTTAGGGATTTTCCAGAAAAGGTAAAAGAGCTAGAAGCCCTCAAAGACAAAAAAGTAATTACATACTGTACTGGTGGAATCAAATGTGAAAAAGCAAGTGCTTACTTACTAGAGCAAGGCTTCAAAGATGTGCACCAATTGCATGGAGGCATCATCAAATATGGCATAGAAGCCGACGGAGAAGATTTTGAGGGTAAGTGCTATGTCTTTGACAACCGCATCGTAAAAGATCTCAATAAGGTAAATCCTTCCGTAATTTCAAGATGCTACGTGACTGGAGTGCCGAGTGATAGAATGGTAAACTGCGCCAATCCTCACTGCAACCTCCACATACCAATGAGTGAAGAAGGTGCGGAAATTTATAATGGTTGCTGCTCAGAGGTGTGCATGAATAACCCTGACACTCGTCCTTATGATGGAACGGGGTTTTACCAGAAAGAAATGAATGGCTACAACCCATTCAGAGGACTGAAAAGAAAACCAGTCGAGGAAAATTAAGATCTAAAAGATAGATAGCCATGTCACACAAAATATCTGAGACAGATCTCATCGTCAACCCTGATGGGAGTATCTATCACCTCAATCTAAAACCAGAAAATCTTTCGGAAAAAATCATCACGGTGGGTGATCCGAGTAGGGTACATCGAGTATCTCGTCATTTCGATAGCGTAGAATTTGAGATGAACAAGCGGGAGTTCATTACCCATACAGGCGTTTATAAAGGAAAGAGAATTACCGTGATTAGTACTGGCATGGGTACTGACAATGTGGAAATCTTAATGAATGAGCTCGATGCGGTATTCAATATTGATCTGAAAACGAGGATACCAAATAAGGAGCTAAAGAAACTGAAGATTGTAAGGGTTGGAACTTCTGCGAGTATTCAAGAGTCAATCCCACTAGGTGCCCATGTGATGAGTGAATATGGCATAGGGATGGACCCTATGGCTCATTTCTACCAAATGGAAATGAGCAAAGAAGAACTTGTAATCTGCGAGAAACTTCAGAAGGCTGTCGGTTTGAATTATCTTCCTTACTGTGTGAAAGGCTCAGAGGAATTATCTGATAAATTCAGAAGTATAACTACTCCAGGAAATACGGTCACGTGCCATGGGTTTTATGCGCCACAAGGGCGTGAATTAAGAATACCAATCAAGTATCCTGATCTCATAAAGGACCTCAACTACTTTCATGTAGGTGACTTTTGGTTGACAAACCTTGAAATGGAAACTGCGGGTTACTATGCTTTGGCGAAATTTCTTGGGCATGAAATGATTAGCCTAAACGCAATCGTTGCAAATAGAATCAAAGAAAAATTCTCCGATGACCCCAATAAGGTCATCGACGAACTGATCTTCAAAGTGCTAGAAAATATTTGAGGTATGCTTACTTTTTTGAATCTGAAAAAAGAGTCTCAACCGCTTTTTTCAACTCACTAAGTGCTACTGTAAGATGAGTTTTGGCATCCTGCCATTTATCACCATTTTTATCCTTGTATTCCGCAAAATCTGCTTCAAGTTTTTCTTTTCGCTTTTTTAAGTCAACAATTTTCTTGTCCACTTCTATCTTGACATCTCCTTTTGCTTGTTTGGTATCTATGATGAGTTGGTCGATTTTCACTCCAAGCTCTGAGAGAATTTGTTCTACTTGACCTTTTGCTTTCTTTGCCATGTTGCCATGATTATGTTCTAGGTTTAACTGGAAATTACTGATAAGGCAATCCAATTCCAATCAATGAGCTATACATTTGGTGTCTTAGTAAAGTTCCAAAGGTGAAAAACAATTCGAGCAGACTTATTCTCATTATCGTAGGCACCATCTTATTGCCTATAGTCCTCTATGTCATTTTTGAGATATCGTCAATATCTGAGGGTGAAGAAATGATAGACAAAGTATATACTGAACAACTCGATGCTATTATTTTCTCAGTCAACCAATACTCCACGGATAATATGGAGGGTATCCTGAACAAAATAAGTAGCCATTTAGACAGCAATCTTCAATTCAAAGGCGATCCAACTTTTTTACTCTACAGTAATTTCAAATTACTTTTTTTTCATGATGCCAGCTCAACGAAAAGCAGCTTCCACCTTGCAAAGGAATTTCCCATTTCTGATTCATCAATCCGTGAATTACAAGACTCCTTGTTCAACGACCCTGTAATGCTGAAGTCACTAAAACAGCTCTTGCGGTATTTGGATGGTGGCTACAGGAAGATCGAACCAATAGGCACAATTGTCATCAATGGAGAAAAGCTTCAGGTTGTACACGCAGTTCTACAAGTAGATGAAAGAAAAATTTATTTCACCGGTCTACTTAGTATCAATGGATTTGCTAATGACATATTAGCACCAAGACTTCAGCAAATAGCTCAAGAGGACCTTGTGATTTCTCTTACCTCTCTCAATGATGGTGAAACTATCTATCAGACTGACACATTATCAAAAACAACTCTTTTCAAAAAACGCATGTGGCTTTTCCCTGAGTTGGAAGTAGGAATTACATCGAAGAAACAGACTGTGAAGGAATTAGCTGAAGAAAGAATGACCAGAAACCTATTGGCTGCAGGACTTCTAATCACACTCTTGATATCTGGATTTTTTCTTATCATAAGAAATTTTAAACGCGAAATGATCCTAGTACAGACCAAATCCGACTTTGTATCAAACGTTTCTCATGAGCTGAGAACGCCACTTTCACTGATCAGCATGTTTGCCGAAACGATCTATCTTGACAGAGTCAAAAGTCAAGAGAAAAGAAAAGAATACGAGGAGATCATACTTAAAGAGACTAACCGACTTACAAATATTGTCAATAAGATTTTAAATTTCTCACAGATAGAAGCGAACAAGAGAAACTATCACCCCACGGCAATTGACATAAATGAGGTTTTAAGTGAGCTCCTCCATGATTACTCATTTCATATCCAAAATAATGGATTTACTTTTAGTCAGTCACTAGATGATCAACTACCGAAAACACTACTAGATAAAGATGCTCTCTATGAAGCTTTGGTGAACCTTACTGACAATGCTATCAAGTATAGCGAGGACAAAAAACATCTCAATTTTCTAACTGGCCATCGTGACGATAAAGTGTTTGTGGAAGTAACAGATCAAGGAATTGGTATCAAGTCAGATAAGATTCATCAGATTTTTGATAAATTTTATAGAGTCACTGATGGCAATGTACAAAATACACGAGGAGCAGGACTGGGGCTTTCTCTTGTGCATCACATAGTGGAAGCACATGGAGGGGATATTGAGGTCGAAAGCAAGATTAGCGAAGGAAGTACTTTTAGGTTGGTTTTTAAAGCAATAGAAGATGTCGAGAATACTCATAGTTGAAGACGAGCCTAATATCCTAATGGGACTCAGAGACAATCTTGAATTTGAACAATTCGAAGTGACTACAGCTACAAATGGCCAAGAAGGGTTGGATTTAATCATCTCTGAGAGATTTGACTTGATCCTGCTCGATGTAATGATGCCTAAAATGTCTGGCTTTGATGTCTGCAAATCTGCGAGAAAGGCAGGTATTGTCACACCTATCATCTTCCTTACTGCCAAAGGTGAAGAAATAGATAAAGTCCTAGGATTGGAATTAGGTGCAGATGATTACATCACAAAGCCCTTTAGCTTAAGAGAGCTCTTAGCGCGAGTAAAAGCTGTGCTGCGTCGCTCTCCTCAACTCGCAAGTGGTGAAAAATCTACCACGCTTAATGTAGGATGCCTCACAGTAGATTTTAGTCATTATGTGGCTACACATTCCGAGCAAGGTGCGTTAAAAATGTCTCACAAAGAATTTGAAGTACTTTCCTATCTCTACAAACATCAAAATGAAGTTGTGAGTAGATATAAACTATTAGAAGAAGTATGGGGATATGACTCACAACCTACTACACGTACCGTTGATAATTTTATCTTGAAGCTTCGTCAGAAAATAGAACTTAACCCAAATGAACCCATCCATATTCTCACCGTACATGGAGCGGGATATAAATTGATTATTTAATTGAAATGAAATTTTATGGGATTTTTATCAATCCCTTTTGATTTTATAAAACCTCCACTACCTTTCCTCAAAAAATCAGCCTATGCAACCCCCAAAACCACGGGTAATTAAAGATTTCGAAAAATTAGAAGAGCATTTGCAAGAGCAAATTAAACTGGTGTATCCCTATGGGTTCCATGAATCGCTCATTCACTTTTACAATAAAGAGGGTAAAAAAGTGTCTGCGCTGCCTTTTGAGACAGATGAGAAATACTATATGATCCGAATGACTGTGGCTGAGGCAAAAGCAATTATCGAAGATGACACTGATTTCGATGATGATGGCAACCTTAAAGAAGAGATCAAGGATGATTATGAGAACAAGTACTCAGATGTCGAGTATGTAACTGATTATCTCAATGATGACGCTGAAGGCGGAGATAGCGATGATGAGGATTAATTTCCTCTTGAGCTACTTTCTATTTCTCAATCTCGCAATTTTATCAAGCTGCGATTCATCCAGCTCGGACTCCAATCCTAAAAATCCAGATCCTATTGCTGTAGTAAGCTTTAATGGTTTGCTAAGCGAATCAGATACAAGCTATCAAGTTGACGAGCTTCCCTATGGAACAGCTATGTTCTATGAGGAAGATGACGCACTTAGAATGGTTATTACATTGGAGAACTTTCCTGCAAATACTACCCACTCGATTCATCTCCATCAAGGAAGCTGTGAAGTTCCTGGGATGCATTGGAATCAGGGAGAGCCTATGGAAAACCGCTTTTGTGAGGTGCTAAGTCTTGGCATCCCATGGGCCAAACCCTACGCTGGTGATGTAGGAAACTTAAGCGTTGGATATGAAGGCAAAGGCCAGCTTGCTATTACCACTAATCTATGGACTATTGGCACTGGAGATCATAAAGATCTCATTGGCAAATCGCTGATCATTCATGAAAATATGGATGACTTCAATGTAGAGTGCGATCCACTTCATGGCCACAGCCACCCACATGCCAATCCAAAAGTCGCTTGCGGTATTATTTATCCCGTTTCGGAAAACTAGAAGTTCCCAACTCTTTTTTACCCTTTTTCACTCTCTCATAACCGACCAAAAAGGCATTTATTTAGACTTTTTGGGCTCTTTTGATAATTACTAACAAGAAAGTGACAATTGATGACATTCATTGACTGTAGCGTGACAAACCCGTTTTAGTTCCCCCGTATAATTGCTCAAGTAACAACAACGAACGAACTAAAAAAATTAAATACTACTACTATGAAAAAGTTAACTATCACAATCATCGCAACATTTGTAATGTCTTTTGCGGCATTCTCTCAGGAGGATACAGAAAATACTGCGCTTATTCCAAGCTCACATAACACCTTCAAATTAATCTATAACAACTCTGGTGATGAGGTTGTCAAAATAAAAATTAAAGATGAAGAAGGTCAGCTTCTAAGAATCGACAAAATCAAAAGCAATGGCGGCTTTATGAAAAGATACGATTTGACTCACTTGGAGGCTGGGAAGTATACTTTCGAAATAAAAGATGATAACGGCGTATCCATAGAAGAAGTAATTCTTCAGTCATCCAAATTAAACGGTCTGACATTAACAGCGCAGCGATAAGCAACAAACAGCACTCACAAAATACTTCTTTATACAATTCGCAAAAGACCCAACTGAATCAGTTGGGTTTTTGTTACCCTTCTGTGACAATCATTTACAATTGAAACTGCCACATTTATACGAAAGACCTTAATATTGACTATTGGAAACCCTCAGATGAAAACACTCTTACTCTGTACGCTTATATTAATGTCTTACTTCGGAAATGCAGATGATCTAGAGAAAGTAAAGGACTTGCGTGGTACTTGGAAGTTCTCAATCGGAGACAACCCAAGGTGGGCGCAAAAGGATTTTGACGACTCAGATTGGGAAGATATTTTCGTTCCAGCCCGATGGGAGGATGAAGGTTTTGCTGGGTTCGATGGATATGCTTGGTATAGGACCACAGTCGACTTAAGTAATATTTCTATAGAAAATCTTTATTTGGTACTCGGTTATATAGATGATGTAGATGAAGTTTTTCTCAATGGTCAATTGATTGGATTTTCAGGCTCTTTTCCCCCAAGATTCTATACTGCCTACAATGCAAACAGACAGTATTACATACCTCCTTCACTCATCAACAAAAACGGTAAGAATGTTATAGCTGTGCGTATATATGATTCCGTATTGGATGGTGGCATGGTCAAAGGAAATATGGGTATCTATACACGAAAAGATGCGCTAATAGGCACCATGATGTTGGAAGGTGTGTGGAAATTCAAAGAAGGTGACAACCAGTCATGGACACAAGCAACATATGACGATACTGATTGGACAGACATGGTAGTTCCTGGATACTGGAAATATATGAAAGGAAAACTCTTCAGCGATGTAGCTTGGTACAGAAAGACATTTATACTCCCTGATTATCTCAAAGATGATAATTCGCTGCTTTTGATCTTGGGTAAGATTGATGACTTTGACGAAACCTATCTCAATGGTAAATTAATCGGCCAAACTAATGACGGTAGGCCCTATGGTTGGTCTCAGTCTTACGACAAATACCGCGTTTACTCAATACCAATCAACCTTTTGAAAAAAGAAGGTGAAAATGTGATTGCTGTTCGGGTAAAGGATATCGGCACAGATGCAGGTATCTATAAAGGACCTATCGGCATTACGCCTACTGGTAAACAAAAACAATTCCTACAGTCGAGCGGCTACTGAGCATACCACTTTGCAATTACTTCTGTAGCAGGTTTGCCTTGTGGAGTCCAATCACCACTTTCCAAACCGCCAGCTTCCTCACTGAAATGCCATTTCCATAAAAAACCACCGGCAAGCCATTCTTCGCCCCAGAGTTCTTGATACAAAGCTTCATATCCTCTGCTTTGTAATTCAAAATTTAAGGGCTCAGTACCCTGCGCTACTTCCCAATGGTTTCCTAAAGCACCATTAGTGCTTTGATAACCATATTCGGTAAGTAGAATTGGCTTATCATATTGATCACTTAGCTTTTTCAATCTTTTCTTGACAGGATTCCAGCCTTCTCGGATTTGATCAAAATCAGGATTGTCCCCGTGTGCCAATGGGAAATAGGCATCCACACCGATATAGTCCAATTCTTTCCAAAATTTGATTTGCTCAAAGTCATCCCAATTTGAGGCATAGGTAATAGAGCCATCATAGACCTTTCTTATTTCTTTGGCCAACTGCGCCCAAAACTCAGGTCTTCGCAGTGTTGCTATCTTATACTCTGTTCCAATGCAAAGTAATTCTGCCTTTGTCTCTTGGGCAAGATGTGCATAAGTCAAAATGTACCTAGTGTAATCGCTTTCCCACAAAAGCCAATCTTCCTCAGTAGTCAAATCAAACTCACCGACCCAATATCCATGGACCCATACATGAGGTTTTACCATTACCTTAAAGCCACATTCGTGCGCTAAGTCGATCATTTCTCTGGTACCATCTACTCTCTCTCCACGCCATTGTCGCTCACTATCAAACTTTACAGAAGGCTGATTCATCCTTGAAAAACCAAAAGGTATGACTGCTACCCAACCTGTATTGATTTGATTCAATCCTAGCATCATGGGCTTATCCACTTCAAAATGAGGATTGACCAAACTCACTCCATTTATTTTTTCAGAGAGATTACTATCATCCAATTGGAATACGAATGATGCGAGTGCTAACAAGAGCAAGCTAGAAAGTACAGCAAAAGTCTTCATATTTGTACAAAAGCACTTTCAATATACATATCTTCTGTAATCCAAAAGCCACATACCATTGACGAAACAAATTGATTTTACCACATTGCTCGTAAAGAGACTCAAAAATCGAGACGTCACCGCCCTAGACTATTTATACGACCATTACAGCACTGCTCTCAACGGAATCATTGCTCGCACACTCAATCATCAAGAACTTGCTGAAGAAACACTTCAGGATGTCTTCATTAAGATCTGGGATCAAATAGACAGCTATGACGCAAGTAAAGGCAGTCTTTTTACATGGATGTACCGCATAGCCAGGAATAAAGCTATAGATGTTAGGAGATCCAAAGATTTTAAGTCAATTAAAAAATCCAATGATATAGACAGCTACGTAAATATGTTTGAAGCATCCCCGACTAGTGAAGATTACATCGGAATATCAACTGTACTTTCTCAAATAGGCGCATTGTGCAAAAAACTAGTTCAGTTAAACTTCTATATGGGATATTCACACGCTGAGATTGCAAAAAATGAAGAGATGCCTTTAGGCTCTGTTAAAACTAAACCCAGGAACTGCTTAAAGGACATTAAAGCTAAATTGGATACAGATTTTGGATAAGAAAGAAATCATAGAACAAGGTCATTTGGCCACTTACCTAACGGGAGAATTGACTGATGTTCAGCGAGGCGAACTAGAAGAAATTCTCTCCAATGACTTTGAATTGCAAAGTGAATATCGAGATCTCGAGTCTGTATTGGAGAGATTGAGTTTCACATACGGAATAGAGCCGACCCTTGCTGTTAAGAAATTGCTGATGGAGCATCCCTCTGTATTGGAAGAAGCACATTTCGAACAAAATACAAACTCATCTTGGCGATATGCTTTCGCAGCAAGTGTGAGCATAGCCATTATCTCTACTATCTCAGCATTCTATTTTTATACTAAATGGATCGAAACTGATAACCGATTGGCAGAAGCTACAATAAACAATATTGAATTAGCTGAAAATTTCAATCAGGTGAATCAACAATTAGATGGGATGCGTGATCGACTGGACATAATGGTCAGTCCAGAGTTTAGCCGAATAATATTGAATGGCACTGCAATAGCTGCCAACAATAAGACAGTGATCTATTGGAACAAAACTCAGGAAGAAATCTATCTCAACTCGGCAAACCTCCCTGCACTCTCAGAGAACGAGCAATATCAACTTTGGGCACTAGTCGATGGCAAACCTATTGATGCAGGAGTGTTTGATGCGGATAGTGGACAGTTCCAGATTATGAAGCGTATAGCGCAAGCTGATGCCTTTGCTGTAACAATTGAGCAATCAGGTGGTGCAGATTCACCCACGCTTTCGACTATGCAAGTCTACGGTGAAACCTAATATTTCTATTTCATTCAAAACCTTATACCTCGACGGTTTTTACACGTCGAGGTTTTTTTTGTCTTTTTTTTAATTTTCAAAAATCCAAAACATCATCCTTCTACGTATGTTTTGTTGAGACAATTAGTTAAAAACTTAAACAAAGTAAAATGAAAAGTATGAAGATGAAGTATTTGAAAAATCTTTTATTCTCAGCACTTATTGCTACAATAGCAATTGGTCTTGTTAGTTGTAGTGATGATGACATGGACGAAATGGTATCGACTGAGACAGGAATGAAATCAAGTTTCACCTTAGGAAGTGTAGCTAATGCTGCGATAAGTGGTTCTGCAACATTTGCTGCGTTGGAAGATGGTAGTGTGAAGATTACTCTAGATCTCTCGGGCACCCCAAGTGGAGGTATTCATCCAGCGCATATCCACGATAATACCGCCGTAGAAGGCGGAGGAATTGCAATCTCCCTAGAGCCAGTAGATGGAACAACGGGTATGAGTGAAACAATCGTTACCGCAAAAGATGATGGTACAGCAATCACCTATGAGCAATTGTTGACTTATGATGGATACATCAATGTCCACTTAAGCGCTGACGATCTTGGAACTTTGGTTGCACAAGGAGATATAGGTCAAAACATTCTAACTGGTGAGTCAACAGTTTACAACCTTGGGTCAGTTGCTGTGCCTTCTATTAGCGGTACACTTACACTAAGCGAAAGAGTAAATAGTGAAACGTTGGCAATAATTGAATTGGCTGGAACACCTGATGGTGGATCTCATCCAGCGCACATTCACATGAATACAGCAGCTGAAGGTGGCGGAATCGCTATTTCATTTAATCCGGTAATGGGTGGCTCAGGCATGAGTAAAACCAACATTGCTTCTTTGGATGGTGGAGCTGCAATCACATATGAAGAATTATTGGATTTTGATGGCTATGTAAATGTGCACTTAAGTGCAGATGACCTTGGCACTTTGGTTGCACAAGGCGATATAGGGCAAAACATTCTGACTGGTGAGTCCACAGTTTACAATCTTGGATCAGTTGCTGTGCCTACTATCAGCGGTACGATTACGCTAAGAGAACGAGTAAATAGTGAAACATTGGCAATCATCGAATTGACTGGAACGCCTGATGGTGGATCGCATCCTGCACACATACATATGAATACTGCTGCAGAAGGTGGAGGCATCGCTATTTCATTTAATCCGGTAATGGGTGGTTCTGGAATGAGCAAGACCAATATTGCTGCTTTGAATGATGGAGCTGCAATCACATATGAAGAATTATTGGATTTTGACGGCTATGTAAATGTGCACTTAAGTGCAGATGACCTGGGTACTTTGGTTGCACAAGGCGACATAGGGCAAAACATTCTGACTGGCGTGTCCAGAGTTTACAACCTTGGGTCTGTTGCTGTACCTAGTATTAGTGGCACACTTACACTCAGCGCACGTGCCAATAGTGAAACATTAGCAATCATCGCATTGGCTGGAACACCTGAAGGAGGATCACACCCTGCACACATACATATGAATACCGCTGCAGAAGGTGGTGGAATCGCTATTTCATTTAATCCGGTAATGGGTGGTTCAGGAATGAGCAAGACCAACATCGCCGCTTTAAATGGTGGAGCTGCAATCACTTATGAAGAATTGTTGGATTTTGATGGCTATGTAAACGTACATTTAAGCGCGGATGATTTAGGGACTATAGTAGCGCAGGGAGACATAGGTCAGAATGCACTTACTGGGATGTCTAAAGTTTACATGCTTAACAGTGTGGATGTATCAGGGGTAACAGGTAATGCTACATTTTATGAAAGAGTAAATGGTGAAACACTTGTAACAATAGCCCTTGAAGGTATTGATTTTGCTGGTGATCACCCTTCGCATATTCACTCTGGAACTGCCGCAGTAGGCGGTGGAATACTCATCACACTTTCAAGCATAAACGCTATGGGAATGAGTAAAACCAATGTATCAGCAATTAATGATATGACGGCTATAGACTATGCAGCAATGACTGCTATCGATGGCTATATCAATGTTCATTTGTCAGCTAGCGACCTAGGAACACTTGTAGCACAAGGTAATGTGGGTGCTAACGCAAATTAATTCTAAAAAATAATCAGGTATCTAAATCCAAACTGGCAGCTTACTACGTAAGTCTGTCAGTTTCGAATTCGAAACTACATAGCTGGTTGGTGCGCCGCGATTTTCATCGCGGCGTTTTTTATTGTTTCAAAAAGATTAGAAAATCAATCAAATCGTTCTATATCAGCACCGAGCGCATTCAATCGCTTGTCTATGTACTGATATCCTCTATCGATTTGCTCTACGTTATGGATTGTGGAAGATCCACTTGCGGATAATGCAGCAATCAATAGTGACACTCCAGCACGAATGTCCGGTGACGTCATACTGATACCTTTCAGGTCAAAAGCCCTGTTTAGTCCAATCACTGTAGCGCGATGTGGATCACAAAGAATAATCTGTGCCCCCATGTCTATCAGCTTATCTACGAAGAACAAACGGCTTTCAAACATCTTTTGATGAATCAACACTGTTCCTTTTGCCTGAGTAGCAGTCACCAAGACAATACTCAATAAATCTGGAGTAAACCCAGGCCAAATAGCATCAGCAATGGTAACTATAGACCCATCTATGTAGGACTCTATTTCATATTGCTCCTGAGCAGGGATGAAAAGATCATCTCCTCGGTATTCTATTTTGATACCCAGTTTTCGGAAAGTATCTGGGATGATTCCCAGCATATCAATTCGCGCATCTTTGATTGTTATCTCAGAGCGAGTCATAGCAGCCAATCCAATAAAGCTTCCGATCTCTATCATATCAGGAAGCATAGTGTGATCTGTACCACTAAGGTTTTTTACACCTTCAATTTTCAATAGATTACTACCAATTCCTTCTATTTTGGCACCCATTCTCACCAGCATATTGCACAGCTGCTGGAGGTATGGTTCGCATGCCGCATTGTAGATCGTGGTAAGTCCTTCAGCTAAAACTGCGGTCATTACCAAATTCGCTGTACCAGTCACAGAAGCTTCGTCTAAGTGTAGGTAGCATCCTTTAAGATTGGTACCATCTACGGTGTAGAAAGCATTCGCAGCATCGTAAACGAATTTTGCGCCAAGCTTCTCAAACCCAATAAAGTGGGTATCTAGTCTCCTGCGACCAATTTTATCTCCTCCTGGTCTAGGAATTTTACCTGTGCCGTAGCGTGACAAAAGCGGACCAAGGATCATGATTGACCCACGCAAAGAGGAAGCTTTCTCTTTAAAATCTTCTGTGTCCAGAAAAGATAGATTTACTTCTTTGGCTGTAAATCGATAAGATTCCTCACCCGTTTTTTCTATCTGAACACCCAAATCAGCTAGCAAGTCAATCAACTTGACTACATCTCTGATATTTGGAACTTTGTGAACGTGTACCGGGTCTGAAGTGAGCAATACTGCTGAGATAATCTGTAGGGCTTCATTTTTGGCTCCTTGAGGAATAATTGTTCCTTTGAGCCTTTTGCCACCCTTCACACGAAATGAGGCCATTAGTTATTTGGTCTTCTGCGCTTGTTATTAGGAAAATTTCTTTTGCCGCCTTTATTGTTTCTGTTGCGGTTTTGATTTTGGTTTCTTGGAGCTTCGAGTGGTCTTTGAGAACCTTTTTCGCTATCAAATAGACCATAAGTTTTCACTTTCTCAATATCTATGTCCAGCTTGTTATTAGACATTTCTTTGATAGTCTTAAGTACTTGCTCGTCCTCTATAGTCTCGCGATTCCAGTTTTGATAGAAGGTCTTCATCAATCGCCCAATAGCAATCACGGCACCTTCTACTTCCTTAGGATCCTCAAGCTTCATGGCGTTTTCTATCAACACCTCTACGCTACGGCCATAATGCCTGTATTTGATACGGTTGGATTGATAGCGCATGCGATCTGGCTTTCTATCAAGGATGGTGGACTCAGGGATAGGAAAAGGACTTTCTACATCTAAGTCAAATTTTGATATGATGAACAAATCATCCCATACTTTTTGCGTGTATTCGTTGGCCTCTTTGCTAAGTTCCGGATTGATCATTTTCATGAGCTCCACCAGCAACGATGCGTATTTGTTTCGCTTCTCCTTGTCTTCTGTATTTTTAATATGCGCAACAAGATTCTGCACATTTCTACCGTACTCTCTTAGGTTCAGATGAGGACGTTGGGTATTGTATTCTAAACTCATTTTATTGATTTTGCTCAAAACTAACTAAAAGTCTATTGTACTGTGCATTAGGTAAGAATTATTACCAAAACAGCAGTGAAAGAGAATCCCTAACGATTCATGATTTCTTCTATGTGATCAGCTTCTAATGGTATGTCCTTCATCAAATTGATGTGGCCATCTTTAGTGATCACGATATCATCTTCAAGTCGAATTCCAATTCCTTCTTCTCTTATGTAAATACCTGGCTCAACTGTGAACACCATTCCCTCCTCGAATCTTTTATAAATAGAAGCAACATCATGTACGTCTAAGCCCAAGTGATGTGAGGTGCCATGCATGAAATATTTACGGTAGGCTGGCCAATCAGGATTTTCATTTTTCACATCGGTCTTGTCAATCAGACCAAGATGCAGCAGTTCTTTGGTCATCAATTCTCCTACGGACTTATGATATTCTGGTATTACTCCACCAGGTCGCAGCATTTCCGTTGCGCCATTTTTTACTCTCAAAACTGCATCATAGATCGCTCGCTGACGCTTTGTGAATTTACCATTCACAGGCACAGTCCTTGTCATGTCAGCATTATAATTAGCATACTCTGCACCCACATCCATCAGCAACAAATCACCATCTTTCAATACTTCTCTATTCTCAACATAATGTAGGACACAGGCATTGCCTCCCCCAGCTATGATCGGGGTATAGGCAAATCCTCGAGATCTATTTCTAAGAAATTCATGGGAATACTCTGCTTCCAGTTCATACTCCATCACTCCAGGCTTCAGCGCACCCAATACTCTTCGAAAAGCTTTATTGGTGATTTCGCATGCATGCCCAATCAAGTCGATTTCTATCTTAGACTTAATGGTGCGTAGATCGTAGATATGCGGAGCTAGTCGCTCATACTTATACAATGGGAAACGCTCCATGCATCGCTTCACAAATCGATCATTGGCTGTTTCCACCCTAGAGCCATTGCGAATATGCTCGTTACTAGGCAGATAAATATGTTCAGCCTCAGCCAAAATGGTATAAAGCATATTTTCAAAACTTTGATTCCACTGAATGTTTTGTATCCCTGATGTTGTCTGCCCTTCTTCTTTCGTGAGCTTATGCCCTTCCCAAATAGATATTTCCTCACTGGTTTCTCTTAAAAAGAGCATTTCTCGCATTTTCTCATTTGGAAAATCTGGTGCAAGAACCAAGATTGATTCTTCTTGATCAACACCTGAGAGGTAAAACAAATCCGAATTTTGTTTGAATGCCAAAGTGCCATCCGCATTAGTAGGCATGATGTCATTGGAGTGGATAATCACCACAGAGTTTGGCTTCAGTTTGGCTATAAGTCTTGCTCTATTTTCTATAAAAAGTTTGGCATCTATTGGGTCGTACCTCATGGTATAAAAGCTATGGTTAAAAGTCGTTTATTGAGAAAAATCGCATATGAATCGTCGCATTTCGTATCTTCACTCATGGCCAATGTGCGATCCATAAAGTTAGTATTTCTTTTATTGTTGTGGTCTCTCTCCTCGATGGGACAAGCAAAATATTGGCTTTCAGCTAAAGATACAACTAGCGCAAAACAGCTGGTGAATTTACTGCAACCAACATTCTGTTCGCAATGGTTGGGACAGTGTAGTTATCTCATTACCTCCGAACAATTTGAGTCACTATTAAATTCAGGCTTTGAAATTACTCCTGTCCTACAATATGAGCCCGCCTCTTTTAATTCAAACTCAGCACTACTTGGCTTTCCTTTGGAACAGGTCAAAGCAGAATACTTTATCAAAATTGGGCTGAATGGCAAAGGAGTTAAAATTGGGATTATAGATGGAGGATTTTTGAAAGCTGATAAAGACAAAAGTCTTGCTCATCTTTTTGAAAATAATCTGGTAAAAGAATATAAAGACTATATAACTCCAGAGATGCAGGCTTATGGTGGCTCAATTGGTTTAGATGACAATCATGGCACTGAAGTTTGGCAGTTGATTGGTGGAGTGAGAACAGACAAAAACGTGCAATATGGTCTAGCAACAGCCTCAGAATATTATCTAGCTCGCACAGATCATGGCGCATTTGAAAAGCGAATAGAGGAAGATTATCTGATTCAAGCCATGGAAGAAATGCATGCCCAAGGCGTGCGGCTCGTAAACCTCTCACTTGGATACAATCTCGGTTTTAATGCGCCAGAGTTGAATTATCGCGTAGAGCAAATGGATGGTAAAACCACCACTTTAGCCAAAGCGGTAGAACACGCCGCCCTTGAAAAAGGCATGCTAATAGTAGTAGCTGCTGGCAATGACGCCAAAACAAAATGGCAGATCATTGACACGCCAGCAGATGCTCCTCATGCACTCACGGTAGGCGCTAGCAAACTTAAAATCTGGGACAAGATGGATTACAGCAGTATTGGTCCCGATTTTACTGATTTCGTAAAGCCAGACATCTCGGTCTATTCTACACTTGGCACATCCTACTCCACTCCAATCGTTACAGGGATGGCTGCCTGCATCTGGCAGTATGATTCCACCCTCACCAATCTGGAGATCATCGAAATCTTCAAGAAGGCTGGTAATTTTTATCCGTACCCAAACAACTATTTAGGATATGGAGTACCTACGGCGGAGAACATCCTGAAAGTAATGAGAGATGAGCCTTTGGATCGACCCAAGGTTGTAAGTGCAAAAAGAGAATTTCAATTTAAACTGGATGAATCTATCTCCTATGTAGTCGCCTTTCAGAAAAAAGATGAGAGAAACGTTATGGCTCGTTTTGTCATTCGCCCAAAGAAAAATCAAGTGAAAATCAAACGCTACGAAGATGCTCAGCAAACTAGTGTTTTGATCGGAAATGAGGTCATTGAAATATTTTGGAAGTAGTTTCTCAATCTAATCAACCACTTAAAACCAGTACTTTTCAGAGTAAATCCTGCCATTTTTTCACCAATTCAAAATTCAATTGTTAACACTAAATTTGCGCTCCTATGGTGGAGCATGAGTTGATACAGTTACCCAATGGAATACGCATTATCCACAAACAAATGGTGCATACGCGTATTGCCCATGTAGGTATCATGCTGGATATTGGGAGCCGAGATGAGGCTAATGACGAGCAAGGAATCGCCCATTTCTGGGAACATATGGCTTTCAAAGGCACCAAAAAACGAAAGGCCTATCACATTATCAATCGACTAGATTCTCTTGGAGGCGAACTGAATGCCTACACTACCCGAGAGAAAATATGCTTCTACGCTTCTATACTTGATAATCATTTAGAGAAAGCTGTAGAATTACTTGCGGACATCACTTTCAATTCTACCTTTCCTGCCAACCAGATCGAGAAGGAACGCATGGTGATACTGGAAGAAATGTCCATGTATCGAGATACACCAGAGGATGCTATCCAAGATGAATTTGACGAGATCATTTTTCAAGATCACGCCTTGGGGAAAAATATCCTTGGCACTGAACAAACCGTAGGAAGATTCACGCAACTAGATTTCATCAATTTCCTTGCTCGCAATTTCAATACAGAAAGAATCATTCTCTCAAGCGTAGGCAACTACTCAGGAGCAAAACTTCAAAAGCTAGCTACCAAATATCTTTCGCATATTCCAAAAAAGACACACACCGCGCAACGTCAGTTATTTAATGGGTTCACACTTCAAGTGAAATCGGTTATCAAACCGATCACTCAAGCTCATGTGGCTATCGGCAGTAAGTCTTATGGCTTGCTAGATAAGGATCGAATTCCATTTTTTGTATTGGTAAATATACTCGGCGGACCCAGTATGAATTCCAAACTCAATATGTCATTGAGAGAGAAAAATGGGCTTGTCTATGGCATTGAGGCAAATTTCACCCCATACTACGAAGTGGGACAATTTGGAATCTACTTTGCTACCGACCCGAAAAATCTCAAAAAGAGTTTCAGACTCATTCAAAAAGAATTGGATGAGCTTAAGAATAAACCAATGAGTAGCGCCCAGCTTCATAAAGCCAAACAACAACTCAAGGGACAATTGGCCATGTCTGAAGAAAACAACAACTCCATCATGCTCATGATGGCGAAGACCATGCTCGATCTAAACCGAGTACCAAATTTGGCAGAGCTTTTTGAAAAAATAGACGAAACTAGCTCGGAGAAATTGTTGGAGCTTGCCCGCAATAACTTCAACCTTGAAGAAATGAGCAGTTTAACTTACTTACCTGAGTAAACTGACGGACATTAAAATGTCTTAGTTTTGCCCTATGGATTTCCTAACTCCAGCACTCCAAAAATACGTCGAGGACCATAGTGCGCCAGAAAGCTCACTTCTGAGCCAAATAAATAGAGAAACACATCTGAAGGTGCTCAAACCAAGAATGCTATCAGGGCATTTGCAAGGAAGAGTACTTTCTATGATGAGCCATATGATCACTCCCAAAAACATACTGGAAGTAGGTACTTACACTGGCTACTCTGCGTTAAGTCTCGCTGAGGGTTTGCAGAAAGACGGTAAACTCATCACTATCGACGTAAATAAAGAATTGGAACATGTGGTGCGAGATTATTTTGAGCAGTCCGACTATAAAGAGCAACTCACATTGATGATTGGGAAAGCGAAAGAAATAATCCCGACTTTAGATTATCAATGGGATCTCGTGTTTGTGGATGCTGATAAAGAATCTTACGCCAATTATTTTGAGTTAACTCTCCCACAATTGAGATCGGGCGGGTTTATGATCTTTGATAATGTACTTTGGAGTGGTAAAGTAGCTGATCACCACAAAGACGATAAAGCCACCATTAGCATTCGCTCATTTAACCGCATGGTTCAAGATCACCCGTCAGTAGAAAATGTCTTATTCCCTATTCGAGATGGGTTAATGATTCTGAGGAAATTATGAGGCAGAAACTCATCATTGTCCTTATTCTCTTCACTATCAGTTTTGATGGATTTGGTGGGCCTATACCTACGGTTCCGTCCAGTATTGAAATCGCTGGTGTCCATCTAAAGCTTACAAATGATGCTCAACGAGAGATCCAAAATGACGTAAATGCCCTTCGTGCAAGTGATAAATATTTCCAAATTAAGCTCGATAGAGTCAATCTGTATTTCCCAATTATAGAGCGCATCCTCAAAGAAGAGGGGGTTCCAGAAGTGCTGAAATATTTGGCAGTACAAGAAAGTTCGCTTACCTCAGATGCTGTTTCCAGTGCAAATGCGGTAGGCTATTGGCAATTCAAAGATTTCACTGCAAGAGAAGTTGGCTTGCGCGTAGATGGCAAAATTGATGAACGGAAAAATATCGTATCGTCATCGCGTGGTGCTGCGAGGTATTTTAAAATGAATAATTTCTATTTTAAAAACTGGATCTATTCTATTAGCGCCTATCAAGCAGGTCGTGGTGGTGCCAGCAAATATGTGGATTCAGAAAATTTTGGTTCCAACAAACTTACCATCACAAGCAAAAGTCACTGGTACGTGCTTCGATTCATTGCACATGTCATAGCATTTCAAGATGAGGTGGGCGGACCACATAGTGAAGGACTTTCTCTTGGCGAATACACCAAAGGTGAAGGTAAAACACTTGAGCAAATCGCCAATGACCAACAAATAGATGTAGCACTTTTGAAGGAATATAATAAATGGCTGTCTCATGGATCTATTCCTGATGACAAAGTCTACACGGTCATTTTGCCTGGCAAAGGAGCAGCTTCAAAACCTAATAAATCCAAAGAAGAAGCTAAGCCGTTGGCACGTTCAATTGAACCAGCAAAAAAGACAGTTTATCCAAATAACCTAGGCGTCACTTCCAAGCAAAAAACAATATTCATCAGAATCAATGGCTTAAAAGCGGTGATGGCTTCCGACTCGGAAAATATCGTGAGCCTTGCCCTTAAAAGTGGAATATCGAGCGGTAGACTCATCAAATTCAACGACCTTCATAGTGCCTCACCTATTATCAGTGGCGAAATTTATTACACTCAAAATAAGCGCAATCGATCCGCTGTAAGATTTCACGTGGCACAACATGGAGAAACGGCTTGGGGTATTTCACAGAAATACGGCCTAAAGCTCAATCAACTTTACCGGAAAAATCGTATGGAGGAAGACGAACCCATCAAATCTGGACGACTTCTTTGGCTGAACAAAAAGCGACCATTAAAAACTCCGATAGAGTATCATAAAGTCAAACCACAAGCAACTGTGACGAGGACAATTTCAAAACCAAAGTCAACGATACCATCGGTGAGTCCGCCAGTGAGTATTAAACCAACACCTACTCCTGCGACGAAAGAAGAAGTTAAAGTTGAGGAAGCCAAGCCAGTGATCATAGAGCGTCAAGAAATAAAACCAAGTGCTCCCAAAGCTAATATTACCACTCATACGGTGGCCAAGGGTGAATCTTTGTGGTTGATTGCCAATAAATATGATTTGGCACTCGATCAATTACTAGAATGGAATAGTCTAGATGAAAAAAGCACCTTGTCAGTGGGTCAAACGCTTAGTCTTGTGAAAAGCACAGCTCCTAAAACAATTAAGCAATCTCCTCCAAATAACGCGAATTATCATACTGTACAGGCTGGAGAATCACTTTGGGGAATCGCACGCTTATACAACACAACTGTTGACAATTTAAGAAGCCTGAATAATTTATCACTTAATGACGCAATTAGTATTGGTCAATCTCTGAAAGTGACTGATGGTCCAAATAAAAGTAAGCCAATTGAAACCAAACCTGAAGAATATGAAACCTATATAGTAAAAGGTGGTGACAGTCTTTATAAAATCAGTCGTGACTTTGATGTTTCGGTATCCGAACTTATGCTGCTAAACGAGTTATCATCCCCTGATCTTTCGGTTGGCGATGTACTAAAAATAAAAGTCAAGGAGTAATTGTCTAGGCAGTGCTTGATTTAGCACTTGCGCTTAGATTATCAAGAAAAGTCACAAATCGCTTTTGACTGATCGGTTTCTTAAAAAATGCTATGGCCTTGAGATCCATCGCAGATTGCTTATAATTTTCGTTGGAGGAAACCACTATTATTTGAGGTGGACTTACAAGAGATTGCAAGATCTGCAATCCTGTGAAATGGGGCATATCAATATCTAAAAACACAATATCAGGTTGATCCAAGATAATTCCTGCAGCTCCTTCAATAGCATCATCATAGCCTCCGACTAATTCGATACTCTTCGTTTTACCGACGAGTTTTTTGATCATCAGAATGATCATTGGATCATCATCAATAGCAATTGCCCTCATATTAAGCTTAGTAAATAGTGGGCCAATTAATTCATTAAAACTTTACCAATCAAAAAAATATCGCTGAAAAGGCTTTTTCAGTCGGTGAATTTCCAAGAAAGTCGAATTAGTAGTCAAAATCCAGTCCCAACCTGTCCTTTAGTGACTGTAAGTGCGGATTTTGCTCAGCCATGTAATCAAACTTTTCTCGAGAAGTATAAAGACTCTTGCTTGACTTTTGCTCTGTAACTGCCTTCAACACTTTTATCATCGTATTATTTAAGCCCTTTTTTAAATATTGAAGGAGATCTTGCTCACATTTTTCTAAAATGCTGATCTCAAGCTGACTCTCCAAAAAGATCGTTAACTCAAACTCTCCAGTTTTTTCAAGCCGTCTGTCCAATACTAATTTTTCGGTATCAGAAGTGCCATTTGCTATTCTTTCTTCTTTGAAGGATTTCCAAAGTGCTTGCACATCCTCATCTTCGAAAGGGGTACTCTTTTCCTCCAAAACAGGTTTCTTTTCCTCTGCTTTCTCAACGCTTACCGGCGTTTTTGATCGTGTAAGACTAGGGGTTTCCCTTTGAGTAGAGGATACAGGAGAAGATGGAATAGAAATTTTTGGGGTTATAGGTGCTGGCTCAGGCGCTAGATTTGAAGCTGGCCTTTCTGGGATTTTCTCACTTACAGTCGGACTAGGTTGCTCACGTTTTGGAGATTCCTCTTTGTCTAGGCTGTCGCTACTTTTTTTTTTACTTCCCCACCTGCACCCAATTTAACGACTCGTTCTATTTGCGAAAGCTTCATTAGGCAAAGCTCTATGTGCAGGCGCTGATTTTTACTCTGCTTGTAACCTAGATCGACCTGATTCATAAGATTGAGACCAGTCAATAGAGAAGAAGCGGAGATCGCATTGCCTTGCTCGCTGTATTTACCTTTTAGATTCTCCGGCACTTCTAGCAATTTGAGCGTTTGTGAGTTTTTACAAACCAACAGATTTCTAAAATGGTCTTCAAGCCCAATTAAGAAGTTGTGCCCATCAAAACCATTTCTGAGAATATCATCGAAGAGCAACAACGCTCCAGCCATATCTTCGGCAAGAAAGTAATCGACCAATTTGAAATAGTAATCATAATCAAGAATGTGAAGATTCTTAATCGCATTCTGATAGGTGACCTTATTGTCCGAAGAGAAAGTGACAATCAAATCAAAAATGGAAAGCGCATCACGCATCGCACCATCTGCCTTTTGCGCAATTAGATGCAAAGCCTCTGATTCGGCACTTATACCCTCTTTCTCTGCAATTCCTTGCAATTGGGTAACCATGTCATTGATCTCGATACGATTGAAATCATAGATCTGACATCTTGAGAGAATCGTAGGGATCACCTTATGCTTCTCCGTGGTAGCCAGTATAAATATGGCATAAGAAGGAGGCTCTTCCAAAGTCTTCAAAAAGGCGTTGAAAGCCTGATTGGAAAGCATGTGAACCTCATCTATGATATATACTTTGAATTTTCCCTGCTGCGGTGGATAGCGAACCTGATCGATGAGGTTTCTGATATCCTCCACAGAGTTATTGGAGGCCGCATCCAATTCATAAATATTGAAATTGCCAGCAGCAGCGTCACCATTCTCTGCCTCAAAACCATTGATCATGCGTGACAAGATCCGCGCACAAGTAGTTTTACCTACTCCTCTAGGTCCACAAAAAAGTAACGCTTGGGCGAGATGATTATTGTCAATGGCATTTTTGAGCGTGGTAGTAATATGCCCTTGACCGACTACTTCGTCAAAGCCCAACGGGCGATATTTTCTGGCAGATACTACGAAATTTTCCACAGCGGAAAATTAAGGCAATTGCTCAGAAGTCTGCTAAGATTTAAAAACTTATTAAGGGAATTTCTAGGAATGATTGAATCAAAATAACCTGATATCATAGCCCATCAGCCATATCTTCACGTATAGGTATCTTCGAAAGAAAATATTTAATACCCACGCAACCTTTGCAACCTCACTTGCATCTTCCCTATGCACACCAACTTAAACATGTTGCGAATCAATAAATCGAACGCTGAAGAGCAAATGCTCAAAGACTGCATCAAGCGAAAGCCGAGTGCACAAAAGGCGCTATACGATCGGTTTGCTGGCAAAATGTTGGGAGTGTGTATGAGATACATTCATGATCGTGAAGAGGCAGAACATGTGATGATCGGCGGTATGGTGAAGGTATTTGATAAGTTGGATCAGTTCAGTGGCGAGGGAAGTTTAGAAGGATGGATTCGCCGTGTCATGGTGAATGAAAGTTTGATGTACATCCGAAAGCACAAAAACATGTCGCTGGAGGTGGAAGTAGAAAAAGCTGAATATGAACCAGATTATCAAGGCTTAGAAAGCAATTTGGAAGCCGCTGATTTAATGGCCTTGATCAATGAATTGCCCATAGGCTATCGAACAGTTTTTAACCTCTACGCAATAGAAGGTTATGGACATAAAGAAATAGCAGAAATGCTGCAAATCAATGAAAACACCTCAAAGTCTCAACTGAGCAGAGCACGAAAGTATCTGCAAGCGCGACTTTTAGCAATACAGGAGAAAGAATTAAAGAAAGACAACAATGGCAAATGATTTAGACAGACTTTTCCGTGAAAACCTCGACCAATTTGAGGTAACACCGAAAGCATCCAGCTGGGATGCCGTGGCAGGAGAGATCAATAGTACACGCTCATATGGCATTTATTTCAAAGCCGCTGCGGCAGTGATCACTTTACTGATAGCTGCAGGCTGGTTTGTCTGGAAAGACGCATCAACTACGGAAAATGGCATGGTGGCTATCGCTGATCACCCTGTGCAAAACGAACAGATGATCGAAATTGAAGTACCAGAAAAAGTGGCTGTTGTAGAAAAACAACGCAAGCAGCTCCCAGTACGAAAATCAATTCAAAACATGGCTGTGGCAAAAGAAGTAGTTGAAGCAGCGCCATTGTGGAGCTATGATAGCTATCAAATAGTGGCTATCAATGAAGTGAATTTGAGTGAGGAACTCCGTCTGAACCTTCACACACCTGAAGGCAAGCCGAGCAAAGTTTCGGGAACAATTAAGATTACTTACATCGCAAGTAATGAACAGACGATCGAAAAAAATAAAATAACTGGATTCCTGTCACAAATTTCCCAAGAGGTACAAGGCACTCACCTTCTCGCCGATATCCGGGATGCAAAAGACAACTTATTCAGCAGAAACTAAGGTCAAAGAATTTAACAATAAGAACATGAAAAAAGCAATCACACTAATACTCGGGATCATAGTGGCCATAGGTCAGTTGATGGCCCACACGGATGGTGACACGGTAGTAATCGAGCTTAATAATAAGAGCAAAGTGGTGGTCTACACTGAAGATCGTGAGGCATTGAGAGACCTTCAACGATACGACATCAATGAAATGATCAAGGATCTAAATACGGCCCTTAGGTCTAGTAAAGTTGAAAAAATAGAGCTGCAAGATGCCAATGGCCAAAAATATCTCAAAGACACGACGCTCATTTTTGGGGACAACAGCGCCAAGACAAAAATCAAAGTGGGCAATATGGAATTGCTCGTAGATGCTGACGATTGGGACGACTTGGAGGATGAATTTGATGATGAAGATCTACCTATTCGGAGATTTCAATATGAAGAAGAGTCTGTTGATCGGACTAACCATTATTTCAATGTAGATATCGGACTTAATAACTGGATGCAAGGTTCTACATTCCCAGACGAAACCAATAATGCTTATGCTGTAAAACCTTGGGGTAGCTGGTATATCGGCTTGAATAGTGTAAATAAAACCTGGATTACCGGCCCATTATTTATGGAGTGGGGAATGGGCGTAAGCTGGTACAATTGGAAAATGCAAGAAGCAAACACCCTCATAGAAAAAGGTGTGGATAGAATAGAATTCAATCCAACTCCAGCCACCTACAATGGCTCCATGAGTAAACTTTCGGTACCGTATATTAATGTTTCAATGATTCCGATGCTTGACTTTGCCCAGGGCAAAAGAAAAGTGAAGAATCTAGAACGTGGAAGTGTGAGCTTCAGAACATACAAAAAACAAGGCTTGCGTTTTGGTGTCGGTCCCTATGCTGGCTATAGAGTTGGAGGAAGAACAGTTTTGAAATATACAGAAGATGGTGACAAAGAGAAAGACAAAAACTCTGGAAACTACTTCTTGACCAACTTCCGCTATGGATTGAGAGCACAAATAGGTTTCAAAGGATTGGATCTGTTTGCTTCTTATGACCTAAACAATGTATTCGCAACAGATAGAGGTCCGGCAGGGTCAAACGGACTCAATGCAGTCACATTTGGAATCATCCTTTAAGGAATATTTTTCTCACAAAATATGTAACTACGGACTTATCAAATCGTCTGCCTTCTAAAGAAACCAGATTGATGAAATATTAAAAAAAGTTCTGAGATTGTCTAGTCCACACTCAGTACGGTAAGGGATGTTGCCATCAGGCAATATCCCTTTTCTTTTTAGAATTCCCCCCTTTTGAGGCGTGCTTCTTCTTCACCGGATATTTTCAACTCACGAATTACCAAGTCATAGGTGGGTCTAAATAGTGAAAAGGTAAAAATAAGCGCTAAATAAAGTGCGGTGTACCACTGATCTTTAGATACATAGAGTCCCAACAGAGCGAGCACTCCACCAAATTCCAAAATACCATATTGAATTAGCTTCAAACGCAGGTAGTGACTCAACTTTAATGTAAGGTCTGGAATAGTTACAACAGTATCAATGACCTTTTTGAAATAGACTTTAGAATAAAACCCAGCACCAACCACCAATAGTGTTAATACTATTTTGAGGGGCATCTCTACCTCCTCACCGATCATCGGAGCATCAGCAAACTCCTTTTGAGTCTCTAAAAAAATATAGGCAAAAGGAATTAGTGATGTCGCTACTATACCATGGAAAATGGTATTGAACCTGTGATAAAATTTCTCCCACTTATTGTATCCCTTTTCCATCTTCTTCCAAAGTTAGCAGGACTGCTTTAAATCCAATCTTCGTAACCTTTTTAATAACCGTTCGTAATTTAATTTGATATCATATTAATATCACTTTAAATTAGTCATTCATCTAAATCAACTACCATGACTTCAAACGAGAAATTACATGTGCCTTCTTCTGGCTATTTTGCTTTGGTCATCTGCATCCTCCTATTGATTCTTCCTGTTTTTGCATTGATAATGCTCCGGATTCCGATATTCGTATTGGCTTTGATTGCAGGAATCTTCATGTTACCTGGGTTTTTCTTTGTGAATCCTAATGGATCGCGAGTACTTGTACTTTTTGGAAAATACATTGGTACAGTGAAGAAAAATGGCTTTTATTGGACCAATCCTTTTTATACAAAAAAGGTCATTTCGCTTCGTGCACGGAATTTTGATAGCGAGCGCGTGAAGGTGAATGACAAAGTAGGTAACCCTATTCTTATTTCTGTAATCCTTGTATGGAAAGTGCGTGATACATATGCCGCCGCGTTTGAGGTGGATGATTACGAAAACTTTGTTCGCGTGCAAACAGACTCTGCGGTACGCAAACTCGCCGGGAGCTATCCATATGATAATTTTGACGATGATCAAGCTGAGATTACCCTTCGGTCTGGTCTAGATGAGGTAAACGATCGTTTAGAACATGAAATAGAAGAACGATTGGCAATAGCCGGCATAGAGATAAAAGAAGCTCGCATTGGCTATTTGGCATATGCAGAAGAGATCGCAGGTGCAATGCTGCGAAGACAGCAAGCTACCGCCATAGTAGCGGCCAGACATAAAATCGTGGAGGGTGCAGTGAGTATGGTAGAGTTGGCTCTGGATCAAATTTCTAAGAAGAAATTAATCGATTTGGATGATGATAGAAAAGCTGCAATGGTTAGCAATCTCATGGTAGTCTTGTGTGCTGATAAGGATGTGGCTCCTATTGTGAATTCTGGAACCTTACACCACTAAACGATGAAAGGAAAGATCATTTTTGAAGAAACTCAGAGATTCCGATATACTTGGTCCTATTGGCTCATAGTATTTTCCACGGTCCCATTATGTATTGGGGCCTTTTTTGGATTTTTCCAGCAACTTGTATTGAATGTTCCTTTCGGTGATAAACCGATGAACGACACGGGATTATTAATAGTTGGGATATTATTATTACTATTCACTGTTGGATTAATTTGGCTTTTCCATGTCATGACGCTGCGTGTCTCCATTGATCACTCGAGTATTTATTACTCATTTTTTCCATTCATAATTAAGGAAAAGGCTATTCGCGCAGATGATGTCACCGAGATTGAGGTGAAAAAGTATGACCCAATTTGGGACTATGGAGGCTGGGGCTATCGCTGGCGACCAGGTGCCGGACGGGCACTGAACGTGAAAGGCAATCGGGGGTTGTGGATGTTAAAATCTGACGGTAAAAAATTACTCATCGGTACACAGCAACCAGAAAAACTCAAAATTGCGTTGGATCAGCTAAAGGAAAATTGGAGGGGAAAACATGGCTAAGAAAAAACCATTTGTTTTGAGAATTGATGAGGATACGTTGAAGATTATTGAAAAATGGGCTGCCGATGAATTTCGAAGCACCAATGGTCAACTGGAATGGATGATTAATAAAGCCTTGAAAGAATCTGGCAGATTAAAAAAATAGGCGGCCAAAGCCCCCCTATTTTTATTTCACAATTTTCTGTTTTACCAAAGCTGTTAACCCACCTCAACTCTAATCTTATCAGATATTGGCTTTCCTACGCAGAGAAGTACATATCCATTTGCTACTTCATCAGCAGAAAGTCCCTCTGCATCTTCTTGGTCTATTTCACCTTCTATGCATTTTGCCCTACAAGCCGTGCACAATCCACTTTGACAGCTATACGGCATGTCTATGTTTTCATCCAAAGCTGAGTCTAGGATAGATTTTTTCTTCGCAACCTCTACCACATACTCTTCCCCTTCCAAAAGTATAGTCACTTCACTTGAGGTAGATGATGAAGCTTTTTTACTGTCAGTGAGCTCTAAAGGTGAAGTCTTTCCTGCTTCGAAACTCTCCATTCTGATCTGCTCTTGGGTAATTCCTGCTTGCGCCAACCCTGTAGAAATTACCTCCATCATTGGAGCAGGACCACAAATGAAATACTCAGTTTTATCCTTTTCGCCTAAATCATCGGTAATTCCTGCAATCATTGCTGGTGTAGGTCTTCCAGTATGTGCAGCTACCTTATTTGGATCTTCTTCAAGGATATGAATATTTTTTACCCGTCCAGGGAATCTGCTATCCAATTCAGCAAGCTGCTTTTTGAAAATAATATATTCTTCAGATCTGTTTCCATAGACCAATGCCACTTTACTATTAGGTTCTTTGATAAGCACTGAGCGCATCAAAGCATAAAGTGGCGTAATACCACTTCCTCCACCTAAAAACACAACCTGACGAGATGCCTCAGCATTGTATTCAGTCACGAACATTCCCATAGGCTCCATGATCTCTATCTCATCGCCAGCCTTGAAAGTATCGTTGATATGGTTAGACATAGGGCCACCTGGCACTCGCTTTACGGTCACGGCAGGATATTCATCTTCGAAAGGTGTCGTGCAAAGCGAGTATGCTCTTCTGATCTTTTTTCCATCCACTTCCTTGATGATGGTAATGAACTGACCCGGTTGATAATTGAAATCCGATTCGGGTTTTTCAAAAACGACGTTCACGGACTCCTTAGCCACTTGGATCACTTCTCGAACGATCATTGATTTATATCGACTGTCTTTTACTACTACCTTGTCTTTACTTTTCTTCTTGAAAAATCCGAACGCCATAATTCCTGCTTTTTTTTAACGTGGTGCAAATGTAAAACGCTATGTCTTGCTCCACAAGTTTAACTGAATGACCTATTTTTGCCCCCTCATAATCTAAAGACCATGGAGCTCAACGAACTCACCGCTATTTCACCTATTGATGGACGCTATCGCAACAAAGTAGATGCGCTGGCTCCTTATTTTTCTGAGTTTGCACTCATTCAATATCGTGTGAAAGTTGAAGTGCTTTATTTCATTGCACTGTGTGAAATTCCATTATCTCAGTTAACAGATGTGGATCATGGAAAGTTTGGGGAATTGCGCTCCATTTATGAAAACTTTTCGGAAGCTGACGCGCTTAAAATCAAGGGAATTGAGAAAGTCACCAACCATGACGTAAAGGCTGTTGAGTATTTCTTAAAAGAAAAATTTGATCTGCTTGGGCTGAGTGGTTTCAAAGAGTTCATTCATTTCGGACTTACTTCTCAGGATATCAACAATACTTCGATTCCGCTTTCTACCAAAGATGCGCTCAATGAAGTGCTTCTTCCTCAGCTAAAAGCAATCGTTAACCTAATGGTGAAGTGTGCGAAAGACTGGGCGGATATACCGATGCTCGCAAAGACGCACGGTCAGCCTGCCTCTCCTACCCGTCTGGGAAAAGAAATGGCTGTATTTGTAGTACGGCTTCAGGAGCAAATCGCGACGCTAGAAGCAACCCCTTTTGCAGCAAAATTCGGTGGAGCCACTGGGAATTTCAACGCCCACTACGTAGCTTTTCCTCAAAGCGATTGGCATCAATTCGGTGACAAATTCGTCACACAATATTTGGGTTTGAAGCGCAGCTATCCTACCACGCAAATTGAGCATTACGATTATTTCGCGGCTCTTTTTGATGTCCTCAAGCGTATCAATACCATTTTGTTGGATTTCAGCAAAGATGTTTGGCAGTATGTAGCGATGAATTATTTCAAGCAGAGAATCAATGCCAACGAAGTAGGCTCTTCTGCAATGCCCCATAAGGTAAATCCTATTGACTTTGAAAATGCTGAGGGGAACCTAGGTATTGCAAATGCACTTTTTGAGCACTTAAGCGCAAAGCTTCCCATCTCACGACTACAGCGCGATCTTACAGACTCCACAGTGTTAAGAAATATAGGAGTTCCTTTTGGTCATACCATGATTTCTTTGGCTTCTCTTATCAAAGGCATTGGCAAATTGGAAGTGAATGAGGAGGCTATCAGGAAAGACTTAGAAGACAACTGGGCAGTAGCCGCTGAAGCTATCCAGACAATATTGAGAAGAGAAGCTTATCCAAATCCATACGAAGCGCTCAAAGCTTTGACTAGAACTGGTGAAAAAATCACCAAAGAAAGTCTCCACACTTTTATCGACGGACTTGATATTTCAATGGACATCAAAAAAGAGCTTATGGCGATAACTCCTTTTAATTTTACCGGGAGGTAGTCTAAAAATCAATTCCCCCAAACCATGGACAGTTTCGAACCAAGAAAAATTGAGGAATGGGAAAATTGGTTAAAAGAAAACCATAATCATCAAAAAAGCATTTGGTTAATCTTAGCCAAAAAAGACTCTGAATTGCCCTACATAGAGTTGTCAGAGATAATTGACACTGCACTTTGCTATGGATGGATAGATAGCCTACCCAACAAAGTAGATGAATTCCGATACAAACTCCGAATGTCCCCAAGGAATCCAAAAAGCAACTGGTCTCGTGTTAATAAAGAGAAAATAGAAAGACTTATTGCCCAAAGCAAAATGGCGCCCGCAGGACTCGAAATGGTATCTTTAGCAAAAAAGTCCGGAACATGGACAGCACTAGAAATAGTGGAAGATCTGATCTTGCCTAATGAGATGTCACACCTTTTTGAAAGTAATCCTGTCGCAGCGACAAATTATGAAGCTTTTCCTCGATCGACTAAACGTGCAATTTTAGAATGGATATATAGTGCCAAAAAGCCGGAAACAATGACCGCTCGGATCAAGCAAACTGTCTATCTAGCATCCAAGAATATAAGAGCCAACCAATACAGCAAAAAAGCCTAAGGTGCTTTTATAACCTGTCAGTGAATTCCCACCAAATGCCATTTTAGGTATTAGTTCATCTCATTTTAGAAAATTGAAGTGATAATTCCCTTTGAATTTTGGCTGCCACATCAGTATTTGTTATTTTCCTGAAGGAATTAATTTTTAAGGACATATTCCATTGGAGTCTCGAAACCAAACAAACAGGGCGCATCTGAAAAGCCACACGAGTAAGAACCACAAATCCACTTTTAAAAATGGACGCACAGAAAGTAGACATGTTCATCATGAGTAATGGTAAATCATTTGAAAGCCACCATCTCATGCAAATCAGAGATCGCCTGGTTGCACTCGACGACTCAAAATGGAGTATCCTGCAAATCATTCAATTCAAAGACCCTACTGTTATGCTTATTGTATCTCTTTTAGCAGGCAGCTTAGGTATTGACCGTTTCTTGATAGGTGATACTGGTCTTGGAATCGGAAAACTTCTTACTTGTGGTGGACTTGGAATATGGGCAATTATTGACTGGTTCTTAATCATGGGAGCAACTCGCGAAAAAAACTTGATAAAACTGCAACAAGTACTCATGTAATCAATGAATGCTAAAAAGCTTTACTTGGTCGCTGGGTTACTGCTTGTGCTAGGCTATGGATGGTTAGGTTATCTGTCTTTGGCAGAAGCCAATCATGCTCATGGCGTAAGTCAGTACACCCCAAATGTCTGCCTTATCAAACAGATCACAGGGTTTCCATGTCCTAGCTGTGGCACGAGCCGATCAGTATTGGCTCTTACAGATGGCAACTTTCAGCATGCTATAATGACTAATCCTTTAGGTTTTATTGTATTCGCCATCATGCTTATTTTGCCCTTGTGGATGCTATTTGACCTAGCAACTAAGCGAACTTCAATGCACATATGCTACCTAAAATCAGAAGAAGCGCTCAAGCAAAAAATGATCGCCATACCACTGATTTGTTTGGTACTTATTAATTGGATTTGGAATATCAATAAAGGACTATGATTGCCATCAAAACATTTGATTACACTCCAGGGGAGCACGAAACGGAGCGCGCGTCCAATAGCTATCTAATGTCACTCATAGCACTGATGGGTGGCCTCCCACTTCCTATCATCAACTTGATCGCCACTTTGGCCTTTTATTTAGGAAATCGCTCATCTACTTATTTTGTGAGATGGCATTGCACTCAGGCCTTGATCTCACAGTTTTCATTGCTCTTGATCAATAGTGCAGGCTTTTGGTGGACAATCTCTATCATCTTTGATGAAGAGGTCGTTACCAATCAATACATCGCTTACATGGTCGTCCTTTTAGCTTTCAACCTTACAGAATTTATTGCGACGATTTATACCGCAATCAATACGAGAAACGGCAAACATGTGGAGTGGTATTTTTATGGCACAGTCACTAACCTTATTTGCAAACCATGAGCAAAGCAATCGCACAAGGCAGCGTCATAGCGGGCTTATTCCTGATTTTACTTTGGTTATCCAATCAAATCAATTGGATGGAGCTTCTGAAAGTGGATAAAGTCACCCAGGATACGGAAGAAAAGCTTGGAGATATTCTATGGGATGTTTTTCGAAAAACAGAGCGAGAAATAAAAGACAAAGAACCTATAGATCTTGTGGACAGTGTGCTAATACGTATTTGTTCAGCAAATAACATTGATAGAAGTAATTTGAAATTGCATCTTTTACATAAAGACGAAATCAATGCTTTTGCTCTTCCTGGAGGACATCTGGTTATTTTCAGCGGATTGATCATGGCTTGTGAAAATTCGGATGAATTAGCTGGAGTGATTGCACATGAGGTGGCGCACATCACTGAGAATCACGTCGCTAAGAAACTAGCAAAAGAGATAGGTTTTGGAGTAGTTGCCTCAATAGCAGGTGGTACCGCAGGAGCGGAAATCATCAAAGAAGCAGCGCGCGTACTGTCCTCGTCAGCCTTTGATCGGGCAATAGAAAAAGACGCTGATATAAAAGCAGTGGACTATTTGGCAGAAGCCAAAATCGCTACCATTCCATTTGCTGATTTTCTTTACAAAAGGAGCTTAGATGATGGTGATTTGATGAATTACATCAGTTGGATCAGTACGCATCCAAATCCAGAAGAGCGAGCAGAATATATATTGGAATATGGCTCAACGAAATCTTTTGACCCTACTCCCAGTCTTTCTGATAGTGCTTGGTCACAGCTAAAAGAAAATATAGCTGATTAATCGATGTTTCCAGCCAAGAGATAGAGCACTGCCATACGAATGGCTACTCCATTTTCTACTTGGTCAAGGATGATAGAATGCTCTGAGTCTGCGACATCACTTGTGATTTCCACCCCTCGATTGATAGGACCTGGATGCATGATGACAATTTCTTTTTTCAAAGAATCTAGTAGCTGGCGATTCACCCCATAATGCATGGAGTATTCCCGAAGCGATGGGAAATATCTCATCTTTTGACGCTCTAGCTGAATCCTTAGAATATTGGCAACATCACACCATTCCAATGCTTTTCTGATGTCCAGCTCTACCTTAACTCCTAGAGCACTAATATGCTTTGGCAATAAAGTCGCTGGACCGCACACCATCACTTCGGCTCCAAGCTTTTGAAGGGCAAAAATATTGGAAAGTGCTACCCGTGAGTGAAGTATATCCCCAACAATTACCACCTTTTTACCAGCTACTCCTCCAAATTTTTCCCGGATAGAGTAAGTGTCCAAAAGCGCCTGAGTAGGGTGCTCATGTGTCCCGTCACCAGCGTTGATAATGTTAGCTTTGATATGTCGAGAGAGAAAATGAGGAGCTCCTGGGCTGCTGTGTCGCATGACTATCATGTCCACTTTCATGGCCAAAATATTATTCACAGTATCCAGTAAAGTCTCTCCTTTCTTCACTGATGAAGATGAAGAAGAAAAATTAATCACATCTGCTGAAAGACGCTTCTCCGCCAATTCAAAGGAAAGTCTGGTGCGCGTAGAGTTCTCAAAAAACACATTCGCGACTGTCACGTCGCGCAGTGATGGGACTTTCTTTATGGGCCGATTCAAAACATCTTTAAAATTATCCGCAGTTTCAAAAATTAATTCGATCTCCTCACGATCGAGATTTTTGATACCAAGTAGATGTTTTGTTTTTAATTGGCTCATTCAGTCTCGTTGATTAACCAGATATTGTCTTTTTTGCCTTGCTCTTCTAGTTCTACTAACACCTGCTGTGAAGGCATGGTATTCACTTTTCGTCCAACATAACTCGCCTCCACGGGAATGTCACGACTGTACATTCTATCTATCAACACAAGCAATTCCACTTTGGCTGGTCTGCCAAACATAGTCATAGCATCAAGAGCTGCGCGAACCGATCTGCCCGTATAAAGCACATCATCTATAAGAATGACCTTTTTATCTTCTATGACAAATGGCACACGAGTTTGATTCGGTCGCTTCGGGCTCTCCCTTCTGCGGAAATCATCGCGGTGAAAAGTGGTGTCCAAATAACCCAAAGGCACTTCGCGACTAAGCTCGGCTTTTAAGCCTTTGCAAATGCGCTCCGCTAGGTAAATACCTCGAGGTTGCATACCGAGAACTACGGTGTTTGAGAAATCGCCATGGTTTTCAATGAGATGCTGACACAACCTGCTGATTGTGATTTTGAGAAGCTTACTATTAAAAAGTAGTCGTTTTTGCATGGCCAAACCGAAGGCAAATATAGTTGCATTGGGTCTAACACCCCACAGTGCTTCAGTAGTTTTTAGAAAGACCTATTATTAGATCTAATTTGGCACATCATCCAATGTGTAACTTACTTTATTGATATAGAATACACGACGGCTATTTCTACCAAAAGCTGCCGAGTTGTTATAAATACGCTGCTCGCCAAAGGCATACATAATATTTCCATACCATTTACGCAATCCTTCTACTTCAGGATCACGTGACTTCAATTCATCGGTAGGATTAGACAGCATTACCGGATTAAAGGTTTTGCCTTCGTATACCTCATTGCCCTTTACTACTTTAGAACGGATGATGTTTTCTTGTAAATACATCAAAACTACTTTGTCTTCTAGGACATTCACCGCTACAAATTCTTGCAAACTATATGTTTCTATATCGTTGATTTCAAAACTATTGTCCCAAAGAATCTCTCCATTTCTATCAAATGCTACCAAAATGGCATGTGTGTATTGATAGCCTGTAAAACCAGGAGTCATCGGGGCGCTGCTATAGCCGTAGCGCGAAAGGTTGGTATTGTTGTATCTAGGGTAATATGCCTCAGCTATCATCAAATATTCATCGCCTCGCCTAATAATATCATGCACCATCAGTCTGTAACTGAAATTAGGCTTCCTACCTTTTTCACGCTTTCGCTTAATTCTGTCCAATACACGTTGTTCCCGCTTCGGATTCATATATCCAAAGAAATTAGTCAAGTCGCTATAGTCGTGATATTTGATAAACTGCTGTCTGCCATTCATGAACTTACTTAAGTATAGCCCACGGCTATACTCTGACGGCTTACGCGAATAGGTACCCGCGATATACTGAAAGCCCCCCTGAAAAATAGTACTTGTGCCATCCAGTAGGCTCTTTCTATCACCAGGAGAAATTACATTGTCTTGAATCAAACTGCCATCAGAAATGAAGGTCTTTGCCCTAATTGTGGTCTTCCGATCCAGCAAATAATCCTGCTGAATCACTGTAAATAGACGTGCTTCATCATCTATGATAACATCTAGTATGTCGCTTTTATTTTCATAAAAACCAGGAACCACTTTGAGCTTCTCTTCTTCCAGATCAAAAGTCAGTAGAACAGGTCTATAATTGGTGTATCCACTAAATATCACATTATCATCTAGTACCTCAAAAAAGGAGAGTTGGATAGGAAATACAGTATTGATCTCCATTCTCCTATACTCCCCGGATACTGCATCGATTTCTATGAGCAAAAGGTCTTCTCTGCGATACTCTGAAGCGTTGAACAATAGGTAGTAAACACCATCATGGTACTCGGTGCCTAATAATCTAGAAGTATAAGGGATTGAAAATATCTTAGTCCAGCGAATTACCAGTGCAGTGTCAATACTATGGATCATCCAATCGAAACCTTGACCCGAACTATTATTTGTAGCAACGGTTGCCAATATGCCAGATTCATCTCCTGTAATGAGTTCAAAATCCATGGACCGATCACCGAGATTGAACTCCAACCGATTTTCTTGATGTATATAAGAACTCGTGTCTTGATGTTTCTTTTGGGTAAACCCAAATGAAACCATCAACAATAGAAAGAAAAAAAGAAAGTACCGCACAATCATATAAACAGTTCAGTCTAAAAACACCCTTGACGATTAAACCATATCCGCCACAATAAGTTGTAGAAGAAACAGGCAATATCCCTCCGAGATGGATTAAATTTAAACCAGATCATTCATTTGAAAATGAATGATTAACAATAAACGCTGTTGACAAGTTAAATCAAATTCCTCCCCATCTAAGGCTTTCCATAATTCATGAAAATACTAATTTTGAGATTTTCTTCAATTGGTGACATAGTCTTGACAACTCCTGTGATCCGGGCAATTAAAAATCAATTGGAAGAAGTGGAACTTCACTTTGCTACTAAGTCTGGTTATGAAAAATTATTGGTCAACAATCCTCATTTGGATAAAATCCATCTTTTAAAGGCAGGTTTGTTTGAATTAATCTCAGCGTTAAGAAAAGAAAAATTTGACCTAGTGATTGATCTTCATCACAATATGCGAACACTCGCAATAAAGGCGACCTTAGGTGTAAAGAGTAAATCATACCAAAAACTCAATATCGAAAAGTGGCTATCGGTGAATTTCAAAATCAACAAACTGCCCGCCAAACACATAGTGGATCGCTACATGGATACAGTAGCACATCTTGGTGTAAAAACGGACGGTGAAGGGCTGGATTATTACATTCCTGAAATAGACCAAGTAGATATTGACTGGCTCCCAGAGCCGTACAGAGAAGGTTTTGTCGCTTTCACAATTGGTGGAAAATATGCTACAAAACGTCTACCAAAAGAAAGAATTATTGAGCTCTGTGATCGCATCAACAAGCCAATCGTACTTTTGGGAGATGATAACGATGCTCAAATTGGAGTGGAGGTGGAGACTTTTTTTAAACGTAAGGAAGGTCCCAACGAGTACACTGAGGGTTTAGATGCGCTAGGTAAACGTGCCATAGTTTTTAATGCCTGTGGCAAATTCAACTTTAATCAATCTGCCTCGTTGATAAAGCAAGCCCGATGGGTTTTCACTCATGACACTGGCTTAATGCATGTAGCTGCTGCTTTTCAAAAGGAAATATTCAGTATTTGGGGAAATACCATTCCCGAATTTGGGATGTATCCGTATAAGACTAAATTCACGATTTTCGAAAATAAGAAATTAGATTGCCGGCCTTGTTCCAAAATAGGTTTTGACAACTGTCCGAAAGGTCATTTTAAATGCATGAGGGAAGTAACCTTTGATTTTTATCTTCCAGATTAAGAAAACACGAATAATGAAAACACTTTATATCATACGTCACGCCAAGTCCTCATGGACTTTTGAGCTACCAGATATTGACAGGCCTTTGGGCGTGAGAGGTAGACGAGACGTACGAAAAGTAGGCACCTACCTTAGTAGATCTGAACCAACTCCAGATTTAATGATTACTAGTAACGCCAGTCGCGCATTATATACTGCGCTCTTTATGGCTGATGAATGGAGCTTCCCAGAAGAACAAATTAAAATAGCCGAGGAACTCTACCATACAGATGGCAGGGCCATTCTTACATTTTTATCCACTTTGGGGGATGCTGATAGTGTGGCAATATTTAGTCACAATCCAGCCCTCAATGAATTGGTGAACGAGTTTTCCGAAACGTATATAGACAATCTACCTACCTGTGGAGTTTGTGCGGTCTCATTAGACATAGAGAATTGGGCCGATTTAAAAGGCGAGAAGGGTAAGGTTAAATTTTTAATATCACCTAAAAGAATGCCTCTGGAATGATAGAGTTGCTATTGGAACGGTTTCCTTTCGCTTTTACGAAAATTGGCTTGCGATACTTTGCTGCAGCTGGAATCCTGTTTGTGATTTTTTATTGGATTTTCAAAGACAGACTGTCCATTCAAAAAATTCAGAAGAAATACCCTAAAGCAAAAGACTATTTCCGAGACACAGCCTATTCAGTAGTGACAGTAGCCATTTTTGCTTTCATTGCCATTCTCAGTTTTTCATACTGGAAGGATTATAATGTCCTTTATAATTCATTGGATGACATGCCAATGTGGTATTGGTGGCTGACCGCTATTCCAATTTTCTTTATCCATGATTTTTATTTCTACTGGGCGCATCGATTCATGCACTTGCCGAAAGTTTATAAAAGGGTGCACAGAGTGCATCATCTTTCCACAAACCCGTCGCCTTGGACTGCATACGCTTTTCACCCATTGGAAGCGGTGGTAGAGGCTGCGATTTTGACCATTCTTGCGTTTACAGTCCCGACCCATGTTTATGTAATCTTGATCTTCTTCATATTTCAGATCATCTACAATGTCTATGGACATTTAGGCTTTGAGCTATATCCACAAGGATTTCACAAAACATGGATTGGGAAATATGTGAATACAGCCGTATCTCATAACCAACATCATGAAAAATTTCATGGTAATTATGGACTCTATACACTAATCTGGGATAGACTTTTCGGAACGTTGAGATCAGATTATAATCAAGCTTTCGAAGCAGCAAGTATCCGAAGAAAGCATATGGAGCAAACTACAGAATATACTGGCTGAGGTCCTTATTCTTCACTAAAGAACGGAGCTTCTCTTCTACTAGTGCCGTATCAATATGGATTTTCGCGTTAGCACCGATCACATCTGGAATATCGAAAAGGATATCATTGAGCAGCTTGCTCATTACAGTGTGCAATCTCCGCGCACCGATATTTTCCACTTCTTCATTAATATTAAACGCAATCTCAGCTATTAACTCCAAGGCTTCATCCTGGAATGAAAGCTCTACTTCCTCGGCACCCACGAGAGCTATGTACTGCTTGGTCAATGCATTTTTGGGCTCTTTGAGTATGCGCAAAAAGTCTTCTTTGGTGAGGTTATCAAGCTCAACACGGATTGGGAATCGACCTTGCAACTCAGGAATCAAATCTGAAGGCTTACTAAAATGAAAAGCCCCAGCAGCTATAAAAAGGATATGATCTGTATGGACAACTCCGTACTTCGTATTGACCGCACTGCCCTCAACGATAGGTAATAAGTCTCGCTGCACTCCTTCACGACTTACATCTGGTCCACCTTGACCACTTCTGCTATTACCAGCAATCTTATCTACCTCATCTATAAAAACGATCCCAGAGTTCTGCGCTTTGGCAAGGGCCTCCTCTTTCACCTCATCCATATCTATCAGTTTAGATGATTCCTCATCCAACAATATTTTTCGAGCTTCAGCGATAGTCACTTTGCGTTTCTTGTTTTTCTTAGGCATCATATTACCCAGCATTTCTTGAAGATTGATCATGGAAGCCTCATCCATTCCTCCGCCTATCATACCCAATCCAGGTCCAGATTGCTGCTTTACATTGATTTCGATCTTGCGATCATCCATCTCTCCACTGCGGATTTTTTCTCTAAATCGCTCGCGAGTCTTTTCATTCAGCTCTTGTTCGTCTGTTGGTATTTCATTCGTACCAGAAGGTGTTACCATTTTGCCTGTGCTTTTGACAGGAGGTATAAGAGCGTCTAAAATGATACTCTCTACTATTTCCTTCGCACGCTCCTTTACTTCTTCCTTTTTAGCAGTTTGCACCATTCCCACAGCTTGTTCTACCAGGTCACGAATCATGCTTTCCACATCACGACCTACATACCCTACTTCCGTAAATTTAGAAGCCTCCACTTTCGTGAAAGGAGCTTCTGCTAGATGCGCCAGTCTACGAGCAATTTCTGTTTTGCCTACTCCAGTTGCACCAATCATGAGAATATTATTTGGAACGATCTCCCCCTGAATATCTTCTTTGACATTCATTCTTCTCCATCTATTCCTCAGCGCAATGGCAACATTGCGCTTTGCGTCGTTCTGTCCAATGATGTATTTATCCAATTGGGCAACTATCTCTTGTGGCGTTAAATTTTTATTCATCGGTTCTATAAAATCTTCTTGAATGATTGGAGGTTGGTTTGAATGGAAAAGAAATCCGTTCCGGCTGCAGCATGGTAGGTCGCATGAGAATATCTGATGTCGAATTGTTTGATTCCCAAAAGGAATCCAAAACTAAATCCCTCACCATACCCTTGTTCTCCTACTTTTAACTCTTGTCTTCTCAGATGGCTGTAGCCAAGCAATAATTGAAGGTTTTGAGATATTATCAGCTCCGTCCCCACATTGATTCTTCTCATTATTTTATCTGCTAATTCAACAGATCGTGAGCGACTAAGTTCATTTTCTGATACAAAATAAATGTCACGCTCAGTTAGATTATACGCAGAAATGCTAAAACGAAACGGCATGTGCTCTGGCTTTATCGAGGTACTTAATTGCACATCAAAAGGCACCTCATTAGTAGCTGATGTTGTATACTGGTTAAAGACCCATCCGAAATTTTTGAACACCATTCCAAAAGTAAAATCTGCATCCGGCGCCCTATAAATTCCTCCAAAATCTGCTAGCAACAAAGATGAGCTGTATCCAGCTATCCCATTTGAAGCATATTTTAAATTAGCCCCTAGAGAAAATGGACCTGCCGTATGGCTCTTGCCAATTGTGAGCAATAGATCATTTCCAGAGAAGGTGCCTGTCACATCTCCATTATCAGCCGTTTCTTGAAAATCACCATAATCCAGATAAGTTACCCCAAAAGCCAACTTCCCTACTTTGGGAAGAGCCGCCGCGTATGCTCCTGAAAATGAAGCAACATCAGCAAAATAGGGACTAAGATTTATCGCAATGGCACCAGCAGATACAGAATCAAGCACTGCAGGATTGTGCACAAACTGCATGAGATCACCATCTGATAAGGAAACTACCATACCTCCCAAAGCTGCATTTCTAGCACCGAATGGCATATTCAGGCTTTGATAGCTATTGAATTGGGCAGCTAGGCTGGTACTCCAACAAATCAATATGATGGCGATTAACCTCAATTAGGATTTGGCTGGTTCTGGAAGTATAAAATTCATTGGATGCTTGGCTTTCTTGTCCAATAACGCAATTCCGATCACTTCTTGTACCGTACTCACAAAATGAATTGTCAAATTTTTGATATAATCTGGATTGATCTCTTCGATATCCTTTTTGTTTCGCTCACACATGATGATATCACGAATACCAGCACGCTTAGCTGCTAGTATTTTCTCTTTGATTCCTCCTACTGGCAACACTTTACCCCGAAGAGTAATTTCTCCAGTCATTGCCAATTTGTCTTTAATCAACCTTTGAGTGAAAACGGAAGCCAGAGCGGTCAACATAGTGATACCAGCTGATGGCCCATCTTTAGGAATAGCTCCAGCTGGCACATGCACATGCAGATCATAATGCTCGAATATTCTATAGTCGATATCTAGTAAATCAGCATTGGTTTTGAGGTATGAAAGAGCTGTTACCGCAGATTCCTTCATCACATCCCCGAGCTGTCCTGAAAGTGTAATCTTGCCTTTCCCTCTGCTCAAGCTTGCTTCGATGAACAATATGTCTCCACCAGCAGAAGTCCAAGCTAGTCCTGTAGCTACACCAGGTAGTGAATTATCCTCATAAGCTTCCTTGTCAAACACTTCAGAACCAAGTATTCTTCTAACTTCATCAGTCGTGATTTTCTTCTCATAAGGCTCTTCCATCGCAATGGACTTGGCCACATTTCGAATCACTGAAGCAACTTTACGCTCAAGATTCCTTACTCCCGATTCTCGTGTATAGTCGTTGATCAATTTGGCAATGGCTGTCTTATCGAATGTAATATCTTTTGTTTTCAAGCCATGCTCCTCACGCTGCTTAGGTATGAGATGCTTCTTAGCAATTTCCACTTTCTCTTCAAGCGTATACCCTGTGATGTCAATGATCTCCATACGATCACGCAATGGTGGCTGGATAGTGTCCAAAGAGTTGGCTGTAGCGATGAACAAGACTTTGGATAAGTCATAGTCCACTTCTAAATAATTGTCTTTGAAAGTGCTGTTCTGCTCCGGATCAAGCACCTCTAAAAGTGCAGAGGATGGATCACCTCTAAAGTCAGAACTTACTTTGTCAATCTCATCAAGGATGAAAACTGGATTAGAACTTTTCGCCTTTTTAAGGTTCTGAATGATCTTTCCTGGCATTGCGCCAATGTACGTTTTTCTATGTCCACGAATCTCAGCTTCATCATGTACTCCACCTAGAGACATTCTTACATATTTCCGTCCGAGCGCATCTGCAATAGATTTTCCCAAAGAAGTCTTACCTACTCCTGGAGGGCCATAAAGGCAAAGAATAGGTCCTTTAAGGTCGTTTTTCAACTTTCTCACAGCGAGGTACTCGAGTATTCGCTCCTTCACTTTGTCCAAGCCAAAGTGATCACGATCCAATACTTCTTTCGCAAATTTCAAATCGTAATTATCCTCTGTGCCTTCATCCCATGGCAACTCCACTAGCAATTCGGCATAGTTCATCGCTACTGGATATTCTGCAGAAGCAGGATTCATTCGGCCAATTTTATCTAGTTCTTTAAGGAAATGCTGCTTGACTTCATCAGACCATTTCTTATCCTTCGCTTTAGCTCTAAGTGCATTGATTTCCTGATCAGGACCATCTTGACCTAGCTCGTCTTGAAGCACTTTCATTTGCTGACGCAAATAATAATCACGCTGTTGCTGATCAATATCCGAATGCACTTTACTAGCTATCTCATGTTTAAGCTCTAGCATCTGTATATCTTTCAGCATATACTTCAATAGCAATTCAGCCCTGAGCTTGGGATCATGAGTCTCGAGAAGTTTTTGCTTATCACCGACTTCAGAGTTTATATTTGAAGAAAGGAAATGAGTAAGAAAAGTATAGCTCTGAATATTCTCTAGAGCGACTTGCGCCTCTTTGGGAATCTCAGGATTGAGTTTTAAAACCTTATAAGCCGCCTCCTTCAGAGATGCTGTAATCGCTGCTATCTCTTCTTTGGTGATATTTTCTTCTTCTTTTAGTACTTTATAGGTAGCTCTGATAAACGGCTCATCTTTTACTAATTCGCCCAACTCAAAACGCTGCTGACCTTGGATAATGATGGTGGTATTACCATCGGGCAAGACGAGCATTTTCAGGATTTTAGCCACTGTGCCAATCTGATGCAAATCTCCAAATGACGGCTCCTCCTTTGTGGTATTCTTTTGAGCAATCACCCCAATAATCCGATCGCCCTTATAGGCCTTTTTTACCAGCCTTATAGATTTTGTACGTCCTACTGTAATTGGTAAAACCACACCAGGGAAAAGCACGGTGTTTTTAATAGGAAGGATGGGTAAATCAGTCGGAAGTTGGTCTTTGGAAATAGTAGAACCTTCTTCATCCGCAACAAGCTCAATAACCTCACCGGAACCATCTTCAAGTAGTTCATTCATAAGTAAGGGACTCAAATATTTATCTTCAAACATAGAATTAATGTCAATGTGTCAGCCAGAATGATCACAATTCACTCCAGTGCAATGGTGGCACTTGAAGTCAATAGCTATGCCAAATTAGCTACTGTGCCACAAATGGTATTATCTTTAAACTTATTTGTTTGATTGTCTGTCGAAAAGACATGCTTTTATGATTGGAGCAAAAATCCGTCTACTTTTCCTTATTTCGATATCAGTCATTTCTCCGTATCTGTTGGGTGCACAAAACATTTCTGCAAAGAAGATAACCACGGACTCCTTGCCTTCCAATATATTAATGAATGATTATCATTTTAAGTATATCAACAAGCGTCCTGTCTACTATGACGCAGATGCCTTAAAGCGAATTGAAAAATTAGATAAAGAAGAAGACTGGAGTGGGCTTTACAAGGCGCTTAAAAACTATGTAGACAATTTTGGGATTCAAAACTTCTACAAAGACACAAAACTCATTTGGCGTCTAGCCAAGTTGACGGAATTTTTTGGGGGTGCAGAGGAAGCTAAAAGTCTTTATAGACTAGCACTAAGACACCATCACAACGGAATCAATCTAAAGGAAATAGAACTTTATTACGATTCGCTCAATACCCAAGCGGCTGGTCAATATGTGCCTTTAGATTATTACTATGAATTGGTAGAGTATAGAAAATTGATTGACACCCTGCGCCCGCCACGAGGCGTTTTGCTCAATATGGGCAAAGAGATCAATAGTTCAAAGGCTGACTATGCGCCATCTCTTAATGTGCAAAACAACGTGCTCATATTCACTTCGCAGCGAAATGATCTTGATATCACCATTCGTCGCACATTCAACGAAGACCTTTTTTACAGTTTGAAAGATGATTATGGCACTTGGTCTCAAGCCAAGCCTTTCAAAGAAATTAATTCAAGGTATAAAGAAGGGTCAGCTATCCTTTCACGCGATGGAGTGACACTATATTTCTCACGCTGTGATTGCCTTGACTGCTTTGGTGATTGTGACTTATTTTCTGCCAAACTTCAAAATGACAGTACATGGGGCGAAGTGAAAAACCTTGGTACCAACGTAAATAGTTTGAGTTGGGACTCACATCCTTCACTTTCTCATTCCGAGGATACGCTCTTTTTTGCTTCAGATCGATTGGGTGGTTTTGGCCTATCAGACATTTACTTTACTACTAAAAACAGAGATGGATCATGGTCTTCCGCACAAAACATGGGACCAATCATCAATTCAAGAAGTAATGATGTGAGTCCTTTTTATCACCCAGTTTATGATATCCTCTACTTCGGATCGAATGGTCAACTTTATAATTTTGGAGAATATGACATTTTCAAATCCAGCAACGTCAATGAAAGTTGGAGCGAGCCTTACAATATTGGACCCCTAGTAAATGGCCGGGGAAGTGAATATTACTTCACGATTGACTCAAAGTCTGAACTACTTTTTTATGCACGCTCGATTTCAAGAGATCTGAATCAGCAGGATATATACTCATTTCCATTGCCAATGGAAGCACAGCCTCTCGCGACCACACGAGTAACAGGAACGCTCACGGATTCATTGACTGGAAAGGCATTTAAGGGAATTGTGTCTATTATCGATTTGGATCAGGGAGTAGAAGTCGCTCCAAAATACTTGAAAGAGGACGGTAGTTTTGAATTTAACTTGATCGACCAAAGAAATTATCTTCTTGTGATACAAGGAGATGATTTCTTCCGAATTGAAAATACTTTCTTCTTGGACGGTCCGCGTCAGTTAAATACTGTCACAGAGCCATTGGCAAGCCGTGTGAAATTCGAATCAATCGAATTTGACAATGGTAAAGCGGAATTGAAAAAAGAGATGTACTCCGATCTAAACAAGATCGTGAATTTTCTTTACGACAATCCAGATTTCAAATTGCGAATAGCTGGGCATACTGACTCCTTTGGATCTGATGAAGTAAACCTCCGTCTTTCAAGATCTCGTGCTAGCGTAATTCGTGATTATATGGTGGATTTTGCTGGTATATCACCATTACGGGTGGATTGGGAAGGCTACGGTAGCTCTAGGCCTATCGTGACGGAAGTAGATGAAGCCACAAAGTCCATTAACAGAAGGGTAGAATTTGAGATCTACCGTCCAGCGCCTGATGTGCCAATTGATGCTACGGAATAGGAATTTTGAATTCCCATTCCGATCAAACTTAATCTAGCGACTAAGTCTTAAAACAACTTGTAAACATCGTTGAAGATGGCGTAGCTCATTAATCCGAGCAAAAGCACCATTCCTACCTTTTGGGAATTCTCAAGGAATTTGTCACTTGGTTTACGACCAGTTACTATCTCCCAAGTCAAGAAAACCACGTGACCACCATCTAGAGCCGGAATAGGCAAAAGATTCATGAATGCTAGGACCATAGAAATGAGTCCGGTGATTCTCCAGAAGTTGGACCAATCCCATACTCCACCAAAAAATTGTGCAATTCCAATAGGACCTGACAATGATTTGGATGGAGAAACATCTCCAGAGAACATTTTACCAAATGCTTTCACATTGTAGAATACGACATTAAACGCTTGAGCAGTTCCATTAACAACGGCCTCTCCAAAAGTGTAGTCTCTATGTGAATAGTTCAATTCGCTAATTACTGCAAATCCTACAGTGGCATCTTCTGTCACATCTAAACTCAGATCAAGGGAGGCACCATTTCTCATGATGGTTGCTATGATTGTTTGATCTCGAAGAGTATCAAGGCCATTTTTGAATTCATCAAAATACTCCACAACCACACCATTTAAGGCAGTAATTCTATCCCCATCCTTTAAGCCACCCTTTTCCGCAGGACTATCTGCTTTGATTTCCCCAACAGAAAAACGTTCTCTTGGTCTAAAAAAAGCTGCTTTCTTATCAGAAAACTTATCGATGAAATCGTTAGGAATGGTAATCGTTAATTGCTCTCCATCACGCTCAACAGTGTAATAACCATCAGTTCCCAACAATACATCTGGACTTCTCAGATCACTAAATGTCTCGTAATCTCGTCCATTGACATTTAGGATTCTATCTCCAGTTTGGAGGCCTAGTTGTAACCCAAGATCATAAGCAACAATGCCATTTTGATTCAAATTTTCCTTTGAGATGAAATCTTCACCGTTTGAAAAAACGAGAATGACGAAAATCACCACCCCAGTTATGACATTGACGATAATACCGCCAAGCATTACGATCAATCTCTGCCAAGCTGGCTTGGCTCTGAATTCCCAAGGTTCTGGCTCTTCGCTGAGCGTTTTAGTATCTAGAGATTCATCGATCATTCCAGATATTTTCACAAATCCACCTAAAGGAATTGCTCCGATGCTATACTCAGTCTCACCAAACTGCTTTCCCCAAATCTTTGGTGGAAACCCAATTGAATATTTCTCTACGCGCATTCCAAAAGCCTTTGCTGCAAGCAAATGACCTAATTCATGCAATCCTACCAAAATTGATAACCCCAGCAAAAGCTGGCCCGTCATTATTAATCCTTCCATCTATTTGAGTAACTCTAGTGCTTTAATTCGTGTTTCTTGATCTGTTTTAATATAATCTTCCAGTGCTGGTTCTTTGATAAAATCCATCTTTTGGAGGCAATTCCCGATAAGGTCTGACATTTCCAAAAATCCTATTCGATCCTTTAGGAACGCATCAACTGCAATTTCGTTCGCGGCATTCAATACACATGGGCTATTACCACCCTTGTTCATTGCCTCATAAGCGAGTGCTAAGTTACGGAATGTCTCTGTGTCAGGTTGTTCAAATGTGAGGTTCGGGTAATTCAAAAAATCAAACCTTGGGTAATCAACCTTCAGTCTATCAGGGTATCCAAGTGCATATTGAATTGGCAAGCGCATATCTGGCAATCCCAGTTGGGCTTTTATTGAACCATCTTCAAACTGAACCAAACTGTGAACAATGCTTTGTGGATGAACTACTACTTCTATCTGATTTTTCTCAACACCAAAGAGCCATTTAGCTTCTATCACTTCCAATCCTTTGTTCATCATGGAGGCAGAATCAATGGTGATTTTTGCTCCCATCTCCCAATTCGGGTGTTTTAATGCTTGTTGCTTAGTAATAGCAATTAATTCGTCCCTTTTTTTGCCTCGAAATGGCCCACCGGAAGCGGTCAGAATAATTTTTTCTATTGGGTTTCCATATTCCCCAACTAGGCATTGAAAAATTGCCGAATGCTCTGAATCCACTGGTAAAATCTGGCTTTTATATTCCCCAAGTAGTTTAGTGATTAGCTGACCAGCTACTACGAGTGTTTCCTTATTGGCAAGCGCAATGGTCTTTCCTGCTTTTATCGCGTTGATTGTAGGTATCAAACCTGCATATCCCACCATGGCAGTCAATACCACATCTACACTTTCCATTGTCACCACATCAGCGATGGCTGTGCCACCACAATACACCTTGATGTCATGTGAGTCGAGTGCTTCAAAAACCTGATCATAAAGTGACTCCTCCCCAATTACAACCGTATTGGGCTTATACTTCAAGGCTTGCGCTATGAGCAACTGAGCATTACTACCTGCGGTAAGTACTTCTATCGTGAATTTTTCGGGATGTGCATCTACCACTTCAAGGGTCTGAGTACCAATGGAGCCTGTGGAGCCCAGTATTGCTAATCCTTTTTTATTTTCTTCCATTAGGCCTTCAATGATTGCATACTATCCGCAATCTTTCGATCATTCGACAATCTGGGCAATTTGTTTTGACCGCCCAGTTTACCTATTGATTTCATATAATTGATAAAAGCATTTGATTGAAGAGGGATGATTTTGAGTGGCCTCAAAACTGCACCTGCGATCAAATCGTCGTAATAACTATTCTTCTTACGAAGCTGCAAATCTAGTTGTTTTTCAAATGCAATGATGTCCTTGGGCATACTTGCAAACTCTATGTACCATTCGTGCAATGGAAGACCCTCTGCAGGAGCGACATTTGGTGCCACAGTGAATTCTACCAACTCTACTTCAGGAAATTCTTCGCAAGTTTTTTTCATGGCTTGTTCTACCTCTTCCCCAATGACATGCTCGCCAAATGCGGAAATGAAATGCTTTATCCTACCAGTAACAATAATTCTATATGGATCCTTGCTCACAAACTTTATGGTATCTCCAATGGAATACCCCCAAAGTCCAGCATTACTATTAATGATGACCGCATAGTTGATCCCCACCTGCACATCTCGCAACGTCAATCGGATGGGCTTTTCATCAAAAAAAGTATCAACAGGAATGAATTCGAAGAAAATTCCACAGTTGGCTAACAAGAGCAAACCTTCTTCTGCCTGAGAATCTTGATATGCTATGAAGCCTTCTGAAGCCGGATAGGTCTCTATCGATGGAACCACTTTACCAATACTATCAAACAACTTAGCTCGATATGGCTCGAAATTCACACCACCGTAGACAAACAAATTGAAATTTGGAAAAATGTCCTTAATCGGTCTTCCTGTTTTCTTTTTTAACCTGTCAAAGTACATCTGTACCCAAGGTGGAATCCCAGAGATCAATGACATATCTTGATTATAGGTTTCCTCTACGATCTTATCAACTTTTGACTCCCAATCTTCCATACAATTGGTATCGTAGCTAGGCATTTGATTGGTTCGCAGATAGCCAGGAACATGATGATTGACGATACCAGAAAGCCTTCCAGTGTTGATGCCTGCCTTCTTTTCAAGTACTGGAGATCCCGATAGGAAAATTAATTTCCCATCCAGAAAATTGCCATTACCACTTTCGTGAACGTAAGAAAGCAATGCGTTTCTGGCAGAATTAATATGATTTGGAAGAGATTCTTTCGTTATCGGTATGTATTTGGTACCGCTAGTAGTACCCGATGTTTTGGCAAAATAAGCAGGCTTACCCGGCCAAAGCACATCCTGCTCACCTGCAACTACACGTTTCACATAGGGGAAAAGTGCTTCGTAATCTTTAACAGGAACTTTTGATTTGAAGTCTTCATAATCGCGAATTGACCCAAAATCATGTTCTCTCCCAAAAACTGTCGAACCAGCTTTGGTGACCAGTGAATGAAGTGTTTGTTCTTGATAACGTGGCGCCTGTAAAGACCATTCTTTTGTCTGCTTAGCTATATATGCTGCAAATGGCTTGCTCAGCGCGGATCTAATGCCCATTGTGATTGATTAATGTTCGCCAAAGTAAAAGAAAGGCAATTCGAATTCCTATAAATCGTAGCTCTGATTCGAATAATATAAAAGTAGCTTCTCAATCTTCTGAAAGCATTTTTTAGGTTTTTTAACACAACCTTTTTTCGTCAGTTTCATTTAATACATGGAATCAAATTAAACAGCTGTCATCATGAAGAAAAGTGCAATTGTAATCGTGTTGGTGAGTTTTGCTTCAGCAATAATGGGAAGTCTTTTGACCCATCATTTATTACAAAAAGACATTGTTAAAAATGACTCTTCTAGTTTGGTCAGCTACGCTTCTTCATCCGAATCAAGCACTTTTCATGAACCAAATTTTCACTCTATCAAACATGAGGATATTGGGGAAAATGTTGATTTTGTAGAGGCCGCAGAAGCCAGTACTTCGAGCGTAGTTTTTATACAAACATTAAGTGAATATGACTACCATACTGGTCATTGGCTGGATTGGTTTTTTGAGCCGCGCTCTTCCGAGCAAATTGGAAGTGGATCTGGCGTTATACTTTCCGCAGATGGGTATATCGTCACCAACAACCATGTAGTGGACAAAGCAGATATAATCAAGGTCTCTCATGGCAAGCGCACTTATGATGCGAAACTCATAGGCAAAGATCCAAGCACCGATCTTGCGATAATCAAAGTGGAAAAAACAGACCTGCCCGCCATCTCATTTGGGAATTCCAATCAATTGAATGTTGGGGAATGGGTACTCGCTGTAGGCAATCCTTTCAACCTAACCTCTACGGTCACGGCTGGTATCGTCAGTGCTAAAGGAAGAAATATCAATATCTTAAAAGATAAATTTCCAATAGAGTCCTTCATCCAAACAGATGCTGCCATAAACCCTGGCAACAGCGGTGGTGCTTTGGTAAACACTAAAGGTGAATTGGTAGGAATCAACACAGCTATCCTTTCGCGTACAGGAACATACGCTGGTTATGGGTTCGCTATTCCTGCCAATATTGTCAAGAAAGTATATGAGGACATCAAGCAATACGGGGAAGTTCAAAAGGCTTTCCTGGGTGCAGAATATATTGATATCAATAGTGAATTGGCTTCTAAAATGTCATTGGAAGATTTCTCTGGGGTGATCATCACCAATGTACAGCGAGAAGGTGCTGCGGAAAAAGGAAACTTACAGAAGGGTGATGTAATCAGAGAAATCAATGGTATTCAAGTTCAAAATCGTGCTTTCTTGGAAGAATACCTTGCCAATCTCTACCCTGGAGACAATGTGGATTTCGCACTAGAGCGTGAGGGCAAAAAAGTCAATAAGAAAATCACGCTGACCAATAAGGAAGGAACTACAGATATAATCAAACGAGAAATCTACTTTTCAGAATGGTTAAATGCATCCTTCGTAAGTGTCCCAAAGGTGGAACGAGACCTGATAGGAATTAAAAGCGGTATTAAAGTCGTGGATTATAAACGCTCTGGCGTTTTCTCAGAACTAGGCTTATCTGAGGGATTTATCATCACTCACATCAACAATACCAATATTGAAAGTGCTGAACGCTTTTCTGAGATCCTACAAAACATCAAAGGAAGAGTGATCATATCAGGCATAGACCAACGTGGACGAAAAGTCTATTATCCGTACTATTTTTAAACTACGGCAGTTTTGATTTTCAGCTTCTTCTTTAGCTCATCAATGGAGTAACGAAACTTTGCGTTCGTATCTATCATATCATTCACTGACTGAACAGCGTGGATCACTGTGGAGTGATCTCTACCACCAAAATGATAGCCTATTGACTTCAAGGACAGATTGGTATAATCTTTCGAGAAGTACATAGCTACTTGTCGAGCAATGACGATCTCCTTTTTTCGTGTCTTGGCTTTGAGATCCTCTTGACTTACTTTGAAATAGTCACCCACAGTTTTCTGTATGTAATCAATACCTACCTCAGTATCTATGTCAGTGACAATGTGCTTAAGAATCTGCTTTGCCAGCTCCAAGTCCATCTCACGGTGAGTCAACGACGCATGAGCAATCAACGAAATGACCACCCCTTCTAGTTCACGAATATTCGTATCTACAGTATATGCAATATACTCTATGACCTCATGAGGAATCTCAATGCCATCAGCTTCCATCTTTGTCTGGATGATCGCCATTCGAGTTTCAAAATCAGGGGCTTGAAGATCAGCTGTAAGACCCCACTTAAATCGGGAAACAAGACGCTCTTGCAGACCTTTCAAATCACGAGGAGCGCAATCAGATGTCATGATGATCTGCTTCCCGCCTTGATGAAGATGATTGAAAATATGGAAGAAAATTTCTTGAGTTTTTTCTTTTTCCTTCAGGAATTGCACATCATCAAGAATGAGCACATCTACCTCTTTATAGTAATTAATGAAATCCTGAAGATTGTTATTTCTTAAAGCTTCTATGAATTGGTTCGTGAATTTTTCCGAAGCAACATAAATGATTCGCTTGCTTCGATCATCCGCTATGATCTGATTACCAATTGCCTGAACCAAATGGGTTTTACCAAGACCTACACCGCCATAAAACATCAAAGGGTTGAAAGATGTAATTCCCGGCTTCTGTGCTACAGCGTAACCAGCAGATCGAGCCAATCGATTACAATCTCCTTCGATAAAATTTTCGAATCGATAGGATGCATTAAGATTGGAATTTTTCTTCAGCTCTTGATGAAAATCTGGATTCTTATAGGCATCGTATCCATTGACACGATTTTTATTCTGACTATTGCTTGACCCTGAGACGTTTATCGTTACTGGCTTGACCTGATCATCTCCCCTATCTACTACTACAGAATATTCTAATCTACCATTCTCACCAACCTCAGCCTTGATCGCTTGCTTCAATAGGTGGACATAATTTTCCTCTAGCCATTCATAAAAAAATTGGCTAGGTACCTGAATAGTAAGCACTTGCTGCTCCATTCTTACAGGTACAATTGGCTCGAACCAGGTCGAAAAACTTTGAGTAGGAATGCGCTCCTTAATAAAAAGGAGACATCTTTCCCATGTCTCTAAATACATTGGCGATCTATATTTTTATTGGACAAAACCCAAAAAATGAGGTCCTCTTGAGAAGAGGGGAACCTCAAAATTGTGGATAAATACCTTAAGAAAAAAATGAGTTTCGTCCTTGACTTTTAATAAAGTTTGCCCTGAACCCGTATTCGTTGATTGGCATTTAATTTTCTTTAAAAAATCCAAAATCAAATGACACTAATGCCGTAATAATCTTAATATTAGCGTTCATTAAAAAATTTTCTCATGAATTCACACCCCCCCAAATTTGACGAATTCAAAAATGTAGGTTTTGAAGATTGGATCGAAGCAATAAACACTTCCTCTGAAAAAACAGATGGCGAACTTTTAAAGTGGTCATCGCTTGGTCCAAAAATCAAAGCTCTTTACGATTCAAATGACTCACTTTATTTTCCTAACTCAAATGATAAATTCAGCAAAGCATGGGTTCAGTATGAACACATTCAAATAGATGATGAAAAAAGTGCGAACGCATTGGCACTAGATGCACTGAGTAATGGATGTGAGGGAATTATTTTCGAAGGGAAATTCGAGGAAGTTAATTTTGATAGTCTGTTAGAAGGTATCCTTCCAGAATATTGCTTCCTTTCCTTTATAGCTACAGAAAAAGTCAAGGCCGCGCTTCCCCAAATCAAATTCAATGGATTCTCAAGTGGATTTTCACCTAGAGAAGATCAATCCAGCCTTATTAAAGTCAATACTGAAAATTTAGATTGGATTGATCATAACCGCCACATAATAAAGGAAACCATCTCTGAACTTGAGAGCAAGAGCAAAAACTCTATTGTAGTATGGATTGATGTCACGGAAAACTTCTACCATGAAATTGCTCGAATAAGGGCTCTCAAATTTTGCTTTATCACACTCGCAGAAATATATAAAGAATCAAAGGTTCAAATTCACGCAAACATTCTAAGTGGAAAAAATGAAAGCCACCACATTCTTAAACAAACCACGGCTGGTCTTTCTGCAATTATAAGTGGAGCAGATAGTATTTCATTTGAGAGTGGTGATAAAAATTGGCTAGGGGGAGCATCTCGGAGAATAAGTAGAAATGTAGGCAATATCTTAAGAGAAGAATCCAGACTAGCTGATTCAAGGAATGCTTCCTCAGGTTCATACTTTCTAGATGAACTTACCGCTACTCTGATCAAGACTTTTTCGAGTGAATTAATTGATTTCCAATTACCAAAGGCGATGGAAAAAAATAACCAATCTAAATTTTCTCACCTTCAAAATCCTCCTGGATTCCCACCGTACACAAGAGGCCCATATGCTTCCATGTACACAAAACGGCCTTGGACGATTCGCCAGTATGCTGGATTTTCAACAGCTGAGGAGTCTAATGCCTTCTACAGAAGGAATCTTGCTGCTGGACAAAAAGGACTTTCCGTAGCTTTTGATTTAGCAACCCATAGAGGTTATGACAGTGATCATCCACGAGTGACAGGAGATGTGGGCAAAGCAGGAGTAGCTATAGATACGGTCGAGGATATGAAAATACTCTTCGACAGTATCCCATTAGACCAGATGTCAGTATCAATGACTATGAATGGCGCTGTGCTGCCGATACTAGCTTTCTATATAGTAGCAGCGGAGGAAAAAGGTGTAAAGCCTGAGCAACTGAGCGGCACAATTCAAAATGATATTTTAAAAGAATTCATGGTGCGTAACACTTACATCTATCCTCCTGAGCCTTCTATGCGCATCGTCTCAGATATTTTTAAATATTCTTCAGCGCACATGCCCAAATTCAATTCCATAAGCATAAGCGGCTATCACATGCATGAAGCAGGAGCCACTGCCGCTCAGGAGTTGGCTTTTACCTTGGCTGATGGCGTGGAGTATGTGAAGAAAGGTATCGAAGCAGGTCTTGACATAGATGCTTTTGCTCCACGACTTTCATTCTTCTGGGGAATCGGCATGGATTTCTTTACAGAAATAGCAAAATTAAGAGCAGGTCGTGCACTTTGGGCCAAATTAATAAAGCCCTACAATCCAAAAGATCCTAAATCCCTAATGCTTCGAGCGCATTGTCAGACCTCTGGCTATAGCCTCTCGGCTCAAGACCCATACAACAATATCTCCAGAACAGCTTTAGAGGCACTCGCAGCAGTCTTTGGTCATACCCAGTCACTTCATACCAATTCCATGGATGAAGCTATTGCATTGCCTACTGACTACTCTGCACGCATTGCTAGGGAAACTCAGATCTATCTTCAAAAGGAAATAGATGTCAATCAAGTAATTGACCCTTGGGGTGGATCCGAGTTCGTGGAAAAACTCACAGAGGAGCTTATAAATGAAGCGTGGCAATTGATTGAAGAAATGGAGTCATTCGGAGGGATGTCTAAGGCCATAGAATTAGGAATTCCAAAGATGAAAATCGAGGAAGCTGCAGCACGCAAACAAGCCAGAATAGATAGCCGCGAGGAAATTATCGTAGGGGTCAACAAATATCAGACTGATTCCAAAACTGTCATTGATTTACTCGAAGTTGATAACAATGCAGTGCGCATCAGCCAAATTGATAGAATTGAAAAAATTAAATCTTCAAGAGATAATCCTGCGGTCGAAGAAGCATTGAATTCTCTCATCAAGGCTGCAAACGCCAATGGGAATCTGCTGGAATACTGTATTGACGCAGCTCGTAAACGAGCAACACTTGGTGAAATATCTGAAGCGCTAGTAACTATCTTTGGTAGATACGAAGCAAAAAATCAAACCATTACGGGCGTGTATTCAGCAGAAATAAAACAAAATCAAGACTTTAAGGAGGCGATGAAATTGGCTGACCAATTTGCAGCACTTGATGGCAGGCGTCCACGGATTCTCGTAGCTAAGATGGGGCAAGATGGCCATGACCGTGGAGCTAAAATAATATCCTCAGCTTTCGCTGATATTGGCTTTGATGTAGATATTGGCTCATTATTTAGAACACCTGCAGAAGTGGCACGTCAGGCTGCGGAAAACGACGTTCATGTAGTTGGGGCTTCCTCATTAGCAGGCGGACATAAGAGCCTAGTGCCAGAACTTATAGATGAGCTTAAAAAAATAGGCAGAGAGGACATAATGGTAATTGCAGGAGGCATCATCCCTGATGCAGACCATGAATACCTTATGAGTCAAGGCGTCTCATTTATTTTTGGTCCTGGCACAGTCATTTCTAAAGCAGCTCAAGAAATACTTCATAAACTCTTGAACGCATAAAAAAAGGGATTCAACTAAGTTGAATCCCTTTTTAGTTTGGTAAGTTCTGCTTATTGAGCTAGACCGTTCTTAATTAAGAAGTTTGTGTAAAGCTCCCTGAAATCTTCGATTTCAGGTGCCATTTTGATCGCTTCTTCATACTTAGTCAAGGCATCTAGAATTAGACCATTTTCCTCATAGAATGAAGCATAAATAATTTTGTTGAGTGGGCTATCGTCTGAAACTTCGCTCTTCAGATTAGCAAGATTCTCTTGAATCTCAACTTTATCACCTGCTTTAACCTTCTTGATCCCTACTTCCCCAGAAGCGATCTCATCGTCTCCTTTCTTGTAAACTTTCACAAGATAAAGTCCCATGTCGTATGCTAATGCTTCATCAGAGAAATCTAAAGTAATAGAACCTTTTGAAGTCTCTTCAGAGTAAATTTCCTCATTGAAAATGTTTTCTATTTTCACCAGATAAGAATCACCATCAACAAATCCTTCAGGTGCATCCCATCTAAGAATGGCAATATCACCGAGTAAATCAGCCTGACTTGGGGCCATTACATTGATAGCTGCAGAACCCGTAGCTCTTGATACAGCTCCAGTTGCATTGAGTCTTGAACGATAGTTGGTGTTCTCCTCTTCGTTCATTTTATTCATTACAAAACTTGCATACCTACTAGCGATACTTGTGCTTCCTGTAGTGATTGTCTTCTCTAGGTCAGATATCTTCTTTGTACCTGCGCCACGAATTTCTGTGGTTTTACCAGAAGAATGCATGAGACCAATGTACGCATCTTCAGATGCGATAATTTCATCTCCAGAACTCAGCTTGGCTCCAGTTTTTAGCGATTCCGCTGTTCCGGCACCTGCCTTTTTAACTTGGTTACTCCCTTTGTTTGCCAAAACTCTGAATGCATAGTCCTGAGCCGATGCAATTGTGGTCATTAAGACCATGCTGGCAACAAATAAATAAGAAATGAGCTTTCTCATAATCATATAGCGTTTATTGAATTACTTAGTAAAGTTATAATTTATCCATTTTAAATAGTGCTTTTCTACCTTCTTTGGTAAATGAATTTTTCACTACTCCATAATAAACCTCCAAAGAATCCCCTGCGAGGCCTACCGCGCCTAGGGCAATTCCAATAGATAGTTTAAAGGAATAAAACTCCATTACATAAATCACGCCAAAAACAAGTACGCCTATTTCCAATAACTGAAAAAGTTTGGTAATACCATCGTACCACTTTGGCAATCTTTTATATACCCAAGAAAATAAAGCCACATTTAAAAAACACAGAATGACAGCAAATACTATGCCTGCATTATCACTCATATAATTTATATAATCTTCATCTAATATCATTGAAATGATATTGGCATGAACAACCCCGCCATACATATCAGGAAAAGCACGGCCAATGTACTTCTTATTCAATGGTGTGAAAAATTTATCTTCTAATGATTCCCTGTCCCCTAAATATTTACCTAAGTAACAGAACATGACCACTTTACCAGTGATCATATCAGGAGTGAAATTTTCTTCAAACACATCGGCTACATCAAGTGCATAATATTTGTTACCAAATTTGGTTGCACCATAATCAAGTACGTTGCCTTTATAATTAATGACTTCTACTTCATTGCCCCTTGCTAAGAAACTAGCTGCTGCTGCCGAGTCATAATAACTTGCCATTTGCACCGCAAATGCAACTTGTTGTTCTCCTTGGATGTCGAATTTTGGATAGAACTCTCTACACATTTTAAGATCTTCCTGCACCTCAGCATCCGTTATTAGATTAACGAACGCATTTCGCTCAGCGAACTCATTAAATACTTCCCAAGAATATGCAATAGTATCTTGCGTTGGGTCAACCGGATGCGGCAGTAGCTTAGATGCTAGTATTAGGTGTGGAACACTTGCAAGACCTTCTAGTAGCATCATGTCTCCCAAAGTATCTTCTTTAGGTGTGTAGAAGAAGGAGTCAATACCTATGACAGCCGGATTGTATTGGGAAATGATTTGTAGCATCATCCCTATTTCTCCACGCTGTAGGTTGCTTAGGTTGACCAAGACAACACGATCATCACCTACTGGATCATCACGAAGTTGAGAAAACACGATATCTGTGAACTCCATATCGTCAAATGCCTGTCCGATTGGATCAAACACATCAAAAACTTTGAAGGCGGTCATACTATCAAAAACCCCCATCAATCCGAAAATGAAAAGGGTACCTAAGATTACGTCAAGCCAAAACTTTCTAAACATGATATTGTGGTTAGCGGGTAATTAAAAAAGACTTTAGATTACTCGCAAGTAAAAGGCATTCCATCACAGATCAAATGCAATATAAATAAAATATAATTTTTTATTAAATAAAAACAATTTTTTCACCCCATTTTGTGTGTCATGACCTTCTCAAAGAAAATAAGACCTACAAATGATGAATTATTTCAAGGCATTTGTGAAAGTAATACCCTAATTCTTAGTCGGGCAATTACGATTATTGAGAGTTCGCTTACTAAAGATAGGGCCTCAGCCACCTTACTGTTAGATAAACTATTGCCTCGCACAGGTAAAAGTGTTCGTATTGGTGTTACAGGGATTCCTGGTGTCGGGAAAAGCACTTTCATCGAGGCTTTCGGTAATCAACTCACAAAGCTTGGTAAAAAAGTGGCTGTGTTGTCGGTAGACCCTACAAGTTCAATGAGCCGTGGAAGCATTTTAGGAGATAAGACTAGAATGTCTGAATTGGCGCATAATAAAGATGCTTATATAAGACCCTCTCCGGCAGGAGACTCGCTTGGTGGTGTTGCACCCAAAACTAGGGAGGCGATTTTACTTTGTGAAGCAGCGGGGTTTGATATCATAATAGTTGAAACTGTAGGCGTTGGACAAAGCGAAACGATAGTTCGAGACATGACAGACTTCTTTCTTTTACTAATGATCCCTGGTGCTGGAGACGATCTTCAAGGAATGAAACGAGGCATTATGGAAATGGCGGATGCAATTGTTATTAATAAAGCCGATGGGAATAACCTGCAAGCTGCTAAGGTCGCCCAGAATGCCTACTCTAGTGCTATCCACCTCTTTCCTCCAAAATCCTCTGGCTGGATAGTGACTGTAAAAACATGCTCAGCCATTAATGGCAATGGGGTCACAGAGATTTGGGAGACTATAGAACAATACCAGACCAAGATGACAGTAAATGGCTATCTATTTGAGAATCGCAACCAGCAGCGTATTAAATGGCTGCATGAACTCATAAAAGAGAAGCTCACATCTAATTTTTTTAGTGACACATTAAAACAATCTCAAATAAAGTCTTTAACCGAGCAGGTTGTCAATGAAAAAATATCGGTCAGAAAGGCGCTAGAGTTGGTCTTTAATTAAAATTCTGAAACAAGCCTTTCATTTGTATTCGCACACTATATTGTCTGACCTTTTATCAGTGATTGACAGATATAGTAGCTAGCAAACCTAGTAAGCTTCAATTCATTTTCTACTTAGTAATATTTTTTGGTCAATTTTGACCTCAATGAAAGCAAGCCAATTTTTTATTCTTGTATCGATTTTTTGTAGCTGCCAAAACATCACTAAAGAAGATAAAAGCCTACCAAGAAATAGCAGAGGCATTATCACTCATGCTGAAAAATTTACGCTTTCTAACAATCAAATCATCATTAATGAGCCTTGGCCTGGGGCCAAGCGGCCTCAAAAAATTTTCCTTAGGAAAGCACCCAAAAGGGTAATTGTAACTTCTACCACACATCTACCCTACTTGGAGATACTAGGTTTAGGAGATAGACTAGTCGGATTTCCTGGAACTCAATATATCAGCTCATCGATTCTTCAGGAGCGAGTAAATCAAGGTTTCATCAAAGATTTGGGACCAAATGGCAACCTCAATTTGGAACTACTCATTGGGCTACAACCAGATTTGGTTATAGCATTTGATATGGGTAACGAATCGAGCATTTTAGATAAAATTGAAGAAGCAGGAATTCCAGTGGTTTACAATTCTGATTTCCTCGAAACTTCGGCACTTGGCCGAGCAGAATGGATAAAATTTTTTGGTGCCATCTTCGATAAGGAAGCTGAGGCAGACTCTATATTCAATTTGATCACATCTAATTACAATGCGTTGAAGGAAAAATGTGCACAAGTCACGGTTCGACCAACTGTGCTGAGCGGCGTGATGTACGGCGATGTTTGGTTTCTCCCAGGAGGCAAGAACTGGGCAGCTACTTTCTACCAAGATGCTGGTGGACAATATTTATGGAAGGACGACACTAATACTGGCTGGCTAGAGTTGAGTTTTGAATCTGTACTCGATAAAGCGAAGACGGCAGACTTTTGGATAGGCACTAGCACATTAAACACCCGCCAAGAACTAATCAATCAAGATTTTAGGTACTCAAAATTTGATGCCTTTGAAAAAGATAAAATCTACTCTTATAATAAAAGAATCAGTGAAGCTGGCGGATATGATTTTTTTGAATCAGCATATGTACGACCCGATATTGTTCTTGAAGACTTGATTTACCTTTTGCATCCAGAGCTTATGGAAAATTACGAAGCCTATTACTTTCAGAAACTTCCATGATCAAGCAGCAACTCGAGGAATCAAAAAGGAAATGGACGAGCAGATTGATCTTTTTGGCAATCTGCCTTATCGTCTGCTTTGTTGCAAATGTCAGTCTTGGTTCGGTTGCTATCCCCATTAAAAATTTATTGACTTATCTGATCTCGGGTACCTCTGGAAATGATACGTGGAACATCATTCTGACCAACTTCCGATTTCCGAAGGCAATTACAGCGATATTGGTTGGAAGTGCACTAGGTGTGAGCGGTTTACAAATGCAAACTCTCTTTAGAAACCCGCTGGCTGGTCCCTATGTATTGGGTATTAGTTCAGGAGCAGGTTTAGGCGTAGCTATTGCAATCTTTTTAGGATTGCATTTTGGGGGATTTATGGAGTTGACAGGTATAGGGAGAAGCTGGTTTTTAGTCTGCGCAGCTGGTGCTGGGGCACTTTTGGTACTATTGATTATCAGTTTTGCGGCAAGCAGAATACGTGACAGTGTTACGCTCCTTATTATCGGGCTTATGTTTGGGGCAGCTTCAGGCGCATTCGTGAGTATCCTGCAGTTTTTCAGTCAAGCCGAAAATATTCAAGCCTATGTTATTTGGTCGTTTGGAAGCCTTGGTAGTTTGAGTTGGGACGAACTCAAGGTTTTCATCCCACTGATTGTAATCGGCTTAGCTACTTCGATGCTGTTGTCAAAAAATCTCAACGCATTGCTCCTTGGCGAAAATTATGCCATCAGTCTTGGGTTAAATATCAAAAAAACGAGGCTATTAATAATCCTCAACACCGCTCTGCTAGCTGGGACTGTCACTGCCTTTTGCGGGCCAATAGCATTCTTTGGTGTAGCACTTCCCCATCTCACGAGAATGCTTTTTAACACCTCCAATCATCTCCTGCTAAATCCGCTGATTATTATTTTCGGCGCTAGCCTCATGCTTGTTTTCGACTTGATCGCTCAGCTTCCTGGTATGGACATCACTTTGCCTCTTAATGCTGTAACAGCACTTTTCGGTGCACCATTTGTGATCATCATCCTCCTAAGAAGAAAAAGTCTAAACTATACCCACAGCTAATGTCTCTGCTCGAAACCAAATCGCTGACAATTGGCTATCAGAGTGGTCAAAATAATCCCAAAGTATTGCAAAAGGACATCAATTTATTGTTGCAGCCAGGTGAAATTGTTTCGCTCATGGGGCAGAATGGCGTAGGGAAAACAACCTTTATTAAAACCATAACGCGTCTGCTGCCTGCATTGGGTGGCGAGGTTCGATTGGATAGCAAAAACTTATTCACCATTTCTGACAAAGATTTGGCTAAAAAAGTAAGTGTAGTGCTTACCGAAAAACCCTTCTCTCTCAATATTTCAGTCATTGAGCTCATTGCTTTGGGGCGACACCCCTACTCTAATTGGCTGGGAGTGCTTAGCAGCGAAGACAAACAAAAGGTGGAATGGGCAATCAATGAGACACATGTCAATTACATTGCTAATAAGAAACTATATGAGTTGAGTGATGGACAACTCCAAAAAGTGATGATTGCTCGTGCGCTTGCTCAAGAGACAGATATTATCATACTGGATGAGCCTGCAGCTCACCTTGACCTTTATAATAAAATAGAAGTAATGCTCCTACTCAGAGCTATCGCAAAAACTGGAAAAGGTATTCTCATCTCCACGCATGACATGCAGGTAAGTACACAACTTTCGGATAAGCTTTGGCTCTTCAACTTCAATGAACCTGTCTTGGAGGGAAATCCAGAAGATTTGATCTTAAGTGGTCAGTTGGAGAAAACACTTTACTTACAGGACTATGGCTATGACATGATTCACGGGTCTGTACGCCTCAGCCAAAACATTATAGCGGAAATCGAGCTGCAAGGTGAAAAAGAGATGGTTTTCTGGACCGAACAAGCCTTATCCAGAAATGACTTTAAGAGCGTGAGCGAATCGGATATCAAAATTAGCTGCAAGCAATCGTTATGGGTTTTGAAAACTCATGAAATGGAAAAAGAATGTGCCTCCATTGCACAGCTCCTTGTTGAGCTCAAAAAGATTTCCAATAAAAATCAAAGCCGAAATGACTGATTTTTATCACAAGTACTGCATTCAATTGACATAAACCTGATTTCACACCATATTTAACTTGCCATCAGAAAATAAAACATTATATGTCTGGAAAGTCTATCAAACTTCTTCTTTGTGTCAGCATACCAATTCTCATCTTGCTATTGCCTGCTTCCATGTTTGGCATCCCGGGACTTACGATTGTAGAGCAACGCATTATTGCAATCTTCTTTTTGGCAGCTTTGTTCTGGATATTGGAGCCTATTCCAATTTATGCTACCTCTTTACTAATCATATTTCTCGAGTTGGTCATGGTGTCCACAAAAGGGCTCAACTTCTTAATCAAGCCGTCAGGCACAGAGGAAATAGGTACGCTCGTCGATTACAAAGCGCTGATCGGTACTTTTGCTTCGCCAATCATCATCCTCTTTCTTGGAGGATTTTTTCTAGCAATGGCGGCCACCAAGTACCGATTAGATCAAAATTTAGCTAAAGTCTTATTGAAGCCATTCGGGCAAAAACCAAAATGGGTAATGCTGGGTCTCATGCTCATTACTGCCACTTTTTCTATGTTTATGAGCAACACCGCCGCTACAGCTATGATGCTTGCTATTCTTGCACCGGTTACGGCTGTATTTCTCGATGATGACAAAGGAAAAATTGCCTTTTTGCTTGCTATCCCATTCGCTGCAAATATTGGAGGAATTGGCACACCAATAGGTACTCCACCCAATGCCATAGCACTTAAATATTTGACTGGCTCGAATTACATATCCTTTGGGGAATGGATGGCCATGGCCATACCATATGTCATTGTCTTCTTGATCATAATATGGATGCTGCTACTATTCCTCTACCCTATCAAAACGGATAAAATAAAACTTGAGATAAATGGGACTTGGCTAAAAACAAGAAAAGCCATTATTGTATACATCACTTTCGCCCTGACTATACTGCTCTGGCTGACTGATTTTCTTCACGGAATGAATGCATATATCGTAGCAATGTTGCCAGTAGCGGTGTTTTCAGCGTTAGACATTATTAATAAAAGCGACCTTAAAAACATCAGCTGGGACGTGCTTTGGTTAGTATCTGGAGGAATTGCGCTAGGACTGGGGCTTGAGGCCACCGGACTAGCTCAGCACCTTATTGATGTGATCCCTTTTCAAGAGTTTTCGCCGATACTCATCGTACTTCTGACTACTGCAATAGCTGTACTCATGGCCAACTTCATGTCACACACGGCCACTGCAAACTTGCTACTGCCATTAGTGGCAGCACTCGGTGTATCACTTTCTAGTTTAGACGCCTTTGGTGGCAATCAAATGCTCATACTCGCTGCTACATTTTCTTGCTCCATAGGCATGGCACTGCCTATCAGTACACCTCCAAACGCGCTTGCATTTGCCACTGGAAACATAGAGACCAAACAAATGGCTAAACCAGGTGTCTTGATAGCGATCATTGGGCTACTGCTGAACTACGCAATGATGTATTTGCTCAACGTGATCGGATTTTTTTAAGTAATCACTATGAAAGATCAGGTAAATTTTCAGTGGATCAAAGACAGCCTTTTTTCGGATGACTCAAAAAAAATCATTCTCAAAAAGGGAGAATTACTATTTGATTACGGCCAGCGAAATACACGACTTTATTTGGTGATAAAAGGTAAAGTCTTTGGGTACCTCAAAGATGCAGCGCTTGAAAATTATCCAATTTTCGAAGAGACAGACAATGACTTCATCGGGGTTTACAGCTATTTTTCGGATGATCACACCACATACTCCCGAGTAATAGCTGGTGTAGATACACAGATACGCTACTATGATAAAGCAATAGAAGAGCATACCGAGGAAGAACTGAAAAGGCTCAATCCCTTTCTCTTCCGCGTAATCGTTAACGAGATATTCACTCGCCAAATCTTTGCCAAGAAAATGGCAAAAGAAAAATACAAAGACAGCCAGAGGCTCCTTAAAGCAGAAAAAATGGCGACTTTGGGTCAAATGGCCGCTGGTCTGGCACATGAGCTAAACAACTCTGTGAGTGTACTAGATGGTGGTTTGGATCGCCTCAGGAATTTTATTGAGGATATTGTCAAAATGGACAGAAGCACTGCCCTAGTAGCGTCATTCAAACTAGGTCTTGCAAACGGACAAAGTACCTCCTCACAAGATGCTCGTCTACTCCGAGAAAGCCTTGAAACTAAAATATCCCAGCTAACAAGTGCACAAAGTAGAAAGCTTAGTAAAATCGGACTTACACTCGAGCAATTAGAAAAAGCAATCAAAAAAGACGGATTGTCAGCCGATAAGCTATACGACTACTGGGAAGCGGGATGCGGTATTCATGATATGCAAATAGCTGCTAGGCATGCTACGCATGTGGTGAAGTCGGTGAAGCAACTTGGAATGGCGGAGCATCAATGGTCAAAGCACGTAGAAATCAATCAGACGATCAACGAAGCTTTGGTGATCCTAACCAATCTTACAAAAAGAGTAGAGACAGACATACAACTGGATAGCAATCTTCCTGCTACCTCGGCATGTTTTGGACAACTTGTACAAGTTTGGATCAACTTGGTAAAAAATGGAATAGAAAGCATGATTCAAGGTGGTACCACAGAACCAAAGCTCACCATTGCTTCTTCATTCGATCAAAAGAACATCACCATCACCATCACTGACAATGGACCGGGTATTCCCCAGAATATCATTTCAAAAATATTCGAACCAAGTTTCACGACTAAAGTAGCTGGATTAAATTTTGGACTTGGATTAGGATTGTCAATAGTGCAACGAATAATTGCCGAACATGACGCCACTATTAATGTCACTAGTGGATCAGGTATAACTTCATTTATTGTAAAACTCCCAATCATCAATTAATCATGGAAAAGCTAAATATCATCTGTGTTGACGATCAACGTGAGGTATTGAATGCCGTCACACAAGACTTAGGAGAATTCGAAAGCAAAATTCGAATAGAAGAATGTGAGTCCATGTCGGAGGCATGGAATATGATGGAAGCTATAGACGCTAAAGGTGACTTTACAGCAATAGTGATCACAGACCAAGTTATGCCTAAAAATACGGGTGTTGATTTACTCAAAAAGATCAAAAATGACAGTCGTTTTAAATCTACTCGCACCATTCTTCTTACAGGTTTGGCCACTCATCAAGATACGATTGAAGCTATCAATAATGGTGACCTGGACTACTACGTAGAGAAACCATGGAACAAGGAAGAACTTCATCGTATCATCAAAGTCTTACTCACCAAATTCATTCTTAAAAACGGCATAGACTATCGTGAATACACTTCTGTAATTGACCAAAAGAAGCTGTTTGAATATCTGAGCAAACAATCCTAACTGAAGGAAAAGCTCATGAAAGTCGCGACCCAAAATCTATTCATTCTCATCTGTTATTTTTTATCCTTCCAAGCCATTGCACAGGAAAAGTATGCTCCTGAACTCTATGCTAGTTTTCAGTTTTGGGCTAGATACAATCATCAAAATCCAGGTTCTACAATTGGTGGAGAGCCCTCAGATCACGTTGTAGATATTTCCATTAGGAGGTACCGATTTGGAGTAAAAGGTTCTTTAGATAAGAATATTAATTATCATTTTCAGCTAGGCAACAATAATCTCAGTAATCTCAATCCCGACAAAGCACCTAAGCTTCTAGATGCCTACATAGATTGGAAGCTCGGTGATCACATCTCTTTGGTCTTTGGAAAGCACGCATGGACGGGACTTAGTAGATATGCTGCTCCTTCGACATTCTCTGCCATAGGAACAGATATTAATTTTTCTGCTACACCATTCCTCAACATACAAGATGACTTCTTTAGGCGATTTGGCTTAGCCGCACATGGCTCTATTGGTAAGCTAGATTACCGAGCGGTTATGGCTAGACCCAACGCTAATAGCACTGCCAAACTAGGTCTTAGTGCAAACTTCATCAATGACGCTAGTGCTGTGCACACGTCAGCCTATTTCAAATATCAATTCTTTGACAAAGAATCACTTGCTTCACCTTTTTCCGCATGGACTTATCATGGGAAAAAACAATTGCTAAATGTAGGCTTTGGATTTAGCCATCAAACCAGATCCACTTCATCAATCTCTTGCTTAGGTGACACAACCATACATCATGCAAGATCTTTCGCATTTGATATATTCTACGAGCGACCTGCTTTTGACAAAATGACACTTACGTACTATACGGCTCTTATTCATCACGATCTGGGTCCAGATTTCATAAGAAATATAGGGCCAAACAATTCTGCTGATGGGTCAGACAATCATGTGAGCTACAATGGTACAGGCAATAGTTTTCCGACTGTCGGATCCGGAAATATCCTACTGAGCCAGATTGCATTGATGAAATACTTCAATACTAAAAAGGAGAAGCCCTTTGCTCTACAGACATTTTTCACACTAGAATTAGCCCATCTTGACGCACTCAACGACCAAGCGGCGCTTTATGAGTTTGGCCTAAGCTATCTACTCGACAGTCATAAGTCCAAGTTAAGCTTGAGCGTGCAAGACCGTCCAATTTTTCGCCAGAGTAACGGTATGATCACGCAAACTGACCACCGTGAAATGGTAATACTCCAATATCAGATTAAAATTTAAGCTTATTTTATTTTTCGAGGTTTTCAGGTAGATTAATATCTTGATGAACTACCAGATATATAACAATCGTAATAATTTCTAATCAAACCATGATGAAAACAGTCTTTGCATTATTGCTAATTGCGAACATTCTGAATGCCGCAGCACAGCCCTTAGACTTCTTTAAGTCTGCCGATGAGTTTCTCCAAGAATCCATTGAAAACGGACTCGTGAAATACCAATACATCAAGGATAACCCAGCAAAACTTAACGCACTTATCAATCAAATCGAGACTTATCTCATAGTAGGAAAAGAACCAGAAGTTCAAAAAGCATTTTTCACTAACGCATACAACATTCTGGTTATCAAACAAATAGTGAATAATTATCCATTATTTGGACCCTTAAAACTAGATGGCTTTTTCGATAAGAAAACCTTTATCGTCGCAGGTCAAAAAATGACTCTTGATCAATTAGAAAAAGAAGTTCTATTCGCTGCTTTCCCAGATCCAAGATTGCATTTCGTGCTTGTTTGTGCCGCGGTTGGGTGTCCTCCGATATCTGATTACGCTTTTACTCCTGATTCTATGGAAGTGCAACTAGAGCGAAAAACCACAGAAGTTCTCAACATCAATTGGTACATAAGAGTATATAAGACCAATACTCAAGTGAGTGAGGTTTTCCGATGGTATGAAAAAGATTTTGTCAACGACACGACAGACATCAAAGATTATATCAATAAATACCGCGAGCTGAAAATTCCCGAGTCACATAAACTCAACCACTACGAATACGATTGGTCTCTTAATGATATCAGTAGCAGTACGAGGTATTAATAAATCTGTTCACTTACATTGAAATATTGAACAGATATTTGTGCCATGAATGAACCGGTAGAGACTTCACTCGTAGATCTAGAAAAAGTAACTTCCAAAATCAATAAAGAGATAGGCAAGGCCATAGCCGACTTCCAAATGATCGCAGAGGGAGATAAGGTGATGATCGCCGTGAGTGGTGGAAAAGACAGTCTCTGCCTCCTCCATTTTTTAAAAATATTCCAGCGCAAGGCTCCTATTAATTTTGAAATACTTGCTGTAAATCTCGATCAGGGTCAGCCAGGTTTCCCTTCACATATACTTCCAGAATTGTTCAAAAAATGGGAGGTTCCCTTTCACATTGAGTTCAGAGACACTTATAGCGTAGTGGTTGAAAAAATTAAAGGAAGCAATACCTATTGCTCACTCTGTAGCCGCCTGAGACGGGGCGTTTTGTATGACTTGGCTAAGAAAATGGGTTGTAATAAAATAGCACTTGGGCATCATATGGACGATCTGATCGAAACTTTCTTGATGAATGCGTTCTATTCTGGTCAGCTAGCTTCTATGCCACCTCACTATAAGACTGAAAAGGAAAATATCAATGTGATCAGACCGCTCTTCTCCTTGGAGGAGAAATGGATGTCAGCTTTTGCCGCTATGAATCAGTGGCCAATAGTGCCATGCAACTTATGTGGATCGCAAGACGGTATGAAAAGACAATATGTCAAAAATCTGTTGGTCAGCTTGCAGAAGGATAATCCCACAATCAAAGCCAGCCTGCTCAATGCACTTCGCAATCCCGAGCCCAACTTTCTATTAAGTCCGGCACTTTGGACAAGTGCAATCCCTAGTAGTTCTTAAGAACGAGTAAGCGCTCTGATCTCTCTCAGATCGGCAAGTAGTGAGCCACCCAAGAAAGTAAGCGTTACGCCTATCAATCCAGTAAGCAACACCATTCCGAAAGGGAAATAGTTCGTCAACCAGAAAGAAGCTACGAAGCAAAGCGTCAAACCAACCACCATGATGGCGATGTTTAGGAAGAAGTAAGTTTTGAAGTTTTTCATTATGAGGAAGTTTAAATATTCATTACAAAGCTACGTGTACGTTAATCGTATTTCAACAGAGTGATTTAAGATTTACATTTTTTTCATTAATACCTCTGATTTTTTTGAAATACCTATTTTTTGGTATCAGCCTTTTTCTGATTTATTCTGTGTATTTCAATACACAGTTTATGCTTTTACCATTTCTATTTAAAAAAGATTCAAAATCCTCGCCCCAAACAGTCATGAACTACAAAATTTTTAGAAAATTTAACCTTTGAACTGAAACGGATAAGGCATTAGCTGCATCATACATTGGAACAAACAGAACATCCCCTGATGAAAAAAATCTTCTTCGTAATTGCAGTTATTACAACAACCATTCAACTCCACGCTCAATCCATACGTGGTATTGTCATCGATAAGGAAACTAAGGATCCTTTGTCATTTGCGACGGTGGGCATAGAAGGATCATCCTTCGGGACCATCTCAAATGAAAATGGTGTATTTGAATTTTCACTCCCAGAGCAACTTAAAGACAGCCCAATCCAAGTGAGTTATTTGGGGTATCGTTCCAAAACTATTTCGGCAGCTGAATACAGATCTTCTTCACAATTAATAATTGGACTAGAGCCATCCATACTTACCCTCGATGAATTGGTAATTCGTCCGCTTTCGCCTGAGGACTATATCAAGCGCGTACTTCGCAATATGGAAAGTGTGATGTCTAAGCAGCCAGCTGCTTCTACTTCCCTCTATAGAGAAGTCTTTCGGGAAAACGGCCAATATTTGGCTTTTACTGAAGGCATTTGGAAGACCTACCACAGAGCATACGTTGACACACTACCTAACCAATATCAACTGGTACTTTATGAAACAGCTGAAGATCCTGCAGAGCTGCAATTCATGAAGGAAAGTAGAGACAAAAAGGATGCGCGTAAAAAGAAGAAAGCTGAGAAAAAAGGCGAGGAATACGATGATGAATCGGCAGATTTAATTTCTGCATCTTTTAGCGGGCCAAGCGACATATTGGAAATGGATTTGACCAATCAGTTAGACGATTTTCTAGATAGTGCCTATTTCAAAAAATTCAGATACTTTTTCGGTACGCCAGTAGCATTTCGCAATAGAGAACTTCTCGTTATAGATTTTGAATCCAAGGGCACCGTAGACCACCTTCGCAGCAAAGGAAAAATCTACATAGACACTAAAACTGATGCATTCGCTTCTATAATCTTTGATGCGGAAGCAGTTATCCCAGTCGTCATCAGACCTATTCTTTTTTCTTTAGGAATTTCTATTGACAACCCCGTGGTGAGAAAGGAACTGAGGTATCAGTTAGTTGGAGACTCTTGGTATCCAGAATATTTTCATATCGATGTGAACTTGGATATCACAAAGCGGCACCTATTTTCTGCCAATGAAAATTCAAAATTCTACATAGAGCAGCTGTTAAAACTTTCTGAATTGGATACAGAAAACCCGACTGAAATAAAACCTGAATATCGATACGATCTTAAAAAAGACCCAACGGAGCAGGTATTTAATGAAGAAAATCTGAAATGGGAAGATTTCAATAGACTGAGCAGCGAAGGCTCTTAATTGATCCAGAAAGCCTACCGTTGATCATGCATTTATATCGACTAGACTATTTTACACTTGCTAAATCGGATGATCTTTGTAATTTTCAATAACAGATTTACACCTACATACTTTACCTCAACTTAATTATCAATGAATCTTACCATCAAGAACCTTTCAAAGACCTACCCAAACGGCGTTCAGGCACTTAAAGATGTGAATTTAGAAATCCCTGTAGGAATGTTTGGACTACTTGGTCCGAATGGAGCTGGGAAATCATCACTTATGCGTACCATTGCTACGCTCCAAGAGCCAGACTCTGGGTCAATCACGCTTGGTGATCTTGATGTGCTCACCCAAAAAGAAGAAGTTCGTCGGGTGCTTGGTTACTTACCTCAAGAGTTTGGTGTTTATCCAAAAGTTTCTGCGGAAGATCTGTTGGACCATATTGCGGTGTTGAAAGGCATCACCAATGGAAAAGAGCGAAAAGCGCTAGTAAAAGCATTACTCCAAAAAACCAACCTTTGGCAGCATAGAAAAAAAGGTCTTGGTGGATACTCTGGAGGAATGAAGCAACGCTTCGGTATTGCGCAAGCACTTATTTCCGATCCAAAACTGATCATCGTAGATGAACCTACAGCCGGTTTAGATCCAGCAGAAAGAAATAGATTCTTAAACCTCCTCAGCGAGCTTGGTGAAAATACAGTGGTGATTCTCTCTACTCACATCGTAGATGATGTGAAGGAGCTTTGCACCAATATGGCTATCATCAATCAAGGTGAAGTATTGCTCACTGGCAACCCAATAGCCTCTATCAAAAGCATAGAAGGAAAGATCTGGAGTAAGACTATAGACAAGGAAGAGCTAGACCAATACAAAGCTGACTTCAATGTGATTTCTGAAAGGTTGATAGCTGGAAAACCAGAAATCCATGTATTTAGTGATACAAAGCCTGAAGGATTCACCGCAGAAACTGCTGATCTGGAAGATGTCTATTTCACTAAGATCAAAGAATCAACTCAAACTGCTGAAGCTGCAGTCTAACCTAAATTCCACTTCATCATGCTAGAGTTTATAAGATTTGAGCTGAATTATCGATTCAGCAGACCAGTCACCTATATCTACTTCCTCATCATTTTTGCTATGTCATTCATAGCCACCAGTACGGATATTGTCCGAGCAGGTGGTAGTGGTGGTAAAGTAATGGAAAATGCACCCATCGTACTATCAGGCATCATGCTTGCCATTATGATTTTCGGGATTTTCATTGCATCTGCAGTGATGGGCGTACCTGTCCTGAGAGATTTCGAACACAAAACAGATTCGATGATCTTCACAACACCTACAAGCAAGTTCAGCTATCTTGGTGGCAAGTTCATTGGTTCATTCCTGACCCTACTCGTGATCACCTCAAGTATCGTCCTTGGAGCCATGTTTGGACAAGCATTCGCCTGGCCTTGGCTGGACAATGCCGACCGCCTTATGGAATTCAGTTTTATTCGCTTTTGGAACCCTTACGTAGTTTTCATCCTACCCAACCTATTCGTATTTAGCGCCATCTTCTTCATGGGTGGTTCACTTGGCAAAAGAATGGTGGTAGTATATGCACAAGGCATCACATTATTTATGGGCTACTTGGTGGCAAGCTCTTTCCTTTCTCAGCTTGATAACCAAGCGATGGCTGCCATGCTCGATCCTTTTGGATTTGGTGCATTGGAAGTCACCACGCAGTATTGGACCGTAGCTGAGCAAAACAGCCTTTTAGTTCCTTTTTCGGGATATATCCTAAGCAATAGATTGATCTGGCTGACTGTAGGCTTGCTTTCTTTAGTACTAGTTTATTTCAAATTCAACTTTCAGCTGGCAGGAAATGCAGGCAGAAAAACAAAGAAAAATGCCACAAAAAGTGTCCGTGAGATCGCTAATGATATCATAGAAACGCCAGTGGTCAATCAGCTTTTCGGCTTGTCCGCTCAGCTCGTACAGATCAGAAGCTTGTCTTGGTTCTATTTCAAATGGATTGTAAAACAAGGTCCTTTCCTTTTTATCGCTTTGGCCGGAGTGGCTTTTGTCTTTGTGATCGCCTTTGTGGGCGGTACAGGCGGATACGATATAGAAGTCTATATGACAAGTAGCCGTGCTGTGAGCATGATCGGTATTTTCAACCTTTTCTTTATCATCATCACGGTATTCTACACCGGAGAGATCGTATGGAAAGAGCGCGATGTGAAGATGAACCTTATCTATGACGCACTGCCCTATGCCAATTATGTAAGCCTTGCCAGTAAGTTTTTGGGTATGGTACTCATGAGTGTATTCATCCTGTCAGTACTCATGTTTACGGGTATCGCTATCCAGCTTATCAAAGGTTACCCAGTGATCGAGTGGAATATCTATTTCACCAACCTTTTTGTGGACACCTTGTCAGTAATGGTGCTTTATTTGGTGCTAGGCCTGTTTATTCAAGCTTTGGTCAACCATAAGTTTGTAGGATTTGGGCTAATGTTCGTCTTCTACATGTCACTGATTGTGATCAATGAATTGGGTGTGGAGCACGGCATGTTCTTCTTTGCAAGGGCTTCTTTGGGACAATATTCTGAAATGAACCAATTCGGTCATTATGTGACGCCATTCTCATGGTTCAATCTTTATTGGTTTGGTCTAGCCGCGATCATGTATGCTGTGGCTATCCTTTTTACCGTAAGGGGAATGGATTCCAATTTTTTCATTCGAATGAAATTGTCGAAAAACAGATTGAATCCACAAGCGATCTTGACTATCGTATTGGCGCTGGCTGTATTTGCTGGTAGTGGAGCCTTCATTTATTACAATACTAATGTCTTGAATGAATACCAAAACTCAGATGATCAGAAAAAAAATCAGGCATTGTATGAGCGCACGTTGAAGCAATTTGAATTTATTCCTCAGCCGAAAATCATCGACACTTATGTGGAAGTAGATATACAACCGAAGCAGCGCGATTTTTCTGCCAAGGGCTATTTCGTTTTGAAAAACAAGACCGGTGTGGCCATAGACAAACTTCATATCCAAGAAGCTGTTGATGCACAATTGACTACCACTTTAAACTTCGATTCTTCTGTTTCTTTGGATACGCTGTATGAAAAATTTAAATACAAAATCTTCAACTTAGGTAATCCATTATTGCCAGGTGATTCTTTGAAAATGAACTTTGAAGTAGTCTTCACCACAGTAGGATTTAAAGAAGGTGGTTCTAGTACTGATGTCATCTACAATGGTACTTTCTTCAACAACACGCAGTATTTTCCTACACTGGGCTACAGTGATGGGTTTGAGCTAAGCAGTGATGACGATAGAAAAGAGCAAGATCTGGAAGTAAAAGAGCGCATGATGGAAACTGACGATCCACGAGGCATTGCCAATAGTCTATTTGGTGATGACTCGGATAAAATCAGTTTTGAGATCATCATCAGTACGGACAGTAGTCAAATTGCAATCGCACCAGGTTATCTCCAAAGAAAATGGACAGAAGGCGATCGTGTCTTTTACCATTACAAAATGGATACCCCTATGGTCAACTTCTACTCTGTAGTGTCAGCAAGCTATGCTGTAGTCACAGATACTTGGCAGCCACCATTAGATACACTACCTGGGGTGGCTTTGGAAATCTACTATCATCCTGGCCATGAGTACAATCTTGACCGCATGATGGCAGGTATGAAAGAAGCTCTGTCTTACTACACTGAGAACTTTAGCCCTTATCAGTTTACTCAACTGAGGATCATGGAGTTTCCAAGGTATAGAAGCTTTGCACAGTCATTCGCAAATACAGTTCCTTTCTCTGAAGGCATAGGATTCATCCAAAATATCAAAATCGACAATGTGGATCTACCTTTCTATGTGACAGCTCACGAAGTGGCTCACCAGTGGTGGGGACATCAAGTAACAGAAGCTGGTGTGAAAGGAAATGCGATGCTCTCTGAGACGCTCTCTCAATATTCCGCGCTGATGGTCATGAAAAAGAAATTCAAGCCTGAGATTATCAAGGAGTTTTTGAAGTTTGAACTCAATAGCTATCTAATGGGTAGAACATTTGAGCAAAAGAAGGAAATGCCGCTTTATCAAGTAGAAGGACAAGGCTATATCCATTATAGAAAAGGATCCTTAGTGATGTTTGCTTTGCAAGATTATATCAGTGAGGATAGTGTAAATGCCGCTTTGAAGCGATTCAATGAAGACTATGCATTCAAAGAAGCTCCATACCCTACTTCTAAGGATTTGATCACGTACTACCGTGCCGTAACACCAGATAGTCTTCAATATATCATCACAGATATGTTTGAGACGATTACTTTGTTTGAAAACAAAACCACTGACGCGGAATATGAAGAGATCTCAGAAAATGAATATGTGGTAAATCTCTCAGTCAACACTATCAAATACCAAGCTGACAGCCTCGGTAACGAAGAAGAGCAACTCCTAAAAGACTGGATAGATATAGGTGTATTCACAGAAGGAAGCGATGGCAAAGACAGTCTGATCTACTTGCAAAAGCACAAAATCTCTCAAGCTGAAAATGAGTTTGTCTTGACTGTAGGTACCAAGCCTACCAAAGCGGGTATCGACCCAATCAATAAATTGATAGATAGAAATCCGAAAGACAATGTGAAGGATGTGAGTGAGAAGGAAGTTCTTTAGGTTGGAAGGTGTTAATGTGTTAGAGTTTTAAAGTATCGGATTTACTATAGAAAAATGAACCCTTTAGAAGTTTTGTGCTTTTGCAGGGTTTGTTTTTTAGATTCCTTGCTTACAAAAGACTATTATTCCTAAATCACAGATTTATCAACCCAACCATCTTCTACCCAAACACCTCCTTACAAATCTCAGAAACAATCTTGTGGAATACCTCTGGCTGCTCTATGGACGGGTAATGACCACAATTCTCTATGTCTATCATTTGGGCATCACCCATTATGGATCGCATATAGTCAGCATTAGGCGTAGGATCTTGAAGTGGGTGAAGTATGTATTTCTTAGCCTTCAAGGACTGAAATATTACTACCTCGTCTGGAATTTTACCCTCTAGGATTTCAGCCATTGCCGCTGATCTGATTTTTGAGTCTGCTCGTAAAAAATCATCAACAATCGTTGGCAATACTGATTGATTCGAAATAGCCAAAGAAAACATCTCTTTGACTGTTTTTTCTGGAACTACTTCGGTAAACATGTTTTGAATCTGGGGAAAAGGCAGCCAAGCTTCTTCAGCATTCAAAGGTTTTCTTAAAGGTGGGGAACCAGCGAGAATCAGTCCCCTTAAGTTTTTGACCTGTGGCGCAATTTCTATCGCCAGATGGCCACCGAGTGAGTTTCCAAACAACACCATTTCATCATCAATTTCATCTATCAGGTTCAATATATTCTTCCGATAATTATCATAAGAATACATCGCAGGGTCATCTGATCTATAGGAATCCCCGTGCCCGGCCAAGTCAAATCGCAAACGGCTGTATTCAAAATCCGACGAGAAAAAATGATCAAAGACCTTCATTGAAGAAGAATTCCCATGAATACATACAATTGTGCCGGGTGTTTTTCCTTTTACAAAATCTTTATTCAAACTATTTCGACTTAAATTCATAGATCAATTTTTTACTTCCTGTTGAATTTATTTTAAAACGATCGTTTGAAAAAGCTAAATACAGAAAAAGAACTCGTCAACTTTGATAAATTTCAAATATACCGCTTAGCCAAACTGGCTAGTAGAGATATGGAAATGCTAGAGGCCATATCTGTACACCTACCTTTTTACATTACTCTTAATAATCGCATTACACTTGATACCAGCTTCGCAAGTCCAGTCTTAGAGGATATGATGGAGCTGGATTTAAGTGAAATCTCGCGGCTAGGATTCGAGAAAATCAAGGAAATTTCCGATCCTAGCGTTTTAGAGTACGCATTAGGCATTATCAAGAACTACCAAAGCACTGGATACCCAGAAAGTATGTGCAGTTACCTGCAGCGATTGTATTTGCGCAAAGATTTCAAGTGGATTACAACTTACAAAACAGTATTTGACAAACAACAATTTTTCAATGTTGGCTATCCGATAGAGCGATTGGGGAAACCTGGGGAAGTATTATTGGATGTATTAGACGATGTATTTGTTGAAAAACATGGATGGGAGCGTTTTGGAATGCTCACAGCTAGGGAAATAGAAGTACTCCGTCTTGTTGCCAAGGGGTATACAAGCACAGAGATTTCAGAAAAGCTCTTTCTTTCTGAGCACACTATCAAAACCCATCGAAAAAATATTGGCTATAAACTTGGGCTAAAAAACAACACTGATTGGGTGCGCTTTGCGATGGCTTTTGAGATGATATAAGGCCAAATACGAAGAATCAATCTTTAAGGCTATAATCAGAAATACCTACTAAGAGGTATTGCTAAATTCAAAGGTTTATTTGTTATTTGGTTGGTCATAAATCATCCAAATGAAAAAATATGTTCTCCTATTTATTCTTATTTCGGGCAGTCTAATTAGCCTGAATGCTCAGCATTTTCTACCTCATGACCTATTCGATCCAAATAGAGTGGTTAAATACCCATTTGGAGCTATCTCTCTAGATGTGGACACTGATGGAGATTTTGATGTGATCGTGTCAGAAACTACTGTCATTAGTCCAAGACTACTACTTTTTAGAAATGATGGAACTGGGAATTTACATGAAATTGATACTATTTCTTTCCTGGCAAATGACCCAGGAGATATAGACTATGGAGATATCAATGGTGATGGCAATATTGATGTTTTAGTCAACATGGCGAATGAAGGTTTCTTTTTATGGTATTCAAATGATGGAACTGGGAATTTCACAGAACATAAAATAGCTGAACAGTTTGATGTTGCATATTGGAGTATCTCCAAACTTGGTGATGTTGATAATGATGGAGATCTAGATATCATGGGGCCAGGCATGTGGCTGGTTAATAGCAACGCTTTAGGCACATTTGATGAAATTATCGTGATTGATGAAATCTATGATTTGATTGGCAATCCTGGCAATGGTGGGATCGGCACCAACGTTCGCGGAATTACAGAAATGCTCCTGGAAGATCTAAACGGAGACACCTATTTGGATGTATTATACGCTCAGGCTAACTATTTGCAACGCTACATTGGTTCTGAGTCTGGTTTCATGGCACCAGATACAATAGGCTATGTTTGGCAAGCAATAAGTGGTAATGTTTACTTCGCATCGGGAGATTTAAACAATGATACCTATAAAGATATATTGATTAGTCAAACTGGTGGTTGCGTCGGTGATTTAAGATGGTTAAGAAATAATGCCAATACATCTTACACTGAACTAACAATCTCTAATAGTGGATCCAGTGCTGTTTCTGTTGGTGATTTCAACGGAGACGACTATATCGATGTGGCAGTCATTCAATGCAGTGAATCCTTAGGTTTCGCCCAAAATAGGGTGTCGGTATTCGAAAATAGCCAAAACGAAACTTTCACAAGAAAAAATACCATGGGATTAGCTGACCTAGATGGCAGAGGTGGCGCCAATACGATTCAAGCAAACGATTATAACAATGATGGATTGGATGATTTGATTTTGACTTCAAATCAAATGAAGCTCGTGTATTACGAAAATCTGGATAATTGGAATTTTAGTAAGCCAATATACCTCACCAATACAGCCTATCAAACTGTTGGGATGCATCATGTAGATGTAGATGGCGATGGGATCAATGATATTTTAATGGCTAGTCAACAGGATCAGAATATATCATGGATGAAAGGAAGTGGCCAAGGTGCCTTTGGAGAGCAAATTATTTTTACCGATACTATCCCAAATATTTATGATATAGGATTTGGCGATATTGATGGAGACGATCTACCAGATTTGATTTACATTAATCCATTTGACCTAGGATGGTTTAAAAACATGAATGACGGAGCTTTCGAGATTCAAAATTTGATCCTTTCTGATCGAAATGGAACACTTTCAATAGTTAGTCCCGGGAGTTCAAGCAATATTTTTGATCTTGTAGATTTGAATAGCGATGGATATCTTGATATACTACTAGGAAAATATTATGATGATCAAATCCTTTGGTTGCAAAACAATGGTACAGCAAACTTTTCTAGTAAAAATATCAGCACCTCAGTTGAAGGAGTATCAAGCGTTGGACATGCTGATGTAGATGGAGATAGTGATTTGGATATAATCGCCACAGCTGACGGAACTGATGAAGTGATAGTTTTCAAGAATAATGCTGGCGTATTTACCGAAAGCAGTAGACTTTCATCACCTGTTTATCCCCGACTAAAATCTGTAATCGCAGTGGATCTGGATGGCGATAATGATCTGGATTTACTCACTGGGAAACCATCTTGGTTTGAAAATACAGATGGAAATGGCACCTATGGCTCAGTAATTTCAATTGCAACTTTAAATGATCAGGAAATAGGAGAAGAAGGGGAGATCACAAGGGCTGGCGATTTGGATAATGATGGTGATCAGGATTTTGCAATAACACATTCCAACGGCCTTAAAGTTTTCATCAATGATGGGTCTGAGATTTTCGATTTTTTTGAAATAAAACCTGAGAGTGACGATAATCCCATAAATACACTTGAAATAATAGATGTCAACCAAGACGGAATAGGCGACATCCTTTCTGCAGATATATATATGCCCAGATGGTATCAAATATGTTTTACCACCACAAGCAATCTTCATGAAACTATATGTGGTGATAGTTACACCATCAATGGTCAGACATTTATTGAGAGTGGTGAATACACCCAAATACTGACCAATATGGCAGGTTGTGACAGTACCCTTACGCTTAATCTCATATTAAATCCTACTTATGCTTTAAACCGAAACCGTGCGATCTGCCAAGGAGAAACCTTTCTTTTTGGAACCCAAAATTTAACGGTACAAGGATCGTATACTGAGACTTTTCAATCGACGAATCTTTGCGATTCAGTAGTAACACTTAGTCTGAAAGTCAATCCATCATACACTGAATCTACTGAAACCACTATCTGTGAGGGGGAAACCTATCAATTTGGAGATCAGTTATTAGCAACGGCTGGAGAATATGTCGAGACCTTCCAGCTAATAACCGGCTGTGATAGTACAGTTACAATTAATTTGACAGTTAATCCAGCTTTCAATGAATCAGCTTTTATGTCTATCTGTGAAGGCGATACCTATGTTTTTGGAACACAGACTCTTTCTGCTTCTGGGATATATTCTGAAGCGTTTGAGTCAATAAACATGTGCGACAGTCTCGTCTCTCTTGATTTGACAGTCAATCCAATTTTTAACGAATCAGTTTCAATTA
>CAYGOV010000008.1:0-175531 GCA_964351625.1 uncultured Marinoscillum sp.
TTTAAGTCTGAGAGTTCAAAAAATTCTTCTAGGCTGTTGACTTTAACCGATAGGTTGATTGATTTTATAGATTCAAAACCAAAGTTTTTGATATCCAAGATTGGTCGGGCATACGCTTCGCAAGAGACTACAGGAAGGTCTTCGACTGATTTGATACCTGCATCATTTGCCAATAGATTGGCTGAAGTGACGCGGATATCATCAAGATAGATATTGTTGCCACCTGCATTTACGCCCATAAAGCCGATTTTGACTTGGTCCATGCCAGCATATTGGGTGATGTTAAGGTTGATGTTATCCCAGTCTGAAGGACTATTTGGGATAAAGCTGAAAGCAGAAGTACCACGTGTTGCGAGGCTTAGACCATACCTTTCAAAAATGATGTTCTGTTTCTTAAAGCTTTCACCACAATCTGTAGAGACCATGATTAAAAGTCCATCATCCTCTTGCGTTGACCTTGGAGCATAAGCATAAGTGAATTCCAGTTGAGCGGATGTTAGCGAGGAAAGGTCCAATGTGTTTGTAACCAAAATATCGCGATAGCCGAAATTTTCACTTTGATTGTAAAATGGGAGGTAAGCAGCTGTGTTATCAGTAGTTTCATTTGTCGCTACACCAGTTTGCCAATAAGACGTGGCACCATTCTCCATGTAGTTAGATAAGGAGAGACCACTTGAGAAGTCTATAAAGTAAGGAGCCACTTCGCTTTCCACTGGAGTGATTGTTACGGACTTAACATTATTTTCACTGCTTTGATCAGTAGTTCCATTAACCTTGATGATTTCAAAATTGATAACATCACCCATAGAAGTATTCAACATCACGGATTCAAATGAGACTACTGTCTTTTCACCTGACGCTAAATTGACATTTACTTGTTTGGTATCTAATAATCCACCATTCAGCTTAAAAGCAACTTCAAAACTGCTAACCGAATTTGTTCCATAATTCCTTAGTTCCACACTTGCAGTCTGATCGACCTTGCAGGCAGCTTGGGTGGGTGAAATAATGGAACGAATGCCCATATCATTTGCTACCATTACAGGCTCCAAAAGACCCGGAGAGTTGAGCAGTGATGCTCTACGAGGACTAGATTCAAGCACTAAGCGCATGCGTTCCTTTTGGCACTGGGTAAAAAGGTTCATACAGACATCATGAGTATAGTCCATATAGTTTTGAATCATATCTGGTGTGCCGCATGTTGCTTTGGATAATGGACACCCGGAAGTGGAATTTTGCGCTTCAGGTGTATCATCACAGAAGTCATCAAACCCACATCCTCCATCTCCCCAGATATGTTTCAGTCCAAAATAATGGCCAATTTCATGTGTAGCTGTTCTACCGTGGCTATCAAAACTGCCAGTATTTTCATTGAAACCAACCCATTTATAATCGAGCATCAAGCCATCGGTTGACTTATAATTTTTGAGTTCAGAGCCAGCAATGCTGGAGAAAGGAAATTGTGCTGCACCAAGGTTGCCACCTGATAGGTCTGTGACGTAGATATTCAAATAGTAATCTTGATCCCAAAAGCTTTCTGATTTTAACTGAATATCATCATTGACTGGGTCATAAGTGTCTCTTGAACCTCGCAACCTTACTATGCCGCTTGTTGGTAGTCCTTCAGGATCACGTCGAGCCATGACAAACTCTATTTCAGTATCTGCCGTGACTGGTAGAAAAGATTCAGGAGTTTCGGATGCATCCGCATTTGTCCTTCGGAAGTCAGCGTTTAGAATATCCAGTTGCTCAAGTATTTTAGCATCTGATAGATTTCCTTCCTTTCCGATAGTTGTCCCTGTATGAATAATGTGGAACACCACAGGTATTTGATAGATCGACTGTCTTTGAGTACTACTAGAAGATTTGAAAGGTTGGTTTTTTTCTTTTTCCAACCAATTCTCAAAGGAAGTGCTTGATTCTGTCCGGTAAAGATTTGAAGCAAGTTGATTGGTTGCGCATCTTTCCTGAGCCATTCCCAAAAAGGAATTAAAAACTAGTAGCGTCAGAAAAGCTCTTCTCATGTTCAATTTAAGGCATTAGGCAACCGCGCATTGGGATCATCTGGAGAAGTAAGATTGATAGCAATTACGCCTTTGATTTCAGGAACTTCTCGCTTGATTGCTTCTTCTACGCCTGCTTTGAGTGTCATAGCTGACATTGGGCAAGAGCCGCAGCTGCCCAGCATTTCGAGTTTTACAATTTGTTCGTCGGTCACTTCAAGCAGTTTAACATTCCCTCCATCAGCCTCCAGATAAGGACGGATGCTGTTGAGCGCAACTTCTATTTTCTGCAATAATTCTTGATGGCTCATGGGTTAAACGGTTATTTCTACTTTTTTAGTCTTTTCTGCACCCGCATTTCTAATAGCTACACTTTGAGCGACTGCTTGTGCAAGATCATTAAACGATTTGGCACTGGCATCATCACGCAAAGCAGCTGGGTAGCCTGAATCCCCACTCTCTCTGATACTTTGTACAATTGGAATCTGTCCAAGGAAGTTCACATTATGTTTTTCTGCTAATTTTTTACCCCCGTTTTCACCAAAGATAAAATACTTATTATTTGGCAACTCTTCAGGAGTGAAGTAAGCCATATTCTCGACAACACCGAGAACCGGCACATTAATTTGTGGCTGCATGAACATTTGAATCCCCTTTTGGGCGTCAGCTAAAGCCACTTTCTGAGGTGTTGTTACGACTATGGCACCCGTTACAGGTACACTTTGTACAAGAGTTAAGTGGATATCGCTAGTTCCCGGAGGTAGATCTATCAATAGGTAATCCAGATCGCCCCAGATTGTATCACCAAGAAACTGTTTCAGTGCTGAGCTAGCCATAGGGCCTCTCCAAACTACGGCGTTTTCTGGTGGCGCCAAAAATCCGATGGACATCAACTTTACACCATACTGCGTGATTGGAAGGATTTTATTTTGTCCGTCTACCTGCGTGACTCCTGGTTGCTCATATTCACAGTTGAACATGGTAGGTACAGATGGCCCAAAAATATCAGCATCTATCAAACCAACAGATGCACCAGATTTTGCAAGGGCTACAGCCAAATTAGCTGCTACAGTAGATTTACCAACTCCACCTTTTCCTGAAGAAACGGCTATGATGTTTTTAACTCCAGGAAGCATCGGACCTTTCTCGCGAATGGTTGTTACCGTGCTAGACATTTCAATCTCAATTTTGATTGATTCACCAAAATGCTTTTTAATTGCTTTTTCACAGTCTTTTCGGATCAGTTCCTTAAGTGGGCAAGCTGGTGTTGTCAGTACTACTGTAAAGCTGATTACATCACTGGCGGGCATCACATTTTGGATCATACCCAAGGTGACAAGGTCTTTTTTTAGATCGGGATCTTGAACCTCACTTAGCGCTTTTAAGATATTTTCCTTGTTGATTTCCATGTGTTTCCTTTGTTGATGCAATGTTAATCAAGCTGTCTCGTACGACAAACTTAAACCTGTCTTGAATAAGCCAAGAATGGAACAAATAGTTTTGAGTTGAGTAGATTTGCAGCTTTGAGAAGCTCGCTGAAAAGTTTTTAATATTCTATGATTAGTCCCGCCACCATTGAGGAGATAAAGAACAAGATGGATATCGTGGAAGTGGTGGGCGATTTTGTCACCTTGAAGCGATCTGGCTCGAGTTATAAAGCACTAAGTCCTTTTACCACAGAAAAGACACCTTCGTTTTATGTGGTTCCTTCGAAAGGCATCTTCAAGGATTTTAGTAGCGGAAAGGGGGGAGATGCCATCACGTTCATCATGGACGTAGATGGTTTGTCATATGTGGAAGCTTTGAGGTTTCTGGCTAAGAAATATGGTATTGAGGTAATAGAAAATGAGCAATCAGATGAAGCCCAAGATGCTCAGAACAATCGCGAGGCGCTGTTTATTCTCATGGGTTTTGCTAAAGATTACTTCAAAAAAAATCTTCTAGAGTCAGAGGAAGGGAAGTCTATTGGCCTTAGCTATTTTAAAGAACGTCAGGTAAACGAGGCTTCATTGGAGAAGTTCGAACTAGGCTATGCACTCAGTTCTTGGGATGGTTTGATCAAAGAAGCTAGTCAGAAGGGCTACAGAAATGAGATGCTGGAGGAAGCAGGGCTTATTATTTCCAAAGAAGAGGGCAAGGTTTACGATAGATTTAGAAATAGGGTTGTTTTTCCAATTCACAATGTCACAGGAAAAGTCGTGGCGTTTGGCGCACGGATTCTTGTCAATGATAAGAAGCAACCAAAATATATCAATTCGCCAGAGACGGAGCTTTATCACAAAAGCAATGTGCTTTACGGCCTTTATCAAGCAAAGCAGGAAATCCGAAAATTAGATCGAGTATATCTGGTAGAAGGCTACACGGATGTGATTTCCATGCATCAGACTGGTATAGAGAACGTGGTTTCTTCCTCAGGTACTGCTTTGACGGAAGAGCAGATAAAACTACTCAAGAGGTTTACCGAAAATGTGACTGTCATATTCGATGGTGATGCAGCAGGTATAAAAGCATCTATTCGTGGTATTGACATGTTGCTCAGCGGAGGGCTCAATGTGCGTGCGGTGGCCTTACCAGAAGGTGAAGACCCTGATAGCTATGCTAAGTCATTGGGATCCAGTGCGTTTTCCCATTTTATTGAAAGTGAATCTCAAGACATTATTCGTTTCAAAACCAAACTATTCTTAGATGACGCACAAGGTGATCCTGTAAAGAAGGCGTCTCTCATCAAGGATATCGTAAGGTCTATTACCAAGATTGATGACCCTGTGAAGCGCACGGTTTATCTGAAGGAGTGTAGTGATTTGCTAGATATCAATGAGTCAGTATTGGTAGCTGAGCAAAACAAAATATTGATTCAGGAGAATCGGGACAGAGGCGGATTCAATAATGAACCAAGTTTTCTTACAACTCAAGATATCATAATCAGTCAACCTCAGGAACCTGAGCAGTTTGATATTCTAAAAGTCATAGAACTACAGGAAAAGGAAAGCGTAAGAGTACTTGTGAACTATGGTAAAATGCAGATTAAAAGTGCAGAAGTTGATGATCAAGAACTCATAGCCTACTTCATGAAGGAGGTAGAGGAAATCACTTTTATTAACCCTGTTTACAAGCAAATACTGGATGTTTTCAAGGCTAAATTGAATGAGGGTGTCATTATTGACGGAACTTATTTGCTAGAGAATGGTTCTGAAGAAATCAAGCGTGAAGTGGTCAATTTAATGACTTCCAAGCATGAATTGAGTGAAAACTGGGAGAAGAAGTTTAAAATATTTGTCCCAAAAGAAGAGGAGCATCTTAGAGATGTCTCTTACTCCAATATTCTAAGATTGAAGTTTAGGATAGTTCAGTATTTGATTGATGTAGAAAGTTTGAAGCTGAAGGAAAACGCTGATGAAAACGATGTGGACAAGATTCTTGATGAAATCAATGAATTGAAACAAATAGAGATGAGTCTGGCAAAAATGCTTGGAAACGTCACAGTCAAATAATTATAAAAGCATACTTATTCAAAGGATATAATAAATGAACAACGAGCAACTTTTGGACCCCATAGAAGAAGCAATTGAAGCCATCAAGCGTGGTGAAGTAATTATCGTAGTTGACGATGAAGACCGAGAAAATGAAGGTGACTTTATCTGCGCCGCTGAAAAGGTGACACCTGAAATCATCAATTTTATGTCTAGAGAAGGGCGTGGATTGATATGTGCATCGTTGCTCGAAGAACGTTGTGAGGAGCTAGGGCTAGATCTTATGGTGGGGAAAAATACAGCTCTGCATGCTACACCGTTCACTGTTTCTGTTGATTTGATAGGTCAAGGCACAACAACTGGTATAAGCACCTCGGATCGTTCCAAAACCATTCGAGCATTGGTAGATCCTAAGACCAAACCTGAAGACCTTGGTAGACCAGGACACATATTTCCATTGAAAGCTAAGCAAGGCGGGGTTTTGCGAAGAACTGGTCATACTGAAGCTACCGTAGATTTTGCAAGACTCGCGGGGCTACAGCCAGCTGGTGTTTTGGTTGAGGTACTTAAGGAAGACGGTAATATGGCAAGGCTTCCCGATTTAAGAATTATTGCTGATAGGTTTAACCTTAAGCTCGTATCAATCAAGGACTTGATTGCTTACAGGATGGAACATGAGTCTTTGGTTCAGGAGGAAATCACCGTGGATATGCCCACAGAACATGGCGATTTCAAGCTAAGAGCTTTTAAGCAAAAGAATACTGGGGAAACTCATTTGGCATTGTACAAAGGGACGTGGGAAGAAAATGAACCAGTAATGGTACGTGTTCATTCTTCTTGTGTAACTGGGGATATTTTCGGTTCGTGCAGATGCGACTGTGGTAATCAACTTCATAGTGCTATGCAAATGGTAGAGAAGGAAGGAAAAGGGGTCGTGCTTTATATGAATCAAGAAGGAAGAGGCATTGGCTTGATAAATAAGCTCAAAGCTTATAAGCTGCAGGAGTCGGGTATGGATACTGTAGAAGCCAATATCGAATTAGGATTTGATATGGACCAAAGAGATTATGGCGTAGGGGCTCAGATTCTCCGAAAAATGGGCGTATCAAAAATGAAGCTCATCACAAATAATCCAAAAAAACGTATTGGATTAATGGGGTATGGATTGGAAATTGTGGAGAACATTTCCATTGAAGTAGCCCCAAACGTGCATAATCAAAGATATCTCGAGACCAAACGTGACAAAATGGGGCACGAAATTCTCAAAGAGAAATAATGAAAAAAACTTATTTTATTGTTTGTTTGATATTAGCCACATTAGCTAGCCAAGGACAGGATTTTTCCAGCGAAGCGTGGCATGAGGGCTATCTAATAACCTCGGAAGGCGATACTACAAGAGGACTGATCAAATACGATATGGAAACTAATATCGTGCAGTTGATCAGCAACAATGTCGTAAAAACTTATAGTAGCTATAAAATCTACTACTTTGAGATTTATGATGCCATCTTAGATAATTATAGGCAGTTTTATTCCATTCCTTATGAGGTCACAACAGATTACGAGTTACCGATCATTTTTGAGGTGCTTTATGAAGGACCACTTTCTTTGTTATCAAGAGAAGCGATCGTACAAGAGAATGTGACAGGCACGTCTGCATATTGGGGTGGAAGCTACATTCAAAATTCTATCAAGTATTCCTTTTATTTTTTGGACAAGTCGGGGAATATTCGACTTTTCAATCGCAAGCGATCTGAATTATTTACCATCATGTCAAAACATCAGTCGGACGTAAAAGGATTTGTGAAATCAAATAAGATGAGGTTGGATGATGCTCGAGATTTGATACGAATCACCGCATTTTATAACAGTTTGTAAATATGGATAAACCACTCATACTCGTCACAAATGACGATGGAATTACATCAAAAGGAATTAAAAAACTTATCAATTTAGTTACTCAGTTGGGTGAAGTAGTGGTCGTTGCGCCTGATAGCCCACAGTCGGGTATGGGGCATGCTATAACTGTTGGTGATACATTACGCTTGACAGAGAACCTTCTATTTGGTCCAGATATCAAGTCCTATGAGTGTAGTGGAACACCTGCAGATTGTGTGAAGCTAGCTAAGCATCATGTGTTGAAAGATCGCAAAATTGACTTAGTTGTTAGTGGCATCAATCATGGAAGCAACACATCTATCAGTGTACTTTATTCAGGAACTATGAGTGCGGCAATAGAGGCCGCTATCGAAGGCACACCAGCCATTGGTTTTTCACTGTGTGATTTCGACACTAAAGCTCCCATAGATCATGCGGATGAGTTTATTCTCAATATAGCTCGTGAAGCTCTAAAGAAGGGAATTCCAAAAGGTATTGCCCTGAATGTAAATATTCCGACTGCACAGGGCAAACCTATACAAGGAGTGAAGCTTTGCCGTCAAGCCAATGCTAGATGGGAAGAGGATTTCGATCAAAGAGTGGATCCAAATGGAAGAAAGTACTTTTGGATGGTGGGTAATTTCGTCAATCACGACAAGGGTGAGGATAATGACGAATGGGCAATAGGGAATAACTTTATATCAATTGTACCTTGTCAATTTGACTTGACAGGACATCATGCCATTACCATTATCAATAATGAATGGGATTTATGATTAGGTATCGGTATCGTCCTGATCGTTAAGACGCTTTGCAAGCAGGTCTAGCTTACGGTTGATGTCATCAATCTTATCTTCTATTTTGTCATTATTGTCCATGACCATCTCATCCACGAAGATGGCATTCATAATAGACATTCCAAAGATTCCGCCTGTCAGAACAACAACGAAGAAGAATAGACGAGTCATTACTGGTTTCCAACTATTCGGGTCAGTTACACCCGCAATGATCGTGGAAGGTATTTCATTCCAACCTTCTAATGAGAATACTTGAAAAATAGAATAAAGTGAAATAGCTGGATTTCCGAAAAGCTCCGGTGCTTCCTCACGGAATAAGTGACTAGCCAAAATAGCCAATAATATATTGTAGATTATAAGTGCTGCAAATACAAATATTGATGCACGAAAAGCCCTTGCTATACCTGCCATCATTTTTGAGATATTCGGAATAAATCTCATAAATCGAAGTATTCTAAGGACTCTTAAGAGTCTGAATACCAATAGATAAGACATGTCAGGGATTTGTATGATCAGCTCGAATAGAGAAGGAACGGATATGGCAACCAGTATAAAATCAAACCGATTCCAACTGTCGTTAATGTATTGTTTCCATCCTCTCATTCCAACTTTCACGACTACTTCTAGCATAAAGAAGATCGTAAAGCCATGATCCAGGATGACTAATAATGGATCATTGTGCAATTCAACGTATCCGAGTAAAAAGAGTAAAATGGAATTACCAATTATGGCACCTATAATAAGCCATTCATTGGTAAATAATTTAATAATCCTTGAGATCATGTTGGTTAGTTCGAAATGTAACTTGGCTCAGCTGTTGCTAAGTTATTCTAAAATGGTGTTGGTCACAACGAGTGTCAAACGAATTAACTGAAAAAAAATGGAAGTTTATTTTCTTGGTAACAAACAAGAGAACTCTCAGGATTATCTGGTCAGATTAATTTTCAAAACCAGATTTAATGCTAGAGCAGGGTTGCTAACTGTTCTTCCGTATCCAGGTATGGCATATACATCATAGGGAGTGAAGCGATCATAGGTTGATAGGAGTCTAAACCGTAGTTGAAAACCTATAGAAAACAGTTGATTGATAGCAGCCTCTGGATTTGATTTGTTCAGTTTCAACTTGCTCTCTGAAGCTAATACAAGTTCCAGCCACCGCGCTTCAAGATTATTGCGAGAGAAGTTTCTTTCAAAGTCAGGTTGAATTTCAGAGGCACTCTGAATCAATACAGTGCCTTCATCTTGAAACTGACACACACTATATCTTGCTCCTAATCCTAATTTACTTGTCCCACTGATAGATGCAAGATAACCTCCTCCAAATCGAAAATATTCACCCTCTGATTTGTAATGCCCATTTTCTATACCATTATCAGGTGAGAGATTGCCTATACCATACTCACCAACCAAGTAATAGTGATCGAGAAAAAGGAGATGAAGCCCAGCTTCATATCGGTCTTCATCAGAAATTTGTGAATAAATGATCTTTCCATAATCCACCACAATGGAGGGTTGGACAAATCTTACTTTGGTAATTGTAGTTACAGAATCAATATTTATTGAATCCATTTCGTGAGAACTCCCAGCAAACCATGCGCAAGTGCTAAAAATAAGCAGTAACAGTCGTTTCATCGCTGATGCATTGGTTGGTTTGACATGAGATGACTAGTGAGTCAAAGGTTTGATAAATGGTGTCCAAATTAACTGCTCGAATTCGAGCGATCCGCGCGTCATCAATAGCTTCATAAGTGTCATATTGAAAGGCTATGGTATATGTGCTGTCGCCAATTTGGAATACGTAGGTAGATTGTTCAGTAGCCAAAAGCAAAGGAAATCTGAATGAACTTGTAGAGTCTGGATAGTCGTCTAAATCAATAGATTCTTCGACTAAATAAGTGCGCTTTAGCTGGACAGTACCCTTATTTATCTTAGTGACTATACTATTGAATACCTTATTGACGGAATCAATTTTAGTTATAATCAATGAGTCTGAGGTGTACAATATATTAAAATCTGCGACATACTGATTAAAAGATTCTTTTAGTGACTCATATTGAACTTCACCGTTTTTTATAAGCGTGTCTAGGACAACTATAGAGTCTTTTAAGATTTTGATAGAGTCTTTCAAAACTTTCGCAGTGGAGTCAGTGTTTTTTCGTAACGCTGTATTTTCATTGATTTTTAGCTTCAGGACATCCGCACTGTCTTTATTGATGAAAACCATCTTCACAGTAGGGTCATAAATTAATGGTTTACCACAATCAGCACATGGATCGCATCCAAAGACCAACAATAACCAACAGCAAATTATGTAAGTGAAGTTCTTCATTAAATTGGATCTACATCAAAAACCACCTTAACACCTTTGTACATTCCATGGTTGATGAGAATATTACGCGAAGTAAGTAGGAATTCCTTTAATGCATGAAGATTCAGCCCTTGTTTTTCAATTTTCACTGTGATATCAAAGAGGTATTGATTTCTAATTCTACCGATCATAGGCTCCACTGGTCCAATTACACGTAAATCACCCAATTGTTTACGTATTTCTATCGCAAAATATTGTGCAGCATTCGAAGCAAGTTGTTTATCAAAGTCTTTAATTGTGATTTTGATCAATCGATAGAATGGGGGATATCGAAATTGCTCTCGTTCCAAAATCTCATTTGTATAAAACCCGTGATAGTCTTGTCTTTTGATATACTGTAGGATTGGCTGATCTGGATCATTGGTTTGAACCAATACTTCTCCAGTGTCTTCTCGTCTACCTGCACGTCCACTTACTTGATGGATCAACTGATAAGCTCTTTCATGAGAGCGAAAATCTGGGAAGTGAATCATTCGATCTGCATCAAAAACGCCTACAAGTGTTACTGAATCAAAATCTAATCCTTTGGTGACCATCTGAGTTCCGATAAGAACGTCTATTTCTTTCTTCTCAAACTCGTCTATGATCTTCTGTAATCCATACTTACTACGCGTGGTATCCAGGTCCATCCTGCGAATGCGAAGCTCAGGTAAATACTCTTGAAGTTCTTCTTCGATTTTCTCTGTTCCATATCCCACGGTGCGCATGTCTTCCGATTGGCATACTTTACATTGTGGAGGATTATCTGTTTTGTGCCCGCAGTAGTGACAAAGTAGATAGTTTTGATGATGATGAAGCGTAAGGCTCACATCACAATGTGGACATTTCGGAATGTGACCACAGTTGAAGCAAGTGAGGTAAGGCGCATATCCACGTCGGTTTTGAAAAAGTATGGCTTGCTTGCCACGCTTTACTTCTTGATCTATCGCTTTTAAGAGTGTAATGGTAAAATTTCCTTGTAGCTTTTTTTGCTTTCGAGCTTGGATGAGGTTTACAAATTTCACTACTGGCAAGGGAGAGTTATTGAAACGCTCTTCTAATTTCACCAGTCCATACTTCTCATTCAAAGCATTTTGATAGCTTTCTAATGAAGGAGTAGCGGTGGCTAAGAGGGTTTTGGCATGAGAGAGTGCTGCTAAGTACAATGCTGCATCACGAGCATGATAGCGAGGTGCAGGATCATACTGCTTATAACTATTCTCATGCTCCTCATCTACTATTATCAATGACAGATCTTGAAACGGAAGAAAAATGGAGCTTCGAACTCCAACTACAAAATTGCAAGTGCCATCTTGTACTTTTTGCCAAACTTCTACGCGCTCATTGTCTGAATATTTGGAATGAAATACGGCAAACTGATCCCCGAAAGCCTTGCTTAGTCGATTAATGATCTGGGTAGTAAGTGCGATTTCTGGTAGAAGATACAATACTTGGCTGCCAGCGTCTATCACATCTTGGATCAGAGAAATGAAGATTTCTGTTTTACCACTTCCTGTTACACCATGAAGCAATACAGTAGTTTGCTTTTCAAAAGAGGTTAGAATTTCTTGGCGAGCTGTGTCTTGAGCTGGCGAAAGCTTTACTGCTGAAAGGTTTTCATCTTCAAAATCACCAATTCTAGAAATAGTCTTTTCAAATGCAGTAAATACTCCCCGCTTTATCAAAGTTTGAAGTGATGACGTGCTAGACTCTTCAGTGATTGTTTTTTTAGGAACGCCGACTTCATTCAGATTTGGCGATTCAAATACAGGCACATGTTTTAGATAGGAGAGTAGTACCTCAAGTTGTTTTGGTTTTCCACCTAGGCTTTCGGACAACTCGTTCAGGTTAGCTTCTGAGATATATTCAGGTGCAAGCCGAATTCGGTTTTCAGTTTTTGGATTGTATTTGTCCTTAACCATTTCAAAAACCTGAATGGCATTTTTCTCCTTGAGGTTCTTGACGTGCGAATAGGAAGATTTTACATTCAGGATTTCATTGATCTCACCCATTTTGAGATCGCTAGAAGTAAGATGGTTCAGAATAATACGTTCTTTTTCTGTAAGATCTAACTCTTCAAGATCTATATCAGGATTCATGGCTAGCATTGATTCGCTAGATATCTTGAGTCCCGCTGGAAGTGCGGCATTTATAACTTCGCCAATTGTACACATATAGTAGGCGCTCAACCAACTAAAGAAAGCTAGCTGTTGCTTAGAGACAATAGGGCAGTCATCTACTAATTCGATTATTTCTTTTGGATGATAGTCTGTTGGTTTGATGTCATGGACTTCAGCTATGATGCCAGTATACATTTTGCGCTTTCCAAATTGGACAATTACGCGAGAACCAGCAGAAATATTTGGGTGAAGCAGCTTATTATAGCTGTAAGTAAAAGTGCCTGAAAGCGGCAGTGGTAGTATGACTTCTATGTAATCCAAGCACGCAAATCTAATGCAGAATTGCTCAAGGGAATGATTCTATAAAGCTGCCGTTTTGGAAACTTGAAGAGTTGATCCCTTTGGGCTTATCCTAAGTTTAATAGTTATTTATTTCGAAGATTGAGCTCTTTGAGTGCATCTACTACATTATATATTGGTCGTTTGCAGACTTTGTCATAGCAAACATAAATCGTGGTTTGGTCAGTCTTTTCTTTGTATTCAAACAAAGGAAGTGTGCTTGTGGACTTACTTGCCATTATGACAGAATTGGGAACGTAAGTTTCATTGATTGCCATAGCAAAATCTAATGCTTCATCGCCAATTATAATTATCTCTGCAGTAGGAGCAGCCATCATCATTGAGACGCTCGCCCAATTAGATAGGTATTCTGGTTCCTCTTTAATCAATTTGTTTACTTGATTGACCATCCGAATAGCTTTTGATTTGAAATCTTCATTGTCATAGATCAGCCCAAGATTGTATAAATTCTCCGCCATGATCGAGTTGGATGCCGGTATCACATTGTCAAAGATCTCTTTCTTCCTAGCGATCAGTGTTTCAGATTGGGCACTCGTAAAGTAGAACAAGCCTTCTTCGTCATCATAAAACTCCTTAATCGCTTGCTCAGAAAGCATTTTAGCAAAAGCTAAATAAGTCTCATCAAAAAATGTCTCGTAGTAAGTGATATATGCTTGAATTACGGCACTATAATCTTCAAGATATGCTTGGTGACTTTGCCCAACTACTCGAATCAACTTTCCATCATTGATCATTTTTGTGCTTAGGAACTGCGCATTCTGTTTTGCCATTTCAGCAATTTCATTTGTTCCAAGTGCTTGATAGGCTTTGCATAGACCTGTGAGCGCCAAACCATTCCATCCAGAAAGTACCTTGCTATCCAATACCGGTCTGACCCTCTTGTCTCGGATACTCAATGCCTTTATCTTGAACGCTTCAATTATAGAATCAAGTTGAGTCGTTTCTATATTGAGTTCTTCCGAAAGGGCTTTTTTTGAACTCAAAACTCTAAGCACATTCTTTCCTTCTTCCCAATTTCCTTCTTTTGAGACATCATAGTACTCTGCTAAAACAGACTGATTAGGAGCGGCAGTTTCCATGAATTCCGCGTATTCCCAAACGTAAAACTTACCTTCTTCACCTTCACTATCAGCATCTAATGCGCTATAAAATGCTCCTTCAGAGGTTTGCATCTCGCGTTTCAACCATTCGGTTGTACCCGTGATGATGTTGGTATATTCAGGGTTCTGAGTCAGTTTATACCCATCAGCATAAAGGGACAGCAATTGACCATTGTCATAAAGCATCTTTTCGAAATGTGGAACATGCCACTCACCATCTACAGAATACCGACTGAATCCACCACCGATTTGATCGTAAATCCCACCAGCACCTATTTTATCTAGTGTAAAAGTGAAATGCTTGAGGGCGGCTTCATTTTGGCTCATAGCCGAATATTGACCAAGGAAATCCCAAACAGATGGCATTGGAAATTTAGGAGCTTTCTTAATTCCTCCCCACTTAGTATCAAATTTGGATGAAAGGATTATGTAGGCGCTATCAAAATCAGCCATACTTAGATGGACTTGATCTTTATCTAAACCGTATTTCTTGGCTTCACTTTCGTTGATGCTCTCGGCGAATTTAGATGCTGAAGAATATATTTCTACATAACGTGTATTATATGCATCACTTATAGAGTTGAGTAGACCTATCCATTGTGACTTGGGAAAATATGTACCACCGTAAAAGGGTTTTTGATCGCTGGTAAGGAAAATATTCAAAGGCCAGCCACCTCGTAGCCCCATGGCTTGCACGGCATCCATATAAATTTGATCTATGTCAGGGCGCTCTTCACGGTCAAGTTTGATATTGATGAAATTTTCATTCATGATAGCTGCTACAGAATCATCTTCAAAGGACTCATGAGCCATCACATGGCACCAATGGCAAGAGCTGTAGCCAATACTCAGAAGGATTGGTTTATTCTCGTCACGAGCCATTGCTAGCGCCTTCTCACCCCAAGGTTGCCAATTCACTGGATTATTGGCATGCTGGAGTAGGTATGGGCTGGTTTCGTTAGCTAAGGCGTTCGTGGAGTTATTCATCTGATTGCAATGGGATATTAAAAAGACTAAAGCGAGAAGTAGAAAAGGTTGTTTTCTCAATTTTGTATTTGTTGATCAATGAAAGCGATTTCTTTACTCACATCTACTTGTCTGGCGTGGCTCTTTATGTCCTCTTTCAATTTTAAGAGAAATGCCTGATGAGCTGCTGATTCTGGATGAAGAGGTCTATGATTTAGTGAGCTTAAAATCTGTTTCCATTTTACTACAAAAGACAGTGTCGATTCGTTCATATGCGTTTTTGTAAACTTCTCCCAGATATACTCAATGGCTTGATTAGAAGGGTGAAGCATGTCCTCAGTGTAATATCGATAGTCTCTCAATTCGTCAATCATTATTTCGTAAGCAGGAAAATACTTTGCAAGACTGTCTTTGTAACAAATCTCATGTGCAGCAGAAATGAGTTGAGCTTTACTCAAATTGTTCTGAATAAGTCCATCTTTCATGTGACGAACTGGGCTCACCGTAAGAATCACTTTTATCTCAGGGTTGATAGCTCTTACTGAACCTATTGCTCTCAGGTACTCAGTCACTATCTCGGAGCTATTCAAAAGAATTTTATCAAAGTTTGATTGAGGTACTTTATGGCAGTTGGATACAATCTCTCCCGATGACTTCAATCTATATGCGTAAGCTGTACCAAAAGTTAGTATTAGATGGTTCGCTTTGCTGATAAACGAATGTGCCAGTTCAAGTCGTTTTGTGATTTGATCTTTCAATTTTTCCACATTCAGCTCTGAAACATCACTGTGAAAATCCCAATGAGCGTGTACTTCACCATTACTTAGGCATCTATCTAAATCAAACTGCTTACTCACAGAAAGGCCTAACACCTTAAAAAGTGAGATTGGGTTGAAAATAGTGCCATATGGATTGGAAAGTGTTTTGAATTTATGCCGTTCCAAGTACTTCCCAATGTTCACTGCAAAGCAAGATCCCATACTCATGACTGTTTCACTAAGTGATATTTTGTGGTCACTAGGTGGGATAGAAAAGGGTAGGGTGTGCATTTCTCGAAGTTAAGGATCAGCAAATAAAAAACCCTGACTTGCGAGCAAATCAGGGTTTTTAAATTTGTTATTAGGAATGCTTATTCAGAAACAACACTAATAGTGATTTCTGCAGTTACATCTTTGTGAATGTGTATAGACACTTGGTGCTCACCAAGTTCTTTGATGCTTTCCAAAGAGATCTTCTTACGATCAATGTTGAAACCTTTTTCAGTCAAAGCATCAGCAACTTGCAATGCAGTGATAGCACCGAAGATTTTACCACTTTCACCTGCTTTAGTTCTTATTTCTAAAGAAACTTTTGAAAGTTTATCAGCAACTTCTTCTGCATCTTTATGAAGCTTTTCAGCCTTATGAGCAGCTTGTCTTACGTTCTCAGCGATCATTTTTGTATTGCTTTCATTAGCAATGATTGCCATTCCTTGAGGGATAAGATAATTTCTACCGAAACCTGGTTTTACAGATACGGTATCATTCTTATATCCTAAGCCTTTTACGTCATCTTTTAGTATAATATCCATATCTCGCTTATTTTAAAGAATCTGTAACATAAGGTAATAGCGCAATGTGACGCGCTTTTTTAACTGCCTGAGATACTTTTCTTTGGTATTTTAGACTAGTGCCAGTAATTCTTCTTGGAAGAAGTTTACCTTGTTCGTTCACAAAAGCTAACAAGAAATCAGGATTCTTGTAGTCGATGTACTTGATACCACTTTTCTTAAAACGGCAGTACTTATCTTTCTTCTGCTCTCTGTTGATTGGTTCGTTTTGAAGTGTCATGCTGCTGCCTCCTCTTTTTTCTTGTTAAACTCTCCTTTTCTTCTTCTTGAGTTGTACAGTACTGCGTGTTTGTTGAGTACTGTAGTCAAGAATCTTAGGACTTTTTCATCCCTTCTATATTCTGTCTCTAGCTTAGCAATGACGTTAGGTTCTGTCTTAAATTCAAAGAGGTGGTAAAAGCCTGTGCTTTTGTGATCAATAGGATAGGCTAGTTTTTTCAAACCCCAGCTTTCGTCATTTAAGATTTCAGCGCCTGCTTCCTTAATAATACCTCTGAATTTTTCAACAGCATCCTTCATCTGAGCTTCAGACAAAACGGGAGTTAAAATGAATACTGTTTCGTAATCTCGTTGCATAATAATAATTAGTATTAGAACTATTTTTTTCGAACTGCGAAATTAGATTAATTAATATTAATGAGCAATAAATACAGGCTTTATGTAAAGCATGTGCTATTACTTCACTAAAAAGGTGCCTTTTCCCATAAGGTATTCATCAGTATACACTTCCACCTGATGTGATCCTATAGCATATTCGCTTCCTTTTTTGTAAAAGACAGATACGTCTTGACTGTTTTTATCGTACAAAATTTCCTGCTTAGCCGAGTAGAAAGTTTCCCTTCCTTCAAATATGAAGGAACCGGATCCTCGTGTTACGTCAAATAGCACATTGCCATCTGGGCCAGTTATTTTGATTAAAAGCTCCTTTCCTTCTATTGGGGCTACTTTATTCTCAGAAATGGTGAAGCTAACTTTAAGTTGGTCTATCTGTCTTGCACGAAATTCTCCTTCACGTTCTTTACCTCCATCACTAAGTGCAATAATTTTCATATCCTGCACCTTAAGCCGTGAAGCAAATGCGACTTTTTCTGCAAGAACTTCCTTCGCTTTATTAATCTCTTGAATAGACTCGTTGAGCTGTTGTTTTTCAGTTTTCAACTCAACATTTTCAGACAGCAATTCTTCGTTTAGAATAGTCAATTGCTTGATTTCCTCATCTTTCGCTAAGAGTAGTTCTTGATACCCATCTACTCGATCTTTCAAGGACTCAACTAGTTTTCGTTGATTATTTCGACTCACTAAAAGCTCCTTTTTATCAGCTTCCAGTTGGGCCTTGATCTTTACCAAAGTGTCAATTTCGCCACCGAGCTTGCCTATGGTGAGAATGCGTGCATCAAGCTCACCGCTAATGCTATCTAATGACAGCAGCGCATTACTCAATTCATATGCTTGCAGGTCGTTTTCTTTTTGAAGGTTATCATTGGTGTAATAGAAGAAAACCAATATCCCAAGAAAGGCCACCATGATCCCAATGAAAAGGGGTGTTCTGTCTTTACCGCGATTTTTTATTATTTCTGGTGTGTTCTGCTCTTCCATGATTATTCAAATAGGCTGCAAAAATAGACTAATAGAAAGTAAAATAATAATATGAGCCCACCTATAAGCGAATGGTAAAGTGCTGCTTTTCCATAGGATAATTGGGAAAAATGATTCCAGCTTCGAAAACGTCAATAGTCAAGAGATAGTCAGTATTTGCAACTATTTCTTTCCAAGCATTTAGCATGTCTTGTGACCAATAAATATCATGAATCACTATGCAATCGACATCTTTTGCTTTGGACCTAATCGTTTCTAGATAGAAATGGATCGTCTCTGAACGGTGGTCAGCATCAAGGAAAACAATGTTTGGAGCCGCTTCTTCTAGAGCTGATACAAATTCCTCTTGAACTAACCCTTGTACTATATTGATACTGTCGATTGACAAAGCCTTAAAGTTGCGTGAAGCACATGCTGCAAGCTCCTTGGAACCTTCTATTGTCCAGATTTTTAATCCTTCAACAGAGCCCATGTAAGCAGTATTCAAACCAATTGATGTGCCTGTTTCCAATATTCGTTTATACCCAAGGTACTTGATCAAACGAACAAGAAAATAAGAGAATCTATGTGAAGAGGCTACTTGGTTTTTGAGGCTGGCTACCGTGCTAGCTTTAGCTTCATTTGATTTTGGGTCGAGAAACTCAATGCGCTCTTTTTGCACAAAGAACTTACGAATAGCCAGTAATTCTGCCTCTTCTTGTTGATCAAAAGATCTGAAAACTTTATTGTAAAGGTTGAATAGAAAAGGTGAGTGAAGGTCATGTGCATTTTGACTCTTCAACCTGTGTAAAAAGAAGTGAAATGAAGTAAATAGGGGAGAAGCCAACAATTAGTTCAGCTTAAAGGGAACTACCATATCAAACTGAGGTATGTTCACTTTGAATTTTTTGCCGTCCACTAATCTTTCCATAGTATAGTAACCGAGCATCTTACCAATTCCAGATTTTAGATTGCATCCAGATACGTAGCTATGCATTTGACCTGGCTCCAAAATTGGCTGCTTACCAACCACACCTTCGCCTTCCACTTCTCGCTTAGGAAACGTAGCATCGATTATATCCCAATGTCTTGAAAGCAGCTGAATCGTTTTATCGCTCAGATTTTCAATGGTGATCTGATAGGTAAACACAAAATGACTCTGACCAGGATTGGAGTATTCCTGTTGGTATTCTGTATCTACCGTCACCTTGACACCTTTGGTTGTATCTGTCGTCATGTTGCTGCTTTGCGGAAGAAATTTATAAGATTCTATTTTATATTACCAACAATCATAAGAAAGTTTCTATTAAATAAAATGCAGGTCAATATAGAGGAGTCTTGGAAACAAGCATTAAGAGGTGAGTTTGATAAGCCATATTTTCATGAACTAGTGGCTTTTGTGAAAGATGAATACAAGAATAACATCGTTTATCCTCCAGGAAAGCATATTTTTAATGCATTCGAACATACGCCCTTTGACCAAGTAAAAGTGGTGATACTAGGGCAAGATCCATATCACGGACCAAATCAAGCGCATGGATTAAGTTTCTCAGTTAAGGAAGGAGTGGTGATGCCTCCTTCACTTGTCAATATTTTTAAGGAATTGAGTACAGACTTAGGGTTACCAATCCCACCTCATGGCAATCTTGAAAAATGGGCGAAGCAAGGTGTTTTACTTTTAAACGCCACACTTACAGTACGAGCTAGAACCCCTGGATCTCACCAAAATAAAGGGTGGGAGTCATTCACTGATGCAGTAATAGAAAGCCTAGCTAAAAGCCGAGAACGATTGGTATTTATTCTTTGGGGAGCCTACGCACAAAAGAAAGGAGAGGTGATTCAATTTGATCAGCATCATGTAATTCAGTCACCACATCCTTCACCATTTTCTGCTTATAAAGGTTTTTTTGGCAGTAAGCCCTTTTCCAAAACCAATGATTATCTTGCAAGTAATGGTATAAAACCAATTAGCTGGTAAGATATGAGCTATTATGATCATTTGGAGACAAGTCGAGAGCGAAGGAGTACACTTCCAGGCTGTATGATGTTAGTCGGCTTTATAGTTGGATGTATTTTGCTTTTAAGGCTATTAGCTTATTGGTTGTCTTAGTTTGGTTCTACTTCCTGAGACATTTCTTCACCTTCTTCTATTTCGAACTCCGATTTTTTGATATAAATGAGCTGATTCATTTTGTCAAAGTCACTTGAAAATCCCGTAATAAGTTCAAAGTCATTGCCGTCACTTTTCAGAAACATAGGCACTATGCGCTTACCGTAATTGGACATGAAGTCTTCGTACTGATTGCTATTGTGAAAATTAAATTCAGAATAAACATCCGAACCTCGGAGCATTTGGACAAGCGATACAAAATCAGTTCGGGAGTTGAAAAGTACATTTTTAGGAAGTGGTAAGTTGCTATTGTCAGCTTCCTCTTTGCTAGCCAAGCGAAACACATTCTCAGTACCAAGCTCTTCTTCAAACCATTTGCAGGCAAGGTCATTTAACCCGGAGTTGGAAGTGGTAGCTACTAATTTACCTATTTTGGAAAGATCTATATCATCAAAGACTTGATCCGAAAGGATGTTGGACTGTAATGTTCGGAGACCTACTTTTTTTGCTTCAGCTATACTAGGGGCGGATGTGTCCACAATAAGCACATAAACACCCATTTCTTTCAGTTTGAGTCCTATTCTTCTTGCGAGCTCATTTGCACCGACAATAAGGATTCCTTTAGGTTCTTTTCTCCTGACACCCAATAAGGACGCAACATATTTAGCAGTAGAGCCTTGGAAGACAACCGTGCCAACGATTATGAGAAATACGAGTGGGAGCAAAAGCTCCGCTTCTTTTGGATCAACAGGGGAATCAGGTTTTACTAGCTCAAGCGAAAAAAGCGATGCAACAGCTGCTGCAACTATACCTTTGGGCCCCACCCAAGAAATAAATGCCTTTTCTCGCCAATTGAGATTGGATCGAAGGGTACTAAGGATAACGCCGATGGGTCTTACTAACAGAATAATTACAAAAAAGAGACCAATACTTATCCAACCCAATTTTTCGATCTGGATAATATTGATTCTAGATGATAGGAGTATGAAAAGTACAGATATTAGTATCACACTAATGTCCTCTTTGAATGAGATAATTTTCTTGAGCTCTTCCAGTTTTACATTGGCAAGGATGATACCCATGACTGTGACGGCCATAAGTCCCGCTTCTGCATGTATCAATTCAGAAAAAGCAAAAGTGAAGATGACCAAAGCCAGTGTGAAAACATTCTGAAGATATCCTGGTAGTGCATTTCTTTTAATGAGTGTGTAGAGGAAGAATGCACCAAACCCACCTGCGACAATTCCAGCGGAAATAGTGATGAAAAATTCCTGTAATACTTCGAAAGTATAACCAGAAGTCTCGTGTGTTGATACGATAAACTCATACATCAATACAGCTATCAAGGCTCCGAGGGGATCAATGAGGATGCCTTCCCATTTAAGCACTGTGTTTACATTGGAATTCGGCTTTACATTTCGAAGAATTGGTACAACCACAGTAGGGCCAGATACGATGATCAACGCTCCAAAGAGGAACGACATCTGCCAACTCAATCCCATAAGGTAATGTGCGGCTAAACCGCCTCCAAAGAAAGTAACTATTGCACCAATGACCAGTAGGTTACGAACAGTTCCAGCAAGGCTTCTAAGCTCTTTGAGGTTAAGTGTCAAACCACCTTCAAAAAGGATTACTCCTACAGCTATTGAAACAAAAGAGAAGAGTAAATCACCTGTGAAAATAGCATCGCCATCTATGAGTTTTGATCCATCTGGTGTTACCAAGGTAGCAATAGGGCCAATGGCTAGACCGATAAGTATTAGGGGCAAAATTGCTGGTTGCTTTATTTTCCAAGCAAGCCACTGCGCAAAGATTCCTAAGACAAAAATACTGGCTAATTCGAGCATATTGTATGTTTGATGACTTTCAGCTAAGATAGCCAAAGATCAGAATGCTTCGAAGCACCTTATGGATTACTTGATAGGATTAAATAGTCTGCTCCAGCGAATTTTGTTCAGTAATGACCCTTTGTCATCTAATGACATCCAAATAAATGAAGCCTCACCAACGATGTTGTCTTCAGGCACAAATCCCCAATATCTAGAATCTTCCGAGTTGTGTCTGTTGTCACCCATCATGAAGTAGTAGTCTTTGGTGAATGTATACTCAGAAACTGCTTGACCGTCTATGATCAATTGGTTGCCATCAATAGTTGCGTCCTCAAGATTCTCATAATCTATGATAGTAGAGCCATACATCGCTAGTGACTTCTCGTCTATTTGTATAGTAATCCCTCGTCCTGGTATGTTTAGTGGTCCGAAGTTGTCGGCATTCCATGGGAAAACTTCAAAATTTGGAAAAATACGTGGTTCTGCGTTTTCCTCATTCATGAAGACAGGATCAGCAGAAATTACGAAATCAAGTGCCTCTAGCTTAGTAGCTTCCTCTTCATTGGTCAATACGATATATCCTTTTTGTCCTACGGGGCCTGTAGTCGGGCCGTATTCCCAAATATTATAATCCTTGAATACACGGTCTCTGATTACTTGATTAGTAGCAACGAAATATTTGTGTTGCATCATTTCAGGGTTTTTACCTGGCTCATCATTAATGTAGACTTGACCTTGTTTGACTTGTATTTTGTCGCCAGGCACTGCCACACATCTTTTTATATAGTGAGTTTTAAGATCTAGTGGGTGATAACCCCCGTCTGGTCGTCGATTGTATTGATCATTAACAGGATAATTGAAGACCACCACATCATTTCTTTCTACTTTTCCAAGAGAAGGGAGTCTCAATTGCGGAAGTTCAAATGCTTCGATATACGATGGTATTTCCGTACCCCAAATTTTAGCATGCGTCAGTGGTAATTGGATAGGAGTTTTAGGTGTTCTAGGGCCATAGTTGATTTTACTTACAAATAAGAAATCACCAACTAGAAGTGAGCGCTCCATAGAAGGAGTAGGAATCACATATGCTTCCATAAATATCCATCGGATGAAAGTAGCAGCAAATACAGCGAACACGATAGCTTCAAACCACTCTTGGCCAATTGTCCGTACTCTTTTTGGCATTTCTGCAGCCTTACCTAAGTATTTAGCATCACTGAAAGCGATATACACCATGTAGAAAGGAGCGAAGATTACACCTAATGATTGATCTACATAAGAATACCTTCCAAATGATTTGAGCAAATCAAGATGAATGGTCAGGGCAATAAAGAAATTTACCACTGGCACGAAAAACAAAGCAATCCACCATTTTGGTCTTCCTATGATCTCCAAGTGCACATAGTAATTGTAGAAAGGAACGAATCCAATCCAGCCTGCTTTACCTGCCTTTTCGAAAAACTTATAATAGGATATTGCCTGAAGCAGATACCAGCCTATGACAAATACCAAGGTAAACCCTAGGCTAAAATCGTTTAGATACATTATGAATTGCTATTTAAAAAGTCTTTAATTGATAGAACACCTGTCTGGTTAGTTGCCCATTCTGCTACGATTATTACACCATCTGCAAAAACTTTTCTATCATTAGCGCAATGAGTTATGGTGATGCTCTCTAGTGGAGAATCATATTGCACTGTATGTGTTCCGGGAACCTCACCTTCTCGAAGTGATATTATACTTAGTTCATTTGGTTTGTCTGTTGACTCATTTACCCAACCGTCTATTTGTTGATTACTTTTTATCAATCCCTCAGCCAATGATATCGCTGTTCCACTTGGTGCATCCTTTTTATGGATATGATGTATTTCTTCCATTGATGGTCGAAAAGTGCTGAGATTTTTCATTTTCTCAGCCAACCATTCATTTAGTTCGAAGAAAAGATTGACACCAATGCTATAATTGGAAGCATAGAGAAAAGTGCCATTAGTTTGATCACACAGGTCAACTACCTCTTGATAGTGTTCCAACCAACCTGTGGTTCCTACAAGTGTCTTTACTTTATTATTTAGTAATGTTTTTATGTTTTGGAGTGCAGATTCTGGTTGAGAAAACTCAATGGCGATATCAGTATTTTCAGGTTTGATTTTATTAATGTCGTCGGCATTGTCCTGATCAATGATCATAATGATTTTATGACCTTTAGATAAAGCGATCTGTTCTATGGTTTTACCCATTTTACCATAACCGACAAGCGCAATTTTCATCTTATTTAATTCTTAATGAAAGTGAAAGACCCACGACTTGCGAAATTACAGGAGTTGACTGAATAGTGGGAGAGATGGTCATGGAAAGGTTGTCGTTTACTTCAAATTCATGCAAATGTGCAGAGACATGCGCATCTACAATATTTAACAAATAGAAGGCGGAACCAATCAAGATGAGCAAATCCCTATTTCGTCTGAAATAATCTCTATTTCTCGTCAAAGATGTTTCGCTAAACCTGTTACTATATGGATTGACTGTGAGAGGATCATTATCTACCTCAGCAATCAATGCATTTCTCATCTCATTGTAGATCTTATGATTATAGTTTATGTAATGGCCTATAAGAATTCCTCCACCATACACTAGTGGTACCTTCCAAAATTGATTGTTGTAAATCTGACCTAGGCCTGGCAAAACAGCCGAAAGCATCGCCGATTTATTAGGATCGAGTTCGGATTTTGTGTCTATCAACTCAATATTTTTGAATTCCGAATTAAGAAAGAGTGAATCTGCTTTGGATCGCTGAGCCGATACTTTGCTTACGCAAACTAGACTCAAGAGCAAAATAATGAGACCAACTCTCAAGGTATTAGAGATTGAGTAAAGAAAGAATTCGCTCAAGCTCATCTGCTGAAACGAAAGGAATTTTAATTTCTCCCTTGCTACTATCATCTGCTTTGATCTGGATTTTAGTACCAAAGTGGGAGGTAAGCTTGTTTTGAATTTTCACTATCTCTGGGTTTACAGCCTTTGCTGCTTGCCTAGGCTCCTTTTCTTTACCAGAAAGCTCACGAACGAGTTCTTCTACTTTTCTTACTGAAAGTGCGTCCTTCAAAGTTCTTTTGAAGATATCTAACTGCTGGTCCACATTCTCAATACTGATAATTGCACGAGCATGACCCATAGATAATTGGCCATCACGTAGCGCAATCTGAATATCTGGAGGTAGTTTTAATAGTCTAAGGTAGTTAGTGACAGTAGATCTGTTTTTTCCTACCCGTCCACCAAGTTCTTCTTGCTTTAGGTCACATTCAGAAAGTAATCTTTGATAGCTCAAGGCTATTTCTATAGAGTTAAGACTCTCTCTCTGGATATTCTCAATAAGTGCCATTTCCAGCATTTGCTGATCATTGGCAGTTCTTATGTACGCTGGAATATTGATCAAACCAGCTTTACGGCTAGCTTGTAATCTTCGTTCTCCAGAGATCAACTGAAACTCATTCTCGCTTAACGCGCGAACAGTAATAGGTTGAATGATTCCTTGGACCCTAATCGATTCAGCAAGTTCCTCAAGAGCTTCTTCGTTGAAGTCTGTACGTGGTTGGAAAGGATTTACTTCTATACTTGCTATTGCGATTTCGCTTATGGCACCCTTGATAGTTGCTCCAGCTCCACTTAGCTTTTCTTTCTCTTCAGAGTCTTCAAGCAATGCTCCCAAACCTCTACCAAGTCCAGATCTCTTTTTCCACTTCTTTTCTGTCATATGATTTTCTTAAGTAGAGACTTTATTTCTTTCGATGATTTCGCGAGCCAAGTTCAAGTAAGCTAAGGAACCTTTGCTATCGGCATCATGCGCTATTGCAGGCAATCCAAAACTAGGAGACTCACTCAATTTGATGTTTCGAGGTATCAGCGTATCAAAAGCCATGCTTTGAAAATGAGTTCTTACTTCAGATACCACTTGATTGGAAAGATTCAACCTAGTGTCATACATGGTCAATAAGATTCCTTCTATTTCAAGCTCTGGATTCAATCGGTTCTGAATGATCTTAATTGTATTGAGAAGTTTACCCAAACCTTCCAAAGCAAAGTACTCACACTGCACTGGAACAATTACTGAATCGGCTGCTGTAAGTGAATTAACAGTGATTAGTCCTAGTGAAGGAGAGCAGTCAACGATGATATAATCGTAATCGTCTTTTATTTCTTTGAAGGCTTCTTTCATTTTCCCCTCTCGATTTGCAATACTTACCATTTCTACTTCTGCACCAACTAAGTCGATATGGGAAGGGAGAAGATCAAGGTATTTAATGTCCGTACTTACAATACTTGCTTTTGCACTTGCTCCATCTACCATGCATTCGTAGATACTTACTTGTACATCTTTGGGATTCACCCCGACACCAGATGTGGCATTGGCTTGAGGATCAGCATCCACTATCAGCGTTTTCAGCTCCAGTGCTGCCAAACTTGCAGCTAAATTTATTGCAGTGGTGGTTTTACCTACACCACCTTTTTGATTTGCTATCGCAATGATTTTACCCATAATTGATTGATTGATCCCTTGGACTTTTAAGAGAGCCCACAAATATATTTAACCTGAGGTGAAGAATGACGGCTTGCCAAAAAGATTATAAACCTTCAAAAATATCAAGTTTACAACCATTTGTTAATCAGATAATTAACATTTTAGATGTGCATAACTAGTGCATTACTTCCTGTTTTGAAACAAGAAGTAATGCAACAGAAATTGAAATGCTTTTGACTAAGAATTAACCTTTCTTACCTGGTTTCTTTTGCTGATCTTTCGCTCGCATTGCTTCCTCAATCTTTTGCTGGAAGCTCGATTTCTTCTTGTTCACGTTTTTCTTACGGTTCTCATCCAAGATTTTTTTGATCTTATCCTCATCTATCAGTTTTCTGAAAAGAGCAATCTGACCAAACGAAACGATGTTGGAAACAAAATAGTAAAAAGTAAGACCTGAAGCGTAGCTGTTCAAGAAAAACAAGAACATGATTGGCATCACATATTGCATGGATTTCATAGGTCCAGTGACTGTCGTCATCTGACTGTTTGACCATGTATAAAGAATCGTAGAGGCAGTCATTAGAAGCGTGAAAAGACTGATATGATCTCCGTAGAAAGGAATAGTAAAAGGTAAATCCCAGATACTGTCATAGGTAGAGAGGTCAGTTGCCCAAAGGAAACTCTCCTGTCTTAACTCTATGGAGTTAGGGAAGAAGTAGAACATTGCAAATAGAATCGGCATTTGTAGTAGCATAGGAATACAGCCACTTAGTGGATTAATACCCACTTTGGAATATAGTGCCATTTGCTCTTGCTGAGCTTTTTGAGCATCATCTCCGTGTTTTTCTTTTAGCTCATCCAGCTCGGGTTTCATGACCCGCATCTTAGCCATACCCATGTGAGACTTGTATGTCAATGGTGATAGGACGATCTTAAGGATTATCACCATGATGATAATGATGATCCCATAATTGCTAAAAAATCGCTCTAGGAAATGGAAAATAGGAATGATAGCAAACTTATTGATGAATGCTAATGGTCCCCAGCCTAGATCTACGTTCTGTCCGAAATCAGGTGCAACTTCTGAGAGAATTTCGTAATTATTAGGTCCGTAGTAGAATTTGAAATTTGAGTTGTTGCTCAAGAAATCCTTCTGAGAAAGCTTGACACTCATCGCCATATGCTTTACTGATGATGAATCAGCGAAATCTATTGAACTACTTACATAACCTGATTGAAAGGGTACAGAAGAGATAATTGCACTTGTAAAGAATTTTTGTCTAAAGGAAATCCAATTTGCAGATGTCTCTAGGTTTTCTTCTTCTTTCTCCTGAGAGGTGGCTGACAATTCGTCAACTTCACCATCAGCAAGTCTATAAATTACGGTCGTACGATTTCTAGCATCTTTGAAATCTTTCTCTAATCTGTTAGCATTTTGCTTCCAAGAGAAAGTCATTTGATCACTAATCATTGACTCTAGTCCTTCTTGAGTTATTTTCAATCCGATTTCATACCCATTACCAGGAATGGTGTATTTGTATAAAACGAAGCGATTTTCCGGTAGGGCAAGACGGTATTCAATAACAGCTGTGTCTTCCTTTGTTAACTTTTGCGATTGTCCTCTTTGACTAAAGTACAACTCTGCAAGGTCTACCTGACGCCCAAGGTGATCTACTGTTAGGTGCTGAGCAGAATGTTTCTCATCGAAAAGAACAAGTGACTCACCCTGAAAATCTTTGAAATCTTTTAGTTCTACTCTATTGACGAATCCACCTTTCGAGCTGAACGTCACTATCATGTTCTCATTCTCGACTGTGGTAGTATTTGCCTCACCAGCTGCAGCTTCAGAGAATAAACCGAATTTCATTTCATTCAGCTTCGTCAATGCACTATCAGTCAACTGCTGGGCAGGAGTAGGGGTATACTCTGCAGTTTTGGTATCTGCGACCAAACCAGTAGTGTCACTACTGTTGAGTTGAGAAATATCCTCTAGACTAGGCTCGGGTGCGAAAAACTGAAAATATACTGTTATGAAAACTAGCATTACTACTAGTCCTGTAATCTGATTTCTATCCATGATTATATTGAATTCTTATTGAGATCAAGCGCTCTCTTTTTCTTTTCTATATTGAATTGAGGCCTTGACGAATTTCACAAAAAGTGGGTGTGGATTAGCCACAGTTGACTTTAGTTCTGGGTGATATTGAGCTCCAATAAACCATGGATGATCTTTTATCTCCATGATTTCCACCAAATCTGTATTAGGGTTTTTACCAGATGCTATCATCCCAGCTTGTTCAAACGCTGGCAAGAAAGCATTGTTAAATTCATATCTATGTCTATGTCGTTCGGAGATTTTGGTATGACTATACACACTGTATGCCTTGGTCCCTTTTTTGATGGCACAGTCATAAGCCCCTAGTCGCATGGTACCACCCATGTTCTTGATATTTTTTTGATCCTCCATAATATCAATCACAGGATACTTGGTTTTAGGATTCATCTCAGTGCTGCTAGCACCTTTGAGATTAAGTACATTTCTAGCAAACTCGATAACTGCACATTGCATCCCTAGGCAAATTCCGAAAAATGGAATCTTATTTTCGCGGGCATATCTCACAGTATTAATTTTACCTTCTATGCCTCGTTCTCCAAATCCAGGTGCAACCAAGATTCCGTCAAGGTCTTTCAAGTATTTATCGATATTTCCTTCTTCAAGATCTTCAGCATGGATCCAATCAAGCTCAACTTTACATTCGTTTTCTGCTCCTGCATGAACAAAGGATTCAGCGATAGATTTATAAGCATCTTTTAACTCTACATACTTACCAATCAAACCAATTTTCACTTGAGAAGTAGGGTTTTTAAGTCTCCCTAAAAATTCTTTCCAAGAATCAATTTTCGGCTCGCGTTTGTAAGAATGCTTGAATTTCGCAAGAACACGCTCGTCAAGCTTTTCCTTACGCATCAAGATTGGCACATCGTAGATGGTCTCTGCGTCAAGTGCCTCAATTACATAATTGATGGGCACGTTGCAAAATAGTGCAAGCTTCTTTCGGATTTCATTGTTTAATGGGTACTCAGATCTACAAACAAGAATGTCTGGTTGGATACCAGCTTCTAGAAGTTCTTTTACAGAATGTTGAGTTGGTTTTGTTTTGAGTTCACCCGCTGTTTTGAGGTAAGGAACCAAAGTCAAGTGAATGGAAATGCAATTAGTACTTCCTAACTCAAATCGCGCTTGTCTCACAGCCTCTATAAATGGAAGTGATTCAATATCACCAACGCATCCGCCAAGTTCTGTTATGATGATATCATACTTGCCAGTTTCACCTAGCTTATATATGTTGTTTTTAATCTCGTCAGTGATATGTGGGATCACTTGAACTGTTTTACCAAGAAACTCGCCTTTACGCTCCCTTTGGATGACATTATCGTAGATTCTACCAGTGGTCACGTTGTTACTTTGTGAAGTAGCTATACCTAGAAAACGTTCGTAGTGACCTAGATCAAGGTCTGTTTCTGCACCATCATCGGTGACATAGCATTCACCATGCTCATAAGGATTCAATGTGCCTGGATCAATATTGATATATGGATCGAATTTTTGAATAGTTACAGAGTATCCTCGTGCTTGAAGCAGCTTGCCCAGAGAGGCTGAAATGATACCTTTTCCTAAAGAAGAAGTTACGCCACCCGTAACGAAGATGTATTTAACCTTGGACATGTAATCTGATTGATCTTTGGTATTGTTACGGGATGCAAAGCTAGGCTTTTCCACGTAATAGTGGGGACAGTGGACAATTTAAAATTGAGAGGATTTCGCGTCAATGAGTATGGACTTACTAATTCCATTTTTAAGCATGAAAATAATGGTAGGTAAATAGCTAAAATCAGACCCTAGAAAGAGGCGTAAAATTAATATAATGTTCAAAAAAATATTTTCGAACTAGTTTAATTAAATGTCGTTACATTTAATGTACTTGTAACATAGCATATGGGAATTTCAGACGACATTAAGCAAAGCAAATTTAAAAGTGAACTAAGCAAAGCTTTTATAAATATCGTTTATACGAATAACTGGCTTGCTCAGCGCCAAGTTGGTGTATTTAAACCTTATGGTCTTACTGCACCACAGTTTAATATTCTTCGAATTCTAAGAGGTCAACATCCAAACCCAGCCACTATCAATCTTTTAATAGATCGAATGCTTGATAAAAGCTCGAATGCTTCTAGAATAGTAGATAAACTAGAATCTAAAGGATTGGTAGCTCGCAAGCAATGCGCTGCAGATAGGAGAGCAGTAGACGTAGTTATTACAGAAAAGGCACTTAATACTTTAAAAGAGATAGATGATGCCATGCAAGTGTGGGAGCAGTCAAATAGTAATCTAAGCGAAGAAGAATGCCTCAAGCTAAATCTACTCCTAGATAAGTTAAGGACTCAATAGATTTAGAGTTCCTTTAGATAATCTAATATGCCGGCATTTTTTCCCTTTGGTCGAATTACGAGCATTGGAGTTTCTCCATTTACTTGAATAAGTTTTTCCGCTTTACTACCAATGAACAGGGCGGTGGTGGCTGTTCTTCCTTTAGCGCCAATAATAATCAATGTTGATTTGGATTTCTTTGCAAGTGCATTGATGTCAGAAATGATATCCTCGTCTTTATCTAGGGAGTATTTCTGAACAACATTGAGATCTTCAAGCTTTATACCTTTAGAGTATAATTCGAAATCTTTCTTTGCATGTTCTTTCATGATTTCGGCAAATTCTTTGAAAGACTTACCAGTGTAGTGGTAACCTACCGGAACTTGATAGACGTTTTGAATAATGATTTCGCCTTGTTCTTTTGACTTGCGCATCAATGAAGCAGCCTTTTCTAATGCACTTCTTGAATAATCGGAGAAATCAGTGGGCACTAACATTCTAGCCATGCTAAGTACGCTGCCTTTAGGTATTATGAGTAAAGAACAACTTGCTCGTCTCGCTATTCGGTTTACTAATACACCACCGCCTTTTTTTTCATTTTTGCGCCCCAAGATGACCAAGTCAGTCTTTTCTTTAACAATATGCTTAAGCAAGGCTTTTGTGACCTGACCTTCATCGACGATTACTTTGATATCAATTTCTACGTTAGAATTTTTAAAATAATTCGAAATTACTTCTTCAAGATCTTTTTTCCTCTCCGCGATTGCTTGATCAAGCAGATTTGGGAACTCTTTCTTAACCTTTTCTGGTATATTTATTTCGCGAATTATGTTTACAAAGTTTACCACTTTGGAGCTAGATAGTTCACTTACGAAGGAAGCTGCTTTGATCAGATCCTTATCAGTCTCTGAATGATCTAATCCGACAAGAATTTTATTGAATTTGTACATAACCCAACTAGATTTAAAAAACGCAAATTTAACGTAGAATTAGATCAGTATCTTGTGTACTGTAATTAATCTTTAATAACCAAGACTATAGTTAAATCAAAAGGTTTAAGTCTCTGCCGCGATAAAGTCAGACATCTGCTCAATGATTTCCTTGCTGTGCGTAGGAAAATTAGCAATCCTAATGTGATCATCTTTGAACTTCCCATATCCTTTACCTACTATCCAACCCTTAGCATCCATTCTTTGTAATACTTCTTTATTGCCCTGATCACAATTGGCTACAATAACAGTTTTCGACCTATTGACTTTGTTACTGATAAATGGACTTAAAGTCTTTGATTTATCTAATGCATTATACAAAATGCTAGCCTTATATAGCGTGTCATTCTGTATGGACTTGATACCCCTATTGAGCATATCACCGGCTACCTTACCTAATAAGTAGATGAACAGTGTATTAGGTGTTTCAGGTGTTTGATTCTTATCACCCATGGCTTTTAGTGCCTGTAAATCGTGATAGCTACCTGTAACAAAACCTGCGTTTTTCAGTGATTCATGCTTTTCAAAACATTTTTTATTGACTATCCATACACCCAAACCTGACGGAAGCCCAAAACATTTTTGAACAGAGAAATATGCCGTATCTACTAAATTGAAATCAAGAGGTACCGAAGGAAATGCACTTACTCCATCTAAGGCAATCAGCTTATCAGGGTAATTAGTTCTAAGCTCTTTGAGTTTGTTCAAATCAAATCCATATCCAATACTGGTTTCATTCAATGTAACAGATATCAATTCGGCGGATTCCGGCACTTTATAATCTGTGAACTCTTGTCCGTAAGCAGTACTATGTACAGTTGAGTTCTTTTTATAGTCTTGGGAAAATTGGAAGAATTTTTCCGAAAAAGAACCATTCACAAAATGGTGTGATTGTTTGCCCACAAGATTCTGAATGATCCTTTCCCAAATTTCATTTGCAGAAGAAAGAAAATAGATTTCAAAGTTGTCAGGGACACCCAACAACAATTTTAGATTTTGTCTTGCTTCCGAGAAAATGGACTGAAATGCTGCTCCACGATGTGAAATTGACATTACGTTCTCGTTAAACGCAGATTTCATGTGGTCAGGAAGGGTGTAAAAGGTCTGTGAAGGACCAGGAGTGAAATATACTTTGTGTATCATCTCAATGTTAAAGGTGCAGTTTCTATTTTTGTTGATGAGAGAGGATATTGTTTTTAAACTAACATCTAGATAATACCGGGTGAAGTGGGATGGTAAAATTGGGCCTCATATCAGTTTCGATTGATACCTCGTTCAAATGTTCAGGATAACAGAGGATCTTTGACCCATGGCACAGCCTAAATCCTTATTTAAAAGGGTTTAATTAACTGCCTCTCTCGTTTTTTTATTTGTCAATTCATTGAGAGCGAATCTTATGCTCGGGTTTCCATCCACCTAAAAGTGCGATTGAGAATCTTCAATGCAAGTTTGATTTTTTTCACACTTATCATTTCTTCAGATTCGTCATACATAGTTACTCCATCTGCAAAAAGAACGATTTGAGGAAAATCATTGCTTATACCAGCAATGTCTGAAACTTCAGTGGAAACATCTTTTGAGAGCGAATCGTCAACTAAGAAGACATCAATTTCTTCGTCTGAAAAGCTCCAGTTACTTTCCAATTCAAACTTTTTCTCAACGCTTTCACGTGAGGAAGACCTATGCTTGTAAATTAAGACAGGCTTTCGTTTGGAACCCTCAATCACCTCATCGAGATCACTCAAGGAGATGATTTTGTTCCATTTTGGAGGATATTGATTCATTGGCGATGAATTAAACATTATGGTGCGAACTATGATTTAAAGAAACACCCGTCACTTTGAGCAAACAAGTTAATACAAAACTCGAAATCTTATCGTTTCCTTAATTGATTTTAAACTAGCAATAATTTCATCGTCATAATCTTTGTTGATATCAGTGATCACATAACCCACTTCCTCATTTGTTTTCAAATACTGTCCTACAATATTGAGGTTGTGTGAAGCGAGCTCATTGTTGATTCTCGCAAGTACACCTGGTTCATTTCTGTGTATATGTATGAACCTATGTGCATTTACCAATCTTGGTAATACGATATTCGGGAAATTAACGCTGTTATTGGTGGATCCTGTATTTATATATTCCATGATCTTACCAGGCACGAAATCGGCGATGTTTTCTTGAGCCTCTAGGGTGCTACCGCCTATATGAGGGGTAAGTATAGTGTTTGGTAACCCCCGCAATTCGGACATGAACTCATCTTTATTGCTCAGAGGTTCTTCTGGGAACACGTCTACACCTACACCTTGTATCTTTCCACTTAGCACATATTTTCTTAGTGCCGGAATATCAACAATAGGGCCTCTACTGAGATTAAGGAAAACAACACCATCTTTCATTTTTGAAAAATGATCCTCTGTAATGAATTTGTCATTTTCAGGGCGACCATCTACATGAACAGAAATCATATCAGAAGTTGCTAGTAGATCATCAAGAGATTTGCATTGGTGTGCATTCCCCAAGGCTAGTTTTTCTTCTAAATCATAAAATTGAACTTTGATGCCTAAAGATTCTGCAACAACAGAAAGCTGAGCACCAATGTTTCCATAACCTATAATACCAAGTGTTTTTCCACGGACCTCAAAACTGCCAGATGCAGATTTTGTCCAAACCCCGTTATGCATATCTACCGATTTGTCCGGCAGATTTCTCATAAGCATGATGATCTCAGCTATAGCCATCTCTACTACTGATCTCGTATTTGAAAATGGCGCATTGAAAACCACTATGCCTTTTTTCAAGCATGTATTGAGATCAATTTGGTTTGTGCCAATACAAAATGCTCCAACCGCTAGCAATCTGTGAGCATGTTCCAGTACGCGTGCAGTTACCTGTGTTTTGGATCTGATACCTAATATAGAAACATCTTTAATCGCCTCGATCAATTCATCTTCGTCCATCGCTGCAGGATGAACTCTCACATTATATCCTTCTTCCTTTAGTTTATTAACTCCATGTTCATGGATGTTTTCTAACACCAATACATTAATTCTGTTTTTGGGGTATGAAAGTGCTCTGTTCATATTATTCATGTATAAAAATTCATCCAAATTAGGTGCCTCATGATCCGCATTTTCTAGGACGTTGGCCCTTTTTACATTTTCAGTAAATGCGTAAAATTTATGTGCAATTCCTGCTTTTTTAATTTCAAAATCTGTGTAGCCATCGCCTATTACAACTACTTCACCTTTTAGCTTCAAAGCTTCTATTTTTTTAGGCTTACCATTATTTGATGAGAGGACATTGTCTCTATCAAAGCCTACAATATTTCCATTGAGATCATAGACAAATTCATTGGCATAAACGTGCTCTGCTTTGATCCCATAAGGCTCTACAATAGGTACGATGAAATCTCTAAATCCATTCGATAAAATGATAATTTGATCTGCATAATGCTGCACAAATTCCTTGTTTCTTTTAAAGGATTCAGAAACCTGTAGACTTAACCTATCAATCAGCTCTGGCAAGTGAGATTTGTTGGCTTTGAGTATCTCCAATCTTTGCTCCAATGACTCACGGAAGGACAGTTTGCCCTCCATTCCAAGATCAGTGATCGCCTTGATCTTTTGGAGAGATTCTAAAGCGTCCGGCTTACCTTTCAAAGATACTTCACATAATACGTCAAGAGCCTCTACTCTTGTAAAGGTGCTGTCAAAATCGATTACGATATGTGTAGCCTTTTCCATATGTTCGCTAAAATGAAGCTTAAAATTAAGCACCTGCATGATAACTAGAAGCGTGATTTTGCTATTTGTTGTAATTTATTTGCAAAACGCAACCATAGCGCAACAGCACTCGGTTGATTTATTGTCAAAAATGCAATTTGATGTTGATAGTGTTATGAATAATGCAATTAGCCAGAGAGCTTTTCCGGGGGGTGTGGTTTACGCAAGTCATAAAGGCAAAGTGATGATTCACCGAGCTTATGGCTACCATACATATGATAGTCTTATCAGGGTTGATACTACTCATATTTATGATTTGGCATCATTGACTAAGGTTATGGGTTCGGGTTTAGCACTGATGAAACTCTATGAAGAAGGTTTAATAAATCTTGATGCTCCATTGAGCACTTATTTTAAAGGCTTTAAATGTAGAGATATAGGTGACCTTACCTTAAGACTTTGTCTTTCACATCAGTCGGGATTGAAAGGTTGGATAAAGTTCTACATGGACACTATGAACAAGAAAGGTGATTTGAAACGAAAATATTTTTCTATTCAACCAGACGATAAGTTTCCATTTGAGGTGTCTGAGGGGATGTATTTAAGAAGTGACTTTTATAAACGAATTAGAAAGACAATCAAAAAGGAGAAGGTGACCGAAAACCCAAAATATCTTTATTCAGGTATATTTTTCTATTTGGTACCTGAACTTGTAGAACAGCTTACGGGATCGAAATTGAATGATTATTTAAGTGATAATTTCTTTCGTCCAATAGAAGCTTCCACGCTTACATTCAATCCTTTGGGAAAATTCGGAATCAGTCAAATAGTTCCGACGGAGATAGATACATTTTTCAGACACTCTCTAATACATGGAAAAGTCCATGATGAAGGAGCTATTCTGATGAAAGGAATATCTGGAAATGCTGGGTTGTTTGGCAGCTCAAATGATGTCGCTAAAGTTTGGGAGATGCTCATTGAAGATGGTTCATACTGCGGGATTGAATTTCTCAAACCTGAAACAATTGCATTATTTACAACAACGCAGTATCCTAATTTAGAAAATAGGAGAGGGCTTACTTTTGATAAGCCTCTTTTAGAATATGACTCTATTATAAGCAGTGTTGCTAAGTCAGCAACTATTAGGAGCTTTGGACATACAGGATACACTGGTACATTAGCATGGGCTGATCCGGGGAATGATTTGGTTTTCATTTTCCTTTCCAATAGAGTCTATCCTGATAGGAACCAAAAGAAGATTTATGAACTGAATGTCCGACCGACAATTCATCAACTTCTTTATGATTATATAGATCAAATTTCAAGTGATCCCTGTGAGTGATGTAATTTTCACTGCTTTTATAAAGAGGAGATGTCAAAAGGATGATAAGGCTATTTATAATTATTCTAAATAGAGTGGTTTGAGTTGGTTTTAAGCTGTTAAAGAACTGATAATCAGTAGCATTTTTTTGCCAAAAATTGCTCGATACGCATTTAAGTATTTTAGGTTACAAATCGTCTTTGAAATACGTAGTGTCGGTGTTACATTTGTGGCTTCTGATAATTCACGGTAAAATTACATGCTGACCAAGACACATTCCATGTTAAGAAAATCCAGTTTTGTTCTATTCGCCTTTACCTTACTAGCACTCAATTTTTATCCTATTATATCTAATGCTCAGGAAGCCTCTGATGACGGTATTCCTATGGATGAAGCTTTAGCGGGTGCGGGCGAAAGTCTTTTTAAGGCAAATTGTACACAGTGTCACGCGATTAATGAGAAGGTTATTGGTCCAGCACTTAAAAATGTACACGAACGCAGATCAAAAGAATGGCTTTTGAAGTGGGTTCGAAATTCACAAAAATTAATTCAAAGTGGGGATGAGGATGCTATTGCATTATGGCAAGAGTATCAAAAAACCGCCATGCCGGCATATCCATTCTCAGATGAAGAGATCACTTCGTTACTTTCTTATATCAAAGTAGAAGGTGCTAAGGCTCCAGTAGCAGTAGCTGAAACCGGCGCTGTAAATTCAGCTGGAGGTGGTGATCAAGGTTCTTCGGGCATTTCATCAAGTTATTTAACAGCTATCTTGGTTGTCCTGGTATTTATATTGATTTTGATCCTCGTAGTTCTTGGGCTTATTGTTTCGGTTCTTACAAAATACTTGAAAGACCAGAAGGAGCTAGATACCGAGGATGTTGAAGTAGTTAATCAAAAAACTGATTTACAAAAACTGCTAACAAGCGATTTTGTAATTGGATCAGTGGTTTTCATCTTCGTTGCTCTTTTACTTAAGACTGCTATAGATGGCGCGTTCACTATAGGAGTACAGCAAGGATATCAGCCAAACCAGCCAATTGCTTTCTCTCATCAAATACATGCTGGTCAGTACGAAATAGACTGTAATTATTGCCACACAGGTGTTCGCCAGACAAAATCAGCCAATATACCATCAGCCAATATTTGTATGAATTGCCATACAGCAATTCAGAATATTGGTGGTCAAAGTGGAATATCTCCAGAGATAGCAAAAATTTATTCTGCAATTGATTTCGATCCGTCTACTGGCGAATACGGAAGTAATGTTCAGCCAATCGAATGGGTAAGGGTCCATAATTTGCCTGATCTTGCATATTTTAATCACTCGCAACATGTGAAGGTGGGTGGAATTGAATGTCAGACATGTCATGGTCCTATTCAAGAAATGGATGTAGTTTACCAATACTCAACCTTAACGATGGGCTGGTGTATTAACTGCCATAGAGAAACAGAAGTCAATTCTAAAGACAATGAGTATTACGATAATTTGGTTGAGCTCCATAATTCACAAAGTAAAGAACCCATGAAAGTGGAGGATATTGGTGGATTGGAATGTTCTAAATGCCATTATTAATCAGAAGACCTCTTTAAATGGATTATTCCGTACTATGAAAGAAAAGAAGAAATACTGGAAAGGACTTGAGCAGCTAAATAATAAAGCTGATTTTCAGAAGTATGCAAATAAAGAGTTCCCTGAATACCTGCCACTAGCAGGTGAAGAGGGAGATCCTTCGAGGAGAGATTTTCTCAAATTGATGGGTTTTGGAATAGCAGCAGTTTCATTGGCTGCTTGCGAAACACCTATTAGAAAAGCAATACCTTATGTGAAGAAACCTACGGCTATTGATCCGTCAATGCCTAATTATTACGCGTCTTCATATATAAGCGGTAACGATTATTGTAGCGTTCTTGTAAAAACACGCGAGGGTAGACCAATTAAGTTAGAGGGCAATAAACTTTCTACAATTAGTGGTGGCGGTACATCACCTCAAGTAGAGTCTTCTGTATTATCACTTTATGATCAGCAGCGCTTTGAAGGACCTATGGTAAATGGTGCTTCTGCGACTTGGTCTGAATTAGATGAATTTGTAAAAAGTGGGTTAGCTACTCAATCAGGTAAAGTAACTATCGTTTCAAACAGTGTTGCTTCACCTAGTACTTTGAAAACCATAGGGTTGTTAACAGAGAAATATGGAGCGTCTCACGTTTCATATGATCAATTGACTTTTAGCGGAATGCTAAATGCTTACGACCAAGCTTTTGGTAAGCGAATCATGCCATTCCATGATTTTGGAAAAGCAAAAACAATAGTTTCTTTCGGAGCAGATTTCTTAGCAACATGGCCAAATAAAACAGGCATCAGTAAAGCGTTTGGAGCAGGAAGAAAGCTTTCAAGTGGTAAAACTGATATGTCAAGACTATACGCATTTGAGTCAAACCTTTCTTTGACTGGAGCAAATGCTGACTATCGTGTGGCGATTAAGCCTTCAGCAGAAGGTGTTTATTTAAGCAACTTATATAATGCTGTTGCTTCTAAAGTAGGTGGTGAGCAAATCTCAGCTCAGAGTCTTAGCGATTCTAAAATATTATTGAAAGCTGCCAATGACTTAGTAAGTACTAAAGGTGCTTCTTTGGTTGTTTCAAGCTCATCAGATGTTAATATTCAACTTCTTGTAATAGCTATTAATCAGCTTGTAGGTAGTTATGGTTCTACCATCGACACTTCTAAAGCTGTAAATCTTAGAAAAGGAGATGATAAAGCCTTCTCTGAATTTGTAAGTAGTGCCTCAGCTGGAAATGTAGGTGCAGTTATTTTTTACAACTGTAATCCTGTGTATGACCATCCTCTTGGGTCTCAATTGGCTTCATCACTTTCTAAAGTTGAGTTGAAAATAGCTACTTCTGATAGACCAGATGAAACTACTGAGTTGGTAAATGTGATTGCGCCAGATTATCATTTCTTGGAATCATGGAATGATTTCGAACCTGTGACTGGATTCTACAGCCTTTCACAACCAGCAATAAAAAATATTTTTAACTCTCGTCAGGCTCAAGATTCCTTTTTGGCTTGGACTGAAACTGAGGGTAACTATTACGATTTGATTCGTGCCACTTGGGAAACAGAAGTTTATCCAAAAGCTGGATCATCGTTAACTACATTTGGATCATTTTGGGATAAATGTCTCCATGATGGTGTTTGTGAAATAAAAAGCGAGGCTGTTGCTGAAGTTCCTTCTGTAATGGTTGCTTCTGTTGGATCAGCACTTTCAGGCACTTATTCTATTAAGGATGATTCTCTTGAATTGGCCATTTATCAAAATAATAGTATTGCTGATGGTGTTCAAGCAAACAACCCTTGGTTGCAGGAAATGCCAGATCCTATTACGAAAGCTACTTGGGATAACTATTTAACAGCTTCACCTAAGCAAGTTGAAGAGTGGGGAATAGAAATAGGTGACATGTCTACCCAAACTGTGACTTTATCTGTAAACGGTAAAGAAGTAGAGATAGCAGTACTTCCTCAGCCAGGTCAGGCCTATGGCACGGTAGGTTTAGCTGTCGGTTATGGTAGAACTAAAGCAGGTAAAGTTGCTGATGGTATTGGTGCAAATGCATACTCTTTAGCATCAGTTGCTAGTGGTGTTGTAAGCTTATCAGTAAGCGATGGAGTGAGTGTAACACCTACAGGCAATGGATATAGAATAGCTCAGACTCAGACTCACGAAACCTACATGGGACGTGAAACTGTTATTCAAGAAACTATTCTTAAGAAATATCAAAAAGATCCTCAAGCAGGAAGAAACTTCCCAATGATCGCTACCTCTGAAGGTTTTAAAAAGCCTTATGCGGTTTCATTGTGGCAAGGTCATGAATATCCTAATCACCACTGGGGTATGATGATTGACTTGAACTCATGTACAGGTTGTGGTTCATGTACAATTGCTTGTCAGACAGAGAATAACATTCCAGTTGTTGGGAAGCAAGAAGTGCTCAACAGACGTGAAATGCACTGGATTAGAATTGATCGTTATTATAGTCATAATGACGATGAAATGACTGATGGCCAGAAAGACATGTTAAGTACAAGACATGCTGAGTTTGCTGCATATGCAAACCCAGAGGTTACGTTCCAGCCAATGATGTGTCAGCAATGTAACAATGCTCCATGTGAGACTGTTTGCCCCGTTGCTGCTACTACTCACAGTACAGAAGGTCTCAACCAAATGACCTATAACAGATGTATTGGTACTAGATATTGTGCGAACAACTGTCCTTATAAAGTAAGACGCTTCAACTGGTTTAAATACCATGATAACAAGCAGTTTGATAGCAACTTGTCCATGAACAATGATCTTGGCAAGATGGTATTGAACCCTGATGTAACTGTAAGAGCTCGAGGTGTAATGGAGAAATGTACTTTCTGCGTGCAACGAATTCAGTCAGGTAAACTTGAAGCCAAAAGAAATAATAGACGTCCGGAAGATGGAGAAGTGGTAAGTGCTTGCGCAAGTGCTTGTCCGTCAGAGGCTTTAGTGTTTGGTGACATGAAGGATCCAAACAGCAGGATTGCTCAAATGCTTCAAATCCAACAAAATGAGAAGAGTGTTGAGGCTAAGGAGCCGAGAGCTTATCACGTGTTGGAAGAGTTGAGAGTAATGCCAAATGTTTGGTACTTGACCAAAGTCCGAAATAAAGATGAAGAGTCTAAAACTGAAAAAGCAGAAGCATAAAATTCTATGATAGCAGAATCAGCACTTAGAGATCCCTTAGTTACCGGTGGAAAAACTGTCCACGATGTAACTGTGGATATAGCAGGAAGGGTAGAAGAAAAACCTTCCAAAACATGGCTTTTAGCTATGGCCGTATCGCTTGGTACACTTACAATTGGTGCTTACGCAGTTGCTACCTTGCTTTGGGAAGGTATTGGCATGTGGGGGCTAAACAAAACTGTAGGTTGGGCATGGGATATCACCAACTTCGTTTGGTGGGTGGGTATCGGTCATGCAGGTACACTTATCTCGGCCATTCTTCTACTTTTCAGACAGAGATGGAGAATGTCTATCAACCGTGCAGCAGAGGCAATGACTATTTTTGCAGTTATCTGCGCAGCTATGTTCCCTGTATTGCACATGGGACGTCCTTGGTTAGGTTTTTATTGGGCGCTTCCCTTACCCAACACTTTTGGTTCGCTTTGGGTGAATTTTAACTCTCCGCTTTTGTGGGACGTTTTTGCGATATCTACTTATTTCTCTGTGTCACTTGTGTTCTGGTACATCGGTCTTATTCCTGATTTTGCTACGATTCGTGATAGAGCAACTAACAAAATTTCTGCTACTATTTATGGTGTTTTGAGCTTCGGATGGGATGGTGCTGCAAAAACTTGGTCTCGTTATGAAACGGTGGCGTTGATACTTGCAGGTCTTGCTACACCACTTGTACTTTCAGTACACACTATTGTATCTTTTGACTTTGCAACATCAGTAATACCAGGTTGGCATACAACTATATTTCCTCCATACTTCGTTGCGGGGGCAATTTTCTCAGGATTTGCAATGGTATTGACATTGCTAATTGTAACTAGAAAAGTATATAAACTAGAAGATTACATTACAATTCAACACATTGAATTGATGAATATTGTAATTATTATCACAGGCTCTATAGTAGGTATTGCTTATATCACAGAGTTCTTTATTGCATGGTATTCAGGAGTAGAAGCAGAGCAATATGCTTTTATAAACAGAGCTACTGGACCTTATTGGTGGGCATATTGGTCGATGATGACTTGTAATGTGATATCACCTCAATTGTTCTGGTTTAAAAAGATTCGTACCAACTTAGCTGCAACATTTGTGTTATCAATTGTTGTAAACATAGGTATGTGGTTCGAACGATTTGTAATTATCGTGACGTCACTTCACAGAGATTACTTACCATCAAGCTGGGCCATGTTCTACCCAACTAGATATGATGTTGGGGTTTATGTTTTCACATTTGGTCTCTTCTTTACCGCATTCTTCCTTTTCGCTAAGTTTTTCCCAGTGATCAACATGGCTGAAGTAAAAAGTATTATTAAATCAACCGGAGAAAAGAAATAAAATATGTCTCACACAAGCGATTTTTTAGTTGGGGTGTACGATGATGATGATATCCTTCTTAAGGCCATACCAATGGTTAGAGAAGGTGGTGTCCAGATTCATGAAGTTTATTCTCCTTTTCCAGTTCATGGAATAGATGATTTATTAGGTTATAAAAGATCAAGATTGGCTATTGTGGCATTTATGTTTGGTCTTCTTGGAACTTCATTGGCTTTGACAATGCAGTTTGGTATGATGACGATCGATTGGCCAATGATTATTGGTGGTAAGGATTATGCTCCTGTTCCTTCTTTTATTCCTGTTACTTTCGAACTAACAGTATTGTTAGCATCGTTCGGAATGGTTGGTACTTTCATGATAATAAGTAATTTGAAACCATGGGGCAAAGCCAAAATATTTGATAAACGCGTGACAGATGATAAGCACGTTGTTGCAATCGACTTGAGTAAGAATAAAATGGCCGAAGCTAAGATCAGTGAGCTATTGAAAGCAAGCGGAGCTTCAGAAGTCAATAAGAAAACACTTTAAAGACAATGATGAAAAATACTTTATCAATTTTAGGTGTATTGTCCCTTTTGATCCTTTCGGCTTGTACCGCAGGTGTTGATGATACAGGGTTGGAATATGCACCTCAGATGTATCATTCTACTCCTTATGAAGGGCTTTCTCAAATAACAGACAAATCTCAGGGTAGCTGGTTGGATTCAAATGAAGAAGATGAGCATGGTGAGTTCTATAACTCAAATCCATACAATCCATTTGGTATGACTATGCTTGAGCCAGTGGATAACACAATCAAAAGAGGAACTTATTTAGAAAGCATTAGTATCGATCCAATGGATTATGCCAAAGCGGAAGAGGTATTGATGAATCCCTATGAAGGAAAAAAAGAAGTACTTAAAGAAGCCAAAGCACTTTATTTAATCTATTGTGAGCATTGTCACGGAGAGAAGGGGCTTGGTGATGGATTAGTTGGAAAAGTATATAAAGGCGTCACTGCTTACAGTTCAGCTGTAGTAAAGGATAAAAAGGCGGGTCACATCTTTTGGGTGATCACGAACGGTAAGGGTAGAATGGGGTCACATGCTTCGCAAATAAGTGTAGATGATAGATGGAAGATTGCATCTTACGTTCAAACCCTTCAAAAATAAATCTGATTTATATCCATAATGATAATGACGGACGAAAAATTCGAGTTTACAAGTAAGGCAAAGAAGAACCTCTTCATATTCATTGGAGTAGGATTGTTGCTCACTGTGATCGGTATAGCTTCTTTGGCTATGGGATCTGGACATCATGAAGAAGTAGCAGGAGAACATGCATTTCATTGGACTCAACGATTCTATGCCAATCTTTGGATCAACAATGTATTCTTTGCGGGTATAGCTTTAATAGGGGTGTTGTTTTTTGCTATTCAGTATGCCGCTCAAGCTGGCTGGTCAGTAGGTGTCAAGCGTATCCCTCTTTCATTTGGAGCTTGGATTCCTATTGCTGGAATTTTGATGCTTGTTACTTTCTTAGTTGCAAATCATGATCTTTTTCATTGGACACACTCTAATCTATATGGTGAAGGTGGTGATGAAATATTAAAAGGTAAAGCTGCTTATTTCTTCTATCCATTAGAAGGTGGTAGCTTCCCTGTATTCTACGTTTTTAGAATGGTTCTTTTCTTCACAGTTTGGTTTCTTTTATTCAACAAGCTTAAGAATTTAGCCTACAAAGAGGATATAGAAGGTGGAACTGAAAAGTGGTACCAGTTGAGAAAGCTGTCTGCTGTCTTCATTATTTTCTTTGCTGTCTCATCTTCAATGAGTGCATGGGATTGGGTTATGTCCATTGATCCACATTGGTTCAGTACAATGTTTGGATGGTACAATTTTGCTAGCTGGTGGGTTTCTGGTCTTGCTTTGACAGCTTTAATAGTTGTGATACTAAAAGATGAAGGGTATCTATCCATAGTCACCAAAGAGCATATACATGATTTAGGTAAGTTTATGTTTGCGTTTAGCGTATTCTGGACCTATATCTGGTTCTCTCAATTTTTGCTTATTTATTACGCACACATTCCTGAAGAGACGATCTATTTTGTTGAAAGATGGAAGTCAGCACAGTATGCTCCTTTATTCTTTTTGAATTTAATTGTAAACTTTTTCTTTCCATTCTTAGTCTTAATGACACGAGATGCGAAACGTCATTCTAGATTTATAAAAGTTGTAGCTCCTGTAATCATTGTAGGTCATTGGCTAGACTTTTACTTAATGATCACTCCGGGTGTTCTAAAAGGACACGGAGGTTTTGGCTTCTTAGAATTGGGATTAATGTTCGTTTATTCTGGAGCCTTCATCTTTGTGGTGTTGAATCAACTTTCAAAAGCTCCATTGTATGCTAAAAACCATCCAATGCTTGAGGAAAGTCTTCATCATCACGTATAAAAACTGTTCATAAGATAAGAATATTGATATGTTAAGTTTGATTATAGTTCTCGCGGTTGTTTTGGTAGTTGGAATTCTTATTTCAATTTTCAGAGTTGCTACACTAGTAGGAATCGTAAAAGGGGATAGCAAAAAAGACGTTCCAGCAAGTAATGGCCTTCAGGCTGCTTTGTTGCTGGTATTTTTGATACTTGGTGTCGTAGGATTCTTCTACTATTCATTTGGAGGTCTGGATGAGGACTTTACTCAGCCAATAGCCTCAGAACACGGGTTAGTTACAGATAGATTGTTTTGGATTACAATGCTTATAACGGGTTTTGTTTTCATCTTAACACAGATTTTTTTATTCGGGTTTGCTTACAAATACCAATACAAAAAGGGGAATCAAGCAGATTTTTATCCTCATAATAATAAGTTAGAAGTCATTTGGACAGCAATACCAGCGGTGGTTTTAGCAGTTCTTATACTTTCAGGCTGGAAGGCTTGGGTTGACATTACAGGACCTGCTCCAGAAGATTCAGAGATTATCGAAGTAATGGGGTATCAGTATTCATGGGGAATAAGATATGGTGGTTCTGATGGGAAGTTAGGGGAGTATGATTACAAGAAAATTGATGTTGTCAATCAAGCTGGTATAGACTTTTCTGATAAAGCTTCTTTCGATGATTTTATTCCAACTAAACTCTATCTACCAAAGGGCAAACCCGTATTACTTCAGATAAGAGCTCGGGATGTAATTCACAGTGTATATCAACCTCATTTCAGATTGCAAATGAATGCTGTACCTGGAATGCCAACAAGGTTTTGGTTCGTACCAACTAAGTCCACAGCTGATATGCGCACTGAGACTGGGAATCCTGATTTCAATTATGAGTTGGTATGTAATAAGATATGCGGTAAAGGACATTTTGCCATGAAATATCTAATAGAAGTTCTTGAACCTGAAGAATACGAAAAATGGTATGCATCTCAGGATTCATGGCTAAAGCAAAATGCTGATTATCTAGCACAAGTTCCAGAAGACTTGAGAGAAATGGCTCGAATAGCCTCAGGTATAGAATCAAGTTCTGAGGTTATTAATACCAATAATTCATTAGTAAGCAACACAAAATAATCTAAGACCTATGTCAGTAGCGGACATCAAAATAGACCAACACTTGGCTCATGATGATCATCACGACGATCACCACGAACAGGGTTTTATTAGTAAATACATCTTCTCAACTGATCATAAGACTATTGCTAAGCAGTTCCTTATTTCCGGGATTCTATGGGCAATAATCGGAGGGGGTTTATCCATAATATTTAGACTTCAGTTAGGCTTTCCTGAAATGCAACTTGATTGGTTGCGACCAATATTAGGAAAATGGATTACTGAAGGCGGGAAGTTGGATTCTGAATTTTATCTAGCCTTAGTGACCATGCATGGTACCATAATGGTATTCTTCGTGCTTACAGCAGGACTAAGTGGTACTTTCAGTAACTTCTTAATACCTCTACAAATTGGTGCCAGAGATATGGCATCAGGTTTTATGAACATGCTATCATACTGGTTTTTCTTTTTATCAAGTGTGGTGATGTTTATTTCTTTATTTCTTGAAACAGGACCTGCGGCAGGTGGGTGGACTATCTATCCTCCATTGAGTGCACTTCCACAAGCAATACAAGGATCGGGTGCAGGTATGACTATGTGGTTGGTTTCCATGGTATTCTTTATAGCATCAACTTTGCTGGGTGGTATAAATTATATCACTACGGTGATCAACTTAAGAACAGAGGGAATGTCTTTCACGCGTCTTCCTTTGACTATATGGGCCTTTTTTGTTACTGCAGTAATAGGACTATTATCGTTTCCAGTTCTTTTTGCAGCAGCTTTGCTTTTGGTTTTTGACAGATCATTCGGAACTAGTTTTTATCTATCTGAGATATACATAAATGGTGAAGCTTTACCTAACGTAGGTGGTAGTCCTATTTTATACCAACATTTGTTCTGGTTCTTGGGGCACCCTGAGGTTTACATTGTAATCTTACCTGCTTTAGGTATTACTTCTGAGATCATTTCTACGAATTCAAGAAAGCCAATTTTTGGATATAAAGCTATGATTGGGTCTATTCTGGCGATTGCATTTCTTTCCTTTATTGTCTGGGCACACCATATGTTTGTGACGGGACTGAACCCATTCTTGGGCTCTATTTTCATGTTCTTGACTTTGATTATTGCTGTTCCTTCAGCTGTTAAAGCATTTAATTATATCACTACGTTATGGAGGGGTAATATCGTGTTTACACCAGCCATGTTGTTCTCTATAGGTTTGGTTTCCTTCTTTATCTCTGGTGGACTTACTGGTCTTTTTCTAGGGAATGCAGCAGTGGATATTAATCTTCATGATACTTACTTTGTAGTAGCTCATTTCCACTTGGTAATGGGTAGTGCTTCTTTCTTTGGATTGCTTGCTGGTGTTTACCATTGGTTCCCTAAAATGTTTGGTAGAATGATGGATAATAGATTAGGCTTCTTACATTTCTGGTTGACTTTTGTAGGGGTGTACTTGGTGTTTTTCCCACTTCATTATATAGGTATTGCTGGTTTCCCAAGAAGATATTACTCTTTTACAAGCTTTGATGCTTTTAGCACATTCACAGATTTGAATGCTTTTGTGAGTATTGCTGCGATCATCACTTTTGCTGCTCAGTTTATATTCCTCTTCAACTTTTTCTACAGTATTTTTAGAGGTAGAAGAGCACCTATGAATCCATGGAAGTCGAACACCTTGGAATGGACAACTCCTGTTGTTCCAGGTCATGGTAACTGGCCAGGTGAGATACCTAAAGTATATAGATGGCCATATGATTACAGTAAGCCAGGTGCTCCAGATGATTTCATTCCTCAGAATGTTCCATACTCAGAAACTCCTGAATCTAACATGGAGCATGAAAAGGACGGAGCTAGTGCCAAGGCTGGTCACTAATGTTGATAAAAAATACTGCTTTAAATTTTAATCTTTACACACTCATTGCCGTCTACTTGCTAATACTTGTAGGCGGCATTGTGCGTAGTATGGAGGCTGGAATGGGTTGTCCTGACTGGCCTAAATGCTTTGGAGCTTATGTTCCACCTACTGATGATTCTATTTTACCAGCTGGATACGAAAGCTATTATCAAGAAGCACGAATTAGAAAGAATGAAAGATTGGCTTCAGTCCTAACTTCGTTTGGGTTTAGTCAATTATCAGATAGAGTGCTAAATGATCCTATGATAGCCTCCGAAACAAAGTTTGACGTTGCTAAGGCTTGGGTAGAGTATATCAATCGGTTAATAGGAGTTGTGATTGGGCTTTTTATTATTGGAAACATGCTTTTAGCTTTTTCTTATAGAATGACCAGTCTTACAATACCAATACTTGGAGTTGTTAGTTTTCTATTGGTTCTGATTCAAGGATGGGTAGGTTCATTGGTTGTATCTACCAATTTACTACCAGGGTTTATTTCATTCCATATGTTATTAGCGATGCTATTGGTAATGCTTTTAATATATCAGCGACACTTAATGCAAGGTGGTAAAAAAGCTCATTTGAATCAACAATGGATTGTCCCACTATTGTTGGTGCTATTTGTTACTCAAATATTTTTAGGTATTTCTATTCGGGAAGATGTTGATGTATTGAAAGCTACATCAGATTTATCAAGGTCACTTTGGGTGGATACGTTTAATTGGAACTTCTACGTTCATAGGTCTGGCTCCATATTATTGATAGCCCTATTAGGTTATTTTGTTTATTTAAATTTTCAAAAAGCATTAATTGGACCTGTTTTAGTAAGCCTGGTAGGTATAGTATGTTTAGAGATTCTTTTAGGTGCGATCATGTCATATTTTGCTATTCCAAGATTCGCACAACCTTTACATCTACTTTTGGCTTTATTGTCCTTTGGTCTCTTATTTTATCTATTTTTGGGTTCTCAATGGAATAGTAGTAAAGCTTCATGAATACCATCTCAGGAAATATATTATTAACGGAAAGAGTAAGGGCTTACTTTGAACTTCTTAAATTTCGCTTATCATTTCTAGTAGCCTTTTCTTGTGGTTTTGGTTATTTATTAGCCAATAGCGGCAGAGTAGACTGGGTTCATTTTGCGTGGGTTTTTCTAGCCGGGTTCTTCATATCTGCAGCATCGGTCATAATCAATCAGATCATAGAAGTTGATCTGGATAAATTAATGACGAGAACTAAGGATAGACCTTTACCTACAGGAAGACTTACTAAAATGGAAGCTACCCAATTTTTAATAGTGCTAGCTGCTCTGGGTTTTGCTATTCTAATATGGCAAACAAACTTATTGACAGTGATACTTTCGGTTGTCTCAATGGTGCTTTATTCATTTGTATATACACCACTCAAGCGTGTTGGCCCAATAGCTGTGTTTGTTGGTGCAATACCAGGCGCATTGCCTCCATTATTAGGTTGGGTGGCTGCTACAGGACAAATAAGCTATGTTGCTTTGATAATTTTTGGTATCCAATTCATATGGCAGTTTCCTCATTTTTGGGCTATAGCATGGGTGGCAGACGATGATTATAAAAAAGCTGGTTTCAAACTACTTCCAGGCGGAGGTAAGAAAGATCTTAATACCGCCATTAATATTATGATCTACACGCTTTTCTTAATGCCTTTAGGGTTGTTGCCAACCTATTTTGGGATAGTAGGGATTGTTGGTGGAGTAGTGGTGACTATTTGTGGTGCATTATTCTTCGCTCAAACATTTTCGCTAATGAAGGATTATTCTAGAAAGTCGGCATTGAAAATTATGTTTGGATCATTTATTTATTTGCCGATCGTTCAAATAGCTTTCTTATTAGACAAAATCTCATGAATCAAACAGCAAATATCCCTATTGGAAATGTATCAGTAAGATCAATGAATCCGAAGAAATTCGCGATGTGGTTGTTCCTGATTTCAGTGACGATGATATTTATATCTCTTTCAAGTGCATATATCGTGAAACGTGCTGAAGGAGACTGGCTGATAGTGGATTTTCCAACGATGTTTAATTGGACCTCCGCAATAATTGTCCTAAGTAGTGTTACCATGCAGATTGCCTATTATTCTTCCCTTAAGAATAAAATAGGAGCTGTTAAGATTAGTTTAGCAGCAACTTTTGTGTTGGCAATAGCCTTCGTGATAGGACAATATTTGTCTTGGGGCGAATTGATTGCTCAGGACGTGTTTTTTGTAGGTAATGTGGCAGGCTCATTTATTTATATTTTCACAGGTCTGCATGTTTTGCATTTGGCTGGGGGAATAATCTTTTTATTGGTAGTTTTAGTTAATTCCTTCAAATACAAGGTGCACTCAAAAAGTATGAACCAAATTTCAATGTGTACTACATACTGGCATTTTTTAGGTGGACTTTGGTTGTATTTATACCTATTTTTGATTTTAAATAATTAATACTGTTTATGGCACACACGGCAGCAATTGTTGATGAAAGCATGGCCAACCCTTGGGGTGGTGGAGTAGAACCAATGAAGGCGAGTTATGGAAAGCTCATGATGTGGTTTTTCCTTCTTTCAGATGCTTTTTCTTTTTCAGCACTATTGATCACTTATGGTTTAATCAGATACAGTCACCCAGCGTTCGAAGGTGCTTTTGCTGATTTCTCTTTCTCACAAGAGTACTGGCCTATTCCTGAGATGGTATTTGAAGCTGTGCCTTTCTTACATGGCTTACATGCACCATTGGTCTTCGTGGGTATAATGACTTTTATTCTCATTTTGAGTTCTGTGACTATGGTACTAGCAGTGGAAGCTGGACATAGAATGGACAGAAAAGGAGTTGAAAAATGGATGATTTGGACTATTGTTGGTGGTTTAACTTTCTTAGGATGTCAAGCTTGGGAATGGTCACATTTTATTCATGGTGCTGATCTTTCTAACAATGTGGCTTCCAACCTTTTACAAGGGGCAAGTCTTACAGCTAACCAATACGGACCATCTAACTTTGCCGCACTTTTCTTTTTCATTACAGGCTTTCACGGATTTCACGTTTTTAGTGGTGTTTTGATCAACTTTATCATTTTCTATCAAGCAGTAGTTGGTGTTTTTGATAGAAGAGGTCACTACGAAATGGTGGAAAAAGTCGGTCTTTACTGGCATTTTGTAGATCTGGTTTGGGTATTCGTATTTACCTTCTTTTATCTTGTCTAATCCTTAATTTTTTATAATAATGGAACATCATACATCAGAAATAGAAGTTCAAGTTATCCCAGAGGATAAGGCGAAAACTAAGAAAATATTAAAAGTAGCTATTATACTTGGTATCCTTACGGCAATTGAATTTGTGATTGCATTTGCATTTGATGCGAGTATTGGTAAAACAATTGTTTTCATCCTTATGACACTTATAAAGGCATATTATATTGTATCTGAGTTTATGCACTTAGGACATGAGAGAAAGTCATTAATATGGTCGATCATATTGCCGACTATGTTTATCATTTTTTTCATTTTTATAATGATCTATCAAGGAGCCGCGATTTTTGAATTGCTTTATTGAATTTTAAGAAAACATTTCACTTAAAATCATGTCTTAACAAGACATGATTTTTTTTTATAATGAAGTTTAGAAAGCTAATAGTCATATTCTTTTTTATTGTTGTGTTTGGGTTGCCTGTGGCGTGGTATTTATTCTTACAAGCATTCGGAGAGAATAGATTTGATCTTCCAGTTCTTGAGTCAATTCAAAATGACTGTCTCAAGGTTAAAGAGGAAAGGGTCTATTTGGACTCAATGGATCTTAATGGTAGTCCCAATGAAAAATCAAGAATAATCACACGTCTATTGAGACAATCAATTTTGGATTGGAATACAATCGATTTTACGCAATGTGGACTTGATGGATCGATAATCTTGATAGATAGTTTGGATCAGGTGAGGGGAGTATATGAAGTGAACAGGGAAGAAGTAGATCGCTTTTTGGCTGAGATTGATATTTATTTACTGAATTACTCTAACAAATAAGATGTATAAGATTTTAATAAGAGCAATCATCGTTGTTTCTGTACTTATTCCAGTTGTAGTTGCAGCTATGTTGTTTCTACCTTTCAAGCTAGCAATAAGTGATCAAGAGTGGGTTAGAAGTTTGCCAGCATTCAATGCTGGCATCAATAGTTTGACCACTGTAATATTGGTACTTGCCTTGATTGCAGTTAAATCAGGTAAAATAGTCCTGCATAAATATCTGATGTTGAGTTGTTTATTGCTGGGAGCCCTATTTTTGAGTGCTTATGTGACTTATCATGCATCTGTATCATCTACGATTTTTGGTGATATTGATCATGATGGCGTTTTGAACGAAATGGAAAGCTTGGAAGCTGGTTCTTCGAGAATAGGCTACCTCATACTTTTGCTAACGCATATTATGTTTTCTATTGCTGTGGTGCCTATCGTACTAATGGCATTTTATTATGCCTTAGTCGGGAACATTAGTGCGCATAAAAGGCTTGTCAAATTTACATTTCCTATTTGGTTGTATGTTTCGATAACTGGGGTTTTAGTCTATCTAATGATCAGTCCTTATTACCTTTAAGTCCAATGAGATTCATCAAGTTCATCACCTTATTTTTCATAGCATTTTTGGAAAACTTGAGTGCTAATGCTCAATGTGCCATGTGTAGAACTCAAGTGGTCAATAATGTGAGCCACGGTGATACTGCTCTTGCGGCAGGTCTGAATTTTGGTATCATGTATCTCTTTTTCGCACCTTATATCATCATAGCACTAGTAGCTTTCCTTTGGTATAGAAACTCAAAAGTAAATGAAAGAAAAAGGAGCCTTATCAGCCGTATTGGAAGGTAAATGTCCTAATTGTAGGAAGGGCAATATGTTTAAGTTTCCTTTATTGGCTTTCACTAAATTCAATAGCATGTACACGCACTGTCCAGAGTGTGATTTGAGATTTGAGCGCGAACCAGGTTTCTTTTATGGTGCGATGTATATGAGCTATGCCTTGTCTGTAGCTATATTCTTTATATTGGTGTTCATACTTTATGTTATAATTGGCGATCCGAGCCTTACCTATTACATCACGACTATTACCGTTGTATCGATTTTACTTTATCCTTTCACATTTCGCTATTCCCGAATTCTCTTTATGTATGCCTTTAGTGGTGTTTCATACCATTCTGAGAAGCTTAAATAGCTTAAATTGATGATTTAATTGATTCATCAATGAAGTTGCACAAAAGCATTTATTGGCTGATTCTTGTTTGTCTGGTGAGTTCTCTATTCTTCGTGAGTAGAGAGAAATCTTCCCAAAGCATTTTTAGGCAAGTCAGTAGTAGTTTTCAAAAAACACTCTTGGCTCAGGAAGCTGATGTCAGGCAATTTGAGGATGAACTCTCTGTTTATTCAAACCCATTTAGTATTTCCGATGATGGTACGTTTACCAAACGTGTCTTTTTAAATGGAGGATTGATCTATTGGAATAATGACGATTTTGTTCCTTCATATAGTGAATTAAAACAACCTGATACACTTTATACTATAAGTGATAGGACGGGAGTGAGAATTGTGAAACGTCATCAGGTTTTTACAGATAATGACTTGATAGAGATCTTCTCGATTGTCACATTGAGTCAGCACCCACAGGTAACTAATGAGTACCTATCTGAAAAATTCAACCCTATAATATTTGAAAGGTATAAAGTGGATATTGAAAAGCCAGGCAATTATGCTTTGAGCTTCAAGGATAAGGTTTTGGTCACACTCAGGATAGACCGTCAAACCACCTATGAGCGAGAGATTTTTGGAGCCATCTTACTCTTTTTAGCAATTGTCTTGACGATTTTCTTGATTTCTAAATCAGTTCAAGCAAGTCGCTTTGCTCGATTTAAGGTTTTGATAATAATCTCCTCCATTGCCTTCTTCAGGTTTATCTTTTACATCTATGTCGAAAAATTCGTCAGTAAATGGGAGCTTTTTGATCCGGTCTATTTCACCTCGGGTCTAGTATCCGATTCCATAGGAGGACTTGTCATTACGAGTTTGTGTTTGTTGAGCATTGTTTTCCTACTATATCAATGGGGTGTCCAAAGGAAGAGTTTTGCTGGCCCAAAAAGTGAAACAACCAAAAATCTCTTTGTTCTGGTGATTTACTTGGTGTTGGGAATTGTAACAATACTCACTTACCAATCAGTATGGCTGCTGCTCGATAACTCGCAAGTAGATCTGGATGTGAGTGATTCGTTGACGTTCGATCAGATTCGACTTGCTGCTTATAGCTTTATTCTGCTATTAGGGCTGATTTATTTGACGGTTTTTAGTGGTCTTCAGATTTTGTTAAAAAGCCTGTCAGTATCAGTTTTGAGAAAATTGATGCTATTGATCCTATCCGCAATTATTCTCTTCACAGTTTTTGGCTCATCTACCGCAAACTATTTATATACCGTACTTCTAGTTGCTTTTTTTATAGATTTAATCGGACTCAATGACGTAATACTGAAATTTAAATACGAGTCATTTGTTTATATAATCAGTGTTTTGGCATTGTATGCCTTGACTATTTCTTTAGGTGTTTATAAACATTCAGAGAAAGATGACCTCATTGCTAAAGAGAAGTTTGCCAACACCTTATTGATAAGAAATGACATCTTGGGGGAGTACTACCTCAATAAAATTGTAGATGATATTTCTCAAGATAGGTATGTAAGGTCACGGTTGCTCAGCAAAGTGCTGGCGCGTCAGAATATAAGGGAGAAAATCAAGAGGCAGTTCATGTCCTCTTATTTTAAGAAGTATGATATAGAGGTATTTCTCTTTGATGAAAATGGTGTCTCGCTTCGAACAGATGGTAAAGTTCCTCCTGTAGATAGCTTAAGAAGTCAGTATATTAAAAACAGCTACAAGACCAATTATGACAATATCTATTTCATCGAAGACCGGAATGAGAATGTCCGAAACAAGTATGTAAGCTTTATTGATATAGCTGCTTATGGAAGGACGGTAGGTCATATAGTACTTGATCTCACACTGAAGAAATATATTCCGCGAAGTGTTTTTCCTGAATTACTGTTGGAAAGCAAATACTACCTTGGGAGCAAGCGTGAGTTTGATTATGCCATCTATGCCAATGGAGAACTCAAATACAAACAAGGTAGACATGCATTCGAAAAGGAACTGAGCACCGAAAATCTGGAAGATGATGATTTGTATCAAAAAGGATTGGAAAAAGGAGGTGCAAATTACTATGGGTTGAAAACGAGTGATGGACGAACGCTGGTCATCTCATCTAATACATATTCTGTTCAGCAGGTGCTAGCAAATAGTGGGTTCATATTCCTGATTCTCGTCTCTTTTAGTGGGCTTCTATTCCTTATTTTTAGAATTACTAGCGCCGATGGTCACTTGAACCTATCTACTAAAATTCAAATCTACCTAGGGTTGTCGTTTTTGATGCCAATGGTTCTAGTAAGTATTGCTTTGATCAATACATTGAATAGCTCCTACAAGGATGAGATAGAGCGGAGCTTCGTGAAACGGAGCTATAACATCGCGGAGAATATATTGGAAGCTACGGAGGCATATATTCAGAATGCCACCAATATAGATGAGTATGCCAATGAGATAGTGAAGGCTTCTGCAATGGTCTTATCTGATTTGAATGTCTATGACAATTCAGGTAATTTGATTACTACAAGTCAACCTGAGATTTTCAGACTCGAGCTACTTTCGCAGTTATTGGATCCGGTAGCTCTCCAAGAGATTAAGAATAGGAAAGCACAGAGTATTGTCACAGACAAAGAAATAGGGTCGCTGGAATTCAAAGTTTCCTATACTGCACTACGTTCCTACAAAGACGGCAATCTACTGGGTGTATTGGCTATGCCTTATTTCGATTCTAAAAATCATCTTAGAAGACAGCAAATAGAGGTTTTTAGTAACCTGATCGTAATCTTTTCACTGATTTTCATCATTTCACTTATTGGCGGAAATTTCATAGTAGGCCAGCTGGTAGGGCCTTTAAAGAAGATAGGATCGAGAATTCGTAGCATGAGTCTTCAGGAAACCAATGAGCCTATTATTTATGACTCGAATGATGAAATTGGCAGCCTAGTGCATGAATACAATGCTATGCTTGTGAAGCTGGAGCAAAGTAAAGAGGCACTCGCTGCTAGTCAAAAGGAATCTGCATGGAAAGAAATTGCCAGACAGGTAGCCCATGAAATCAAAAATCCTTTGACACCAATGCGACTTAAGATTCAGCAGATGATGCGAGGTTTTGAACCAAATACAAGGGAAAGAGAGACCTGCGATTTACTCATTAATCAGATAGATTCTTTGAGTAGTATAGCTGATTCATTCTCAGAGTTTGCTAAAATGCCTGCTCCTCAGAATGAAAACATAGATGTGATCGAGTTGCTTAATCGAACGATTAACCTCTATCAGACCAATGAGGTGACGATCATCAAGGAATACAAGGTGACTCACGTGAAAGTCTTTATTGATCCAAAAGTGTTTAGCCGAGTGCTCACCAATCTTTTACTCAACGCTATACAGGCAGATGAAAGACCTTCGCCTCAAATATTGGTGAATGTGGTTATCAAAGGCAAAAAGGTAGTGATTTCCATAGCAGATTCTGGCAATGGGATTCCAGCAGAGAAGCAGGATCAAATTTTTACGCCGTATTTTAGTACCAAGGCTGAAGGATCAGGAATAGGCCTTGCTTTAGCAAAAAAAGGAATTGAGAACGCAGGTGGTAACATATGGTTTGAATCAAAAGAAGGTAAAGGCACCACTTTCTTCGTTTCGCTGCCTATATCTCAGATATAGCCTCCTATACTGCCTCATTGCTGTTTCGTTGCTTGCACAGGGTCAGTCACCGAGCTGTCTTACATTTTCAAGCTCCGGTACTTTTTCATTAGACAGTTTGCCTATCGATCCTTCGAGTGTGGTGGTATCTCCGGAATTGGAATTTGAACTTCTCAATAACTACACTCAGATAAAGTTTTCGCTTCCGGAAAAAGTGGACTCAGTTCAGGTTTGTTTTAGAAAGTTATCACCGGTTTTTCAGACACCTATATTTTACAGAAATGTAGCAAAATATGAAGACCGAAAATATGCCACCCGAGAAACGAATGCTAATCCATCCAATACCTACAATGAAAACTTTATATCATTTGGAGAATTAGAAACTTATGGAGCAATTACGCGAGGAGTGAGTTTTGGCAATCGCCAAAATGTATTTGTGAACTCAGCGCTCAACCTTCAGATGGATGGCAAGCTCAGCGAAAACCTGAATATAAGTGCAGTCATTACTGATCAAAATATACCTTATCAACCTGAAGGGAACACCCAGCAGCTGAGAGATTTTGATAATGTATTCATCAAATTTTACAATGATAAATTTTCGCTTGTTGCTGGTGATGTTGTCTTAAAAAACCCTGTGAAGGACAGCTATTTCCTACAATATCAAAAGAATGTACAAGGCATGGCGCTCGCCAATGATTATAAAATAAATGATCGTTGGAAGAGTTCAAGTTTTGTTTCGGCATCTCTTTCAAAAGGTCAATTTACCTCAGCAGTAATCACGCCTATAGAAGGGGTACAAGGTCCCTATAAGCTTCGCGGAGCAAAAGGCGAGCGGTTCATAATAGTGCTTGCAAATTCTGAGAAGGTATTTCTAGATGGACGACCGATAGAGCGCGGTTTTGATCGGGATTATGTCATTGATTACAATCTAGGTGAGATCACTTTTAGCACCAATGTGGTGATTACACAGTTTTCACGTATTCGTATCGATTATGAATACTCCAACCAGTATTATGCTCGAAGCAACTTGACCTTGAGTGAAGAGGTTTCATCAGACAATCTCAGATTCTACTTCAACTATTACCGAGAAAAGGATCAACCCAACAATAGCAATTTGTTCAATGACCTCAGTAGTGAAGATTTGAATACCCTCCAAAACGCAGGGGATGTCAACGGATTGGCTACCATATCGGGTGCTGATTCAATCGGGTTCTCAGAGTCAGCTATCCTTTATGAAAAAATAGATTCCCTCTTGTTGAGTGGGAATACTAAGACGATCTATCGTTACTCAATAGATCCAAATAGGGCATTTTATCAATTGAGTTTTACCCAAGTAGGTCAGGGCCTTGGCTCTTATGAGCTCTCAAAAGGAACTGCGAATGGGAGTATTTATAACTGGGTAGGAGAAGGGAATGGATTATATGAACCTGTTCGGGTTATAAACACACCAAACCAGCGCCAAATGATGGTGGCTGGTGCTGAGGTCATGATTTCAGCCTTTGAGACATTCACTCAGGAGACTACCTTTTCCAATCAGGATCAGAATTTATACTCCAGTCTTGACGATAAAGACAATACGGGAATCGCTTGGCGTGGAAAATTTGTATCGAGAGGGAGAGATCTGACCGTTTTGCCTGAATACAAGTTTCTTGGAGATGTTAGTTTTGAATTCAATGATGCTAATTTCTTATTCATAGATAGATACAGAAGCGCTGATTTTGATCGGGACTGGGGCTATGATTATTTTGCAGATGGAGACAAAACACGCATTGATAAGATTTTGCAAACCGAAATCTCCATAGCGAAGGACAATCTCAATCAATTCACCTATGACCTTAGCTGGAGGGAGCGGAGAGATGTTGTCTCCGGAATTCAGCAGCAACTAAGGATAGATCAATTGTTTGGACCCATCTCATTTGCGTCAAGGAATTTCCTAATGAATAATGATGCATTGGGTATGAGTACGGATTGGGTCCGGAGCAGTCAGAAAGTACAATGGATCAACTCCATTCTAAAACCCGGCTATGAATTTAGTCTTGATCAGCAAGTGACCAGTCTGGCAAGCAGCGATAGTATTTCAAGCACATTGATGCATTTCAAATCACACAATTTGTTCGTCGAACAAGGAGATTCTCTTCGCACCAAAATCAGGCTAGACTATATTCAGCGCGTTGATGATAGACCTTTAGAAGGTGTTTTAGAACCATTCACAGAGGCTCGAGAATACCGAATGTCTTTGATGGAAAGTAATCTCCCAGGTCAGAAGATCAGTGCCCATTTGACATATCGAACCTTAGATTATCTTCAGTCGAATTTGGACAGTGAGCGTAATCTGCTTGGGGGCTTTACTTGGTTTGGGTCTTTTGCCAAGGGTCATTTGACCAATAACCTCACTTACAATACTGCTAATACCCGTGAGTTGAAGCGAGATTTTATCTTCATCAACGTACCAACTGGAGATGGCACGCATACTTGGCGTGATGAGAATGATGATGGTGTGCAAGATCTAAATGAATTTTATGAAGCGGTCAATCAAGATGAGAAGACTTACATCAAACTATTTACACCCACAGATGAGTATCAAGAAGCTTTTTTAACCTCATACACTCAGACTATTGATATAAAAGCTCCGAATCGCTGGCGTGAGCTAAATGGCTGGTGGCGTACTCTTTCAAAACTATCCACTTCCACCAATCTGCGCTATCAATACCGCACTACTAGCGATGTGCTGGCCGATAGATTGATTCCCTTTGGTTTGGATCTTGGTCAAAGTGATGTGCTTTCTGCTAGAAACTATATTCGTAACAGCATATTCCTCAATAGGAATGCTCCAGGTTTTGGCGCTGATATCACGCAAATATCTCAAGGGAATAAGTCACTCCTCAGCAATGGTTTTCAGATCAATCAAAGTGATTTCTGGCAAACAGCCTTTCGTTTTACTATTGCTTCAGTATTTACAATTAGGGGAAAATCGGGCATTGGTAGGGATGACTTTCGTTCTGATTTTCTCGCAAGTCGCAATTTCGAGATTGATCAAAGGCAGCTGGAAGGGGAGCTGATCTGGCAGCCGTCTAATGATTTTAGACTTATCACAGGTTATTCTAATAAGAGCAAGTTTTCAGAGAATGAAGGTTCGGAGCTAACTGCAAAAATCAATGACTATAAGATTGAGACTACTTGGGTAAAGTCAAATAAGGGAAACCTGAACGCTACTTTCAATTGGGTGAATATTGCTTATCAAGGCCCGAAAAATACTTTTTTAGCTTATCAATTATTGGAGGCACTTCAGCCAGGCGGGAATCAACGTTGGAATGTCAATTGGCAGCAATCACTTAATAGAGGGCTTCAGCTTTCTCTGCAATATTATGGTAGGAAATCTGAAAATACAGCTGCGGTTCACACTGGTTCAGTACAAGTGACGGCCTTTTTCTAGCCTATCGGAAGTTTTTCATCATTCTATTGGCGAATACAAAATCATCCAGTTCTTTCACACCACTTTTAGTGATCTCTGAATTATCGCCTTCCCAAAGCTTGTTGCCTTGATATAGGAACATGATTTTTTGACCTATTTCGATAACAGAATTCATATCGTGAGTTACTACAACAGTGGTGATTTCGTATTCCTCTGTGATCTCCTTAATTAGAGAATCAATGACCATACTCGTCTGTGGATCAAGACCAGAATTGGGTTCATCACAGAAAAGGTAATTGGGCTTATTTACGATGGCTCTAGCGATACCAACACGTTTTTTCATACCGCCGCTTATTTCTGATGGCATCTTATCGTTGACATCTTCTAAGCCTACTCGTTTTAGTACAAAATTGACGCGTTCAAGTTTCTCATCAAGGGGCATTTTAGTAAGCACATTGAGCGGAAACATCACATTTTCTTGTACATTCTTACTGTCAAACAAAGCGCTACCTTGGAAAAGCATTCCAATTTCTCTTCGCACTTCGGTTTGTAACTCTTTATTGCCTTTTGTGAAATCACGCCCATCATATAATACGGTTCCTTCATCTGGCTTTATCAAACCCACCACGTTTTTTAGCAATACACTTTTGCCTGTACCACTCGATCCAATGATTAGGTTGCATTTTGCTTTTTCGAAGACTCCATCTATCCCTTTAAGGATTTCCACACCATCAAAAGATTTTCTTATTCCTGTGATCTCTATCATCCTAATAAAAGTTGGGCCAAAAGATAATCAGCTAAAAGTATGGCAATACAGCTATTGGTGACAGCAGCAGTCGAAGATCTACCCACTTCCAAAGCTCCACCCGTAGTGAAGAAGCCTTTATATGCTGATATAGAAGCCACCAAAAAGGCAAAAACAAATGCTTTAATCATCGCGAAGAAGATATTGAACTCTACAAACTCATACCTAATTCCATATACATAGTCATAGCCCGAGATCATTCCTGTCGCAATGCTTGTAAGATATCCTCCATAGATAGAGAGGAAAGCTGAAAGTATCACAAGCATCGGATACATTAGCATTGAAGCAATGATTTTTGGAAGTACCAAATAGGAGGTAGCATTGATTCCCATCACCTCCAGTGCATCTATCTGTTCGGTAATTCGCATGGTTCCAAGTTCACCAGCGATATTAGATCCCACTTTTCCAGCATAGACTATTGCCATAATGGTAGGGGCTAGTTCTAATACTGTCATGTCTCTCACCACCAGTGAAATAACATAATCAGGTATGAACGGGCTCACAAGGTTGTAGGCTGTTTGAATGGTAGTAACTGCACCCATAAAAACAGAAACTACAACTACTATAAAAAGTGAGTTATAGCCTACTTTGACGCATTCATCTATAATTAATGCTAGATATGTCCTTATACTTTCTCTTCTTACGAAGAGCTGACCTATGAATATCAGATACTTGCCGAATGACTTCATTTTCTATATGCTTGAACGAGATATGTTAGCTTTGCCGAAATTAACAATATCGAAGCAAAGGGAGCAGGTTTCCTGTGTCAAAGAATTAAGTCATTTTAGAAAGGACATCAGTTTAAAGGAATTATAACAACTAATTACTAGCAAAAATGGATTCAATTGTGGTAATCACGGGTGGTACAAAAGGTATAGGAAGAGCCATTTTAGAGAAGTTTTCCTCAGAAGGTTATGATGTGGCTACCTGTGCCAGAAACCAAGAGGATTTAGACACTTTAAAACTTGAAGTAGAAGACAAATTCGACAATAAGGTATTTATTCAGAAAGCGGATATGTCTGAGAAATCAGATATTAAAGAGTTCTTAGATTTTGTAAAGCTTACGGGTAGAGAAGTGGCAGTGCTTGTAAACAATGCTGGCAAATTTGTTCCCGGGGAAGTGCATTTGGAAGAGGAAGGCATACTTGAAGATCAAATTGAGACCAATCTTTATTCAGCATATCGCATGAGTCGTGGCATAGTACCTGGTATGAAAAAAGTGAGGAAAGGCCATATTTTCAATATTTGCTCTACTGCTAGCATCATGGCTTACAGCAATGGCGGTTCTTACTGTATCTCAAAGTTTGCCATGTATGGAATGAGCAAAGTCCTTCGTGAGGAATTGAAAAATGATGGCATCAGAGTGAGCTCAGTACTGCCAGGAGCTACATTCACTGCAAGTTGGGAAGGTTCTGATTTGTCACAAGACAGGTTTATGAGTCCAGAAGATGTAGCAGAAATGGTAATAGCCACCTATAAACTCAGTCCTAGAACCGTAGTAGAAGATATTGTCCTGCGTCCGCAATTAGGTGATCTTTAAGATCAACTTTTCAGCCAAATTTGTGTTTAGTTAAAAACGCTTCTAAATCAGACAACTAAATGTCTCAGACAAATACTTACACCTCTAGCTTATTGAACTATCAAAGGAGAAAGACCCTTGAAGTGAATATTGGTCAGGTACCGATGGGTGCGCATCATCCGATACGTGTACAATCCATGACGACTGTGGATACTATGGATACTGAGGGTTCTATTGCACAAGCGCTCAGAATGGTGGAAAGCGGATGCGAGTATGTGCGTATCACTGCTCCAAGTATGAAAGAAGCTGAAAACTTAAGAGCAATTAAGAAAGGACTTTTAGCAAAAGGCTGTAATGTGCCTTTGGTGGCAGACATTCACTTCACGCCAAATGCTGCTGAGTTGGCAGCTAAGATCGTGGAGAAGGTTCGCGTCAATCCTGGAAACTATGCTGATAAGAAGAAATTTGAGGAGATAGAATATACAGATGCGACTTATGATGAAGAGCTTAAACGCATCCGCGAAAAATTCACTCCGCTTGTAAAAATCTGCAAAGAGCAAGGCACAGCGATGCGCATTGGAACCAATCATGGCTCACTTTCTGACCGCATTATGAGCCGCTATGGCGATACACCACTTGGGATGGTAGAATCAGCGCTTGAGTTTATTCGTATTTGCGAGGATCTTGATTATTACAACATAGTCGTTTCGATGAAGTCCAGTAATCCGCAAGTGATGGTGCAAGCTTATCGTTTGCTTGTGCAAAAGCTGGATGAAGAAGGCTTAAAACCTTATCCACTGCACTTAGGGGTGACAGAAGCAGGAGAGGCAGAAGATGGACGAATCAAAAGCGCTTTAGGAATCGGAACATTATTGGAAGATGGATTGGGCGATACGGTGCGTGTATCCTTGACTGAGGAGCCGGAAGTGGAGTCACCAGTTGGGCGCATTTTGGTAGAGCGACTTTCGTCAAACCAAACATTGGGAGTAGATGAAACTTTAGACTTCAGTTCGTATAAGCCTTTTGAATACCAGAGAAGAGCTACGGCAGAAGTCTTGAATTTTGGGGGAGACAATGTGCCACGTGTCATTGCAGACTTTTCGACTATTGAAGATGTGCAGGTTAAAGACCTTAAGTCGATAGGTCATTTCTATTTGCCCGAACTCGACAAGTGGACCATGAATGACTTGGGTGCAGACTATATCTATTCTGGTAGTCGCCCAATAGCCTTCATGTTGCCAAATGGGTTGAAGGAAATCCTAGATTATGATGCCTGGTTTGCGGTGAAAAGTGATTTAAATAAACTTCCTTTAATCACTGTAAATCAATTAGATATAAATATTGAAGGCACTCCAGTTTTCGTAAAGATCAAGGTTGAAGAATTGAATGAATCAAACCTTGATAAGTTGGCTGAACTTAGCAATGCGACCATCATTCTTGAGAGTGATGCAGCTCATTCTTTTGCTGCGATGAGGGCTGCGTATATTCAATTTGGAAATAGAGGAATCAAGTTACCCGTGATCATCAGTCGCACTTACGAGGAACTTTCTGCTGATGCAGAAATGATGTTTCCTGCCACAGATATCGGTGGTTTACTAATCGACGGATACGGAGATGGCGCCATTCTCAACATGACGAAGATCTCGGGTGACAAAACTGAGTTACTAGAGAAGGCAAAATCATATAATGCAATTGTCTTTGGGGTCTTACAAGCTGCGCGCACGCGAATCACTAAAACGGAATACATCTCATGTCCGTCATGCGGACGTACTTTGTTTGACCTTCAGGAAACTACAGCGATGATACGTAAGCGTACGGATCACTTGAAAGGAGTGAAGATCGGTATCATGGGCTGCATTGTAAATGGTCCTGGTGAAATGGCTGATGCTGACTATGGTTATGTTGGTTCTGGTAAAGGCAAGATTACTTTGTACAAGGGCAAGGAAGTAATGAAAAGGGGCGTGCCTTCAGCGCGTGCTTTGGATGAGTTGATAGGATTGATTCAAGAAGATGGAAAGTGGATTGAACCACAAGCAGTATTATCTTAAATAAAGATCATGGCAGAGCAAGAAGAAGATAAAAACGAGAAGAAAGAAGTTGGTTATTACTTTGATTTCAAGGAAGTGTTGGGCTATTTTTTCAGAAAGAAAGACCCAAATCGACCTTCCAATATCAATTTGAAGATGATGCATGGTGTAAATAAAATATCCATGCTGATATTCCTAATATGTGTCATCGTCATCATTACGAGATACATCATAAGAAGCTGATATAAAGCTATTTAAGATGGATGTAGAGACCTATCGAGACTATTGTATTTCCAAGCCAGGCGTGACTGAAGGTTTTCCTTTTGATAACGAGACATTGGTTTTCAAAGTGATGGGTAAGATGTTTGCTTTGGCAAACGTTGATAATTTCTCAAGTGCCAATTTAAAGTGTGACCCTGAGCGTGCTGTTCTGCTGCGAGAACAATACGATGGTGAGATTCTTCCAGGCTATCACATGAACAAGCAGCACTGGAATACGGTAATGATGGATGGGGGAGTTCCCGATAATCTATTACGGGAATTGATAGATCACTCTTACGATCTAGTAGTGGCTGTACTTCCCAAAAAATTGAAAGAAGAACTAAGTAACTTATGAATTTGATGAAAATATTTTTGCTTTTAGCCATTTTCGGATGCACCGAAATCTCTGGAACATCGGAAATTATAACCACAGATACAGAAGAAATGAAAGAGGGTGAAACAAATTCAGACTCCACCAAAGGCGATACCTTGACCTATTTGGCACTTGGCGACTCCTACACAATAGGCGAAAGCGTCACGGAGATGCGCAGATGGCCTGTACAGTTAGCTCAAGCCTTGAGAGATAGTTTTCCTGTCAAGCCGCCAAGGATCATTGCTAGGACTGGCTGGACAACAGATGAGCTGAAGTCAGCCATTAATGATGCACAAATAGATCAGAAGTTTGATGCAGTTTCCCTTCTAATTGGTGTAAACAATCAATTTCGAGGGTATCCAATCGCGCAATATCGAAAAGAATTTGAGGAACTTTTGATCATGGCAATCTCATTTTCTAAAGCAAAAGAGCATGTTTTTATATTGAGTATTCCTGATTACGGCGTAACCCCTTTCGGTCAAAGTAGAGACCCAGCCAAGACTGCAAGGGAATTAGATGAGTACAATGCCATTGCAAAATCTATCTGTGAAGCCTATGAGGTAAGTTTTTTTGACATCACACCTATATCCAGATTGGCAAGTGAGCAACCAGATCTGATTGCTGGGGATGGCCTACACCCTTCAGGTAAAATGTATGCAGAATGGGTTAAACTCGTGACTCCATGGGCGTTACGAAATCTTGTAGAATGACATATTTGATCTGTCTTTCTGAGCGTTAAGCTTTTTGTATCGTTAAAATAATCCTATTTTTAAGCAACCATACGCCTAACGCCGTTTTATGAGGCATATTTTTATCGTCTCTTTTAGCCTTCTGGTGCTAACTGGATGCCAAGACAGAGTGATTTGTCCTGCATTTCAGAGCACTTATATACTTGACGATTCTGTTAGGCAAGCATACTATTCTCCACTTTGGAAAATAGAGAAGGAAGAGAGAGATAGGTATCTCGCTGAGCAAAAAAACAAATTACAACCGTTAGATAGTTTAGGAGCAGTAGTAGCCGCTGTGGGTAACGCAACAGATTACTTTGCGTATGTCGAGCCATATGTACTTAATCCTAAGGAAGTAAAGAAGACTAAGTATGGTATCGTAAAGTATGAGCCTTATTGGCTGAAAAACTATCGCTTACGCACAGCGCCAATGGAGGATATCTTAGCCCCACCACCACCAGCTATCGAGCCTGTGGTTGAAGATGTTGGTGAATTCTTAGCTAGCGATTTCACTGAAGAAACGCCAACGGATACTGCACTTGTCACCAATCTGGACTTAGAGGTGGAGATAGATACGTTTGAGATTCCAACACTTGCCATTGTAGAGCCGCCAAAGCCTACCAAAGAGATTAAGTATCTCTACCGCTATGATCCTAATGACAAGGCGTTGAACGTAGAGCAGGCTTATTATAACAAGCATTTTGGTCAGCAGCTCTATACCTACGTGCCTATTAAGCCACCAGCTCCTCCTGTATCAGAAGTGCCAGAAGAGGAGAAAGGCTCTTTCTTAGACTTCTTTAAGAATCTATTTAAGGGAGAGAAAGTGAAAACTGCTGATGATCCAGCAGCTGATCCTGTTACCATTGATGAATCTACCGTTGATGAATCAGCTGTGGATGAAGTGGTAGAAGATACTGGAACTGGATTCTAATTGAACTCCAAAGAGGCATATTAAAAATGTTCTAATCAATAGTGAGCTTTTGATCTTTCCTAATCACTTTTGCTGCATGTCTTTGGCGAAATCCATATCGATTGGTATGTTATCTTTGATGTTGCTAGTGAACGCACTCGTACTCCCAGCAATCTATCTCGACTTTGAGATTAGAAAGGAGTTCATTCAGAAAGTACTTTGTATCAACAAAAAGAAGCCGATTACAGTTTGTGGAGGCCATTGCTTTATTACGAAAGAGTTTCAAAATGCGCTTGATCACTCCGGTACGGAAGAGTTGAATTCAGTGGTACAATTTGATCTTGTGTATCCAATCCCTTCAGCATCAAACCTTTTGGAGAATTTGCAAAAGGAAGGTTTCATCGTTGAGCATTTCATAGCTGCTAAGTCAGGAGAAGAATCAAACTTCACCTCATCTTCTTTTAAGCCTCCCAAGGCTTAGGAATGCTTTAAATGTAGGAGTTCTTCCTACGTTCTTTATTCTTATCATTTTATTCAAATACCTAGTGGGCATGATTGTGATCAAACGATTCTGTCGTATGGGTGTATTTAAAAACAACTATGAAATCAATTAATATATATATCGCAATTATGCTGGTTACTGTCATGTCTTTCTCATGTGACGATTCTACAGATGTAGAAAAGGAGGCATTCGGGAAAGTGAGTCTTATGTTTGAAAATGTGGTCGGTGAGACTGAGTTATCTCTAGCCGCGGAGGGTGCTACAGACTATCCTTATTCAAATTCACTCCAACAAACGTTCAACATTGATTTGATGGGCTATTACATAAGTAAGATTTCCTTGATCGGTGATGGGCTCACCTATGATGATATTGTACTTGTGGATGCTACGAGCGCTAAGGGATATTATCATGTGGTAGCTGGTGAATCTGGCTCTAATATGATCAGCCTTGAAGATGTACCCGCAGGCTCTTATGGCCAAATAAAATTTACACTAGGTGTAGATGGATCAACTGTTCAGGAAGGTGCATTAGGTGGAGTACTCAACCCTGAAAATGGTGCATGGTTTTGGAACTGGAATGCAGGATATGTTGCTTTCATGATAGAGGGCAGCTCTGAGGTAGCTGGATCCGAAGACCATAAAATGAGGTTCCATGTTGGCGGCTGGGGAGAACCAAATAATGTAAAGGAAATAGCATTGCATCTACCAGTAGCTATTATAGTAGGTGATGAGACCTCATCCATGGCGCACATTAAGGTAGATGCACTAAAAGCCTTTACTGGGACCACTGATATTGACTTCAGTAGTACCTATGCTGTTCATTCGCCAATGGCCGGTCAGCCTATTGCTAATAATTTAATAAATGCATTTGCTGCTCACCATGTAATGAACAATCAGTAATAATGAGATCATATTACCTTTTATACTTATTGGCCATTCTCTTCATTTCCTGCAAAGGAGATGAAGATGTGGTAGATATGGAAACGGGAAGATTTGATTTAAAATTTGATCAAATCGTAGGCAGACGCAGCACTGGTATATTGTCAGAGCCATTAAGTACTGAGTATCCTTTTACCAACGAACTAGAACAAACCTTCAACCTTACAACTTTTCGTTATATCCTTAGCGAAATTGTCTTTGAAGGACCGAATGGGGAATATCATGCGGATGAGTTACTGGTGTCACGTGATGAAACTAAAGGCTACTATCTCATCGACGAGACAGATTTCGATTCTCAAAGGTTGAGAATCGAGCATATTCCAAAAGGAACTTACAATAAGGTGTCTTTTACATTGGGCGTGGAGGAGTCTGGTGTGGAACAAGGTACCGGTATATTCCTTAGTGGAATGTTCTGGACATGGAACACCGGATACATCGCACTGAAGATAGAGGGTCAATCACCTGAGTCGCCTGGTGAGGCTTTTGGGGATAACATAGAGGAGAGTAACCCGAATGGATTTGCCTATCATATTGGAGGATGGAATAATCCAAATAACAACCGTCGATTTACACTTGAGTTTGAGCCGCTCTTGGTAGAGCCCATTTATTTACCAGAGGCACACATTGTGGTGGATGCTAAACGCATATTTGCAGGTGTCAACCCTGTGGACTTTTCTGATAAGAACAGTGTTCACACACCTTCAGAAGGGAGTATGATAGCAGACAACCTAGTCGACCTATTCGAGATCGCTCATGTTCATCAATAGCTTCAAAGTTCATAGGGTGCTTATTTTAGTTGCTTTGCTGAGCGCATGCAATCAGTCGGAGGAACCAACTCCTGAGTTCGCTTTCAAAAAGCCTACCCATTTTCCAGAACCGAAATATACATTTGAGAACAACCCAGTAACTAAAGAGGGTTTCGATTTAGGGAAGGCCCTTTTCAATGAGGGCATGTTTTCTAAGGATGGAACGGTTTCCTGTGCTTCCTGTCATGATCAATCGGTTGCCTTTGCCGATCCACAACATCGGTTGAGTATTGGGATAGAAGGACGGATAGGTGAGCGGAACGCTCCTCAGATTGCTAACCTCGCTTTTCTTAGCAAATTCTTCTGGGATGGAGGTGTAGTACACGTTGACTTTATTCCGCTCAATGCCATTTCAAACCCCTTGGAGATGGATGAAGATGCCGCTAACATCATAGAAAAACTAAAAGAGCATCCAGATTATCCGGCACTCTTCAACGAAGCTTTCGGAAGTAGTGACATCACAACGCCTAGGATGCTGCATGCATTGTCTCAATTTATGAACATGATGGTCTCTGCTGATTCTAAATATGATAAATATATACTAAAGACAGGTTCACTGGAAGAAGCTGAGTTAAGAGGCTTATCTCTATTCGAAGCAAACTGTAGGTCGTGTCACGCTGGCGTTCTTTTCACTGATGAATCTTTTAGGAATAATGGATTAGATAGTGAATTTCAAGATATAGGAAGATTTAGGATTAGTGAGCAAATAGAGGATATGGGGAAGTTCAGAGTGCCTAGCCTTAGAAACGTAGCACTTACATCTCCATATATGCACGACGGTAGATTTAAGACTTTAGAGGAAGTATTGGATCACTACGTCAACGGCATAGAAATTTCCGAGACTTTGGACGAATCCTTAATTAATGGGATTGCGCTAAGTACACAGGAGCAAGTCGATATTATAAGCTTTTTAAATTCATTGACTGATGATTCATTTATCAGCAATCCAATCTTTTTCAAATGATCAAGTATGTTTTAATTATACTAACCCTTGGGTTAAACGCCGGCTATAGTATGGCCTGTGATGTTTGTGGTTGTGGTGTAAACACTTCTTTTTTTGGCATAATGCCACAAGGCAATGGACATTTTGTGGGATTAAAGTATGGTCAAGCATCCTTCAATGCATCTATGGTTTACGATAGTCCGCTACTCGAGGATGAGCACTCCGATGATTTATTTCAGCGAGTGGACTTGCTAGCCAACACTTCTCTTACAGACCGGATCCATCTAGCACTTAGTGTTCCATATATCATGAATGAAATGAAGGGAACGCATCAAAATGCCAATTTTCACGGGATAGGGGATATTGCAGTATTGGGGTTTTATAAACCTGATCTTATGAAAGGGAGAGTGGCTAAATTTCAACAAACACTTTTCGTAGGTGGTGGATTGGAACTACCAACAGGCAGTAGTGACCGTGAGAGCGGTGATGAGTTGATCAATAAAAACTTTCAGTTGGGGTCTGGTAGTTGGGATTTACTGCTTTCCGCAAATTATAGCTTAGCTGGATTCATTTATGGTTTTAATCTTGAAAGCGGCTACAAGATCAATACAGTGAGCAGTTCGGGTTATCAATTTGGCAATCAATGGAGTGCCAATCTCAATTTCTTTAAATACCTACAAACACCCGAATGGAGTTTTATACCATTCGTTGGAACTTACTTTGAGACCAGTGCCGCACACTATGAAGGGATGGTAAAGCAGGCAAACACTGGTGGATGGGCCATGATGGCCAATGCAGGAGTGAAAGTAATCCGTAAGGTGATGAGTTGTGAAATGATCTATCAGTTGCCAATAGCTCAGAACTTTGATACAGATCAATTTGCCAGAATCTCTGCGAATCGTAGATTGACGTTAATGGTTGGTATTAATTTTTAGTCTCTCATGAAAATAGAAAGCACTGCAAAAGAGTCATGTAGTTGAGTCAAAAATCTTTACTGCAAAAGGGAAGGCATATATCTCCCAACAGAACCGTATGTATTGCTCGGAGGAAACGTTTGTCTTGCTCGGAGGAAACGTTTGTGTTGGCTGGAGGAAACGTTTGTTCTGGTCGGAGGAAACGTTTGTTCTGGTCGGAGGGAACGTTTGTTACGGTCGGAGGGAACGTTCCTTCTGAGCTGATGGAACGTTCCCTTTTTGGTTCATCTACGTATCTTGACATCCCAGATGCACTTGGTGTTTAAACTGTTGTAGCTTTTATGTTATTTGCTTGAGAGAGTCGTAGTGGATTTTACGACTAGTTGGGGCACTACTTTTTCCAGCGGTAGATTCAAAGTCGAGTTGCATTGAAACCAGCCAGAATGCACTTAGGCATATAAGCGATCAGCGCTTGTTACCAGCTGTGTTATTTCCGTTCTAGGTATCCCATATAGCCTTCAACAGCATCCTTAATCATGTCCTTTGTGTCCCCTTCGTTAAAAGCATGACATTTCTCTGGGTTAGCGAGTAGGTCTTCCCACATTTCTTTGATTTCTAGAATGTCAGTTCGAGAGAATTCAAAAATTTGCTTATCGAGAATTGCATATGCACTCATTTTAGCTTCATAGGATTCGTAGAATAGTATTTTGAAAACCTCCTTCAATTTGTGAGTACAATCCAGTTGTTCAAGTGCATAAACTAGAGTTCCATTGTAGTTGTGGTTGTCTGGTTTGAAAATGGCTCTTAGTAGTGGTTCAAGAGATGTTTGCGGCTTGAGTTCATATATTCCCAAAGCCACTGAGTTCCTGACTTGAGGATCAGTTGATTCAAGCAGTTCGATAAAGAGTTCGGTAGCACCCTCCTTGTTTGTGGCTACAAGTTCATCCACCAGTTCCATTTGTTCGGATGGAGTTCCAGATAAGATTCGATGTTTGAGTTTTTCGAGTTCCAATTGATCTACGTTCTGAAGTGCATAGCTGGTAATAACTAGTTAACCGCAACTGTTGCGGTTAACTAGTTGAATTATTTCAAATCTAATGGATTTTGGATCTTATTCAACCCTTAGTATACAGCTCCTAATAAGTCACAAAGACTCGCTAAGACTAGAAGCATGAATTATATAAGATTTACGCTATAGGTTCAGATCATTACAGACCCAAAGCCATCCAAATCTCATTTCTTTTCAGGTCCAGCCATTCACTTTCAGGGTAAAGCAAAATGGCAATTTCTACCAGTGTAAAAGCGTCTACCATTAAATCATTTTGAATCAAGTCCGCAATGGCTGCAACATATATGTCTTCACCATATTTTACACCTAGATTGTAAAGCTGAGCATAGGTTTGACCTAAGCCATCAATTTGCTTAATCCCGATCTCGTTTGACTTTTTACCAGACGCATCTGTTATTTGAATTAGGTAAAGCCCTAAGTCAGAATCCAATTCTTTCAGATTTAACCAATGATATGAATGGGAAATTTCTTGTTTGAGTAGCGTCTTATTATAAATGTCTTCGACAGTGAGGGTATAAAGACTTTGATCTCTGCCTTTCCAACTTACCAATATCAGTGGAGCAGTTACGGAAATTTGGCTTGGTAGATAAAGTTCTATCTCACTAGCGCTCGCTGCTCGACTTACTGCTCCAGTTGAATTTATCCGACTTCTATTGCTGTTAGTTGTTGGATAGTTAGTTATTGGGTTACTCGGTCTGGCCAATGGTTGTACTATGGGGATAAGTTGTCCTGAGATATTAGCTATTTCATTATCTACTGCCACGAAGGAGGTATAGTCGGTAAGTAAGTTGTATTCAAGACCTATTTGAGTGATCGCATGCTGTTGATCTCTGCCTTCAACACCAAAGTCTTTTATGTCTTTCAGCTTGTTTCTAGCCCATAAATAGGTGAGCGCGGAGTTTTTGGTGCTAGCCTCAATGGGAAGTCTTACTGTCTTTTCATAGGCTCCATTTCCTGAAGTACCAGTGATGGTAATTTCCTGATCCATTTTACCCTCATATTTACCATAAATGGTCAGCGGACGGTCGCTCAAAACATCTGGTAGACTGGGCGGTGAGATCGCATAGACCAGGTTGTTGCCAAAATTGACCTGAATATTCGTAAGAGCTGGGCGCTTTATGAAATTAGCTAGGGCACTGGCTTGTTCTTTAGCATAAGCTGAATTAGTGACTATATAAGCTTCGCCCATGCCTGCATTTGCTACACCTTCTATCAGGTATCTATTGACTGAGTTCCCGACTCCAAAGGCAAATACATTTGCTTTGTATAGGTTATTTCGAATCTCTTGAAAGACACTCTTTTCCGCTTCTACTTGACCATCAGTGATCAAAATAATAGATCTGGACATTGGCTTATCACTAATGGATCGGTAGACATCTCGAAAAGCAGCGGCCATATTGGTGCCGCCTGAGGACGATCGCGTATGTACAAACCTCATGGCAGCTTTGATATTGTCCGATGTGGCCAAAGAACTATATCTGAAAAGTTTAGTCGTGCTATATTCAAAAGGTATGATATTGAAAATGTCATTCGGTTTCAGGTCTTCTAGGAGCTCCCTTAGCATGTTCCTTGCGGTGGCCATAGGATATCCTTGCATTGACCCAGAGACATCTAATACAAAGATGTATTCGCGCGGCGGCACGGACTCAAAAGTAACCTCCTTTGGAGGCTGAATTTGGAGCATAAAGAAATTTTCCTTTTCTCCTTCGTGAACAAGCAGGCCACTTTCCAGCTGTTCACCTCTCAACCGATACTGAAAGATAAAATCCCTGTTGGCTTCATAGCGTTCGGTACGGTTAAGAGAGATATTCCAATGATTGGTGTTCTTTACATCAAAATCGATTTTGTGGGTGCTTGATCTTACGTTGCTTATGGGCACTGGTGCACTTAGATCAATATCAATGCTAAGTGGATATTGACTTTGGGAAGTGCTACTATAAGAGGTGAGGACATGTCCGGATTCACCACTTTGATTTTCCCCAGCATAGCGTTCACCAATAGTGGTAGGTATTACAAATTCATAGTTGCCATCCCTGCTCTCCATGAATTCTGTGTATTGAAGACTTACTATGATGGTGTCTTCTGGCATAATATTCCCTACGTACATTTGGAACACGTTAGGCCTAGTCTGCTCAAGTAATGAAGCCCTATATCCTTCATTCACGGCTTTCACATACGTTTCTCTTGCTGCTTGCCGCTCCTGTATTTCTGCATTGATTATTCGGTCTCCTATGGTCATAGTCAGTCCGTAGACCGCTGATTTAGTAGAGCCTGGAAATACATAAGTTACCTCTATAGGTGTATTGAAAGTATTGACAAAGGTCTGTTGGAGTGTAACATCAGCAATGAGACCGGAGATTTTAGCGTCTACTGTAAAGTCTTGCAAAGGCAGATATGCAATGGTTGTCTGACCTTCTGGATGACACTGCATAAAAGGAGCTGGACGAAGTTGGTTGGTTTGGCTGTAAGCGTTGAAAGTGAATAAGGCGGCAACTAGGATGATAGCGTTTTTCATTTGAGTATTCGTTTGGCGTGAATAAAAAGATAACAGTCGGCTCAATAAACAATAACCATACCCTATTGTGTTTTATTGATATTTAATTGAACTAAATAGGGAGTGTGAATTGAACCTCCTTACAACAAATAGACTTTTAAAAACCTGAGTTAGCGGCTTTTTACCAAGATATCATCTTACTCGTCAACCACTTCATAATTGAATAGTCGATAATCGTTGTTTATTTCTGAGTTGGGCAGGCTTGATGCCACCTAATAATATTTCTCTTGTGTCTATCTTCATATTGGTTTAACCAGTATTCATCACCTATGCGCATAACCCTTTATTACTTTTTGGTCTTTTGGACACTGGGGAAAAGCTCTGCGCAGACGGTTTTTGCTGGACACATTCACGATGTAGGAAATCAGGGTGATGTGTCAGGAGTAACCATCACGCTTCTTGGCAACCAACAACAGACTTCTTCCAATAGCTCAGGTCATTTCGCTATAAAAACTGGAGATACTGAATCTCCCAAGCTTCAGTTTTTTCATCATGCGATGGTTTGGAATGGGGACAAACCGCTGAATATCAAAGTTGTTGGGTTGGATGGACGTGTGCTGGATGTTGATGTAGTCAGCCAAGGAGACACTTACTTGTTTCCGCGTATGCGAAAAGGCATCTATCTAATGGTGATAGAGACGGATGTTAAATCATACAGTTATAAGATCATGTCTGATGGGCAAACTACTGTGAACGTAGATACACGCCGAGTCGAGTACAAAAACCATGACAGTTCTTTGCTGGATACTTTGTATGTAGAGAAAGAGGGTTACTATTCCCGGCGGATACCTGTGACATCTGGGAATGCTTCCTTGCGAATTGGCATGCTGAGAGGAGATTACGAATCGTTGGATTACTTCAATGAATTGATAGCGCCAGAAGCCTATGATATCATCAGTGACAGTCCTGCTCGTAGCAATCTTGGGGATGTGAAGCAAGTCAAGATTATTTACGATACCAAAAGTGGCTTACTCTACTACATGAATAGCAAGAAGTACAGTCTTCACTTACGATTCGCAGAGGATGTGTTAGGTTTCGATAAGGGACATTTCTATTTCAACCAGACTCAGTACACCGACAACCCCAACAGATATCTTTACATGGCTAGCCTTAATTACTATCAAGGAATCAATAAGTATGTGCTTCAATATGTCTCCGCTATAGAGATGGATTGTGATCAAATTGAGTTTCTTTATGATAAGATCTTGGAGACTTCATTTCTTAAGGAGGACCAATTGAGCTTTTTTCCTATCAAGGAGGAGTGGGAGCTATGCTCAGCGCTTAACCTGATTACCTCAGATGAGTTGTACCAAGGACAGACTTATCAAGGGTTGAATCCTGAGTCTAACTACGGCTATCTGAATAAAGTATCAGCAGAAGCTATCGAGAGTGAATTTGTGACTAGGCGCGATATCATTCTTACCAATGGCATTCCTAATGATCTCCCAGTTGTAGCTGGTATTATCACCTCGGAGTTTCAGACACCACTTAGTCATATCAATGTATTGAGCCATAGCAGGAACACCCCAAACATGGCGCTGCGTGGTGCTTGGGAAGATCCTGATCTAGATAAGCTGAATGGTAAGTTGGTTTACTTAGAAGTGAAGTCCACTGGTTACGAACTGCGTGAAGCCACCCTTAACGAAGCGCAAGCTTTTTGGAAAACCAAAGAACCACAACAATCGGTAGTGCTCCAGAAAAATCTCAGTTACTCATCCATAGTGGACATGCAAGACGCTGACCATACTTACGTGAATCGAATAGGAGGAAAGGCTGCCAATTTCGGTGAATTGCTCAATGTTCGGACGATAGACATACCTACTCCTGAGAATGCATTCGGAATTCCATTCTATTATTATCATCAGCATATGGAGCAGTATGGGTTGAACACTTGGGTAGAAGATTTGATCCATGATCCCATGTTCCTCTCCAATGCTGCTTATAGAAAGTCTCAGTTGGAGAAACTCCGAGATAGCATTGTTTCTTCTCCTATCAATGCGGAGCTAGTCGCATTAGTTACTACCAAGATTGATAACTTTTCTGAGTTTGAATCTTATCGCTTTCGGTCTTCTACCAATGCGGAAGATCTGGAAACGTTCTCTGGAGCAGGCCTCTATGATTCATACTCTGCCAAGAAAAACCACAGCACCAAAACCATAGATGCAGCGATCAAGAAAGTATGGGCGAGCCTCTGGAACTGGAGAGCCTTCGAAGAGCGGGATTATTTCAAGATAGATCATTTGTCATGTGCCATGGGCGTACTAGTGCATCGTGCATTTCCAGATGAGGATGCCAATGGAGTGGTGGTCACCAAGAACCTATACAATACCAATCCTGGATACATTATCAATGTTCAGTACGGTGAAGAAAGTATTGTCTTTCCTGAACCAGGTATCATCCATGATCAGATGATCCTGTTTACTTGGTCAATAGATCCCAAAGAGGATTTCATGCTGGAGTATCTTTCGTTTTCCAACGTGTCCGAGCTCAATGGCAAACGGGTGATGACCGATGCAGAGGTTTTCGAATTGGGCAGATATGTCACAGAAATCAAGAAGCGATTCTTCCTAAGTCTACCTCATAATTGTCAATGTGATTACAATGATTTTGGAGTGGATATTGAGTTCAAAGTGGACTCAGAGGTTTCGCCAAGGAAGATTTATGTTAAACAAGCGCGATTGTATCGCTAAAGGATTGAATTATGAAAAGAGCATTGATTGTTATTTTGATTGTGATAGGCGGGCTTCCATTTGCGTGTGAAGACCCATATGTTAGTTACAACACCACACCTTATGAAATTGATAGTATTGGGGTCAGAGCAGGTAAAGTAGTAAAGGAATCTTGGTACAGTTCAGTCAACCCCTCAGCGATGAATGAAGTGATACCATCGAAAAGTTTTGGTCTGGAAGTTTTTGTGGCGAAAACAAAGGATGTTATAGTCGCTTCATCATATCGACCCATGTTTACCAATGGGTTTATTAATAGTGCTATAGCAGATCCAGTTCCGCCACCATCCGAATCTAAAATTGAATGGCTGGAAATATTTGCAAGTGATACAATATTCACCAACGATCAAAAATATGCACCAGGTATGTCATTATCTACCCTTTTCAGTGGTGAGCTGAGCTACAGTCAGGAAGTAACCACGGTTGATTTATTGATTAAGAATATGAATAATTGGAGTAGAGATGAGAATATTATCTTAAGGCTGACTGAGCAAGTTGCATCTGAGCTCACGACTACTTTCATTGTAAAAGTATTGATGGAAGATGGTGATCTTTTTGAAGTTGAGAGTAATCTGGTATCGATAGTGCCTTCAAATTGAGTACAGATATGTTTAAAGATTTTACATCTGCGAACTTCAGAAAGTTATTATCTTTTGAAATAAAATGATCTCAATTATGAATAAGCTATTCTTATTTCTAATGCTTCCTTTCATGGCAGCCTGTACTACCAGTGAAAAATCTACAAATGAAAATACTGATATCGGGAGCTTCATTGGTTCATGGGAGAAATTTGATCCAGAGCTGGACCAAATTATAAATACAGAAATCAATGCAGAAATCATCGCCGAAGGGTTTGAATGGAGTGAAGGTCCACTTTGGGTGGATAGCGAAAAGATGCTACTCTTCAGTGATGTACCGAAAAACATCGTCTATAAATGGACAGAGACTGCAGGAACAGAAGTCTATTTGAATCCAAGCGGTTATACAGGCACCACTCCTGAAGATTTCCGTGAGCCTGGGAGTAATGGATTGGCACTGGATGCAGCAGGTAATTTGGTGCTTTGTCAGCATGGTGATCGTCAGATTGGTCAGATGGAAGCGCCACTGACAGCACCTCAGTCTATCTTCAAATCACTTGCTAGCACTTTTGAGGGAAAGAGATTTAGTAGTCCCAATGATCTTGCGATTAGCACATCAGGAGAAATCTACTTTACTGATCCGCCGTACGGCCTGAAAGGGATGGGAGAGGACGCCAACAAAGAATTGCCCTATAATGGCGTTTACAAGATCAAAACAGACGGTACAGTCGTGTTGCTATTGGACTCCATCACCAGACCAAATGGGATAGCGGTATTTCCAGATGATCAAAGACTTCTCGTGACCAATAGTGACAGAGCAAAGCTCAATATATATGCCTATGATATCGCAGGTGATTCACTCGCAAATGCTAGCGTGTTTTATAGCTCCATGGACAAAGACCCAAGCTGGAAAGGATCTCATGATGGACTGAAAACAGACCAATCTGGAAATGTATTTGCCACCGGACCTGGCGGTATTTATGTCTTCAATAGCACAGGCAAAAAACTTGGCATGTTTCACCTAGACAATGCTTCCAGCAACTGCGCACTCTCGGCAGATGATCAAACGCTTTATATCACTAATGATAATTATGTGCTGAGGTTGAAGTTGAGGTAAATGCTCGCGAATCTTGCCTTAAGGTGGTAAGTGGGGACATGAAACTTGCTTGGTGAAGAATACCAGTTTATCTCCATCCACATCATACCGGTTTCTAAGGCATGAAGAATACCGGTATCTGACGTAGCCCTGCACGAAGATTCCGGTTTTATCTTTCCTTACAGTCAAGATAAACCGCGATGACGTAAAATTGGTCGAGCGTCATACTGGTTTCTATGCCATCCCCACCCCGTCATACCGGTTTCTGAGGCACGAAGAATACCGGTATCTGACGTAACCCTGCACGAAGATTCCGGTATTTTCTTTCCTTACAGTCAAGATAAACCGGAATGACGAACACTAAAATGAATACAGCTATTCTTAGAAAATCCTTAATTTCAACCTATGCGACCTAAAGGTGGATATGTCTACATAGTTTCCAACAAAACAAGAAGCGTTCTTTACACTGGAGTTACCAGTAATTTATATGCGCGTATTTATGAACATAAAACTGGAATAGGATCAGCATTTACTTTAAATTATAAATGCACAGATCTTCTCTATTACCAATTTTTTGATACGATAATGGAAGCTATCGAGCAAGAAAAACGCATGAAGAAATGGAAAAGGGAGTACAAGAAGAATGTTATAAATGAGCTAAATCCTGAGTGGAGGGATTTGTTTGATGATGTAGAAGATATGCAGTAGCATGTAGATTTAGATTCCGGTATTTGGATTCTCTTCGTTCACTCAAAACCGGAATGACGGTTTTTCTTTCAAGTCGTCATGCTAGTTTCATTCAAGTCGTCATACTGGTTTTCGGAGCGAAGCGGAGAAATACCGGTATCTGACGTAACCCTGCACAGAGATTCCGGTATTTTCTTTCCTTTCACTCAAGAAAAACCGGAATGACGTAAAATAGATCGAGCGTCATGCTGGATTCTACCCCATCCACGTCATGCCGGTTTCTGTAGCGAAGCGAAGGAATACCAGTATCTGACGTAATCCTGTATAAAGATTCCGGTATTTTCTTTCCTTACAGTCAAGATAAACCGGAATGACGAATTCAAGACTCACATCTTCATACTTAGCTTTATGTGGCGTACAGCTAGTGTAGCTGCACGAACACCTAAAACAACGGGCGGATTTAACTAGTACTTGGGGAGTTTGGTAATATTTTATTGATATTAAACCCGAGTCTTAAACTCCAAGAAAGATGTTTGAGTGCAGTATCCTTTGACTGATAGGTGGGGGCTAGGTCATGATTTAATATGGCCTCAACATTCATTAAAGTGTTCAAGTAAAAACCGGCACCAAATAGAACACTGAGATTCACCTTTTTGAATTCATTCAGACTAATCTTTTCTGAAGCCTGAGGGTTATCGATTTTGGTCACCTTCGTGGTGTAATACTTTATTACCTCTCCTGTATATACATCTATTGCTTGGTTTTCTTGGGTTGGAAAGTAGGTGGAGATTTTATTGTCCAATCTTAGCCCTCCAAGTACATAGAATTCGTGAACGCCCTGTTTAATAATGCCATCCAAACTCACGTATCGGAATTGATAATTGGTAGTTTTCGTGTATGCAGGTGATAGTTGCTCCATAGAACTAAAACCTTTGGTTAGGTAATTCAATCCACCTTCAATAAGCATCCTCTTTCTTACCCTATGGTTGGCAAACAAACCAAAGCCCAGACTTCTTATTTCATTGTAAGCAAAGGTGCCATCTTCGGGAATAAGAGGATTCGTCACATGTGCATTACTAACACTTCCGTTCACGGAAAATCCAAAGTCATTCAAAAATTGAGCTTGAGAGAAGCTGGGAATAAGACCGAGAATAGAGATAAAGATCAGGTGTTTCATGAAAGCTTAAACTAATCAAGGATCTATTTATTGTATAGCCGCTAATTGCTTATCCTGTTGTTTCAAGTGTTCCATGAAGTGAGAGACTTAGAATGTTGTATAATATCTAGTGTCACAAAACACCACTCAAGCTTCAAGCTTGAGTTATGCTTCTCAAAAGTAGCACTATGCAAAGCTTGCGGTTTTTAAAGTCATGCTTGTTTCAACGTCTTCCCCGTCATGCCGGTTTTCGGAGCGTAGCAGAGAAATACCGGTATCTGACGTAACCCTGCACAGAGATTCCGGTATTTTCTTTACTTACAGTCAAGATAAACCGGAATGACGAACACTAAAATGAATACAGCTACTCTTAGAAAATCCTTAATTTCAACCTATGCGACCTAAAGGTGGATATGTCTACATAGTTTCCAACAAAACAAGAAGCGTTCTTTACACTGGAGTTACCAGTAATTTATATGCGCGTATTTATGAACATAAAACTGGAATAGGATCAGCATTTACTTTAAATTATAAATGCACAGATCTTCTCTATTACCAATTTTTTGATACGATAATGGAAGCTATCGAGCAAGAAAAACGCATGAAGAAATGGAAAAGGGAGTACAAGAAGAATGTTATAAATGAGCTAAATCCTGAGTGGAGGGATTTGTTTGATGATGTAGAAGATATGCAGTAGCATGTAGATTTAGATTCCGGTATTTGGATTCTCTTCGTTCACCCAAAACCGGAATGACGGTTTTTTTTTCAATGTCGTCATACCGGTTTTCGGAGAGTAGCGTAGAAATACCGGTATCTGAAGTAACGCTGTGCAGAGATTCCTGAATTCCGCTGCGCTCCATCAGGAATGACGGACGTAAGAAATTCATGTCGGTTTGATACTATCCTCGTCATGCCGGTTTCTGTAGCGGAGTGAAGGAATACCGGTATCTGACGTAATCCTGCAAGGAGATTCCGGTATTTGAATTCACTTTGTTCACCCAAAACCGGAATGACGAAAACCACTCTAGCAAGGGGGAAGCATAGCCTACAACCTCACCTCATCGTCATATTCAATTGGCACAGTGACGGGGTAGCCATGCACAAATACTTTGATGAATCCCTTGTAATGGACATCTACCTTTTTACCGCCTAGGATGCTTAGGATGCCGTTGAGGAGACCGATATCTGAGATGTCAAAGGATGCATTGAGTGGCACGGTGAATTCCGACATGGCGGGGATCTTAGTGGTAAGATCCTGATTGATAGAGCCGATTCGCTTGCCTTCCAACTCTATGTCTATGGCCACCTGCTTGAGCTTCATTTTCACATTGTTGGGATTGTAGAATACGGCATCTGCCGTGAGCGTAGCTTCCGAACCAGAGATCTTCCCAACGCCTAAGTTATCAATTCTAAGAAATTGAGGCTCTTCTTCTGGTCGGGCACAGCCTGCCGCGATGAGCAGTACAGCAAATAAGAGAATGAATGATTTATGCATGTGCTCGGCTAAACATATTTTGTGCCAGATGATTAAACAACCACATTTACAATCTTCTTCGGTACCACGATGATCTTCTTTGGAGGTTTGCCTTCCGTCCATTTCATGACATTTGGCTCAGCCAGCGCAAGCTTTTCTATGGCTTCTTTGCTTAGATCAACACTCACCTGAATCTTTGCACGCATTTTACCATTGACCATGATCGGGTACTCGATGGTGTCTTCTACTTCATTAGCTGCATCATACGCTGGTAGGCTTGCCGTCCAGATCGTGTCTGCATGACCCAATAGCGACCAAAGCTCTTCTGCAATATGTGGCGCATATGAAGCCAAAAGAATCGTCATTGGCTCTAGGATTACTCTTTTGTTGCAGTTGAGGGCGCTTAGTTCGTTGGTAGCGATCATGAAGTTACTCACCGAGGTATTGAGTGAAAGTCGCTCGATATCTTCACCGATCTTGCGGATCAGCTGGTGAAGTACTTTCAGTTCTTCTTTGGTAGGAGCTTCTTCGCTTACGCTAAACGTGTAATCTCTATCATGGAAGAGTGCCCAATACTTTCTGAGGAACTTAAAGACTCCTTCGATACCATTGGTATTCCAAGGTTTGCTCTGCTCGATAGGGCCGAGGAACATCTCATACATGCGAAGGGTATCCGCACCGTATTTCTCGACCAAGTCATCGGGGTTTACCACATTGTACTTGGACTTAGACATTTTTTCTACTTCCCAGCCGCAGATGTATTTTCCGTCCTCAAGGATAAACTCTGCATCTACTGCATCACCCCTAAACTTTTTGAATGCTTCAATATCGAGAATATCATCTTTGATAATATTGACATCCACTTGCACTGGATAAGAGTCAAAATTATCTTTCAAACCAAACGAAACATATTGATTGGTACCTTTTACCCGATACACGAAATTCGAACGACCCTGAATCATCCCCTGATTCACCAACTTCTTGGCATATTCTTCTACTTCTATGTAACCCATGTCGAAGAGGAACTTTGTCCAGAAGCGGGAGTAGAGTAGGTGACCAGTGGCATGTTCGCTTCCACCTACATAGAGGTCCACTTGCTGCCAATATTTCAATGCGTCTTTCGAAGCGAATTCCTCTGTGTTGGTTGGGTCCATGTAGCGGAAGAAATACCAGCTAGAGCCAGCCCATCCGGGCATGGTGGTGGTTTCATACTTCCAGTTTTTGGCACGAGCCAAAGGTGGTTCACCGTCTTCAGTAGGCAGGTATTTATCTACTTCAGGAAGCTGGAGAGGTAGTTCGCTATCTTCTAGCAAGTACGGCACACCATTCTTAAACTCCACAGGAAGCGGCTCTCCCCAATATCTCTGTCTACCAAAAATGGCATCTCTAAGTCTATAGTTGACTTTTCGTGTACCGATGTTTCTGTTTTCTACTTCCTCAATACCAATCTTCATAGCCTCAGCAGGAGTGAGGCCATCTAGGAAATCTGAATTGATGATGGTGCCTTCTTTTGTTGGGTCGGCCTCCGTTTCTGTGATTTGTTGTGCACTATTGATTTGGACGATAGGCAGATCGAAATGCTTTGCAAAGTCAAAATCCCTTTGGTCACCACTAGGTACTGCCATCACAGCACCTGTCCCGTATCCGGCCAATATATAGTCAGCTATCCATATAGGTAATTTTTCACCACTAAAAGGATGAATTGCATAGCTGCCTGTGAATACACCTGAGACTGTTTTTACGTCTGCCATGCGCTCACGTTCAGATCTATTTTTGGCAACAGCCACGTACTCTGCAACAGCGGTCTTTTGATCCTCAGTAGTCAATTGCTCCGCAAGCTTCGACTCTGGTGCCAATACCATAAAAGTCACCCCGAAGATCGTGTCGATTCGTGTGGTAAACACCCGAATATTGGCTTCAGATTCAGCGACTTTAAAGTCTATCTCTGCACCTATGGATTTTCCAATCCAGTTGCGCTGCATGTCTTTTATGGGCTCTGGCCAGTCGATGGTATCAAGTCCTGAGATCAATCGGTCTGCATAAGCAGTAATCCGCATGCTCCATTGCGGCATGGTCTTTTTGATCACAGGGTAGCCACCTCTTTCTGAGAAACCATCCTTTACTTCGTCATTGGAAAGCACCGTACCCAACTCAGGACACCAGTTTACGGTAGTCTCCGCGATATAGGTAAGTCGGTATTTCAGGAGCATTCTTTGCTGCGTTTCCTTATCCCAACTGTTCCAATCCATAGAGGAGAAGGCGGGAGTATCTTCATCACAAACAGCATTTACGATGCTATTTCCATTTTCAGCAAACTCTGTGATCAGTACGTCTATGATTTCTGCCTTGCCTTCTGATTTATTGTACCAGCTATTGAAAAGCAGCTTAAAGATCCACTGGGTCCATTTGTAATAACTAGGATCAGAAGTGCGTACCTCACGTGACCAGTCATAGCTAAATCCAAGATTGTTTAATTGCTCTTTGTAGCGAGCAATGTTCGTTTCTGTAGTGATGGCAGGATGCTGACCGGTTTGTATGGCATATTGCTCCGCAGGTAGCCCAAACGCGTCAAAACCCATCGGGTGAAGCACATTGAAACCTTGCAGTCTTTTGTATCTAGAGATGATATCAGAAGCGATATAGCCCAGTGGATGACCTACATGAAGTCCTGCGCCTGATGGATAGGGAAACATATCCAAAGCGTAAAATTTCGGCTTTTCATGATCGATTTCTACTTTGTAAGTCTGGTTTTCTTCCCAATATTTTTGCCACTTTTTCTCTACTTCCGAATGCTTGTATTCTGCCATGAAATCTCACCTTAATTTTGAAGAGGGCAAAGTTAAGAGAAGCAGGGCATTACAGGTAGGAATTAAATTCTTTTGTTTGTTCCGAGCACGCCCTTGAAATATTACTATTTCGATTGTGGGATTGCTCCGCTGAAAACGCTTAGATCAAGAATTCATAAGGTGCATTTTCAAAATTGAAAGCTATTAGCAACGTCACGGAAGGCTATGCATGAAGCCAAACGTAGCCTTCTATAAACTCATGCATAGCTATGTTTGGAACGATGAATAAAAACAGGCTTTTAAGGACATAGGAGGCTGTTTCCAAGTTGTACAATAAAGCTTAAGTAAACAGTCAGAATAAGCTTTTAAGTATTGGAACTGAGTTTTTGCGCTTCTTGGATTTATTATATTTTCATGGTCTCATGTTCCGTAGAGTAGTTAGTTTTGGCACTCAATTCAAATTCTTCATGATTACAGTCTTACGGATTCTTTTTTGTGCGTTTTGGAGCATATTCTGGATTTCATCTTCCTTGATCATCTACCTTTTTACATGGAGTAGTCATATCCCTGTAGCTATGGCGAGGAGCTGCTGGGCACCGGGAATACTTTGGGCATTTGGCTTGAAAGTGAGCTGTGAGGGTAGCGAGCAGCTAGATAAAAACACGCCTTATGTCTTTGTGAGCAATCACCAATCATTTCTAGATATCCCCATACTGTTTCGCACGGTTCCCCATAATCTCTATTTCGTGGCAAAGAAGGAGCTAAGGTGGATTCCGTTTTTGGGTTGGTACATGATGGCCACTGGCATGATTTTCATAGATCGCTCTGACCGTAAGAAGGCAGTAGAAAGTCTAAAGAGAACAGGTCGTCTCATCAATAAAGGCAAGTCAGTGCTGATGTTTCCAGAAGGAACTCGAAGTAAAGACCGTCAGATTGCACCGTTTAAGAAAGGGCCATTCGTCATGGCTAAGGAAGCCAAAGTGGCTGTGGTGCCTCTTGGGATTTTGGAAGAAGGCGAAATGGTCGCTTGGGGAAAAACAGGCAAGACGCTTATAAAAGTGCGCGTTGGTCAACCTATTCCTTTTACTGATTCCATGCCTACTTTTATTGAGGAAGCACGAAAGCAAGTAGGACTTTTGGCTAATAAGCCTTTGGGTTTAACTAGCTGATTTTAAACTAGATAAAGCCTCTTGGATATGCTTCTTTATTTGAATAGCTGAGTTAAAGCTTTTGATGAGCTTACCGTTTGAGTCAAAGATAAAAGTCATTCTTCCTCCAACCAATCCAAATAGATTTCTCGGCACACCGAATGCTTGTTCGCCTATTTTTTTAGGGTCACTCAAGAGTGTGAAATTGAGATTATGCTGTTTGGCAAAAGCCGCATGAGAGGAAACAGAATCATTGGAGATACCTACCACCGTAGCGTCTATTGATTCGAACTCTGACCATTGGTCTCTAAAGCCACAAGCTTCTGCTGTACATCCAGGCGTATTGTCCTTTGGATAGAAATAGACCACAATTGCTTGATCTCCTTTGAGTTGCTCGAGTGTTACAAGATCACCGAATTGATTTTTCAATGATACGTCCGGTAGTTGATCCCCTAATTTTAATCCTTTATTCATGCTTGTCTAACTCTGCTGTTGGTTGGTTGTTTGAACTAAAGTGAAGTAATAATGGAAGCAAAGTTAAGTCAATCAATAAAGCTGTCGATAAAGAAAGTGTAAGGAAGAGACCTAGGTAGTAGGTAGCTCCAAAGGAAGACGTGAGAAATAATGAGAATCCAGCTAGAATGATCAGTGTGGTGGTGATGATCCCACGGCCACTGCTTTTGAAAGTAGCAATCATCCGGTAGATCTTGGTTCGGTGCTTTTGTTGTCTATAGCTCGCTATAAAGTGGATGGTATCATCTACGGCTATTCCAAAGGCCACTGTAAAAATGATAGAAGTGGTGAGTTTGACAGAGATATCCATAAAGCCCATGTAGCCAGCTGTGATCAACAAAGGAATGATATTGGGTAACAAGCTGATGATCAAAAGATTGAATGATTTGAAGTAAAGGCCCAAGATCACGCCAATCATCCCAATCGCTATCAGCAAACCCTTCATTAGGTTGAAAGAAAGCAGCTCGTGACTCTTGTCTATCAGGAAGGTGGTTCCGGTGAGTTGGTACTGAATAATCTTCTGATCAATGTTTGATGCTAAAAAGTCAAGCAATTCATTGTTTCGTCGGATAGTTTCGAATGAGCCAAACTCCGGTATGAAGCCAGTCATTCGGGCATATTGTTGGTTTTCAGCAATAAGTTTGGGAGCATCACCCCGCAGGGTGAAACCCTTCACAGCGCGAATAGCTTTTTGATAATCCTTGGATTCAGGAAACTTAAATGCTTCATTCAAGCCTCCTTTGATCATTTGATTACCATATTTGACAAAAGTCACAGGAGACCAAAGTCGTTCCATTGGATACTGTGTTTGTAAGTAATTATCAACCTTCGATGCTTCCATCATTACTTGCTCATCCCATATAGAAGTATTGGAGTCTGCTGGCCAATAGGCAATCTCCCAGGGTTTGGAGCCACCCATTTGGTCATCCATGAAAGCAAAATCTTGCAATACATTGGAATCTTCGGGAAGATCGTCGAGCAATAGTGCGTCTACTTTGAGTAAACTCACACCATAGCAGGAGAGGAGAACGACCATCACATTTACTGTTGCAACTGCTTTCCAATTTCGCAAAAGGAGGATGGGCAGCTTTTTATGAAATTTGCCTGTTATGGCAGTTCGAAGGTTGCTTGGTAGCATCAAAGGACCAAATACAAATGTGATGGCAAATGCGGCCAGTACGCCTACACCACAAAATATCCCCAATGATCGGATAGGAGCGGTATCAATAGCCAAAAGACTGAAAAACCCAATGGCTGTGGTCACCGAAGTAAGCATAGTCGGGAAGATCACTTGGTTTACAGATTGTATCAATCGGCTGTTTTTCTCTCCTTGGGTTTTCTGAAAAGCGTTGATCATGTGTATAGCATCCGAAGAAGAAACAAACAAGATCACTGGCGGAATGAGCGAACCCAATATGGTGATTGGTTGATGAAGCAATGACATGATACCAAGCAACCAAATGAGACTGGTGATGCTGATGAGATAGGGCATAAGTGCCGTTCGCAACGAGCGAAAGATCAATGCCAGCGCTATAAAGCTTATCAGAAGGGCCAGTCCAATATATAGCAAGAAGTCCCGCTGGATGTATCCCACAAATTCTTCCTGAGCGATCAGCTTTCCGATGAGGCGAACCTTGTCAAATTGATAACTACTGGAGATTGATTGAATTTGCGTAACCAATTCTTTTGAGGCAATCGGGTCATTCAGATGCTCGTGGCTCACTTGCAAGATCAGCGCCTTGCCATCCTTTGCGAGGAAAGTACTGTAAAGTGGATGACCGAAAACCCGGGCACTGTCTGATTTGTACTTTTCAACCTTATCTACATTAAATAGCGCATACCAAGCATTACCCATAGGAGACTTGACCAGCTGCTGCATTTCAACAGGATTTATCACATTTAGGATACTTGGAACAGATCTCAGCTCGCTAGCTAATCTAATACAGGCCTTTAAAAAGTCTTGCTGAAAAATGGAGGAATCATCTTCGAGCGCGATGACTATGTAGTCATTGTCATAATCGAATGTCTCGAGGTGCTTTTCGTAAAAAACTATATCGGAATCATCGGTTGGGAAGAACTTCTCGAATTCAAAGTCTGCTTGAAGATTTGGAAGCTGATATGCAAAGAAGGAGGTAACGATAAGCCACACAGCAAAGAGTATGCGCCGAAAACTGGCGCTATCGTACTTCTCATAATACTTATTTAATAATGTGTTCAGTGTTTCTTCTTTTAAGGCCTTAATTTAGCGAAGTTAACAACGCAACCACCTTGCGTGCCCCTATTCATCAATCGAAAAACGACACAAAAATGAAGCAATACCTAGATCTTATGCAGCACATCTTGGATCATGGAGTTGATAAAGGTGACAGAACTGGGACTGGGACGCGAAGCATATTTGGTCATCAATTGCGTTTCAATCTGCAGGAGGGCTTCCCTTTGGTTACTACCAAAAAAGTACATTTGAGATCGATCATCCATGAATTACTGTGGTTTATCAGCGGTGATTCTAATATTAAATACCTCAAGGACAATGGCGTAAGCATCTGGGATGAATGGGCTGATGAAAATGGTGATTTAGGGCCAGTCTATGGTGTACAATGGAGAAGTTGGCCGAAGGCTGACGGTGGCACTGTGGATCAATTGACAGAAGTAATCAATCAAATCAAGTCAAATCCCAACTCTCGCCGCATGATGATCAGTGCATGGAATGTAGGGGAGATCCAAAACATGGCTCTGCCACCTTGTCATTCACTTTTTCAGTTTTATGTAGCAGATAATAAGCTGTCTTGTCAGCTCTACCAGAGAAGCGCGGATGTATTTTTAGGCGTACCGTTCAACATTGCATCTTATGCGCTTTTCACCATGATGATCGCCCAGGTTTGTGGATTGGAGTATGGAGACTTTGTACATACGTTTGGGGATACCCATATCTATTCAAATCATTTTGATCAAGCCAAATTGCAGCTTTCGAGAGAGATGAGGCCACTTCCACAGATGAAGCTTAACCCTGATGTGAAAAGTATTTTTGACTTCAAGTATGAAGACTTCACTTTGGAAAATTATGATCCTCATCCCCACATAAAGGCTCCAGTTGCCGTTTAGCACTTATTTGGTTCTGAATCCTTTAAATTAGGCATCACTATCACAATTCTTCCGTTAACGAAACCATATGTCTGAAAGAAGCAGCGTATTTGACATGATCGGTCCAATAATGATTGGTCCATCCAGCTCTCATACTGCCGGTGTAGTGAGAATAGGTAGAGTTGCCAGACGTATATTCCGTTCTCAGCCTAAACAAGTCACCATCACTTTTTACAATTCCTTTGCACAGACCTATGAGGGTCATGGTAGCAATCGAGCCATTCTTGCTGGACTCATGGATTTTCACACAGATGATGACCGTATCAAGCAAGCTCTCGATTTGAGCAAAGAACAAGGCATTGAATATACTTTTCGATCTGTAGGCAATGCTTCTACTTTCCATCCAAATACCGTCCGTCTAGTGATGTTAAATGGTGATTCAAAAGCAGAGGTTGTAGGTGAAAGCAGAGGTGGAGGGGTGATCAGAATCCGTGAAGTCAATGGATTTGATTGCAATTTCACAGCTAGTCTACATACACTTATTGTGGATGCTGTTGATCGAAAAGGAAGTATCACCTTTATTTCCAATGTTTTGGCTCAGGATGATTGTAATATTGCGACAATGACCGTCTCCCGAAAGGGAAAAAATGACTTAGCGTGCCTAGTATTTGAAATGGACTCAGGAATAAAGCCAATCACTTTAGAATATATCCGTAATCTTGACTGGATTAGAAATGTCACTTATATACCAGACATTGACCAATGAAACTATGAGAATATTTATTTACATCATTTTCATCCTATCGCTAGGAAATTTCGCCCTAGCTCAAAACTCAAATGTTAAGACCTATACTTTGCAGGAATGCGTTGATATAGCCATTGAAAACAACCTGACCGTTCGCCGCAGCGAACTTCAAAAGTTAGGGGCTGAGATCAATATGAATCAAGCTAAAGCGAGTCGTCTTCCAGATTTTAATGTGGGAGGTAATGCTGGTTATAACTGGGGTAGATCCATTGACCCTACATCCAACCAATTCATTTCGCAGCAAATCAGTTTTTCTGGGGTCAGTGCCAATTCTGGTGTGACACTTTTCAATTGGTTTAGAATCACTAATAGTATTAAGCAAAATAAAATACTAGTCGAGTCAGCCGATTTCGGTGTGGACAAAGCCAAAAATGATATTTCTCTGATGGTCGTTACTTTGTTTTTGAATGTAGTATTCAATCAAGAATTGTACTCCAATGCAGAATATCAGCTCAAATCAAGCCAAGAACAACTAGAGCGTACCAAGAAGCTTGTTCAAGGAGGAGCACTACCAATGACAAGTCAGCTTGAGTTGGTGTCTCAAGTGGCTACAAACGACGTACAGTTGATCAATGCAGAAAATAGCCTGCAGCTTGCTAAACTTGATCTTAAGCAATTGATGCTACTCCCAAGTTTTGATCCTTTCGAGGTGGAAGTTCCTGTCATTAGCATGACTATAACTGAAGAGTTGACCATTACACCAGAAGAGTTATTCACTGCGGCTGTACAAGCAATGCCAGAAATCAGAAGTGCAGAATTGCAAGTGGAAGGAGCTGCAATGGGTGTGAAAGTAGCCGAAGCTGGATATACTCCTCAGCTCACTTTGAATGGAAGCATGAGAACTAATTATTCGGATGCTTTCGTAACCTATATTCCAAATTCAGACAATCCGTTTACCATAGATACAGACGCAAATGGAAACACAATCACAAGACCCACTTTATATCAAACGATAGATGGAATAGCAGTGGAACAAATTTCAGTTTCACAGAATGGAACATTTGAAACCGTCTCTTTTGGAGATCAGTTCGACCAAAACTTAAGTAGATCACTTTCACTGAATCTATCTGTTCCGGTATTTAATAATCTTAGAACTACATCTTCAGTGCAGCGTGCTAAAATAGCACTGCAGCAAGCAGAGATTTCGGTATTAGAACAACGAAACACACTGAGACAAACAATAGAATCGGCATATAACGATGCACAAGCTGCTTCCAAAACCTATGCTGCTTCTTCAAGACAAGTGGAGGCGCTAGAGGAAACTTTCAGATCCATCACCAATCAATACAATCTAGGAGCGGCGAACTTTACGGATTTTCAAGTAGCTTCAAACAATTTGTTCAGAGCCAAATCAGACTTGGTTCGTGCTAAATACGACTTTATCTTTAAAAACAAAGTTCTTGATTTCTATCAAGGCAAATCACTGACCCTTTAATTACCATGGCTAAAAAGAAGAAATCAAACAAGGTATTATACATCCTGATCGGAGTAGTTGTGTTCCTCGTCGTGTTTGCGGTGATAGGTAAATCACAAGGCTGGGTAGGCCAGAAAAAATCCATGGAAGTAGAAGTGAGTACTGTCTCCAAAGCAACCATAGTAGAAATAGTAAGTGCTTCCGGATCGGTGCAGCCGGTGGTGGAAGTGAAAATTAGCCCTGAGGTTCCTGGAGAGATTATCGATTTGGCGATAGAGGAAGGTGATTCTGTGACTAGAGGAGACTTTTTGTTGAAAATACGCCCAGACAACTTCCTTTCTATTTTGGAGAGAACTCGGGCAAACTACAATCAGCAAAAGGCTAACCTAGAAGATGCCAAAGCAAGACAGGCTAGAGCAGAAGCTACACATAAGCGTGCCGAGCTCGAGTACAAACGTCAGAAAAGCCTTTTTGCTGAGAAGGTAATTTCTGAAGCGGACTTCCAGCTTTCAGAGGCGAATTATAACGTTGCTCTTCAAGACATGAAGTCAGCTGTTCAAAATGTGGAAGCTGCCAAGTACATCGTACAAAGCTCCCAAGCATCTGTTAATGAAGCAACTGAAAATTTGCAGCTTACAAGGATTGAAGCTCCAATGAGTGGTATTGTTTCGAAACTTTCAGTTGAGAAAGGGGAGACTGTAGTTGGTACTTCACAAATGCAAGGAACAGAGATGCTTCGCATCGCTGACCTTGGAAAAATGGAAGTACGTGTTGATGTGAATGAAAATGACATTATCAGAATTTCAGAAGGAGATGAGGCCATCATTGATGTAGATTCTTACTCTTACATGGATATTAAATTCAAAGGGGTGGTGACCCAAATCGCCAACAGTGCAAATAGTAAGGTTTCAGGAGATGCCGTCACAGAGTTTGAAGTGAGGATCAAAATACTTAATTCCTCCTATGCAGACTTAATCAAGGAGAAAGGTATGAAATACCCTTTCAGACCAGGAATGACGGCTAGTGTGGACATTATCACAGAAACTAAGAAAGACATCCTCACTGTGCCTCTAGCCGCCGTAACTACACGTAAAGCAGAGAGTGAGGACGAAGAAGGCGAAAGCGACAATGAAAATGAGAATAATCTTAATCAGGAATTGAATGAGGTGGTTTTCGTAATTGAAGAAGGCAAAGCCAAAAAATTGATTGTTAAAACTGGGATCAGTGATTTTGAGAGAATCGAAATTCTTGAAGGTCTGACTGATGGCCAAGAGGTAATATCAGGACCATTCCTAGCTGTGTCTAAGCGATTGAAAGATGGTGAAGGCGTAGAGGCGAAAGTTGACGAAAAGAAAGAAGAAGTTAAGGAGTTTGAAGATTGATCTTAGGTAAGTAATTAAATTCTGTTTTGAGGGCTTCGTACACTGGCTGTGTGGGAAGCCCCATTACGTTATAGAAAGATCCTTTGATGCCTACCACTTTAGTAAAACCTATCCACTCCTGGATACCATAGGATCCTGCTTTATCGAATGGTTGATAGGCTTGGATGTAATCCAATATTTCTTCCTCAGATATATAAGCAAAGGTCACATCGGTGATTGCTGTAAAGCTCACTGTCTTTTTAGGACTTGAAATGCATACGCCACTCACTACTTTGTGCGTGGCTGCTGATAGCCTTTTTAGCATCTCCTTTGCGTGCTCGGGGCTTTCTGGCTTATTGATGACTTGCCCATCTAAAACAACGGTAGTATCTGCAGTAAGAATTAGCGAAGACGGTTTTAACAATCTATAATGCTTGTTTTTCTTCTTAGCTAAATATACTGCTACAGCATGTACATCAAGATCTGAGGGAAACGATTCGTCTATTTCATCTACAAAAACTTCAAAATCAAATCCGCTAAGTTTTAGCAGCTCTTGCCTTCTAGGACTATTAGAAGCAAGTATCAAAAGGGGAGTAGAACTCATTTTCATCTATTGAACTAAATACAAAACCACTTATCACTTTTGGGTAGAAGTAGGTGGACTTTTGGGGCATTGTGTATCCACTGGCGCAAACAGACTTTACTGTCTCTATGGATATATCCTTAGTAATGACCGCAAACTGGGCATTTCCTTTCATTACTTCTCTGAGACACTCAGTAAAATTCCTTTGGAAAGTGATATTTCTGGCGTTAACCTGCTCTTTTCCTTTGATCTTCAAGATCTTTTCAAAGATAAAGTAGTGCATTACAGTGAGGTCAAGCGACTTAATAGCATCTGGGAATTTCCACGGAATTTCATTAACCTTCTCAGGCTTCAAACGAATTTTGTAAGCATTGTCACCTACCAGTAGCCCAAAGGCCCATTGCTTACCCAAAATCACTTCATTTATATCTTGGGCATTTGCCATTGATTTGATAATGAAATCCGCATCCAATGCTTTCATCAATTGATCTTCACTAAAGTCCTCTAATCCGTTAACCATTCGGTGAGTAGGCAAGATTCTGAGATCTTCCGATTCTGTATTAGTGAAGTACATCATGTGGTAATTGTAGCCTTCATTACCAGTGTGGTGTGAATTTGCAGCTTGTCGAACTTTTTTGTAATTCAATGATCCCTCGTATCTATGGTGTCCATCAGCTAGGATGACTTGTCCTTGAGAAATGATCTCCTGTATTCGTTTAATGATGGATACATCGTGAATTACAGCTAGTACATCCCTCACGCCCTGGTAATCTTCAGATTCATAGATTGGGGCATTCATACTTTCATCCAGATATTGCTCTATTTCTTTCGAAGTGTCCGTGTATAATCCATGGGTTGGAGAAACATTGAGCTGAGTTTTGCTAAGTAGGTTCAGTCGATCATCCACAGAATATGGCATGGTGCTTTCATGTCTCAGAATAACCTTTTCATCCCAATCGGCTATCTGAAAATTACAAATGAAGCCTTTGCGGCAATAGGTTTTATCAGAACCCGCAAGCGAAAAATGCTGATAATAGACGTAGATACTAGGTAGGACGTCCTGAACTAAAACGCCTTCTTTTTTCCAATTGGACAAAAGCTGGGTTGCTAGATCAGCAGCGTTTTCACCTTTTGGTACAGAAAGATGGATACTGTTAAAGGGCCGTTCATAGAGGATTTCTCGTTGACGGTCTGAGACCACATCAAACAAAGGGGAAGTCAATTCATCTATTTGAGCAGAAGATTCAGTACTGTACCTCCATGCTCGGAATGGTTTAATAGTTGCCATCAAATATGATGTCTTCGTTTTTTCCAATTGTTACCTTCAGACGAACTATTGGTTTTGGTAATCACTCTGTTTCTATGTTCTTCATGATCTAGCAAGGCAAATAGCGCAGCTACTTCTTTCACGTCCTGTGGTATTTCTTTTTGAATGCGCTCAGGTGTGAAATGTGATTCTACAAATTTGGTGGTAAAGGTACCATCTACAAAATCAGGGTGTGACAATACGAATTCGCAAAAAGGCAAGGTCGTTTTGATACCTACTATCTTATATTCTTTAATAGCACGTTTCATTCGGGCTATTGCTTCGTCTCTATCTCGGCCATGAGTTATCAATTTGGCTATCATTGGGTCATAGAAAATAGGTATTTCCATTCCTTCTTCATAACCATCATCTACCCGTACACCAGCGCCTTGAGGTCTCCTATAGACCGTCAACGTGCCAGTATCAGGTAGAAAGTTGTTTTCCGGATCTTCCGCATATACACGCACTTCAATACTATGTCCGTGGATAGTAAGGTCTTCCTGACGAAGTGTCAATGCTTGTCCTTCTGCGATGCGAATTTGTTCTTTTACCAGATCTATTCCAGTGATCAGTTCAGTCACGGGATGTTCTACTTGTAGCCTAGTGTTCATTTCTAGAAAGTAGAAATCTAGATTTGCATCTGCAATGAACTCTACCGTGCCAGCTCCATAGTAATTGCATGATTTGGCCACATTAACCGCTGCTTCACCAATTCTTTTCCGTTGTTCAGGTGACAATAGGGCAGAAGGTGCTTCTTCTATTACCTTTTGGTTTCTCCTTTGAATGCTGCATTCTCTCTCGAATAAGTAAAGCACATTTCCATGTTGATCACCTAGTACTTGTACTTCTATATGCTTGGGGGAAGTCACAAACTTTTCAATAAAGACCGAGTCATCTCCGAAAGAGTTCTTTGCTTCACTCACTGCACGCGTCATCTGCTCATCAAAGTCTGCGGGATCATTCACGATACGCATTCCTTTTCCACCACCACCAGCACTTGCCTTGATCATTACAGGATATCCTATGGAGTCAGCTACCTTTTTGGCAACAGCTACATCGCTTATTGGCTCATCCATGCCTGGAACAAGGGGTACATCGAAAGCTTTCACAGCTTGTTTGGAGGTGAGTTTATCGCCCATTATCCGAATCGCCTCAGTGCTCGGGCCAATGAAAATAAGTCCAGCTTCATCTACTGCTCTAGCAAATGTTGCATTTTCCGACAGAAAACCATAGCCAGGGTGTACGGCATCAGCTCCTGTCTGCTTACAAGCATCTATGATTTTATCTATAACTAGATATGACTGACTGGACGGAGAAGGTCCGATATGAAAAGATTCATCTGCGAAAGCTACGTGAGCTGCATGTTTATCCGCATCGCTGTAGACTGCTACAGTTGAAATTCCCATTTCTTTTGCTGAACGCATTACGCGTATGGCAATCTCGCCACGGTTTGCTACTAGTATTTTTGAAATCTTCATGAAAACATTTAGGTCTGATGCAATTCTAATCAATTCTATTCTAAGCAGATGTCAAATGAAATGGCAATATTAGTCTTGCCCAATCTCTAATAAGTGTTAGTTTTGCGTTACCATATCGGAAAGATTTTTTAACAAACGTTAGATGGATTTATTTGAGAAATTACTTCAGAATCGAGGCTCACTAGGGCAGTATTCTTACTTTGATGACAACTTTTATATGTTCCCAAAACTTGAGGGTGAAATAGCTCCTCGAATGATGTTTAAGGGAAAAGAAGTGCTCACATGGAGTTTGAACAACTACTTGGGGTTAGCTAATCATCCTGAAGTAAGAAAAGCGGATGCAGATGCTGCAGCAGAGTGGGGACTTGCTTACCCAATGGGAGCAAGAATGATGACAGGAAACACTTCCTTTCACGAGCAATTAGAGCGTGAATTGGCAGACTTTTCTCAAAAGGAATCAGCTATGCTCCTCAATTTTGGTTATCAAGGAGTAATGTCGGTGATCGACGCTCTGGTAGACAGAAAGGATGTAATAGTATATGATGCAGAATCTCATGCATGTATTATAGATGGTTTGAGATTGCATATGGGTAAGCGATTCGTTTATCCTCACAACGATATCGAGAATCTAGAAAAGCAACTTGGTAGAGCTGAGAAAATTGTAAAAGAAACGGGCGGAGGCATCTTGGTGATTACCGAAGGTGTTTTTGGTATGTCGGGAGCAATGGGTGATTTGAAATCTATTGTTAAGTTGAAAGAAAAATTCAATTTCAGACTACTTGTAGATGATGCTCATGGTTTTGGTACGATGGGAGAGACAGGAGCAGGAGCAGGTGAAGAGCAAGGAGTACAAGCAGATATTGATATCTACTTCTCTACTTTCGCAAAATCAATGGCAAGCATCGGAGCTTTTATTTCTGGTGACGCTAAGATCATTGACCTATTGAAATACAATGTGCGTTCGCAGATATTCGCTAAGTCTTTACCGATGCCTATCGTCATTGGTAACCTGAAACGACTCGAACTTCTTAAATCAAAACCTGAGCTTAAAAAGAATCTTTGGACGATAGTACGAGCGATTCAAACTGGCTTTAAAGAAAAGGGATATCACATTGGCTCTACTCAATCGCCTGTGACTCCAGTAGTTATGAATGGTGATACTTTAGAAGCGGTGAATCTTGTGAAAGATTTGAGGCTGACATATAGTATTTTCTGCTCTGTTGTAGTTTATCCTGTAGTGCCAAAAGGGACTATTATACTTAGGATTATACCTACCGCTTCTCATACGCTAGATGACGTGCGCATAACTATTGACGCATTTGAAAAAGTAAAAGAGAAGCTTGATAGCGGTGTGTATAAAAAAGCTGGGGTAGAAGGAGCTTATGCGAAAATCTAGCTTTTTTAGCCTTATATAGTTGTTTTTTGAACTATTTATATAAATTGCCCTATCGAATAATTATCAGTAACCTTAAAGAATTAATCATATGAAAAGATTCGAACAATTGAAAGAAATGATTGACGCGCTAGAAGCAGATTTCACAAAGTTTTATGACAAAGAAAATTCTGCAGCTGGAACTAGAGTTAGAAAAGGAATGCAGGACATGAAAAACTTGGCGCAAGAAATCAGAATCGAAGTTCAGGACATGAAAAACAAATAATCATCACTGATTATAATGAGAAAAGGGGCTTAACGCCCCTTTTTTTATGCTTTTCGTAATACCTAGTACTATTTGAAATAGCTCCTAAAAGCTTGAGCTAGTCCATTTGTACCTGGTACTAGCGGCAATCTCATCTGATTTTTGATCAGTCCTTTGGTATACAAACCACATTTTACTGAAACCGGATTACCTTCAGCTCCAACCAAATCATATCCTTTCAACATCTCGTAGTGAAGTTTAGAAGCTTCAGTGATTTTTTGAGATGCTGCTAAGCGAACCATATTTGAGAATTTTTCAGGCTCAGTATTCGCAATTACTGAAATAGCACCGACACAACCGAATGCCATCATCGGCAGAGTTAATAAATCATCTCCTGAGATTAGAATGAATTCTTCAGGGGTTGATTGAATAATTTCCATGCATTGTTGGAGATTTCCTGAGGCCTCTTTAGTACCTATGATATTTGGGTGCTTAGAAAGCCGTTCTGTCGTCTCAGCACTAATGTTTGAGCTTGTGCGCGCAGGTACATTATATAGGATTATTGGAAAAGGACTCGCATCGGCAAGTTTTTCATAATGCTGTGCAATTCCTTCTTGTGATGGCTTATTATAATATGGACTAAGGCTTAGAATAGCATCCAAAGGATAATCTTTGATTGTTTCTAATTGATCCAATACCCATTTGGTACTGTTGCCACCTAGGCCGTATACTATTGGGAGCTTCTTCTTATTGTTCTTGATGATAAACTCTGTAATCTCAATTTTTTCTTCAGCTGTAATTGTAGGAGCCTCTCCAGTGGTACCCAAAATGACGAGGTAATCTACATGTTCACTTACGTATTCTTGAACTTTCGCTAGACTGTCAAAGTCAATTGATTGGTCTTCATTGAATGGAGTAACAAGAGCGACACCAGTTCCTTTAAAAATGTCCGTATTCATAAACTTATTTGTTTCAAGTAGCGAAGTACTTCATCGCCTAATTTGACATCTTGTTTATTACTCAAGATCATCAATTCAAACATTTCTGTACGCTTCAAAGTGTAATTCCCAACCCTGCATTTTGCATCTAGAAGCGAATAAAGGTAATCTAGAAGGTAACTCATAGACTCATCCAGATATATTGCGAAATCATATTTCTGATCTATAAAGAATGATAATTCAGACTTACGAATATCTCCTAAAAGAGAAATGTCATTCCCATTAAAATAGGGCAGATCCAAAATGGTTTTCTTTTCATGACAATAAGCCATAGTACTCACTTCTTTCCCTTCTTTTCTCAGCAGCTGAACGAGTTGATTAATTTCATCTGATAGATTTAATTCATTTGAATAAAGAACTGCTACCCTCTGAGCAGCAGAAAAGCTAACCATTTCATGCTCAGACCTTTTCTTGAGATTCTTTTTCGTACGAAACTTGACTATTGAACTTTTAATCATTTATGGCAGTCATTTCGATTAATTCTTCTTCAGTGATAATGGTGGTACCAAGGCTGGTTGCTTTTTCTAGTTTGGCAGGTCCCATATTTTGTCCTGCTATGAGGAAATCCGTTTTACTGGTAATAGAAGAAGCTACTTTACCACCCATATTCTTCAACATCTTCTTAAGTTCCTCCCTTTCATACTTCTCAAAAACACCCGAAACCACGACGGTTTTACCTGCGAAAAGCTGAGCTTCTATTTTTTGATTTTCATCAACTTCCTTTACCAATTGAAGATTTGCTTGCTTCAATTTGTCGATCAATTCCAGATTCTTCTCCTGAGAAAAATACTCTACTACGCTCTCCGCAATCCGGTTTCCAATTTCAGGGACATTAATTAAGGATTCTAGAGAGGCATCCTTAAGAGCATCAATAGACATAAAATGATCAGCTAGTTTTTCTGCAACAGTACGGCCAACATACCTTATCCCAAGTCCAAACAAGACATTTTCGAATGCTTTATTACGAGAAGCATCTATAGCGTCTATTATATTTTGAGCTGATTTCTCTTTAATGGATCGCGTTTTTGACTCACCAGTTTCTTCATCAAGATCGTCAAATTTGAGACCATTAAGGTCTTCGTAAGTTAGTTTATAGAGACCAGCGAGATCATTGATTTTTTCAGAGTCAAAAAGCCCTTTGATAGTGCGAGGACCTAAATATCCAATGTCCATAGCATTTCTAGAAATGAAGTGCTCTACTCGTCCCATCTTCTGAGGAGGACATTCTGTAGCGTTTGGACAATAGTGATTCGCTTCACTTTCTTTTCTAATCAGCTCCGTCCCACACTCTGGACAATGCGTAATGTAGACTGTAGGTGAACTAGTTAAAGGCCTTTTGTCATGGTTGACGCCTGTGATTTTAGGGATGATCTCACCACCTTTTTCCACGAACACTTTGTCTCCAATTCGGATATCTAATCGCTCAATTTCATTTGCATTGTGGAGGGAAGCTCTTTTTACAGTGGTGCCAGCTAGCAAGACTGGAGCTAGTTCTGCCACAGGAGTAATGGCTCCTGTACGCCCCACTTGGTAGGTAATGTCATTCAGAGTAGTCTCAGCAGCCTCAGCCTTATATTTATAGGAGATGGCCCATCGTGGGCTTTTGGCCGTAAAGCCAAGTTCTTCCTGATGCTCATAGTGATTCACTTTTATCACAATGCCATCAGTTTCAACAGGCAACTCATGTCGCTTCTCTTGCCAATGCGCTATGTAATCCATCACTTCATCAATTGAAGCGCATTTTTTAAAGGTTGGTGAAACATTGAATCCCCATTGAGACAAGAGCTTGATAGAATCTTCGTGTGTTTCTATTTTCCGACCTGAGCCCATCAAAGCATATAAATAACAATCAAGCTTTCTGCTCGCAACCACTGATGAATCTTGCATTTTAAGCGTACCTGAAGCTGTGTTTCGTGGGTTGGCAAGCAGTGCTTCATCATTATTGGCTCTGTCCAAATTCAATTGTTCGAAGACCTTCTTTGGCATGAAAACCTCACCACGCACTTCAAAGCTTTCTTGAGAATCCCCATTAATCCTAAGCGGAATAGTTCTTACAGTTTTCACATTACTAGTGACATCATCTCCTTTTTCACCATCGCCGCGAGTAACTGCTTGCGTGAGAAGGCCATTTTCATAAGTAAGGCTTATGGCTACTCCGTCAAATTTCAACTCACTGATGTATTCATAGTCTGTCGTACCCAATCCTTTTTCCACTCGCTTATCAAACTCTACAAGGTCTTCTTTTGAATAGGTATTCCCCAGTGAAAGCATTGGGTATTTGTGATAAACTGTGTTGAAACTTTTGGTGATTGTACCTCCCACACGATGGGTAGGAGAGTCTTCTTGCACCAAATCAGGATGTTCTTTTTCTAGTTGCTCGAGTTGCTTAAGCTTTTGGTCGAATTCAAAATCACTGATTTCAGATCTGTTTTCCTGATAGTAAATATAAGAATGATGATTTAGCTCGTCAGTGAGTGTTTTTATCAGTTCTACAGGTGTCTTCGTCATAAGGTTTGGAACAAATAACAAATCTAATAAGATGCGAAGATTCGGCATTCCTTAAATTTCATATTGTTGGGAGACTTCAAGTTTCTTTGAACTGATCATCTGCTTTACAAACGGATATTGGGTCAACCCTTAATTGTATATTTTTGCGCCAATGACGGTAAGTGAGGTATTAGACAGGCCCTTAGAGTTGGAGCCAATCATAAAGCAAGTCGGTGTTGTAGCTGATCAATTGGGATTAGATTCTTTTATTGTAGGTGGCTATGTGCGGGATTTGATCATCAACCGACCATCCAAGGACATTGATTTTGTTTGTGTTGGGAGTGGAATTGCTTTGGCTGAAGCCGTAAAAAAGGAATTGGGTAAATCTGCTAATCTCACCATCTATAAGAGTTTCGGTACAGCTGCTATTACATTTGGTGGGTTTGAGCTGGAGTTTGTAGGGGCGAGGAAGGAGAGCTACAGAGCAGACTCTCGTAATCCGATCGTAGAAAATGGCACCCTTGAGGACGATCAAAACAGAAGAGACTTTACGATCAATGCATTGGCTATTTCAATCAATGAGGCTGATTTTGGAGAATTGATCGATCCTTTCGGAGGACTAGATGATCTCAAAAGGAAGTTGATTAAAACACCACTTGATCCGATAGTTACATTTTCTGATGATCCCCTGCGAATCATGCGTGCGATACGTTTTGCAACTCAACTCAATTTTGACATAGAGGCGGAGACCTATGAGGCAATCATTAGCCAAAAGGAGCGGATCAAAATCATATCTCAGGAGCGGATAACCACAGAACTTAATAAAATTATTGAGGCTAAAGTGCCTTCATATGGTTTTAAGCTGTTGTTTTCTTCGGGATTGCTAAAGATCATCTTTCCAGAAATGGCTAAGCTGCAGGGTGTGAAAGTGGTAAATGGAAATGCACACAAAGACAACTTTTATCACACGCTACAAGTGCTGGATAATATCTCAGAAGATACGGATGACTTGTGGCTGAGATGGAGCGCAATCCTACATGATATAGCCAAGCCAGCAACTCAGCGATACAATCAGACTGTCGGTTGGACCTTTCATGGCCATGAAGACTTGGGAGCTAAGTGGGTGCCGAAAATCTTCCAAAAGCTAAAGCTTCCTCTGAATGAAAAGATGAAACTGGTTCAAAAGCTTGTAAAGTTGCATTTGCGTCCAATAGCTCTGGTAAATGAAAAAGTAACAGATTCTGCCATTCGTAGATTGCTATATGAGGCAGGTGATGATATTGACTCCTTAATGACGCTTTGCAAAGCGGATGTCACCTCCAAAAACATGGACAGAGTGCGTCGTTATCAAGCCAATTTCATCAATGTAGAGAAGAAGATTAAAGAAGTAGAAGAACGGGATCATCTCCGCAACTTCCAGCCTCCTGTTTCAGGTGAAACCATAATTGAGACTTTTGGCATAGAACCTTCTAGGATAGTAGGCGTAATAAAGGCTGCTATCAAAGAAGCAATCTTGGAGGGACAGATAAAAAATGACTCGAATGAAGCACATGAATTAATGATTGAGATCGGAAAATCTCACGGTCTGGTCGTCAAGTCAAACTAATTGATATTTTTGCAACTGAAAACAACCAGCGTATTCACAGAGCGTCAACTTAAAAATCGAATTATGAAATATTGGATCTTCTCATTGTTAGTATTTGTTTCCGTTTCTTCTTTTGCACAGGCAGATGCCGCACAGGACAGCATTCCTTTTGAAATCAGAAAGCAGGCCTATTTGTATTCTATGGCCAACAAATACAATGATGCCACTGTAGCTAGAATGGCACTATATAACTTGCTAGTTGCAGATCCCACCAATTCAACGATTCTCGACTCTTTAGCAATATCCTATTTTGATTATCAGCAATATGCCTCTGCCGCTTTAGTAGCTCAAGATGCTATTGCAATCAACCCTAAAGACTTGTTTGCTACCGAGATAGCTGCTATTGCGCTTGAAAACCTTGGTGTGAAGAGTAGGGCTATTACTTATTATGAGAAGCTCTACTTGGCCAATAATAGCCTCAGTACTTTATATAAGATCTGTTTTCTACAATTGGATGAAAAACGATACAATGAAGCACTCAACAATGCTGATATGATTATTAATTCAGCAAAGTCAGAAACATTAAAGTTAGCTTTTCCCGTCAATCAAAAGGAAAGACAAGAGGTGTCTATGAAAGTAGCTGCTATCCGATTTAAAGGAATGCTAGAAGAAGATCGTGGAAACACCTCAATGGCGCTGGAATACTACCAAAAGGCAATAGAAATGGAGCCTGGGTTTGCCATTCTCAAGGAGCAAATCAAAGCTTTGAAGGGAGAGTAATTACTCTTCAGTAGACTGGCGGATCTTTTCAAGCCAATTGATGAGTGACTTGTGAAACTTTTCATGACTGATGATCAAAGTACGGATTCCTTGAAGTGATTCTTCGGAGGTGACTATTGTTTGGTTTGACTCGGTGGCTTCCAAATGCCAGCAATGAATCAGTTTCAATCCTGTTGTTTTGGCTGTCCAGCTTAGTTCACGCCATTCTACACAAAGGTGAAAAGTGCCTTTGAAGTTCTGCCCATGTCTGTGATAACTGAATGTGTCGCCTGGTTTTGCAGCTGTTGTTACAGCATCCTTGGTGTTGGACCAATTAACTGGATTAGCTAGATAATCCCATACCTTTTTTACAGGTGCTTGTATGATGATAGGTTGACTATCACGTATGCTTGCTCGGTTATTGATCTTACCTTCCGAGGCGAGTTGGATTAGTTCTTTCATCAAAATGAATCAAGTAGCGTGATAATATTATTAGTGACTTCAATATAGTGGAATTACTATTCGTTCTCCTCAGAATGTTTCATCAAAAGGCTTCATTAATATTTAAATAAAAGCCACTTGTTCCATTTCCTCTGGCATAATCTATCCTAAGTCTCAGACGGTCATTAGGATCTAGTTCAAAGCGAATGCCTGCGCCATAGCTTCCCAAGATTTTGTCATATGCCATAAACTGATCGGAAACAGAACCTATCGCTGCAAAGGCACTTGCGTAAATCCCATAAACTCCGAGAATATTGCGAACGAGGCTATGTCGAATTTCAGCCTGTGCAGCTGTGTAGTGATAGTCTCGATATGCACCTTTGTAATAGCCACGCATGATATTGGAACCGCCCAATTGTGCATAATTATAAAAAGGGATGTCTCCAATGACTGATTGTTGGACGAGCTGAAATCCTGTTTCCCAAGAATTATTCAAATAAAAATACTTCCGAGCATCAAATGAGATATTCATGAAATTATAATCACCTATGACCTTGTCTTCATAAAAATTAATGTCTCCGCTTAGATAATACCCTTTGTAAGGACTGAAGAGATTATTTCTCTTATCCAAAATAAAGGAAGCGCCAAGCCCTAGTAACTGTCCTCGATCTATCCCAAGTACTTGCTGGCCAACAAGCTCACCATCTGGATCTGTATCTATTTTGAAATAATTATCAAATCGAATTGTTGGGCCAGAATATAGATTAGGCGCTATTTTGTTGAGCAAGTTTCCTTCAAACCTGAAGAAATTGGCAGTGTAAAATTCAGGATCATTGAGAGTAGTTCCAAAGCCGTAAAACTCATAGGGATAGACAAAATAGCCAATTTCTCCACTGATCCAGACATTGTCCTTCTTTAAGAAAATGTCGAATGGATTGTAGAATATAATCTGCTTTTCTAGTGTGTAGATGAAAATGTTTTGAATACTGGAAGGTTTAGCTAGTGAATCTGATTGGGTACGAAAAGTTAAAATCCCGGTGACACCAAACCCGAGACTTGTTTCCGGCGAGTAGAAGGCTGCTGGGAAGAGTAGCACCTTTGGTTTCCTTTTATTTTCGCTGTTTTCCTTCACTTGGGCAGTAGCGAAGAAGATGAAAGTCACTGAAAATAACAGTACTAAAAAGAAAGATGATTTGGTCATACTCAGATTAAAGTGACTAACAATTCACTGTATTAAAACCCTCTGATAAACTCATTAATATAAGTTCAGTCCCAAGTGTTTACTAAAGTCTGCCGTAATATTCTGGAGAATTCTCAGCTTTGACACTACTTTAGCTTAAAAATAAGATTAATCGAATGTCAATTAAATTTCCCCTACAATCATTTTCTCTAAGCCTAATATTGAGTGCATGCATTCTGTTGAACTCCTGCAGTTCATCAGATGGTAGTGAGGGTCTCAGCGCGATTCAATCGGATGAGATAATGATGGTAGATGGTCTTGCTTACCAAAGATTGATAAGCTGGGGTGATGATATATCGGAGACTCACCAGCTAGGATTTGATTGTGGCTATTTGGCATTTATGCCTAGCTCCAATAGCGAGGGCTTGCTTTGGGTAAGTCACCCTGATGTGAACCCACTTTTTATTTCGGGCTATTCTGCATCAGGAGACATAGCTAGGCACCGAAGCATGATCAACAAAGAACTGTACTATCTGGGAGGATCACTTTTCGAAATCGAGTTGAGCGGTGATGAATGGAAAGTAGTTCAACAGCCAACAAATATGCGTTTCACTGGCGCACAGAACTATCCACTGGAGTGGAACAAGCCTGTTGCGAATAGACCAGGTGCTTTTGGTGCGGTAGCTCCTGCAGATGGCGCGCTTACTCCATGGGGAACGATCCTTTTGGGAGAGATTAATTACAGGAAATTTTATGGCGACATGAATTATACTACTGGACAATATGAGGGTAGTAAGCTGATGTGGGAAACTTTCCTTTCCAATCCTACCGAGCATTATGGCTGGGTGCTGGAGATAGAGCCAAGCACTAAGGAAATCAAGAAGCAAATAGGACTTGGTAGATTTGCACACTCGGCTACTTTGTTAGTAGAGCTGCCAGATAAGCGAGTAGCAGTCTATACTGCCGAAGGAGAGGAGAATGGATTACTTTTTAAATATATCAGCGACACACCATGGCGGATTTATCCGGGAAAACTCTATGCAGCGAACTTCAGCACTGGTTCATGGAGACCTATTGATTACTCGGAAGAATTGCTGGCTGAGAAATTTGAATCCGAAACTGAGATGATGACTAGAGCACATGAAGCTGGCGTATTGATGGGAGCTTCGCCGCTCGACAATCCGAGTGGTTTGGCATTGGACCAGGATGGATCGATCGTTATTTCTTTGGGAGGAAATGCAGATAATGTCCATGGTGGATTGATGCGATTTATCACCGACAGGGAAGATCATAGCTCAGATTCTTTCAGAGCAGAAATGATCCTAGAAGGTGGAGAGGGAAATGGATTTTCCATTCCATCAGATGTCACTATTGATCCTTCTGGTAATCTGTGGTTTACTTCATCTATTGCTGCTGAAACTATTGGCAAAGAACCTTTTAGCGCTTTTGGGAACAATGCCCTCTACGTGATACCAAAAGCTCCAGAATTTGGCGGAGAAGTCATAAGAGTAGCCACTTCGCCTATGGAAGCAAAGTTTGCAGGGCCTTGCTTTACCAATGATGGAAATTACCTTTTCTTAAGTGTAAGCCAGCCAGGGAAACTATCTACTCCCGGCAACTACACCAGTCATTGGCCAGAGGGCGGAGAGTCTGTTCCAAAGTCTTCTGTCATCGTATTGTCAGGTGGGTTTTTAGAAAGTTTGAAACGCTAGATTTTACCTCGAACTTTTTCGGATCACTGCAAGTTATTACAGCTCATATTTATCAATTATGGAAAAAATCACTTTAGGTTCTGGTTGTTTTTGGTGTACAGAAGCCATTTTTAGAAACTTAAAAGGAGTGGAGTCTGCTGTCTCTGGTTACTCTGGAGGTAAGACCAAAGATCCCTTTTACAAGGAAGTTTGCGCTGGCACCACTGGTCATGCAGAAGTGGTGCAAGTGACTTTTGATCCAGCGGTGATTAGCCTATCGGAAATACTCGAAGTATTCTGGAAGATGCATGATCCAACCACACTAAATCGCCAAGGCAATGATGTGGGCACACAATACAGATCGGTAGTATTCTACCATAACGAACAGCAAAAAGCAACAGCAGAAGCAATAAAGCAGCAACTGACCGAAGCTCAGATCTGGAATGATCCAATTGTAACGGAGATCACGCCTTTTAGCATTTTCTACCCTGCTGAGAATTACCACCAAGATTACCTGGCCTCACATGGCAGTGAGCCGTATTGCCAGTTTGTAGTGACACCTAAAGTGGAGAAGTTCAAGAAGGTTTTTGCAGAGAAGTTGAAGAAGGCTTAGTTCTCAAATTAACGAGATTACTTTGAGTAACCTCGTTAATCTTTTCGGTAGATCTCCGAGGTTTTGATTAATCACCCCAATTTAAGTCTTTCAGGGTTTTGTCTGTTGTCCCAAATCGTCAAAATCAGGATGGCTCCATCGGCTACTTCGTAGAATAATAGATAATCCCTTACAATTTTAACTTGAACACCTTCAATATCAGAATTACGCCCTATTTTAGGAAATATTGAGAGTTGTCTTCCAGCTTCGATAAAAAGATCATTGAGTTTTCTGCTGTAGGTATTACTGGAATTTCTTTCCTTCCAATAGGATAATATCTCCTTACGTTTTTGCTGTGCTAGGGGCGACCAAACTATTCGGAGAGCCATTTTTCAATTTCTCTATCTGCTTCTTCTGAAGGGATACCTTTGTTTTGGGCTAGCTGAAAACGTGCTTGTTCTATTTCCACCTTTTGTTCAGATGAAGTTTGATAAATAGTCTCTTCAACATCTACTTCTAATAGTCTATTGACCTCATCGAGTACATCTTTATCTTCAATAGCATTGATGCGATTAATGAGCTTCGATTTATATTTTGATCCAGCTGATGTCATATTCAAATATAAAGGAAATAAGCAAATTTAGAATTGATCACGGCACTGTGACGGTATAAGGAGTTCTTGGCTTAATCTTGCCCTTGTACATTAACGAGGTTACTTTGAGTAACCTCATTAATTCCGTTAATTAGACAGACCTCCAAGGTTTTGAATCCGGGGCGCAGGCCTTGGAGGTCTTTGCTGACAATTACGTAAAAGATTGCTTCGCACCTCTCAATAGCCGAATTAAGCCACAGATCTCCCTTTCTCCTCCACATTCCCATCACCCTTCGGATGGTTTATGCTATTTTCGAATTTCAAATCAATTGAACGCTATGCGCATCACACATTTCATCTGGTTGCTTGTAACTTACTTGACCACTTTCGCCTGTTTGGGACAAGTCCAGTCGCCCAAGGATTTTCTTGGTTATGAGCTTGGGAGCCAGTTTAGCAGACATCATCAGGTGGTTGATTATTACCAGCATGTAGCTGATCAGTCAGATGAGTTGGCGCTCTCCCAATATGGCGCGACCTACGAAAAGCGTCCGCTTTATTTAGCTTACCTGTCCACGGCGGAGAATCTTGAGCGATTGGATCAGATCAAAGACGACAATCTAAAGCGTGCGGGACTCCTTGAAGGCACGCCAGAGACTGATGTGGTCATTGTTTGGTTGAGCTACAATGTGCATGGCAATGAGTCAGTATCTACTGAGGCTTCTATGGCTACTGTTTTCGAGTTGTTGAACATTTCGCGTAATCAAAAGGATTTCTTTGCCAATATGGTGGTCATCATAGACCCATGTCTCAATCCCGACGGACGAGAACGTTACGTCAATTTTTACTACGAGAAGGGTCAAATCCCTTTCAATCCCAATAGTGATGCTTGGGAGCACAACGAACCTTGGCCAGGCGGGCGGGCCAATCATTACCTCTTTGATCTCAATAGGGACTGGGCTTGGCTTTCGCAAATAGAAAGTCAGCAGCGCATAGCCGTTTACAATGAGTGGTTGCCACAGATTCATGTGGATTTTCATGAGCAGGACGTCAATGAGCCTTATTATTTCGCCCCAGCAGCAAAGCCTTATCACAACCAGATCACCAAATGGCAGACGGATTTCCAAGTAGAAATCGGCAAAGCCAATGCCGAAAGATTCGATGCGCAGGGTTGGTTGTATTTCACCAAGAAGTATTTTGACTTACTATATCCCAGCTATGGCGACACTTATCCAACCTATAATGGCTCCATCGGGATGACCTACGAGCAGGGCGGCTCAGGTCGCGCTGGTTTGGGCGTGATTACCGAAGTGGGAGATACGCTGACTTTGGCGGATCGCATCGCGCACCACACCGCTACGGGACTTTCCACGGTTCAGGTGGCTTACGATAACAGGAGTCGATTATTGAGCGAATTCAAAGATTACTTTAAAGAGTCTGCAAATTCTGTTTATAAGAGCTACGTGCTAAAGCACGAAGGAGATGACCGTAAGTTTAGCGACCTCAAAGGCTATTTAGACAAGCACAATATTGTATATGGAAAGGCTGAGGCCTCCAAAAAATCAACAGGCTATCATTACAAAACGGCCAAGACTGAAAGCTTCGATGTGTCCAGCAAAGACCTGATCATCAGCACCAATCAACCAAAGTCTAAGTTGGTGACCATTCTCTTCGAGCCAGTGACGGCACTTGAAGATTCGCTCACCTATGACATCACGGCTTGGAGCTTGCCATATGTCTATAATATGGACGCCTATGCCTCCAAGACCTTAATTACCAGTAGCAAAGTAGTGCCAGAGCAACTTGCCGCAAAGTCAGCGTTGGAGCCAGATGCTTATGCCTATATCTTCAATTGGTCCAATATGGCTGATGCCAAAATGCTTGCGGAGCTATTGAAAAAGGACATCAAAGTTCGGTTTACTCATAAGCCATTAAGTATTGGAGGTCAAGCATTTAGTAGCGGTTCTATTATTGTTCTGCGAGCTGATAATCCGAATAAAGACCTTTCAATCAAAGTGGGTGCTGCTGCTCAGAAGTTTGGTGTGGTTGTTACTTCCGTAAATTCTGGATGGGCAAGTGAGGGTCCAGATCTGGGTGCCGATGATGTGCGCTATCTCAAGGCGCCTAAAGTGGCGTTATTAGGTGGGAGTGGAGCGAGTTCCTTGGACTATGGAGCCACTTGGCATTACTTTGAGCAAGAGCTCGGTTACCCAATCACTACGCTATCGCTGGATTATTTTTCAAGGATAGATCTCGACAGTTATGATGTTTTGATTCTTCAAAATGGAGGGTACGGTGTTTTGGATGCGGATGATATTGATCTCATTTTGGCTTGGGTAAAATCAGGCGGTAAGTTGATCGCCGTACAAGGTGCTATTGGTAAAATCACCGAGGAAGGGGGATTGTCTATTTCAAAGTTTAACTCTACAGAGGAGCAGGAACTTTTCGAAGCATCTGAAGCCAAGAAAAAAGAAGATAACAAGCTATTGCCGGAGACTTCTCGTGAGCGAAAAAGCCTGGAGGATTATGTAGCTGGCGCCATTTTCAAAGTGTCTATTGACAATACCCATCCTTTAGGCTTTGGTTATACAAAGGATTACTATTCATTAAAGACCTCTACACATCGTTTGGGATTGCTGGATCAAGGCAATGTCGGAGTGATCTTAAGTGAGAAAGATCATTTGAGCGGCTTTGCTGGTCAAGATGTAAAGTCCAAAGTGGCCAATTCTTTGGTTTTTGGAGTGGAGAATTACGGAAATGGGCAAGTAGTCTACATGATCGATAATCCACTTTTTAGATCCTTCTGGTATGGAGGAGAGCTCTTGTTTGCCAATGCAGTTTTCTTTGTCGGAGAATAAATGGACAATTGGTTCAAAAGGAATCTTTCTAGCCCGATCATCAATCATTTCGGTAGGGCAAAAGTTGAAAGGCACTTTACAGAACCACCTATACTAATAGGCGGCTGTGGCAGGTCAGGCACCACCCTGTTACTTTCGATCCTCTCAGCCCATCCAAGTATCTATGCCATTCCCTACGAAACTGACGCTTTTACGCAATGGAAGAATGACAATGGCTCTATAATTCCAACGAGATTAGATCGATTTCACAGAGCTATCTTGACAGGAAAGTTATCTGAGAGCCATAACAGATGGTGTGAAAAGCGTCCTGCCAATGTTAATCATATCCAATCCATCTTAGATTACTTTGGCCCTAAGGCTAAGTTTATTCATATCGTTCGTGACCCTCGTGCGGTATGCACTTCCTATCACCCCTCAGACACTAATAATTATTGGATTCCTATTGATAGATACGTTCAGGATGTTTCCAATGAATTGCTTTATAAGTTTCACCCTCAGGTTTATACTTTGAAATATGAAGACCTGGTATTGGAAACAGATCAAACCATGCTTAGGCTTTGTCAGTTTTTGGAAATTGATCATTCTGTAGAATTAAAGGATTGGGTAAATCACGCTTCGGTAAGAGAAAATAAAGCTTGGTTAAATTCAGTTCAACCAATATCTACAGCGAATCTTTCTAAATGGCAAGACCCAATTCACGCAGATCGGATCATTGAAATTATGAGTAATCCCTCATTGCTAAAAATCATGGATAGCCTAGGTTACACTTATTAACAATCTCATTTAATTAGTATTTAATACTAATAATATTTGTTTTGTTAGATTAATTCCCCATTTTTAAGCCATAATAGATGATGTTATGGAAAAGGATACTAAATATTTTAGGGTTACAGATTTGATTGCGCGAAGTGCAGATGTCACCTTTGATGATGAATATGCACTCAAACTCAATTCTAAGAAATTGAAGTCAGGCAAATGTCAAGTGAAGTTCTATGCGACGATCAAAGAGCGCAAGGACATGTATGGATATGTATTGGTAGATGCCAATAGGACGCTGAGAGATGTTGTAGTCACAATCAAAGAAAAACTCAACACAATCCGTCAGACCAGAGAATTTCATCATCTACATTTGTACTCCATCGGGAAGATGGGCAAGGACGATATCAACTTCATCATTTTTGATAGCTAATCATTAGACTTAATAAACTTTTTCGCTGTGGGAATCATATCAGAAAACATCAAATACTTAAGAAAGCAAATGGGTTTTACCCAAGAGCAATTCGCTGAGCAAGTTGGCATTAAGCGCTCAGTCGTGGGGGCTTATGAAGAGGCTAGGGCAGAACCACGCCTTCAGACGCTCTTGAAAATCTCAGATGTGTTAAGTGTGTCAACGGATGATTTGATCAGTGTGGATCTTACGAAGTTGGCAAAAGGAGAAAAACGTAAAGAAAGAGTCAAAATCCTTTCTATTACTGTAGACAAAGAAGATAACGAAAACATAGAACTCGTTCCTCAAAAGGCATCTGCAGGATACATGAATGGCTTTTCTGATCCTGAGTATATCTCCGAGTTACCAAAGTTTAATCTACCAATGCTCCCTGGCAATGCTACCTATAGAGCATTTGAAATTTCTGGTGACTCTATGTTGCCAATCGCCTCTGGTTCAATCATCATTGGAAAGTACTTAGAGTCCATTAGTGATATAAAGAACGGCAAGACATACATACTCATAACCAATCATGAAGGAGTAGTGTATAAACGCGTTTTCAACTATATCGAGGAGAAAGGAACACTCTACCTTGTCTCGGACAATAAGTCTTACTCTCCTTACGAAGTAGCGCCTGATGATGTCATGGAAATATGGGAAGCAAGGGCATTTATAAGTGTCCAGTTTCCAGACCCTCAGTCTGCCAATGAACTTTCTATTGATAAAATTGCTGGTCTTGTCCTCAATTTGCAGCATGATGTTGAGCAAATCAAGAAAAATATCAGTTAGTTGAATCTAAGCACGCTTTGCTTCGTAAAATAAGACTTGATTTGCAGTCTAGTCTAAGCCTAAGTTCGTGCGTATTGTATAAGCAGCTCATTTTCATTCTTTTATCCACTCTTTCAGGGTTGGCAATGGCGCAGGTCACAACTGTATCTGGAAAAGTGACAGAGTCGTCAAGCGGGACACCTATACCTTTTGCCAATGTCGTATTCCTTGGAACTCAAGAGGGCGCAATCACAGATTTTGAAGGAAACTTTGTCGCTTCGACCAATCTTAAAGTTGATTCAATAGAAGTCAGATACATTGGCTTTGTCAAAAGAACCAAAGCTGTTTCGAGAGGTACTGCCCAGATTATTAATTTCCAACTTGATGAAGATGTTCAGACCTTGGGTGAGGTGGTAGTGTATTCTGGGGAGAACCCAGCTTGGCCAATCATGCGTTCCATGGTGAAAAACAAAAACGCCAATGATAAAAGATCTCTTTCTGCCTATGAGTATGAGAGCTATACTAAGGTTGAGTTTGATGTGGACAACATATCAGACAAGTTCAAAGATCGAAAGATCGTACAGAAGATAACCAACGTACTGGATAGTATTGAGCGAATAGCAGGTGAGGACGGTAAACCAATTTTGCCAGTATTCATTTCTGAGGCTATCTCTCGGTTTTACTTCAAGAGCGATCCAACATTTCGTCATGAGAATATCATCAAGACCAAAGTAAGTGCTGTAGGTATTACTGATGGCACTCTGACTTCACAGGTAATAGGCTCTACGTTCCAGGAATACAACTTTTATCAAAACTGGCTGAATATAGTCACTAAAGATTTTGTCTCACCACTAGCCGATGGATGGAAGCTTTACTACGAAGTTTACTTAGAAGATAGTGCCTATATCAATGAGCATTTTTGTTATCGAATAGACTTTTACCCGAAGCGAGAGCAAGATTTGGCATTCATGGGTACTATGTGGATCACCAAGAATGAGTTTGCCTTGAAACGCATTGATGCACAGGTTACGAAAGCTGCCAATCTCAATTATATAGAGAAGGTGAAAATCCAGCAAGACTTATTGAAAACCTCGGCTGGTCAATGGCTTCCGGAAAAAACAAGAGTGGTTGTAGACGTTTCACAACTCACGGATAAGACTGCTGGTATGCTCGCTAAATTCTATGTCTCAACCAAAGACCATGTGGTGAATGATCCTAAGCCCAACAAGTTTTATCTCAATCCTGTAGTAATGGAGGAAACCGTCCGCCAATCGGATGATAATTATTGGGCTGAAATGAGGCACGATTCTTTGTCGCCCACTGAACTCAATATTTTCTCGATGATTGATTCAATGAAACAAATACCAGTCGTGAAGACCTATATGGATATCGCCAAATTTGCTGTGAATGGATACTACAAAATAGGTCCAATTGACTATGGGCCCTATTCTACCTTCTTTGGAAAAAATAACATAGAAGGTGTAAGAGTAGGTTTCGGAGGACGCACCACTATCGATATTAGCAACAAATGGACTTTTGGTGGCAATGTAGGCTATGGTTTTGGTGACGAGCAATTCAAATATCGTTTCTATGCTGACCGGATTCTTGACCGACAACCATGGACAACCATTAGATATGAGCAGCAGAGGGAAATAGAGCAAGTTTGGTTGCTCAATGAGCAAATAGAGCCGAATAGTCTATTCTATACCCTTAGTCGCTTCGGTACGCTTACACAGCCTTTCCTAATTCATAAATATCGACTGAGTATGTTCAGACAGCTCAGTGCTGGCTTTGGCGCTTCGCTAGCCATGAAGCATGAGTCTTTCAAACCTTACAATGATTTTCAATACTTCAAAGAATATGGTGATGCTACCACGCAAAGCGATTATGAAGTAACTGAAGCATCGCTTTCGGCACACTATTCGAAAGATGAACTCTTCGCCATCAATGACAATGAACGCATCAGTCTCGGTACTCTTCGCTGGCCAGCTTTTAATTTAGATTATGTCTATGGATTTAAAAATGTGTTAGGGAGTGATTTTTCGTACCACAAAGTGAAATTGGGTGTGGTTAAAGACCAAAAGATGGGCTTGCTAGGTAGGGCAAATATCAAGCTGAATGGTGGTTATATTATTGGTGATTTACCATACACTTTGCTTTATAATACCATAGGAAACCAAACCTTCTTCTATGTCAATTTTGCCTACAATCTGATGGACTATTTTGAATTTAGTAATGATAAATATGTGGAATTGAGATATCGACATTCATTTGAAGGGTTTCTCTTGAATTCTATACCACTGATGAAAAAGCTGAAGTGGAGATTGATAGGTAGTGCCAATATGCTCTATGGAGATATCAGTGATAGGAATGTAGCCATGACCCAGAGCAAACTAGATCCAGATGGAAATGTGATTTTACCATTTAAGCGAATGGATAATCGTCCTTATGTCGAGCTTGGATATGGAGTGGAGAACATCTTTAAGATATTCTCAGTTGAAGCTTTTCACAGATTGACCTACCTTGATGAGCCTGATGTTCGTAAATTTGGACTGAAATTCAATATTCAACTGATTTTATAGTGTATTACCGGCTGCTTTTCATTGCCATCATTTTTTACTCTTGTTCTGAGGCTCATCGTTATCCAATTACAGAAGAGGATGCCGGCATTGAATATTATCGTACTTCTTTAGTTAGCCTCAACAAGGAAATTGCCTCAAAACCTGACAATATATCCTTACGAAAAAGGAAACTATTAATTTCAAAAAAACTAGACTGGCCAGAAGATGTAAGTGTTGATATCAATTTGATCATAGATAAGTCGAGTTTGGATTTACAGAGCTTCGATCTGTCACTTGACTATTATAAAAGCATTGATTCATTTGAAAAGCAACTTGAGCTAATCGATTATTGGGAAAGTATCTATGGGAAGAAAAGTGAGTATTTGGCTTTAAAAGCCAATGCATACATCCGAGCAAGTAATTTAGAAGCAGCTGACTCGATACTTTGGCAATTGGTAAACACACCGGATTGCAATGAAAACAATCTCCAGCTTTCAGCTAATTTCTATTCAAAGCAAGTAGATACAGTTCGCCTATCAGCTGTTTATGAGCTCTTATTTCAAAAAAATCCGTTATCAGAAAACTTGATTATTGGTTATGTACCTCTTTTGCTCGTTCAAAATGAAGGAGAACGTGCTTTAGAAATATTTGAAATGAGGGAAGAACTAGGAACTACAGATGAAGAAAAGCTGTGGTTAGCAAGAACTCATGCACAGCTAGGTAACCTTCAGTTGGCTCAAGATATACTAGAGCCAATAGAAAATGATAGTGCTGTATATCAAAGAGTTGAATGGTTTGAGCAAACACTAGCTTTAGAGTCAGCAATTCGACTGCTAGACCCTATTATTACTAGAGATAGCAATGAATATGCACTTTTCAAAAAGGCACAAATCACGAATAATCAAAATAAAGTTTACCAGTCTTATCGGTTGCTAAGTATTCTGATAGAAAAGGACTCTACTAACTCAAAAGCATTGAATGAAGCTGAGATAGTTGCTCGAAAAATCGCATATTTGCGCAACTTAAAAGAGCAGGAGAATAGGATTCCTGTTTTAGATATTAATTCCAAGAAATTAACAGAATGAGTGAAGTTAAGATCACTTTACCAGATGGTAGTGAACGATTATATAAGGCAGGGGTGACTCCAATGGATGTCGCACTCAGTATCAGTGAGGGGCTTGCTAGAAATGTATTGGCTGCTAAGATCAATGAAGATATACGGGATGCAAACACACCGATCACAAAAGATTCGCGTCTTAGCTTGCTTACTTGGAATGACAAAGAAGGGAAGTCTACAATGTGGCATTCTTCAGCTCATCTTATGGCGGAAGCGCTCGAAGCAATATATCCTGGAGTTAAGTTAGGAATAGGACCTTCTATTGAAAACGGATTCTATTATGATGTTGATTTTGGTGATCAACAATTTGATAGTGAGAACCTGGAAGCCATAGAAAATAAAATGCTGGAGCTGGCTCGTGAGAAAAACGAGTTCATTCGGTCTGAAATTAGTAAAAAGGATGCTGTTGCATACTTTACAGAAAAAGATGATGAATATAAGCTAGAGCTTATAGATGGTCTTGAAGACGGTAGTATCACCTTTTATCAGCAAGGAAATTTCACGGATTTATGCCGTGGCCCACATATACCAAATACTGGCTTCATCAAAGCCGCTAAGATTCTAAGCGTAGCTGGGGCTTATTGGCGTGGTGACGAAAAGCGCAAGCAGCTTACCAGACTTTATGGAATTACATTTCCGAAGCAAAAAGAGCTAAAGGAATACCTCGAATTGTTGGAGGAAGCGAAGAAGCGTGACCACAGAAAAATAGGGAAGGAGCTAGGGCTTTTTACTTTTTCTGAAAAAGTAGGAAAAGGTTTACCGCTTTGGTTGCCGAAAGGAGCTGTACTTAGAGAACGACTAGAGAACTTCCTGAAGAAGGCTCAGGTTAAAGCAGGATATGATCAAGTAGTAACACCTCATATCGGTAGTAAGGAGCTGTATATCACCTCTGGACATTATGCTAAGTATGGTGCTGATTCATTTCAGCCAATCAAAACTCCTGCTGAGGACGAGGAATTCTTGTTGAAACCAATGAATTGCCCGCATCACTGCGAAATATACAAGTCAAGTCCGAAATCATATAAGGATTTACCAATTCGCTATGCAGAGTTTGGCACGGTGTACAGATATGAGCAAAGTGGTGAATTACATGGATTGACACGAGTGAGAGGATTTACGCAAGATGATGCGCATATCTTTTGTCGTCCAGACCAGGTAAAAGAAGAATTTGCGAAGGTTATCGATTTGGTACTTTATGTATTCAAAACGTTAGGCTTTGATGATTACAATGCCCAAGTTTCATTGAGAGATCCAGAAACTCCAGATAAGTACATCGGAACAGATGCCAACTGGAATATTGCAGAGCAGGCTATAATTGATGTGTCTGCTGCAAAGGGTCTTAGAACTACTGTAGCGTTGGGTGAAGCAGCTTTTTATGGCCCTAAGCTCGACTTTATGGTGAAAGATGCACTGGGAAGAAGTTGGCAGCTGGGAACTATTCAGGTCGATTATACACTACCAGAGAGATTTGAATTGGAGTATATTGGTTCAGATAATCAAAAGCATCGTCCTGTGATGATTCATAGAGCGCCTTTTGGCTCTATGGAACGTTTTGTTGCGATACTTATTGAAAGTACAGCGGGAGATTTTCCACTTTGGTTGGCACCAGAGCAGATTGCTATCTTGCCAATCTCTGAAAAGTACCATGAGTACGCGCTCGAACTTTTCCAATCGCTGCAGGAACAAGACATCAGAGGATACTTAGATGAACGTGACGAAAAGATAGGAAAGAAGATCAGAGATGCAGAAATGAAGAAAATTCCTTTCATGCTCATTGTAGGCGAGCAAGAGGCAGCACAGAAAACCATCTCACTTCGAGCGCACGGTAAAGGTGATCTTGGCAGTATGTCATTGGTGAGTTTTGTTGAGCATTTTCAAAAGTCATTGAGTGCTTTGTTAAATAAAGAAAAGTAGGATTTTTATAAAGAGAAATAATAAACGATATTTGCGTTTTGTTTTTCAATGGTAGAATTAAAAAAGGAGGGTAACAATTAGTAGACCATACAGAAAGCCATATAGGGGTCGTGTAGAAGAACCTTATAATGTCAACGAAAAGATTAGAGCCAGAGAAGTAAGATTGGTAGGAGAAAACGTCGAAGTTGATGTCTATCCAACCTCTAAAGCTATCGAAATGGCAAAAGAGCAGGGATTGGACCTTGTAGAGATATCACCAACAGCTGTACCGCCAGTATGTAAGATTATCGACTACTCTAAGTTCAAGTACGAGCAGAAGAAGAAGCAGAAGGAGATCAAAGCCAAAGCTCAAAAGACAGTCGTCAAAGAAATTAGGTTTGGTCCTAATACCGACGAGCATGATTTCAACTTTAAGTTGAATCATGCGAGTAAGTTTCTAAAAGAGGGAGCGAAGGTTAAGGCGTATGTTCATTTCGTAGGTCGTACAATTGTTTTTAAAGAAAGAGGAGAGATTCTTCTTCTGAAATTCGCCCAAGCTGTTGAAGAAATAGGCAAAGTCGAATTACTTCCGAAATTGGAAGGAAAGAGAATGTCTATCATTATTGCACCGAAATCAGTAAGTAAAAAGTAAATATAAAAATGCCAAAAGTTAAGACTAACTCAAGTGCTAAGAAAAGATTCAAACTGACAGGATCAGGCAAAATCAAAAGAAAGCACGCGTTCAAGAGTCACATTTTGACCAAAAAGGAAACTAAGCAAAAGAGAAATCTTACGCATGATGCCTTGGTTCATAAAAGTGATACTCCCAATGTTAAGCATATGCTTAACATCTAATTAGGTTCTATTGTATAACCCGATGATCTGGCATAAAGATCTCCGTAAGAGAGGCGCCAATTATCAAAAAATGAAAATGAAATGAGATCAGTAAATCATGTAGCATCCAGAGCTCGTCGTAAAAAGATTATGAAGCAGGCCAAAGGGTACTGGGGCAGAAGAAAGAATGTTTGGACAGTAGCTAAGAATGCTATTGAAAAAGGTATGGGTTATGCATACCGAGACAGAAAAACTAAGAAAAGAGAATTTAGAGCACTTTGGATTCAAAGAATTAATGCAGCTGTACGAGGTTATGATATGTCATACTCACAGTTCATGGGTGGTCTAAAGGCTGCGAATGTTGAAATCAACAGAAAAGTTTTGGCTGATTTAGCAATGAATCACCCGGAGGCTTTCAAAGCAATCGTTGATAAAGCACAGAAATAATTAATAAACTTACTTACTGAAGAGGAGCCTGATTCATATTAATGGATCAGGTTTTTTTATGCCTAAATGGTAAATTCCAAGTGGAAGCCGTGACTCTTAATCTGCTGATATTTGGTCAAGTCAAATTCATAGAGATATGCGCCCTTTTTGGAGTTGGTCTTATCTTTCTCATCAAGTCGCTTCAATATATCAGTTGCCAAAATTTTCTTCCTGAAATTGCGGTCATCAATGGTACGGCCATAAATGGCTTCATAAAACTTTAGTAACTGAGGTAGCGTAAAACGGTGAGGTAATAGCTCAAAGCCGATAGGAGAAGCCACTGCATTCTTTTTTAGCTGCTCAATGCCTAGCTGGAGCATTTCGGAATGATCCATTACCAGATCTGGTATTTCATCCAAACCAAACCAACGAGCCCCATGGGTATTTACAGTGTCTTTGTGTAGGTCATCTAGCTTTATCAAGCTCCAATAAAGAATAGAAACTACATGTCCACCAGGGTCTCTACTTGATTTTCCGAAAGTTTGTAATTGCTCAAGAAAAACATCATTTAGACCGGTGAATGTGTTGAGAACTCTTTTAGCTGCTGCAAGGAGGTCTTCATTTTCATTGATAAATCCACCGATAAGTGACCATTCACCAGAAAAAGGCGCTACTTTTCTTTTGAAAAGTAAGATTTTCATTGATTCCTCTATTGGATCATATCCAAATACCAAACTGTCAATTGAAACCCATATCTTTTCGTGTTCATAGACCATAAAAGGACTGAATTTGTAATATTAATATTAAACGTTAAATTTACGTTTAATTAGGCTTAATTCCTAAGATCCCATAGAATGAAACCTGTAGCCACCATTAAAGACATTGCCCGTGAGCTTGGTATATCCACTTCCACTGTATCTCGCATATTGAATGGACTGCATCAAGGCAATGCTGATCTAGCCAAAAAAGTACAAGAAACAGCATCAAAACTCAATTATCAAGTAAATACTGCAGCAAAGGGACTTAGAACAAATAAGACCAATTTGATAGGGTTGATCGTTCCCGATGTTGGAGATGATTTTTTCTCAGTTGTGCTTTCAGGTATGGAAAGACAAGCTGAGTTAAATGGCTACAACCTAATGATCTGCCAGTCAAATGATTCGATGACCAAGGAGCGAAACCTGATAAAGTCGCTGATCGCTTGTAACGTAGAAGGGATTCTGATAGCCTCTGCTTTAGAAACAACTGATACCAGTAACCTTGAAATGATTAAGAAGTCCGGTAAAGAGGCGGTGCTTTTTGATCGTCCACTTGCCAACGATTTGTTTCCTACAGTGGCATTTGATGACTCTCTAGGTACTTACTTAGCTGGAAAGCACTTAATTGGAGAAGGGCATAAGCGATTCTTGTATTTAGGCTTATCTAAGCAATTGGCCAATGATCATGATCGACTTAATGGGTATGATAAGGCTTTGAAAGAGAGTGGTTTATCGAATTGTAAGGTGATTTATGTGGATGATATGCCTACAACCGAAGAGAAACTTAAAGCGCACTGGAAATCAGGCGAATATGATGCAGTTGTATGCTTCAATGATATCATTGCCGCACGAGCTTTGGCTTTCTTTAATGAAAATAAAATACCGGTACCTAGCGAAGTATCTCTTATGGGATTTGATAATAGGGTGCTCTGTGAATTCACCTTTCCTAAAATGTCTAGTGTGGAGCATTCGGCAAGAAAAATGGGAGAGATGGCTGCAGAGCAGCTCTTGAAAATAATTAGTAACAGCGAAATAGAGACCAAAGAGAATATACCCAAGCTCGTTCTTAGAAATACAACCCGATCTAGATTATGAATCAAGAATTAGTTTCAGCTGTAAAGGCATCATTTGCTGAGAATTTTGTGGGCACTCCACTGCTTGTATGCGCTCCTGGTCGGATCAATATTATAGGTGAGCATACCGATTACAATATGGGATTTGTGCTGCCAGCAGCTGTTGGGCATGGGATTTACTTTGCGATGGCGTCTTCTGGTGACGCTGATAGTTGTAGCTTAATTTCCCTAGATATGGAAGAACGCTATGATTTTAAGGTTTCGGAGATAAAGCCTCTCGGGCAAGACTCTTGGCAGAATTATATATTAGGTGTGGTAGCTGAAATTCAAAAGGCTGGCGGCAAACTAGAAGGATTTAATCTTGTGTTTTCTGGTGATGTGCCAAGAGGATCTGGTATGTCATCGTCAGCAGCTCTTGAGTGTGGAATATGTCTCGGTTTGAATGAATTGTTCGGGTTGGGTTTCGATAAGGTAACTATGGTAAAAATGTCGCAGAAAGCTGAACATAATTATGCAGGGGTGATGTGCGGCATTATGGATCAGTTTGCCAGTATGATGGGTAAAGAGGATCAAGTGTTGCTATTAGACTGTAAAACCTTGGAGTACCATCACTTCCCGATGGTGCTAGAGAACATTACCTTAATGCTATGTAACTCCAATGTAAGCCATAGTTTGGCGAGTTCTGAATACAATACTCGAAGACTGCAATGCAATGAAGGTGTAGCAATTCTGCAAAAGAAATATGAAGGCATTGAGTCGTTGCGAGACGTGAATATGTGGCAGTTAAATAACAGTAAGTCAGAGCTTTCAGAGGTAATTTTTAAACGGTGTAAATACGTAATTGAGGAGAACGAGCGTGTACATGCCATCGTAGCAGCACTTCAAGAAGATGACCTTAAACAAGTAGGGGAAATTCTTAAAGTGGCACAACTAGCTATGGCTTATGAATATGAGGTTACTTGTCCTGAAATTGATTTTATGGCGGATTTCGCAAATCAAAGAAGTGAAGTACTTGGTGCAAGAATGATGGGTGGCGGCTTTGGAGGTTGTACCCTAAACCTGATAGAGAAGGGTAAGGAAAAGGCTTTCGTAGCTGCATTAGATGCGGCGTATAAGGCAAAGTTCAATAAGAATATCATGCCAGTAGAAATAGTCATTTCTGACGGTGTGCATATAGTTAAATCATAAAATCAACAATATTAATATTACAATCCAATGAAGAAAGTATTAGTAACTGGAGGTACAGGATTTATAGGTTCGCACACTGTAGTGGAGTTGATCAATAAGGGATATAAGACCGTAATCATTGATAATCTGTCCAATTCAAAAATTGAAGTACTGGATTCTATTGAAAAGATTACGGGTACCAGACCTACTTTTTATCAATTGGATATTTGTGATCAAGTTGCCCTGTCAGCGATGTTTGATAAAGAGTCTGATATTGTTTCCATTATACATTTTGCGGCAAGCAAGGCTGTGGGAGAATCAGTAATTAAGCCACTTCTTTACTATAGAAACAATGCTGTCTCTCTGATGAATCTTCTAGAGGAGATGATCAAGAGAAATATATCAGATATCATATTTTCATCATCGTGTACCGTATATGGTCAACCTGAGAAATTGCCGGTAACTGAGCAAACACCATTTCAGCCTGCAGAATCGCCATACGGAAATACAAAACAAATCTGTGAGGAAATACTCAGAGATACGTCAAAGGCGAATCCTGCGCTCAGAGCCATAGCACTACGCTATTTTAATCCAGTAGGTGCACACGAGTCTGCCTTGATAGGAGAACTGCCTCTGGGTGTACCTGGAAACCTTGTGCCATTTATTACTCAGACAGCTGCCGGGATAAGAAAGGAACTGAGCATCTTCGGAAGTGATTACAATACGCCAGATGGCACTGCTGTCAGAGATTACATCCATGTGGTGGATCTGGCCAAGGCACATGTGATAGCTGTGGAGAGGTTACTTGAAGGAAAAGAGAAATCCAATTTTGAATTTTTCAATATTGGAACAGGCATTGGATTCTCAGTATTGGCAGCTGTGAAGAAGTTTGAGGAAGTAAATGATCTGAAGCTGAACTACAAATTGGTAGATAGGCGACCTGGTGATGTTGAGCAAATATATGCGGACACTTCTTTTGCCAATGAAGAACTTGGCTGGAAAGCCGAACTTGGTTTGGAAGAAATGATGCGATCTGCCTGGGAATGGCAGAAGACAATTAAGTAATAATGTGAATAGTTTTGAAAAGAAGGCCGCTGGATATAGCGGCTTTTTTTATGTACATTTTTAATTCACAAGCAGAACTAAAAATTAGAATATTTAAATAGAAATGAACCTTTCTTACTAGAACTCATATCTTTTTCTTCAAGCTTCTCAAGTATATTCATTTGAGTGATTTTCTTAATGAAATTCCTTTTGTCTAATGGCTGACCCAATATTGCTTCATATAGTTTTTGAAGTTGGAGCATGGTGAATTTCTCTGGCAGGAGCTCAAAGCCAACCGGCTCGACCATCACACGATTTCGCAGGTGTAAAATGGCTTCATTCACTATTTCCTGATGATCAAATATAAGTGGGGGGATTTCATTCAAACTAAACCATTGTGCTGAGTATTGATCGGATAGCTTTTCATTGTGCTTCGCAATGTCAATTAACGCATAATATGGTATTGAAATAGTACGCTCTGCCGAATCCCTCTTTGGATCACTAAATGCAGGTATTTGTTGTAGAAAAACTTGCTTCAATCCTGTAAGAATATGAAGAACCCTCGTGGCGGCCTCTAGTAATGTTTCGTCCCTATTTAAAAATCCACCCATCAAAGACCAAGAACCTTTCTCTGGCTCAAATCCTCTTTTGATTAAAAGGATTTTTAAGTCCTCATTGTCAAACCCAAATATGATGCAGTCTACGGCAAGTAGAAATCTTGGGCTAGCGGAATAATTGTGTGTCATCAGAGTTTAAAACTAAAGCTTGTTAATGGTTACTGCAAATGGGAATCGCTCACTAAAGATAATCTTAAAATAATAAATGTAAATAATACACTTGTTAAATAAATTTCACTAATTTAGTTCTTCACTGATAATAGACTAACAAATATCCCGATTAGATAAGTTTAAATTAAGTATTTGTAATTGGGGGTGAGTTTTGGATTAATAATAGAAATAAAATGAGTCAACAATATGTAATTGGATTGGATTTTGGGTCTGATTCTGTAAGAGCAGTACTTGTAGATGCCAGCTCAGGCAAAACAGTAGCTAGCAAAGTGCATTGGTATGCACGCTGGAAAGAAGGAAAGTATTGCCGACCAGCGATCAATCAATTCAGACAGCATCCACTTGATCTTATCGAAGGAATGGAAACGACCATCCTCTCTGTAGTACAAACTAGTGGAGTAGATAAGCAAAGCATTAAAGGTATCTGTATCGATACCACAGGATCTTCCCCTATTCCAGTAGATAAGGATGGTATTGCGCTTTCTCTGAAACCAGGCTTTGGAGAAAATCCGAATGCCATGATGGTGCTATGGAAGGATCATACGGCCATAGCAGAAGCTGACGAAATCAACGAACTAGCCCGTAACTGGGGAGGAGAAGATTTTACCAAATACGAAGGAGGAATCTATTCTTCAGAGTGGTTTTGGGCCAAGGTCCTTCATGTTTCTCGTCAAGATGCGGAAGTGAAAAAGGCCACGCACTCATGGGTAGAACATTGTGATTATATGACTTATCTACTAGTAGGGGATTCCAATATAGATGATCTAATGAGGAGCCGATGTGCCGCAGGGCATAAAGCTATGTGGCATGAGTCATGGGGTGGTTTGCCACCTGCTGACTTCTTAGCAAAACTAGATCCATATTTGGCCGAACTTCGAGACAGATTGTACATTGACACTTTTACAAGTGATCTATCAGCAGGAACCCTCAACACTGAATGGGCCGAGCGTTTAGGCTTAAGCCAAGACACCATAGTAAGTGTCGGCACGTTTGACGCGCATGCAGGTGCTGTCGGAGCAGAGGTAGAAGAATACACGCTTGTGAGAGTGATGGGTACTTCTACCTGCGATATTATTGTTTCTCCAGCAGGAGTGATTGGTGATAAGACGGTAGAGGGAATCTGCGGACAGGTAGATGGATCAGTAATCCCGGGCATGATCGGCTTAGAAGCCGGACAGTCCGCTTTTGGTGATGTACTGGCTTGGTTCAAGGATGTGGTTTCTTGGCCTTTGGAAAACCTCAAGTCACTATCGCTCACGCCAGATCAAATAGAAATAGCAAAATCTGAAATCGTGGCTGAGCTTTCTAAACAAGCGGCTTTAACGCCTATCAGCGAAAGTGCGCCAATCGCTTTGGATTGGGTCAACGGCAGAAGAACGCCGGATGCCAATCAATCTTTGAAAGCTGCATTCGTAAATCTCAGCTTGGGTACACGCGCCCCACACATGTTCCGTGCATTGGTGGAAGCCATTTGCTTTGGCTCCAAAAAAATTGTTGATCGCTTTATTGATCAAGGTGTAGAGATACGCTCTGTGGTTGGTATTGGAGGTGTGGCGAAGAAGTCAGACTTTATCATGCAGACTTTGGCTGACGTCCTCAATATGCCTATCAAAATAGCAGTTTCTGAACAAGCGCCTGCACTGGGCGCCGCTATGTATGCTGCAGTAGCCGCTGGTATTCATTCAGACATGAAAGCTGCAGCAGAGGCAATGGGAAATGGTTTTGAAAAAACTTATACACCTCAAGCGGATCAAGTGGCGCTCTATGCGGAGATCTACAAGAAGTATGAGCTGCTAGGAGCCTTTGTAGAGAAAAATATCAACACAAAACATTAAGAAATGTCTAAATATCAAGCGATAAAACAAGAGTGCTATGAAGCCAATATGGAGCTACCAAAGCTCGGCTTGGTGGTATACACCTTTGGAAACGTGAGCGCAGTAGATCGCGAAAACGGAGTTTTTGCGATCAAGCCAAGCGGCGTACCTTATGAGGATTTGAAGCCAGAAGATATCGTCGTACTTAATTTTGAGAATGAAGTTTTAGAGGGCAAAATGCGACCATCTTCCGATACCAAAACCCATGCTTATCTTTATAAAACATGGGAAGATATAGGTGGAATCGCGCATACGCATGCGACCTATTCCGTGGCTTGGGCACAAGCCCAAATGGATATTCCCATCTTCGGTACCACTCATGCCGATCACCTGACCAACGACATACCTTGTGCACCTCCAATGAGTGATGAGCTAATTGCTGGGAATTATGAGCACATGACAGGTCAGCAGATTTTGGATTGCTTCAAAGACAAAGGACTTTCTCATAAAGAAGTGGAAATGGTGCTCTTGGGTAATCACGGTCCATTCGCTTGGGGAAAAACAGCAGCTAAAGCTGTTTATAATAGCCGCGTGCTAGAAGAACTAGCTAAAATGGCCTATCTGACTTTGCAGATCAACCCAAATGCACCTAGACTAAAGGATGCATTGATTAAAAAACACTACGATAGAAAACACGGACAAAACGCCTATTACGGGCAGTAATTAATAGAACAATGATGAATTTAAATAATAATGAAATTTGGTTTGTAACAGGTAGCCAACACCTCTACGGTGATGTGATTTTGGGCAATGTTGCGGTACACTCTCAGGAAATAGCCAAGGCTTTGGATGCAAGTCCATCGATACCTGTTTCTGTGATTTACAAGCCTGTGGTAAAGTCTCCTGAGGAAATCACGAGTGTATGCCAAGCGGCAAACAATACTCCAGAATGTATCGGAGTGGTGGTGTGGATGCATACTTTCTCGCCTGCTAAAATGTGGATCAGAGGTTTGCAGATCTTGAGAAAGCCTCTAGCGCATTTTCATACACAGTATAACACGGAGATTCCATGGAGCGAAATTGATATGGATTTCATGAATGAAAACCAGTCTGCCCATGGTGGTCGTGAGTTTGGATTCATGGCCAGTCGTCTGAGAAAGAATAGAAAAGTGATCGTGGGTCACTGGAAAGATGAGAGCGCTCGTTTACAAATTGGCAACTGGGCAAGAGTAGCAGCAGGATGGAAAGCACTTCAGCAATTGAAGCTGGCAAGAATCGGTGACAATATGCGTCAAGTAGCTGTCACTGAGGGTGATAAAGTAGAAGCGCAAATGCGCTTTGGCTTTCAGGTGAATGGATATGGAATAGGCGATGTTGTTGCCTTTCTCAACCAAGTGACTGATGCAGAGGTAGATAAGCTTGTAAAAACATATGGTGAACAATATGAAATCACATCAGCTGTACTGGCAAGCCATTCTTTAAAAGATGCGGCCAAAATAGAATTGGGGATGCGTGCCTTCTTAGAAGATGGTGGTTTTGGTGCTTATACAGATACGTTTGAAGATTTGCACGGCTTCAAGCAGCTTCCAGGTATTGCTACTCAGCGATTGATGGCTGATGGTTATGGCTTTGGTGGCGAGGGTGACTGGAAAACCTCAGCAATGCTTTATGCATTGAAAGTCATGGATCAAGGTTTGGTAGGTGGCACTTCATTTATGGAGGATTATACCTATGATTTCAGAAATGGAAGATCAAGAGTATTGGGCTCACATATGTTGGAAATCTGCCCATCTATAGCTTCAGGTAAGCCAAGATGCGAAGTGCATCCATTGGGAATAGGTGGCAAAGAAGATCCTGCCCGTTTGGTATTTGATGTAGCTTCTGGGCCTGCGATCAATGTATCGTTGGTTGATATGGGTAACAGATTCCGTCTCATTGTCAATGAAGTAGATGCAGTAGAGCCAGAGCATAAGTTGCCTAAACTGCCTGTAGCTCGCGTACTTTGGGACCCTAAGCCAAATATGCAAGTGGCTGCTCAAACTTGGATCCATGCTGGAGGCGCTCACCATACGGTCTTTAGCAAGACGCTCACTACAGAGTTTATCGAGGATTTTGCCGAAATGGCAGGAGTGGAGCTGGTCGTAATAGATAAAGATACAGTGACAAGAAACTTCAAAGATCAATTGCATTGGAATGAAGTTTATTATCACTTATTTGAAAATAGAGGCTAATTTCTTAGCCAATACTTAATAAACAACATCAACCTAACTTAATATTTGAACTATGGGTTTTTCAACTATTGATTACATCGTCTTTGGGATTTACTGTGCGGTGATTCTATTCATGGGACTATATGTCTCCCGGGACAAAAAAGGAGTGGAAAAGTCGGCAAACGACTATTTCCTTGCCAGTAACTCCCTCACTTGGTGGGCAATTGGAGCATCACTGATTGCTGCAAACATCTCTGCTGAGCACTTCATTGCCATGTCTGGCTCTGGATATGCTATTGGTTTGGGAATAGCAGCCTATGAGTGGCTAGCCGCTATTGCTTTGATATTGGTAGCTAAATATTTCCTTCCCGTCTTTCTGGAAAAGAAGATTTATACCATGCCTCAGTTTGTCAATGACAGGTTTAGTAAACTGGTAGGTTCTCTATTTGCTGGCTTTTGGATCTTGGTTTACATCTTCGTAAACCTTACTTCTGTGAGTTACCTAGGGGCCTTGGCTATGGAGAAAATCATGGGCGTGCCTTTGGTTTATGGTATTATCGGTTTGCTAGTGTTTTCAGGGATCTATTCCATCTACGGTGGCTTATCTTCTGTAGCTTGGACAGATGTAATTCAGGTTATTTTCCTTATCGGAGGTGGTTTGGTAACCACATATATTTCTTTGGATGTATTGGGAAAAGGTGATGTTTTTCACGGTTTTGGGACGCTTTACGAAGGAGCGAGGGATCATTTCTCAATGATTATCACGAAAGGCTCCAAGTCCGTCCCCGATGGTTCAGGAGGGCTTAAGGATGCCTACAATGACTTGCCTGGATTGGCGGTAGTATTGGGATCCATGTGGTTGATCAATCTTGGATATTGGGGTTTCAATCAGTACATCATTCAAAAAGGATTAGCAGCTAAAACGCTTCAAGAAGCTAAGCGAGGATTGTTATTCGCTGGTTATTTGAAAATCATCATTCCTTTATTGGTGGTAATTCCGGGGATTGCAGCTTATGTGATTACCAATGACCCAGAATTGGCAGCTAACACTGTTGGCGAGATTGGTAAGTCAGATGAAGCTTACCCATGGTTGTTGCAAAATTTTGTACCAGCGGGAGTAAGAGGATTGGCATTTGCAGCGCTTGTAGCGGCAGTTGTGTCTTCATTGGCATCTATGATCAATAGTACGTCGACGGTGTTCACTATGGATATCTACAAGGCTTACATCAAACCAAAAGCTACCGACAAGGAGTTGATCAGAACTGGTCGTTTGATGGCAGTAGTTGCTTTAATAATAGCAGTGATAGTCGCTCCATCATTGCAATCTTTAGATCAGGTATTCCAATATATCCAGATGGTAACAGGTTTTGTATATCCGGGGGTAGTTGTGGTATTTGGCTTAGGCTTGTTTTGGAAACAAATCACCAACAAAGCAGCGCTTTGGACAGCTATCTTGACTTTGCCGACTGGCGTGTTCTTCTATCTGGTTACTCCAGAATTGCCTTTCATCTTGAGAATGGGCTATGTGTTTATGATCCTTTGTGTAGTGGCGTCCACTATCAGTTTTGTTGATAGAGGTGTTAAAATCAGCTCTATAGTGCCATCAGGCACTGTTCAGAAGAAACTTTTGAATATAAGCTATGTGCTGGCAGCAATTGGTTTGGTAGGTTTTGTTTTAGGAATTATCTATTCGTCTCCAATGTCAGATTATGGTTTCGAGGCGATTTTCGTGCTTTCTACGCTGTTTTTGATGCTGGGAATGGTGATCTATACCAATGCTAAAATGGATGTGCAAGACGCGAAAGCAATCTCTGTGCAGCCTACTTTGTTTCAAACAGATGTCGTGTTTAATGTTGGGGCAATTGGAATCGTAGCGATTGTGGTAGCCCTTTATGCAATTTTTTGGATGTAATCAATGAACGTTATGAATAGAATAATCATCAGTTTTCTTGTCGTTGGCATGCTTGCATTTTCATGTAAGGAAAAGCCAAAGAGCAGTTTGAGTCAATCATCCTTTGGAACATTTGAAGGGAAAGAAGTAACTCTTGTGGATGTAGCATTCGAGGGTGGACTCAAAGCCAGTCTCACCAATTATGGAGGAATCATTACTTCGCTTTCAGTACCTGATAAGTCAGGAGAATTGAAAGATGTAGTCCTCGGTTATGACAATCTGGATGGATACTTAGAAGTAACACCATATTTCGGCGCTTTGATTGGTCGCTTCGGAAATAGGATTGCTGATGGCCGCTTTACTCTGGATAGCGTGGAGTATGTGTTAGCAACGAACAATGACCCAAATCATTTGCATGGTGGCGTTCAAGGATTTGATAAAGTTCTTTGGGAAATCGCTGCTACAGACCTTAAGGATGACCAAATCGTAATCTCCTTGAAGTACCTAAGTGCAGATGGTGAAGAAGGTTATCCAGGGAATCTTGAAGTGTTTGTGGACTATATTTTCACACCAAACAGCTTTTTGATCAACTATAAGGCGAGCACAGATAAAGCAACAGTTGTGAATCTGACGCAGCATACTTATTTCAATCTTTCGGGAGAAAGTGGAGATATCCTAGATCATGAATTACAAATAAACGCAGATCAATATCTACCTGTGGACAGTACGCTGATTCCAACTGGAGAATTGAGAGCTGTAGAAGGTGGAGCGTTTGATTTTACTTCCTTCAAAGAGATTGGTAAGGAGATCAATGAAGCTGATGAGCAGCTGGCATACGGTCTTGGCTATGATCACTGTTGGATCTTGAATGGTGGCATGACAAAGGATTTGCGTCAAGTAGCCAGTCTGAAGCATGGTGGATCAGGAATCAAAATGGATGTATACACAGTAGAGCCGGCCTTGCAGTTTTATTCTGGTAATTTCCTTGATGGAACGATCACAGGAAAAGATGGAATCGTCTATAATTATCGATACGGACTTTGTTTAGAGACGCAACATTACCCAGATTCTCCAAATCAAACTGAGTTTCCAAGTGTCGTCTTGAGACCAGGAGAGCTATACGAAACTTCAACAAAGTATGTTTTTGGTCTAGAGTAGATTCAAAAGTCTTGTAGTTTTTAGTAAGTGAGCAAGCAGCATAAAGATTAGATTAAGGAAAACCCAGGCCAGAGTGTCTGGGTTTTTTGTTTAATCAAACCAGGGTTAGTGGGAATGGCAGAAGAATATTAATTAGGCAATTGAATATTATGAAAAAATAGGGGGAATAGGGGTCAATATATAAAACCATAAACTTTGTTAAAGGCCAAAAGGTAATTGTTTAGGTCGCATTAATTTAGATGCTAACTCTTTGCCTATGCTTTCTCTACCACAGATACTTCGCCACTTTAAAAGGCACTCTTTCCAAACGACGCTCATTATCTCAGGCATGCTACTAGCAATGGTTACTAGTTTGCTTATTAAAGGCTGGATCGACTATCAGCAATCTTACGACAGCCATTATCCTGAAGATATTTATCGGGTGACCATCGCTTATCGATCTGATAATGGCATCCAACAATGGTGGGCTCGGGTGAATGTAGGCTGGATCAATGAACTTCCAGCAGCTATACCGGAAGTAAAACAACTCATTAGATTTCAATCATTTCGTCCCAGAAACGTCATAGTCGGTGAGTCAAAATTCAAAGAAGAGTACGCATATTCGGTTGACTCAGAGATATTTGAAATGTTTGACCTGAAGTTTATAGAAGGAAATAATACTGCATTGAATGGACCACAATCGGTCGTGCTCACAGAAGCTACAGCTATCAAATACTTTGGCAACAGCCAAGCAGCTATGCATCAGCAAATGATACTGGATAGCCCGCCCAATCAGCAAGAATATGTAGTAACGGGTGTAATCGCCAACCCACCAAAGAATACCCATCTGCCCATCACATTACTGAGCAGGATAAACCGCCCCGAGGATAGATTGGGATGGGCGTATGTTTATCTTAAAATCAAAAATCCGGAGAACCTTTCTAACATTCAGTCCTCTGTGGACGCTTTTATTGCAGCGCATCACGACTCAGAAGAAGTGTCTGTTTCACTGGACTTTATGCCAATCAAGGATATTTATATGCATTCTCATGCTTCACGTGAGATTATCTCACCATGTCAGCCAAAAGTCATTCGCATTTTTAGCTGGGTGCTGGGGCTGCTTATATTGATTGGCGCGTCCAATTTTGTACTTTTTAATAGTACCAAGATACTCAGCCGGTACAAGTCTTTGAACCTAAGAAAGATTCTTGGTGCTTCCAGCCGATCTCTGAAAGCACAGATGCTACTGGAAGCATTGGTGATCCTGACGGTCACATTCGTACTCGCTGTAGGCTTAGTTTATATCCTGCTACCTTTCACAGAGACTTTCTTTAGTACCTCGTTTAGGTTCGACCTACCATTGATTTTCACCATAGGAGGGTGGTTCTGCTTGTCGAGTCTTGTAGGTATTGGTTTATACCTATGGCTCTTTACAAGTTTACGTCCAGAGCTGAAGCCAAAAGAGCTCCTTCAGAGGAGAAGTTTCGGAGTACGTGAAGCACTCTTAGCTACCCAGTTTGCACTCACTTTTGGAATTTTAACCAGCTTTCTGTTTATCAATCATCAGCTTGATTTTATGTTAAGTTCGACCAATGGACTGAACACAAATCAGGTACTAGCACTGACCAACTTTCATACAGAAGTCTCTGATGAGCTAGCTGCATATCAGCAGGATAATAGCTGGGATACGTGCTAGCGCTGGATTGATGCAACTTCCTTCAACGGCCATTCAGGACGTAGGACGTGTGACACTCACAGGAGTGTATACAGATCAAAATGGACCCATGATGGATGTACAGGTTATTGATGAGTCATATTTTGATGTGCTGGAAGTGCCTTTTATAGCGGGCAATATTTTTCCCGATCATTTGCTTAAACAGCAAGTCAATAAAGAGACACTAGGGAATCATGAAACACTTTCATTCATGGAACAGATTAATGCCAAACGTCAAGCATATATCATCAATGAATCAGCGGCAAGGAAGCTTGGGTTTATTGATCCTGAAGATGCTATTCAGCAGCAGATCACTTGGTCGAACGGCGCTATAAATCTCCAACCGGGACCAATTGTGGGTGTGGTCGCTGATTATCATCAGGAGGGTTTTGCTCAGGAGATTGACCCAACAGTGTTTATCTATGAGCCGATGCTCTTTCAAAATTTGCTGGTGAAAATTGAATCGGCCAGCCCAACGCAGATGATAAATCAACTAGAAACTGCTTGGAATAATCGATTCTCTGAGTTGCCTTTCGAATACACAATTCTAGATCATGATTATGAACAGCTGTATGCACAGGAGCAGTCGGCGAGAAATCTATTCTCAGTATTTACTATGGTAGCCATGCTGATGTTGATCACAGGACTGATTGGGGTGCTGAGCTTTGAACTACAGCGTAAGTTGAAAGTTCTGGCAATTCGCAAAGTACTGGGGGCGCATTTCTGGAACCTTATGATTTGGATAAGCAAACCATACTGGAAGATGATCGCTGGTTCTTTTTTAGTGGTCGTACCGATTTGTTATTTTCTGCTGCAGGATTGGATCTCGAGTTACGCTTATCGTGCGACACCAGATTTCAGTATCTGGCTCATTCCAATTATCACTGTGAGCGTTTTGTTACTAGTAGTTTGTGGGTTTATCGTTCGTAGATTCTCCATGATCAATCCAGCAGACGTACTCAGGAGCGAATAGATTCCTGTAGCAACACTAATCACATCGGAAGTGAATTAGGAAAATCACCAATATTTTGTTTAACTAAACTAGAGGTGACTTAAACGCACATAAATAACACAAATACAGATAGTTATGATATGATTATTAAAGCGAGCAGGATAGGTATTCAAAAACACAACTTAACATAATATAAATTATATAACTCTTTATAGTGTGTGGTTTTAACGTCGATGGCTGATACTATTACCAAAACTCATAGCGAGTTAGCTTTCATTGACTGTCTGAAATCATGGAGATCTGGAACAGTGCTTTAAGAAGCAAAGTAAACTGCCGATTTGGTGCACTAAAAATCCAAGTAGTCAATTTCGCATCATTGTATTATAGTGAACAGAATCTACTAATCTTAGCTTCACTAGTAAATCAATATGACTATCACAGGAGAAATATTCTTTAAGAAACTCTCGAACTCCACGAATTCTTCCATTCCTTAAATAATGAAACCTCCCAAAGATTAGCTTTAGCTTAGTTGCTGTTAAGACTATCTCAAAGCCATTCATTACCAGAAACAAATTCAAGCAATTCAGTGAATTACTTGTATTCAACTTCTGAAATATATTCTGTGATTTTTGTGTCCTAGTCATGGATCTGATCAGATCTTGGCAATAGCTATTCTGTGATATAATCTTGAGTTTACCACCAGAATAAAACAATGTTTCAATCTTTTGTGAATGTATTATCTGGAAATTTAGAGCTTGATTGATGTCAACTCCTTGTATTACTATAAGGATCAGTAGTATTTGTAATTCAGTGAATAATTCTTCGTTACTCTCTAAATGGATATCATCAAGTAATTTCAGGATTTCAAGAACATCCTTGTTGTCAGGTAGTTTGTCATTCTCTTCAAATACTACATCTATACCCCAATTTAATTGTTGTTTCAAAACCGACAATTGATCCTCAATACAATACCTTGGGTATGAGCGATTAATCAGTACCATCTTTTCTTAATTTTGGGGTGATTCCATTGGCTATCCAATAGTTCTTAATTTTCGTTTCTACGTCTCTAAAATTTTTACAACCTTGTACAAGTTCAGGTATTTGTTTCTCGTTAAATCCATTGACCTTAAAAACACCGACTAATTCTTGTGGTGATGGCTCCTTCAGTTTGATCCAGACATCTACTCGAGACATAAACTCTCTAGTGCCATATTTATTTTTTTCTGCATACTTCTGTAAGTCTCTATAAAAGGGTTCATATGGGCCCGCAAGTACTAACGCTGAATTCTCCTTAATATGCTTCCAAAAATCTCTAATGTACCTTAACATGGACATTTTGAAATTACCTGCTTCATCAATTATGTACATGGACTTTGTATTCAGTTTCTTGATAACATTGGAATTATCTCTTATTGCGTAAAACACTTTATTAGTCTGCCTATCCTTGATGTTAAACTTGGAAAGCATTTCATTAAAGAATATGGTAGTGTCCATTGACGCATCTATTTCATCAACAAATACATTTGGATTCTGTGATGCAAAGAGTTTGAAGAACGCAGATTTACCCCAACCTTCGTTTCCAAGGACTACAACCATTTGATGATTTTCGTAGGCTCTGGTTAAGGCTTCGATTAGTGTTTTGTAATTGTTTGATTCTATCCAGTCAATTTCCATGATTATTGTGTTTTAATTGTTGGTAATGTTTGCTACCTATTTTTTTAACAGTTTTAGCTTAAACTCCTTCGGTACTTGGGTCTCTACAGAATTGGTTGGGAATTCGACTAGTGGTTCTTCTTGTCCGGAAGTAGATTCTTCATTAATCAGTCTCCTTGTAAACTCATTTTGAGTTTCTATCTCATCTTGTTTGTTATCATGTATTCTCAGAACCTCGTAACTCAAGGAATTCGAAAAGGCTGCATTAACTACCTCTTCCTTTCTCTCTATATCTTTGATTAACTGCTTGAACCTATTTTCACGAGCTGCATATTCCTCAAAGTATTTTTGTTGTTGTGAAGAAGTTCTCTGACTGATCATAAAAGGAATTTTCTCCATCACCGATAGACTCATCAGATACTCCAAATTCTCATTGAAAAGGTGGATTTCTTTCAGGTCTGAGGTGTCATATGAAATGTTTATTTCTTTTATGTTTTCGCCTTGAATCCCTGGTATTTGATAGTAATATGTCGAGCCCTCACATTCAATTTTAATTTCACTATTTTCGACTTTTGCAGACCTGAATGTAGACGTTATGGCAACCTTGTCTGATTTTAGTAGCGGTAAGACTTTATCTTCATTGAAAAGCCTTTTAAATCTCATTTGAGCTGATTCAACATTGTCAAATACCTCATGTTGATAATTATTAATAAGGAAATCAATATCTAAGACCAACTCCTCATATGTCGCAAGATTAGATCTATCTCCTATTTTTTCTTTCAGTTTAATTTTTGAAGTATGTCTTGAGTCAATATGATTTGTTGTAATTCCCAACCCAATGTAATGTTCGTGATACGAACATATAGATTGAGCAAAAGTCTTATTAAACGATTAAACATGAGGTTTTCCTTGTGGATCGTGAGTAACAATCCACTGTACTCCCCTTTTTGTTGTCAGTGTTTCTACTATTTTAAAGTCCTTTTCATAAGTGGATGCTCCATCACGAGTTATCTGGAGAGGTAGAAATGAATAGTTTTCAAAGTATCTTCTAAACGCATTTTTGGCAACTACTGATTTTTCATAGAGGCCGTGTGCATAACCTAGAACTAGACGGGATGTAACGTCTAATATGATGAACAAAACTAAAAAATCTATCTTCTTCAGTTTGACGTTATTAAATGGGATTTGGAGTCTGCTTCCGTCAATTTCTAAAAGTTGTCCTGCGAATTCTGGCTTAGTGAAATGTTGTTGTTTTGACGTGTTGTCGCGATACCATTCTTTTCCGTTTCGGATAGGACGAAGCCTACTTTGGACTTTTGGCTGAGCAAAATGCTTCTTTATATGATCGATGGTTAATTCATCAATTCTATGTTTTTTAGCTTTGATCTTGACCTTTTTATATATCTCTGGATATTTACATAAGCTTTTGGCGTACAACACTTCTGCATAATCAATTAGGATTGGGTTAGACGTGCGTGATTCATATCTTGGTACTCCTTTAGCACTATGAATTATGACTTCCTGAATAGTTCTGCAATTCATTTTTTTAAGCTTGGAACTGAAGTAGTCATAGTTTTCTGGTATTCCATCATTTTCGAGCTCCCTTAAGTTCCTATGGATGTCTTTCAGGAAGCAACCTCTCTCTTTTCTGGATTGACTGGTCAAATTAAGGGTATAGTGATATATGGCATGTAGTTTGGCTTTTATTTCTAATTCCTCTCCATTGTAAAACGAGTCGTAGAAACGCTCAAATTTCTTATGATATCGAGTGGCATAAGCCATTACATCCTCGCAAAATGACTGCTCATTATAGGTAAATTTATAGGCCATTGTTAAATGATTTGATTTCGTTTGCCCTATTCCTTTTGGAAACCCTCCTACCTCGATGATTGACTTTAAATTCAAGTAAATCCTGCCAGATATGGATTATTTCTTCAACATTTGATTTCGATATTGATATATTATCCTCAAGGAAGAGTAACTCAGAATCATGCTCTGAAATCAATTCCAGAATTGGTACCAAAGCTTCCACCTTATTGAACAGGAAAAATATGTTAACGCAATAGATCTGAAGACCCTTCTCGCTCCCAATCACCTCAATCAATTCAGATAGCCCTTGGAGCTCAGAATTATATGAACTATGAATGTCTTGATATATTGTCTCGCATCCTAGTTCTTCAAGTATTTCAATTTGAGGTCTAAAGTCACCTGTATTACTATCAATGATCGCATATCCCAGTTTAGATTTCGAATGATCAGAATCTTTAAATTTACTATTTATCATACCGTATGTTATATATCTATTTTCCCGTCTTTACCCCACTTACAGTACTTATAGAAAGTACCTTGAGTGACCTGAGTAATCTCCATTATCTCACTGTTGGATAGCCTTCCTTCTAGTTTAAGCGACCAAACTTTTCTAGCATTTCTAAGTGTGCTGTCTCTCACTCCCTTTGCTGTTCTACGAGTGATGCCTTTATCTTCATTTTCTTTTCTGGTTTGCTTTCTTTTTGCATCGATTTGCTCTGCGTAGATTCTATCAAATACTTTCAGATGCAATTTGAATACTTCAATACCTTGTCCCTGTGTATCGATGGTTTGGTCAATACAAATGAGGTGAATGGATCTCTCCATCAGCAATTGTATTACTTCTATTAGGTGCGAGAATGAGGTAGCCAAAAAACTCAACTTACGAACCACCACGATATCATTAGGTCTACTCAATGAAATCAACCTATTGAACTCGGGATATTCTTTCCCGCAATTATAAAAATCCATAAATACTACCGAACATCCATTTGATGTGAGATATTCAGATTCCTCAATAATATCGGTAGCATCTCGATGGAAAAGTACATATCCTAGTTTTCTCATTTGAGAATGTAAAGTCTTACTCAAATTGAAAATCTCAAAGGGAATTCATTGCCACTTTCATATATGTGAAATAAATCACTATAATTACCCTAATATTTTCATATACATGAAGTTTATGTTGGATCTAGTTGGTGTCGGTGAAAGAATTAGAATATCCCGGAAGAACAAAAGAGTGAATTTGGAAAGATTGGCTAAAAAACTTAATTGCTCAATAGGCTTGTTAAGTAGTTATGAAAATGGTGTGAACAATAATCTTTCATTGTTACATATATCGAAAATCGCAGAGAATTTGGAAGTATCATTTCAATGGCTATGTTTTGGGGATGAGAATGAAGAAGAACTTCACATTAAATTGGATAAAGATATTAGAAGCGCTCTTGACGACTATTGGTACATTCTAGACATTTACCATAAAAAATTCATACTTCAGGCATTTGAAATGGCAAAAGAAGAAAGCATACAAGAGCAACATGCATTCAGGAGAAAGCAAAAACGCGCAATCAACTCAATTTAACAAATTAGAAATATCTACCTCCAAAGCATTCGATAGAAGCTCAACTGATTTAAGCGCAGGGAATGTTCTCTGACATTCTATATTGCCAATGGTTTTCTGGTGAAGGCCACTTTTATCTGCAAGTTGACCCTGTGTAAATCCTAATCTCTTTCGAACCCTAATCAGGTTATTGCTTACTTTGAGTTTATTATATGGAACACTAGTATTTCCTTCAAGTATTAAATCTAATGATATTTGCTTCGGCAAGAATAAACCCTCTTTATGAAATGATGAAGGATGTATTCTAATTTCATGTGTTCTATAATTATCCCTAATAAATGCTAACAGTTCAGGGTCTTTCTCTTCCCATATTTCAGGTACCCATTTGACAAAAACCACATTAAAATTTTTCAATATCTCATCCAGAATGACGGACATATAATTTAGAGAGTGGCTAACATTCTCATGTATTAGACCTGTCCGCGAGAATCCATCACAAAAAAGCACGTCTAAATCTCCAACAATACCGTATTTAGATTCTATTTTGAAGTCCCACAAACGGAAATAAAAGTCTAATTTACAATCCTTCATTTCTTCAGGTATAATTCTTACCCTCTTACCCATATGAATTTGGTTAATCTGTTTTCTTAACCCTTCTAAATCCAGATATGGATCAAACTGAGGAGCTATGTTTTGAAGTCTAATTTCCATGAGTACAATTGATTTAGTTTTAATTAATTAATCCTCTAACCTTAATAATCGTATTGGGGGAACACTTACAGAGCTTCTGAATCTCTCTCGACGAGTAACCCTTTGATAAATACTTCTTAATGTCAGTGTGCTTTGATAAGAAGTTGTCAGATGATTCAAAGGAACCAACTTTCCTACCGGTGGTAAGTCCCCTAGCCTTTCGAGACCTTATGCCCGATTTGATTCGATAACTCATTTGTTCACTTTCTAAACGAGCAAGATCAGCCATGATCGTTACTATCAACTTGGAAAAGATGTCACTAGTAGAGTTCGTGAGGTTAATCGTTGTTCCCAAATTATGGATATAGATCGCGATACCCTCTAGTCTCAGCTTTTCAATAAGATTCAATACCTCATGGGTATTACGACCTAACCGTGAGATCTCAGAGACCATGATGCACTCAATATTATTCTTGCTGATATACAGCAAAGCTTTCTGAAGAATTGGACGATTCTCTACCGAAACTGAGAATCCCGAAATCTTTTCGGAAAAGACTTTAGCAATTTCAAAACCATCAAGGCCTTTCATGTCGTTGACCTGTCTAGCAGTTGATTGGTCTTTGGTAGAGACTCGTGTGTAGAGAATTGCTTTCATGTTATCGTTTAAAGATAAGCTAAAAAAATAACAGCAATAGCAACTAGAATTCGCTAATGTACTTTGTCGCTCCATTATTGATAACAAGGTTTTTATGATAACAAATTATTCATCTTATTAGAAGATTTTTTTGTTCGCTTCCGAGTTCTCACCATAAGTGCAATCTGGTCGTTAAAAGAATAGGTGCGAGATTGGAAGAAAATATCTCGGAATCGAGATTTCAGTATTAATTTTCATTGTTGAGACTTAAAAGCTATTATCAAGGAACCTTCGTTCTATCAATAATTTAACTCGCTCTTAACTTCTCAATAATTCTCTGACCTATCTCTCTATTGAGTTCCGACTTTTTATTTATCAAATCAGCCAACATGAACCCACAGGAAAACTTCCTTTAATATCCCAGCTTCGATTAGAACAGGGGTATTCTAATTACGAGGCGTTCGCCTATAAACACAACATCTCCCGAGCATAGTATGGTCGCTATGAGAATGGAGGGATTTTGAAAAGACCAAGGTACTTTACCTCATAACTTTTGGGGAGGAAATGGATCGTGAGAGTGTGGCAAGGAGATGCGAGGGGCACACCTGTCACAAAGAAAGCTCTTGCGCATGCAGGGATGCTTGTACTTGTAAGTAGATTTGATTAAGGCACCTTCAGGCGCACTCAATGCACCTGAATTTAATACACGAATTAATGTTATACTCTTGGCACAAATTCATTAGTCCGTTTTCAATTTCCTTATCCTCCATATCAGAAGTATTTTCTTGGTTTAATTGTAGGATGATAACATTTTCTTCCCTTTATTTATTGAACCAACTCTCATTTTAGAGGACCATTCTGGTAGCAGGTAAATTCCAATAGTAGTCAAACTTCCTTTTTAACACTTTTACATTTTCCAATTCTAATATCCTGATGGGATTTATATTTAGATCACGTCCAGGTTGATAATAATATATCGCTCTATTTTCACCTTTGGGTATCGCCTCATCTATTTCATCTTTATTCAACATTTTTAAGAATACGGACATGTGGTGGTTATGTCGATTAGCTTCTAGCAGTTTAATATCAATTAGGTTATGAAGTGTATTGATATTTAGGTCAGTAATTATTCCTGCTTCATCTCTCGAGGACTTATATTTTTCATGTAATTGCTTTATTAAAGCAATTTTAGATGGAGGCTCTTTTTCTGGTTCTTTATCAGCCAATAGAAGTTGAACCTTAATTCCATTTTCTAATATTTTTGGCAAAAACTTGGATAGCTGAATACCATACTCTGCCACCATTAAAACCGTATTTATTTCAGAATCCTCCCTTAAGCTATAGTCATAATGTAAGTCAAGAGATAAATCAGTGTTCAACAAATTTGTAGGTCTATAATCATCAAAAATATGATGAATAGTTCCTCTCAATTCAGACTTAATATTGGACCTATTTGAGTTATGTAAGTTTTTGAAATTTTTACGAATTGAATATCTCAATTCAGAGTGGCTATCCAGGTTAGCAAAAAACCAACTCAATTTATCTGAAACAAGAACGCTTTGTTCACTGAGTTTCATTTCTGCGTAATCATATATTTGGCCTTCATTTGGAAATGCTGGAGACTCATTAAATCTATTTACAACATGAGCTTCTTCATAAAAAAACTCCGCAAAATCATTTATTCGAAATAAAGCTGGATGACCACCCTTACCGTTCGACTTCCTTTTATCATCACTTTTCTCTAGAATACATTTGTGGTATAATGAATAGTATCTCCCTACTCTACCCATCATAAGAAGTGGCAAATCAATGATGCCTTTATTTACAGCAATTGCCGTTAACAATTCAATTAACAGTCGATCTGAAAAATACTCCTCTGAGGTAAAATAGTCATAACGACCCTTTGGTTCATCCTTGAATTGATCCAAAAAAACTCTAGAACCGAAAATATCAGAAAGTAAAAAATGCCTTGATAATCTTCGAGGTTGATAAGGTTTATTATAAAAAGCTTTTATTTGTTTATGCAGTACATGAAACGTATTTCCTAGGCTAAACTGGTAGTCTGCTCCTGAAAAGTATGAATCACCTTTACCATCGAAAAATTCATGTCCTATGTACCGAAAGGTAAGTTCCTGTTCATCCCTATTTGGAAACACATGATTTAAGTGTTTTTCTCGTAATTCAGTCATGACTTTGGCAGTCATATGAAGTTCCTTTCCTATTGGACTCATATAAGAATCCAAAGTTTTAGATGGATCATGGAAGTAAAAGGAAAATATTTTAGAGCCCTTTGGTAAATGATTTTTCAAAATATCATTGAACTCTATACTATTCATTTCAAATCCAACTGTAATGAGATTAACAGTCCGTGTAGGTTTATCATTACGACAAGAGATTAGATCAACTAAAAATTCTCGCATATCTAATGGTAGTTCGTAATATTGATTCTTGGTGAAGCGAAGTGTGCTTTTATGACTTGCTGTCCCATGAGGCTTTATGTACAATGGTTGTCTTAATCTACCTGCTTGCGCCAATTCTGCAAGTGGCTGACAATCGCCATCAGAGAGTATTGCATCATATCCATCTCTACCTAATTCTTCTTGAATTGACAAATCGAGAAATTCATCAAAATTGAAATTGATAATAGCGTCTATGAATCTATGTTTGAATAAATGAGCTACTATTTCATAAAACAAGATAGGTCCGTACTTATGCTTATAAATATCCTGAATAAGTCCTCTTATCGTTGAGACGGGTAATATTTTGGACAATAGATTAAGCGAGGTTTCAAAATCTGTATCAACTGTATTTCCATAATCAGAACTATGGAGCTTAAGTTTCTTAAACTCGTCCCAATATTTATCAGCCAAAGCATCTTCGAGTAAAACATCATCGGAAAGATTCTCTTTTGACTTTCCCTTAGATGAATCAATATTATTATCTTCTTGTTCTTTTTTTACTCGTTCCTTTTTAATTAACTGATTAAAGCTAAGATCACCGAATTTTATTTTCTCATGAATTCTCTTAATTGCATCTCTTGCCAATGGGACATCCTTATGAATATTATATGTACACCCTGCCCCTATGACAAGAATATTTCTGGTGTAATTGTCAATGGAATCTACGCCATTAAGTACGTTTGACTTAAGATGCTCCTTATTTTGCCGTAACCTCTCTTCATCATCTTCAGCTATCAAATCTAATTGCGAGGAATGTAAATAATTAATAGCTAACTCTTTTGCAAGCTCAGTCAAATGTTTTTTTGTCTCTTCTCTCTTTACATCATCTTGTAACTTTTGCTTTTTTATCATACACTGGTTAGTTGGTGGCGCTTTTTTTTACTAGGTGTACTAAAGGTAAAATCGAACTTCTAAAAACTCACATTTTATTCGAACAATTTGAAACCTTCCTTTACACAAAAGAAGACGTCAAAAACTCCTTTCATAATAGATCAGTTCTTTTTTCAATAACGCCGTTTGTCTTGTCACGAGCCTTATTATCATCGTCGTTTATTGAAAGACCCTTTTTTAAAGTCTAAATCTTTACTTGCCTAGTCATTTCGATTATACTTCTTTTCTGATGACTATTCCCACAGATACATGTCCAAGTGAACAATGGGTGAGAATACATATCAACTGCATAAGAAAGATGAAAAGGGTTGGTCGAGGATCCAATTCAATCAGATACGAAAAGGTGAACTAAGTCTTCAATAGTTACATCAACTCTCTACCAGACACTTAAAATTGAATTTAAAGCACATCCTGACCAGCAATAATGAAAGGCTTGGCAAGGGCTTAATAAGGGGTTATTAAGCCCTTACTAAGCGCATCTAAAATAAATGCCCCAATATCCTTATTCAACTTACTACCTACAATCAGATCAGCGAACATGAGCCCACAGGATCTATCAGCTGGCTCATCACCATCAATGGCCCAAAAATCTCCTGACTCAATTCTCACATGTTTAGGCTCTTTGTCTGGATATAGTAAGTAGCCTTGATGAGATTCAAAGTAATGCAGATAGGCATAGAGCTGCCGGAGGTCATCAGGCGTGACTTTACTTTGATACTTCCACTTCGTATCAAGGATTACTTTTGATCCATCAGAAAATGATATCTCTAAATCAGGCTTCAGTCGCATCGACCAGCCTTGGCTTTTCTTCCAGAACACCTTGGAGCGCTGTGCTGAGATACTCACACCTGGACCCCTCTTGGCGGCTCTCCTCAAGCTCCAATAGATAAAGCTCTCCCAGAGGTAATTCATATCAAACATGATAGCCAGTATGTCGTTCGATCCTCCTTTGATATCTGGGTGATAGTTAAGTAGTATGATTCGCGCTAGCTCAATCCCACGCTTGTACCCCTCTGTCTTACGGTCATAGGCCAGCGTCTGAAACAGCTTTTCATTAATAGCATGCTGGCTGCATTCAGGAAAGTAGAGTAGCAAGGACTCTGCTTTCCTTTTGATGGACTCAGAGCCAACACTCACAACGCATTCAAGCCCAGCTCTAACGATGTAGTTGTAAACGTTATCTCGATCATAGATCGTATGTGCCACGTAGAAACGCTCTGCATGTACTGCATTCTTAGTTATCTGCTTGTGTACCAAAAGCTTCCCTTTGAGGGATTGCTGATTGCTCACATTAGTACGATACTTCTTCACTAATCCTTTATGGATTAATAGCTCAGCCTCGACCAAGAAAAGATGCAGGTAAGTATCGAGCACACTGTGCTGACGAAGACTGACATTAGCTAGTGTTGTGGTCTTGGCTTCCACTTGCAAACTCACCAAAAGCATTTCAAGAAGTAGGCCTTGCCATTCTCCTTTATCCATTTGATGTTTGTCAGTCTTGGGGAGTACCTCAATGGTTAGATCTCCAACTTTAATAACTCCTACAAATTCGGTGAATTGAACTCTTTTATGTAGAAGTTTAAAGTAGTTGCAATTAGGATTTTCAGTGAGGAAATATGCCAATTGTTGAAAATGTCTATCCTCAAAACGCCGAGATAACCCTACCTTTTCTGTGCCATACTCCTGACCTACAAAGACGGAACTATGCTCATAAACAAATATGGGTCTAGTGCTCTTCAAGAGTTTCTTTTAAGGCTGATATGATATCAAATGACTCATCTATTGTCACAACAGAGTAACGCTCCTGTTCAATGATATCGGCATCCTTAACAGCAAACTTTGGCGCTCCTTCCTTTACCATGAACCCATCACCTAAAACCAATCTCATCTTGGCATAGTCGTTATAGAAGTATTCCTTAAGTAAAGGAATTATGTTCATTGCAAATGTATTTCTAAGAAGGGCCGGAGTATCCTTATTCATTAAATAGCTATGCCCAATTTGATGATCTTCATCCTTTAAATATGAAATTCTACTATTGATAAGTTTCAAGAGAACTTTTCCTGTCTTTCCAGTCTCACCTATCAGATAGTCCAATTCTTCCAGTTCATAATCTGGACCTTTGTACTCAAATGAAAATCTTCTTCTTAGTGCTGCATCTAGAGCCTCAACGCTTCTATCTGCCGTGTTCATTGTTCCAATGATGTCAACGTTTGATGGAACCGAAAAAGGCTTCTTAGAGTACGGTAAATCAGCTGATATTTCATTTTCGGCTCCTGCCCTTTTATCCGTTTCTATAAGTGTAATCAGTTCTCCAAAGATCTGCGCCACGTTACCTCTGTTGATCTCATCAATGAAAAACGCATACTTATTATGTGGATCTAATTCCGCTTCAGCACATAGTTTTTTAAATATACCAGGCTCAATAACATACCTGAGCTCTGTTTCCTCTACCTCTTCGGTCTGTACTAACGGCTTTAATCCTTCTATGAAATCCTCATATGAGTAGGATTGATGAAAGGTAGTGAAAACATACCTTCTCACTTCTTTGTCTGGATTAGGCTTGAAATTCTTTACGGAATCAATTAGCTCCAGTATATCTGGCGCTTGCTCCTGTACGTTTTCCTCCAAGATCTCCCAATAGGAATCCTTCGTTTTATTGAATAAGAACGGAGGCCTTTTATCACTGACATTTACAAATTCACATTCCTCAATGGTATGGCTCTGCAGCTGACCCCAGATGGTTGGCCTAATAGTGTTGGATTTGGACAACCTAGCCTTTTCTTGAACCCAAGCATGCTCTTGAATTTCAGAAACCTTAGACTTCTTCAAATCAAGTAGGGCAACGGCAATAACCTGCCACCAGCTACAATTTTTAACCACGTTTTCGAAGTGCTTCTCCTTTGTAATAGAAGTTTCGCTCGAAGTATATTGAGGGAAGTATTGTGTCTTCAGTGCGTGTGTTTTACCAGTGCCAGGAGGCCCATATAGTATGAGATTACGAGGTTTCATCTCAGTCTCTTCTTTGACTTCATTCGTTCCGTTTATGATGTCCAATAAAAATTCATAAAACTTTTTACCCCTGCTTTTTTCAGATTCATAGATGGTAATATCTGTCAAGGTCTTTGAAGCCAGTTGACCCGGATAATCCCAAACACCTTTCCTGTTCCAATCCACCTTTCTAACGTGTTTGAAAGTAGCTCGCTCGTCATCATAGAAATAATCAGACGACACAGTCCCATACCCGACTAGCTGCCCTCTTCCTTTTTTCACAATGACCACATCTCCAACAGACATTACATTGGCGAATTCAAAATTGGCGGTAGCATCATTTTTCTTAGAGCTATCAGACGGGTCACTTGCTTTCAACTCCTCGACCAACTGTTCTTTTGTGTACTCCCGTAGATCATTCAAATTCCAATTGAGTGCCATGATTCCTGACTGATAGAACTCATCCCACATCTCAGCTAATTTGCCTGGAGAATAAAGCCAGTATCGTCTTGCACTCTTACTATCGATCATTTCTATGAACTTATCATATTCCTCCTTGGTAGCACTGAAATTCGTTCCCTGAACACCCACGTTAAGCTTGGAAAACGCCGGTATAGTTTGAATGTCATCTTTGGTGATGGGGCGATCAAACAGATTGTGGGTGATCTTGATACCAGCCTTTATATCGTTAGTGCTTTCTATTTTCCAAAGGGGATCAGAGTCATCCTCAAATAAAATCGGATCGTAGGTAATCTCGCCTAAGGCATAGCAGCCCGACTCCTTACCGGTAATCCAAAGAATAACCTTGTCACCCTTTTTGACCTCCTCTATGTGAGATGAAACTGTCCAATCATCCAGAGTTTCCTTTTCGAATGCTGTTTTGAAATCATAGTGATCAGGATTGCCTTGAAAGACCCAATAATTGGGTTCAGTCTCCTTGCCGAGCATTTGGTAGAGAAAGTCCTGAGCTAACAAACGCAGGCTGGATACATCAAACAAATCACCTAGATAGTCCTGAGCCATACCTAATAGCTCTTTGTCAGGAGCAATATAATCGCTGACCAAATCATCAATTAAGCTTAGGTAATGAACATATTTCTTCCCCGTCTTGGCTGACTTGATACCTAAGAGCTTGCAGTACTCCTTATAGAACTGATTTTTATAAAAAGTGTACTTCTCAGGATACTTGTAAGTGAGATAAGTAGCAATAGATCGCTCGTCTTGATGGTGTTGCTTCTTCTCACCCAAGTCCCTATAGATAGCTAATGTATTCGCATTGAAAGATCCAACCCTATCGGCTAAGGCTATGCTTTCATCAAAAAGTATCTTAAACTCATTTCTGATTTCTTCTGGCTTCTCCAGTATGAGATGCTGCAAAACAGCTTTGGCCATTGGGTAGATCAAATTAGAATAATTCACGGCTTTGATCTCAGCAAGGAAGTCTTCTGCTTCCAAGTCAGGCCGTCCTCCAAAATCAGAGATTAATTGCCACTTGTATTTTTCATCTTTTAGCTGATTAGTGCGTAGATGATCCTTGTACTTTTCTAGTAAGACTTTAATAGGATCCGCTCCAGACTCTGATATTTCAAAATTCATTTTAGATAGAAATTTATTAGTAGGATCACCACCGCTGAACTTCCATAGCTTCTCACCATTCATCTGCTCATGAGCATACCTCATGATCTCTTTAGACGGGTATGATTTGACCCCAATCTTTACGAGGTACTTAGTCGATGATTTCAGCTGAATACCCTCACCCTCAATCTTCTTGACAGCTGCTTCAACGTGCTCTCGGGTTATTTTATTAGGTTCAAAGGCCATAGGAACGGTCTAACTTAATGGTTTCATAACGTCAAAACTGAATACCCTCCTTTACTTTTGTAATTCATCAATTGAAAGTCACTTTTTTTAAATTTTTCGGCTATCAAAAAAAGGATTTAAAATCCTGCTAATAACATAGTGAAGTATAAGCCACCTTTTCATTATTGCAATTACTCAATTTAAGGAGAAAACCCTTTTGATCTTTCAAACCCTGATAACCTGTCATAATCATTCTATCGAATGAGTTAGCTTGTGCAAGCCATTCACAAATTGGCGAAAGCTAATCGATGCGTTTTGATCAATATCTATAACTTTCCCAATACCTCTAGCACAACCTACTTTGCTGAAATCCTTAGAAATTTTATGCAGCTCTACTGATCCATGAGGTTTATCAGGAATTCTATATTTGGATTTATTTATCAGTTTACTGGCTTTTGATTCGGGATATATTGTCTCGATTGCTCTGAAATCACCCAGATACCAGTTTTCCAGCTCTCTGCAAACAATTCTTATCAGGTGGGAAACTTGAGCATTATTGTTGACCACCAACTCCTTAAGCTTACTTTTTAATAACAGACAATCTGAAGAGTCCTGATCTTGTAGCACCATCAACAATACTGGATAAGGATACCGTTGGTATGCTTTGACAGTCTGTGGGATTTTGCTCTGTAAATCCTGCTTTCCGTTGTGTGGTCTAACATAGCAATTTTGATCCAACTCAAATCCATCTGGTAATATGCGTGGAAGTAAACCACGAAGAAATACTTCCATTGATTTCTCCTCTACCAGAATTTCCAAATGCGCTGCAACCATTTATGTTGTCTTTATCCCCTTAAACATCCCAGAGGTCCACAGATATCCCATAGTGGAGCCTTCTTGATACTGAGCTTTAATACGAGCATCATCTGAAGCTCTATAAACTTGGGTATATCCTTCTTTTTTGGATAGCCAATAGACCTCCTCAAGCTCTGTAGCATTGAGCAAGTCTGGAGAATGTGAAGTAATGAAAACTTGACCTCCCTTATTTGCATATAATCTGAATTCCTCAAGTACCTCTGCCAAAAGCTCCGGATAGAGTTGATTTTCCGGCTCCTCAACACAAAGTAAGGGGTGTGGACTGGGATCATGAAGCAACATCAGGTAGGCAAACATTTTTATAGTCCCATCAGAAACATAGCGAGCTATAAATGGATCTTTGAATGCTCCATCCTGAAACTTTAGCACCACACGACCATCTTCAGTCATTTTTGCCTCCACATTCCTTACTCCAGGTACTCTTTGCGACATTTTGTTCAATACCTGTTCAAATAAGGCAGAGTGTTGCTCAAACATGTACTGGGCCACTAATGGTAAATTATCTCCTCTAATGCTCAAATGTTCGGCATAGCCTGCCTCTCGGGATGGTCGTGCATCGGATATATGAAAATCCGACACATGCCAGTTTTCCACAAAAGACCTAAATGCACTAGCCGCCTTGAATCGATCAAATTGTCCAAGTCCTTTAATGGCTAGGATATCCGGTGATCCAAGTTTTTGGTTTTCTCGATCGAGTTCTTCATCAGGTCTGGTAAAATCTTCTTCATTACTTATTGCATAGCCTTCACCATTGCTAAAGTCAAGAAAATGATAGGGCGAACCGTAAGACTGTCTTTTATACCTCAATATTTCTCGGTGTACCACAGGCATTCCTTTTACCTCACTAATTTCTAGACGATAGGTAACCAATCGCTCCTTATCAACAATATTTAGCCGAAACTGAAGCTCTATTTCGATATTCCCCTCGCTTCCACGACTCATTACTTCCCTGAATCCGCCCTTATTCGCTAGGGCACTACGAACATTCCCCGAAAGCGCTTGACTAAGGAAATCAAACACCTCAAAAATTGTTGACTTTCCTGCTCCGTTTGCACCTACGAATACAACCAATGAAGGTAGGTTGGTCAATTCAAGGTTTTTATACGCCTTAAAGTTTTTCAGTCTTATTGTCTCTATTTTCATTGCAGCACAATTTATGAAATATAAAAGTCACTCCCCATACCCCTCTCCCTCCTCTGCCGCCACAGACAGATCTGATTTTTTGAGCTTATAGTTTTTAGCTTTCTTCGGCTTGGGGGCTGCCTCTTCTTGGAGTGCTTTGATTCTTTTCAGCAGTTCACCAGCCGGCTCATCATTTTCATCCTGAGGCACCAGCTCGCCTTTAAAGGCTTTGTTTAAGATGGCTTGAGGGAGGTTATCGATTTTGAACTTGAGGGAGTGGTCTTGGGATTCGATGCTATCCGCTAAAGCAAACAACTCTTCAACACGACGAACAATTTCTAGTTGTTCTTCAATTGATGGAATTGGAAAACTGAAATTTCTACATTGTGTGAGTGAAATATTACTTTGACCGACCACACCTTTATACTCTTGACTTATCTTGGTAATCGGAGTTCCTTCTCTTAAAATGAAGTATAGAAATTCAGACTTCAATCTAGAAGATGGTCTAAAAATAGCTAATGCTTGATTTATATTCCATTCCTCATAATCATTAGGTATGATCGCTACTTTACCTAAGGGTGGCCCTACAATATTCATTATTACTGTTCCTGGGTAAACCACAGAACGCTTCAAATCATTTTCATGAATATCATTGGAAATAAATTGTGGCTTATATTCGAAATCAATTTTTTGATCCACGATATTGTAAACCTTAAGAAAAGGAACCTCACCTTTGTTTTGCATATCGCCACTTTTAGGTGTTGTGCCTTTCGTAATAAATCCACAAACAGACTCGGCTCGTTCAAAATTCCACTCCTCCAATCCTTTACCCTCTCGCCACACCTCCGTCAACTTCCCAGTCACCGCCTGAGTAAGTACCTGCTGGCGGAAGTTTTTGAGGAGCTCTGGGATGCGATCGAGTTTGGTTTTGAGGGTATCCAAATGCCCAAACAAAGCATCCAGCTTCGCCACTATGCGCTTTTGTTCGGGGAGAGGTGCTACGGGAAATTGTAAATTTTTGAGTAATTGAACTGTTATTTGCGGTTGTGCCGTTCCGGTTATTACATCTGATTTATCCAAGTTGGTCATGGCGTATTTCACATAGCCCAAATCAATTAGTGTATCCGTGAATTCATCAAGAATTATTGAATTGCTTGTAATAAATGACTTTTCATTTGTTCTGTGAATTGCACCACTTGCAGCTCCTCTACATGAAATTATCACTTTAGATTTTTCATATAGATACTTATCATACTTGCCTATAATTCCATTTGCTCCATATACATCGTAACCTTCTTCGAGCAATTCTTTGGTTGGCAGACCTTTTCCATAAATTAATTTAAATAAGTTTTCAAGATTGGTTGCAATCCAGTTATCAGGTAATTCTCTTTCCATCAACCTAACAATTCAATGATTTGATCCAACTCTTTTTTAATGGCATCTAGTTCGGAAGCAGCTTCTTTGGCTATATCCACAGGATCGCCCAAGTCACTATTCTTGCTCACGTTCTCATCTTCTATCAAGCCTACATCCAGCGAATCGTTCTTAGCTGCTATCTGCTCTCGGGTGAACTGCTGCCAGCGTGGATCTTTGACCTTACCTCGTTTGGCATCATCCACCGTGCCATCATAGTCATCCCTTACCTTGTCTAGCGATATCCCTCCCGTGTAGGCATTCACAAAGTCCGCAAAAGCTTCTCTTGTAAAAGGCGTTCGCTTACCATAAGCCGGTGCATTGGTACGCATGTCATAAAACCACACCCTTCGGGTGTTTTTCGTTTCTGTTTTACCACGAGTAAAAAACAATACATTGGTCTTTACCCCAGCTGCATAGAAAATCCCTGTGGGTAATCTCAGTACGGTATGGAGGTCACACTTGTCCATTAAATCCTTTCTGATCTTCTGGCCGTCATTGTCTTCAAAGAGTACGTTATCAGGAAGCACCACTGCCGATCTGGCTGTGCCCGTATCTCTTCTCAGTGATCGATAGATGTGTTGTAGGAAGTTGAGCTGCTTGTTGCTGGTCTTAATGGTGAAGTCATCGCGCGATGGACGCTCACCGCCTTGCTTGGTACCAAATGGAGGATTGGCCAGCACTCCATCATAGTTCTTGAAAGTCTTCCCTAGCTCAGTCATAGAGTCACCCATCACAATGCGGCTCTCCAGTCCATGCAGCTTGGCATTCATTAGCGCCAAACGATGCGCATCTTGCACCAATTCACATCCTGAGAAAGCCTCATTTACTTGAAATTCACGCTCCTTCTTGCCAAGCTCATAGTAATCGTCATGCTTGCTCTTCACATATTCACTGGCTTGAATCATGAAACCAAAGGTTCCAGCAGCAGGATCATTCCAATTTTCGCCAAGTTTTGGAGACATTAAGTCAACCATCACATTGATGAGCGGTCTAGGTGTAAAGTATTGACCTGCCCCACTCTTCTTTTCACCAGCGTTCTTTTCAAGTAGCTCCTCGTAGATACTGGCAATCTTGTCTTGCTCCTCATCCTCAAACCAATCGATCTGATCTATACTAGTGATTAGGGTTTTCAGGTTTACCGGCTTCCGCAAAGTGGTGGACGCATTGGTATAAATCTCCGTGATGGTCTCGTTGGTAGAGAGCGTACCCAGATTGGCCAACATATCTCTGTAAGTATCAAAAAGCTCTTTGTTGTCTTTGATAGACTTGAGCTTACTCCATCGGTACTTTTCAGGGATATCCTGATCAAACTTCTTGATCTCCGAAAGCCTTAGAAATAAGATGTAAGTCAGTTCATTGAGGTACTGGTGATACGTCACTCCATCATCTCTCAGGACGTTGCACAATCCCCACAGTTTCTTTGCTATTTGTTCAGCGCTCATTCTTTATGCTAATTCAGCGTACAAGTTTTCATTTATCTTAATCACTACCTCCTGTAGTTCACCTTCGAATATCTTATTCAGTCGCTCAAACCCTCCAGCATCATCAAAAGGTGAATCGTCCAGATCTTCAATTCTCAGGACTGTCTCTTTAAGCAGTTGATTTTCGAATCGATCAATCCATTTGGACTGAATCTTATTCCATGGCTTCATGCTTCTGATCTGGTCTATGGCCTTCCGGATTCTATCTTCATGACTGACCAAAGAGCTACCCAGAGAAAGCGTTCTGATGAAGGAGATAATATCCGCGGCAATGTCCTCATTTTTGGTATCCTTCCAAGCGGCTTTGAGAGATTGAACATTGTAGCCCGCCTGATCCAATGCAATCATGAGTTCGCGCAGTGACTTGCGATCAAGCTCTGCCGGTCTGGTACAGACTATATTCAGGGCATCAATCTTATTCTGATTCTCTTTGATAAAGGTTGTAAAGTTCTCTAGGTAATCTTCTGGCTTCTTAGCTGCCCCATACCCACGAGACATCCCTAGGAATTCATCTTCATGATCAGAAACGAGCGTAATAGTCGGAGATGGTTTCAGCTCATCCAGAAACTTCCAAAGTCCCGAAAGCTTAGTGATCTGGTCTATAGAACTGGTGACGGATTCCTCTTTGAATTGATTGATCAAAGCATCAGGATCTAGTCCTTTGGTATTGTATTCGAATTTGCTTTTTTGGTCTTCAGAAAAATACTTCTTCTTCCTTTGGATCTTAGCTATGATCTGTTCGATCTGAGCTTTGGCCCTCTTTTCATTATCTATGTGATCAAACTCTTCAGCTAGCTGTCCGAATGAGGTTTTAGGATTGGCTACCACTGGCTTCATCTGGGTAAAGTCTTGAAGCGTTTCATAGACCTTGACCGCATCATAAATCTGAAAAGCTTCTTTACCTATTTCGTCACACCTTCGGGTAGCACGCCCGAGCATCTGCTCATAGAGTATCCTTGATTTGATCCTTCGGAGAAAAACCAAATTGCAAATGGCTGGCACATCTATACCCGTAGTGAGTAGATCCACCGTTACCGCAATGTTGGGATATTTCTCATTTTTGAACCTAATCAATTGCTCTTGGGGATTATAAGACTTACCCGTGATCTTCTGTATGGCATCATCAGCCACATCAATTCCTATTGCAGCAAATTCCTCTTTGAGGTATTGAACCACCCTGTCTGCATGCTCGTCTGTGGCGGCAAAGATCAAGGTCTTTTCATCCCCATCAGGATCCAAATCCTTCACCAGTTGCTGAACGACCGTTCGGTTAAAACTCTCGGTAATTACCAATCTATTGAACCCGGCAATCTCAATCTGCAATTCATCTTCAAGCTCCCCTAGCTCAATGATCGAATTGGTTTCCTTATCAAACGCCTTAGGCTTTTCACCTTTCTCCCATTTGATACCTTCTTCACCAAGCTTGGTTTTGATACTATGAGGTGGATCATGATCAATCAAATATCCATCAATCACAGCCTCACGATAGGAATAGGTATAGACGGCAGTACCGAAGATCTCAGTGGTATGCAGTGCCGGAGTGGCCGTCAGGCCAATGGCGTATGAGTCGAAATAGTCTAGCACCATTCGGTACTTGCTCACATAATCACGCTGGTTCTTAAACTCCAGATCTTCCTCATCAATCTCCCTATCTAGTAAGTACCCTCTATGAGCCTCATCGATGATGATGCAGTCATATTGATCTACAGTTGGGATATCACCACCTTCTAAGTAAAACAGTCGCTTCACCATGCCTTGTACTGTCGCAAAGTGCAAACGTGTGTCAATATCAGGAACAGCCTCTTTCAATACTTTCACATCATAGATCTCTGAGAAAGTATTGAGGCCTACAATCTTATTGTCTTTAAAAGCATTGATCGCCTGAGTAGCGAGCAAAGTCCGGTCAACCAAAAATAGAATGCGCTTAAAGCGATTGGACTGAATCAGTCTGTAGCAAAGCCCAATGATCGTTCTCGTCTTCCCTGTGCCTGTTGCCATGGCGACTAGGCTTCTTCTATCCTCAGGATGATCCAGTAGTTTCTTTTCGACTGCCTTAATTGCAAGGACCTGATACTTCCTGAGTCCAAGGCCTGTTTCTCCTTCGAGGAAATCAGGACTTTCCTCTTTGAGCTTATCCTCTGATTCCTTCTGGTTTCGCTCAAACAGTTTCTCCAAACCATCAGGGCTATACCAACCTTGTAAAGCTCTAGAAGATGAATGCTTATTTCTCACATCTAAAAACCAAACTCCGCTTTTGGTCTTGATCTGTTCCAAGTATGGCCGTCCATTCGTTGAGAAAAGAAAAGGCACCTTGAAGTTATCCCATTTCCCTAGGAGCTTAGCTTCAAGCGATTCAACTACCAGTTCAGAATAGATCTTTGATTGTCTCAGATCTGTGGAGATATCTGCGGAGTATTTCTTAGCCTCTACTATAGCGTATAGTTCAGTACCAATGAAGAGCGCATAGTCAGCCCATTTTGATTGACAAGGCCATTCGGCAATTGCCAGCTTTTTACCTCTCTGGGGGAGTGTCTTATTCGTCTTGTAGTTAATCGTTTTGGTGTCTACTTCCCATCCAGCTTGTCTCAGTTGGTCATCGATCAAGTCCCGAGTCTCCGACTCAGACATATCTATTTTCTTTGCAGCTTTTTGGGAGCGTTGCTTGATCTCCTCCTTCTTCTCAGCCGGAAGTTCTGCAGTTTCCCTTTGCTTGAGGAGCTCATCAAATTTCTTCTGAAGTTCAGCGTTCTGGATTTCTAGTTCATGTATAGCGTGCCTGGCATCTAGCTTCTCTGGCACATGAAACTTTACAGAGGTGATATCATTATTTGCTTCAGAGTAGGCTTCATAAAACCATTTGCAAATCTTGAAAGTAGAGAACAATATCCCCCTGGCATCCTCCACCGTTCCCTTGCTTTGGTGAACAGCGACATTCCCTTTGTGCTTGAGGTTATGAAAGAGGTCTCTAACAGTGTCAGTCAGTACACCTTCAAATTCTAAAGTCTTGAGCCTATTGTTAAAGGTATTTTCGTAAGGGAATTCTAGTTGATGTTCCTCAAAGAGCTTCTCTGAGAGCTTCTCTCCTAGCTGTCTCAGCTTGAATAAGCAAGTAATAGGATCATCATGCAGATTAAACTCAGCAGACTGGCCAAGATTAAAAAGTAAAGGAAACTCTTCCTCGAGATATGAAAAGTTAGAAGTAGGCAATCTAAGTTAGTTGGTGATTAACAGTTAAATCTAATGCATACTTCTAAGATGAACGTCTGAGTCACTTCCTTTTCTGTTAAAACTTCTTTAATTCTGTTCATCACATTATTTCATGCTGTGAGATAAAGTGGAAATATCGAAATTTTATGTGCAATGAAATGCTAGGCAGAGAATTAATACTCAAACGAGAAATAGATATGATATTTACTCTGCAAAAATCCTTTTATACTAAGTTTTACTCTTCTTAGCAGGCTTAATAAAGCCACTAAGATTAAACAAGTTTGACTTTACTAGAGGTTTATTCATTTTTAGAATTTCGTAACTAAAAAATGCAAATTCGACTTGCAAAACGTTATAGTCAAGAAGCAAATTGAACATTACTATTACCAAATATTCAATTCTTTCAAGCAAACAAGTACAATAAAACAGTGAAAAAGTACAAAACAACCTAACAATAAAGGACTTATAACCTAATAATTACCCAAAAAAGGGTATTTCATTTCTCATAGTAGGTTGGCATCTTTAAAATAATTAAACCTATCTGAAATGAGATATACTAGCTTCATTATATGTTTTTTCAACATATGTTATTCGAATTGTCAAAATCTGGAAATCATTCATATCAATATTGGGCAAGGAAGCTCCACTCTCATATTAGGACCAGAAGAGAATGGGAGAAGAATTTCTGTTCTGTTTGATTGTGGTCAAACTCTTTCAAGAACTAGTGACAAAGATGGTGGTCTCATCATCTATAATCTTCTCAATGAAAAAGGAATCAAAATACTGGATTATCTAGTAATCTCTCATTATGATGCTGATCATTTAGGCGGATTAATTTATGGAGAGAATCTTTCTCATCGTACAAGTTTTTCTTTAGGACCAAACAATGTTCCTGGTGAATTGGGTGATGACGACAATGATGGCCAAGGAGATTGGCTTGATAAAAATTATAATCAATTTGATTTTTCAGAATGGGGATTAAGTGATGACATTAAAATAACAAACATTGTAGATCGCGGAGATGAGAGTACTCCGAGTTCAGCAGCATTTGGCAAGTATCTAACTTTTACTCAAGCTGTATCGGAAAGAGTTTCAATCATAACACTAAGTGATATTGAAGACTTTCAAATTAACCTTGGAAATGAAGTTAGAATTAGCTGCTTAGCTGGAAATGGTATTGTAATTGGTGAGGGTCAAATTTATAATGCATCATCTGAAAATGAACGAAGTATTGCCTTATTGGTACAATATAACAAATTTGACTACCTAATTGGCGGTGACCTTATTGGAAAAAGAGGAACTGAATCTGGCCCTGAAGATGCAAGATTAGAATATTACGTAGGCAAATACATTGAAAATCAGGATATCAATATCGATGTTCTTGTAGCAAATCACCATGGTGCAAACAACACTTCAGAATTAGGTTTTTTAAATCTTATTAAAGCAGAAAATGCGATTATTTCTGTCGGAGAGAATACGTATGGTCATCCCCATCCTGATCATCTTGAGAGATTAATCGGTTCTGGTGTTGCTAGAATCTATCAAACCAATTTAGGTTCACCAAAATGGCCTGTTTCACAACTTGTGAAAAACAAACAATTTATTTCCAATAATCATATCACAATAACAACTGATGGAGAAAATTACTCTATCAACAACGACCATTATGTGTGTGATAATTAATTGCTCGGTACTCTAAACATGTTTCAGTGCACTAAATGCTTTTTAAACTTTTTTATGGCAACCTAACCTAAGATTAAATGAATGACCGATATTATGTAAATCGACAATTTAGAAATGAAAACGATTCAAAATTATTCGTCAAAGGACAATTAAAAAAAAGTCTAATCAATGAATTGGTTTCAAAAGTAAAGATCAAAGAAAGCTTAATTATTAACTTAAATTTCAAGCTTGGTGATGGTTTAACCACAACTGCCAAAGAAATAATTAAGGAAACTAGCTCTACTTATCCAAGCTTTGATACCGTATTAATAAGTAATAATAATTCAAGCAAAGAGTTTCTGAAGTTTAAGCCAAAATCATATTGGTTCACCCTTTATTTGACAAAATTCAAATCAAGACAACTGTTAGGAGCAATCAGTTTAACATTAATTCTAATTTTTCTGCAACTTCTATATGCAACTCAGGATATAATGCTCTTATCTTATGGTCTCCTTGGAATCCTCGTCACCTTAACAGTTAAAGAAATATACAAACAATTTACTGGTCAATGGATTGATGAACTATGTGATAATCTAAGGGATCAAAATAAGAATCAAAAAGCATTAGAAAGCATATCCAAAGCACTATCTAATCTTTTGATTCCAAGAATTGTAATTGTTGATGATTTTGAAAGATTGGAAGAAGAAACTCAGTTAGTAATTATTAACTATTTCTCTGATAATCGAAATTTTAAATCTAGAAACACTACTAAAAACATTTGGGTATTTATAAATACTGAATACAGTTATTTAAATGAATTCAAGAGACTATTACATTACTTCTCTATTAATCACAAAGACTATTTCACAATAAAAAAATACAGTGTCCCATTATTAACACTTTCGGAAAAAAAGACAATTGTACGATATTACGGCTTACCAAAAGCGTTCGCTAATAGAAAAATAGTTAAATCCATTGTTTCGGAATTCCAATTCAAATGGATTCAAGATTTTCTATTCGACCTAAAGAAAAGCGATGAAAATTCTTTAAGCCAGAAGCAACTTTCATTTATATATTTATTAGCTATAGCAAGTGACCCGATAACTACCTGCTTCACACAAAGAGCTATTAAAGATAAAATTTTCAACAATCGAAATCTTCGATTTGATTTATTAAAAGAAGCTTTTAATGAAACATATGTTACAAGTAGAGACCTTGATAAATGGATCAAATATACCAACGAGAAGATACCTCAATTAATTGAAAAGAATCAACATTCGAATCAAATTGAATTCATTGGCGTGTTCCAAGAAGTTGGCCAGGTACTGAAAGAAAATCATTTATCACTTGGACTTGGAAAGCCAGAGACACTGCATAGTTTTTGGTGGTTTTTCTATGGAGACATGTGCCAAAACAAAAAATCAGTTAGTTACTTAGATGGTGTACGAATAATTACTCATCTACTGAATTCAGATTTGGAATTTTTATTTCTCTATAATCAAACTGACAAATGGAAAACAAGAATTGAAAGTCTACTTGACTTTAGCCTATCTATAATAGTTGATTTTGCTATGCTTGACAAATTCAATCATTTCATTGGTCTATTGGAAAGAGAAGAAATAAATATTTCTGATAATCTAATTAATCGTATTAGATACAATGCTACAGTTCTCGAATTCTACTCTGGGGAGTCATTTGAACTTACTTTAAATAAGAATCACAAAGTAAGTGTAGGTTTTAGATACAAATCAAACCCAGTAAACATTCATTTAGACTTAATTAATAACCTCAATTTATATAACTACTTAAAAAGTCTTAAACATAAAGGGTATAATTTGGATGACTCTTCCAAAGAACTATGGAATAAGATTTTAATATACAATGAATCACAATCCAATAGTCCCAACCCTGAACCTCAGCACCTTTCTAAGCTGATCATTAAAATTCTCAATATCAATCAAGAGAATGATTTAATAAATCAAATTAAAATCAGTAGTAATTCTCTTAAGAATACTCAATCACTTGTAGATACGGTATTGCTTATTCAAATGTTTATTTTGGACGTATCAAGATGGCTGAATTCTTCATCAGAGTCACATGATTCTGAGAAAATTGTTTTGGAAGCCTTGTCTTCATTGACGGGTGAAAAACAGTTTAAGACTTCCCAGGATGAAATCAAAAATACACTTTTCAAACTATACAAATGGAGTACCTCGATGATCCTTGATACGCCTCTAGAAGTACTTAAAGTAATTGTATTCAATGTTGGTTTTCATATATTTAGTAGTATTAAGCCAGATACAATAGACTACTTTATTAAAGTTATTGATGCCATTCAAGTTAATGAGAAATCCGAATACTCTAAAGACTTATTAGCTACACTTATATATCAAAATGTTAATGACATTCATCACTACTATCTCAACAGAGTGATTTCAAATAAGAATTCCCCAATTGATCCTAAATTAAAAACGGAATTAATAATTATATCAAGCATTTTGGCAGCACATGAAACAAATAATGAGCTAGTCAAAATTCTACAGGATTACAATAACAAGTATGGTCTTAGGAACCTAATACCAGATGGTCATCTCAATTTATCGTACACCCTTTACAGCAATTATACAACTCAAGAAGAATCCTTAGAAGAGATCACAGAATTCTTGGAGAAGTATTCCGATGAAGAGTTATTGAAATCTTTCAATGAACAAATTGCAATATTGAATGACATTAAAAGCCATACTAAAGGCTTATTAAAGACAGATGAATTGTTAGAAACCTGGAAAAACAATATTCTTTATGGCTCTATATTAAGGCATACATTAAGTAGAAATAACGGTTGGTGGCAAGTTGAAGAGTATTTAGGAAATGCAAAATATCATAACGCCTCAGATGTCTTTCTATTAATTGAATTCTGTTCAAATAGCATAGATCTAGATAGAAACGTAAATAACTCCTTGACTAGAAAACTCGGAGTCCAATTGGAAGATTGGAAACAATATTTAAGTGTTGAAAAAATGTATTCTGGTTATTTGGTCTTATGGCGCATTTATGGTGATACATATTTGAATTCATTTGAGCATTGGCAACAGCAATATCATGAAACTAATTACCTTTCGAGGTTTAGATTGTTGAGCAAACCAACAGGTTTTTTGAAAGTAATAGATCTTTATTGTCGTGATTTTATACACTTTGGAATTTGCTTAACAACATCTCAAAAAGAGTATTTTGAGATGTTAAAGTTGCCTCTTGAGGAGAAATCAAAAATTATAGAATCCACCATAGAAGAGGGTTTACCTTCCCAATTAATAAATGACAAGTATGAAATTGAAACTGAAATTTTGGTTCTCGGAAATATTTTGTTTGAAATACCGTTTATTGACAATGTAAATTATGATAGTTTAAGAGAGGAAATCCAGGTATTATGTCATTCTCAATTCTTCGATTTCTTTGACTTACTTCTAGATTTGGAAGGTATCTCTGATGAGATTAAAGCTGTTCTGAATAAGTTTAGATTTATGCCGGACGTTAACGTAATCAACTAAAAAATACCAAATGGTAGGTAGGTAACCGGATTGGAAAATGACCAGATGAGCAACATCCTCAAGTCCAGAATACGCTCTCGAAATTAAATGGCTGTGTTATTGGTAGAAAATGTAGACAATAAGGAAACAAAAGAAAGGTTATTGACAAACGTGAGGATTTCTGGAAATTTCTAAGTGTTCTCGCATTACTCTTAAACAGGTTAATGATTACTAATGTCAAAGAATTATTTGAAGCGGTGTTTTTCTGGTCAGCTCCTTCTGTGAATTTGAGATTTTCTTGAAATGTTATCTGAATCGATATACTCAGCCTTTTGAATTACCTATGTAGATAAAGTAGCACAAACACTTCTTTCAAATTAGGAATAGTTAGTTGTCTGCATAAGTATTTTAAGTGCAAATAGTCAAACCTGCAGGGTTACCTATGCTTCATTCTAGCAAAAAAATACTCTGGTTCTACTTTTAAAATATCAGCAAGCTTAAAAAGAGTCGTAAGGGTTGGCTGCTTGTGGCCATTTTCCAATCTGGAAATATGTGTGAAATGAGATGAAATTTCATTGGCAAGTCTCTCTTGGGTGATCCCCTTCTCTTCACGAATCTCCCTTAATACTCTTCCAAAAGACTTTATGATTTCTGAATCTTCCATGCTTGCCTTATAGGGCAAGCTATTGAGGAGCAAAATCCGAGACCATAGCCTAAAGGCTAAGATGTAATTTAAATTCTATATATTTTCACCAAAAACATCGAATGAGTGGATTTAAGAAATTTCTTCACGAAACAGATGCTCCAAAGGGTAAAGCCAGAACAGTCAATATACGAAGTACTACACATGATTTCTACAAGAAAACAGCAAGCTTCTATGATGTAGGGATCACCACTTTAATCAATAACATCTTAGAGAACTGGATGCAAGAAAACAAACCAGACATCATTAATGATATGAAAAAGAATCTTTAAAATATGAGTCAAAGGGATGGCTTAAGACCTGTACAAATCAATTTTAACGGGGATACTAAAAAGGGGTATTTCCACAGGTTTGTTTATATGATGGATGGTAGGCAAAGCGAAACTAAAGCGCTCGTAGAATTGGACGATGGGAAGCTTAGATATTTTGATCCTTTTTTCGTTCAGTTTATGGATCGTAAAAACAATCTCCTAAAAACAGAATATGATCAGGAAGAGAAACTTAGGGACAAATAAGCTATTGATAATTCAATTTAGACCTAAAATTGTTGCTAATGAAAATCCAATACGCTTCTGACTTACACTTGGAGATGGGCACCAATAAGAAATTCATAAAGGAAAACCCTCTTCAACCCAAAGCTGACATTTTGCTCTTGGCGGGAGACATTACTCGCCTAGAGGACTCATCTTTCGAAGATGAAGTCTTTGATCGATGGTCAAATGACTTTAAGCAGGTCTATATGATTCCTGGTAATCATGAATTCTATGGAAAGTGTTTCCCGATTTCTCAAACACTGCCAATAATGGAAATTAAGGTAATGTAGCTTTCCCCCTGAGTATTCTCTCAGCCAACCCATATTAGAATCTACTTAACAAAATAGGCAGAGTCATTACTTAATACTCACTTCGTGATTAAAAGTGACCTGATGATTGCTGTCGACATTAAAACTATATGCTTCTCGCATTCCTTCTTTTCCACTATGCGTAAATACTAAAATACGTTCTCCATCTGTGCGAATGTGAATTATACCAAAATTTGTTCTTTCGAAACCATAGTAAGTAGGCAGTTTGGAATCTAGTGTTTTAGATTTAAAAAATGTATGTAGTTGATCTCTCAGGAACTCCAGAACGCTCGAATCTTTGAAATAACTAGCTAAATCTTTTCTTTGATGGGAGTAGTCCATTTTCCGAAAAAATGACACCAATTCTGTACATAAAAGTATTGAAGTCTCTCCCCTGCTTACTTTCCCAAGAGCCGCCATTAAAGTGGCTCTTGGATGTATATGTTCCTTTCTGGCACTTTCATCTCCAGATGAAACTAATGTAACTACTGGATTCATAGCTCTCAAGCAGTCCAGATCAAAATCTGCCGATCCATGATGTGGCGCTTTTACGATCTCAGCTTCAAGTTTGTTAAGATCTTCTAGTTTACTCTTCATAAGCGCCATGGATTCCTGATTTAGGTCCCCCGTCAAGTTGAATCGAACATTTCCATAAGTGATTCTCAATGCGATAGAATGACCATTTATTGTATGTGAAGCAGATACTTGTGTAGCGTCATTTACTGGGCCAGAAACATGAATAATGCTTGATTTTGGAGGTTTTTTAAAAAAACGTAAAGCAGGAATATTTTGTCCATCTTTCTCCACCCTTTCTTCAAAGGGTCCTTGAATTTCAAATTTTAAGGGTGCTAAATTTCCAAATAATACATTTTCATCCATTCCAAAAGCTATGCGTTTCATTTCGATAGGATTACCGCGTCGCTTTTCCCAAGTGTCTACCGTTTTAATCCAGCGACTAAATGGATCGTTTCTCATTAATTCTGGAGAATCTCTTTGATCGTCGTAAAGGTTTAACGCATAGGTAATTCCATTTACCTCTACTGTTTCACCAAACATTTCTTCATCTTTAATTTGTACTCCATTTAACTTTCCGGAGGTTTTTACCAATCCATTATGAAATACCTTTTTTGGTTTTAGATAAATCTTCTTTCTCTTACTAATGTGCTCAGTTTCACTTTTGAGTAAGTAATTCAATCCACTGAAATGATCAGCATCACCGTGAGTGATTACCATCAATTCGATATCCAAGGGTTTTTGGGGACTAGATTTTCTGTGCTGATATCTTGCAGCTACATGTCTGGCAAAGAGTTTATTGTCTCCACCATCTATCAATACTATTTTTGTTTGGTCATTCTGATCTGGAGGTGTCTCCAAAACCATTCCGTCACCTTGTTGGACATCTACCATAGAAAACTTAAGTACCCCTTTGGATCTATCTCGGAAAGGAGTTCCATTTACAGTACCCGTTACTGTGCCATCCCAGAGTTCTGTAGGTCTGATTTTAGTTTTACTGCCACTTGACTCGAGTACTTCCACCTGATCTCCGAAAGCGAGATAGACTTTTTTATTTTTACCCTGACGATCTGTATAGTAGAATTTTGCAAAGTCAGAGTCAATATATTTTATTGTTCCCATAATCTTTTATTTGTTTTTTTTACCCAACCTGGACAAATACTCTGTAATTGGAATATCGAAACCCGCACCAAAAAGAAGTTTACGTTCATCCCCTAACTGAACTGAAGTTAAACCCGAACTAAGGTCGAGACCATTGAAGAAGTGAACACCTACATTAAGACCGTAAGAAGCTTCATTGAACTCCTCTTCAGACTTCAATGCATCTATCTGATAAAGTAGTCCAGATACAAATGCAAGTAGATAAAAGTCATTGATTACTGGCTTGCGTTTTTCAAGAAAGTATTTAGAATTGTAAGTACGTCTTTTATAATGATCATAAAGTTTCAACTTAAGACCAATCTTTTCAGAAGCATAGCTGATGTCGTTGTTTTTATTAAAGATCCCTAGATAATTATAGCCGACTGTGAAGTATAAGCTTATCTGGCTGGATGTTGAACTCGCATATTTATTATAAAGATAAACCAGCATATCTTCTACCTTGATTTCTACTCTATTAGAATCTGTATCTATGATCAGATACTTCTGGATACCTGCAATTTCATCCATGATTCTAGTGTAGTTGATGTCATAAAAGACATCTCCAGCATCCACAATCAACTTAGCAATCTGATCAAAACTTTTAGCTTTATCGAGTGATGTCAGCACTTTAAAAAGCTCGGCCAGGTTGGATTTTATTTCTGCGCTATCATTTTCAACCTCTTTATGAAACTCTATTTGAAGTTGCTTAAACTCTCGTTGAAGTTGCTCAAACTGATATGACCGAATATCCTTTCCTATCTTATCGATGGTAGAAACTAGCTTCTTAAATTCCAAATCCTCAAGTTTTCCATTAAGGCTTATTAAGTCTGGCATTATAGTAGAAATTTCTAAAACGATATCGTCGTAGTTATCTTTTCCCTTACTTGACCTAAGGTTTGTATACCCATAATAAACCAATTTGCTAGCCTTCTGAATAATCTCTCTTTCCTTATCTGACAATCCAGATTGTTGATACTTAACTTTCAAAAGCTGGTCATATGCTAAATTGAATAATGAATCAGGAACATTAGTTGAGGAAATGGTATTTGGTTGATCGATAATGACACTGGCATACTTTAGATTCAGATTCAATATCTTTGTTGCTTCTTGCTTTATCTTTTTTAGCATAGCCTGTAAAGCTTTTTTTTCCTGACTGGCTGAGCTATCATGCTTCATGAACCTCAGATAACAAGAACGATTCTCAAAGGTGCTCTCGCTAAATTTTTTCTGGAAAAATCCGAGCCGCTGAAACGACTCATTTCTGCGACAGATGTCTAAAAACATATCGAGCAGAATATAGTGTAAGTACATGTTTTCTGGCTTCTCACCTAGTTTACGCATTCCATATATCTTGGAGATTTTAGATAGGTATTCGCCAGAATTAACGGTTTTTGAGGATTCGGCAGGATCAATTAGAGAAAAGCTAATTTCGGATGCCTTGCTTTGATCGAATTTATCCATGGCCAACATTTCGCTTGGAAGGATGATTATATCCTTTGTAAACCGACATTTGATTGAATCATACTGGGCTATTCTGTCATATTCTCTTACAATGTCAGTTTTGCCTTGATACAATAGAAATGACCTTTCGAGCTTTGCGAAGGTTCCTTTTTTAACGGTGACATATGCTTCTGTAATACCTAGTACCATAGCGAGCTCCGAGCTATGTTCCAACAAGGCTTTCTTCATCACAGCTTTATCCTGATAATCCATAAGCACATTCAAGACATTTTCTGCATAGTTGTAAGTCAAGTAAGGCCCATTACTTAGTTTCTCATTTAGAAGTAAATTTTTGGCAAAAGCTTTCTTTATCTCTGCTTGCTTCTCAGCGATAATTTCGCCGATCAATTCAGTGTCTAGCACACCTTTCGCAAATAATACTTCATTAGTTCCAACCGATAACGAAGGAGGTCCTATTTCTTGAGAATGACTAGTGAGACTAAAACATAAAAATGGAAATAGAATTAATACAGTAAAGTGCTTCATCATTATATTGAGTAAAAACAGTAGTTAGTATGTACTTTAAAGTTTTTACCAATAATATATTCTCACAATACCTCCTTTTAGGTATTTTTTAAGCAACTGTATAAATCTTGAAGGAATAAATTGAATCAAATCAAGAAACGTATATTTGCACCCTTTTCCCTGCAACATTAACGAGGAAGGCTATACTGCAATTTGAAAATTTTTTATTAAGTGAAAGGCCTCTGGGCTATAACTTTCAAAAAGTGGAACTTCAAACTTTCTATATGAATACTCCTTTTATGACGTGTTGTAGAGTTTGCCTAGGATATTCAATCCCTAGATTATATTTACTTGAGTTAGATATTGAAGAATGAGAGGTAGGATACCGAGCAAATACTTACTAATGATGAGTTTCATGAAGCGCACCAGATATGTCTCGATTTTTTATTAGGTGAACTCAAAACAGAATTCAACGGTAAGACTATTATCGTAAGTCACTTTGTTCCATTTAAAAAGTATCAGATCAAAGATTACCCTTGGTTTCCGAGGGACTTTTCCTCCTACTTTCATGTGGAATTAGAATGGCTATGTGAGACATATAAAATCGATCATTGGATATCAGGTCATTCGCACATTCCTTTCATCTCATTTCAGGTGGAGAATACTTGGATGCACCAAAACATGTTAGGCTATGTATCTCACAGCGAGCACAGGCAATTTCGACCTAATGCGGTTCTTGAACTGTAAAAATAAACGCCAATTCTCCCTACGTTATAAATCCTGAAAGGAGGTTTTAAGACAGAATTTGCCAACTAATTCTTGAAAGCGTAGAAAACACTTTGATTTTTAATTCACCACTACCCTATTACTTTGGTTTTTAGTGCTCCAAACTGTCAGTTTACTTTGATTATTAAATCACTGCTCCAGGGACTCGAAGGATAGACACGGTGCAGAATTGTCTTATGCTTCGAGTCTCTTCGTTCCTCCAACCGAGCGCCTCTAGCCGAGCACCTCGGCCACAGCACGACAATCCGATGAGCTATTTAGATTATGTCATTATAGATTATCTTAAATACTATAGAAGTGAACATATAAATGGAAAAGAATATAATTCTCCTTATAAGTTTAGTCGTTGTTTACTATTTGATTGATCGATTGTGGTTTGAGTTAAAGCGGAAAAATCGACGAGACTATTATAGAAATGTATACTTGAAATCAGATGACTGGAGACGGAAACGCTTTGTAGTTTTTAAGCGTGACAACTGGACTTGTGTGTACTGTGGTGCTCGGGCTACTCAAGTTCACCACAAAAGATATGCAAAGCGGAATATCGGAAAAGAGCCAATCGATTGGCTTGTATCAGTTTGTAGCTCTTGTCATGATGATCTTCATACCAAATGATTTCCGTGTCATCCTGAGGCGGCTGACATACTGAGCCTGTCGAAATGCGGGACTCGAAGGATAGACACGCTATGCAATTATTAATCTTACCCCATGTTAACATAATAAAACCTTCCCGAATATCGAGAAGGTTTTAAGGTAAAGAATGAATCGACAAGCGATTACGCTTCTGGTTCTGGATCAGCAATACTACCATTGACTACTTTTTCAAATTTCACATTGGACAAACGCTCACTTAGTAAGCTGCTTGGCCGGAAATTAACCTTGAAGCGTTTGATCACACTACGATTGACTTCCTCTGGGAGCTCCACCCCAACACTATTGATACTCGGCGAAAAGCTACCAAACTCTCCCAGACGCACGATCCTTCCTTCTTCCAGATGAACGTACATTCGATCTATGAGTGACTCCAGCACTGCGAATACATCGGTAGTGGTGAGCGTACACATATTGGAGATCTCCGTGGCAAACTTCCTGAGCTCGATACGGCGCTCTCGCACGATACCAGCGTAATACTTACTTTGGCCTCCACCCAACACTCCTGGTTGGCTTTTAGCAACGGACTTATACATAACAGACATGATTTTAAAATTTAAAGGTTTACAAATATTAAAGTGCTTAGCCTACTCGAGTATGCCTCGGACGAACTGATCCCTGCGGAGCATTCGGCGAAAGCTGGTATTGCCTACCTGAAGCTTGACGCGCTTGCGGATAATCCCAATGCGTGTCCTTATGGTGCTTTGCTTAGTCTTGCTGAAACGAGTGAGACCAATGCGATACTTGAGTTTGCTGAAGCTGCCGAATGATCCTTTCGGCGGGTCTTAAGATGAAAACTAAAAGACAAGAACCGTTCCAGAACGTATGCCAAAACATGCTGTGGGATGAAAAAATCACTTTAATTTTCAAAGACCAAAAAAGGCTTTCTATTTCGCATCCTTACGGTAAAAGTCAACGTTTAAAGATTGGTTCGCTTGTACCGCATGAGTGATTGAAAACTCCCTAAAAGCAGGTACTCGATTTTCATCAATCGCTTTGGTCCGAGTCCTTCCATCGCCTAGGTTCGAGTCTTCTCGAACCTCTTTTGTGTTGTTTCGTGGGGATCCGAAACAAGACCAAGATTTTCAGCAAATTCCTCTCTGACTTTCAGAAATTCCAGCCCCTCTCCCACGCCTTTTGATGACTCAAAATGGGGAGATTTTTCTCTAAAAATGCTCGATTTCAAAAACAGCCTCGAAAGCTCTTAAAGCCACTTTTTACAGACCACTCCAAACAAGGCTATGTTTGGCTCCATGCATAGCCTTCTTTGGCTTCAAAGAAGGCTATGTTTGAATGCATGGAAGCTGTGGGTTGGATTTTATGACTGTGTTTTGCTCAAACGCCAAGGCTCGATAAATCACGCTTTACTTAACATAATTTTCACAGGATCTTCAATGTCAACAACTCTCCCCACCAATCTTTCAGAAATCTTTTCGATTATAGTTGCATTAACGGCATTCCCCAACGCTTTATATGCGGAACCTTCTGGTAGATCAATATTAATTGAGTCAAGTGATTGTAGTCGTGATCCTTCCTTTAGAGTGATATATCGTTTTTCCCATCCAATAATTGGAATTTGAGTAGAGGTACTCGCCACTAATGCTGGTGAATAATTAGTCCTTTTAACTCTAATTCCAGACCCCCTAAATTGAATAATGTATTTGCTTATATTTCTAATTTCACCTTGGCAATTCCATTCAAACTTTTGCCAACTTGGTGGTTGTGTTTGGAGTCTCGATAGAATTGGGTCTACGTATTTTTTATACGTTTTATAAAACTCACGATTTTGTTCAATGAACCTAATTTTCCATTTTGGAAATACACCCGCACTTTGATCAATTCTAGCATATTTAGGAATCCTCTCAAGTTGATCTTTTTTATTCATTCCGTGCAAAGATTGACCAAACGAACCTAGAAATGGGTCTAAGAAGTCTTGATTTAATCGAAAAGGAATTACCTCTCTAAAAGGATAATCTGCCCCAAATTCCATTGACCAAATTGGGAAAGAGGGAAGTTTGGCACTTTTTGGTAATCTATCTAGAAACTCTTGCCATAATTCTAAACACTCCAACTCTCTGTCAGGTAATAATTTAGATTCTTCAGGATAAAAATCTAAGACCATATTAATATCGGTCATTTCTTGACTGCTTTCAGGCCAAGCGAAATTTTTTAAGCTCGTCTTTGACCCAACTATAAATATTCTTTCACGAAGCTGAGGCACTCCAAACTGATGAGGTGATAGTTTCTTAAAACGAACGTTGTACTTTAGTTTATTTTCTAAAGTATCAAGAATTATTTCCCATGTCCTTCCCGAATCATGACTCATAATATTGGCCACATTTTCAAGAATAAAATATTTTGGCTTTCTATATTTTAGAATTCTTGCAATATCATCGAATAAAGTACCTCTGTCAAAATCCTCTAGACCTGACTGAGACCCAGCTTTTGAAAATGGCTGACAGGGAAATCCAGCACAAAGAATATCATGTTTGGGAATTTCTGAATTATGAATTTCTTTGATGTTTCCTTTGGGCTCAATTTTAAAATTTTCAAAGTACAGTTTTCTTAATGAATCATCTATTTCAGATGCAAATACACAATCATGGCCAAGGTCTCTTAAACCTACATGAAATCCTCCTAATCCTGCAAATAAATCGATAAACTTCATTAAGATAACATTTGACTTATTCTAATATCACACCATTTGGTACATTCTTGGTGTAAGTCCGCTGGAAGATTATTTAGGAGCCGATACAATCTAAGTCTGTCAAAAAACACTCCACTATCAGTGGAATGTTCCTCTATTTCCTGAGCACTTGTCACTGTAATTGGGGCTGCAAAACCCTTAATTGGAGTAGCCGAAAAGTGAATGTATTTGGTCCATGCAGAAATATTTAGCTCGTTTAGCTTTCCTTTCCAATTAAAGCCTGAAGCACATTGAACAAGCATTACAACTTGACTACTTCTATTGTCATCGAATGGCTTCCAAGCAAAAATATCCAAATTCCTATCTTTTCTGTAGCTCGGCGGTGTATAAACAAATTTTTCCTTTAACTCATCCTGAGCAATAGATTGAACTGTCTGTTCAGCAGGAAAGCCATATATAATGGCCTTTCCTCCGATATAATTCTCTATTGCTTCACGACTTATTTTTTCAAATAATTTTCCTCCGTCAACAGCTGTGGTTTCAGCTGTATTAGGATTTCCTTCTAAAGAGTAAATCAAGAACGACATATAATAGGGTTTGTCTCGCCATTGTATTCTTGGCTCAATAACTCTTCCATTTACTGTAAATGGAGCGTCTGCACCGTACAGAATTTGTCTAATTTCTAGTTCATTCCAGACACTAGCTATGAAATCTTCTGAAGGCTCATCTCCAATAGCTCCTTCTATATGAGAAGATAAATCAGCTTTAGAAATACTTTCCTCTTCATGCGCTATGTAAAATTCGATCCAATTAGCAACATTCGTTGCATCGTTGGGAGATGAAATATCATAATTAAACATCTCCGATTATTCTAAGTGCAATGTTTAAGGTTTCTTGAAGCTTCTTCAACCCATCTTTTACATCTAATTCATCCTTATGTCTATGAAGCATTTGGAGTGATTTTTCAAGACTCGAGTTAGATCTTGATACATAATTAATAACAAGATTTTTTTCTCCATCACTTCTATCGAAAGCACCTACTAAATCACCTGTTTCTTCTAAATATTTAGTTGACTCTTCTCTTCTCAAAATAGGTGTCAACATGTTGGTAATATCTCGAGACTCAGATATAACTTTTCTTTTGTTCTTCCCATCACCAAATAACCAAAGAAAAAGATTTTTTAATTTTTCAGCTTTTTCAATTGGTATTATCTCTTCATCAAAATCTATGTCGTCCCATTTTTTAGGAAGACCTATGTAATCCTTAATTGCTCCTTGACCAGAGGATAGTATTAAGAAAGAGAAGTTATCTTTTGCCTCATTAGTATTAATATTTTCAAACTCCTCTTCAATCATTCCAACCAACTTATATGAAGCATATATTTTTCTAGCAGATTTGGCAGTATCTCCAACTGTCCTTTGAATATCATCCATACTAAAACCATGATCTTCCTTAAGACTGGCTATATATCTTGCTTTAGCATAAGCATCCCATTTTTTAGTACCTATTATATGTCTAGCTCCAAGATATGCAAGGACGTCTCTTCTCCTTGGGTAAATAATTGCAGGTAATAATTTAAGATCATTTTCAGTTTCTGAATCTTCGATTATAGGAAAATTTTTCTTCGCTTTACTTAAAAGAAGTTTTGCAGTACTAAGTCTCCTATTACCTTCTACTACAATGAACTGTGTGTTATCTGATTCGATATAATCTAAATATTTTTCATTTTTCTTAAGTTCATCAGCATCTATCCTTGCAAATTCTTCGGGCAATTGATCAGGAATTACAACAAGTGGTTCAGCATCAAAATATCCATTTTCAAACATGGAAATCGCTAACTCCTGAAGGTTAAAAAATTTGTACATCGCTTCGAGAATATCATCCTCTTTTCGACCTTGATAGTCCTTCGGTAATCTTGGATTAAGTGGGTCAGGGTGGAGATTCTCAATTTTAAGATCTAGTTGAGGTTTTCTTCTACCAACTCCTTCATTAATTGGGGACATAATTATCTTTAAAATTTAAAAATAAAGTAACTAAAGAATATGGGATCGAATTTACTCATGATTTGTCTTTTTTGACGAAGGTATTCAATCAATTGGCTTAATCTAAGGATACATTGTATCCAAACCTACTTATTTCTTAAAGTCTCAATTGCCCCCCCCCCCAAGGCGCAGAAGTTACTTCCGTGACTAGACACCATAATAGACATTCGAAGAACCTCTAATAACTTTATTAAATGAGAGACAAGTATAAGATGAGAGATATTACAAGCATTCATTAAAAACGCGGAAGAAACTTCCGCACTCGAGGCGGGAACATAAGAAAGCTTATAAGCGCCCATCCGCTTTCATTCGATCCTCTACCTTTTTCATAATATCAGGTATGGTACTGTCACTTATTCCGCTTTCAAGACCTTTTGCAATAGCAGTTTTTAAAGTAGAAAATTTGGCATTTTTAGACTGATCTTGTCGAACAAGATGACTCAGGTATTCACTGTCATTTGTAAATTCTCCAGCGGTTATCTGAGCTTTGATCCATTTATCTTGCTGATCAGTAAAAGTTATTGTTTTTCTAACGGTTGCCATATTCGAATATACTTAGATAATCATACTATTGGTGTAATAGAAATACCTATTGACTACATATACAATCAATTAAAGTCTCAAGCTCCCCTCGTACCTCTAGCAAAGCGCCTCTAGGCCAAGCGCCTCTAGCCGAGCGCCTCGGCCTCAGTATGACAATTTATAAAGGGTGACAATTCATATTGGTTGTTCTGCAAAAAACAAGCTATCCATCATTATATTATCTTGCGAAAGTTTTCAAAACAAGATCATTTATTATGAGGCGAAAAATTCCAGAATCAACGCTACCAAAACTCAATCGCTCGCAAATGATTACTCCTGAAGGCT
>CAYGOV010000009.1:0-165412 GCA_964351625.1 uncultured Marinoscillum sp.
TGATATTCGTAAGTTCAAACTAAAACAGGTTTCAGCCCTAGCCGGGCGCGTTTAATTCCTGAGGAGCTCACTACAGCAAATTATTAGTGAACTTCAATCGAGAATTCAATAGGATTAAAAAAAATCACGCTAATATGAATAGAGTGATCTCATTTATAGTGGAACCCAATTTTTTAATCTTCGCCCTCCTTTTTCGCCCAAAGCTTTTCCATCTCTTCGAGAGTCTTACCTTTTGTCTCAGGCACGTATTTCCATATGAAGAACACGGCGATCACGCAGAAGCCACCATACAACCAAAATGGAAACGCCCCATTGTAAGCCTGATATAGTGACCCTTCTGGATCTGCCATCATAGGGAAGGTTTGCGAAACTGCGTAGTTCGCCAGCCATTGTGCGAAAACTGCTATGGACATTGCAACGCCTCTTACCTTATTTGGAAATATCTCAGATAGGTAAACCCAAACAATCGGTCCTTGTGAGAATGAGAAAAATGCAATGTAAAGTACAAGTACAATGAGGTTTGACACATTTAGGATGCCTCCATAAATCAATTGACCAAATACAAAAATAGCAACTCCCATACCAGCCGTACCGATCATGAGCAATGGCTTTCGGCCAAATTTTTCAACCGTAAAAATGGCAATCATGGTAAAAGTCATCATAGCCAAACCAACAACAATTTGATTGATCATGGCAGCATTGGCACCAGCTCCCATCATGATGAAAATGTCATTGCCATAGTATAAAATAGCATTGATCCCAGTCACTTGTTGAAACACTGACAAGGCGATACCAATAGTAAGAATCATGACAATTTTAGGATAAGCCATGAATGAGCCTCCTCCAGCGCTCTTAGCCAATGATTCCTTGATCTCAACGATTTCTCTATTCGCTTCATCGGCACCACCAACTTTGGTGAGCACATGCAGGGCCTCTTCTTCTTTACCTTTTAGCATAAGCCAACGCGGGCTTCTTGGCACAAAAAACAATAGCAAGAAAAATAGTCCAGCAGGGATACACTCACTTCCGAACATATACCTCCAGCCTGTACTTACATTCCAAGCATCATTCACAGGGTCTTGAATGAAGTAATTCACGAAAAAGACAACAACAAAACCAGATACAATAGCCATCTGATTGATAGATACGAGCTTGCCTCGAATATTGGCGGGTGCAATTTCAGCTATGTATACTGGCGCAACTGCTGAGGCAAGACCGACACCTATTCCCCCAATGATCCTATAAATGACCAAAGCCATCACCGACTCAGGCAATGCAGAACCAAGTGCAGAGATGAAAAACAAAATACCGGCTAGCATCAAAGATTTCTTTCTTCCGAGAGATTTGCTCGTGATGCCCGAACCAAGTGAGCCAATCATACAGCCGATTAGCGCACTGGCCACCACGAATCCTTGCATTGCAGGTGAAAGATCAAAATAGATTTTAAAATACGAGCCACTGCCAGCGATCACGCCTGTGTCATATCCAAATAAAAAACCACCGAGGGTTGCCACAAGGGTCAGTCCTGTGATATAGGCGGTATTAGTTTCTGTCTTTTTCAATTTTTTGGAGTTTAGAGGTAGATGTACAAAAAAGGGAGTGACATGCGCCACTCCCTTTATATGAATATTACTTTATGATTTAAATAAACTGGTTAATGATATTCTCAAAGAGCTCTTGTTTCCCACTTGTCTGAGCAGGCTCTCCATTGACGTGAGCCAATTTCGATAGTTCCTCTAAAGTCATTTTTCCCGACTCAAAAGCCTGTCCTTCCTTAGAATTGAAAGTACCATATCGCTCAGCTTTTAATTTGGAATAATTGGAATGTGTCAAGATATTGTCCGCAGTGATAATCGCTCTGGCGAACATGTCCATCCCACCAATATGTGCATGGAAGATATCGTCCAGATCTGTAGAGTTTCTTCTAGTTTTAGCATCGAAGTTGATACCACCACCTTGCAGTCCACCTACTTCTAAGAACACAAGCATCATCTCCGTAAGCTCACCAAGGTTGGTCGGAAACTGATCTGTATCCCATCCGTTTTGATAATCTCCTCGGTTGGCATCCATGCTTCCCAAAAGACCTGCATTGGCTGCTACTTGCATTTCATGTTGCATGGTGTGTTGAGCTAGCGTTGCATGATTCACTTCCAAATTCAATTTGAAATCATCCATCAAACCATATTCTCTCAAAAAGGCGATCACGGTAGCTGAATCAAAGTCATATTGGTGCTTAGATGGCTCCATAGGCTTTGGTTCAATGAAGAAACTACCTTTGAACCCATTTGCACGAGCGTAATCTTTAGCCATGTGGAGGAATCTTGCCATATGATCAAGTTCCTTTTTCATGTTGGTATTGAGCAAGCTCATGTAGCCTTCCCTTCCACCCCAAAACACATAATTTTCACCACCCAATTTGATGGTAGCATCTAATGCATTTTTGATTTGCGCCCCAGCGTAAGACACCACATTGAAGTCAGGGTTGGTAGACGCGCCATTCATGTAGCGCGGATTAGAGAATGCATTGGCTGTTCCCCAAAGCAACTTCACACCTGATGCTTTTTGTTTTTCTAACGCATAGTCCGTGATAAATTCAAGACGCTTACCAGATTCCTTAAGGTTATTTCCCTCATCGATCAGGTCGAAATCATGAAAGCAATAAAACGGTGCTCCGATTTTCGTGATGAATTCAAATGCAGCATCCATCTTATCTTTTGATGCCTGATATGGATCAGCTGCAGTGCTCCACGGAAAAGCTTTGGTGCCGGGACCAAAAGGATCGCCACCTGTACCGCAGAAGGTATGCCAGTAAGCTATCGCAAAACGCAAATGCTCTTTCAGCGACTTGCCAGCAACTACTTTGTTTTCATCATAATATTTGAATGCGAAAGGATTGTCTGAATCCTGTCCTTCGAATTTCACAGGACCTATTCCTTTGAAATATTCCTTATCTCCTAAAACTATGTTTTGACTCATGAATTAATTATTTGATGGTTTTTAAAAGTTCGTTTTTCCAATTTTGATATGCCTCTTGATATGCGGCCTTATTATTTGTGTCTGGTGTATATTCCTTGACTAGTTTATCTCCACTTGTGGCTTCTTCCAATGAGGCAAAAGCTCCACAGGTGAAGGCTGCTCCCCTAGCGGCTCCTATTGCGCCAGTCGTCTCTACCATCTCTATCGGCGCGCCTGTTAGGGCTGAGATGGTCTCACTAAATACTTTAGATTGAAAGAGGTTGTCGTTACCCACTCTCAGTTTGTTCACATTCACACCTAGTTCAGCTAGCACTTCCATCCCGTACACAAACGAAAAGGCTATACCTTCTAAGGCTGCTCTATAGAAATGTGGTTTGCTATGTCTATTGAACTGAATATTGATAATATGTGCTCCCATGTCTTGGTTGGACAGCATCCGCTCTGCTCCATTGCCGAAAGGTAAAATGATCAGGCCATCTGCACCAATTGGTACTTTGGCCATAATTAATTCCATTTCACTGTAAGTCTCACCATTTTCTGCCAACAATTGTTTCATCCACCGGTATTGGATACCTGCACCATTGATACAAAGCAAAACTCCTATTCGAGGATTTTCTTGGGTATGATTAACGTGGGCAAAGCTGTTAACCCGTGACTTTTGGTCAAATGCGGGAACGTCTTGCACACCATATACTACCCCTGAGGTACCACCAGTAGCGGCTATTTCCCCTGGTTTTAGTACACCCAGCGACAATGCATTATTTGGCTGATCTCCAGCGCGATAACCTACAATAACATCCTCATTCAAGCCAAGCAATGAGGCTGATTCCGTAGTGATTGTACCTTGATTTTCGAAGGTTGGAACTATCTCAGGAATGACCGACTGATCAAAACCAAGATGTTCAATGAGGAACTTCGCCACTTCATGATTTTGAAAATCCCAAAACATGCCCTCAGATAGTCCTGAAACTGTGGTGTTGATTTGCCCTGTTAGCTTCATGGCTATGTAATCACCAGGTAGCATTATTTTGTGAATTTTAGCAAAAAGCTCTGGTTCGTTTTCCTTGATCCATTTGAGTTTAGTGGCAGTGAAATTACCTGGAGCATTGAGCAAATGACTAAAACACGTCTCCTCTCCTATTGCTTCGAGTACGTCCTCTCCTATTTTTACCGCACGACTATCGCACCAAATAATGGCAGGTCTGAGCACATTCATCGCCTCGTCCACAACTACCAATCCATGCATCTGATAGGCAATGCCGATTCCTCTGATCTTCCTAGGATCAATGTTGGATTTAGCCAGAACCAGCTTGGTTGATTTAATAACGCCTACCCACCAGTCAATAGGATGTTGCTCTGCCCAGCCTGTTTGATGTGATATCATATCCATTTCTTGCTCTGGGTGGCTCGCCACAGCTACCTGTTGGTTGGTAGTGCTATCGATGATTGCCGCCTTGATGCTGGAGCTCCCTATGTCGTATCCGATGTAATACATTTGCTTACTTTTAGTAAATATATAACTTATAGTCTTTATGACTATAACAAATTCTAATTATTTATCTTTACTACTTTCGCAGGGATATGGAGGAAAGAAATATGAACATCATGGAAGATCTATCCATAGATTGTGTGATTTTCGGATTCAGTGATGAGATCAAGGTCCTCTTGGTAAAACATGCCTCAGGAATCAGCCAAGGGCGCTGGGCGCTACCCGGTGGGTTTTTGACTTATAATGAATCTTTAGACGAAGCAGCCTCACGTGTGCTCTCACTCACGACTGGAGTACCCCCCATATTTCTAGAACAACTCCGAGCATTTGGCAGTGTAGATCGCTTCCCAAGCAAGCGTGTGGTTACTATCGCTTATTATACCCTCATCAAAGATGAAGATTATAATTTGGTAGCTGGATTCACAGCATCAGATGCGCGCTGGTTCACTTTGGAGGAAATTCCTGATCTCCCTTATGACCATACTGAAATTCTAAATCATGCTTTGAAACAGTTGCAGTCCAAAGTCAAGCAGGAGCCCATTGGGTTTAACCTCCTTCCGGAAAAATTTACGCTACTTCAGCTTCAGACACTCTACGAATCCATCCTTCAAATAAAGCTGGACAAGCCTAACTTTCGCAGGAAGTTGCTCAAGATGAAACTGCTTATTGATTGTGGAATCAAACAAGACGGGGTATCTCATCGGGCAGCGGCGCTCTATCAATTTGATGAATTGGTATACAAGCAACTAAAAGAAACGAAGTTTGTGCTTGACTGGTAATTTCAAAGCTGAAGCCTTTGGACATAAATTACGCCTAAATACTTATATGCACCTATCCTATGCGTCACATTGCACTATGGTTCATTTTATTAGTTGTTCTCCATTCTTGCAAAAGCAGTTATCAACTAACCGATTACTATCCAAGTGTGAATGGTGAACTAGTAGTTCACTACTATTATACTCTTGATTATAATGAAGCTCATGAGCAAGCCAATTGGGTGATTTATATGATTGATCATTTTGGTGATACCGAACGCTCGGATAATTTCAAAGCAGACCCATTGGTGAGCACTGAATCAGCTTCACTGAATGACTATAAGGGAAGTGGATACGATAGAGGTCATTTAGCTCCTGCAGCAGACATGAGTATCTCAGAGCTTGCCATGACAGAGTCATTTTACTTGTCCAATATGAGTCCACAAGTACCAGGATTCAATCGAGGGATCTGGAAAAATCTTGAGGCTTTGGTTAGAAATTGGGCTACAGCTGCACATAGCCGAGCCGATTTAGTGATTACTGGTCCCATGCTTGATCAGAGCTGTGGGGAAATAGGTATTGGAGTAACGATACCATGTGAGTATTTCAAAATATATGTTGACTTCCAAAGCGGTAAAGCCATTGCATTCATTCTTCCTAATGAATCATCAAAAAAGGTAATAAAGGAATTTGTCGTTTCAATCGACTCTATAGAATCCAGAACCAACATCGATTTTTTTCACTCGCTAAGTGAATCCAAACAGTCAGCCTTAGAAAGTCAAAACAACCCCAATGACTGGCAATGGGATTGATCTTTTAACTTTAAAATAACCTTTTAAATATGGATTGGTCGATTTTCAGTTGCCGCAAGACAAGCCTCTTTTACAGCTTCCATATAGGTAGGATGAGCATGTGACATGCGCGAAACATCCTCTGCAGAAGCACGGAACTCCATAGCCGTAACGCCGGTCGCTATCATATCCGCGGCTCGCGCTCCAATGATATGCATTCCTAGAATCTCGTCAGTTTCTTTATCCGCCAAGACTTTCACCAAACCATCCAAGTCCATAGATGCTCTTGCCCTTCCTAATGCTTTGAATGGAAATTGACCTTTTTTATATGCTCTCCCTTGTTCTTTTAATTGCTCTTCTGTAGCACCCACACTGGCAACTTCTGGCCATGTGTAAACTACACCTGGGATAAGGTTGTAATTTATATGTGGCTTTTGACCTGCCATCTGCTCCGCAACAAAAACACCTTCTTCCTCAGCCTTGTGCGCAAGCATGGCACCTTTCACCACATCACCTATTGCCCAAATATTATCAACAATGGTCTTCAAATGACTATCTACTTCTATCTGACCTCTATCAGACACTTTCACACCTACATTTTCCAAACCAAGTCCTTCGGTATATGGCTTTCGTCCGATAGATACCAAACAATAATCTCCTTTAATGTCAATTTTCTCTCCTTTTGAATTTTCTGCCGTGACCGAAACTTCTTTACCCTTTACCTCAACGGCTGTTACCTTGTGGCTGAGATAAAACTCAAATCCCAATTTCTTCAATGACTTCTGAAGCTCCTTACCCATTGTTCCATCCATTGATGGGATTAGGTTATCAAGGTATTCCACAACAGAAACTTTAGCGCCAAGTCTGGCATAAACAGAGCCAAGCTCCATCCCGATCACACCGCCTCCTATCACAATCATGTGTTTTGGTACCTCCGTAAGTTCGAGCGCCTCTGTACTTGTAATGACCCGCTTCTTATCAATCTTTATAAAAGGCAGCGAAGCAGGTTTGGAACCAGTAGCGATGATTATTTTCTCTGAAGTGATTTCCTTCTTTTCCTTTCCAGAAGTCACAATGATAGTATTCTTGTCTTTAAATGAACCAACACCTTCTAGCACATCTATCTTGTTTTTATTCATCAAGTAAGAAATGCCTTCAACATTCTGCTTTACAACTTCGGACTTACGGGCGATCATTTGTTTGATGTTCACCTTCGGTTTTGTGATATCTATCCCGTGTTCTTTGAAAGTAGACTCAGCATTGTGAAAATGCTCAGAGGAATCAAGCAAAGCCTTGGAAGGAATACAGCCCACATTCAGGCAAGTACCACCCAATGTTGGATATTTTTCAATAATAGCTGTTTTGAAACCAAGCTGAGAAGCTCGTATAGCAGCCACATATCCACCAGGGCCAGAACCGATTACTGTTACGTCGTATTGCATGTCGTTAAATTTAATGTATAGGGTATTAAGTACTTAGTACATGGATTTTTGCAAACCGAAAATCATTTTTCTTAATGAATCTATTGTATACAATTGATTATCAATTGATGCCATATAATTGAATCTTTTGGCAAGCAGTAGTTGAGTTTCTAATTCAAACAATGACCCCAGGGCGATACCAAGAAATTGCTTAAACTCTCCTTTTGAGTTTCTTCCCGCACCTTCAGCAATATTGGAAGGTACTGATACAGAAGCTCGTCTTATTTGGGAAATTAACCCAAACCTTTCATCACTGGGAAAGAGCGATGTTAGCTTATAAATGTCCTCACTTAAATCCATTGCAATTTTCCAAACATCTAAAACCTTGTACTTATGCAAGATATAAACGCTTCTCTTTACATGACTCTAAATACCCTGTACTCAGTACTCTATACTCAGTACCATTTTAAACCCCCAACAACAACCTCGTCGGATCTTCTAGCAATTGCTTAACACGCACAAGGAAACTTACAGATTCGCGACCATCGATGATTCTATGATCATAAGATAAGGCTACGTACATGATAGGTCTCACAACCACTTGTCCATTTTCCACAACTGCTCTCTCCACGATATTGTGCATTCCAAGAATTGCAGATTGAGGTGCGTTTATGATAGGCGTAGATAGCATCGATCCAAAGATTCCACCATTTGTTATGGTGAATGTGCCTCCTTGCATTTCGTCAATGCTCAATTTGCCATCTCTTGCTTTAGTTGCTAATCGAACCACTTCTTTCTCTATCTGATCAAAGCTCAAAGACTCTGCATTTCTGATTACAGGAACTACCAAACCTTTTGGAGCTGATACTGCAATAGAAACATCACAATAGTCACTATAAACGATCTCTTCACCATCTATCATCGCATTTACAGCTGGCCAATCTTTCAGAGCCATTGTACATGCTTTGGTGAAGAATGACATAAAGCCAAGGCCTACATCATATTTTTCCTTGAACGATTCTTTGTATTTCTTTCTCAGCTCCATGACAGGACCCATGTTCACTTCATTGAAAGTGGTGAGCATAGCCGTCTCATTCTTTACAGAAACCAAACGACGGGAAACCGTCTTTCTCAAAGAACTCATCTTCTCACGACGCTGCTCACGGCTTACACCTGAACGAATAATCGGCGCAGATAATGCTGGCTTTTCTGGTGCAGGTGCTGCCTTAGGTGCACTTGCAGGTTTTGAAGCTTCCGCAGTGAGTGCATCTTCTTTCGTAATGCGACCATCTTTTCCTGTGCCTTTTACATCTGATGAAGAGATACCTTTTTCATCCAATATTTTAGATGCAGCGGGCGATGCATGTCCCGTTGCATAGTTTTCATTTTTAGAACTTGCTGAAGGGGTAGATTCAGAAGACTGCTTGGCAGTAGAGCCCGAAGATTCAACTTCCATCACTTCTATTTTGCAAATGGCTGCACCTATTTCTAAAGTCTCACCTTCATTGGCAATGATTTCTAATTTACCAGAAGCCTCAGCGGTCAATTCAAAAGTCGCTTTGTCAGATTCGATTTCAGCGATAACCTCATCAAGCGTCACCATATCTCCGGTCTTTTTGGACCAATTTGAGATCGTCACTTCATTGATAGACTCACCAACAGCTGGCACTTTCATCGTGAGTATTTCACCAGAAGGCGCTGAAGCTGCTTTAGGTGCTTCTGTTTTAGAGGTTTCAGCAGCTTTTGAAGAAGAAGAATCCGCGGCAGCAGACTCATCTATTTGGCAAAGCACAGCTCCTATGTCTATCGTTTCACCCTCTTGGGCGACTATCTTCAATTTGCCAGCGGATTCGGCAGTCACTTCAAAAGTGGCTTTATCTGATTCCAACTCACAGATTACCTCATCCATTGCCACAATGTCTCCATCTTTCTTGGTCCATTGTGCTACCGTTACTTCGGAGATGGACTCCCCTACGGTCGGTACTTTCATTTCAAGGCTCATATTCTTATCAATTATTTTTTGAATGCTTTTGTAACAATTTCTGCTTGCTCTGTCTTGTGAACTCTCGAATATCCAGTAGCTGGAGATGCCATAGGCTTCCTAGCTATCAAATCAAGTGTCAATCCAGAAACACGCAGCATATAACCCCAAGCTCCCATATTTTCAGGCTCTTCCTGAACCCATGTGAGTTTAGCATCATTATACTTTTTCAATATTGTGTCTAATTGCTTTTGAGGGAATGGATGAAGCTGCTCTAAACGAACGATAGCAATATCCTTCACCTTTGATTTTTGTTGCTCTTCCAGTAGATCAAAATAGACCTTACCTGTACACAACAATACTTTTTTCACATTCTTGTTAGTCACATAGTCGTCACCGATTACTTCTTGGAAATTCCCTTTCGTGAAATCCTCAACTGGGGATACCACTTTCGGATGTCTAAGGAGTGATTTAGGTGTGAAAACTACACATGGCTTTCTAAACTCCCAATATAACTGACGTCTCATCAAGTGAAACAAGTTGGCAGGAGTGGTCACATCTGCTACTACGATATTTTCTTGAGCGGTCATTTGTAGGAAACGCTCCATACGTGCACTTGAGTGCTCTGGTCCTTGTCCCTCATAACCATGCGGAAGCAACATTACCAGACCATTCATCCTTTGCCATTTGGTCTCAGCACTGGTAATGAACTGATCAATCATTACCTGTGCACCATTTGCAAAGTCACCGAATTGTGCTTCCCAAATTACAAGTGCGTTTGGTGTAGCCATCGCATATCCGTACTCAAACCCGAGCACAGCATACTCTGAAAGTAAAGAGTTGAAAATCCTAAACGGCTCTTGCTTCTCTTGAATATGATCAAGGTTACTAAAAGGTTCGTTCGTATTAGAATCAAATATGTAAGCATGCCGATGCGAGAAAGTCCCACGTTTTACATCCTGACCTGACATTCTCACGATATTGCCTTCAGCCAATAAAGAACCGTAGGCTAAAAGCTCTGCATCCGCCCAATTCAATATCTTTTCATCAAAGAAATGTGCTTTGCGCTCTTTCAAAAGCTTATCTATCTGTCTAAGAGGTTTGAATGCTTTCGGAATTGTAGTTAAAGCTTTAGCTACTTTCTTGAGTTTTTCTTCAGATATTCCTGTTTCAGGAGATTTTTCAAAATCCTTCACTTGAGATCTTCTTAAGAAATGCCACTCCTCCTCAATTTTCTGAGGTTTATATGGAAGTGGCTTTTGCTTTACCTCGTCCAGTCTATCCTGAAGCTGCTGCTTAAATTCTTGATCTAATGCATCTGCACGAGCCTCATCAATATCACCACGCGATATCAATTGTTTCACATAGATCTCTCTAGGATTTGGATGCTTTGCAATAAGATTATAAAGCTTTGGCTGAGTGAATTTAGGCTCATCGCTTTCATTGTGTCCATGTCTTCTATAGCATAGGAGATCAATGAAAAAGTCTTTCTGGAATTTCTGACGATATTCTACAGCAAGATTTGCTGCGAAATTGACAGCCTCTGGATCATCTCCATTTACGTGAAGTACAGGAGCATCCACGATTTTAGCTAAATCAGTACAATAGATACTTGATCTCGCATCATCATAATCAGTTGTAAAACCTACTTGGTTGTTGATAACAAAATGGATAGTACCACCTGATCGATAGCCTTCCAACATCGACATTTGGATACATTCATATACCACACCTTGTCCAGCAACAGCAGCATCACCATGTATCAAGACTGGAATTGCTTTAGTAAAATCTCCTCTGTACTCATCATCAATTTGAGCACGGGTATAACCCAAAACCACAGGATTTACTGCCTCAAGGTGAGACGGGTTTGGAGCAAGCTTTACATATATTTTCTTACCATTGACATCAATATGACTAGAGTATCCTAGGTGATACTTAACATCACCGTCACCCATGGTAAGGTCTAGGTCTGCGTTACCTTCAAATTCAGCAAAAATCTCTTCGTAGGTCTTGCCCATTATATTGGTGAGCACATTGAGTCTGCCTCTATGCGCCATCCCTATAACGACCTCTTCTGCACCAAGCTCTGACGCTCGACGTATAATTTTATCTAATGCTGGGATGGTGTTTTCCCCTCCTTCAAGTGAAAATCTCTTCTGACCCAAGAATTTGGTGTGCAAGAAATTTTCAAATACTACTGCTTCATTGAGCTTAGAAAGTATCCTAATCTTCTCGCTATCCGGGGGAACTACATCTACACCTTCCTTTTCTACCTTGTCCTTCATCCATCCGAAAATCTCTGAATTACGCAGGTGATTGTACTCATAACCAATGTGCCCGAGGTAGATTTTCTCCAGCCTACTTTTAATAGTCTTTAAAGTGGCCCTACCCAGACCTAATTCCTCACCTACTTCAAACTCTTCCTTGAGGTCACCCTCTGATAAGTCAAAATGTGCAAGATCTAAAAGAACGTTGTGCGGCCTTCTAGCTCTTACAGGGTTTGTGTCAGATTGCAAATGTGCTCTTGAGCGATGCGCATAGATGAAATTCCTTACATTGATTTCTTTTAACGTAAGTGCATCCTGGGCACTAGCCCCTCCAGACTCTCCGTATCTTTGTTGTGAAAATTCAAAACCTTCAAAAAATTTCTGCCAGGTTATATCTACGCTGCTTGCATCAGCTTTCCATGATTGGTATAGCTCGTCGATGTAGCCCACATCGGCGTTGGAGATGTAAGAATATTTATCCATTTGAGAGGCGTCTGTTGTATATAAGGAACAAATATACAACCTACATTATTAAGATTATAATCGCTTATTCGCTTATTCAAATACACGATATTAAGAAATCAGATTGAAATAGCACTTTTTAATTACATTTAATCAAATTATCTTTGCGGTCCTTTTTAAAAACAATTTTGAATGGACGAGTTCCATAAACAAAACAACTTATGCCTGTAAAAATCAGACTAGCGCGTCGAGGACGCAAAAAACAAGCCATTTACGATGTAGTAGTGGCAGACTCAAGATCGCCACGTGATGGTAAATTCATTGAGAAAATTGGTACCTACAACCCTAATACAAATCCTGCATCTATCGTTTTGAACGATGTTAAAGCTTTTGATTGGGTAATGAAAGGCGCACAACCAACGGATACGGTTAAAGCAATTCTTTCTTACAGAGGTCTGATGATGAAAAAACATCTCCAGATTGGTGTAATTAAAGGCGCTTTGACTCAAGAAGATGCAGACAAGAAATTCGAAACTTGGGTAGCATCAAAAGAAGCACAGATTCAGAATAAAGTAGATAAATTATCTGCTGATAAAGACTCTAAATCGAAAGCGAAACTTATAGCTGAGAAGAAAGTATCTGACGCAAGAGCAGAAGCAATTTCGGCTAAGAAGAAAGTTGTTGAAGATGCACTCATCGCTGAGGTAGCTGAAGCAAATGCTGACGAAGCTGAAAAAGCACTTGAAGAAGAAGGTAACGAAGCTGTAGCTGAGGTTGCTGAAGCAAAAACTGAAGAAGCTCCTGCCGCAGAGGCACCAGTAGTGGAAGAGGCTGCTCCAGAAGCGAAAGTTGAAGAAGCTGCTCCAGAGGCTAAGGCTGAGGAAGCTGCTCCGGAAGCTAAAGCTGAAGAGGCTGCACCAGCCGAAGAAGCACCAGCTTCTGAGGACAAAAAAGACGCTTAATTCGTTATTATGGGTTTTGAAGAATGCTACCAACTCGGTAATGTGATCAAAACTCACGGTCTCAAAGGAGAAGTTGCCATCTTGATAGATGCTGACATTCCGGAGAGCTACAAAAACTTGGAATCAGTTTTCATTGAAATCAATGGTAAACTGGTTCCTTTTTTTATTGAATCCCTCAATCTTCTAGGTGATAAGGCAATTGTCAAATTTGAAGAAATAGAAAATATAGATGATGCGATGCCTTTAGTGTCTAGCAATCTCTTTCTGCCACTTAAAAGTCTTCCCAAACTCGCTAAAGGCAAATACTATTTTCACGAACTCCCAGGATTGTCTGTTTTTGAAGGTGAAAAGCTACTAGGCACTGTAACTGGAGTAATAGATATGCCAAACGGAGATCTACTCACTGTGGACCATGATGGCACAGAAGTACTGATCCCGCTGATGGACGAAATAGTTACTTTAGTAGATGTCTCAGCCAAACGCGTAGAAGTCACATTGCCGCCCGGACTTTTGGAGCTATACTTGGAAGGAAAATGATGCGACTGGATATCCTTACATGTCTTCCTGAGTTGTTTGACGGCCCACTCAACCAAAGCATTGTCAAAAGATCTCAAGACAAAGGGCTTGTAGAAATCGCCATTCACAACTTACGTGAATACTCAACTGATAAGCACAAAAACGTAGATGATTACGCTTTTGGAGGTGGCGCTGGTATGGTGCTCACCATCGAGCCAATAGACAAATGCATCACGAAACTCAAAGCCGAAAGAAGCTATGACGAGGTGATCTATATGACTCCTGATGGTCAAACGCTCAATCAAAACATGGCCAACCGCTTGTCACTGAATCAAAACCTCATCATCCTGTGCGGACATTACAAAGGTGTGGATCAACGCGTACGTGACTATCTCGTCACCAAAGAAATCAGCATTGGCGATTATGTGCTTTCCGGTGGTGAACTGGCAGCTATGGTACTTGCCGACTCCCTTATCCGCTTAGTGCCTGGTGTACTCCATGACGAATCATCAGCCTTGACTGACTCCTTTCAAGACAACCTCCTCGCTCCACCTGTTTACTCTAGACCTGCTGAATATAAAGGCTGGAAAGTACCCGATGTACTCACCTCTGGACATGAAGCCAAAATAGAACAATGGCGCCATGATGAAGCTGTGAAAAAAACCGAGGAAAGAAGGCCGGATTTATTGGATTAGTTTTTCGCATATCGCTATTCAATTCACACTTACCACCTTATGCGGAACGCTGCAATATCAAGCTGTAGTTCTCGAAGCTTTGGACAATTTTCCACTCACAAGTTCCCTCTTTCACCTTCTTTATAATCCTTCTTTGAAAAGAGAGAAATCAACTGTTTTTTTGATTAACCTTGAAAACTAAAAACCTAACAGCTAAAGAGTCACCTATTCTTTTAATTGCTCATCTGGAAGGTGTCACTTATAGGGTACTTAATCATTCTAAACCTTTGAATATAGAGTCACTTCTTAGGCTGTTCTCAGTATTCTCACCATTAATACCCTTGTTAGCGGTTAATAGAATAATCTTAAGAAAATCCAAAATATCGGCGATTGTAATTCTGATTGTAGTTTCGTTTTTGACGGACATTCTCACAAAATATTATTTCCCTTATCAAAGCTCAAAAATATTCATCGTCTATACATTTCTGGAAATATCACTCATCGGCGTTTTCTTTTATTGCCATTCAAAAAAACTCAAATTTTTAAGCTTGGTAATAACTCTTACTTTATTAGTTATTTATAGCTCCACTTCATTTCTAGCATGGGGATCATATAATAGCTTAGGTGACACTTTAGAGGCTATATTTCTTATTTTGATCTGCCTTCTTGGCTTTTACAATATCTTTAATCAAGATGATGAAATTTTCGTAGAGCAAAATCCTGATTTCTGGTTAATCATAGGCATTCTCACGTATGCAAGTGGTGCACTATTCTCATTCATCTTAAGTGAAGAAATCTTAAATGGCCCAATATCTTGGGCTTTCCACAACATCGCTAACATACTTAAAAACGTCTTATTTGCAATTGGACTTTGGAAAGCTAGGTCAGCTACCTAAATACAAAATTGCGCAAAGAGTTACAAGCTGAAGCCTAATAACTCAACGGTACCAACTCCATTAACTTTTTCAATTCTCCACTTTCCATTTTCCCCTTCCTCAGAATCCCTCTTTTTAGGTATTTACAATCCCCGAAAACTGACCGACTTTTGACAAAACGGTAAGAAAGCCGTAGTTTCAGTGAAACTCTACACTTAAATTTTGAAAACCATGAAATTACCAATCAACTACATTTTAATACTAGGACTATTGATTTTAATGTCCTGCGCCAATAAGAATGATCAAAAAACCATTGAATCTTTAACCACATCCAATGGTTTTGTTAGTTTAAAAGATTCAGAGATCTCTAAAGAATTTTCTGGGAATGAGTACAAAAAAGCAGGTGGGATAATTAGCCTCGATTCAGCAAAATCAAAGCTTGCTAGAGGAATAGGTAGGGCACAAACAAATAAAGAAAATTATGGATTTGTTATTGGCTTGGATAGCCTCAAGGAGTACATTGCCCGAATAGATTATATTAATTCACTAAACCCAGATACTATTCAAGCAGTTAGAATTTATTTGGTCACTTCATTATTAAAAGATACAATACCTCCCCGCAAATGGAAAGAATATCTTGATGTCATGGTAGTTCCAGTCGTATCAGATGGAAGCAATTATAATGATCTAAATGATCCTGGGGCTCCCTTGCTCGGTGGCGAATTCCCTGGGGTTTTGAATAATTCGATGCCTTGTCCCCAATCATGCCCATAATGTGATTATGGAAAACCTAATCATGTATTCCTCGGTTTTCTCAGCATTGATCCCCATAATTATAGGATTTACAAAACGGAAAGAACAAACTAGGATCGGCTATCTGATCCTAGTTTTAGTCCTCATTTCACTAGGGAGTGATATTCTTTCATATATTTCAGCTGTTATATTTCGTAATAACTATTGGGTTTTACACATATATCATATCTTAGAAATTACGATCTTATCTCTTTTTTACTTCTACTTTCTAAAGAGTAAATCGCACCTATACTTTTGGTTGATAATTCTATGTATTTATCTCTTCGATATAATTATTGTTTCTAATGTCATTGAAATGAACTCTATCTTTCTTGCCGTTGAAAGTTTATTGTTCATTCTCTACGGCGTGCTAGGATACTTCACCCTCTTTAAAGATGAAGAGCATCTGTTTTTAGATGGGTCACCTGAGTTTTGGTTTAATACTGCTATAATAACCTACTTTTCTGGCGCCCTATTCTCATGGTCAATGTTCCATTATTTGCATCAACCAGATGGAAGTGGGGCTGGAATCTGGGCCTTTCACAACATCGCCAACATTCTTAAAAACATCTTATTCGCAATTGGACTATGGAAAGCCAGAGCAATAGTTTGAATACAGAAATGGTGCTGGTATTGGGCACAAGTGGAATGCTTTTGCTCACTGCAGCAATAGCCATTTTCATCTATCTCTATCAGCGCAAGCTTATCAAGCGTAAATTGGAGTATCAGAAAGTGGAAGACTTGCTAAAAAAGCAGGAACTCAAGACTGCCTATGCTATGCTAGCTGGTCAAGAGAAAGCGCACAAGCGCATTGCAGAGGAGCTTCATGATAACCTCGGTAGCATTCTCGTCACGTTGAATATGTTTGCGGACACGCTTCAGAAAAAGACCAATCCTGAAGATCAAAAGAAACTTGCACAGAAGATCAGTGAAGTGGCCCAGATCGCTAATGAGGCCACTCGTAAAATTTCACATAGCTTAGATTCAGGCGTATTGAAGCATTTCGGATTGGCGACAGCAGTACAAGAGTTGGTAGATGCCGTGAATGAATCTCAGACTATCAGTGTGTCGAGTCATGTACAACTGGAAGAAAAATTGGATAGTGAAATAAGTCTTAACATCTATCGAATCATCCAGGAGCTCATCAACAATACACTGAAACACGGCCAAGCCTCTAAAATCAACATTGATCTCAATCAAATCAAAGACTCTTTGACGCTCATCGTGGAAGATAATGGAGTAGGGTTTGAGCGTACTGAGCTAGATGTCAAAAAAGGCATGGGGTTGAGAAATCTTGAATCAAGAGTCGAACGGCTAGGCGGTCAGCTAACCATAGACAGTAAAAAGATGAAAGGAACCACCACTATCATAGAAATGCCATTATCATGAGAGATATAAAAACACTACTCGCAGATGATCACGCCATAGTCATGGAAGGGCTTCAGGCAGTGTTAAGTTCGGATGAGGAAATATCAGTTGTCGGTACCGTTGGTGATGGTGAACAAGCCATCCAATTTGTAAAACAAAATGATGTAGATGTAGTCATTTTGGATATCAATATGCCCGTGATGGATGGAATCAGCTGTGCTAAGATCTTGAAAAAAGATTTTCCTCACATCAAAATCATCATCCTGACCATGTATGCCCAAAAGTCATTCGTAGAAGAAATTGTCAAAATAGGGATTGATGGATGTCTGTTGAAAAACAATACAGGTAAAGAGTTGATAGATGCAGTACTGCGCGTAATGGGCGGAAAACTCTATTACGACCGAATTGGCACTTTTACCTCATCAGAAGAAGAGGTGACGCAATACAAACTGAGCGAAAGAGAGATAGATGTGGTCAAATTAATGGCGGATGGACTCACAAGTGGAGAGATTGCTGACAAGCTATTTATCTCAGAGCACACTGTAAAAACACATCGGAAAAACATACTGAAGAAATTGAATGTGCACAATAGTTCACAGGCTGTCCAGTATGCCTCACAAAACAAGCTTATTTAGACGCAGAATAAGCCTTAAGAAAATTTCGAAATCACTTCGATCAATTGCGAATATATTATCTATATTTGCACTCCTTTTTGAGAAACACTCAATACACAAATTATGAGCGATTTACTGAAATTCATAGAAAACGAAAGCATGGCTTCAAAACCAGCATTTCCTGCATTCGGAGCTGGCGATACCATCAACGTACATTATAAAATTAAAGAAGGCGATAAAGAACGTGTTCAGTTGTTCCAAGGCACAGTCCTTCAGGTAAGAAACGTCAACTCTACTGGCGAGACTTTCACAGTAAGAAAAGTTTCTAGTGGAATCGCTGTAGAGAGAATCTTTCCGATCCTTTCTCCAAACATCGATAAAATTGAATTAGTAAGAAAAGGTAAAGTAAGAAGAGCTCGTTTGTTCTACTTAAGAGGATTAAAAGGTAAAGCTGCAAGAATTAAAGAAAAGCTTTAATCCTTTTATAAAAGCATTTACAAAGCCAACTTTATAATATAAAGTTGGCTTTGTTGTTTCTTAGCTTCTCAATTTTGCTGACTTAATGACAGTCTTTTAGATTTTTCAAGAACTTCTACCTAGTTGAGTACGTTTTTTGTCTTCCCATACCTATGAAAATTTCTTTTCACAAATACCAAGGTACCGGCAATGATTTCGTAATGATCGATGATCGATCTGGTAGCTTTCCTATTTCCGACACTGCCCTTATCAGCCATCTCTGTGATCGGAAAATGGGCATTGGTGCAGATGGTGTGATCCTCGTTCAGAATCACGCTTCTTTAGATTTCAAAATGGTCTACTTCAATCCTGATGGTAGCCAAAGCCTTTGTGGCAATGGCAGCAGATGCGCCGTAGCTTTCGCCAAAAGTCTAGAACTGATCGGTGAAAAATGCACTTTTGAAACTACAGATGGAATTCATGACGCTTATTTTGAAGGAGATATCGTGCACTTTCATTTGCATGATGTGAAAATGACTACCCGAAAAGGAGATGATTGGTTTATCAATACTGGATCACCACATCATATTGAGCTTACTGGGAATCTTAATGATATAGACATTATCAAAGAGGGGAGCACCATACGATACAGTGAGGAATACAAACCAGCTGGAACCAATGTTAATTTTGTTGCTCTAGCCAAAGACCATATTTCCGTAAGGACGTATGAAAGAGGTGTAGAAGGCGAAACACTTTCATGCGGCACAGGCGTTACTGCTTGCGCATTGGCGGCATCTTTTATGAATTACTCAAGTCCAGTGACTGTAAAAACAAAAGGCGGAAAACTATCCGTTTCGTTTACACAAACTGAAGACGAGTCCTTCGAAAATATTTACCTTGCAGGTCCTGCAAAAAAAGTATTTGAGGGGGCGGTGGAAGTGTCCTTTTAAGGCATTCCCAATTAACTTTAAACAAGAATTAAGAAGAAATATACATGCTGGATTTAATCACCAAGGGATTAACCAAAGTATTTGGTACCAAAGCAGACAAGGATGTCAAAATCCTTACTCCATATATATCCAAAATCAATAACGAGTTTGCCAAACTGGCTAGCATCTCTGATGATGAGCTCCGTGGTAAAACGGATTACCTCAAAGGGATCATTGCTGATAGATTGAAATCAGTTGATGACGAACTAGACGCTCTCCACAAGCAAGTGGATGAAGATGATACTATCGACATACTAGACAAAGAGCAACTTTTTGAGAAAATCGATGAGCTAGAATCTAAGCGAGATGAGGAGTTGGAAAAAGTATTGATGGACATCCTTCCTGAAGCTTTCGCTGTAGTGAAAGAGACGGCCAGAAGACTTACCGAAAACAAACAATTGGTAGTGACTGCTACGATGCTCGATCGTGAGTTGGCAGCTACTAAGCCACACATTAAAATCGAAGGTGACCAAGCCACATGGGCCAATGTGTGGCAGGCTCATGGTACCACTGTAGAGTGGAACATGATTCACTATGATGTTCAGCTTATTGGTGGTATCGTTCTCCATCAAGGGAAAATAGCTGAGATGGCAACTGGTGAGGGTAAAACTTTAGTAGCTACGCTCCCAGCCTATTTGAATGCGCTTGCTGGTAGAGGTGTACATGTGGTTACGGTCAACGACTACTTGGCAAAACGAGATGCTGAGTGGAATGCGCCATTGTTTCAATTTCACGGATTGCGAATAGACTGTATCGATAGACATCAGCCAAACTCACCAGAGAGACGCAAAGCTTACCAAGCAGATATCATCTACGGAACCAACAACGAATTTGGCTTTGATTATCTCCGTGATAACATGGCGAAATCACCAGAAGAGCTTGTGCAAGGCAAGCACCATTATGCAATGGTGGATGAGGTGGATTCAGTCCTTATAGATGAAGCTAGAACGCCACTCATCATTTCTGGACCTATTCCAAAAGGTGACGAACATGAGTTTTATGAACTCAAGCCACGAATTAGTAAACTGGTTGAGGCGCAGAAAAAACAAGTTGCGGAGTATTTCAACGAAGCAAAACGTCTTATAAAAGATGGAAAAGATGCTGAAGCAGGGACGCCACTTTTCAGAGCTTACCGAGGACTTCCAAAGCATAAGCCTCTTATAAAGTTTTTGAGTGAAACGGGGATGAGGGCGATTCTTCAGAAAACAGAGAACTATTACCTTCAGGACAATCAAAAACTGATGCCTGAGGCTGATGAGCCTCTTTATTTTACCATTGACGAAAAGCATAATAGCATCGATCTTACGGAAAAAGGTATTGATTTGATTACAGGTTCTGGTGAAGATCCTACATTTTTCATCCTTCCAGACATAGGCGCGGAAGTAGCCAAGCTCGAAAATGATCCTGATATTTCTGACGCAGATAAGCTGAAGCGAAAAGAAACGATTATCCAAGATTATAGTATCAAGGCTCAGCGAATCCATAGCATCAACCAACTTCTGCGTTCGTACTGTCTTTATGAAAAAGACACTGAGTACATCGTGGTAGATGGCAAAGTGAAGATTGTAGATGAGCAAACTGGTCGTGTAATGGATGGTCGACGTTACTCAGATGGTCTCCATCAGGCGATAGAAGCCAAAGAAAATGTGAAAGTTGAGGACGCTACCCAAACCTACGCAACCATCACTTTGCAGAATTATTTCAGAATGTACCACAAGCTTGCTGGTATGACTGGTACAGCAGAGACAGAAGCTGGAGAACTTTGGGACATTTACAAGTTGGATGTGATCGTAATTCCTACCAATCGCCCAATTCAGCGTGATGATAGAGAGGACAAGGTTTACAAATCAATCCGTGAGAAATTCAGTGCGGTGGTTGAAGAAATTGTCGAGCTACAAACTGCTGGCAGACCTGTGCTAGTAGGTACCACTTCCGTGGAAATCTCAGAGATTTTGAGCCGAATGCTCAAAATGAAAAACATCAACCATGAAGTATTGAACGCGAAGCAACATGCTCGTGAAGCAGATATCGTGGCAAATGCAGGTAAACCTGGCGCTGTTACGATCGCTACTAACATGGCTGGTCGTGGTACGGATATTAAGCTTACTCCAGAGGTGAAAGCTTCAGGAGGTTTGGCGATTATAGGTACGGAACGCCACGAATCTCGTCGTGTGGATAGGCAGCTACGTGGTAGATCAGGTCGACAAGGTGATCCGGGTTCTTCGCAGTTCTATGTGTCTTTGGAAGACAACCTGATGCGACTTTTCATGTCTGACAGGGTAGCTAAAATCATGGATAGACTTGGTCTTGAAGAAGGTGAAGTGATCCAGCATAGCATGATTACCAAGTCGATCGAGCGTGCGCAGAAAAAAGTAGAGGAAAACAACTTTGCAACACGTAAGCGATTACTTGAATATGATGATGTAATGAACTCTCAACGTGAGGTGATTTACAAGCGTCGTAAGAATGCCCTTTACGGCGAGAGATTAGAGCTTGATATCAACAACATGCTTTATGATACTTGTGAAGATATAGCACTCAATGCTAAGGGAGATGACAATTTGGATGGCTTGCGTTTGAATGCAATCAGTGTACTCGGTATTGATTTTCAAATCAATCAAGAGACGCTTGCTAAGTCCAATGAGATGGAGCTCTCAAGGAAGCTTTATGATGCTGCGAAAGTGCATTACAAAGAAAAAAATGACTTTAATGCAACAAAGGCATTGCCACTTCTGAAGCAGATTTTTAAAGAAAAAGGTGCAACAGTTCATAACATCTTGGTGCCATTCACAGATGGAAAGAAGCAAATAGGTGTTTCTGCTGACCTGAAAAAATCTGTAGAGACAGAGGGTAAGGAGATGATCAAAGCGATGGAAAAGATGATCACCTTGGCCCTTATAGATCAGACATGGAAAGAGCATTTGCGAGACATGGATGACCTGAAGCAATCGGTTCAAAATGCTGTATATGAGCAAAAAGATCCATTGATTATTTACAAATTCGAAGGATTTGAGCTGTTCAAAGGGTTTTTGGGTAAGGTGAATGAAGAGTCAACTTCGTTTTTGTTGAAAGCTCAGATCCCTATTCAAAATCCAAATGAAGTACAGGAAGCAAAAGCTCAGCGCTCAGCTCAGAATTACAAGGAATCGAAGGAAGAGAGCAGTTCTGTTTTGAACAGAGGACAAAGCAATCGTCCTCCAATGGAAAAAGTGGAGCCAGCCAAAGCCATCAAAATCGCAAACCGAAATGACAGAGTGACTGTACAGTATGCGGATGGAACCACGAAAAAAGATGTTAAATTCAAAACTGTAGAAGACGACCTAAAGAACAACAGATGCGTAATTCTCAATGGATAATAGGGCTTGCAGCCTTGATACTTATAGGGTGTAAAGCTAGTTCAGTCAGTGGACCCGATGTAGGCGCGTACTCAGAAGATCTCTCAGTTCTGCGGCCAACTATTGAGGAAACTGTTGCAGAAGAGGAAATTGCTAAACCAATTAATAATGGAAAGCTTCCTACCGCACATATTAAAGCAGAATTAGATAGTGTCAATCAAATTATCATTGCCAACAATAAAAAGCAGAAATATGTGGATGGATTTACTGTCCAGATTTATACGGGAAATGACAGAAGCAAGGCAGATGAAGCAGTCACAACAGCTGAGTTGAGCCTGTTAAATATCACGCCAACTATTGAGTACTATCAGCCAAATTACAAAGTAAAAGTCGGACAGTACACAGACCGATTAGAAGCACATAAAATATTTGAAGATCTAAAGCAGCTTTTTCCATTAGCATTATTAATTCCTGAAAGAATCCCGGTCAACTATGAGTGATACTATAGCAGCTATCAAGTCTTTATCGGATCGTTATTTCACAGACGTTCAAAGTATCAGACACCATTTGCACAGACATCCCGAGCTCTCATTCGAAGAGCATGAGACTGCTAAATTCATTGAGTCGGAGCTGAAAAAAATTGGAATTACAGATTACAAGCGGTGCGCTTCTACTGGGATCACTTTCAATCTCAAAGGAAAATCAGACAATGGTAAGGTCGTAGCAATGCGTGCCGATATTGATGCACTTCCAATTTTAGAAGCTAACACTGTACCCTACAAATCACAAAATGAGGGTGTCATGCATGCCTGTGGGCATGATGTACATACCGCTTCATTGCTTGGGGCTGTTCGCATATTGAATGAACTCAAAGATCATTTTGAAGGGACTGTTAAAGTTATTTTCCAGCCTGGGGAAGAACGACTTCCTGGAGGAGCTTCTATTCTCATAGGTGAAGGAATACTCGAAAATCCAAAGCCTAATAAAATTATCGGGCAGCATGTGATGCCATTTATTCCAGCTGGTAAAGTTGGATTCCGAAAAGGGATGTACATGGCCAGTGCTGATGAAATTTATTTCACCGTGACCGGAAAAGGTGGTCATGCGGCCATGCCCGAGGACTTGATAGATCCAGTGCTCATTACCAGTCATATTATTGTCGCTTTACAGCAAATCATCAGTAGAAACTGCAGCCCAAAAATACCTTCTGTGCTTTCATTTGGTAAAGTACAAGCGAACGGGGCGACCAATGTGATCCCGAATGAAGTAAAAGTGGAAGGAACGTTTCGTACTTACGACGAGGTATGGAGAATGGATGCCCACCAAAAAATGAAGAAGATGGCAGAAGGCATCGCTGAAGCAATGGGAGCAACCTGTGATTTTCAAGTAATGAAAGGATATCCACACCTTAAAAACCATCCTGAATACACTGATGCCAATATCAAAGCAGCCAAAAGTTACCTTGGAGAAGAAAACGTAGAGGAGATCGATCTTTGGTTGGCTGGAGAAGATTTTGCTTTTTATTCTCAACTCGTAGATGCTTGCTTTTACCGATTAGGTACAAGAAACGAAGAAAAAGGAATCACCTCAGGTGTTCATACTCCTACTTTTGACATAGATGAATCATCTCTAAAAATAGGAATGGGTTTGTTTGCTTGGCTGACGATCAACGAACTCAATTCGTAACTCAAGCCGCTTAATCAAGAACATTCTATTATCTTAATATTGCCTTAATATTCAAAAGGTAACTTTGTTGATCTTTTAGCTCCAACCTATACCATCATGGACTTTGGAATTTTTGATTTATTAAACCTACTTGGTGCACTTGCATTTTTCATCTACGGTATGAAAGTGATGAGTGAAGCCATTCAAAGAGTGGCTGGTTCGAAAATGCGGCAGTTCCTTAGCACTATGACAGCCAATAGGTTCAAAGGTGTCTTAACTGGTTTTCTTATTACCAGCTTGGTCCAATCTTCATCAGCCACCACGGTGCTTGTAGTGAGTTTCGTCAATGCGGGACTACTGTCTTTAGTGGAATCAATAGGCGTGATTATGGGTGCCAATATAGGCACGACAATCACTGCTTGGCTCATCTCTATCATTGGATTTAAGGTAAAAATTGATGCCTATGCATTGATCATTATAGCAATGGCTTTCCCGCTACTCTTTTTTAGTAGAGAAAAAGTTAAAACTTGGGGCGAGGTTTTGATTGGTTTTGCGCTTCTCTTTATGGGTCTTGCTTATTTAAAAGAATCAGTTCCAGATTTAAAATCTAATCCACAGATACTCGAATTCCTAACCGAGTATTCCAATTTAGGCTTTTTATCTACCCTTCTTTTTGTGGGTATTGGTACATTAATGACGGTCATTGTACAATCCTCGAGTGCGGCAATGGCCCTCACCTTGGTAATGGCTAATAATGGGTGGATTCCACTAGAATTAGCTGCTGCTATGGTTCTTGGAGAGAATGTTGGCACAACAATCACCGCTAATCTTGCGGCAATAGTAGGAAATGTCCACGCCAAGCGCGCTGCTTTTGCCCACTTCGTATTCAATCTTTTTGGAGTAGTGTGGATTGTGATTTTAATGAAACCATTTTTGGCAATAATTGCTAGTTATGTTACCTATCAAACAGGAATATCTCCACTTGAAAACGCTGAATCTATTCCAATTGCGCTATCAGTTTTTCACACAGCATTCAACATAATCAATGCTTGCATTTTGATTGGATTTGTAAATCAGATAGCGAAACTGGTGACCAAAGTGATTAAGCCAAGTGGAGAAGATGACGATGATTTCAGACTGGAATATATAGGCACTGGCTTAATGAATACAGCAGAGCTTTCATTGGAAGAGGCTCAGAAAGAAACCGCCGCTTTTGGTAAAATCATAGTCAAAATGTCTTCTACTCTTGAAAACCTCCTCAATGAACCAAAGGCGAAAAAGCAAAAACGTCTCCTCAAAAAAATGAGGAAATTGGAAGAAAACACAGATCAACTCGAGGAAGAAATCACGAAGTATTTGTCCAAAGTATCTGATGGTAGTCTAAGCTCTGTTGCATCCAATCGTGTGCTCTGCTTGACTTCTATCATTATAGATATGGAGCGAATTGGTGATATCTATTTCCAAATTTCAAAAGACTTTGAAAACAAATCAGATGATAAATTGGGCTTCACCAAAAAACAAAAAGCCGCGCTTCAACAAATGCACGATTTGGTGTCATCCGCCATTCAAACAATGGTTTCTAACCTTGGAGAAAATTTCAAAAAAGTTAGGATTGATGAAGCCTTGTCCAAAGAGACGGCCATTGATAATCTTAGAAATAAACTCCGCAGTGAAGATATCATCAATATGCAGGAGAAGAAATATGACACTCATATTGGTGCTTTATACCGTGACATCTATCAGTCAATGGAAAAGGTTGGTGATCATGTAATCAATGTCACTGAGGCAATTACTGGAGAAACAATACGCGAGATTAAGAAACAAGAAGGTATTGGCAACTAATCTCAAATCAACTCACCATAAAACATCATCAGATACTTTGCTTTCAGTAAAGGGTATTCCGGCATATGTTGGTGGTATCATATTCGCAGTACTTGGTTTTTTTGTGGCTATCCAATTCATAGGGATCAGTTTTCAGTCAATAGGCAAAGACATAGCGGAAAGCTTCGTTGTGGCTTTTTCTAATCCAGCAATCGGGCTTTTTATTGGATTGGTTAGTACGGCCATACTCCAGAGCAGTTCCACCACAACTTCTATGGTGGTAGCTGCTGTAGCTGCAGGTTCGATTTCCTTGGAGAATGCAATCCCAGTGGTAATGGGAGCAAATATTGGAACTACGCTCACAAGCACGATTGTGTCTATGAGCTACATTACCAAATCAAACGAATTTAGAAAAGCAGTCTCTGCAGGTACGGTACATGATATTTTCAACATTCTCACCTGTATAATTCTTCTACCATTAGAATTAAAGTTTGGATTATTAAGCAAACTCAGCAGATCACTAACGGCTTTCTTCAATATATCTGCCCCCTCAAATAGCACTACTCGTGCCTACCCAATGCAGATCATCGATCAATTTGGGCATCAATTGGTAGATTGGTTTGGAGCATTCTTTCTATTGATCATGTCGGTGATTCTCCTTTTTGCAATCGTCAAATTCATATCAAATATCCTTTACAAAAGACTCATTGGTAATGCCAAATCAAGGTTTGAGACCATCGCTTTTGAAAATACATTCAAGTCGTTTGGGTGGGGATTTCTACTGACTGGCATAATTCAGAGCAGCTCCCTTACCACTTCCCTTATCGTGCCGCTGGTAGCAACTGGCAAGGTCAAATTAAATCGAGCATTTCAGTTTATTGTGGGGGCTAATCTCGGCACTACCATTACCGCACTTTTGGCCGCCATTTTCAAAAGTGAAGCTGCCATCAGTCTTGCCATTGCTCACTTACTATTCAATAGCTTTGGGATGATACTTTTCCTTGGAATACCATATTTGAAAAAGCTTCCCATACATCTTGCGAGTAAGCTTGGTGAATTCGCATTGAAATATAAACTAACGGGTTTTGCTTACATACTAGGAGTCTTTTTCCTATTACCTTTTACTTTGATTTATTTCAGTAAAAAAGGGCCAGAATCTTCTGAAGCAATTGCTAGCCCTAAAGTTGAGCTCATTGAAGAATAATTCTTCTTACAATCAGTATTTTCGTAAATTGTGATTGAAGTAAAGTAAAGCTACACATGTCCCTTGTTAATAATCTAATAGATAAAATATCCGAATACATTCGCCTTAAAGGCGAAAGTCTGAAACTTGATATCATCACACAAGCTTCAAAATTGCTTGCACAGTTCATTGTGATATCCTTTGTCTCTATAATATTCTTATTCCTATTAGTATTCCTTTCATTGGCACTTAGTGCCTATTTCAACATGCTTTTGGAGTCTGTCTTCCTAGGCTATTTGATAGTAGCGGGTATTTATGTCATTTTATTATTTGGAGTCATCATCTTACTACGTTCGAATGTACTTCAGACTTGGCTGGAGCAAATGTTTATGGCAATAACTGAAAAAGAGAAAGAAGATGAGTGAGAAGCTATCCACCAAAGCAAAAAGAGCCCAATTGGCGATTCGTGAGAAAGTTTTAAAACAAGAACTAGATCAAGCTTCAGATAAATTCGAAGCAAATGCCAAAAAAATACTCACTATTGCTGCCATCTCAGGTGCTACACTCTTAGTGTCCTATGGGATATTTCGCTTGGTCAGCTCAGGAAAAGCTAAAGTTGAGCCACCAAAAACTGTGAAGGCTTCGGCTAAAAAATCATTTGGTTTACCTGCGATATTTGTTGAGAAATTGTCAGTTCTAGTTCTTAAAATAGTGACAGATCAAATCACCGCGATTCTCAAAAAACTAAAGGAGAAGCATTTCTAATTAAACGTTGATGAGGGATTCTCTTCTTCGCATTTTACCTGCTGGGATTCCAAACATCATCTTAAAGCGCCTGCAAAAATAGGCTGTGTCTTTATAGCCGACATCTTTCCCTATCTCACGAATACTCATTTTTGAAGTACGCAATAAGTTTACTGCCTCTTCCATGCGCTGATATTCGATGTAGTCCTGAGGGTTGATGCCCGTTAACATTTTGAAATATTGACCTACATAATCTTCTGACACATTAGCCACATTGGCAAGTACCTTGTTGGAAAGGTCTTCACCAAGATGCTCCTTGATGAACCCAAAAATATCTATAAGTCTTGGGTCTTTGAAATAGGTACTATTGGTTGCAAACTGCTCTACAAAAAGGCCTTGTTTTAGGATATATCGAATCAATTCCACTACAATTTGCTCTGTGAGGACTTTGACTATTCTGCTTCCACCTGGTGCAGTTGAGACATTTTCTTTGTTGATTTCACCTATCAAACGAGCAATATTTCCAGAATCCTCAACCTTGAATGGGGGTATATCCAGCGACGCAAAGAAATTCACTGAATCAAATGCTTTGGCTTCAAAAGAGACATAACTGTAGCTTTCATGATGGTCCGATTGGCCAATATAACTCTGAAAATAGGTCTCCTTGTTATTTAAGAAATCATCCTTAGAAAGGCTCAGTTGGGAACTTCTGCCATAGGATATAGGAACCTGTTTACCACCTGGAACGAAAAACACTTCGCCAGCTTTACAAACTTCTTGGTTGCTCCCAAATTTCAGATTTCCTCTATTGACAAGCAATAATGAATTTTCGATATCGTAGTTATTTTCGATCGTCACAGGCTTCAAAATATTAATATTTTTAGCCTTGATAAATCGAATACTTAGTGATTCAATGATTTTATTATAGTCCTCCACGGCGGTGAGTAATATGAATTAAAAAAGAGGAAATCCTCTTAAAATGCTGTTTTATTGTATAAATCTAATATTAAATATTGAATAAATACAACTAAATCACCGATGGAAATACTCTTTACTAACTTATACTATTTCAATACGTTCCTTGAAATCACGATTCTCTGTATTTCTGAAGTGCCTTCATAAATCTGCGTGATCTTGGCATCACGCATGAATCGCTCTACGTGGTACTCTTTAACGAATCCATATCCGCCATGAATTTGAACAGCTTCTATAGAATTTTCCATGGCAACTTGCGAGGCGTAAAGTTTCGCCATAGCACTCGCCTGAGCATAATCTTTCTTAGCATCTTTTAGCGAAGCGGCCTTAAGACAAAGCAATCTCGCTGACTCCACTTTTAAGGCCATATCAGCTATTTTAAATTGTATCGCTTGATGCTGAGCGATTTCTTTGCCAAATGCCTTACGCTCTTTTGCATAAGCCACAGAACGCTCCAATGATGCTGCAGCGATTCCTAATGCTTGCGAAGCTATGCCGATACGGCCACCGTTTAGTGTACTCATGGCGAAAGTGAACCCAAATCCATCCTCACCTATTCTATTTTCTTTCGGAACTTTCACATCCGTAAACATCAAAGAGTGAGTATCTGACCCACGAATACCTAGCTTATCTTCTTTTTTACCAACCACAAAACCTTCCATGCCACGCTCAACAATCAAGCAATTGATGCCTTTGTGCTTGAGCTCTGGATGTGTTTGCGCAATCACTAAATAGACACTCGCGGTACTTCCATTTGTGATCCAGTTTTTAGTACCGTTCAAGAGATAATGATCTCCTTTGTCCTCTGCCGTGGTGCGTTGTGAAGTAGCGTCAGATCCTGCCTCAGGCTCTGAAAGACAAAAAGCACCTATTTGCTCTCCACTTGCTAGCCGAGGTAGATATTTTTGTTTCTGCTCCTCTGATCCATAATTCTCTATCCCCCAACATACCAAACTGTTGTTAACTGACATACATACAGAGGCAGAAGCATCAATCTTCGAGATCTCTTCCATCGCAAGGACATAAGAAACAGAATCCATTCCTCCTCCACCATACTTAGGACTTACCATCATCCCCATGAAGCCAAGCTCGCCCATTTTCTTAATTTGCTCTGCTGGGAAACGCTGCTCATTGTCGCGTTCAATTACTCCTGGTAATAATTCCTTTTCAGCAAACTCTCTTGCTGCGTCTCTGACTGCTTCTTGCTCTTCTGTTAGGTCAAAATTCATGAGGTATTGAGTTAATATGGATCAAAATATAGGGTGCGCAAATCTATTGAATTTTGTTATGCATGCATAACAAATTGACACAAAAAAAGCCTCACAATGTGAGGCTTCTATTTTATAACTTATAGATTAATCTCTGCTTCCGCCAAGAAATATCATTACCCAGTACAGCAAGGAAGCCAATGCTGACAATGCCGCAATAATATAGGTTTGGGCTGCTGTATTCAAAGCATCTTTTGCCATGGCATGTTCGCTAGAGTTGACAATCTTTCTATCCTCAATCCATGCCAAAGCACGTTTGCTAGCGTCAAATTCTACTGGCAAAGTGATAAAAGCGAACAATGTGAAAACACCGTAACAAGCAATGATCACTAGAATCGCCAAGTTATAAGGGACAATTTGAGGCAAAAAGAAGGCACCAAAAAACATCATCATAAAGACAATGTTGATAATCCTGCCACTTACGTTTTGAATCGGCACCATGGCTGATCTAAATTCTAAGAAAGAATATGCTGTCGCATGCTGCACTGCGTGTCCACACTCATGAGAAGCTACAGCTGCAGCTGCAGCCGATCTTCCATTGTAAACATCTGGGCTAAGGTTCACTGTCTTATTTCCAGGATTGTAATGATCCGTAAGAGTTCCCTCTACGCATGTCACAGACACATCATGTATGCCATGATCTGCTAACATCAACTGTGCGATTTCCTTTCCTGTCAAGTTGGAAGAAAGTGCAATTTTTGAATACTTTTTGAACTTATTCTTAAGACGAGTACTCACCACGAGGCTCGCTATTATGAATACGATAATGATAATGAACATCTTATTTTCCTATTTTGAGTGTTTGATTTTTTCTATAATGGAGGTAGTTGAGTATTCCGAATCTATTGGAACTAACTCTACACTTCCGCCATGGCTAATTACGATATCTGCCCCCACAATGTTATGAATTTTGTAGTGATTTCCTTTCACCAAAACATCTGGTATTATCAGCTTGATAAGCGCTTCTGGTGTTGGTTCATCAAAGATGATTACTTCATCCACGGTATTAAGAGAAAGTAACATTTGCTGTCTTGCAGATTGATTCATTATGGGTCTATCCTCACCCTTTAATCTTCTCACAGAATTGTCAGAATTCAATCCTACGATGAGGATATCGCCATGCTTTTTGGCTTCCGCCAAAACCAGAACATGCCCGGGATGTAATAAGTCAAAGCACCCATTGGTAAAAACTAAACGCTTACCCAGATGCTTCCAAACCGCAACCTTCTCCAATAGATCAAGGATTGGTCTCTTGCTCATCAGTTTGTATAGATTTCTTAGATTTCATCAAAAATGCGATCAACAGACCAATTCCCCCAAATCCGGCTATTGCCAATAGCTGTGATGTATGAAGTAGCGTAGCAAGAAAAACTCCTGTGGTCTTGTCAACACCATAGAGAACTAGCATCGCGCTTACAAAAGCATGATAAGTACCAATTCCTCCTTGTACTGGAATCGCCAAAGCAATACCGCCAGTGATCAGCAACATAACACCAGCCATCCATGGTAAATGAGCGGTTTCGGGCATTGCAAACACGATAAGGTAGGACATGAAATAGTAAGTCACCCAAAGGATGAGAGTTGACAAGAAGAACCCCCAGATATTAGTGACATGCCTTAGAGAAATCAATCCCTCAATAAGACTCTTGATAAACACTTTCACCTTTGGGATCTTGACATAAAGCACGTAAAGCAAACCAAGTCCCAATACTCCAGCTATCGCCAGGGTGAGAATTGATTTCCAAATCAACCCTTCGATATTTTCAAAATCCGAAAAGATGGATAAAAAGAAAGACATGAGACGATCATACTCAGCTATCATAGTGACTAGCAGTATAACGACGAGCGTGAGCATGTCGATAACCCGCTCTGTGACCACAGTTCCAAAGGATGAAGAAACAGGTACTTGATCACTTCTATTAAGAACGCCGCATCTCGTCACTTCTCCCAATCTAGGAAATGCCAAATTGGCTAAATAGCCTACTAGTATTGCAACTGTAGTTCTGTGGATACTAAGTTTCGAATAACCCAGTGGCGCAATCAAAAGATTCCATCGATAAGCTCGGGCATAATAAGCCGCTACAGAAAGCGCAATACTCAGAATCACCCAGTTATAATCGACTGATTTGGACTTCTCTACAAACTCGGCAAAATCAATATTTCTAAATGCAAAGTAAAGAAGCACTCCCGCTAGCCCGAGTGAAAGCACGTATTTGAGGACAGAAACGGCCTTCTTCATGATTAAAATCTATGATATTCTATTGTGCTCGTCTGGAAAGACGAGGATAGGATTGTGCTGCTTTGCTTCTTCCTTTTCCATACTACAATAGGAAATGATAATGATGATATCTCCAACCTGAGCTTTGCGTGCAGCAGGGCCATTGAGGCATATCTCTCCGCTACCACGAACTCCTTTGATCACATAGGTCTCTAGACGTTCACCATTATTTATATTGACTATCTGCACTTTCTCATTGGCTATAATGTCTGCAGCGTCCATTATATCTTCGTCAATAGTGATAGATCCTACATAGTGTAGCTCTGCTTGAGTGAGCTTCACACGATGAATTTTGGACTTAAGGACTTCTATATTCATGCTTGGGTATTCATTCTTAGGTCAATCTTGCCGCAAATATAGGTTATCAATTAATCTTACACCTTCCACATATGCAGCAATACAGAGTGCTGCGTCTTCTTTGATAAACGTCGTGATAGGGTACAGTGTTTGGGCATCTACGATCTCGGCATATTCGAGTTCCAAACCATCCTGAGTAGCATAAAATTCCATTAACTCAGAAATAATTTCTGCTGGGCTTGTCTGATTGAGCCACTGCTTTCGAGCCTTCTCCAAACCTAAATAAATACTTGAAGCAATTTTTAGACCTTCCTCAGACAATCTTCTATTGCGCGAAGACATGGCCAAACCAGACGATTCACGGAGTGTTGGCAACCCTATTACTTCCACAGGAAAAGAGAAGTCTTCTACCATTTTTCTCACCAAAAGGAGCTGCTGAAGATCTTTCAGTCCAAAATATGCTTTGGTCGGATTTACCTGATGGAAAAGCTTACTCACCACCAGACCAACTCCATTGAAATGACCAGGCCTAAAGGCTCCTTCTAAACGAGCTCCTAGCGAACCAAAGTCTGGATAGACCAATGGTTTGATTGGATACATGTCCTTTGCCTCAGGCAAGTAGAGCAACTTGACTCCAAGATTTGTCAATGCCTTTATATCTTCTTTTATTGGTCTGGGGTAGTTGACTAGATCCTCTTCCTTATTGAATTGGATCGGGTTTACAAAGATGCTCACCACCACTTCATCATTTTCGGAAAGTGCTGTTTTGATCAATGAAAAATGCCCCTCATGTAAAGCTCCCATAGTAGGTACAAAACCGATGGTTGCACCTCTCGTTCGAAGAGAATTTGTAATTGCAGAAATATGAGCTGGGTGTTTGACTACCTCCATCAATGGGAGAATTAATATTAGCTAACTTACTGTAAACGTTGAAAGTATGGCGAATTTATGCTATTTTTGAGGTCATTTTAGATAATCCTCATTAAAATAGAAATTCTATGTCCAATTTAAAAATCCTTTATGTTGCGAGTGAAATCAATCCTTTTCTGAAGACAACTGAAGTGGCTGACTTTGTAAGAAAGCTACCACAGGCTATGCAGGAAAGAGGTATGGAGATTAGGATTTTAGTCCCACGTTTTGGCTTGATAAATGAAAGAAAAAACAGACTACACGAAGTGGTTCGTTTATCAGGAATTAATATTTCGGTTGGTGACGAAGAAAAACCTTTGGTCATTAAAGTGGCAAGCATACCGAATGCCAAACTACAAGTTTACTTCATTGACAATGAAGATTACTTCCATAGAAAATCAGTATTCTTCGACAAGGAAGATAATTTCTATGAAGACAATGACGAGCGTGCAATATTTTTCTGCAAAGGCGTTTTAGAGACTGTAAAGAAATTAGGTTGGTCTCCAGACATCATTCATTGCAATGATTGGATGACGAGTTTGATTCCTTTATATGTGAAGTCTACTTATAAGAATGATCCGATCTTCAAAGAGTCAAAAACTGTTTTCACTATTTATGATAACAAGTTTACTCATACGTTTGGAGCCGATCTTTTGGATAAAGTGAAAATGCTTGATGTTGATGACAGCATGCTAGGACCACTGAAGACGGCTGATTATGAAGGTTTCTTAAAAATGGGAATCGAATATGCAGACGCAGTAAACTTTGCAAATCAAGAGAACACTGAAAGCTTTGCCAAGCTAATGAATGAAATAGCTGATAAGAAAATTGAAGCTTTAAATCAAGGTGAGGATATTGAAGAGTCTTATTACAACTTATACAATGAACTTGTTGGATAATAAAAATTACCTAAAGGTATCGGGATTGGCTTTTTTGCTGATCCCGTTTTTTTTTGCCTGTGATGACCCTACGCAGCTTGGTTTGGAGCTAGATGCTGAAGAAAGCCCCCTAAACTCAGAGAAAATCGAATTTGTCCTACCAAGCACTAACATCAGGATAGATAGTTTAAGGACGGATGACTTTGAGTTGTCTCTTTTCGGTCAATTCTCAGACTCCATCTATGGGACAACTAAAGCGATTTCATACAATGATTTCAACTTCTTCGGTGGTGTAATACCTGAAGGGGATTCCCTCGAATATTCTTCAGTTTATTTAAATCTTAGGGTCTCTGATTTGAGGAGTCATGGCATTTTAACTGGTGAGCAAATCGCAGTTCACTTAGCTAACGACTCTTTGTACATCAACCCAGTTTATCTGGCCAACATGAGTGTTGATTATGATCCCACCCCAGCTGGAGAATTGACCTTTGATTTTGATCCTGCAAAAGATTCTATTATCCGAGTTCCTCTAAGTGATGATTTTGGAATGTTTCTATATGATAGACTTGAAAAAGCCAAAGTCGTAGGTGACTATCGAGATTCACTCTTTCAGGGACTTTATCATTACCCTCCTTTGGCTTTGGTACCTGGAGCATCAAATGAAGGATTGTTCTTGTTTGACTTGACAGATGACTCCACAAAATTAGTTGTGGAAATGAAAACGGTAGCAGGTAAGCTTTATACATTTAATTACGACTTTAACGACGCACACTTTTCTCAAATCATAAGAGACAATAGCACAGGAAAGCTCAGTGATATCAGCGCAGAGTATACCGAAAGCTCTGTTCCTTCTTCACGTGTCTATTTGGATATGATTGCCGGAATCAATCCAAAATTAGACTTAGCTCCATACATTGATTTTTTAAAGACTCATAATGATTTCATAATCAACCGTGCAACATTGACCTTGGGTGTCGCAAACGAAAATGATCAAATAGAAGATGTTAGCAGTTTTCGGGCACTTTTTATAAAGTCTAATGGGAAAATCAATGGTTCGGGAATCGCTCTTGGAGATGGATTTAACAATGCAGTTTTGTCCGAAGCAGGCTACAGTACCTCAACTAATAACTCCAACGTTCTAAACATGGGAATAGACGCAGTTAATTCCCGAGTGAAAGTGGATGTGACTTTGTTTGCACAACTCATAGCTGATTACTATCGAAATAATTCTAGTTCGATCGCAGATGAATTAGTGCTTTGGAGTCCAAATACCCTAGGTTTGGGACAGACATCATTTATTAAAAATGAGATCAATTTAACATTATATTATACTACAATAAAGGATTAAAACCCTATGTGCGGAATCGTAGCTTATATTGGCAATAAGCCGGCCTATCCCATTCTCATCAATGGATTGAAACGTCTGGAGTATCGTGGTTACGATAGTTCAGGAGTAGCAGTTATTGAAAGCGGAGAACTCAAAGTATTCAAAAAACAAGGCAAAGTAAAGGCCTTGGAGGACATGACCTTGAGCCAAAACTTGCAAAGCACAATTGGGATAGGACATACGAGATGGGCAACTCATGGTGAGCCAAACGACAAGAATGCGCATCCCCACTACTCTGCAGACCAATCTTTGGCGATCATTCACAATGGGATTTTTGAGAATTACTCAACTATTAAGACTGAGCTAACCAACAAAGGTTATTCGTTCAGAAGTGATACGGATACCGAAGTGCTTGCGGTATTCATTGAGGAACTTAAAAAAACTCTTGATTTAAGTTTAGAAGAAGCACTCCGATTAGCGCTTACCAAGATAGTCGGCGCATACGCATTAGTAGTCATTTCCAAAGACGAACCAAATGTGCTTTATGCTGCACGAAAGGGGAGTCCAATGGTGCTAGGATTGAGCGCTGATGGTTATTTCATTGCTTCTGACGCTACGCCAATTATTGAATACACCAATGAAGTGATCTATCTAAATGACGAGGAAGTAGCCATAGTCACACGAGAAGGTTATGAAATCGTGGACAATAAGGATGTCACGCAGACTCCACAAATCCATAAGTTAGATCTAAAGCTTGAAGCGATCGAAAAAGGAGGTTATGAGCATTTTATGCTAAAAGAAATCATGGAGCAGCCTTTGTCCATTGCAAACTGCATGCGTGGGAGGCTCAATGCCCAAGAAGCGAAACTTACACTGGGAGGCATTCGTGATTATGCCACGCCTTTGATCAATGCGAAAAAAATCACCTTTATCGCGTGTGGGACTTCTTGGCATGCAGGACTGGTAGCGGAGTATTTGTTTGAAGATCTCTGCCGGATCCCTGTAGAGGTAGAGTATGCCTCAGAGTTTCGTTACCGGAACCCTATCATCAGTGAAGGTGACATCATCATCGCTATCTCACAATCAGGTGAAACTGCCGATACTCTAGCTGCACTGGAACTTGCGAAATCTAAGGGTGCCATCATCCTCGGAATAGTTAACAATGTCGGCTCATCCATATCTAGAATCACAGACGAAGGAGCATATCTACATGCTGGACCAGAGATCGGTGTGGCATCTACTAAGGCGTTCACAGCTCAGCTCACTGTGTTGACTATGATTGCACTGAGGATAGCCATCCAAAAGGGCACTATCACTGACACGAAGTACCGTGAGATGATCCTGGAACTAGAAAATATTCCCGCAAAAGTTGCTAAGGCACTTTTGAGTAATAATAAGATCAAGAAGATTTCAAGCGAATTTAAGGATTCTAAAAACTTCTTGTACCTAGGAAGAGGTTATAACTTCCCAGTAGCACTTGAAGGTGCTTTGAAACTCAAAGAGATTTCTTACATCCACGCAGAGGGGTATCCTGCTGCAGAAATGAAGCATGGTCCAATCGCATTGATTGATGAAAATATGCCTGTGGTCTTTATTGCACCAAAGGATAGCTCACACGAGAAAATCGTATCCAATATTCAGGAAGTAAAGGCTCGAAAAGGAAAAGTAATAGCCATTGTAACTGAAAACGATAGTTTGATAAGTTCAATGGCAGACTACACCATAGAAGTCCCTGCTACGATCGAGTGCATGATGCCACTTCTTACGGTCATCCCTTTGCAACTCCTCTCCTATCATATTGCTGTGATGCGTGGATCCAACGTGGACCAACCAAGAAATTTAGCTAAATCTGTAACTGTAGAGTAAAGATGAAAAACATAGTATTATCAAATGATGCTCCTGCACCAATCGGCCCTTACAGCCAAGCAGTCATTCACAATGATCTTGTTTATATATCCGGACAAATAGCCATTGATCAAGCTAGCGGAAACCTGATCAATTCTAACATTTCAGCTGAGACTGAGCAGGTCATGAAAAACCTCGGTTATGTCCTAAAAGCAGCTGGATCAGCTTTTTCGAATGTCATTAAGTGCACGATCTTCATTAAGAACATGGATGATTTTTCTAAAATCAATGAAGCATATGGCAAAAGCTTTGATGCTAACCCACCAGCTCGAGAAACGGTAGAAGTCAGCCGATTGCCAAAAGATGTGAATGTAGAAATCAGCTGCATAGCCTATATCTAATGACTTTGCTGCCCTTTTTCGATGTGACGTTCGTCTCTCAATTGAAGAAAGAGCAGGTCATCGGGAAGATTGCCAGTCACATAAAATTTAAAGATGGCAACATACCACAGAACTCTGCCCTATTCAATGGTGTAGTGTCTGCTGACTCATTTCGAATTTCATTAATTATTAAGTCTGCCCAAAACGCTTTACCACTAATTACGGGAAGGGTGGAAAACACTTCTCTCGGGTCGATTATTTTTCTAAAACTTAGCCTATTTCCTGCCGCAAAGCTTTTTCTTCTGTCCTCGTCTTTGCTTTGTTTCATTACAGGCCTGGTCTTCTTGATGATCCCGCACTCTATCCTCGGGCTCAACTTATCCATTTTTGTTGGTATCATAAATTATTTGGTGTTGACTTTAAATTTTCAAAGAAGGGCCAATGAATCAGTAGATATCATAAAAGGTATCTTAGGATAGTCATTACCTCAGATAAATTCCTGCATTGCACATCGGATTTAATAGCTTTGCCATCCGAAAATTTTCACAGAATGAGTCAATTAAGAGTACGATTTGCCCCTAGCCCAACAGGCGCACTACACATAGGAGGTGTCCGCACGGCACTTTTCAATTATCTATTTGCCAAGCGAAACAATGGCACTTTTATAGTGCGAATAGAAGATACTGACCAAAACAGATTCGTTCAAGGAGCGGAAGCATACATTCAAGAGACTTTGGATTGGTGTGGAATCACACCTGATGAAAGCCCATGGGTTGGTGGACCTTATGGACCGTATAGACAGTCCGAGAGAAAAGAGATTTATAAAACATTCCTTGACAAACTTATCAAAGAAGGCAATGCCTATTATGCATTTGATACCACCGAAGAATTGGAGCGGATGCGTGAAAGATTGAAAGAAGCGGGGGTAACCAATCCTCATTACAATGCTGCTTCTAGAACTACCATGAGCAATTCTTTGACATTGTCAGAGAGCGAAGTAGCCAGCAAAATAGCAAATGGCGAACCCTATGTGGTTCGCTTCAAAGTAGATCCAAAAGAGGAAGTTCGCCTCCAAGATGTCGTAAGAGGATGGGTACATGTACACGGTTCTACACTGGACGACAAAGTATTGATGAAGTCTGACGGCCTCCCAACTTATCACTTGGCTAATATCGTAGATGATCATTTGATGAAAATCACTCATGTGATCCGTGGCGAAGAATGGCTGCCTTCTGCCCCATTACATGTATTGTTATACAAATATTTGGGGATAGCTGACACCATGCCACAATTTGCGCATTTGCCATTAATCTTGAAGCCTGATGGCAATGGTAAGCTCAGCAAAAGATCAGCTGATAAAGGTGGTTTCCCAATATTTCCGCTATCATGGGAGGATCCAGAATCTGGAGAATTATCCGAAGGGTTCCGCGAGCGCGGTTATCTTCCAAAGGCACTTGTCAACTTTCTAGCTTTCCTTGGATGGAACCCCGGGACAGAAAAAGAAATATATACATTGGAAGAGTTGGTCGCAGACTTTAGCCTAGATCGTGTGAATAAAGCAGGCACAAAGTTCGACGTAGACAAAGTGAAATGGTACAATCAACAGTATCTCAAAAACTTGGCTTCTTCAGAAATCACAGACTTGATCACTGAAAATGTAAATGATCAATACGGTGTATCCTTGTCAGGAACTCAAGCAAATCACATATTTGAGCTTTTCCGCGAACGTGTGACATTCCCCCAAGAAATCACAGCAAGCTGTGAATATCTTTTCAAAAATCCTTCAAAATTTGATGAAGCTACGGCTTCTAAAAAGTGGAATGAGGAAGCTAAAACTGCAGTGACTATTTATGCTGATGCCCTAAAAGCACATGACGCTATCTCTCCTCAAACAGCAAAAGAACTCTTCTTTTCACTCATGGAACAACATGACATCAAAGCAGGTAAAAACATGCAAGCATTGCGAATGGCTGTGACTGGGGAAGCATCGGGACCAGATTTAATGATGATTATTTCCTTTTTAGGAGGAAATGTCGCCGCTGAACATATCATTTCTTCAACAAAAGAGTTAGATAAAATAGCTAAACTCCTATAAGAATGACTAACTCAAAGAAAGACAATAAACCAAAAGTGCATAAAGAGCTCGAGGGGTTTGATATATCTATCAACTCTTTTGGTGAAATCAAATCGTCACTGAACATAGAAGAAATCAATGCCTTTCTGAATAAAAATGTAAGTGATAAAAAGCTTGATGATCGCGATGACATCAAGGAAAAGAAGAATTAGGATCTAAAAAGTCTCGGAAATAACGCTGGGACTTTTTTGGTATACCCCAAGTATTCTTCGCCAAATACTTCTATCAACTTTCTCTCTTCTAGGTATATACCAGCAGGCAAATACAAAAACACAACTACCGTAACTAACATATTGATATCAGTAGGATAATAGAGACACATTCCAATGAATAGCAATATGGTCCCAGAATAAATCGGATGTCTTACATGTCCATGCAGGCCAGTTTGTATCAACTTACCCTCAGATTGTTTTTTTAGGCCAACGAACTCTGTCATGGACAATTGCCTGAAGGAAACGATAATCAATATCACTCCATACGAAGCAAGCACCATTGCACCATAAGTCACGTAGGCTGATGGTTTGAAGATCTGAATACTCTCCGTTGTAGCCATGATCATTAGCAACCAAAGTAGGCCGATCGTGCTTAGTAGAGAATAGATTAGACGATAGGCCCGGTCAGATTTGATAATTTTATCCGCAACCCACTTCTTCACCATAGTCGTTGCTAAAACGCTGTGTAGAAAGAGATATAGGGCCCAACTGCCACCGACGACCAAATATTCCATATAGGTAAGAAAAAAGGTTAAACCCAAAGTTGTCATTTAGAAAGAAGTTTTGACTGGAAAAAGACTTTAATTTTTGAATTAGATCTTTTTGTCAGGGTGAACCCCGACAATATTTGCTGGAATTTCCAATTCTAGTATAAATTCATTCGTATTTTAAACAACGCTTCGTAACACCCGCCTTTACAAATATTCGTCGGCCTATGGCTGATTTGCGCAGCAAATCTGGGTTAAATTTGCACCTGAAGATAATTGATCTAAGTATGGCAAAGGTGAAAATTGCACTGATTAAAGAAGGGAAAGTCCCAACTGACAGACGAGTAGCACTCACTCCTTCTCAGGCTAAGGAAGTAGTAGCAAAATTTCCTAATGTAGAATTAGTAGCTCAGACCTCAGATATTCGATGCTTTTCGGATGCTGATTATGAAAGTGCAGGTATTCGCATCGTAAAGTCAATAAATGATTGCGATGTGCTGCTGGGCGTGAAGGAAGTTCCAATTCCTCAACTTCTTGAAGGAAAAACCTATTTTTTCTTTTCACATACTATCAAAAAACAGCCTTACAATCGTACGCTACTTCAAGAAATACTAGACAAAAAAATACGCATTATTGACTATGAAACTTTGACAGATGAGTCTGGCAAAAGGATCATTGCCTTTGGAAGATGGGCTGGAATAGTGGGCGCTTACAATGGCATCCTGACCTATGGTCTTCGTTACCATCTCTACAATTTGCGCAAAGCGTCAGATTGTTTTGATCTAGAAGATCTGAAAACGGAGTACAAAAAAGTAAAACTTCCACCAGTCAAAATCGCCATAACTGGCGGTGGGCGTGTGGCAAAAGGCGCAATAGAAGTTCTTTTAGGAATGGGGATTCGTAAAGTAACGCCGGCAGAATATCTCAGGGATAGATTTGATGTGCCAGTATTCACACAGCTTAATACTCGCGACTATCATGCACGAAAAGATGGTGGAGATTTTAGCCGAAAGGAGTTTTATCAAAATCCAGAAAACTACGAAGCAGACTTTTTGAAATATTCAAAGTCTACAGATTTACTAATAGCAGCTGCATTTTGGGATCCAAAGTCTCCTGTACTCTTTACCCGAAAGGATGCCAATAAGTTGGATTTTGCTATCAGAGTCATTGCAGACATCACATGTGACATAGAAGGATCAATTCCGTCCACGAAACGACCAAGCACCATTGAAGACCCTATCTACGACTATAATCCTAGTGATGATGAAATGGAAAAAGCCTTGAGTGATGAGGGCAACATTACCGTGATGGCCGTTGACAATCTGCCATGTGAGCTCCCTAGGGATGCATCCGAGAGTTTTGGGAATGAGCTCCTCAACAATGTGCTTCCTGAGCTACTTGGAAATGACGATAAAGACATCATAAAAAAGGCTACTATAGCAGAAAATGGCGCACTCACAAAGTATTACGCCTATCTTGATAATTACGTAAAAGGAATAAAAGAATGAAAATATTGGTAATAGGATCAAGCGGCCAACTTGGCTCTGAATTCAATGACCTGGCCCCTCATTATCCTAATTTTGAGCTGGATTTTGTAGATTTTCCTGAGCTGGATATCACCAAGGAGGCTATGGTTCATGAGATTTTCAAAAACAAAACTTACGACTACTGCATCAACTGCGCCGCTTACACGGCCGTAGATCTGGCCGAAAAGGACAAAGAAGCTGCAAAACTTCTTAACGCAACTGCATGCCTCATTTTGGCGAAAGCGTGTAAACCGTTTGAGGTAACGCTAATCCATATTTCTACTGATTTTGTTTTTAATGGCGGTGGCAATATCCCTTTGAAAGAAAGTCAGCTGACAGATCCTGTGAATTATTATGGATTGACCAAATTGAAAGGCGAATTAGCCATCCAAGGCGGTTTGGATCATTATTTCATTTTCAGAACCTCATGGCTTTATTCCGCTTTTGGAAAAAACTTCGTGAAAACGATGATCAACTTGTCCGCTTCAAAGGACGAACTCAACATCATCATTGACCAACTGGGTAGCCCTACTTATGCACGTGACCTAGCAGAAGCTATTTTGAAGATCATTCAAAATCAATCTACCGCCTACGGTATTTATCATTACAGCAATGAAGGTGTGGCCTCTTGGTTTGACTTCACTTCGGCGATTTTTGAATACAAAGGAATTTCCACGAACGTGAAACCAATCCCTACAAAGGATTACCCCACCCCTGCAAAACGTCCGCATTACAGTGTAATGGACAAGTCAAAGTTCAAAGAAACCTTCGAAATTGAGATCCCGCACTGGAGGGCCAGTTTGAAAAAATGTTTGGAGAGGCTTAAATAAAAGAACCCAGACTCACGTCTGGGTTCAACCTAATTCAAAAGCGTCTGTTGCCTCTAACAAGACTCTTCTGTTTTCTATAACTACTCAGAATACTCAACCCCTAACTTTTGGAGGTTAGTAATTGAATTTGCCTTGACGAAAGGTGTAGGATTCATTGAAAGGCATTTCTTAAATTCTTTAATTGCATTTTTAGTATCCCCTTTAGCTACATAAGCTTCGCCGAGACTATCATGACCATTAGGGTCCGTAGGATTGTTCTTAATGTTGAGTTTGAAGAACTCAATGGCCTTGTCATATTCTTGCACGCCCAACATCTGATATCCTAGGAAATTAAGCTGAGCGAGGTTAGCCACAGAAGCCGCTTCATCCGCTGCTTTGATACCGTTTGTTTTATCTCCTTTTTGTATCAACAATCCAGCTCTAGTAGATAAATTCTGCGCATTTCGATTGTTCGTAATGGATGCATCAGCCCAACGCAGAGCCTCCTCATGGTTGATATTATTTTGAAAGCAATATTGAGCGGCAGAGAGTGGTCCTTGCCATCCAAAGCCTTGAATACCACGCAATTCATTTCTGAAACTTTGCATTACCACTTCCTGCGGACTTACTATTTGAATAGGAATCATTTTAGACTCCCAAGCCAAGGACAATGTTCCACTTGATGTAGTCAAGCTTACAAATTCATAGGTGAGCACATTGGTGAAGTGCGCATCTTTCATTTTTACATTTACTCTGAGGGCATCTTCCTTTTGGTCATACCAAAAACTTCCCCATGACGAGATATTGTTAGAGAAGATCACAGTTACATCTCCAGATTCCTCTGGAATCATATGCAATCCATAGCTACCAGCAGCCAGTTTATTGCCCTCTACTTCCACATCCGTGGAAAATGAAATGACGGTATTCTCATTGGCGCCAGCACGCCAAGGCATAGGTTGTAGGTTTCCAAAACCATTTGGTGCTAGACCATAAGGCACTTGCGATCCCCAAACCTGACCTGTTCGGTCATTATTACCTCTGATCACAGATGGTCGCGAATAATTGATGGAAATTTCCGTGAGGCCAATATTCTGGGTGAGTGTAGCTGCGGGGCTTGGTCTTGGCGTAGTGACTTGTGCGGAAAGCGAATAGCCCATGAATAATACAAAGGCAAAAAAGAGTGATTCAATTTTTCTAATCATGACATTTAAATGTTGGTTTCAGTATTCAAACATCTACTATGTCCCTACCTGCCTTCGTTTTACAGAGACGGCAGATTATGTACATCAAGGGACAAAAAAAAGAGCCAAGGCGTAATGCCTTGGCTCTTGATATTATAGTGTTTGGAAAATTATCCGTTCATAGAAATCAAGAACTCATCGTTGTTTCTGGTACCCTTCATTTTACTCAAAAGGAATTCCATTGCTTCGTTGCTGTTCATGTCTGCCATGTATTTTCTCAAGATCCATACTCTACTGAGTACTTCTTTGTCCATGAGAAGATCTTCACGACGTGTTCCAGAAGCTGGCACATCAATCGCAGGATATACACGCTTGTTAGATAGTTTTCTATCCAACTGAAGCTCCATGTTACCAGTACCTTTGAATTCTTCAAAGATCACTTCATCCATTTTAGAACCTGTCTCGATAAGCGCAGTTGCGATAATCGTCAATGATCCACCGTTTTCAACATTTCTTGCCGCTCCGAAGAATCTCTTTGGTTTGTGAAGTGCATTCGCATCCACACCACCAGAAAGGATCTTACCAGATGAAGGAACTACAGTATTGTAAGCACGAGCTAGACGCGTGATCGAATCTAGGAGGATCACAACATCGTGACCACACTCTACCATTCTCTTAGCCTTCTCTAGCACGATGCTAGCTACTTTCACATGCTTGTCTGCTTGCTCATCAAAAGTAGAAGCAATCACCTCAGCTTTAACCGAACGTGCCATATCTGTAACCTCCTCAGGACGCTCATCGATCAATAAGATCATGAGATATACTTCAGGGTGATTCTCAGCAATAGCGTTAGCTATTTGCTTGAGCAATACAGTCTTACCTGTTTTTGGCTGAGCTACAATCATCCCTCTTTGTCCTTTCCCAATAGGAGCGAACAAATCAAGAATACGTGTAGAATAGTTGTCTGCTTTGGTACTTAAGTTCAATTTTTCCTCTGGAAAAAGTGGCGTTAGGTATTCGAAAGCTACACGATCACGAATTTCTTCAGTAGTCTTTCCATTGACGCTAGATACTTTAAGAAGTGCGAAATACTTTTCTCCATCCTTAGGAGGACGAATTTGGCCTTTCACAGTATCACCTGTTTTCAAACCAAAAAGCTTGATCTGAGAAGGTGACACGTAAATATCATCAGGGCTAGCCAAATAATGATAGTCACTTGATCTCAAGAAACCATATCCATCTTGCATGATCTCAAGCACGCCTTCACTCTCTATGACTCCATCAAAATCCTTGATGTCTTCATTGAATTGGGCTTTTTTGCTCTTGTGATCATGACGTGGCTCTCTGCGCTCTCGTTGCTCACCTTCTTCAGGTTTGTCATCAGCGTTACGCTCACGTCTCTTGTTAGGACGATCGTCAGAACGAGGCTCGCGAGGTTCACGTGGCGGGCGTTCTGGTTTCTTTTCCTCTTTCTTCTCCTCTGAGGTCTCTTGCTTCGCTTCTGGAGCACCTTCTATTTCTATATCCAGTGACTTCAGTAAGTCATCTGATTCTCCCCTTGTTTCAGTAGAATCTTCAGTTCTTGGCTCTTTTACGTTTTCACGCTTTTTGTTGGCCGGTCGTTCTTTTCTTTCTGTTCTAGGAGGTCTTTCTTCTTTAGGCGCTTCTTTTTTTATTTTTTGAATCTCACTATCAGGGAGTGAGGCCTGCTTTTCCAAGATTTCGTAAATAAGCTCCTTCTTGGCAATCTTTTTTGCATTCTTGACACCAAGTTCTTCGGCTAAATCTCTTATTTCGGAGATTAGCTTTACACTCAAATCATCTAAAGTGTACATAAAATAAGTATTGTGGGTTTAGTAAACCTGACTCTGGAGGTCAGAGTCCTGTGGAATGTTGATAATAAAAATATTGTATTGGATATGTTTATGTGGTGACCACATGAATTGAAGCACAAGTATATGCTTACTGCAAATATTACACAAATAATACTCCGAAATAATAAAACAACCAATTATTCATTAAATACCTGCGTAGTTTCTATTATTAGCGGATTGGCGGTTACTTTGCGGCAGCAAAAAATCAATTAACATGTTACAGCTAGCAGTGGTAAGAAAGCATCTTTCAACGCATATTGAGGGACTAAACAAGCGTGGATTCAAGAATGCGGAGCAAGTATTAAAGGATTTGTTGGCGCTGGATGATGATAGGAAACGTACACAGCAGTCTCTAGATGAGGTATTGGCTACATCTAACCAGATAGCTAAAAATATTGGTCAGCTCTTCAAAGAAGGAAAGCAAGCCGAAGCAAATGCTGCAAAAGAGGAGACAGGTAAGCTGAAGCAGCAAAGCAAAGATTTAGGCGAGCAATTAATCGCGATTGAGAAGGAAATTCTGAATCAACTCTACACCATTCCCAATATTCCTAATGAACTAGTGCCAGCGGGTAAAAGTGAATCTGACAATGAAGTGGTAAAATTGGTGGAGACAGGCATGCCAAATCTTCCAGATGATGCTAAACCACATTGGGAGCTAATCACACAATATGATATCATAGACTTTGAATTAGGTAACAAGGTGACGGGGGCGGGATTTCCATTTTACAAAAGAGAAGGTGCACGTCTTGTTCGTGCCATGATAAATTTTTTCCTAGATGAAGCCAACAAAGCTGGATTCGACGAAGTGCAAACACCTGTCCTGGTAAATGAAGATTCAGGATACGGTACGGGGCAATTGCCTGACAAAGAGGGACAGATGTATGGCATTACTGATACTAACCTCTACTTAATCCCCACAGCAGAAGTACCTATTACCAACATCTACCGTGATGTTATATTGGACGAACAGTCACTTCCAATAAAGCATGCCGGATATACGCCTTGTTTCAGAAGAGAAGCTGGATCATGGGGAGCCCACGTCCGTGGACTTAATAGGCTCCATCAGTTTGATAAAGTTGAAATTGTGCAAATCACACATCCAGACAATTCTTACGCAGTGCTTGACCAAATGGTAGCGCATGTAGAAAACTTGATTGTTAAGCTTGGTTTACCCTACCGCATACTTAGGTTATGTTCGGGCGACTTAGGATTTACATCTGCTATTACATATGATTTTGAAGTGTACTCTGCAGCTCAAAAGAAATGGTTGGAGGTGAGTTCAGTTTCTAATTTTGAAACTTTCCAGGCCAATCGTCTTAAGCTGAGAATTAAAGATAAAGATGGTAAGAAGCAATTGGCACATACTTTGAATGGATCTGCACTTGCTGTTCCTAGGATACTCGCAGCAATTTTGGAAAATAACCAAACACCTGAAGGTATATTGATTCCAGAGGTACTACAGAAGTATACTGGTTTTGATAAGATTAGCTAAGTCCGTGTTCGTTCTCTACTAAATACTTAGTTATCTTCTCGTAGAGGTGATTGGGGTGAAATGGCTTAACGATAAAATCATCTAAGCCATAGTCCTTGATACTTTCTCCTTTTTCTACCAAGGCAGTAGCTGTCAAGGCAATTATTGGAATCTTTGAGCCTGTTGCCCTGATCCTTTTAGTGGCCTCATAGCCGTCCATAATCGGCATTTGAAGATCCATCAAGATCAAATCATATTTATCTTCCTCAAATTTCTCAACAGCCTGCTCTCCATTTTCAGCAAGGTCAATCAAGCAATGCCATTTTTCTAGAAAACGGCTCGCCACCATGATGTTTACCTGATTGTCCTCTACTAATAGAATGCGCTTATCCTTCAATGGATCCACCAAAATACTTGGCTTGACCACACGTCTTCTATGTCCTTTTGCCAGTTTAAGGTTCATCGTGAAATAAAACTCTGAGCCCTGACCTAATTCACTTTCAAGATGAATTTCTACTCCCTGAAGCTCCAATATCTTCTTTGATATTGCCAAGCCAAGTCCAGTACCTCCATAAGTTCTATTGATAGTCGTATTGGCCTGATTGAATTGCTCAAAAATCTTTTGCCGATCTATATGTGAAATCCCAATACCCGTGTCTTTTACAGAGAATCGAATAGCGATGTGCTCTGGCATACGCTCCACCAGTCTCATATCTAAAGTCACCTTTCCTGAAGAAGTAAATTTTATCGCGTTACCAATTAAATTAGATAAAACTTGCGTCAGGCGACCTTCATCGCCCGCATAAAGAGAAGGTAGTTTCTGATCGAATTCAAATTCAATCATTGTCTTTTTCGCTTCAGCCATCTTTCGAAATCCGTCAGCAAGATTATTTCCTAGTGTTTGAAGATCTATAAGGTTTTCTTCAAGCATAAGGCCTCCGGCTTCAAGCTTGTTGAAGTCCAAGATATCATTTAGCAGTCTGAGTAAATTCTCTGAAGAGAATTTCAGGGTATTGAGAGTGCTCAATTGATCCTGTCTCGGGTGACTGTCTATCAGATGATGTGTCAGTCCTATCACAGCATTCATCGGCGTGCGTATCTCATGTGACATGGTAGATAAGAAATCGGACTTAGCTCTTAATGCGGCCTCCGCTTCCAATCGATTTTTTTCATAGGATATAGCAACTTGCTGCGACGTGGTAACGGATTGTAAAAAGAAAAACAACAAGTACCCAATTGGAGCCACATATGGGGGTATGTCAATCAGGCCAAATTGCTTGAGATTGGCTAATGTAAGTACGCTCAGAATTATACTTATCCCAATAAAACTGTAAACAGCCCCAGGTCTTTTATTGAGTAATGCTTTAAGGTATATGTAGAACCCTATCGGTATGATCACAAACATAGAAGTCAAGAAAATCGGTAGGAGACGTGTGAAAATCATAGGAGGACTCGCTATGTTGACAATTAAAAAAATAAGCGAAATCCAAACGATTATTTGATCCAAATATTTAGGAGAGTCTTTGGGATAGGTATTGTAGGTATACTTCAGCAAGAATATGACCATCAAATAGATAAAACCATACTCCATACGTGTGGTGAGCCACCAAGGCAGATCCGGAAATATCCAAGTCACTAAATAATTTACTCTACCAAATATGAAATAGCTAAACGCCAAACAGAAAAGCGAAAAATAAAGAATATTCCGCTGCCTACGTCCAAATAGAAAAAGACCAAGAAAAAACATGCCTCCCATGATCAATGCACCAGTGAGCATCGCATCTAGCACAAATAGCGCATTACGACTGCTTAAAAGTGATTTCTTATCTCCTAGTATTATGCTATCCACAGGACCTCCCCTATAGTGACTAAAATTGGAAACCTGCAGGGTGAAAATATTTGTGTCCGCCAATATTTCAGAAGGAATTGGTTCAGTCAGCTGAATCCATTGTGGCTTGGTTGAATCCTCATCAATGCCCACATTGCCATTACTTGTAATCAGATTTCCGTTTATGAAAAACCAATAAGAGCTATAAACCGCTGGCGTGAATATGGCGTATTCCACATTCGGATCAAGCAATACCTTGACTTGGTAGGTAGCAAAACCATACGGTTGATTTCCTGTTGACTCCAAGTCATTCCATAAACCAGGAAAAGAGACAAATCCAGAATTGCTAGAGGGTGATGATGAAGGCGAGACTAATTCCTGCCAATAAAAATACCACTCACCATCCAGAGCGATTGGTTCACTGAGATCTTTACCTCTAAGATCTACAAAACCTTCTTTGATCTTCTGAGCATTTGCAGTTGCCTGAAACCCGATGATTACTAAAAGAAAAAGACAAAAACAGCTATAAAAAGACTTCAATGGATAAAAATTAACTGACCGCACTGTTGCGAAAGAATTCGATGATTTATTAATATAACAAAATAACTTATTGCAATCTAATCAAGCGAATCTTAAACCGTTTTAAAGCAAAGCATATAATTTAGTCGGATGAAAATTAGAAAAGGAGAATACGAAGATTTACCGCGTGTACTGGAATTGATAAAGGAATTGGCATTATATGAAAAAGCACCTGAAGAGGTGAATAATACCCTGGAAATGATGCAAGAAGATGGATTTGGAGAAAACCCAGTTTTTGAATTCATAGTAGCAGAGGAAAATGATGAGATTCATGGTTTGTCCATATATTATTGGAGATACTCTACCTGGAAAGGAAAGCGAATCTATCTTGAAGACCTTATAGTGACAGAATCACAGCGAGGTGCTGGCATTGGTAAAATGCTTTTCGACGAGACCATCACTCTCGGAAAAGCTGGCGGAGCAACAGGTATGATGTGGCAAGTGCTCGATTGGAATGAGCCAGCTATCAATTTTTACAAGAAATATTACAATGCGGGTCTAGAGGCCGGTTGGCTCAATGGGCGACTGGATTTCTAAACCTCTTCTAGGAAAGTTCTGAAAGCCACAAACCTATTAGCATATCGCAGAAGTGTCTTCTGTTGAAGGGCCGGAGCAAACTCATTCAAATATTTATTTAGAATAGATATTTCCGAAGTGAAGTATTGAACAGCGTAAGTAGTGCCCGTAGCATCAGGATCGTCATTCAGGAGCTTTAGAATTTTATTCTCAGTAAAACATCCCGTTTCCATGACTTCAGGTATATGAACAGTCTTCATCCATTGAATCCAATCAAGTTCCACTTCCGAATCAATATTTACAGTCACATTATATAATATCATTGCGCTTAAGTTCTATTTGTAAACATCTCCAAAATAACCTTGTTTGATCTGGATATGCCAAAGTCACGAAGAAATATAATATTGAAAATTATTGTAATGATCCTGCACCTTGTTGGGGCAATAGGTACAATCATTCCCTCCTCTTCCTCATTCTTCATACAACTTACCCCCATTAATCTGGTCATTACGTCTATTATATTGCTTTTAGGCGAGACACACATTTCAGGTAGACTATTATTTGTGTTAATCACTACGGTCTTAATAGGCTTAGGGATAGAGGCTATTGGAGTTGCAACGGGATGGCCATTTGGCTTATATACATATGGTTCTGTACTCGGGCCTAAACTTTATGAAGTCCCACTTGTCATTGGTATAAATTGGTTCCTACTCTCCTATTGCTTTTACAATTTATCAAAAACCATATCAGGCAATTTGGTACTTAGGTCTGCAATCGCATCAGCAATGATGGTAGTGATGGATTTTATAATTGAGCCAGTGGCCGTCAAACTTGAATATTGGCAATGGCTTTCTTTAGAGATCCCCGTTCAAAATTATTTGGCTTGGTTCATTATTTCATTCGTGATACAAATAATCATGAACTCATTGATCAAATTGAACCGTCTAAATCCAATCGCCTTGACAATCGTCTTATCTCAATTATTCTACTTTTGTTTAATCTCAATTACCTAATCTCAAACAAAACTTCAGATTATCTGGTTTACAGAAGGTTCTGTTTTAATTAATTCTTGAAGGGAAAGAAATATGAGTAGGTTTTCGATACGTGACTTAGAGCAACTGTCTGGAATAAAGGCACATACGCTCAGGATTTGGGAACAGCGTTACGATCTTTTAAGCCCAAAAAGAACAGACACGAATATTCGTCACTATGATGACAATGACCTCAGGTTGGTCTTGAATGTTGCGTTGCTAAAAGAAAATGGCTTCAAAATTTCCAAAATAGCGGAAATGTCTGAAGTAGAGATGCAAACCGAAGTTGTCAAACTAACAGAACGTAGTGTAAAGTTTCCTGAACAAGTACATGCTCTCACTCTTTCCATGGTGGATATGGATGATTCTCGATTTGAACAAATACTTGCTTCGAATATTACCAAGCTTGGTTTCGAACGGACGATGATTAATATCATCTATCCTTTCCTATCTAAAATTGGTGTTTTATGGCAGACTGGTTCAGTTAATCCCGCTCAGGAGCATTTCATCACTAATCTCATACGCCAAAAACTCATAGTGGCTATTGATGGGCAATATTCAGAGGTCAGAGAGGGCGGGAAGAAGTTCATTCTTTATCTCCCTGAAGGTGAACTGCATGAACTCAGCCTGCTTTTTGCAAACTATCTCATAATATCTCGCGGGCATCGATCTATTTATCTTGGTCAATCACTCCCATTTATTGATCTAAAGTCGGTATTCGAAATTCATGAACCAGAATATATACTGACAGTACTTACGACTGTACCGGGCACATCTGAAGTACAGAGCTATGTTGATAAATTGGCATCTAACTTTCCAAATTCTCAAATCCTTCTTTCAGGTTTTCAAATTGTTGGTCAGGATATCAAAATCCCAGTTAACGCTCAATCCTTTTCTCGCTTTGAGCAACTCGTAGAATTGGTCGATAATCTTGAACTCCAAACAGCTTAAGATTAGATTCTTTTCCCCAAAATTAAGCTCAATTCAACTGGTCAATTGGTATTAATCAACCTACAAAAAATAGTGATTCCTGATTCTATCAGATGGCAAGCATTCTCATGCTTGATGTATTTTGTTTAACCTTTTTTAAAATTAATTAAACAATCCTTTTTCTTTTTGTTTAACTTTTTATAAATTTGATTGAACAAAAATAAGACACCCATGACAGCTTTAGAATTCAGTTACCAGATAGATCAGTTGACAGGTTCTCTTAAGCCTTTTGCGTTGAAATTGACGAGAGATATGGAAGACGCCAATGATCTATTGCAAGAAACCATCCTAAAAGCCTTCACGCATAGAGATAAGTTTGCTGAAGGCACTAATCTGAAGGCATGGATGTATACAATCATGAAAAACACCTTCATCACCAATTATCAAAGAATGGTGAGAAGAAATACATTTATAGATACTACCCAAAACTTACACTACATCAACTCTTCGGGTAGCACCATACAAAATGACGCTTATACAGACTTTGCCATGAAGGATATCAATCACGCGATCGATGATCTACAGGATGCTTACAAAGTTCCGTTCATGATGCATTTTAGAGGTTTCAAATACCACGAAATAGCAGAAAAACTTGATATTCCTATTGGGACTGTTAAAAATAGAATCCACATTGCAAGGAAAGAGTTAAAAGACCATCTAAAGGTCTATGCTAAGAAATTCTAAATGCACCAAAAAGTAGGTATTATCGGTTCTGGTTTTGCAGGACTGTCAGCAGCTTGTCATCTAGCCAAAGCAGGCTATGATGTAACAATATTCGAAAAAAACAACATTGCTGGAGGAAGAGCCAGGCAGTTAAAACTGTCTGGCTTTACTTTTGACATGGGGCCATCTTGGTACTGGATGCCTGATGTTTTCGAACATTTTTTTGAATCTTTCGGGAAGTCAACCTCAGACTATTATGTACTCGACAGACTAGACCCTTCCTATCGTGTTAAATTCAAAGATGAACATATTGACCTGCCAGCAAATATGGCAGACCTTGAGGCGCTATTTGAAAGTATCGAGTCTGGTGCAGGCTTAGCCTTGAGAGAGTTTCTTGCGCAAGCGTCGTTTAAATATGAAGTAGGTATCAATGATCTAGTTTATAAACCAAGTCGCTCTTTATTAGAATTTGTAGATATGCGAATTCTGACCGGGCTGCTCAAAATGGATGTTTTCACCTCGATGAGTAAGCACATCAGGAAGTTTTTCAAAAATGAAAAGCTGATTCAACTTCTCGAATTTCCTGTACTTTTTCTTGGTAGTACTCCGGAGAACACACCAGCATTGTATAGTCTCATGAATTATGCTGACATGTCATTGGGTACATGGTATCCTAGAGGTGGAATGTATAAGATCGTGGAAGGAATGGTCTCTTTAGCCGAGGAACTTGGCGTGAAATTCATCTATGATAGTCCAGTGACTTCCGTCAAAATTGAAAATAAAAAAGTTACGGCTCTGGTCACCCCACAAAGTGAATATCAGGTAGACATAGTGGTGGGAGCCGCAGACTATCAGCATCTAGATCAGGTGGTCTTGCCTCCTGCTTTCAGAAATTACGACACTAAATATTGGGATAGCAGAACCATGGCACCCTCTTCCTTACTCTTTTATATAGGAGTAAATAAACCATTACCAAATATGCTGCACCATGTGCTCTTCTTTGATGAAGATTTCAAGCAGCATGCACATGAAATATACAACGATCCGAAATGGCCAACCAAACCATTATTATATGCGTCGGCTACCTCTAAAACGGACGATTCTGTAGCACCTGAAGGTCATGAAAATCTTGTGGTTTTGATTCCTGTTGCTCCGGACTTGGTGGATACTGATGAGACTCGTGAGAAATATTATGAAATGATAATGGACCGTTTGGAAGCTTTTACAGGCTCTAATATCAGAGACCATGTGGTGGTAAAACAGAGTTATGCCCATAGAGATTTTATAGCTGATTACAATTCATTCAAAGGCAATGCCTATGGACTTGCAAACACCTTGTTGCAGACCGCTATTCTTAAACCTTCATTGAAAAACAAAAAGCTGAAAAACCTCTATTTCACAGGACAATTGACTGTTCCAGGTCCGGGAGTCCCTCCAACAATTATTTCAGGAGAAGTAGTAGCCAAAGAGATTAGTAAGGATTTTCGTTAATTTTATTCCAATGGATCTTTATTCAGAAACAGCACTCAAGTGCAGTCGACTTATAACCCAACATTACAGCACGTCCTTCAGTCTGGGTATACGTACGCTTGATAAAAAACATCATTTCCCGATTTACGCGATATATGGCTTTGTCAGGTATTCAGATGAAATCGTAGATACTTTTCATGAGCATGATAAATCTGCGCTTCTGGCAAGATTTCGAAAAGATGCTTACCTAGCTATTGAGGAAGGTATTAGTCTAAATCCTGTGCTTCACTCTTTCCAATTAGTTGTAAATCAATACAATATCGAAAGAGACCTGATTGAAGCATTTCTTCATAGCATGGCGTTAGATCTTGACAATGAGTCTTATACCCAAAAAGGCTATGAGGAGTATATACATGGATCTGCTGAAGTAATCGGGCTTATGTGCCTGCGAGTTTTTACAGAAGGTGATACAGCGGAATATGACAGATTGAAACCAACAGCTAAAAGGCTTGGGGCCGCTTTCCAAAAAGTAAATTTCCTGAGGGACATCAAAAGTGACTTTAAAGAGCGTGGGAGGGTTTATTTTCCAGGAGTAGACTTTGAAAGTTTTCATCTAGAGGATAAAGCCAAAATAGAAGCAGACATTGCAGAAGACTTCAGGATAGCACTAGAGGGAATCAAACAATTACCGAAAAGCGCTAGAGCTGGCGTTTATCTTGCTTACATATACTATCTCCAGCTTTTTCGAAGAATCAAAAAAATGCCAGCAAATAGAATAGCCAATGAGAGAATTCGGGTTCCAGATTTTACTAAAATGGCACTTTTGGTGAAAACGCTATTTCTCAATCGTCTCAACATACTGGGATGAATTGGCTTTATCTTGGTCTGAATCTATTTGCGATTTCTTTCCCTCTGGCTAGATCGTTCGAGCCAAGGATTAGGTACGCCAGCAGATGGAAATCTTTATTTCCAGCAATAATCATCACAGGGGCTTTCTTCTTGATCTGGGATGTTCTCTTTACTAAAACAGGCGTATGGGGCTTCAATGATGATTATTTAGTGGGAATCAGAATATTTGGGCTACCAATTGAAGAGTGGTTTTTTTTTATCAGCGTTCCTTTTGCAAGTGTATTTATCTATGACTGTGTCAAATATTTCCTACCCAGTCTCAAATCTTCCCAGCTTTTAAGAATAGCAACATTGGCCTTTGCTGCTGGATTAATTTTAATAGCCTGGATTAATTCAGAACGCGCATATACTTTTTGGAATCTACTTTTTGGTGGAAGCTACCTTGCCATAATCGCAATCCTTAATCCAACTTGGCTTGCCAAATTTTGGGTGGGCTATCTCATTCATCTCCTTCCATTCCTTCTAGTCAATAGTGTACTTACTGGTTCATTCATTGACGAGCCAGTAGTGTGGTATGAAAACGCAGAAAACCTTGGAATTAGAATATTTACTATCCCAGTTGAGGATACCATTTATGCCTTACTACTCTTGCTGATGAACTGCTCGATATATGAGTGGATAAATAAGTACTTCTCCCTCAGAACATATTCATAAAACTTGAGTTATCCTTTCATGCTAAATCTAAGTGTGCATATCGATGAAAATTCGGGTTTCTGTTTTGGTGTAGTCTATGCCATAGAAATGGCCGAGGACATACTGGACTCAGAAGGGACACTCTTCTGTCTTGGCGACATAGTTCATAATGATGAAGAGGTGAAACGATTGGAGAAAAAAGGACTCATCATTATTAGCCATGAAGAACTTTTAAATCTCAAAGATGCTAGTGTGTTAATTCGAGCGCATGGTGAACCACCTAGCACTTATAAGCTTGCAATTGAAAATAATCTCACACTTATAGATGCATCCTGTCCGGTAGTCTTAAAACTTCAGAATCGAATAAAAAACTCTCACGATAAGAAAGAAGAAATCTTCATCTATGGAAAACATGGACATGCAGAAGTTGTTGGCCTGCAGGGCCAAACTAATGATGAGGCTGTCGTTTTTCAGGATATCGCTGAGTTAGACATTGCAAGCTTACCTGAAGAGATCACACTGTATAGCCAAACTACTAAAAGCACAGATAATTTTTATAAGATCAAAGATCACCTTGAATCTGAAGGCGTGAAAGTAAAAGCGCACGACACCATTTGCAGGCAAGTTTCCAATAGAGACATTGAATTGAGAGTTTTCGCTAAAAAATATGATCGCATCATATTTGTTTCGGGAACAAAGTCTTCCAACGGAAAGGTTTTATACAATATTTGCAAAGAGAATAATCCGAATACCTACTTCATCTCCAATAAAGAAGAACTCCAAAAGGAATGGTTTACGTCACATGAAAAAATTGGCGTTTGTGGAGCAACTTCTACACCTATGTGGTTGATGGAAGAGGTAAAGGATGCCATTTTGAAATTCTAAGTAGTGCAGACAACCATTAATATCTCAATCATAATAATCACTTTCCTATTGATGGAAGGAGCGGCGTGGGCCACGCACAAATACATCATGCATGGAATCTTGTGGACTTGGCATAGATCGCATCACGTAAAACATGATCACTCTCTGGAAAAAAATGATCTATTTGCCCTAGTTTTTAGCATTCCATCAATTGCGTTAATAATCTTAGGTTTTGAAATACCAGAAGCATATTATTTAAGATTCGTTGGCTTTGGAATACTTGGATATGGGATTTTCTATTTTCTATTTCACGACATAATAGTGCATAGAAGAATAAAAATTCCCTTCAAAGCAAAAAGCAACTATATGAAGAGGATTATGAGAGCTCATTATGTGCATCACGAAGTGCATACCAAAGAAGGGGCAGAAGCTTTTGGTTTTCTTTTTGCCAAGAAAAAATATGACCCGAAATAGGACCTTTTGGTATCCCTTAAATATGTTCTACAAGTAAGTTTGTCGTGTAAAACGTTTCACAGATCGAATAATATCTTAACAGTATATCCTTATTGTTGAAAAAACGTTAACATTGAAGTACAATTTAATAATTGTAAAAACTCACATATTAAGATCCGGCTTGATTAACCTAAAACTTTAGAAAGCAAAATGGCAAATCAAGAAGAAGCATGGAGCCCAATTGCAGGTTTCAGTAATTACGATATTTCCAATACTGGAAAGATCAAGAGCAAAACACGTCAGACATGGCACAAAGGCAGCAAGACCAACATGACCATCAAGGGAAAATTGATGAAGCAGCGTTGGAATAAGCTATGTAAGTGCTATTTCCTTGACCTCATCGATGATGAGAAAAAACGTAAGACTGTTTACCCCCACAAAGAAGTAGCAAGAGCATTCAACGAAAATCCTGAACCAGAAAAATTGAGCATGATTATTCATTTGGATAACAATCCTAGGAATAATAAAGCAGAAAATTTGAAATGGGTAACCCCTTCAGACCACATGAAATGGCAGTTTGAAGTTGGTAACAAGAATAACTTCAAAGTGTGGAAAACCCGTAAGAAACGTTATAAAAATGGTTTCAAGCCAGAAACAGTTCTTCCTGGCCGTCCAAAAAAAGAAGCAGAATTAGCATAAAAAAAAGCCGTCATATGACGGCTTTTTTTTTATTTCATCGACTTGTAGGTGCGTAGTATGCCAACAACTCCAACTACAATCCCTGCGCCAAGACATACATAATACCAAGGCTCACTGAGAGAGTACGAGCCAGATAATGCGTTTCCTATTTGACTTCCAATTTCTGGAGAGTGTGTCTGCGCCCAATAAATCAGAAATATCCCAACAGCAATGAGAACCAAGCCTCTTATCATTCCACTTTTCATGTGTTCATTCGTTTAGTTTCACAGGGAACTTACAAAACGAAATTGAATCAGAAAAATCGAAAGCTGTTATTTAATAATTTTAGCTAGCCAAATCAGCCTTTTAGTATCGAAAAATACCCATCTGCAGATGAATAGTCTTAGCTAAAATATGTTGGATTTGAGTCACTTGTTAATTATTCTATTAGAATTATTCCTCTCAATACTAGCCTATCAGCCTCATATCGGCTATGATGCCCAAACTAGTGGGCTAAACTTCAAAAATTATTTTTGATCGGTTTCCCCGTGGAGCATAGGTGCCTTAAATTTGCCGCAATTTGGACTAATCTAACCACCATATAAGTTATGCCTAAAGACTCTAGCATCAAGTCAATTTTAATTATAGGGAGTGGACCGATTATCATTGGTCAAGCTTGCGAATTCGATTATTCTGGTTCACAAGCAGCTCGTTCGCTAAGAGAAGAGGGTATAGAAGTGATCTTGATCAATAGCAATCCTGCTACGATCATGACAGATCCAGTCACCGCGGATCATGTCTACCTAAAGCCACTTAATAAGAAGTCTATCAAGGAAATTCTCGAAAAGCATAAGATTGATGCCGTACTCCCAACTCAAGGAGGTCAAACTGCACTCAATCTTGCAATCGACTGTGATAAGGCTGGAATCTGGGAAAAGTATGGCGTCAAAATGATTGGTGTAGACATCAATGCGATTGAGACTACAGAAGACAGAGAAAAATTCCGTCTGAAAATGGCGGAAATTGGGGTGCATACTTGTAAAGGGGAAACGGCTACCTCCTTTTTGAAAGGAAAAGAAATTGCGCAAGAAATAGGTTTCCCGTTAGTAATCCGACCATCATATACGCTTGGTGGTTATGGCGGTGGTTTTGTAGATAAGGCGGAAGATTTTGATGCTGCGCTTAATGCTGGCTTACAAGCTTCTCCGATACATGAAGTGCTTGTAGAACAAAGCATCATGGGCTGGAAAGAATACGAGCTAGAACTTCTTAGAGACAATATTGGGAATATAATTATCATCTGTAGTATCGAAAACTTCGATCCAATGGGTGTACATACCGGAGACTCGATCACTGTAGCTCCAGCTATGACTCTTCCTGATACAGTTTATCAGCACATGCGAGATCTCTCCAAGATGATGATGAATGCCATTGGACAATTTGCAGGTGGTTGCAATGTTCAATTTGCTGTGCATCCAGAAACAGACGAGATCGTAGGTATCGAGATCAACCCACGTGTTTCTAGATCTTCTGCGCTTGCATCTAAAGCTACTGGTTATCCAATTGCCAAAATAGCCGCAAAGCTTGCTATTGGTTACAACCTTGATGAACTCAAAAATCAAATCACAAAAACCACCTCGGCATTCTTCGAGCCTGCTCTGGATTATGTGATCGTTAAAATCCCAAGATGGAACTTTGACAAGTTCCCTGGCGCAGATAGAAAATTAGGACTCCAAATGAAGTCTGTTGGAGAAGCCATGGGTATAGGAAGAAACTTCCAAGAAGCCCTACAAAAAGCTTGTCAATCACTAGAAATTAAAAGAAATGGTCTAGGCGCTGATGGCAAGGAGTTGACCAATCAGCAAGAGATACTTTATAGCCTAGAGCACCCAAGCTGGAACAGGTTGTTCCACATTTATGATGCGTTTAAGCTTGGTATTCCTTTTAAAACCATCAATAAACTTACCCGTATCGACCCTTGGTTCCTTCATCAAATTGAGGACCTGATCCTTACAGAAAGAGAGATTGCCAAGTTTAAACTTGATACCCTCCCCAAAGAGCTACTAAAAACCGCAAAAGAAAAAGGATATGCTGATAGACAACTAGCTCATATTCTTGGCTGTCTTGAGAGCGAAGTATTCCACAAAAGGAATGAATTAGGAATCAAGCGTATCTACAAATTGGTGGACACTTGCGCTGCGGAATTTGAAGCGCAGACACCATATTACTACTCATCTTTCGGCGATGAGAACGAGTCCATTTCTTCTGATAAAAAGAAGATAATCGTTCTAGGGTCCGGACCAAACAGAATTGGTCAGGGAATTGAGTTTGACTACTCATGTGTACATGGTGTGCTTGCTGCAAAAGAGTGCGGCTATGAGACCATCATGATCAATTGTAATCCTGAAACTGTTTCCACCGATTTTGATGTAGCAGATAAACTCTATTTTGAGCCAGTATTTTGGGAGCATATTTACGACATCATTCTACATGAGAAGCCAGTTGGCGTAATCGTTCAACTAGGTGGACAGACTGCACTTAAACTTGCTGAAAAGCTCAGCAGATACAATATCAAAGTAATTGGCACAAGCTATGAAGCGCTCGATCTCGCTGAGGATAGAGGTCGTTTTTCAGACCTCCTGAAAGAGCAGAACATACCATATCCTGAATATGGTGCAATCGATAATGCAGAAGATGCATTAGAACTTTGCAAAAAAATTGGCTTCCCACTACTAGTTCGTCCGAGTTATGTTCTTGGTGGTCAGAGTATGAAGATAGTCATCAATGAGCAAGAGATGGAGCAACATGTTGTGAACTTGCTTAAAGAGAAAATTGATGGCAAGATTCTGCTGGATCATTTCTTAGAAGGTGCCATCGAAGCGGAGGCTGATGCTATCTGTGATGGTGAAGATGTTTACATCATTGGGATCATGCAGCACATAGAGCCCGCAGGTATCCATTCGGGAGACTCTTACGCAGTATTGCCTCCTTACAATCTCGGGGATTTTGTTATCCGTCAGATTCAAGAATACACCGTGAAAATTGCTAAAGCTTTGAAGACCGTTGGTCTTATTAATATCCAGTTCGCTATCAAGGATGACAAGGTTTATATCATAGAAGCAAATCCACGTGCTTCACGAACCGTACCTTTCATCTGTAAGGCCTACCGTGAACCTTATGTGAAGTACGCCACAATGGTGATGCTGGGTGAGAAAAAAGTAAAGGATTTTGATTTTAAACCACACAAACATGGTTATGCCATCAAAGAGCCTGTATTCTCGTTTCATAAATTCCCAAATGTAAATAAGGAATTAGGACCAGAGATGAAGTCCACTGGTGAAGCCATCTATTTCATTGACGACTTAATGGACGATTATTTCTTAGAAATTTACGCTGAACGCAACCGATTCCTTAGTAGATAAGTTAAAAGAAGATATGTTAAAATTTCTCTTAATAGTAATACTGATCTTCTATGTGCTTTATCGCATTGGAGGATTCTTTTTTCGCATGCTGATTATTAATGCGCAGCAGCGCACGCAGCAAAATCAAAATACGTCCTATCAATCTCGTGGCAAAGACGGGAATATCCACATAGACTATGTACCAAAGCAAACTAAATCCAAAAGTGATTTTAAAGGTGGTGACTATGTGGATTACGAGGAAGTGAAGTGATTTCATGCATACAGAAATGCCGTTTGAGTACCTTCTGTTTGATCAACATCAGTTAGTTTTGCAATTCATTTAACATCCCAATATGGCTTGGTTTAAGAGGCAGGATAAAGGAATTCATACCCCAACGGAGAAGAAAAAAGAGGCTCCAGATGGACTTTGGTACAAGACTCCTAGCGGCAACATCATTCATATGCGAGAGTTACGCAACAATGCGTATGTCTGCCCTGATGATGACTATCATGTAAGAATAGGTTCTAAAGAGTATTTTGAAATCCTTTTTGACGGCAATAAGTTTATTGAATTGGATGCTGACATGAGTTCTGCAGACCCTTTGACATTTACCGACAGTAAAAAATATCCTGAAAGGATAAAAGCAACTCAAAAGAAAACTGAACTGAAAGATGCTGTGCGCACTGCACATGGCACTATGAATGGCAGTAAAATCACCATTTGTTGTATGGATTTTGCGTTTATTGGCGGATCAATGGGATCAGTAGTTGGTGAAAAGATCGCTAGAGGTATTGATTATTCGTTGAAAGAAAAAATACCGTTCTTAATGATCTCAAAATCAGGTGGTGCAAGAATGATGGAAGCTGGCTTTTCGCTTATGCAAATGGCTAAAACCTCCGCGAAACTTGCTTTGCTCTCAAGAGCCAAAATCCCTTATATCTCATTACTTACCGACCCAACAACTGGTGGTGTTACCGCCTCTTACGCAATGCTTGGTGATTTCAACATTGCTGAGCCAGGAGCACTTATTGGTTTTGCTGGACCAAGAGTAATCAGAGAAACCATTGGGAAAGACTTACCGAAAGGTTTTCAAAGCTCTGAATTCGTTCAGGATCATGGGTTTTTAGATTTCATTGTTGACCGTAGACAATTGAAAGCTAAACTTACAACACTCCTAGGAATCATCTACGCTAAAGACAAACAATAACGATCATATCCTGTTGGTAAATCTGAAGTATAAATTGCATGAAGACCAAGTAATATCAGAAATGATAATCACTTATATTTGTTAAGATAATATCTCATATTAAAAGGCTATCGCCCTATGTCATCAGTCATTATAACATCCATCGTAGCTTTCACCTTAGTGATTTTGCTGCTTGTATTCATCCTTCTTTTTGCACAATCAAGACTTGTACAATCGGGTCCGGTGAATATCATCATCAATGGTGATGAAGCGAATCCAATCACAATTAGTGCTGGATCTACTTTATTGTCTACACTTTCTGGCCAGAAGATATTCCTTCCATCAGCTTGTGGTGGAGGCGGTACTTGTGCCATGTGCAAGTGTAAAGTAGAAGAAGGTGGAGGCGATGTGCTCCCGACAGAAGTTGGGCACCTTAGTAGAACCGAGCAAAAAGAACACGTGAGACTTGCATGTCAAGTAAAAGTGAAAGAAGACATGAGAATAGAGATACCAGAGGAGATATTTGGTATCAAAAAATGGGAAGCAACAGTTGTTAGAAATTACAATGTTGCCTCATTTATTAAAGAATTTGTTGTTGAGATTCCTGAGGATATGGACTACCAAGCTGGTGGTTATATCCAAATAGAAGTACCAGAGTGTGAAGTTGACTTCAAAGGTATGGATATTACCGCTCACCCTGAGGAGCACGACCAAGCAGATAAATTCCAACTAGAGTGGGACAAATTTGGACTTTGGGATCTCAAAATGAAAAATACAGAGACGATTGAGCGTGCCTACTCGATGGCTTCATACCCTGCAGAAGGTCGCGAAATTATGCTCAACGTGCGTATAGCAACTCCACCTTGGGACAGAGCGGCAAATGGATGGATGAAAGTCAATCCTGGTATTGCTTCTTCTTATATCTTCTCGCGTAAAAAAGGAGATAAAGTAACTATTTCGGGACCATACGGTGAATTCTTTATCAACCCGACAGACGCAGAAATGCTTTATGTAGGTGGTGGTGCTGGTATGGCTCCAATGCGATCACACCTTTACCACCTTTTCAAAACCTTGAAAACTGGTAGAAAAGTAACCTATTGGTATGGAGGAAGATCCAAACGCGAGTTGTTCTATTTGGATCATTTCTATCAATTAGAAAAGACTTTCCCGAATTTCAGCTTCTTTATAGTATTGTCTGAACCTCTTCCAGAGGATAATTGGAAAGTAAAAAAAGATATACATGACAAAGATGGTGATGGATTCTTAGGATTCGTTCACAAGGCTGTGATAGATCAATATTTAAGTAAGCATGAAGCTCCAGAAGATATTGAACTTTATTTCTGTGGACCTCCACTTATGAATGCTGCTGTTCAGAAAATGGGCGAAGACTATGGTATTCCTGATGAAAACATCAGATTTGATGATTTCGGAGGTTAATTCTTCAAATTAATTATCTCAGAAGAGGCTGTCTCAAATACAATTGAGTCAGCCTTTTTTGTTTGACTTTAGCAATTACTTGAACTATAGGAGTTAAGCCGGGCAAAGACGAGCCATTCAGTAACATCACGTAGTTTAAATTGCCTCTCATCAGCAAAACTATTTTTACCTAAGCCTTATATTAGCTAAATGGACCTTCAACTCTTTTTTGACCCTATTGGAAAGAATATATCAATTTCCAAACTGCCTTCATCTTCACTTTCTCATTCATTCTATATCAATCTTGAGAAAATGCCTGACCATGAAGGAATGGATATTGCCATCTTAGGACTTGTCGAATCTCGTGGAGCAGAGGAGCATCATCAGCATGGTTTGAGTGCATCGGCAAACGCCATTAGGTCACAGCTATATGCATTAAAAAAAGGCTCGGGAAATCTGAAAATCATCGACTTAGGTAATTTCAGGAATGGCCCGGAATTAGAAGATACTTATCAGCGATTGAAAGAAGTTTGTGAATATTTGATGAACCGTCAAATACTTCCTTTGATAATTGGCGGAAGTCATAATTTGGATATCGGCCAATACTTGGCATATGAAAACCAAAATAAGCTCATCTCACTCCTGTCCATTGATAACAAATTAGATCTTAATGATCCGAAAACCGGACTTGCCAACCTTACCCACTTCCAGAGAATCTTTAAACACGATCCAAATTTCCTGTTTTCCTTTAATCAGCTTGGTTTCCAATCTTATCTCGTTGATCAGAAAGAAGTGGAATTGCTTGAGAAACTAAGTTTCGAATCTCATAGGCTTGGAAATGTGAAAGAAAACGTAATGAATCTTGAGCCAATTATTCGTGATGCGGATATGCTGAGCTTCGATATTTCAGCTCTCCAAGCGCACTACTGCCCTGGTGCTACAGATGCAAAAGTATATGGCCTGACTGGAGAAGAGGCTTGTCAAATCTGCTGGTATGCTGGAATAAATGATAAGCTTAGTTCTATCGGCTTTTATGAGTATGATTTAGCAAAAGACACTTCAGATCAAAAAACATCATTTGTAGTGAGTACCATGATATGGTATTTCATCGAGGGTTTTTACAATAGAAAAGGTGAGAGAAGTTTCCAGTCAAACGATTATCTCATTTTTGAAGTGGCTGTAGGTGGCGACCCATCCACCATCAAGTTTTACAAAAGCAAAGTTTCTGAGAAGTGGTGGATGGAAGTACCACATCCAAGTGAAACGTCAGGATTTGTTAGAAGTAGAATGATCCCTTGCAATTATGCAGATTATGAAACTGCTGTTTCAGGAGAAGTACCCGATCGTTGGATCTCGACTTATTCAAAAATGCTTTGAAATTTAGTACTGATCGGGAACGACAGCCCAAAGGATAAGATAAACTAGTATTCCAGGGAAGGCTGCACTCAAAACCGAAAGCGTAATAAATCCTATTCGCACAAGTGTTGGGTCCAAATCGAAGTATTCGGCCATTCCACCACAAACACCTGCGATCATTGATTCGGATTTAGATCTGTACAATCGTTTGGTCATTGGATTACTTGTTATTCAGATAAGGAAGATTTTCAGTGAATATATGTAGTATGCGTGTCCCGGAGTTGTAATTCATACCAGAGGATGCTTCCTTGGCTTCAGGTAAAGGAACTTTCTCCTCTTGATTTTCGGCCAAATTGCTGGTGCTATTCACCGATAAATTCAATGCTGTAAAAAGTGGAGCATTAAGTGTTAAAAGTAAGGCGACAACTACCCCCAATATTATCAAGAGTGTTTTAGCTGTTCCTTTATTTATGTTTTTCTTTTGCTTAGGCATGATGTCTGAGTCTTGGCAATGGCTATGCCAATAATTATAACTCCTTAATAAACTGGTAGTTATGAAATAATTCAACGTGGCCTTGCAAGACATATTGTACCTATTCGGACACTTTTTGATTAGTAAGTGTTCGCTGATAGGACATTTTTAGATCCCTTGTCTGCTAAATCATCAACTAACCGCTTAACACAAACAAATATCATCACGAGTGTATATTCGTATACAAAACTTACGTTTCACACATTTTGAACCTATGAGATTATCAGCCAGATTTATAACCCTACTTTTTATAGTTAGTCATTGGACATATGCCCAAGACAATATTACTATGGACTTTGAGAATTATGATCCTATATCCAGCCTTAAAGTAGAAGAACATCCCATTACAAGATCCAAATTCCCTTTTATTGATGTCCATAGCCACCAATGGAACCTCACCAAAGAGAAAATTGAGAAAATCGAGGAAGAGATGGATCAGCTCAATATGGGAGTCATGGTCAATCTCAGCGGTAGAGGATATGATAGAACAGCTGGAGATATAGACAGTCAGGAATACCTTGAGTCTATGGCCAAACGAATAGAAGGAGTTGCACCTGGTAGGATTGCACTTTTCACAAATGTATCATTCAAAGAGATAGGAAAACCGAATTGGTCAGAGGAGGCAGTTAGACAGCTCGGCGAAGATGTTTTAAATGGCGCCAAAGGACTTAAGATCTATAAAAGCTTGGGTATGGGCATCAATGATATCGAAGGCAATAGAGTGCCAATCAATGACCCACGGATAGACCCTGTATGGGCGATGTGCGGAGAGCTAGGAATCCCTGTTATCATACATGCCGCCGATCCAAAACAATTTTGGGAACCGCATGATGCGACCAATGAACGATGGTTAGAGCTTAAACTTAAGCCTGGCCGTAAAAGGAGTGAAAATGACCCAGCACCTTGGACTCAAATTATTGCTGAACAGCATGATGTATTCAGAAAACACCCAAAAACTATATTTATCAATGCTCACATGGGCTGGATGGCAAACGACTTACAAACTTTAGGTAAGCACCTTGATGAGTTTCCTAATGTAAACGTCGGTATTGGTGCCGTGATAGCTGAGCTTGGTCGTCAACCACGCACAGCTAAAAAATTCTTCGAAACATACTCGGACAGGATTCTCTTCGCAAAGGATGCATATAATCCAGAAGAATTTTACACTTATTTCAGAGTGTTAGAAACAGAAGACGAGTACTTTCCCTATTATAAAAAGTATCATGCCTATTGGAGGATGTACGGACTAGGGTTGTCGGACGAAGTTCTTCGAAAAGTGTATTATCAAAATGCTCTTCGGGTTATTCCAGGTCTGGACGCTTCGTTATTTCAGTAAGCACAAAAAAAGGCTCGCAAATGCGAGCCCTTTTTAATGTCATTCATGACCTAATTATTAGTCAGCCAAGATTGAATCTACGTAAACGTAAGATCTATCTTGTTTTGTCTTTCTGAATCTAACAGTTCCGTCAATCAAAGCAAACAATGTGTGGTCTTTACCAATTCCTACATTGTCTCCAGGATGATGTTTTGTTCCTCTTTGACGAACAATGATGTTACCAGCTATAGCCTTTTGACCACCATAGATTTTAACACCGAGACGTTTACTTTCCGATTCTCTTCCGTTTTTGGAGCTACCCGCACCTTTCTTGTGAGCCATGATTCTTAACCTTTAATGTCTTCTATTAATACTTTAGAAAAATCCTGACGATGGCCATTCTTTTTCTTATAACCTTTTCTTCTTTTCTTTTTGAAAACAATCACCTTGTCTCCTTTTACATGTCCAAGAATTTTTCCTGAGACAGTAGCACCTTTTACAGTTGGTGCACCAACTTTCACTTTACCGTCGTTATCTATTAACAACACTTGATCAAAGTCAACTTTCGTTCCTTCTTCACCATCAAGTAAAGGCGCATACACAAAGTTGTCTTTCTCAACCTTGAACTGCTTGCCTGCTATATCTACTATTGCGTACATGTTTTCTATTTGCTTTTTCAAAAAGGAATGCAAAGATATGGGTTGCCGACAAATAATCAAACTATCCTTTAGCATAAATACTTATGAAAAAAAAATTCACTTTTTTTTCACTCATTAAAACACCTCTAAAACGGCATATTTGATGAAGTTTTTATTAGAAACGGTAAACCTAAAATGCTTTTTAGCAGATAGTTATCATTTATTTTTAAGAGATCTTTTCATAGTATTTTTGACATTTTCGAGACTTGATTTTTCATCATAGTTTTTACACATTTGTGGGCGCAGTTAGAAGATAAGTGATCCGCTTTTTACTTTCAAGCTGTCTCCCAAACCATAGATTATAGAGAAATAGGCACGATTTTGATCGAATTAGTGCGTATTTATTTTATTTGTGGATAACTTAGGAGGGTTGTGGATAACAATGTTCATAAGCTCTTAGTCAAGTGGATAAGTATTATTGTAAAAATCGCCAATTATGAACCAAATGGAAGAACCGCTTTTAAAAGACAACCCTGATAGATTTGTCCTCTTCCCCATACAGCACAACGATATTTGGAAAATGTACAAGCAAGCAGAAGCAAGCTTCTGGACTGCTGAAGAAATTGATCTCAGCCAAGATCTCAAGGACTGGGCAGCTCTCAATGATGGAGAAAGACATTTTATTAAGCATGTTCTAGCATTTTTTGCGGCAAGTGATGGAATAGTAAATGAAAATCTTGCGGAAAATATGGTATCTGAAGTGCAATACACAGAAGCCAAATTCTTCTACGGATTTCAAATTGCTATCGAAAATATCCACTCTGAAACTTATTCCTTATTAATAGATACTTATGTAAAAGACCCAAAAGAAAAGGACTCACTTTTCCACGCAATAGATACAATGGACTGTGTGAAAAGAAAAGCTGACTGGGCACTGAGATGGATTGATAAAGGCAATTTCCAAGAACGCCTTATCGCTTTCGCAGCTGTAGAAGGCATCTTCTTTTCTGGAAGTTTTTGTTCAATTTTTTGGCTGAAGAAAAGAGGGCTAATGCCCGGACTGACCTTCTCTAACGAGTTGATTTCCAGAGACGAAGGACTTCATTGTGATTTTGCTTGTCTTCTTTATAACAATCACATCAATAATAAACTAGACAAGAACACAGTATCCTCAATCATACAAGAAGCAGTAGTTATCGAAAAAGAATTTGTTTCTGATGCGCTACCAGTAAAGCTAATTGGGATGAATTCAGATCTCATGTGTCAATATATCGAATTTGTAGCCGATCGCTTACTTGATGAACTGGGATGTGAGAAAGTGTACGGTGCTTCTAATCCTTTTGACTTCATGGACATGATTTCCCTACAAGGTAAAACAAACTTTTTTGAGAAGAGAGTGGCGGAATACCAAAAGGCGGGAGTCATGGACAGTGGAAACGGTGTAGAAGACAAAGCGAAATTTAGCCTTGACGAAGATTTTTAACCAGATAAAGACGCCTAAAATTTATTTACCATCAAATCGCCAATTAAAAAATGCTTGTAATTAAAAGAGACGGAAGACGAGAGTCCGTCAAATTCGACAAAATCACCGCTCGAATAGAGAATCTATGTAATGGACTCAATGGAGATTTTGTTAAACCAGTCGAGATCGCTAAAAAAGTTATTGATGGTCTTTACGATGGAGTGACCACAATCGAGTTGGATAATCTGGCAGCAGAAATAGCAGCATCTATGACTACACGTCATCCTGATTTCGCTAAACTAGCTGCAAGAATTTCTATCTCTAACCTTCATAAGGTAACAGAAGGGTCTTTTTCAAACACAATGAAAAGACTTTACACTTATGTAAATCCAAAAACTGATGAGAATGCGGCGTTGCTTTCAACTGAAGTTTATGGGATCATAAGAGCCAATGCTAAGCGTCTAGATAATGCTGTCAATTATGATCGTGATTATAACTACGATTATTTCGGGTTCAAAACACTGGAGCGTTCTTATCTCATCAAACTTGATGGTAAAGTTGTTGAGAGACCACAGCACATGCTCATGCGTGTATCTGTAGGTATTCACAAAGAAGATATCGATGCAGCGATTGAGACCTACCATTTAATGTCTGAAAAATGGTTTACACATGCGACCCCAACGCTCTTCAATGCAGGAACGCCTAAACCACAACTTTCATCATGCTTCCTATTAAGTATGCAAGATGATAGTATAGATGGAATATATGATACTCTAAAACAATGCGCTAAGATCTCTCAATCTGCTGGTGGTATTGGACTCAGTATCCACAACGTGCGTGCTACAGGAGCTTACATTAAAGGCACCAATGGCACTTCCAATGGCATAGTTCCTATGCTCCGTAACTTTGATATGACAGCTCGATATGTAGATCAGGGTGGAGGGAAGCGTAAAGGAAGTTTCGCTATTTATTTGGAACCATGGCATGCAGATATATTCCATTTCCTTGAGCTCAAAAAGAACACTGGAAAAGAAGAATTGCGTGCGCGTGATCTATTCTATGCACTTTGGATTCCGGATTTATTCATGAAGCGTGTGGAAGAAAACGGCCAGTGGTCACTTTTCAGCCCAGATGAAGCACCAGATCTTTATGATTCTTATGGTGAAAAGTTCGAGAAGCTGTATGAAAAATATGAGCAGGAAGGACGTGCAAGAAGAACGATTAAAGCACAAGAACTTTGGTTCGAAATTCTTGAATCACAAATAGAAACAGGAACGCCTTACATTCTATATAAGGATCACGCAAATAAGAAATCTAACCAGAAGAACTTAGGCACAATACGTTCAAGCAACCTTTGTACAGAGATCATGGAGTACACTTCTAAAGATGAAGTGGCTGTATGTAATCTGGCTTCTTTGGCACTACCTATGTATGTAACTGAAGATGGTGTCTTTGATCACAAAAAGCTTTATGAAATAACTAAAGTAGCGACTCGCAACCTTAACAAGGTGATAGATGTGAACTACTACCCAATACCTGAAGCTAAGTATTCAAACATGCGTCACAGGCCTATTGGTCTTGGTGTTCAAGGACTTGCTGATGTATTCATGCTTTTGAAACTTCCATTCGATTGTGAGGAATCACGCAAGTTGAATAAAGAGATTTTCGAAACGATCTATTTCGCAGCTATGGAGACTTCTATGGAGTTGGCTCAAAAAGAAGGTCCTTACGAAACATTCAAAGGCTCACCTGTATCTAAAGGTATATTCCAGTTTGATATGTGGGGCGTGACTCCAGATTCAGGAAGATGGGATTGGTATGACTTGAAGCAAAAAGTAAAAGAGCACGGTGTGAGAAATTCACTTCTTGTAGCTCCAATGCCTACAGCTTCTACCTCTCAGATCTTAGGAAACAACGAGTGTTTCGAGCCATATACTTCTAATATCTACTCAAGAAGAACTTTGTCTGGTGAGTTTATCATTGTCAACAAACATTTGATGACAGACCTAATCAAGCTTGGAATGTGGGATGAGCGTATGAAAAATCGCATCATGGCTGAAAATGGTTCTGTACAAAACATCACTGAGCTCCCTGAAGATATCAGAGAGCGCTACAAAACTGTATGGGAGATTTCACAGAAATCAATCATTGACATGTCTGCTGACAGAGGTGCATATATCTGCCAAAGTCAAAGCTTAAATATCCACTTGACTGATGCAAACTTTGGTAAGATGACTTCTATGCATTTCCATGCATGGAAAAAAGGTCTGAAAACGGGTATGTATTACTTGAGAACTAAAGCTGCAACAGATGCTATCAAGTTTACAGTAACGAAAGAAACCGAAGCTAAACCAGAAGCTCAAAAAGTAGCAAATGCTGCTGTAGCAGAGCAAGCACAAAATCAAGCAGCTATCCAATGCTCCCTCGATGATCCGGAGGGATGCGAGATGTGTGGAAGTTGAGATAACTTTATCCAGTACTCAAGGCTCATTTCTCACGAAATGAGCCTTTTTTATGCTTATTCTCCTAAATCAATATTATAGCTAAATTCATTCGGTTTTCTTTCTATGAGTACATCATTGAAATAGACCTCATCTATGAAATTGGCTGTACAGCAATTTTCCGTGACTTCACCAATTTTTACGAGTAACGTATCCGACATACCATTGCCGTAATCAATAAACAAATTAGCCTCCAGGTCATCTAAATTTTCCCAGATAATTCCAGTACCGTAAAACTCAATGATTGATCCATTTTGTCGAAGGTCCATAAAGGGATCAGATGTATTCCAATTTGGATCGGGTTCATGCCTAATTCTAACCTCGATACCTTCTTCTTTAATAGTCCAAGACTTTAAATCGAAATAGGAACTATCTAATCCTTCCTTCGGATAAAATTCTATAATAATATCGGGTGCGCCAGGATAGCACTCCAAATCAGCACATTTATCGCATCCGGAGAGAACAATAACTATCACCAAAAGTATCATTGTATTTTTCATAACCCAATGACACGATATGGCAAAGATTGGTTGTGATCAATTCCAACACAATGAACTCCGCTCCTTCCAATAGTGATCAGGGGAAGTTTTGAGGACGTTCAACACATCTCTTTCTTTATTAGACAAGTCAACGTTCAGTGCATTTGTATTGGAAATAAGATGCGAGGATTGAGCCGCTCCACTCAATACTATATTGACAAAAGGCTTCTCAAGTATAAAAGCCAAAGCAAGTGCATCAATACCTACTTCATGATCTTTCGCAATACGATCCAATATCTTAAAATAATCGGCTTGATGATTTCTTGAAGTCAATCGCCCATTCGCCACACCCTCTTTTACAATCACACCTAAGCCCATGTCATGCGCCAGCTGCAATGTGTCAGCCGCTGATGTTTCCAAACAGTTGAAAGTGGCTTGAACTGATCCAAACAATTGCTGGCCGTCTAACTGTACATCAAGTGCTCGCTTAATTACTTCTGCCTGCTGTACCCCGCTCAGACTCAAGCCAATTATATAGCCCTGAGATTTAATCTCAGATAATCTTTCCAACACTTGATGATTGTCAAGCACTCCACTCTCAAAAGTGGCGGAGTGAATCTGATAAATCTTCAAATAAGGGTCGAGACGTGACTTACTTTCAGGCCACTGTAGATTTAGTCTTTCGAGTGTATGTTCTTTGATCTCGTGCTTTTCAGCATTAACCGACCAATCGGCTGTGTAATAATACCCCCATTTTGAACCCACAATCAAGTCATGGTTACTTTGCCCCTTAAGCCATGAGGACAGAAAAGACTCTGCTTTTCCATAAGACTGTGCAGCGTCTAGGTAAGTAATTCCCAAAGTAATTGCTTTATCAAGCACCTCGTGAGTCTTGGCTTCCATTGCCTTCTCGTCATAGTTGTGACTGAGATCATCACCATGGCCAAGGTTGATGTAACCAGGCCGGCCCAAAGCAGCCAACCCCAATCCTAGTTTGGAAACGATTATTCCCGAATCACCGAACTGCTCATATTTCATTACATAGATTTAGCTCCTTCAACAATAGCTTCCACCACATCAGGATTGAGCAATGTAGAAGTATCACCAAGTTGATCAGATTCTCCAGAGGCTATCTTCCTTAGGATTCTACGCATGATTTTTCCAGATCTGGTTTTTGGCAATCCTGGCACTATTTGCACCTTATCTGGCTTAGCAATTGGCCCAATTATTTTACTGACAGTCTCACGGATTTCATTTTTCAAATTCTCTTCTGTACGTCCCGTCATGTCGCAGATCACATAAGCGTAAATGCCTTGTCCCTTCACATCGTGTGGGTAGCCAACTACCGCAGATTCTATAACCTTCGGATGTTCATTGATGGCATTTTCTACCTCAGCAGTTCCCATACGGTGACCAGAGACATTCATGACGTCATCTACTCTACCCAATATCCTTAGGTAGCCATCATGGTCACGCTTCGCTCCATCACCAGTAAAATACATTCCCGGATAGGTGGAAAAATACGTTTGTTTGCATCGCTCATGGTCGCCGTAGGTTGTTCTGAGCATAGATGGCCAAGGGAATTTGATGCACAAGTTGCCTTCTACATTATTGCCTTTTAGCTCATTTCCTTCAGCGTCCACTATGATTGGCTGGATGCCCGGCAGAGGCAGAGATGCATGTGCAGGTTTGTTTGGAGTGACTCCCGCTATGGCGGAAATCATAATGCCACCGGTTTCCGTCTGCCACCAAGTATCCACAAGTGGACAATTGCCTTTCCCAATATGGTCATGGTACCAGTGCCATGCTTCTTCATTGATTGGCTCACCAACTGAACCGATGACCTTTAATGATTCAAGAGAGTAAGGCTCAATAGGCTCCAAGCCATACGCTTGAAGTGCGCGAATTGCAGTTGGGGCGGTATAGAATTGATTGACTTTATGTTTGTCTATTATTTCCCAAAAGCGGCCAGCATGAGGATAAGTCGGAACTCCCTCAAACATCAAAGTAGTAGCGCCCGCCAATAATGGGCCATAAACGATATATGAATGACCAGTTATCCAGCCCACATCTGCAGTACACCAATAAACATCGCCTTGGGTGTATTGGAAAACATTGATAAAGGAATAATAGGTGTAGACCATATATCCTCCACAAGTGTGCACTACACCTTTCGGTTTGCCCGTAGATCCGGAGGTATAGAGGATGAAAAGCATATCTTCCGCATCCATGACCTCAGCCTTGCATTCTTTTGACTCATTAGCAATGACATCATGCCACCAAAGATCTCGTCCACTTTTCATGGTTACTTCCGTGTCTGTTCGTTTCAAAACGATCACCTTTTCCACTGATTCCGACATTGCTATCGCTTCATCCACCACTGCTTTCACAGGGATACTCTTAGCTCCCCGATAGTTACCATCTGAGGTCAAAACCATTTTAGCTTCACAATCAACAATTCTGTCTGCGAGAGAATTAGCTGAAAAACCAGCAAATACGATAGAGTGGACCGCTCCTATCCTTGCACAAGCCAGCATGGCTACAGCAGCCTCCGGAACCATCGGCATGTAGATAATCACCCGATCGCCTTTCTTTACTCCTTGACTTTTCAAGGCATTGGCAAACTGACATACTTGCTCATAAAGCTGACGATACGATAAGGTAACGCCAGATTCTCCAGGCTCGTTTGCTTCCCAAATGATCGCAGGATCGTCACCTTTGGTATAAAGATGTCTATCAAGAATGTTCTCTGTAATGTTGAGTTTACCATTGACAAACCATTTGATGCTCGGCTCATCAAAATTCCACTCGAGTACTTCATCCCATGGTTTTTTCCAATGAAACGAATCTGCAACACGTCCCCAGAAAGCCTCTGGCTCTAATACACTTTTTTGATATTCGTGGAAATAACCACTTAACGTTTGAATCTTTTGACTCATCCTAAATTTGATTTTAAAATCCTACAATAATATTTTAATGTTCTACCGCCTTGCCCGCTCCTCTAGGGTAGCGAATACTCTCGGTCATCTCCTGAACTTCTAAAGGTGGTGCAGGGAAAAATCTTGAAATCGAGAAAGAAATGGTAAAATTGACAAGCATAGCCACTGTACCAAAACCCTCCGGTGAAATCCCAAACCACCAATCTTCCACAGTGCCGCCACCAAATCCACCAAGCTTGAACTTTATCATGTAATACATCATCAGCAGTATCCCCACCACCATTCCGGCGATCGCTCCCTCTTTGTTCATTCTCTTATCAAAGATCCCCAAAATGATCGCAGGGAAAAATGAGGCTGCCGCCAAACCAAAGGCCAGGGCGACCACAGCTGCTACAAACCCAGGTGGATGAATTCCGAAGTATCCAGCTATCAATACTGCAGCAAATGCTCCAACTCTTGCCCATATTAGTTCTTCTTTGTCAGAAAGGTTGGGTTTGATCTGTTTCTTGATCAAATCATGAGATATACTAGATGAAATAACCAATAGCAGACCTGCTGCTGTAGATAATGCTGCCGCCAGTCCTCCAGCCGCCACAAGACCAACTACCCAGTTGGGAAGATTGGCAATCTCCGGATTGGCCAGTACAATAATGTCTTGATCAATAATCAGTTCGTTTGCTTCACCACCAACATATTGAATCTTGCCATCTCCATTCTTGTCATTAAACTGGAGCAGGCCTGTACTTTCCCAATTCTTAAACCACTCAGGCATAGTGCTGTAGTCTACATTGGAAACCGTCTCAATCAAGTTGGTACGTGCAAAAGCAGCTAAAGCAGGTGCAGTGGTATAAAGAATAGCAATGAATAACAGCGCCCATCCAGCAGATATCCGAGCGTCCTTAACTTTCGGAACAGTGAAAAAACGGACAATCACATGAGGCAATCCTGCCGTTCCCACCATCAGTGCAAACGTGATCGCCATTACATCAATAATCGATTTACTTCCACTGGTGTATTCTGCAAAACCTAATTCCTTGTGCAATCCATCTAGTTTATCCAACAAATATGTTCCATCGGATACCTTTCCTCCGAAACCCAATTGTGGAATGATATTGTCTGTAAGTTGCAACGAAATAAAAATGGCAGGTACCATAAAGGCAAAAATCAAGACGCAATATTGAGCTACCTGAGTGTATGTGACACCTTTCATACCACCAAGTACTGCGTAGAAAAATACGATGGCCATACCGATATACACGCCTGTATCCACAGATACTTCTAAAAATCGCGAGAAGACAACTCCCACTCCACGCATTTGCCCAGCTACATAAGTGAATGAAACAATGAGAGCACAAATCACTGCTACAGTACGTGCTATATTAGAATAATAGCGATCGCCGATAAAATCCGGCACAGTGAATTTTCCAAATTTCCTCAGGTACGGAGCAAGCAACAGTGCGAGCAACACATAGCCTCCAGTCCAACCCATCAGGTAAACTGATCCATCATACCCCATAAAGGAGATAAGCCCCGCCATGGAGATGAACGAAGCTGCAGACATCCAATCTGCGGCAGTAGCTATTCCATTTGCTAATGGAGATACGCCTCCTCCTGCTACATAAAAATCATTTGTTGATGAGGCTCGAGACCATATGGCTATGCCAATGTAAAGGGCAAAAGAAAGCCCTACAAGCAGAAATGTCCAGCTTTGTACTTCCATGATTATTGCTCGTCTACTTCAAACTCCTTGTCTAGCTTATTCATCAGCCTGACATAAACAAAAATGAGGATTACGAAAACGTAGATCGAACCTTGCTGAGCAAACCAAAAACCTAGTTTGAATCCGCCCATCTTGATCACATTGAGTTGCTCAACAAAAAGAATTCCCGCTCCAAAGGATACGATGAACCAGATTGTTAGAAGAATGGCAAGGTATTGAAGGTTGCGCCTCCAATATTTTTGCTTACTGTGTTTATCCATGCGCTTAATTTATAAATTTTCAATGAAATGGAAGTTTATAAATGCACTGGAAAACGGATTCCGCGCTAGATTTTCTAAGGATTAGGCTAAGGTATTTTGCGAAAAGACTTCTTACAAAAAGTATTCTGTAAGGATGGCGATAGCCGCTCCAGTCAAGCTGATTAAAAATTTCCTCAATCCAAAATGATGGTTCGGTGAAGACTCCACAAAGATGGTAGTGGAGATATGTAAGAAACTCCCAGATACGAAAGCAAAGAGTACTATCAAATGATCTCCAGAAAGATCAAGAATGTACTCACTCATTAATAATCCTAAAGGTGAAGAAAGACTAAATAAGATAAGAATCACCCAAAGTGAAGCACTCATTCGCTTACCAGTTTTCAAAGTGGTAATCAAAGCAAATGCAGCTGGAATTTTGTGCAAAACAATACCTACCAATAGAGAATAAGATTCGTGCTGGGCGTGAAAGGGTGAATCGTGAGTCAAGAGCGCTCCTTCAAGTATGGAGTGAATTAACAATGCAACAAGCAATCCAAGTCGCGAACCTGTACTCATGTGATCATGCACATGTGCGTGACCATGCTCGATCCCAGAAGTGAAGTACTCTAGAAACTGCTGGAAGAAAAAGCCCCCCAACACATACATACCTATTTGCATGGGATTGTCACTAAGCGCGAAAACTTCTGGCAAAATGTGGATGATGGTAATCGAGAAGAGAAAAGACCCTGCAAAAATCAACGGGTACCGCAATGAGGCAGCCTTAGAAGAAATCAAGTTGGATGAAAGACCACCCACCAAAGCTGAAACCACCAATATTGAAAAAATAACCAGCATGTCTTATTCAGCTTTGTTTAATGTCACCATTGGCTGAATACCCTCGGTCACATAGGAAGCAATGCTTCCATCTTCTTTAGAAAAAATTAAAAATGCCTCCATGTCCGAATCTTCAAGCAACTCTTTGGAAGCATCTAAGCCCATTACCATAAAAGCCGTCGCAAATGCATCAGCTGTCATACAATCTTTGGCAAACACCGAAGCACTTAGCAAATTATGTCGTGTATTATGACCAGAACGAGGATCTATGGTATGAGCAATATTCCTCTCACCAACCTTATAATAATTGCGATAGTTCCCAGAAGTAGCCATGGAAAGACCATTCAGCTGAACGATAGCTAACAATCGCTGTTGATTCTGCTCCACAGTAGGATCTTCTATACCCAATTTCCAAATATCACCATCTTGATTGAGTCCTGCAGCCCTCACTTCACCACCTATCTCTACCATGTAATCCACGTAGCCTTGACTACTTAAAAATCGTGCGATCAAATCCACGGCATAACCTTTCGCAATCGCACTGAAGTCAAGATACATTCCGCTATCCATGCGTATAACTTCATTGCTGAATACGACTTTAGAAAAACCAGTATATGAAAGCAAAGAATCAATCTTGGCACTATCTGGTACGGATAAAATCTTATTCGGCCCAAACCCCCAAGCGTTCACTAATGGCCCGACAGTTGGATCAAAAGCCCTTTTTGATAAATCAAAAACCATTTGGCTTTTCTCCAATACCTCTAAAAACATCGCTGAAGGATTCTTCAAACTACCAGTTTGGTTCAACTGAGATATTTCCGAATCAGGAATATAGGTGGAGAGCGATTGATTGAATGCCACCAAAATGGAATCAATAGCTTCTTGATGCTTAACTGGGCTTTCACCAATGTATTTCACATTGTAAACAATGCTCCCCATGGTGGTACCAGTGAGGTGAAGCAATTCGCGATTGGTTCGACTTATGTAAAGGTTATAAGCTGCGCCTAAAACGACCACAAGTAATACCCCTCTAAAAAACCATTTGCTAAGCATTCGCTGAATTTTACGCAATATTAATTGATACCTCTCTACTAAACTTCACAAACATTATCTTTGTCAGATACCTAAGAAACCCATGCGGGAAGACTACCTGAGAAGTGATGATGAGCAGATGGATCCTGCTGAGAAAGAATTTGAAAAGGCTTTAAGACCTTTATCATTCGATGACTTTACTGGTCAGTACAAAGTAGTTGAAAATCTGAAAATTTTCGTGGAAGCCGCAAGGCATCGTGGAGAACCATTGGATCACGTATTGCTTCATGGACCTCCTGGACTTGGTAAAACAACATTATCCTATATCATCGCCAATGAACTTAGTGCTGGCATTAAAGTAACATCTGGTCCTGTTTTGGACAAAGCAAGTGAGCTCGCTGGTTTACTGACCAATCTTGAGCCACATGACGTGTTATTTATAGACGAAATCCATCGTCTCAATCCAGTTGTAGAAGAATACCTCTACTCTGCAATGGAGGACTACCGGATAGATATCATGTTGGACAGTGGTCCAAATGCCAGATCTGTCCAGATTGGATTGGAGCCTTTTACGCTTATTGGCGCAACTACGCGCTCTGGTTTACTCACTTCTCCTTTACGTGCTCGCTTTGGTATCAATGCAAGGCTAGAATATTATGATGCTAAACTCCTTACAACAATCGTTGGACGCTCGGCCGATATTCTCAAAACACCTATAGATCAAGAGGCTGCTTATGAAATAGCCAGGAGAAGTCGCGGTACCCCAAGGATAGCCAATAACCTCCTCAGACGTACAAGAGATTTTGCCCAGATAAAAGGTGATGGATCTGTGACTTTGGAAATTGCCAAGATCGCATTGAAAGCACTTGACGTGGATGACCATGGTTTAGATGAAATGGACAATCGAATCTTGGCTACTATCATAGAGAAATTCAAAGGTGGCCCGGTTGGGCTTTCTACTATCGCCACAGCATGTGGAGAAGAAGCCGAAACCATCGAGGAAGTATATGAGCCATTTCTCATCATGGAAGGCTACATCAAGAGAACTTCGCGTGGTAGACAAGCAACCGAAAGAGCTTTCCAGCACCTAGGCAAGATTCCTCCTCAAGAGATGGGTCGGTTATTCTGATAGAAATCTTTCTCTCTATATAATTTGGTTTTCCCAGTAAATGAATAGATTATTGTATATTAATTGATATATCAATGATTCAATCAAATCTCAACGAAGTAATACTATTTCTCATAGAGCAGACAAATAAGAAAGCCAAGCAGTATGCTGCTACACGCTTTGCAGAAAGAGGTATGGGTGTGACCGTCGATCAGTGGGTACTCATGAAATTCGTTCAGGAAAATCCTGGTATGTCACAGAACCAACTCGCGGAAAGCACATTCAAAGATGCTGCTTCCATTACACGAATTATAGATTTACTTGCAAAAAAGGAACTTATCAAAAGAGAAACTTTACCTAACGACCGTAGACAGTTGAGCATTAGACTTTCAAAAAGTGGTGAGAAGTTTATAGCCGTGCACATCGACTTTGTTCAGGCCTTGCGAGACCAAAGCACTAAAGGACTGACTGACAAAGAAGTGCTTGCTCTTACTAGAACTCTTTTGAAAATACAAAATAATCTTACTTAAATTTTAGTAATTTAAATGATATATCAATATTTGATACTACACCTATAATATGCTATTTATCATTGTACTTTTCAGCCTTCTTGTGACACAAAATCCTACAATGAAATCAGTTTCAAAAAATAGTATGGAAGTGAAGTGGGCATTTGTTGACGAACAAATACTTTTCGAAATGAGCGCCCCTACAAATGGCTGGATTGCAATCGGCTTCAATGAATCAAACGAACTAGCTGGCACCTACCTACTAATGGGAGCTGTGCGCAAAGGTCGACCTGTGGTCGAGGAGCATTATACACTCGCGCCTGGTGACTATCCGTCATTCAAAGAACTAGGCGAACCAGCAGGCATACTTTCAAAAGATGGAAATGAGATAGAAGGCGTTACAATGATCCGATTTTCTCTATCACAAAAATCTTTCTACCAATACAGCAAAAAACTTACACCGGGTTCAAAATACAATATGCTCATGGCTTATAGCCAGGAAGATGATTTTGAACATCACTCCATCATGCGTACTTCAATTTTAATTCAACTTTAAATACAACAATTATGATCAAGACCACATTAGTTTTTGGATTAATGGCGCTTGCCCTTGGCTGTGCCTCACAGAGCACTTCAGACACTAACGAAGTGAATAAAACAATTCAGACTTTCGCCAAAGCGGCAGATGAGAATGATGTAACCAAGCTCAGTCTTGTTCTCAATGACAATTTCAAAATCATCATGAACAGGCTTTTCGGTAGTACCGAAATATCTCTGCTTGATAAGGAATTTTATCTAGCAAAAATTGAAAGCAAAGAATGGGGTGGCGAAAAACGCACGCTAACTATTGAAAATGTAAACGTCGTGGGTAACAACGCTAGTGCGAAGGTCACCTTTACAGGAGAGAAGTCTACTCTAGTTTCGCTTATTCAGTTGGTGAAAGATGACAAAGGTAAATGGAAGCTAATTACTGATCTTCCAACATTTGGTTGATTTTACATGGGTGTCTTAGCTTGTCCTACACTCATTTTTCCTACTCTAGATCATTCGTTTACCCTATTCAACAGGTCAAATAAATTATTGCTCATTTCCTACAGCTAAAACTCGCTTTACATAACCAAAACTCTAGTTATTCGACTCAGCTGATTCATTCCCACCATGCTACATTTGTAGGCTATGAAGGATTTGAATCCTCTTAAATTCTGGCCTCCAGTGATTTTGCTTGTTGTGACGTTGCTATTTAGCCTGATAGATAGCGAGCTCTTTTTATTGGTCACCAAAACTGCAAACACATGGATTCTCAAAAACTTTGATTGGTTGTTCAGTTGGAGTGTTTTGGCCTTTGTGGGCTTACTGGTTATCATTTATTTCATGCCTTTCGGCAAAGTAATAATCGGCGGTAAAGACAGCAAGCCCTTGTTTAACAAATGGAGATGGTTTTCGATCACGCTTTGCACGTCCATTGCCACCGGTATTCTATTCTGGGGTACAGCCGAACCTTTGTTTCATTACAATGCTCCTCCTGAATCACTCGGGATCACACCTAGAAGTGAAGCTGCCTTTACCTTCTCATTGGCGACCATTTTCATGCATTGGACTTTCAGCCCATATGCCATCTACACACTAGCTGCTTTGCTGTTTGCCTATGCATTTTATAATCAACAACAACCATTCGAGGTGAGCAGCATGCTGCATCAACTGATGAAAAGTCATACGCAAAAAGTCTCCAATATTGCTGATATCATTTGCCTTTATGGGCTGGTAGCTGGGATGTCTGCCTCATTAGGCGCTGGCATTCTCACTTTGATGGGAGCTTTTCAACAACTATTTGACATTCCTTCCTCCATCTTGCTGATAGCATTGATTGCCGTCACAATAGTGCTCACTTTCATTATTTCCGCTGCAAGTGGTATGATGAAAGGCATTCGGACGCTTTCTGACTACAATATCAAAGGCTTTATCATCTTAGGAGTATTCGTATTCATAGCTGGGCCTACCACTTTCATCCTAAAGCAATCAGGAATTTCTTTGATAGATTATGGTTCCAACTTCCTTCCACGAAGCATTAATTGGTCAGGCACATTTGACGATGACTGGTTTCAAAGCTGGACGGTCTTCAACTGGGCAAATTGGTTGGCTTGGGCGCCAATTACCGCATTGTTTTTAGGCAGGCTTGGGAGAGGATATTCCGTGCAAACCTTCATTCGTTTCAACCTTATCTACCCTTCATTATTCGGCATCCTTTGGATGGGAATTTTCAGTGGATCAGCACTTTATTTTGATCGGGAGACTCAAGGAGCGTTGTTTCAAGTGCTCAATGAACAAGGCCCTGAAAATGTGATTTACAAGATCTTAGAAAAACTCCCTGCCACTAAAATTGTAGGTGTGCTCTTCCTACTGCTCACCTTTCTTTCCTATGTCACCGCAGCAGATTCCAATACCTCAGCCATGAGTGGCGTTTGCACGAAAGGTCTCACCGCTGAGCATGCTGAATCTCCGCTTATGCTAAAGGTCATTTGGGGTAGCATCATTGGGATCTTGGCTTGTGTGATGATTTCTTTTTCAGGAATGGAGGGCATCAAAATCATTTCTGTACTTGGTGGATTTCCAGCACTTTTTCTGATGATAGCGGTAGGATTCAGCGCGATCCGACTTATTTTGACTGAGAAATGAGCTTACCAGAAAAACATACCGCTATTGTAAAATCAATCGCAAAAGATCTTGGCTTTTCCTTTTGTGGTATAGCCAAAGCAGAGTTTCTGGAAGAGGAAGCACCCAAGCTGGAACAATGGCTCAAACGGGGATATCAGGGTAAAATGGGCTATCTGGAAAATCATTTTGATAAGAGGCTTGATCCGACCAAGCTGGTGCCCGGAGCAAAGTCTGTAGTATCTTTGGTTTACAATTACTTTCCCGAAAAAGACTTATCAAAACCAGATCACCCCAATATTGCAAAGTATGCCTATGGCCAAGATTACCATGAGGTTATTAAAGTGAAGCTTCGTGCTTTTTTAGAGCAAATTGAAACAGAGATAGGTGCTGTAGAAGGCAGAGCTTTCGTTGATTCGGCTCCTGTGCATGAGCGCGCTTGGGCTGCCAAGGCAGGTCTAGGTTGGGTAGGAAAAAATTCCCTCCTCCTCAATCGTCAAATGGGTAGTTTCTTCTTCCTAGCTGAGCTAATCATAGACCTAGAACTAATCCCAGACGGGCCAATAGCTGACTACTGTGGTACTTGTACAGCCTGCCTAGATGCTTGTCCTACCGATGCAATCCCTGCTCCCTATGTCGTGGATGGCAGCAAGTGCATTTCCTATCTGACTATAGAACTGAAAGAAGCAATACCATCAGAATTCAAAGGAAAGATGGAAAATTGGGCATTTGGTTGCGATATATGTCAGGATGTTTGTCCTTGGAATCGCTTTGCTAAGCCGCATCAAGAACCTGCTTTTCAGCCGCAAGGATGGGAAGGATTTTCTGCCAAAGAATGGACAGAGCTCACACAGGAAACCTTCAGTCAGGTTTTTAAAAAATCTGCTGTGAAGCGAACGAAATTTGCAGGATTGAAAAGAAACATTGATTTTTTGAAGCACTAAATGGTTTTTGCGATGTAATTATTTCATTAAGCTTCCTCTATTTATGTGGAAGTTTGGCACCTGCCGTTTATATTACCTTTATCCTTTCATCAGACCTATTTCTCACATGCGTCAATCATTTTTTCTCGTAATACTCTCCGCCCTACTTTTAGCTAGTTGTGGCTCGGACAAAAAATCTAGTACTGCCACAAAAACCAACGATTCACGGTATACCAGCTTCATCAAGACCTATACTTCTGGCATTATTTCCAGGAAAGCCAATATCAATATTTCCTTTACGGAAAATGTCAATCTCCCAGATGATCTGACTATTGCTGATTTCCTTAGCATTTCTCCCAGTCTGGAAGGAACGCTGGTAAAATCAAGCGCAAATTCTGTGACGTTCTCTCCCGAAAAGTTAGTCTCTGGTAAAAAATACCTATTCAAAGTAGATCTGAGCAAACTTGCCTCCCTTCCAGATGGACTTAAAAAATTTGAATTTGATGTAAATGTGATCGAGCAGGATTTCGAAATAACTACATCCGTGCCTCAGAGCCCAGATCCTGCCATACCTGATGCGCTGATAATTGAAGGGATCTTGAGTACAGCAGATGTAGCCGAAAATGAAAATGTAGAAAAAATGCTGACCATAGCCGACGGCCTCAGCATTAGCTGGCAGCATCCATCAGCCACCAAGCACAAGTTTGCAATATCAGGTGTCACACGAGGACAGTCTCCTCGCTCTATGATCATCCCTGCTAATGGAAATGCGATAGACGTAAAAAAATCACAAGACATCCGCGTGGAGATACCTTCTGTATTGGTATTTGGTTTAGCTTCTACAGAAGTGTCTTTGGGTAAAAATGGTTTTGTGTCGATCTTCTTTACAGATCCGCTGAATGCCAATCAAGATCTCAAAGGTCTGGTAAGTTTGGAAGGAGTCTCCAATCCGAGTATGATTATCCAAGGCAATGAAATTCGACTCTACACCCCCAACAAAATCACTGGCAGTAAAAAGCTGGAGCTGTTTGCTGGAATCCTAAATAGCAGCGGTAAAAAGCTTCAGGAGAACATAAGTACTTATGTAGCCTTTCAGCCTGAAAAACCGGCTCTCAAGCTTGTAGGTAAAGGAACTATTCTTCCCTCAACTGATGGTATGGTGTTGCCATTTGAGGCTGTGAACCTTAAAGCGGTGAATGTGCAGGTGGTTCAAATTTTTGAAGACAACCTACCTCAATTCCTTCAAGTAAACTCTCTAGGCGGTGACGACCAAACCAGCCGAGTGGGTAAGTTGATCCTAAACAAAAAAATCAATCTGGCAGAAGTATCCACAAATCTTAGCTCTTGGGACAGATATACTTTAGACCTTTCAGATCTAATCGCCAGTGAGAAAGGTGCCCTCTATCAAGTACGTATTGGATTTGATCCTAGTGATACCAATTATCCTTGTGATGAACTTTTTGAATCCAGTGGAAAGCTAGAACTAGACAACTCTTGGAGTATCAATGAGTCAGACGGATTTGATCAGTGGAACTCAGTTTGGAACAATAGCTATCCAAGTGGCTATACGTGGCGCGAGCGAGACAATCCGTGTCATGTTTCATACTACAACACAGAAAGATTCGTTACTACGAATCTACTCGCCTCAGACCTTGGTTTGATCTCCAAAATCGGAGCTGACAATAGCATGGTAGTTTTCGTGACCGACATGATCAATGCTCAACCAATAGAAGCAAGCATCACCGTATATGACTATCAATTGCAGACTTTGGCGGCTGGTAGTTCTGATATCAATGGCAGCTTTAGTTTCACGCCTAGTGCAAGGCCTTTTTTGGTAATTGCTGAAAAGAACGGTCAAAAATCTTATTTGAAATTAGACGACTATGGGGCACTTTCACTCAGCAACTTTGATGTATCTGGCACGAAAGTAACTGGCGGTATCAAAGGCTTCATCTATGGAGAAAGAGGCGTTTGGCGACCAGGAGATGATATATTCCTTAGTTTCATTTTGGAAGACGACAAAAATAAACTTCCTCAGGACTATCCTGTAGTCGTAGAGTTGCGTGATCCAAAAGGCAATGTGGCTTCTCGCCAAGTACTCACCAACCATGTCCATAGACTCTACGGCACCAAACTCAGTACAAGCGAAGAAGACCAAACTGGCAACTGGAGAGCTGTATTCCAAGTAGGAAATCTTCAATTCTCAAAAAACCTAAAAATAGAAACTGTCAAACCGAACCGCCTGAAAATCGAGGTGGATTTCGGAGCAGATCAGCTTACCAAAGCCAACAAATCGACTCCTACTTCGCTTGACGCAAAATGGCTAACGGGACTCAGCGCCGGAGGGCTTAAAGCAGAAACTGAAATTAGAATCACGCCACAAAACACCACCTTCTCAGGCTATAACCAATATGAATTTGATGATCAAGGCAAGTCTTTCTATCAAGACCCTAAGCAAATATTCTCTGGAGCATTAGATGAATCTGGAAGTGCTAAAATCAACCTTCAGCTACCATCTAAACCAAATTCTCCAGGGGCTTTGGGTGTTACTTTGAGCACCAAAGTGTTCGAGCCAGGTGGAGGATTTAGTATCAATAGCAAGAAAGCAACTTACCTCCCTTATGAGCATTTTGTTGGGATGAACATCTCCACTGCTTCTCGAGGTAATCGGATCGAAAGAGATGTCAAGCAGTTGATTTCAGTGGTCTCACTTTCCGACAAGGGCACCCCAGTCGCACGCGAGCAGCTAGAATTTCAACTTTACAAACTATCGTGGAGATGGTGGTGGGATCAGTCCGCCTACGACAATGCCAACTACAACTCTTCCTCCTACGCTACCCTTGTCAAGTCCAAGCGATTTAATACAGTAGCTGGAAAAGCGCAACTAGACTTCACCATCTCTAGTCCAGATTGGGGCAGATACATAGCCGTCATCAAGGACCCAGCATCAGGACATAGCACCAGCCAAATCCTCTATACTTCTTGGTATGGATCTGATCAAAACACTGTAGGAGCTGCACTGCTGGAGTTAAATACCGACAAAACAGAATACCAAACTGGTGAAAAAATCCAATTGACCTTAAAAGGTAGCAAAGTAGGTCAGGCATTGATCTCGATAGAAAACGGCAGTAAAGTCCTCCAGAATTTTTGGGTGAAAACCGAAAAGGAATGGACTACAATTCAAATAGACGCAACGCCTGATATGGCTCCAAATGTCTATGTTCATGTCTCTTTGATCCAGCCTCATGGGCAAACTTCCAATGACCTGCCAATTAGACTTTATGGCATAGCGCCGATATCCGTTTACGATCCGCAAACCAAATTAGAGCCTGTTCTTGAGATGGCTGAAAAGCTTGCACCAGTTGCTCCTGTGAACCTAAAAGTGCGTGAAGCCAATGGCAAACCAATGTCTTATACCATTGCCATGGTGGATGAAGGCCTCCTCGATCTCACCAACTTTGAGACCCCAGATCCCTGGTCACATTTTTACAGCAAAGAAGCCATAGGCGTAAAGACCTGGGACCTATACGATCATGTAATTGGAGCTTACGGTGGCAGACTTGAGCGTCTGATCGCTATCGGCGGTGGAGAAGGTGGCATTTCTCCTGATGATCAAAAAGAAGACAGCAGATTCAAGCCAGTAGTGAAATACTTGGGGCCGTTCTATTTGGAAGCTGGCAAAAGTGCAAGCCATGTGATTGACATGCCACAATACATTGGTTCGGTCCGAACTATGGTTGTAGCTGAGCTGAATGGAGCCTATGGAAATACGGCCAAAGCCACGCCAGTTATCAAACCACTGATGGTACTAGGCACCCTTCCAAGAGTAGTGGGACCAGGCGAACAAATCAGCATGCCTGTCAATATTTTCCGATTTGAAGAAGGTTTGAAAGATGCGCAATTGACCATAGAAGTGTCTGGCGTACTCAAGCTGACTGGTAATAACAAGAAAACCGTCCCGCTCACTCAAGAGACAAGTACAGTCTATTTTGACTTGAATGTCACGGAGCAATTGGGATCTGGCAAAGTAATAATCAAAGCAAGCTCAGGGAGTGAGCAGGCCGTCCATGAAATCAACATTACTTCAAGAGCACCAAACGCACCGCAAACTCTCATGGAGCTTATTGCACTTCAGCCAGGCAAAAGCAAATTTTCAACATTGAAATCCTTCGGTATCCCCGGCACCAATAAAGTCACACTAGAGTTGGCGAGCATCCCTCCTATCAACTTACAAAGCAGACTGCAATATCTTATCCGCTATCCGCATGGCTGTATCGAGCAGACGGTTTCTTCGGTATTTCCGCAGCTTTTTCTCAAGCAGATTACCAATGTGTCGGTAGAACAAGAAGTATTGATTGCCAATAACATGAAAGCGGCGATTGACAAGATTCAAAAATTCCAAACTGGAGAAGGTGGATTGGCATATTGGCCAGGAAATAGATCTTACAATAGCTGGGGCACCAACTATGCTTTTCATTTTTTGGTGGAAGCCCAAAAAGCAGGTTATCTGGTGAATAGTGACCTGATGCAAAAACTGACTGGCTTCCAATCTAATCAAGCTCGTAAATGGAGCAAGTCGAATGACGATCGCTACGCGCAGGATGATTTGAACCAAGCATATAGGCTCTTTACCCTTGCCCTTTCTGGCAATGCGGAGTTAAGTGCGATGAACCGATTGCGAAATACTACGGGCATCAGCGTGCAGTCCATTCAAAAATTAGCGGCGGCTTACGCCATCATTGGGCAAACAGATGCGGCCAGAAACCTACTGAAAAACAATGCTAGAGCAAGTTTGAAAGAAACTTCTGACGACTACTATTATTATTCCTATGGCTCATTCACGCGCGATTTAGCAATGCTCGCTGAGACATATGTATATATGGGCGATCAGGCAGAAGCGTTCAAAATCATACAGGAACTTTCCGATCAACTCTCGTCTGACAGGTGGTTGAGTACACAAACCACCGCCTATTCGCTACTGGCTGTGAGCAAGTTTGTCTCTGCCAATAAATCAGTGGAAGGCACTAAAACTTTCATAAGCTACAGTGGAGAGACTAAAACAATAGAAAGCAAAGAAGCCATTCATCAGATCTCCCTTTCGGAAAAAAGTCTTGCTGATCTTAAGATTGAGAACAAAGGAGCTGGGACACTTTTCGCCACGCTCACGGTATCGGGTGTCCCAAAATCAGGTGATGAGCCTATTTTCCAGTCTTCACTGAGCTGCAATGTGCAATACCTAAGCACCAGTGGTCGTCCGTTGAAAGTAGACAGTCTGCCTTTGGGGAAATCGTTTGAAGTATTGCTGTCGGTGACCAACACCTCCAATTTGGGAAGCGTGAGAGACATAGCCCTTACACAGATTATTCCTTCTGGATGGGAAATTCAAAACGATAGACTAATGGAGCTCGGTAAAAATGAATCGAGTGCTTTTGACTTTCAGGATATTCGTGACGATCGTGTTTATACTTATTTCGATCTTAGTCGCAATCAGACGAAAACGTTTAAAATGACGGTGACTGCAGCCTATCCGGGCAAATATTACCTTCCTGGCGCACAATTGGAAGCCATGTATAAGGCGTCAGTTGGGGCTAAGCTGGCAGGTAGCTGGATATATGTGATCAAAGAGTAGTCTGGCATGTCCAAGCTGAAGAGAAAGCATCTTCTTTGGGCTGTATTGATCGGCTTGCTCATAGTGCTACTGATACCCGTCAGTATACCTAAGTACCCAACGAGTACGGTGATCTATGATCGAGAGGGTGATCTACTCGGCGCAGCGATTGCTTCGGATGGCCAATGGCGTTTTCCGCTTACGGATTCTGTGCCTGATAAGCTCGCCCAGTCCATCCTACTTTTTGAGGACGAGTATTTTTATTGGCATATTGGGATCAATCCGGTTTCGGTGGTACGTGCCGTAGGGCAAAACCTTTCGGCAAACAAAATAGTAAGTGGCGCGAGTACACTTACCATGCAGATTTCGCGAATGCTCCACGGTAAGGAACGTACGCTTACGCAAAAAATCAAAGAAGCCTTTCACGCTTTGCGACTTGATCTATACTACACTAAAGATGAACTGCTCCGACATTATGCTTCTCTTGCTCCTTTTGGCGGTAACGTGGTGGGCATAGATGCCGCTGCATGGCGCTATTATGGCAGACCAGCTCACCAGCTCAGTTGGTCTGAGAGTGCTACTCTGGCAGTCTTGCCCAATGACCCATCTGGGATTTTTCCAGGAAAATCTTCAGAGCGATTGCTCGCAAAACGCAATTTCCTCTTACAAAAACTACTTTTACGTGGGAAGATTGACAGTCTGGAATTTGAATTGAGCTTAAGTGAGCTTTTACCATTGAGGCCTCAGGAACTGCCACGACTTGCACCTCATTTGCTCGCTACTTTAAGTTCAGAGTTTTCTGGGCAGCAACTATTCACGACCCTCTCCCATTTTTGGCAGACAAAAGCCAACGAAACGGCCAGAAGGTTTCATTCATCACTGAAAAGCAATGGCGTGGATAATCTTTCGATCATGGTTGTGGATCTTCAGTCTGCGGATGTTTTGGCCTATGTTGGGAATCTAGATGACCCAAGTGCAGATGGCTATCAAGTGGACATTATTCAGCGACCAAGAAGCTCAGGTAGTATTTTGAAACCCTTGCTTTATGTAAGTGCGCTAGACGATGGACTCATCTTGCCAGAAACACTTTTGCCTGATGTGCCCAGCTATTTCAATGGCTACACACCAAAAAACTTTGACCATGGATACGAAGGTGCCATCAAAGCAAGAGAGGCTCTTTCGAGATCACTCAATATTCCTTTTGCGCACTTGATTAAGATGTACCGCTACGAGCGGTTCCATCAGCAACTTCAAAAATTTGGAATCACTACGATCAACCAGGCTCCCGGTCATTATGGAATGTCGCTCATTTTGGGAGGTGCTGAGGTCAAACTTTGGGATTTGGCGCAAGCCTATTTTAGCATGTATCGGAGACTCGCTATGACTGACAATCTTAAAATAAGCACTTCACCTGACCATGCTATTCTCCTTGATTTGGAACTGGAAGAAATCAACATCTTTCACACTTTTCAAGCCATGACTGAGCTTAAAAGACCTGGTCAAAATCAATATTGGCAGAGCTTCTCCTCTAGCCAAAAGATTGCATGGAAAACAGGCACGAGCTATGGCTTCAAAGATGCCTGGGCAGTGGGAATCAATGGGTCCGTGCTAGTAGCAGTCTGGGTGGGCAATGCCGATGGAGAAGGTCGCGCAGGTCTTACCGGAGTTAGTGCTGCTGGACCTATCTTGAATGACTTGGTGCGACTGTCGGACTACCAACCGGGATGGCTGGATGCGTTACAGCCTATAGGTAGGGAGCATTTGATTTGCACTCAGTCTGGGATGCTGGCTGGCGTAGATTGTCCGGAAACCTCTCTAGCTACTTTAGGAAAACATGCCGAGCTATGTGGTCTGTGCAGCTATCATCAGCACATTTTTTTGGATGAAAAAACCAAATTTGAAGTAAACAAATCCTGCTATCCTTCTTCGCTGGCTGTAGACACGAGTCTTTTTGTTCTTCCTCCTACAATGGCCTACTACTATACCAAAAAACATGCATCCTACAGTGGAAGACCACCGATGCTACCTGCTTGCCAACAAGTACTTTCTAATCAACTTACCATTACTTATCCAGCTGAGCTGGCACAAATATTCATTCCCAAAGAACTTTCTGGAAGCATGAGTGAGGTGATCCTAGAAGCGGCTCATGCCCAAACAACTTCCAAGATATACTGGCACCTAAATGAAGAATATCTCGGCACCACGGAGGGCGAGCACAGAGTGGCTGTCAGCCTTGCCAAAGGCAGCTATACAATCAAAATAGTAGATGAATCTGGCAATGACTTTACCCGTAACTTCGAGGTAATTTCTAATTAATCAAGAAACGGACAATGACCCTCCTCTACTACATAGACCTCATTGGTACCATGGTATTTGCCATAAGTGGCGCGCTCACTGCCTCGGAAAAGAAGCTTGATATTTTTGGGATATCGGCTGTAGGCTTCATCACCGCACTTGGTGGTGGTACGCTTCGTGACCTATTGATTGGAAGCACTCCAGTTTCTTGGATGACCGACTTCAATTATTTGATCATGATCACTTTGGGAATCTTAATTGCACTGATTTTCAGAAAATCAATTCAAGGTTTACGAAGAACTTTCTTCCTTTTTGACACCATTGGTATTGCGGTATTTACAGTATTAGGAACACAAAAGTCTCTTGACATTGGCATCATGCCCGTAATCGCTGTAATGATGGGCATGGTCTCAGCAGTTTTTGGAGGAGTCACACGGGATATTGTGTGCAATGAGATTCCACTTATTTTCCGGAAAGAGATCTATGCACTAGCCTGCCTGATGGGTGGTGGTTTGTATGTCTTGCTACATTTCGCAGGACTCCCAATGCACTATTCTGTGCCAATCACTATCGTTTTCATTGTGATCTTCCGTACCCTAGCCGTGAAGAGGAAGTGGCATTTACCAATTTTGTAAAGCGAATGACGGGTTATCTTACCCTTAATACAACATTCAAAAAGAAGTTAGTGCGATCATTGGCTCATGATCGATAATTTTACAGGAACTGAAACCAAGTCATGAGTTTAAAAAATCACGCCATCCTACTGATCCATTGCGCAGATCGCAAAGGTCTTATCAATACAATTACCAATTTTCTCTACGAACATCAAGGCAACATTGTAGATCTTGACGAACATGTAGATAAAGTAGGCGGGATGTTTTTCATGCGAGTGGAATGGGAGCTAGATAGCTTTGATATCCCAAAAGAAAAAATAGCACAGGCTTTTACGGACGCTGTAGCCACACAATATGCAATGGAATGGCAGCTTTTTTTCACGGAGAAAAAGCCCAAAATGGCTGTATTCGTTTCGAAAGCTTCGCATTGTCTTTATGATATTCTGGCAAGACACGCTTCTGGCGAATGGCAGATAGAAATCCCGGTGATCATTTCGAACCATGAGCTACATAGAGAGATCGCAGATCGTTTTGATATACCCTTTCACTACTTCGATATGACAGGTAGTAGTAAGGCCGAAATAGAAGCCGAACAAAGAAAACTACTTGCCGATCTTCAAGTCGATTTCTTGATTTTGGCTCGCTATATGCAGATTTTGTCGGATGATTTCATTCAAGCCTATCCCAACAAAATCATCAATATCCATCATAGTTTTCTTCCCGCTTTTGCTGGCGCGAAACCGTATCATCGGGCATATGAGCGTGGTGTCAAGCTTATCGGTGCTACTAGTCATTACATAACTGCTGACTTAGACGCAGGCCCAATATTGGAGCAAGACGTGGTGAAAATCAGCCACAAGGATACTGTGGAGGACCTAGTAAGAAAAGGTAAAGACCTGGAGAAAATCGTCCTTTCCCGCGCCATTTGGCTACACCTACAGCGCAAGGCGCTAGTGCATGGAAATAAGACAGTGATATTTGATTGAGTTTGGTTTAGAAGCAAAGGATTGTATCTTGAAATTATGCCAAGATGCCTACGGCATGACTTATAGGGTTGGATAAAACTAAATGGCACACTTGGACCAGTCACTCCGTAGGAGTCTTGGCATAACTAGGAAAACTCAACAAGAGGGCCAAGATGCCTGCGGCATGACAAGAGGATTGAAACTTGGAAGATTATTGAATTAGATAGAAAGATTTATCCTAAATGTCAACCGGAAATTATTTCACATAAATAACCACTAACCCAAGAAAGACGGTACTCTATACTGGCATGACAAATGTTCTCGAACAAAGATTTGTAGAGCATTTTTTGAATCGCGGTAACAACAAAACCTTTGAAGGCAGATACTACTGTTACCAATTTTTGTATTTCGAAAAATTTAATAGCCCAATGCACGCAAGAGAAAAAGAAATCAAGGATTGGAGAAGAAAACTAAAAGTAGATTTGATTGAATCATTAAATCCAGATTGGAGATTTCTAAATTCTAATATTATGGATTGGCCCCCAATTTTCGAGAGTACTTCACGATGATTAGGATCAGATTAAATTCTAGCAATCTTATTAGCTAAGATGAAGTCACTCCGAAGGAATCTTGGCATTATGAGAACTCATTGACGGGCCAAGATACCTACGGCATGACAAATCAGAAACAAATATTTTTCCCTTGCCCGTCACAGCCTAAAATTCTTGGTAGTAACTCAACTTTACAGTGCCTAGATGCCTACGGCATGACTGGTCTGAGTGAAGCTCCTTATACCGACTCGCAGTACTCCATAACGCCGGCTTTTATCCGCATAAACGTCTCTTTGAGGATCGCCTCATTTTCTTCCAATAATGTGAGTCTAAACCCAAGCAAATCAGACGAAAACGACGAGATCGGCACAATGCATACATTCTTTGCAGCAAGCAAATAGTAAACGAATCGCTTGTCTAAGGTCATATTAGGACCAGCGAGCCATTCAGCCAGTTTTTCGCGTACCTTCTGGTCTTCTATTTTCAAAGATTGATTGGCATTGATCACGCCTGGCTCAAAGATCATTGTGTTGTAAAAAGCACCGTTTGTCTGGTTGAACTTCACATAAGGCACATCTTTGAACACCTCATTGAGGTAAGCACTCCTTCGACCGATTTTCGCTTTGGTCTCTTCTATGAAATCAAAGTAACGCTCATCTTGCATGATCTTAGGTATCGCCATTTGAGGAAGCTTTGTGGAACTCACCTCTATCATCTTGGCATTATCAATCGTGTCGCACAGCTTTGCGAATTCCTTATCAGCTTTACGATTATAATACTCAGCCCAGCCACACCTAGCCCCTGGCCATGGGAATTCTTTTGAGATCCCTTTGAGGGAAATGGCTGGCACATCCCCGATCACCTCAGCAAGCGTACAAGTCTTGGCGCCATTGTAAATGATATTCATATAGATCTCATCACAGATCAAGAAGAGGTCAAACTCCTTGGCAATGGCCACCATCTGCTCCAAGATCGCTTTGGGATAAACCATCCCTGTGGGATTATCAGGGTTGATAATCAAAATCCCAACGATGCTTGGATTGTATTTTACTTTTTGACGTAAGTCGTCCATGTCAGGATACCAAGAGTTGTCGGGATCCAATTTGTAGGTAATCGGCTCGTGATTGGCATGAGCCGCCTCTGCCGAGGAATGTGTAGAGTAGGCAGGAGATGGCCCTATCACTCTGGATGTTGGCAACAGGTATTGATATACTTTTTGGATGGCATCACCCAGTCCATTGAAGAAAGTGATGTCTTGGGCATCTATCTGTGTGCCCCCTCGTTTGTTGTTGAGCTCGGCAAGAAACTTACGGGTAGAAAGAACGCCTTTGGAGTGACTGTATCCGTAGGTAGCATCCTCATAGAGCAAGCCAGCGATGATATCCTTCATCCATTCAGGAAGTTTATGATTCTTCTGTATTGGATCACCAATATTCTCCCACAGGATGGAATATCCCAGCGCCTCGATTTCCTCAGCTTTCTTTACAATCCCCCTGATTTCGTAGGTAAGCTCACTCGCCCCATCTCTTAATAATTTCTGTCGCATACGCTAAAAAATGAAAGCACGAAGGTATGAGAATGATTAGGTATTTTAAAAGAACACAAAAGATTATTCCTTAAATCTGAATTTCACGTTGCGAGAATTCCGAAATGTTATTTAGCGTAGAAATATGTCAGCGACTGACCAGCAAGATCTTTTGTCCATAGGGAGCGATCTTTATGAGCTAAACAAAAACTAACAAGTGCAAAATCACCACCACAACACAGCGTATGAAAAAGCAAACACCATGAGAAAAATAATCTGAATGTTAATGGCGTAAGCATAATAGTCACCAACAAAGAGATACTGATAAAAGCAAATGGTGCCAATGCTACCTTTTTGAATTGACTAGAAGTAATAAGGAAGTCTGGCGCTTCAGTCATAATAGCGAAACTTTTCCAATGGATTTTGAAACGTACTCTGGGTGCACCTAAATACTTGTAGACCACACCATGTATCAACTCATGAATAGGTAAAAGAACAACAAAAAGAGCCGCTATTGCGAAACCCATTTGTTGCAAAAAATCAAGGCCTTGAAGTATTTCGATGGCATAGCCATATCCCGTAATTGATGCAACCAGCACAAAAGAGAGGGCTGTTCCTAAATTGTAAGAACGCGCTCCTATATTTTTTTTCTTCAGATATTCTTTGGCAAAAACTGCAATATCCTCATGCTTCAATTCATAGAATAATTTCATCTATCTGACTTTTTAAGGATTGTAATATCCAAGGGCATTATATTCAAGTTGAGGTGAGTTTTAGTATAAAATTGCATTCAATCAGTGACTACAAAACGTTTATTTCTTGCCTGTATTTATGAATTGAGGGAAATATATGTTGCTCTCAATAAAAACAGGACTGTTCTAAACTTAGGTGTGACCAACGATCTAAACTCTAAGGTGATTGAACATGGTAACGCTTCAATAACATATAATGTTGATGAGTTTTAAAATTAACAAAAGACCTCCTCGCGATGACAAGGAGGGTATCCATCATTATTAGTTCGACTTATTTGCTCTTCTTATTTGCAAAAAAGTGATGAGGTGAGTAATCTCATCTCCCAATTGATCGTAAAGGTTGACTTTCCATCTCCTTATTACAATCAGTCACTAGACAAATTTCCTGTATAACAGCCAAAATAAATTTAAGGATTACTTCAATTACAAGGTTATTACTTCCAAAAAATTCATAATTTAGATCGGCATAAAGCCGCTAACTATGGACTTTAACTTTTCAGAATGGTGGGATTCGCTCACCACTATCAAACAGGTTTATTGGGGATTTGCCATTCCTTTTACTATCATATTCCTGATCCAAATGGTGGCAACCTTCATTGGGGGAGATTTGGACCATGATGGATCTGCAGATTTTGATGTGGAAACTGACGATGGCGCAGGCTTTCAGTTTTTTACTATCAAAAACTTTGTGGGCTTTTTCACACTCTTCTCTTGGACAGGCATTGCCTGTCTAGATTCGGGGTTGAGTACTGGAGCTACCATGGGCATTTCCTTTGGGGCTGGCATATTGATGATGGTCATAATGGCCGCCGTATTTTACTACTTTAGCAAGTTGACTGACTCTGGAAACATGTCTGTAAAAAATGCAATAGGAGGAATCGGAGAAGTCTATTTACCCATCAGAAATCAGCGTGAAAATATCGGTAAAGTGAGCATCAAAGTTCAAGGCTCACTTCGTGAGCTAGATGCCATCACAGATGATGAAGTAGATCTCCCAACAGGTGCAGTTGTTACCGTCATCGATATCACAAATAATGATACTTTAATTGTTACTAAATCTAAATAAATGTCAAGCTCATTTTTGTTCATAATTGCTGCAGTAGTCATATTCATTTTTGTACTACTAATTGGTCTCTTCAGGCGGTACAAACGTTGCCCATCTGATAGAATTCTAGTTGTTTATGGTAAAGTAGGTAAAGGCACTGATGACCTAGGTCGCTCTGCAAAATGTATACACGGAGGGGCGGCATTTATATGGCCAATTATTCAGGACTATGAATTCTTGGATTTAACGCCCATATCCATTGAAGTCATGTTGACCAATGCACTTTCCCGACAAAATATACGTGTCGATGTTCCCTCTCGATTCACTGTGGGAATTTCAACTGAAGAAGGTATTATGACTAATGCTGCGGAAAGACTTTTAGGTCTTTCACAACAAAGCATTCACGATCTAGCTAAGGACATCATTTTTGGTCAGTTAAGATTGGTGGTTGCTACAATGGATATTGAAGAAATCAATAGTAACCGTGATAAATTCTTGGCAAATGTCGCTTCAAACGTAGAAGCAGAACTTAAGAAAATCGGTCTTAAGTTGATCAACGTGAACGTAACCGATATCAAAGATGAGTCTGGTTACATAGAAGCACTGGGTAAAGAAGCTGCTGCGAAAGCTATCAATGACGCACGTAAAAGTGTTGCAGAAAAGGTTCGAGATGGATCAATTGGTGAAGCCAATGCACACCAGGAGCAACGTGTGCAAGTAGCATCAGCGGATGCAACGGCTGTAGAAGGGGAGAACACCGCGAAAATCACCATTGCAAACTCGGATGCATTGCGAAGGGAAAAAGAAGCCGAAGCTCAGAAAATTGCAATTGCTGCGGAAAAAGTCCAGTCAGCAAAGGCTTTAGAAGAAGCTTATGCTGCTGAACAAGAAGCGGAGAACGCTCGAGCTAGAAGAGATAAGGCAAGTCAAACGGCGGATATTGTAATCCCAGCTCAAATAGACAAAGAGAGGGTTGAAATAGCAGCAGAAGCGGAAGCAGAGAGAATAAGAAGAAAAGCCCGTGGGGAAGCAGATGCAATACTTTTCATGAAAGAGGCTGAAGCAAAAGGTATTTATGAAGTCTTGACTAAACAGGCCGAAGGATTTAAGCAAATAGTTAGCGCAGCAGGTAATAACTCAAGAGATGCAGTATTGCTAATTGTGGCTGATAAACTGAATGACTTAGTGAAACTTCAAACTGAAGCAATTAAGAATATTAAAATTGATAAGATCACAGTTTGGGATAGTGGCAATGGAGATAACGACAAATCTTCTACTGCTAACTTCATATCTGGCCTTTACAAGTCTGTGCCTCCACTTCAAGAAATGTTTGGTATGGCAGGCATGGAACTGCCCGATTATTTGAAAGGAAAGTCAACTCAGGAGATCCAAGAGATGGCTGAGAAAGTAAAAGATATCCATGATATGAAGGAATCTACCTCCTCTAAAAATGTCAAGGATAAAAACACATCGAAGGGAGAGGATAAATCCTAATAACAAAAAACCCTCCTCGCTTACACGAGGAGGGTTTCCATCTATATTAGTAGGGTATTGTTAGAGAATTTGGGCTATACTTCGACAAGCTCAGCATGACGCCCAAATATCGAGTCCCGTTGGGACTATTTCTTCTCTTCCTCTACCTCTTCGAACTCTACGTCCGATACATCGCTATCAGCTTTGCCAGTCTGTGCTCCTCCTGTTGGGTCAGCACCTTGAGCTGCCTCAGCTCCGCCAGCTGCTTGTTGTGCTGCGTAGATTTCCTGAGAAGCGGCTTGCCATGCAGCATTCAAAGCTTCCATTCCAGCATCTATGCCAGCTAAGTCTTTAGCCGCATGCGCTTCTTTCAACTTCGTCAATGCTCCATCAATGGCCGTTTTGTTACCCTCAGAAACTTTATCACCGTACTCTTTCAATTGGCTTTCCGTTTGGAAAATCAATGAATCTGCTTGGTTTACTTTTTCTACAGTTTCTTTAGCTACCTTATCAGATTCAGCATTGGCCGCAGCTTCTTGTTTCATTTTCTCGATCTCAGCATCTGTCAATCCAGATGAAGCTTCGATTCTGATTTTCTGCTCCTTGTTGGTGCCTTTGTCCTTAGCAGACACTTGAAGGATACCATTGGCATCTATATCAAAAGTCACTTCGATCTGAGGCACACCACGAGGTGCTGGCGGAATACCATCCAAATGGAATCGACCAATCGTCCTGTTATCTTTTGCCATAGGGCGCTCTCCTTGAAGCACATGGATCTCAACAGATGGCTGATTGTCAGCTGCAGTTGAGAAAGTCTCAGACTTCTTAGAAGGAATCGTAGTGTTAGACTCAATCAATTTGGTCATCACACCACCCATGGTTTCGATACCAAGAGAAAGTGGAGTTACGTCAAGTAACAATACATCTTTCACTTCTCCAGTCAATACTCCACCTTGGATCGCAGCACCGATAGCTACAACCTCATCAGGATTCACTCCTTTTGATGGCTTTTTGCCAAAGAATTTCTCGACTTCTTCTTGAATCTTAGGAATACGAGTAGATCCTCCCACCAAGATTACCTCATCAATATCTGAAGGAGAAAGACCTGCATCTTTCAATGCTTTCTTACATGGCTCCATAGATCTGCGAACCAAATCTTCGCTCAATTGCTCGAATTTACTTCTTGAAAGTGTTCGAACCAAATGCTTAGGCACACCATCTACAGGCATTATATAGGGCAAGTTGATCTCTGTAGAAGACGAAGAAGAAAGCTCAATTTTTGCCTTCTCAGCAGCTTCTTTCAAACGCTGAAGCGCCATAGGATCTTTTCTCAAGTCAAGACCTTCATCTTTCTTAAACTCATCTGCCAACCACTGGATGATCACACCATCAAAGTCATCACCACCTAAGTGAACATCACCGTTGGTAGATTTTACTTCGAATACGCCATCACCAAGTTCCAATACTGAAATATCAAATGTACCACCACCAAGGTCATACACCGCGATTTTCATATCGGCGTTTTTCTTATCCAATCCATAAGCCAGTGCTGCTGCAGTAGGCTCATTGATGATTCTTTTTACTTCCAACCCAGCTATTTGACCAGCCTCTTTTGTAGCCTGACGCTCAGCATCATTGAAGTATGCAGGCACAGTAACTACTGCTTCTGTCACTTCATGACCTAAAAAATCTTCAGCAGTAGATTTCATCTTCTGAAGGATCATAGCTGAAAGCTCCTGAGGCGTATAGTTTCTGTCTCCAATTTTCACTCTCACAGTATCATTGGTGCCTGCTTCAAGTCCGTAAGAAACATTTTTTCTTTCTTCTGAAACCTCAGAATATTTTTTACCCATAAACCTCTTTACAGAGCTAATGGTGTTTTGAGGATTGGTAATGGCTTGACGTTTAGCAGGATCACCTACTTTACGTTCTCCGTTACCATTGTCCAAAAATGCAACGATAGATGGTGTAGTTCTTCGTCCTTCACTGTTCTGAATGACTACTGGCTCGTTACCCTCCATTACCGCCACGCATGAGTTGGTAGTACCTAAGTCAATACCGATTATTTTTCCCATTTTGTGTGTTTTTATATTTTAAGTACTCGTGAAATTTCTATTACACAAGGACGTAATCAATGGTTGTGCCAACCGGTCAAATGCAATTGAATGTCAGTTTATTTGTGACAGATTGTCATAAAAATCAATTTCTCGCACACGTCTTAAAGACAAATTGCGTGCGTCACACATGTTTTTGATTGGTAAAAAAATTATCAAATTAGTTTTTTAGAAAAATCACAATGATATGAACGTTGCTTTTTTTATCTTAACTTGTACTCCCGAAACTACCTCCTAACTAAAAATACCATGAAAAATAAAATTCCCGAATGGTTAGATTTTTTTCCGCAAATAGGGTTCACGTTATTTGGCGTGTCGCTCTTCGTTACCATTCTTTATTTCATCCTACTCGCCACCAAGGGTAAGCGAACACAGAAATTCATTTTTGCATCAGGAAATGAAACTGCATACTTCAATTTGTCATCAAATTTCCTGGCTGCTGGAATCGTATTTTTTGTCTTTTTCTCTATCATCAACTGGATAGGCAAAGCGGCGTTCTACCATCTATTTGGTGCAGGATTCTTTTCGATCATTATCGGTTTCGCCGTAGGCTATGCTTTTTGGGCGATCGTTAAGTATTACTATCCATTCATTCTTGAAAAAAGATTGGACAAAATTCGATTTAAGCCGATGAAATCAGATGCTGGGAACCCAATGCGCTTGATGAATGAGGAAGAAGAGGATAAATTCATGACTCCTGAGATGATTGCTGAAGAAGACAATCACATAGCTGATTATGATATTTGGGTAGATGAAGTGACGGGTGAGAAAGTGGTTGAGAAGTATGACATGCTATTTCATGCATTGATCTGCGGTAAATGTAGCTATAGGACAATGCGTGATGTAAGAGAAGAAATCATAGAGGAACCTACTTATGAAAAAGAAGGACTTATGATCAAATACTACAAGTGTACCTATTGTGGAAACACAATGAACAAAGAGCTAAAAATCTCAAACAAATAGGCTTAATCAATCTTCTCACAAAAGCGCCTGTTGGATTTCCAGCTGGCGCTTTTTTTGTTTTCATTTCATTTGTCACAACAAACTCACGAAATTGTCTTGAATAATATAAGACACCCAAATTCGATTAAAGATGAGCACAACAACTGAAAACCTTAAGGAGCAATCAAATCTTGAAGAGTGGTTCAATTTCATGTCTCATGGAATTACAGGAGTCACAGCCATTGGCGGAATGGTCGTTTTGATTGTCTTTGGTGCCCAAAGTGATAAAGATTGGAGTCTGTTTAGCGCGCTATTCTATGGCGTCAGTCTGGTTCTGTTGTATACATTTTCGACCATTTATCATGCGCTGAGGCACAGAACTGCAAAGCATGTCTTCAATATCCTTGATCACTGCGGGATTTACTTGTTGATCGCAGGTACTTACACCCCTGTTTTACTCATTACCATTGGTGGCACTGTAGGATGGACATTCTTCGCTATCCAATGGGGCATGGCTGTGATAGGCATCATACTGAAAGTGTTTTATACCGGTAAATTCAAGATTATATCTACCCTAATGTACGCCTTCATGGGCTGGATTATCGTTTTCAAAATTGACTTGGTGAGAGCCTTAATGCCAGATCCAGCCTTCTGGTTATTGGCGGCTGGTGGCCTTGCCTATACGATTGGTATTGTTTTCTACATCATCGATTATCGCATGAAGATGGCCCATTTTATCTGGCACCTCTTTGTGATGGCAGGTAGCATCCTTCATTTTTTGATGATGGTCCTTTATATTTTCAGGTAATTTCTAAAGGTTAGTCCTTCTTCTCCCGTTTGCTGATAAAGTAGCGTGCTATTAATAACAATACGAAAACTCCGATGATTAGCCCCGGCGCAATGCTATGGATCTTGTCCATGATTTCAGGTTGATCTTCTCCATCCATGAAAAAATAGATCATCACACCAATCATAAAGTACAAGAAATAGCGATAAGGTTTTGCCATGCTTTTCAATTACAATTTTTCAATTCATATTCCAGGTCCTGAATCTTTATAGACACCCTTTCATATTTGGCAGCTTCTTGATTAGCCCAGATCATGCTCACAAGAGGCAGCAGCACTAATATCACAACTAGAATTATCTTTTTTGACTTATTCATCTTGACAATCCTTTAAGTCATTTTCTAACCTCAAGGCTCTCCACTCTAAATTATTTTCCCTATCCATCTTTTTGGAGAATGCAAAACCTAGAAAAAATCCTGTGAAGAGCATGGAGAGAACAACTAAAATCCAGAGGCCATTTTTCATTTGGTGGTGGTATTTATTAGAAAGCCAATTTACTTTTTTTGACGTAGCTAAAAAAGGTAATTTTGCGCCACATCCAAGAACTGCATGACATTAGAACAAGAGATACAAAAGCGCCGAACCTTTGGCATCATAGCTCACCCTGATGCAGGTAAAACCACATTGACGGAAAAACTCCTCCTTTTTGGTGGTGCTATCCAAATAGCGGGCGCTGTGAAATCCAATAAGATAGATGTGGGCACTCGCTCCGATTGGATGGAGATAGAAAAGCAACGGGGTATTTCTGTGGCTACATCCGTGATGGGATTCGACTACAAAGACCTCAAAATCAACATTCTGGATACACCAGGTCACGAAGACTTTGCCGAAGATACTTACCGTACACTTACTGCGGTGGATAGTGTAATCATGGTGATCGACTGTGTGAAAGGTGTAGAAAAACAAACAGAGAAGCTCATGGAAGTCTGCCGGATGAGAAATACGCCAGTGCTTTGTTTCATTAACAAACTTGACCGTGAGGGACGTGATGCTTTTGACTTACTGGATGAGATTGAGGAAAAGCTAGGCATCAAGGTGCGACCGATGAGTTGGCCAATAGGTATGGGGAAATCGCTGCGTGGCGTTTATAATATTTTCGAAAACAATCTCAACCTCTATGAACCAAGTAAATCAAAAAAAGTAACGGATGTCGTGGAGATCAAAGGGGTAAATGATCCTGAACTAGATAAGCGTCTCCCAGCCTCCGCGGTAAAAGAATTGCGCGAAGAAATTGAGTTGATCAATGGAGTGTATGATCCCTTGAATGTACAAGATTACCTTGACGGAAAAGTAGCTCCAGTATTCTTCGGAAGTGCCGTAAACAACTTCGGTGTAAGAGAACTACTCGACTGCTTTATACAAATAGCTCCCCCTCCTGTGCCACGAGAAACAGACGAGCGCGTGATTGCACCGAATGAAAAGAAATTTTCGGGATTCATATTTAAAATTCATGCGAATATGGACCCGAAGCACCGTAACAGGATTGCTTTTGCTCGAATCTGCTCCGGCACATTCCACCGTGGACAGAATTATTACCACGTGAGATCGGATAAAAATTTCCGTATCAGCAACGCCACTGCTTTCATGGCCCAACAAAAAGAAACTGTAGATGAAGCTTTTCCGGGTGATATCATAGGACTCTATGATACTGGCAACTTGAAAATAGGCGATACAATAAGTGAGGGTGAAAAGGGACAATATAAAGGCATTCCGTCATTCTCTCCTGAGCTTTTCAGAGAAGTTCTCAATATGGATGCTATGAAATCTAAACAGCTCGAAAAAGGTCTTAATCAGCTCATGGATGAAGGTTTGGCGCAACTATTCACTTTCGAAATGGGTTCTAGAAAGGTAGTGGGCACTGTGGGTGCTCTTCAGTTTGAAGTTCTCCAATACCGTCTTCTTAATGAGTACAATGCCAAAGCACGCTTTGATGCAGTAAGCATTCACATGGCTTGCTGGATCAGTTCTAAAGACGAATCCAAACTTGATGCCTTTGTGAAAGATAAATACCGTCACATAGCCAAAGACAAAGAAGGCAAGCTGGTGTTCATGGCAGAGTCAAAAGCTTGGTTGCAGATGGTTAGGGACAATTTCCCTGATATCGATTTTCACTTTATCAGTGAGTTTTAGAATTTAAAATGTCTAGCGCCCCACACGTTCTTTTCGAAGACAATCATCTCCTCATCCTCAATAAGCCTGCAGGATGGCTTGTGCAAGGTGACAAGACAGGTGATGCTACGCTGACTGACTGGGGACGGGAATACATCAAGGAGAAATATCAAAAACCTGGTGAGGTATTCTTACATCCATGCCATCGGCTAGACCGTCCGGTGAGCGGAATTACCATTTTCGCTAGGACTTCCAAGGCGCTAGAGCGGATGAACAAACTCTTCCGTGAAGATGATATCACTAAAGCCTATGTTGCTGTGGTAAAGGGGAAACCTGCACAGGATAGCGCCAAGTTGATCCATTGGCTGGAGAAAAATAGCGACACCAACATTGTAAAGGCTTTTGACAAAGACAATGGTCGCGGAAAAAGAGCAGAACTGGATTACAGCCTGAATGCTACTGCTCAAAATCTTTCATTGCTTCAAGTCTTCCCCAAAACGGGTCGCGCACATCAGATCAGGGTACAATTGGCTAAAATGGGCTGTCCAATCAAGGGCGATTTGAAATATGGATTTCCTGATGCCAACCCAGACAAAAGTATTCATTTACACGCCTTTGCTATTAAGTTTGTACACCCAGTAAAAAAAGAAGCGATGGAGATAAGATGTGCTCCAAATTGGGAGGCATTCAAAGATATCATCAATGGGTTGGATCGATAAATTACAGACACGGTGGGAGCTTAAAAACACCCTGCAAGTCATCCTTGTTTTGATTGCATTTGCATGTACTGGATTCACGGTACTGTTCCTCAAGCGACCCATTGTCGCATATTTCACCGCAGATGGTGAGCAAGGGATCTTCTTCTCCATCATTTACTACATTCTCATCTTCCCGATCTACAACCTGATATTGCTGATCTATGGATTTCTACTGGGACAGTTTACCTTCTTCTGGGAATTTGAAAAGAAGACCTACCGCAGACTAACGGGTAAAAAAGATGATGCTTGATCGAGAAGAAGCTATCAAGCAAATAAATGCACTGGTAACTCAGGGTAAGCCATTTTTTTTCTTCACGGATTTTTTAGGTGAAAGAACCTGGCTTAAGCCTATAACCGAAATTGCTAAGAAGGACATTGATTTTGCATTCCATAGTAAGGAAACCAATCACGAGAAGAGATCTTTTAAATTCGAAAAATTTCCACTTTCACAGGAAGCCTTTGCGGCACCCTATCTATATGTAGTTGACCAAATCAACTATGGAAATTCCTATCTCGTTAATCTCACATTTAAAACACCGATCAAAACAGATTTGTCAATCAATGAGATCTATGAGCATAGCCATGCTAAATACAAAGTCCGTTTTAGAGATCAGTTTGTGGTCTTCTCCCCTGAAACTTTCGTCAAAATCAAAGATGGATTTATCTATTCATATCCAATGAAAGGAACCATAGATGCTTCTATCAAAAACTCAGAGGCAATATTGATGAATGATCCTAAGGAAATTGCAGAGCATGTGACTATTGTGGATTTGATTAGAAATGACCTAAGCCAGATCGCCTCCAAGGTAGAGGTAACCAAATTTCGATTTGTCAGCCAACTTAACACAAACGATAAAAACCTTCTTCAGGTTAGCTCAGAAATCAGAGGCAAATTACCTCAGAATTACGCTTTACAACTCGGAGATCTTTTCTTCAAACTACTACCTGCGGGCTCTATCTCTGGTGCCCCAAAAGAGCAAACGATCAAAATAATCAAAGCGGCAGAAACACAAAATAGAAATTTTTATACAGGTGTTTGCGGCCACTTTGATGGGAAGGATTTTGACTCTGGCGTCATGATACGATTTATCGAGAAAGAGGGTGAAAATATGTACTACAGAAGCGGTGGAGGTATCACCTCTTTTAGTGATGAAGCTAAAGAATACCAAGAAATCATTGATAAAATCTATGTGCCGATTTATTGAAAGTATAAGATTTGAAGAAGGAGCTTACCAGCTTCTTGATTACCATCAAAAGCGCGTAGACAGGACATTTGCTGAGATTTTCTCCGGAGGTATACCGCATGATCTTTCGGCAATCCTGCCTCCTCTCGATTTAGTGACTAGACATAAAATACGTATAGCGTATGATGCCAATGGATTCAGCATCAGTTTAAGCGAATATCATATTCGCCCAATAGGTAAAATTCAATTGGTCTTTGATAATAATATAGAATATCATCTGAAAAATACAGATAGAAATTCGTTGGGAGTTCTTTATGCCAAGCGAGGAATTGCTGACGATATTCTAATCATCAAAAATGGATTGGTAACAGACAGCTACTATGCCAATCCGGCCTTTTGGGATGGCAAGGAATGGCTGGTGCCTAATTCCTATCTCCTTAATGGAGTGAAACGCCAATATTTGTTGACAAAAAACAAGGTTCGCGAAATTGAGATTCGCGAAGAAGATATTGCTTCATTTGAAAAAGTGAGCTTAATAAATGCCATGCTAGATTTGGGTGATATAGAAGTAAATACTGCTCATATTTTAAGCTTCTAAAGCACCCAAGTCATAAAAAAAGGGAACCAATGGTTCCCTTTCCTATATTATTCGATTACTGAAAATATCAAGCAGTCTCGATTTTCTCTGCAAGTACCATCACTTTGTTGTTCAACACTTCTACTACGCCTCCAGTTACCTTAAAGTGTATTGTCTGTGTTTTCTTATCTATGTCGTGAATTAGTTTGATATCACCAGTACCCAAAGTAGAGATCATTGGTGCATGATCACCCAGTACTTGGAATGACCCATCACTTCCTGGAAAAGTAGCACTTTCTACTTCTCCTTCGAATACTTTTTCGTCTGGTGTTACTATTTCTAAGTACATAAGATTATGCGTTAGCTTCAGCTAGTAATTTCTCTCCTTTTGCGATAGCATCTTCGATAGTTCCTACCAAGTTGAATGCTGACTCAGGAAGGTGATCATAAGCACCGTCCATGATTGCATTGAAGCCTTTGATAGTATCCTTAATGTCTACAAGCACACCTTTCATACCAGTGAATTGCTCTGCTACATGGAAAGGCTGAGACAAAAATCTTTGTACCCTTCTAGCTCTGTGCACGACTTCTTTATCCTCATCAGATAGTTCATCCATACCAAGAATTGCGATGATGTCCTGAAGTTCTTTGTATCGCTGCAAAAGTTCTTTTACTCGCTGAGCACAGTCATAATGCTCATCTCCAAGAACCTCAGCACTCAAGATCCTAGAAGTAGAATCCAAAGGATCCACCGCTGGATAGATCCCTAGCTCAGCAATCTTACGAGAAAGTACTGTAGTAGCATCCAAATGCGAGAAAGTAGTCGCAGGAGCAGGGTCAGTCAAATCATCCGCAGGTACATAAACGGCCTGTACTGATGTGATCGATCCGTTCTTTGTAGAAGTGATACGCTCTTGCATCGCTCCCATCTCTGTTGCCAAAGTTGGTTGGTAACCTACCGCTGACGGCATACGACCAAGAAGTGCAGATACTTCAGAACCAGCCTGAGTGAATCGGAAAATATTGTCAACAAAGAAAAGGATATCTCTTCCTTTGCCAGTACCATCTCCATCACGGAAATATTCAGCAATAGTCAAACCAGACAATGCCACACGAGCACGCGCCCCTGGAGGCTCATTCATTTGTCCGAATACGAATGTTGCTTTAGACTCTTTTAGGTCTTCAGGAGTCACTTTAGACAAGTCCCATCCACCTTCTTCCATTGAGTGCTTGAAGTTTTCACCGTAGTTTACGATACCTGCCTCGATCATCTCACGAAGCAAATCGTTTCCTTCACGTGTACGCTCACCCACACCAGCAAATACAGAAAGACCCGCATAAGCTTTTGCAATATTGTTGATCAACTCCTGAATCAATACAGTTTTACCAACACCAGCACCACCGAACAAACCAATCTTACCACCTTTTGCGTAAGGCTCGATTAAGTCAATTACTTTGATACCAGTATAAAGTACTTCTGTAGAAGTAGAAAGATCTTCATATTTCGGAGCTGATCTATGGATCGGCAATCCTTGAGTTCCTTTTGGCTGAGCAAGACCATCAATCGCTGTACCTACTACATTGAATAGTCGGCCTTTGATATCATCACCTATTGGCATCTGAATTGGACTGCCTGTATCGGTCACTTCCAAGCCTCTCATCATACCATCTGTAGCATCCATTGCAATGGTGCGTACAGTGCTTTCACCAAGGTGAGACTGTACCTCTAGTACTACTACAGTTCCATCCTTTTTGGTGATGGTGAGGGCATCCATAATATTCGGAAGTTTTGAGCCTTCAGCTCCAAAACTAACGTCTACTACTGGGCCAATTATTTGGGTGATTTTGCCTTTGTTAGCCATTATTTTTTCTTTTTAAAAAGTCGTTTCTCTAACCGTGTGCGAAATTAATCTAAAAATGGTTAAGAGAAAAAGCAGCCTACTGAAATCTGTCTATGATTTCAGCATTATTCTAAAGGTAGTCCCTTTATTGATCTCAGATGACTTCACAAATATTTTCCCTCCATGGTAATTTTCCACAATTCTTTTAGCCAAAGCCAGACCTAGACCCCATCCACGCCGTTTTGTCGTAAAACCCGGCTTAAAAAGATCTTTGATGTTTGCTTTGGAAATACCCTTACCAGAATCAGCAATATCCACCGCGACTTGACCTTCGCTCACTTTCATGATTTTAATATGAATAGAGCCTTTGCCTTCCATGGCATCTACAGCATTTTTTACAATGTTTTCGATTACCCAAGCAAATAATGGTCGATTGATATTACTACGAATGTCCCCCGAAGGGAATGCCTCAATACTGAATATTACTTTTTTGGAAATCCTTGTCTCGAGATATTTCATAACTTCCGAAATCAACTCAAAGACATTACCCTCTGAAAGCTGTGGTACACTGCCGATATTAGAAAATCGCTCGGTGATCATCTCTAAACGATCTACATCCTTCTGTAGCTCATCAAAAATCTCCCTTTGATCAGGAAAAGTTTCTTTGAAATACTCCACCCAAGCCATAAGTGAAGAAAGTGGTGTACCTAGCTGGTGGGCAGTTTCTTTTGCTAGGCCTACCCAAACACGGTTTTGTTCCGCACGGCGAGAATAATTGAAAATCCCAAAAACGATCAAGCCGAATATAGAAATGATCGACAATTGAACATATGGATAAAATCGTAGCTGCTCCAAAAGTTTAGAGTTGCGATAGTAAATGTTTTTGTAGCCATAGACTTGATTGACATCATCAATCAAAGTGACCATAATAGGCTCACGCTCTTCTTTCATCCTTTCGATTTCTTTTTCAAGCAGCTTCTCCCTTTCCTTCGGATCTTTCAGTTTATCAAGTCCCGGAATATTTCGAAAATGCTCTGGTCTACCAAATTCATCCGTGAGGATGACCGGAATGGTGTGATTGGCCTGAATAATCTCTTCATGCACGAATATTAGATTAGGAGCGTCCAATTCGTTGGCCAAATATTCGAGCGTGGCAGCATAGAGATCCATCTGGCGTTTCTCCCTGTCTTTGATTTGATCTACAAGGCTATTGGTATAAACGATAGAGCCTGCACTGATCACCAAAGCAATGCCCAAAATCACCCATTTAAAATTGGATCGAGTAGAATATAAATTGATTGATGGGTCGTTGCTCACGCTCGAAGCTGAAGAATATGCCTAAAATGAAGTGTGTAAGTTAGGTGATTTGCTAATTTTTAAAACCCAGTCAAATTATGAGTTTCATGGAGTAATTATAACTGTCAATAAAAAAAAGCCCAACCAGTCTTGCGACGGATCGGGCTTTACAGAATCGACTAACTCTTCTGGCTAAGAATCGAAATTAGTTCGGAGAGGTCCTAATAGGTGCTGGATTGATCATCTATCGAATCATTAACTTGATATTCATCCTGGCTCATTTTCCATGGCTTATAGTTTTTAGCAGCAGGACCTTTCAGTTCAGTCCTTGGTGAACCAATCTCTATAGCCACATATTCAATCTCACTATCAACCGTCCATGTTTTGTGGTTTTTTGCAGCGGGGCCTTTGAGAGCAACCTTATCAACTGCAACTACTGGAGTTGGCACATTGGTTTCGGTCTTGTCCCTCCACGGTTTGTAGTTTTTAGCCGCAGGACCTTTGAGGTCATTTTTCGCTTGAGCTCCTACCAGTAATGTTGAAAAAATGAATCCGAGGGTTATAATGAGTGTTTTCATAGTGCTGTTCGTTTAATGTTTCTTACTTCAAAAAACGAAAGATTGACCCCCTGTGTGACTCTAAGAAAAATGGTATTTATTACCTCGGAAATAACTGATGTGCCGCATCCGTATAAATTCGGATACTAAATAATGCTAAGCTGAGCGGCCTTCTTGATGAGCTCTGCGGTGTTTTTGACTGCTAATTTCTTCATCATATTGACACGATGGGTCTCCACAGTTCGGGTACTGATGAAAAGTTTTTGTGCAATTTCTTTAGTAGTGGATCCTTCAGAAATGAATTGAAGTACTTCTTGTTCTTTTGGAGAGAGCTTTTTAGGATCGGAGCCTTCAAGTGCCATGATTCCGATCATTTGCTCGGACACAGTTTTGTTGAAATACTTTTTGCCACCAGCGACAGACTTGATCGCTTCCATTAACTCCTCCTCGTCCGTGTTTTTCAATAAGTAACCATGTGCACCTTCACGCACACATTTGACTATATAGTTGCCATCATCATGCATGGAAAGGGCAATATATTTTACGCCCGGGTACTTATCACTTAGGGTTTTCATGACTTCAAAGCCACTCATTTCTGGCATAGTTAGGTCCAGCAAAACAACTGATGGCACGTCTCCTTCTTCCAGTTTTTGAAGAAAAGCGGCACCAGATCCTTCATTGATCACCACTTCAAACTCCCCTGATGTGGTAAGTAATGCTTCTACTCCATTTCGAAAGAGTAAGTGATCGTCTACGATGGCTACCCGAATTTTAGTCATTGCTCAAAGGTATTTCTACTTCTATTTCTGTACCCACTGACTCTCTAGAAAAAACAATTGTTCCGCGAAATACTTCAGCTCTCACTTGCATATTCCTCAAACCAGAATGAATTTCCACTTCTTCCGGTATAAATCCAATGCCATCATCTGTATAAAAAAGGCTCACTCGGTCTTCAAACTCGGTGAGAGACAGGGTGATTCGCTTCGCCTTAGCATGTTTGAGGCCATTATTGATAAGCTCTTGTCCAATCCTATAGACGCAGATATCAATTTCCTCCGGCAGCCTTTTGTTATGAACATTTGGCTCATAAGTAAATATTAGCTCGATAGATATGGCTTTTGAAACCTGATTTACAAATGCTGCCAAAGCTTTGCCTGCACCAAACTCCATCAAACCTAGAGGCATGAGATCATAAGTTACTCGCCGTATATCTTCTATCGTCTTATCCAGCAAACCTTTGACTGCTTCCTTCTCGGAAGCAGGAAGACTCGCTGAGTGTATACTCAACCTCAAACTGGTCAATAAAGGGCCTATACCATCATGGAGCTCCCTAGCAATACGTTCTCGCTCATTTTCTTGCCCCTTGATCAAATTTCGTTTACCAAGAAGGCGGTTGCGTTCCTCCATTTGCTCATAAGCTATGAGCTTTTGCTGCATAATTACCAATGATTTGCCCAGCAAATCTCTTTCTCCTTTAGGAGTGTATTGCGCTTCAAGATTCATCTTACCAATCTCAGAAGAGAAGGTGATAGCCCCTTGAATAGATTGTTTGAGTTGATCTAATGCTGAGAACATTTCATTGATCTCAAATGCCGATTTGGATGGCTCTGTTTTTACATGATATTCCCCATTGGACATATTGATGAGCAAATCTCGCATCCTAAGCAAAGGCTTTGAGAGGATCTTTGTAAGAAATAATGTCATTAAAATGGCAGCAAGAATCACTAATACGGCAATGAACACAAGTTTATTTCGCATGACTACCAGCGGACTGACCACCTCTGAAACATCTATTTCGGACAGAATAGCCCATGGCAAACCAAGAATATCTAATTGATGATACGCACTGTAAACAGGGACACCTCGATAATCTGGAAATTTACCCATCCCATACGCTGAACGCAGTGCATTCGTCACGCCAATTGTTTTTGCTTCGATAGTAGAGGGTGCTTGATCGGGGAAAAATCTCGACAGAGATCTAAGTCGAAAATCCTGACCTACCAAATAAGTCTCACCACTTTGCCCCATTCCTGAGCGCTCCAAAAGAATAGTTTGAATGCGATCCATCGAAACCTCCCTAAAATACACACTGTCAGTTGATTTGATATAGACCATGACGCGAACCTCTCTATTCAAATCACACGCCGTGAGATCAAGGAAGCCTTGCTCTTGAGGAAGCATTATCTGCTTAAAGCAATTTTCATCTAGCCCCAACGAAGTATGCAAAGTGTCACTTTGCAACATACTGAGTGGTAAACTCAAAACCTCAGTACCTGATCTGTTTTGAGTAAACTCTTCATATTCTGAACGGAGATACTCCTCAATCTGAACGCGTTTGAGCCGTTTTATAGAAGTAAGTTGTAAAAGCACACGCTCATCTATGGCTTCTCGAAATTCCTGATAAGAAAAAACAGAAAGCGCTAAAACCGAGAGCACAATCAAAGTACTCACTAACAATACAATCCAATAGCGAACGCTCAACATGATAAAAACTCCTCAATGAATAATCTATGAAAAGATATCATAGATTATTCATTTCGGTAAACGTAAACTTAATGTTGTCTGGCCAGTATTTTAATTCTTCTGCATGATCCACTTAGCCAAGACTTTGTAATTGACCTTGGTGCCGTGCATCAGGATTCCAATTCGGTAAATCCTACTTGCTAGCCAAATGGTGAAAATGAAGCCGACGATCATAAGGACCATTGATAAGCCAAGCTCCCAAAGTGGCACACCAAAAGGTACGCGCATCATCATGATCACTGGACTGGTAAATGGTATCATTGACATCCAAAATGCAAGTGAGCCATTCGGGTCATTCAACACCGCGCCAAGCATAATAATGGCGCCAATAAGCGGTAGTGTGACCGGCAACATAAATTGCTGGGCATCTGCATCACTATCGACTGCCGAGCCAATAGCTGCGAACAATGCTCCATACAGCAAGTAGCCTGTTAAGAAATAAAACAAGAATGAGATCACCACAAGTGGTATGTTGATAGAGGAAACTGCCCCAGTCACTTTGCTCATAAGATCGTCATTGAGCTCTTGTTGCACTTCATCTTGAGGAATATCCATTTGTTCCATTTGTTGTGCTTGTTGTTGCTTCATATTCTCTGCTCCATCAAAAAAGATGTTTCCAGCAACTGCACTTATCCCCATCGTCAGGATAATCCAAAGGATAAACTGCGAAAGACCAACTCCCGCGACACCTATCACCTTACCCATCATCAGTTGGAAAGGCTTTACTGAAGAGATGATGACTTCTATGATTCGGGTAGTTTTCTCCTCCACTACTCCACGTAAGATTTGCGTACCATAGATGAAAATGAACATGTAAATCATAAAAGCTGCGATATATCCTACAGCGGTCGCACCAATGGAGCTACTTTCTTTTTCTTCTCCTGTACCAGAAAGATTTATGGTACTGATATCTACATCAGCTCTGAGCCCATCTAGCACTTCTTGCTGGATTCCCGAACGCCTTAGTTTGATTTCCTCGATCTCTCCTTCAATTTTACGACTGAGGGTTTTCACCAAACCAATACTTGGATTATTTGGCGAATAAAGAATCACGCCTTGCGGATTGTCTATATCTAACTCAGGAATGAAAAGAAGTCCATCGAAATCACCATTTTGAACCTGTTCTTTTGCAGCATCTAAGGAGTTGGTTGCGAAGACTATCTCCATTTCACTATCACTCACGAATACGTCTCCAAACATTCCGCTATTGTCTACGATCTGGATGGTTTTGGTGTCGATCCCTTTGGTAGCTGTCCACGTAACGATAAAGAAAAACCCACCAAAAAGCACTGGCGCAAGCAATGTCATCACTAAGAATGATTTCTTTTTCACACGTGATATGTACTCTCTTGCTATGATTAGTCCGATTTTATTCATGGCCTTCTCCTTTCACTTTACTGATAAATATTTCATTGATTGATGGCACTTTCTCTATGAAAGAATGAATCTCCACTTGATTCACAAGCACTTTCACAAGGTTGTTTGGTCCATCAGGGGTTCTGTCTTTCACGATAGATTCAGTGAGCCCATTCTCAAGTTTGGTGGTACTGATAATCTCAAAATCAGCAGCAGGCACCAATGTGCCACTGTAGTTGATAATGAAAGTTCCATCCTTATGATCATTCTTAATGTCCAGTTTTTTGCCGTCTAGAATCTTCTCTGACTTATTGATAAGTGCGATATGATCGCAAAGCTCCTCTACAGATTCCATTCTATGGGTTGAAAAAATGATGGTTGCTCCATTTTCTCTGAGTCGTAAAATCTCGTCTTTTATCAAATTGGCATTGATAGGATCAAATCCTGAAAAAGGCTCATCAAGTATAATCAACTCTGGATCGTGAAGCACAGTCGCAATGAATTGCACTTTTTGCGCCATCCCTTTGGACAGGTCCTCGATAGCCTTTCCACTCCAAGCCGTGAGCTCTAGTCGTTCCAACCAAAACTTGATTTTTGCGACAGCTTCTCTTCGGGAAAGTCCTTTAAGACGAGCTAGATAAAGCAGTTGCTCACCGACCTTCATTTTTTTATATAGTCCCCGCTCCTCAGGGAGGTAGCCGATCATGCGTACAAGCTCAGGCGTAATCTTAATACCATTGAGATAAGCCTCCCCGCTATCCTGTTCAATGATCCGAGTTATAATCCTAATGAGTGTGGTCTTGCCCGCTCCATTTGGACCTAGCAGACCAAAAATGCTTCCTTTCGGAATAGACAAACTCACATCTCGCAATGCCTGATGGCTGCTGTAGGATTTACTGATGTTTTCAACACGTAGTAGTTCCAAATCTTTTAAGGTTTAGTTTCTGGTGATTTAGTCTTATTAGCTTTGAAATTATTACAGGATTTAGGATATTTTTTATTTTTTGCTAAAAAAGAACCTAATAACCCCATTTATAAAATGCCATATACGCTTTTCGCTATTCTAGTTTACTTAATGACTTGCGTGATTGTATTGCCTACGCTGATCATTATGTCTCAGCGAAAGTCATGGCATCCTGCTGCATTGAGGTTTCATGAATGGTGGGCCCATTTTTATTTCAGCGTCATATTTATGCCCGTAGAGATTGCCGGAAAGGAGAAACTGGAGAAAAATGGCCAATATATTTTCTGCTGCAATCACTTTTCCTTTCTGGACATCCCGGCGTTCTATTTGCTCTACAATCCAAAATTCATTGGCAAACGCTCTCTGACGAAGATTCCGCTATTCGGATATTTCTTCAAAAAAATCCACATCCCAGTCGACCGATCGAGTCCCAGAAGCAGGGCCGAAAGCTTTCGTAAATCTGAACAAGCAATCGATGAGGGGTATAGTCTTGCGTTCTTTCCAGAAGGGGGAATTGTGGTAAAAGAAGAAGAATTGCCTTATATGAAGTCATTCAAAGATGGTGCATTTCGATTGGCTATAGAGAAGCAAGTGACTTTGGTGCCGCTCACTATGCCCAACAATTTTCTGATCCTTGCAGACAAGTCTCCGATCAGGTTTCGCAGACTACCCTTGAAGATCATAGTGCATGATCCTATCCCAGCAGGCATGTATTCAGAGGCGACTCTACCGGATTTCAAAAAGCATGTTTATGATGAAATACAGTCCGAACTTCTCAAACACCATCCAGATAAAGTCAGGCCAGTTGTCTAATATTGCCCACTAAGAATTCAATAAAAAAGCACCTTTTTGAAATCGTACCAAAGCACCATCAACGCCATTACCAAAGTAGGTTTTTTTGTAGCTGTGCTCATATTCGGCTATTTCTACTGGCAAGGTTATGACACCAGCATCTTCTGGAATGTCACCACTTCCGCTGAGTCTTCTTCGTTCTTCACCATGCCTTTCAAAAAAGGTCCGTTCGAGTTTAGCTTTCCAGCGCAGAAGTACCTCTTGGTAGAAACTTTCTCCGCAGGACCAATCACCAGAAATTTCACCTTAGATGCTGTATTGACTAGTTTCCTATTGATTGGGATGTCCCTTCTTTTAGCAGCAACTACTGCGCTTTCGCGTACTTGGTTTATTGGCATAATGGGGCTGATCATCATCTTTATCAGCAGCTTGCATTTACCAGAAGTAGGACTCTTTGGCTTTGGACCTCACTCATCTATGGGAGTGGTTATTTTGCTCTCTGTGCTCATCCTTCCAGCTTATGCACTTCATGCATTCTTGCCAAATATCAACCTCCTCTGGAGATGGTTGATATTCATAGGACTTTTTGTAGGAGTGTTACTTTTCTCAGGTCTGGATCTGATCCTGCTACAGGAGCAATTCATCACGGGCAGCTACTATGGACTAATCGCTTTGACTCTTATTTTCATTTTTATCCTCGCTGAAGAAAATATTTTTGGCATCCTATATCTTGTGACCAAGTCAAAAGGAGGGCGAAACAATCACCTTCATTTTAGTGCTTTCTGCATTTTCTATCTGGGCATTTTAATAGCTTATTATGGTAAAAAAGCTGCTTTTTGGGATTTAGAATTATCCTTTTTCAACCCCTACATTTTACTTCTGCTAAGTTGCGTCATAGCCTTTTGGGGCATCCGATTTAAGCAAACACTGCTTGGAGCAGCTGCTGATCTTAATCTAGTGAAAACCATCTTCACAGCCATAGCCATTATCTGTTTGAGTTTTCTTTCATTGGCTTTTGCTCGCGGCAATGATGCCATCTATGAAGGCTTCCATTACTTCATCATCTATACCCATGTCGCATTTGGGATCATGCTTTTCCTTTATATCCTTTGGAATTTTGCCAGTCCATTGGCTGAAGGGCTACAGGTGTATAAAATTGCCTACCGTTCCCAAAATCTCCCTTATGTGAGCGCCAAACTTGCAGGGCTGGCCATCGTGGCGGGTATGTTCTTTCTTTCCAATCAAGAGTCTTTCCTGTTGTTACAAGCTGGTCAATTCAATTACCGCGGTGCCCAAGCACTCGTTGAAAATCAAGAAGGATTGGCAATGGAGTATTTCCGTGAGGGAAGTATCTACGGATATGACAATCACTACTCCAACTATCAGCTCGGCTACAATGCCTTGCAAAAGGGGAAATTCAAAGAGGCAAATTATCGATTCCAAAGGGCCAGTCTACGATACCCTTCAGCTCAGACTTTCGTCAATCAAGCAAGTACCAATGCCATATTAGGTGAAAGCACGCCTATAATAGTTGGTTTGAAAAATGGGCTTTTGAAATTTCCAGGGAATAGTCAGATCCTTAACAACCTAGGACTTACCTATGCCGATCTAGGCAATAAAGAACTTGCTGCTAGCTATTTGGCGCAAGCCAAACCATCTTCTCAATGGACCAACGCAGCTTTGGTAAACTTCTGGAATGTGACCAATGAAGTAGGAAGCGCTTCCGAGGACTATGAAAAAGGAAACCTTGCTGTAAAGGCAAATATCATTGGCAAACTGGTTGAAAAGAATGAGCCTCAAGCATCAATTAATTTTGACACAACTATCCTTTATCCTTCTTACAAAATGCATCGACTAGCATTTTTGGTAAATGCGGCTAGCTATTTTAAAGATCCGATAGTGGCTAAAAGTTTGTCAGACAATCTATCTGGACAGCTCGACGAATCAATGTACTACGCTGGCAAAAACGCTATCATATTGAATGAACTCAAAAGCGACAATATCAACGATGCGCTCAAGCAACTGGATTATCTCGCAGCTGAGTCTACCTCCAAAGAGCAAGGCAAGTACTTCAATCAAATGGGACTGGTAGCACTTTCGCAGCATGCCCCAAAAATTGCCTTAGATTTTTTCAATAAGGCAATAGACTATGGCTATTCGGATGCCTTTATATGTAAGACTGCAAGTCTTTTGGAGCTTGGCAGATATACAGAAGTGACCAAATGGACAGATTATCTCCTTTCAGTAGACTCATCTTTCGTACAATTAGGCAATGATATTGAAGTTCTTGATAGTCAGGAAACGCAGAATGATGACCAGTTGCTTTTCAGACTATACTACAAATACGGCGAATACAGTTCAGCTGAGTTGCATAGCGCCTTGAGCAAAGCAGATGAAAACTATGCGCTATCACTTTGGGAAAAAATAAGCAAAGAACAGCTCGTTTTGGAAGACTATGAATCAGCATCAAATTACAGGGACATTTTCAAAAGCTATCTGAAAACGGAAGCATTTGAAGAAGTAGAGGTCTTAGTTGCTCTTAGAAAGAATGAACCTGTTTCGGGAAATCATGAATTAGTAACTATCCTCAACCTTACAAATGATGCAGAGAAAGCTAAGAGACTTGCTGCAGTTGCCTCTAAAAATTCTTTGAATGAACCACTCGTGCTGGCCATCTCTGAAATACTGCGCCTTTTAGATACTTCACTCAATTACGATCTACTCATAGAGGCTATCAACATCAACAGAACAAGTGTAGCTTTGCACAAGAGTTATATCATGGCCGCTTTGGAAATAGGACTTGACCAATACGCACAAGATGTATTCCCAAAGCTTGAAGGATTGACAACACCTTCAGATTTTCAAAAATTCTCACTGCAATATGCAGAGAGAAAAGCCCAACTAGACGAGTCGGCTACCTGGTAACATTTTTTTAAAACCGCGGAATAATCGCACAATTTTTACAGAATGAATCACCCCTTTCATCTCGGTAAGGATGACCTTACACCTGGCAAAGCACTTGAAATAGCTCGGGGAGAATTACAAGTAGCAATTACTCAAGATACACTAGAACGCATCAAGAAAAGCCACGAAGATGTGCTAGCTATTGCGCAAGGCGACAAAGTAGTCTATGGTGTCAATACTGGATTTGGGCCACTCTGCACAACTATCATCTCAAAAGCGGATACAGCCCGCCTTCAAGAAAATATCCTGAGAAGTCATAGCGTAGGTGTAGGTGCCAACGTTCCTAACGAAATCGCTCGACTTATGATGATTTCTAAGCTGCACTCGCTCAGCTTTGGCTATTCAGGAATTGCACCAGCAACGCTCTATCGCATAATTTGGATGCTGGAAAATGACATCACACCGATAGTTCCCTGTCAAGGATCAGTAGGTGCATCGGGTGATCTGGCTCCACTTGCTCATCTTTTTTTACCATTAATTGGTCTTGGCAAAGTGAGTGTAAAAGGGGAAATATTTGATACCGCTGAAATTTATCAGCGATATGATCAGCCTCCTTTGACACTTGGTCCAAAGGAAGGTTTGGCACTGATCAATGGCACCCAGTTCATACTGGCATATGCAGTACGCGGGCTATACAGAATGCACAGATGCTTAGAGCTGGCGGACATTATAGGTGCCATGTCTCTGGAAAGTATCCTTGGATCAGCCGCACCATTCAAAGAAAAACTTCACCAGTTGAGACCGTATAAAGGCTCCCTTCACGTAGCCTATCGGTTACGCACTTTGCTGAAATCTTCTGAGATGGTAGAGTCTCACGAAAACTGTAGTCGGGTGCAAGATCCATACTCCATCAGATGTATGCCTCAGGTACATGGGTCTTCTCGAAATGCCTGGTTGCATTTGAAAGAGCTTGTGCACATTGAGCTAAATAGCGTAACTGATAACCCAATAGTACTTAGCCAGCACGACACTATAAGCGGTGGCAATTTTCACGGTCAGCCTCTGGCAATGCCTCTTGACTATGCTACGCTTGCTGCCTCTGAATTAGGCAATATATCAGATCGAAGAACCTACTTATTGCTAGAAGGAGACATAGAGGGTCTGCCAAAACTCTTGATGAAAAATACTGGGATCAACTCTGGATTTATGATTCCTCAGTACACTTCTGCAGCTCTTGCAAGTGAAAACAAGACACTTTGCTTTCCTGCCAGCGCAGATAGCATCCCTACCTCCCTTGGACAAGAGGATCATGTGAGCATGGGCTCAATCAGTGGGCGTAAACTCAATCAAGTGATTGATAATTTAGAAAATATCCTCGCCGTAGAGCTAATCTGTGCCGCTCAAGCATTTGATTATCGAAAACCACTAAAGTCAAGTCAAATACTAGATGCATGTCATGAATTGATTCGTTCGGAAATAGATCATGCGGAAGAAGATCGTGTATTTGCCGATGACATTCAGAAAGCTCATCGATTATTGGTGAGCGATGACATCATCAACACCGCATATCAAACAGCAGAAAAAAACAACATCAACTTAAAAGGAGAAATGCATGGATTATTCTCAATTTCTTAAAAACTACGCCAATCACCCTAGTTACAAATCACCACACGGAGCAACTCTAAATGCCAAATCTTGGCAAACTGAAGCTCCCTTACGGATGCTCCTCAATAACCTTGATGCTGAAGTTGCTGAAAACCCAGCTGAGCTAGTGGTCTATGGTGGTACAGGACAAGCCGCTAGAAACCGTGAATCGTTAGAAAAAATTATTCAGTTACTCTTGGAGCTGGAAGAAGATCAAAGCTTGCTCATTCAGTCAGGTAAGCCTGTCGGGATTGTAAGATCTCACCCTGAAGCACCGAGAGTGCTTATTGCTAACTCCAATTTGGTGCCTGCTTGGGCAACTTGGGAGCATTTTGAAGAACTAAAAAGCCGTGGGCTGATGATGTACGGTCAGATGACAGCAGGTAGCTGGATTTATATTGGATCACAAGGTATTCTTCAAGGCACATATGAAACTTTTATGGAGTGTGCTCGACAACATTTTGGCGGCAGCCTGAGAAACAAGCTCTTAGTTACAAGCGGACTTGGTGGTATGGGCGGCGCACAACCTCTCGCAGCAACCATGGCGGGCGCTACATTTCTTGGAGCAGATGTAGACCCGACTAGAATCGAAAAACGCATCCAAACAGGCTACATCGACCGTATGACAGATAGCTACGAAGAGGCTCGGGATTGGGTATTGAATGCACGCAATATGGGTGATAACCTCAGTGTGGGGTTGGTAAGTGATGCAGGAGATATGTTGGAAAGACTATTAGCCGACCGTATCATACCTGATGTGCTTACCGACCAAACATCTGCGCACGATCCGCTACATGGCTATGTGCCAAATGGCTTTTCGCTGAGCGAGGCTGCTACTTTACGAAAGTCGGATCACAAGCAATACGAACAGCTCTCAATGAAAAGTATGGCACGTCATGTAGGACTGATGATCCAAATGAAGGAACTGGGTGCGGTCACTTTTGATTATGGAAATAATATCAGAGAATTTGCCAAACAAGGTGGAGAAGCCAATGCCTATGCATTCAATGGATTCGTACCTGAGTACATTCGCCCTCTCTTTTGCGAAGGAAAAGGACCCTTCAGATGGGCAGCACTTTCTGGTGATCCAGAGGACATTTACACTACTGATCAGGCACTCATGGAAGCCTTTCCGGAAAACGAGTCCCTCAAGCATTGGCTTACGCAAGCCAGAGAAAAGATCTCTTTCCAAGGACTACCTTGTAGAATTTGCTGGCTAGGAATGGGCGAACGCGAAAAAGCAGGCTTGATTTTCAACGAGCTTGTGAAAACAGGAAAAGTAAAAGCCCCGATTGTAATAGGTAGAGATCATCTCGACTGTGGCTCTGTGGCTAGTCCCAATAGGGAAACTGAAGCCATGAAAGATGGGTCGGATGCCGTTTCAGACTGGCCATTGCTCAACTTGCTATCAAACACCTCTGGCGGTGCTACTTGGGTTTCCTTCCATCATGGTGGTGGTGTGGGTATGGGATATTCACAACATGCTGGCATGGTGGTATTGGCAGATGGAACTGAGCGAGCAGAAAATTGCCTAAAACGTGTGCTTCACAACGATCCAGCCATGGGCGTATTCAGGCATCATGATGCAGGATATGATAAGGCTACCGAAGTGGGTAAACAATTTGGAATCCTGATATAAAACAAAAAAGAGGCCACCTCATTGAGATGGCCTCTTTCAAGTATTTGCTTAAAGAGATTAGTTACTCAGTTTGAAAATGATAGGGAGTACCATTCTCACTTTTACAGCTCTTCCTCTTTGTTTTCCTGGTTTGAACTTAGGCGATTGTCTAAGTACTTTTTCAGCTTCCTCGTCACATCCAGCTCCGATTCCTTTTACTGCCTTTACTTCAGTAACAGTACCATCTTTGTCTACAACGAACTGAACGTAAACTCTACCCTCGATACCCATACGACGAGCTTGAGAAGGGTAATCCATGTTGTCACCAACGTACTTGTAGAATGCCGCGATTCCACCTGGGAACTCTGGTTGATCTTCCACAATTGTGAAAACCTCTTCTACTGCTTCCTCTTCTACTACTTCTTCGAATACGATATCTTCAATAACCGTCTCTTCAGTTACTTCCACATCCAGTTCCACTTCAATTTCTTCCTCAATTTCCTCCTCATCTGGAACTTCTATAATCTCAGGAAGTTGGATTTTTGGGGGTGGGGGCGGTGGTTGTTCTGTTGGAGGAATCTCCATAATGTCCTCAAAATCATCAGTCACCTGACCCAAGTCCAAAAGACCTGAATCATCGTACGTTCTCCATTCGAACGCCAAAATGACCAATAACAAACTCACAGTAAAGCCGATGTTCATCAAGAGCCCGGACTTTCTCTCTAAGTCTGAATTTGGATTTTTCTTTAGTTCCATAGTTGTTTTGTTACTTTCTAAAACGAGAGTGGTTTCAAATATATTACTTCTCTAACTTTTTATCGTTAGTCATCGGTTCCTTTTTGTTAAAAATAAGACCAAAATAGCGGTAGACCCGCCCAAGGTATCTGCAAAGGCATCTACCAAATCACTGGATCGGTTCGGAACATAAGCTTGAATCAATTCACTTCCTCCAGCAAAAGCGACTATCAGGAACATCACAAAAATCAAGTTAACCTGGTGCCAGACAGATTTTAAAAGAAATGTCCAGCCGAAAAACAGACTAAAATGTGCGATTTTATCTTCATATGTGAAGAAGTGATAGCCTTGATTCGGATCGCCAGGCTTGAACAGAAGCCAACACATCAAAAGCGTCCACACGAAAAAGCCTACTCGCATGAAAGTTGCGTTTTGATTACCCGCCAATTAGTTCTGTATAAGCTTCGGCAGATAGCAATGCATCAGCGCCCCCGCTTACCTTAACTTTTATCATCCACCCTTCGCCATAAGGATCAGAATTGATCACCTCAGGGTTAGATTCCAGATTTGGATTGATTTCTAATACCACACCAGAAACCGGCATAAAAAGATCGGAAACCGTCTTAACAGCTTCTACAGTTCCAAACACATCACTTGAATTCAAGTCTTCACCTTCGGTTTCGATCTCAACATATACTATGTCTCCGAGTTCACCTTGAGCAAATTCTGTAATGCCAATGGTAGCTACATCGCCTTCCAAAAGTACCCACTCGTGATCTTCTGTATAGCGTAAATTTCCTGGTACGTTCATATGGTTTTATTTTGGGTCCAAAAATACTTAAAACTCTGACTTTGGTCTATTGCGCAAGACTAAATCTTAACTGCGTACCAAAAGCTGTAGTGGCTGTCTTAAAAGAACTAACTTTTGGCTCAGTAACACTACGCTCAAAATACATAGTCAGATCTAATTGATCGTTGAGTTTGTAAGTGAGTGAAGGCCTAAACTGGAAATTGGTATTACCATTGGTAATGGTACTTTGTCCATCAAGCTTACGCTGTATGGTCTCCGCATCGCGTAAAGTCAAACTTACTCGCATGGTAATGGCATTCTCTAAAGTAACTGTCCTTCCCTTGATTTTGAAAGGCACTTTAAACTCCTCTTGACTATATCCGAAATCCAGAGTGACATCATTACTGGTAGTTTCTGTGACTTGCGCATTTGTCATGTTCAGTGAAAGCATTCTATCTTTTTTGTATTCTACACGCGTGGTGATATTGTTTTTCGTACGAATATTGATACCAATCAAGGGAGCAAACTGTTCCGAAATAGTCACTTGATTGATGATATAAACTGGAGCATATCTGCCGGAACCAGTAGTATCTGACGCCTGTGGATAATCCAACACATTGTTATTGAGGGTTATACTAAAGTCATCCCCAATCCTATCTCCATAAGAATTGATGTTGAAGTTGTAATCATTGACATTATAAACTGATCTGTAGCCATGTGTTAAGCTAACAGAAGAGAAAATGGCTGCCAAGGCAGGTATTTTACTCAACCCAGCATAGTCAAGCCTCCAGCCCGGAAGTGGTATTTTCGGAAAAGGCGTTAGCGCTACATCCGAAGAACTTTGACCAGAATACGCAGCTATGAATGAAGGTATAAGTACGTCTTGTGATAAAGTATCGTAATAGCCAAATTCGTTATTAAGGGAGTTTTGCTTTCGTCTTATTTCATCAATATTCTTAACGAACACATTGAAGGCCTCCGAAGAATTGTTGTTGCCTTTTTCATCGAAAGCAGTTTTGATCGATAAAAATGAGACACTGTAACTGCCTTTCCGCGCAGGAGTGAGTGATGTAAATCCTTTGTTTTCTGTGACTAATGGATCAAACCTAAACGTTTCTTCAAAAGACGCAGTATTAGTACGTTTTGCATCAAGTTGAATTTTAAGATCTGGAGCTGGTTCAATTGAAGCTCTCAATCCAAGATCTGTGCTGTGTGTCTGTATGAAGGGTGAAGTAAGACTAGTGTTTTTTACCAACCAATCATTGTTTGCGGCATTGAATCGAATATTTGGATCTTGATCTCCTAGAATAAATTCCCAACCAGGCGCATTGAATCCACTATCCAACCCAAAAAGAAAAGCACTAGGTCCAAACCCAGTGAGAGCAGTGGATTCCCGAATATTGTAAGTCATATTGACATTCCTTACTGACATCAGTATTCGAAGGAATGCCTTTGCTGGATTAAATGTTGATTCTTCGTCCGCTTTTTTGCGGGAAGGAGTGTTGACGCTTTTTAGATATTCTATTTTATTATAAAGCTTTACCAAATCCACCTTCGAGGCTATTCCACGGTCTCGTTTGTTTTCTATCGTATTGCCAAAAAACAATGAGTCCACCTCCACTTTAGACCCTGCCGTCCAAATATAGCCTACACCATATTTCAAGTCAGCACTTAGCCAATCAGTCAATGGAAACTTGTCCAAGGGTAATTTATAAGTAGCAGAAATGTCCTGCCCGAAAGCCCGCATACGTCCTAGACTTTTGACCTCCTCCCAGATATAATCACGCTCTTCTTGTGTATCGATATCCCCACTTATTGGCGTATCAGGACCCTCTATTTCATCGATTACAGCATTAACACGAGCAGCGTAATCTAGGTTGAGACTCTTGAACGGACTCCAGCGAAGTGCGTAATTTCGATTGAAAGTGAACAAACGCTCATAATATGCCTGCGATCGATCTACTTCCAATTTGTCATCGTAAAGCTGTGTAAGTCTAAAATTTCTATCCAAATCGCCCCTAATGGAAACGCTACTCGGATTGAGTGTCAGATTTACATCTTTGATAAGCTTCAAGTATGGACTACTAAACATCTCTGATTTTGCAAAAGGCTCAATCGTAAGTGGCTTTGGAGAGTAATTGTAGGCTACTCCCCCACTTACTCTCTTTTGTAAAAATGTTTCTGTAGTTGAATTACTCGTCACCACATCGCTGTAGGCATATGAGAAACTGAGGTTTTCCACATCAAAGAAATGCTTATTGGCGTCTGGATTGACTTTTTCTTTATGAACATTCGTAAAATTGATACTCCGCCGTTCGGTTCGGTCCTCCACTATTCTACTATAATTTTGCCGCTCCTCCTCAGTATCAAATGCTTCCAAAGATGCCTCCAGCGGCACATCAGGATCTAAAGGGTCATACTGCGGAGTAGTCCTAGATTTTTCATAACTGACGAACATTGGCACTTTGAGACCTGTCCTTTCGGGTAAAAGAAACTTATCCACGTTTACATTGGCAGAGATATCGTATTGGATAGTCTCATTTCTTGTGCGTTGTTGGATTGTTTGCTGGATATTTCCAAACCCAATAGAAGTGTAACGAGTGGATGCCGATACAGTAGCCACATCTGCTAGTTTCGTGCTGATCCGGGCGTTCGCTGCCCAGCCTTTTCTTTTATCAAAATCTGTTACCCTAAGCTCATTCGCCCAAAGACAAACTGATTTTGGTGCCCTATCATCTGACTCTGGATTCCTCACACCTATCATCAAAACTTGAATAGATGAAATATCTGGACGCCCCTTTACGGTGATATTATATTTACCGTCGTTCGATTTGGCAGTGTAAGGTATCCGCTCATCTCCATCCAATCTGTTTCTTTCAGATTTGATCCCGAGCATTTCATTAATGGAAATATCTATTTCGTTTTCTAAAGGCCAAACCGCACGTGCCAACGCGTCACCCGTTCCCGTCACACCATCTGGAGTTATTTTTAGAGGGACCTCCAATTCGTAAAAGTTTTCCGTAAAGTCAGTACCAAACCGTATAAACCCATTGACCTCATCATCACGGAGGATATCTCCATTATTCGCTTCGGCATGCAGAAACATCTGCAACCGCCCATAGTTAATCAAATCGAAAGTCACATTCTTGAAGACCGCTCGACCGTCTTTGTCTTCAAGATTGTCCACACAGATTTGTAAAGACTGTTCATTCACCTGTCTATTGACGATGGTAGTATTGTCACGATCACGATTGATGCCAGGAGGCACTACATACGGTGACTTATTTTCACTTCCAGTGCTGTTTTCTTCAATGTTTACCACAGAAACATTGAAGTCGGAAAAGTTGCTTTCTGGTACTTCATTTAAGCCTGTTTCGTTAAGCGCCTCTTGATATTTCCTCCATTGGCTGCCAACTAATTGAAGTTTAGCCATTCGGAATACAACCGGCTGCTGGAAGTTGGTAGCATACATTCGTATATATCGCACGGTCTTAAATCCAGTTATTCCACCGTACACCTTGTCTGGGTTTTTGATAGGAATTCGAAACAAGTACCACGTGGCTTCCCCACTTTGATCTGTTATCTTATCTACGATGTGATTTTTACCAATATCTAGCTCACCTGGTCGCAATGAAAGCTTGTATTCATAGTACTCTTCCAAATCAGAAAGCGTATTGTCTTGGTTAAGGTCTTCATTGTCAGGTGTATTTGAAGAAGCAAGCGGTCTGTTGCTGCCACCATTCACTGGAGAGTTTCCCTCCAATCCATTGTAGTTTTTATATCGCTCCAAAATTTTGGCATTTCGAGCGTCAAGATCCGATCCAGTAAAATGATGGAAATCATCACCAGAAGGGTCAGCTGCAATTTGATTTAACGCTTCGCCCGTCACACCCAAATTGCTGAGGTAATCCGCGAAAAAGGAGCTCTCCGTTTCACTTGTCAACCCATCAAATCCAATATCTTGATTTGATCGAGCTGCTGCATTGTTTTCAAAATTGTTGGTAAGAAATGGATTTGCTGGTACACGTCCCCATTCATTCTCCAATGTTTGTGTTAAGTCTCCATCGGTTGGATAGCCACTTTCAAAAGCATGTCTGCCATCGGGAATCACATCCTCCGAGACACTTCCTAAGTTAAATATCAAATCACCACCAGTAGTGTTAGACACATTGGAGTAACCAGCCTGCACGACTCCTCGAGGAGAATCAATGAAAGGATCGAGCATCCAAAATTCTAAATATTCAATATTGGTCTTATCAAAATCCACTTCTGTGGTAATGGCTCTAGTAATCCCCCCATAGTTGGTTTTAGGATCAGGCAGCAAGCCATCTCTTGTCAGGTTTGGGTTGTAGTTATACTGCCCTCGCTCCTGAGGAAAATAGGCGATATCAAAAATCGTTTCTGGAACAATGATCACATTTCGATCTCTCTGTCGAAATATCTCCTGCGGCAAAACTGGTCTGACATAGTGATTGGATAAGTCATCCTCTGTGATGTTGCTCGGATAAAATCTGCTATTGGGCTGATAGAAAGTAGAAATGTCTATTGTGTACCAAGCCATCTTCGCACGCTTATAATTCACGCCAAGTGCAGTCCCTGCCTCTGAGGTTTTGTCATATCTTCTATCGAGTGTTTTGGGAGTCGCGGCTAGTTTCCAGCCCTGAGCACCGGCCAAATTTTGAGGTGTTACTGCGCTTTCAAAATCATCAATATAAGAGGTCCCTTTACCATCCACAAGATTGGAAGTGCCCGGAATCATCTGCGCAAACTCTGCATTGAAAGTAATAGAAGATGGCGCCTTGGTACTTACCAATGGAAGAAAATCAATGGCTTTGGTTAAAAATGGCAAATCGCCTTGGTAGGCGATATCGAATCCGTATTTGGTGTTTTTAGTAGGCTCATCTCCTATCGTAAATCTCGATACTCCACCTGGCCGTTCATTGAGGTGGAGTATCGTAGCGCCGATATTGAACTTATCACTAAACTTATAGTCAGCTCGCGCACCGTAAAGCCACCTAGACTGAAAGTTGAAGAGATCAGCCTTTTCATAAGCGATGTTAATAGTCTTACCAGAACTGAGAATTCCCTGATTTAAGATCCGTACACGACCAAGATTGTAATCTACAGAATAGTCAAGTCCTTCAGTAAGTGGGGTGTTACCTGCCGTAACTACCACAGAGTTTTCTGCAATATTTATACCTGGGAGAGCGATTTCACTCGAAGACCCAGCATTGAACTTACCGACTATAAAGTATTTGTTTTTCGATGCGACTTGCTCAGCATCTGCCCGTGTTGTTCGGTATAGGGTGTCATAAACATACTTTTCCTTCAGGAAAACTTCATCATCAAAGAACTTACTCTCCAATGTAGAACCAAAGGGCTCAAGGACTGGAAAGATAATATTGCCATTACGCACATCTATAGTTACACCATCTATGTAATCAAAATTCCCATCTCGTTGGCGGTCATTGTTTTGATTGAGTTGATCTAGTCCCAGCAATCCAATAAGTGGCTGATCTTTGGTGGCTCGGCCTTCATGCAACGATGGGTTATCAATACCTGTGGCATCATCTCGGTAATGTACGCGTAGTGTAAAACCCTCACGCTCTATCTGGCTTGCATTGAGGTTGTAGATGTTTTTCATCATCAAATCCCAAGAAGGAATCTGGGTGTTGATCTTGTTTGGACGAAGCAACTTCATCACGATGACTTCATCCTCCTTGAAGATTTGGTAATCTTCACTTAGTTCTCCAACCTTATACACCTGCCCGTTGAAAGTGTATTCATAAGATACAGCCAACATCTCGTCATTTTGAAGTTTTCGCAAAAGCGTGACATAACCCAGTCGGTTATTAATGACGAATTCATCCTGCTCCAACTGGCGAGCGGTTCCAACTTTGACGAAATCAGTGGCATTCACGAAATTAAAGTCAGATTCTAATACCCCTGATACCTGATCACTTTTCCGAAAACTCGTATTCGCGGTAACATCATCATACAAATTGTTGGCATCATTATCCGTCGGGAAAAAAGTAGGTTGACCACTGGCCGATGTTACTGCATAATTTCCAGCCGTCACTTTATTTGGATTCCTATGAATGTTTTTGTTCTCTCCCTCACCCAAGTCCAAAAGACCAACTACCTCACGTGTCGATCTAGTATCGTTATTTCTATTGATCACATAGATTTCCACCCTTGTCACATTCACACCAGAAGTGATTTGTGGTAAGGTACTAAGCCATCTTTCGTAATTGTCTCGAAAGAAATGCCCTAAGAAGAAATGTCGATTTTCATCGTAATTGGAGCCTCTTACTTCAAACTCTTTCCCTTGGAAACCACTTTCTATGGTGAGCACATCACTCTTTCCTTGCTGACGAGATGCCACACCTGTCAAATATAATTTCCCAAATTGGAGTTGGGTTTTCACTCCGAAAAGTGCCTGGGCTCCCGTCATTAAGCTATTCGAGACAGGCATACTTACGTTACCTATCTCTATCTTTTTGACGATATCCTCGTCGTATCCAGTAAATTCTACTTTGAGGTTGTTTTGAAAATCGAAGGTGTTATTGTTATCAAAATTGGCAGTGACGGCTAGTTTCTCACCAATCTTACCAACAAGGTTCAGAGAGATCTGCTGATCAAAATTGAATCCACCATTACGCTGCTGTCGCAAAGGAACAGCCGGATTGTCTACCCTTTGCCACCTGCCACCAAAGTCAAGGTTTACAAATCCATTTGGTTGGATGTCCACATAACTACCTCCAAATAATCTATCAAACATGGGACTTATGTAAAGTCGAGGAATCAAGCTTCGGCCACTGACAGCACTTTCTCCATCTAGTCCTGCGGAACGTTCTTGGAAGTATTCTTTGGCTATTTGCTGATCGTTGAATTTGTCATACTCCTCAAAAGTCATAGTAGTGACGGGTCTGAAGTTGACATCTCCGATTCGCTCGTAGACGGAGTAATTGACAGTAGAATCGAAATCAACTTGAAGATCTACCGCACTTGGATCTGCTAAAAGTAATGAAGAATGACTTCCGCTATTAGAAAACGGGTCTCCAAACCTGTAAGGTGCTTGGTAGGTTGGTACTTTTGTTGGTATATATGGAGGTATTGTGTCCTGCTTTACAGAATCTTGAGGAATCTGCTGCAGTCGCATAGCGCTTGAGGCGTATGATTTTGTCTCAACGTCACAAAGCAACAGCACACTTACTATTAGTTGTATGTAAGTTCTCCTCTTCAAGAAAAAGTTTAGTCAGGTTCTCTTAAGCGCCAATTTCAGCAAATCTTCCAATTTAATTTCTGAACCATACTGCTTTAAGAGGCTATCAATACTCTTTTCTGCAGCTGGTTTGGCTATGCCCAAGGTGGTCAAGGCGGATAACGCCTCATTTCTCATTGTATTGTTAGGAGTAGATACAAATTCGGCACCTTTTTCAAGGTCTCCTTCTTTCAACATTTTATCCTTCAACTCAAGGATAATACGCTGTGCGGTTTTCAACCCGATCCCTTTTACCCCCTGAATAGTTTTTACATCCTCATTGACTATGGCTCTGTGAAGTTCTTCGGGAGAAAGTGAAGACAACACCATCAAACCTGTACTCGGCCCAACACCCGATATGGAAGTCAGCTCTAGGAAGCGTTTCTTTTCTGATTGCTCCGCAAAGCCAAAGAGGGTATGCGCATCTTCTTTTATATGTAAATGAGTGTAAATCTTGGTGCGCTCAAGGTTTTTGATGGCTGTATATGTGATGAGACTGATCTTGGCTTCATAGCCTATGCCGCCGATATCCACCACCACATACGTTGGGTCTTTTACGACAAGTTTGCCTTCTAGATAATTAATCATTTGGTCCCTTTCTTCTCCCTTTTTTCGTTGAGTTGTGCGTCCACAACGGCTATTGCCACCATATTAAGAATATCTCTCACAGAGCTCCCCACTTGAAGTACGTGAACTGATTTATTCATTCCCATCAGTACAGGACCTATAGCATCCGCCCCTCCAAGTTCCATCAACAATTTGTAAGCGATGTTACCTGAGTCTAAATCAGGGAAAATCAATGTATTTGCTGGATTCTTGGCAAGTGCACTAAAAGGATAGTTCTCCACCAATAAATCTTTGTTCAGCGCTACGTTGGCTTGGATGTCTCCATCTATGACCATGTCTGGCCATTTTTGCTTTGCCAACTTCACCGCTTTAGCAGTTTTTTCAGGCACCTCTCCACGTGCAGATCCAAAATTGGAATAAGAAAGCACGGCAATTCGAGGCTCGGTATCAAAGAACTTAACCACTCGTGAAGTAAGTCCTATTATGTCTACAAGCTCCTCAGCACTTGGGTTCAAATTCACCGTAGTATCCGCAAAGAAGAAATTCCCTTTGTTGTTGCTGATGATGTACATCCCCGCAACACGGTTGACTCCAGGTTCTACCCCGATAATCTGAAGTGCAGGAAGAATGGTTTTTGGGTAATCATTGGACAAGCCAGAAATAAGAGCATCCCCCTCTCCAAGCTGTACCATCATAGCACCAAAGTGATTTCTGCTACGGGTCATCTCTTTGCGAGCTGACTTTAGCGATACCCCTTTGCGCTGGCGTAGCTCATAAAACTTCTGAGCATAGTCCTCCACCATTTTTGGTGATTGATAAGGATCTATAATTTGGCACCCCAAGAGGCCATCTAATTCGTGCTCAGTAATGAGTGTTTCGATAACTTCCTTTTTACCTAATAGGATCGGAATAGCGATCTTGTCATCCATGGCCATCTGTGCCGCCTTAAGGATATTCACATCATCTGCTTCCGCAAAAACAACCCTTTTCGGGGATCGGCGTGCTCTTGTGATAATGCGTGTCATCAAACGCTGATCTATACCTACACGCTCTTGAAGCTCTTGCTCATACTTCAACCAATCGGTGATTTCACCTTTAGCGACACCACTTTCCATAGCTGCTTTTGCGACAGCTGGAGAAATCGTAGTGATTAATCTTGGGTCTAAAGGTTTTGGTATGAGATACTCTTTGCCAAACTTCAGATTGCTCTGTCCATATGCTTTCAGCACCATTTCTGGTACAGGTTCTTTTGCTAAGTTGGCTATGGCCCAAACAGCAGCCAACTTCATTTCTTCATTGATGGCAGTAGCCCGAACGTCGAGTGCTCCACGGAATATGTAGGGAAACCCGAGTACGTTATTCACCTGATTAGGATGATCGGATCGACCAGTTGCCATTACAATGTCTTTGCGTGATTTCATCGCCAGTTCGTAAGGAATCTCCGGATCTGGATTGGACAAAGCAAAAACAATTGGATTATCTGCCATTGCTTTTAGTGCAGCTGGCTGCAGAATGTTGGCAATGGATAAGCCAAGGAATACATCTGCACCTAACAATGCATCTTCTAATGAATCTATATCCTCACGATCCGTCGCATATCGGGCTTTGGTTTCGTCAAGATTGCCACGAGATTTTTTGATGACGCCTTTGCTATCCGTCATTATGATATTCTCGCGTTTCGCGCCAAGCGATGTGTAAAGGTCTGTACATGCAATGGCTGCAGCTCCTGCTCCACTTACCACGATAGTGACCTCCTCAATTTTTTTATTGCATAGCTCAAGCGCATTGATCAATGCAGCAGAAGAAATAATCGCTGTACCGTGCTGATCATCGTGCATCACTGGGATGCTCATTGATTCACGTAACTCGCGCTCAATCTTGAAGCTCTCAGGTGCTTTAATATCTTCTAAGTTGATTCCGCCAAAAGTCGGTTCAAGGCTTTTTACAATCTGAATAAACTTATCGGGATCAGTCTCATCTATCTCAATATCAAAAACATCAATCCCGGCGAATTTTTTGAATAATACGCCTTTTCCCTCCATCACAGGCTTAGAAGCTTCTGGGCCAATATTGCCAAGTCCTAAAACAGCGGTACCGTTGGTAATAACCCCTACTAGATTTCCTTTAGCAGTATATCTGTAAACTTTCTCCTTATCAGCCGCTATTTCCTTACATGGCTCAGCTACCCCTGGCGAGTATGCCAACGCAAGATCATGTTGCGTACTTAGTGGTTTAGTAGGATTGACTTCAATCTTTCCAGCAGGTTTGGATTCATGAAAATCTAACGCTTCTTTCTTTCTAATTTTTGCACACATAATTGATGGGGTTTAAGCAATTGGGGTAAATCTTAATTCTGGGTTATTTCTGCCTCAGAAGAAGTATTAAAGGTAGATAAGATCGCCTCTACTTCACGCATAAGAGGTTTCTTTTTCATACCTGCAGCATAGACGTATCCTTCGATATAATATAGCTTCTGGCTCGCCTGATCTACAAAACTGTAACTCACGAATGGCCCCCCCGCAGAGCTGTTACTGACTTTCCAAAGCCCTCTTGCCTCCACAGCAAACTGACCTTTGAAACTGACACGCTCAGTATATACAGGAATGGTGGTTTGTCTATCAATAAAAAGTTCAGGTTTTTGAGAATCTCGCAGGTAAGTGGTGGTCACTTCATCACGCAGTAGTGCCACATCATCAAACACATCTGGCGTCACATAATCCGTCTCATACACAAAAACGTTTTGCTCATAATCTGCCTCTAGCTTTCTCAGCCAAATAAAATTGTCCAGATCAGCTGCTTTGTCCCAGCCATAGGGCACTCCAATGGAATAGCCGTGTTTCTCTGTGATAGCCGCCATCATTTCAAATTCCTTTTTAGAAAGAACTTGCTCACGAACGCGCTCGCGAACAGCCGACTCAAATAGCGCTACCAAACTTGCTTTATTATCCGCCAGCTTCTTTACAAGCTGCTCCTCAGATTGACCAAAGAGGTACAAAACGATCTGCCCTTTGGCAAACTCATCTCTCCTTACCGTGTAAAAGAGGCTGCTATCCTGCTTAATCATTTTGAGAGAATTGTCTGTGAAGTACTCTCGGATGTTTCTACTCTCAATGCCTTCAGCATCAAGTGTCATCACGAAAATCATGTTTTTAGCATTTTTCAAGACGTCATTCAGCTTGCGCGGATTCACTTTGCTCATGCTGTATTCATATTCGTCCTGTGGGAGCATCTTCATATATTGACGAAACATCCCTTTCAGTTGGTCGCCTAGTTGGCCCTCCCATTGTAATGAGTCCATGACCAAAATGATTTCATCTGCCTCACCTCGAGCTATTGGCATGAAGTCCTTTTTTAATTTATCTGTAGCGCTTTGGCATCCATAAAGTGCTATTAATACTGTGATGAAAATTTTAAAATAGCTATTCATTTGAAATCTGGTTATTGAGTGGAAATAATCAATCGCTGCCCAGGCTGTATTGTATTCGTACTAAGATTATTAAGCTGCTTCAATCGCTCAATTGAAAGTCCATTATAATTCTTCGCTATGTCCCAAAGCGTATCGCCTACTTGGACGTAATGAAACTTTTTATCAGCTGAAACTCCTGATGTAATGGTTGTATTATTCTGGGCATAAAGGTCTTTGGTATCGCTACTATAGGTCGGCAACACATAGATTTTCAGGTATTGCCCCACGCGGATCATATTGCTCGATAGATTATTCCATTCCTTGATATCTGCAACGCCTACATTGTATTTATTGGCGATGACTCCTAACACATCCCCACTTCGCACTCTATAGACTTGCTTTTCACGACCATAGGTACTGCCAGGAGTATTCCTTGCCAAATAGTCGAGATGCTCCTTTCCAACTTTAGAAGCTGTGTCGTAGAGCATGAAACGATTGGAAACTACTTGCTCTTTTATATCAGCAGGTATTCTGAGCGTGAAGTTTTTGGTGCCTTCCGGTAAGGCACCACGCTTTATGGATGGATTCAATAGAAGCATATCCCCCAAACAGATGTTGAGTTGTGCTGCGAATGTCTCTAAGTGAAAATATTGACTTACCATGATTGTATCTGATTCTGGTAACTTGTCTTTTCTTGACGGGATCAAGTTGTGCTCGTCTGCATAGTGAATAGTATATGCAATAGCAACGAATTGTGGGACATATGATCGTGTTTCACGTGGTAAGTAGTCATAAATCTCCCAAAAATGTTCTTTGTAGCCGCTTCTCCTGATGGCCTTGCGCACATTACCAGGTCCACAATTGTATGCAGCCATCGCCAACTCCCAATCACCAAAAGAGCTATAAAGGTCTCTCAAATGTCTTGCAGCTGCATCAGAAGCAACATAAGGATCCATCCGGTCATCTAGATACCAGTCATTTGACAAACCATACATTTTGCCTGTGCTAGACATGAACTGCCATAATCCAACTGCATTTGCTCTAGAAACGGCATTAGTTCTAAGACCAGATTCAACAATTGCTAGGTATTTAAGCTCATTTGGTACATTGTAACGTGCAAGTGCCTTTTCAAAAATGGGGAAATAGACATCCAAGCGCTCCATCACTCCTAGTGTGTACGGACGATCACGAATCGTAAAGTAGTCGATAAACGACTTTACTTTTTCATTGTAATTCAGCGGTATATCTGACTCCATACAACTGAGACGGTCTGCTACCTCCTCATAGGAAGCATCTGGTATATGGTCATAGTCACTCAGGGTTTGTGCTTGTGCAAAACCTGATATCAGAAAGAAGGAAAGGACAATTAATAATCTCATAAAGAAACAACGATATAAGTAATATGCACATTGCTTGAAGTTGTGCTCGACTGCTCTAATTATTTCTAAGCACAACATGAACCCAAGAGAAATAAGATAAAAAAAGTGAACGCGAAGGTTCACTTTAGATTATACAATTGCTTTGGAGGGTTTTAAGCTTTTTTACCTTCTTCTTTTGAGCTTTCGTTGATTTCGTTTTTGATTTCTTTGGTAGCATCCTTGAATTCACGGATTCCCTTACCCATTCCGCGTGCTATTTCAGGGATTCTCTTGGCTCCAAAAAAAATAATGACGAACAAAATGATAACTATGAGTTCCCATCCTCCGGGCATTCCAAATGCTAAGACCGTATTCATAATAGATTAAATTTAAATTTGACTCAAAGATAGGTAATAAACAGACCGACTAAAAATATCATTTTGGTGAAAGCCACTGCTCTGGGTTGAGTTTGGCGAAGTTTTTCCATACTTCAAAATGAACCTCTGACACTCCATTGTTATCTGTATGAACTTTGCCCAAAGCTTCATTCTGCTTAATTGTGGTGCCTTTTTTTACCGACACTTCTTTCATACGAGAATAGACCGTATAATACTCGCCATGCTGGAGAATGACCACATTGTACATGCCTGGCACATATGCAATCTGGATGACCTTGCCGTCATAGACACTCTTTACGATCTCATCCCTACTCGTCTGAATATCTACCCCAGGATTGTCCTGAATAACTCCCTTTATTACTGGATGGGCGTGTTTTCCAAATTTCGAAGAAACGAACCCAGAGCTCACCGGCCAGCTTAACTTGCTCTTATTAGATTCGAAGGCACCAGTCAATACACCATCATCAGCAATTGCAGCAGATGACAAAGTCTTGGATCTTTCCAGCTCTGCACGTACAATTTCCGCAATCAAATTATCCAAACGCTCTACTGCCAGCTTACGATCGGCTAGTTCCTTTTTGAGCTCTTTTTGCTTCTTGGTCAATTCTTGCACCAACCCACTTTGTTTGTTCTTCAGACCAATAAGCTTTTTGTTTTCATTGAGCTGTTGATTCAAAAGGTTCTTTTGTTCGGTGCGCTTAGCGGTCACAATATTGCGCTGTTGAGCGAGTTCATCTTTTACGGACTCTATCTGAGCAGCTTGTATTTTTCGTGCCTTAGTGTACTGCTCCAGGTACTTAAGCCGCATGAAGAGCTGATTGAAGGTTCGAGAAGAAAAGAGAAATGTAAGTTTTGAATATCCTTTATTGGCCTTGTAACTGCTATTGATCATGGCTGCATATTCCTTCCTAAGGTTGACCAAATCTCGCTGGAGTGCATTTACAATAAATCCCAATTCCGTAATCTCACCATTGAGTAGATCTATCTCTTGATTGAGGGCTGTAATCAGACCTTCTCTTGCTTGTATTTGCTGATTAATAGCCTTTAGCTGACCAAGAGTAGCATTTTTGATGGACTCTGTATCCTTTAAGATTTTTTCAGCTTCGGCTATCTTGTTTAGGTTTTCGCGCTTCTCCTGCTCCAATTTGGTTTTGGATTTCTGCGCTGTGGCGTCAATTGCGCCTAGGCCCAAACAAATAAAAAAGACGAAAAACCACTTACTTGCTATCATATCTTTGTGGGATATTGAACGGAAACTTCAATGGTTTTTCTTCTATCTGGTGCTGTTTGAAGAGTATATCCACAAGCGTTTTAGTCTGGCCCTCTTTCGCGTAATTCAAAACTGCATTGATCTGGAATGGGAAGATCTCTTCCTCTACTAATTGAAAATCGCTATAATCCACATCTATTACATTTAGCGAAAGCGTATCCAAAACATGGATTTTCTCCAATTTCATAGAAGTTGCACCAATGTAATTTTCAAATTGAAAACTGCCTTGTGACTGCCCATAAGCATAGGTGCTGGTTTTGCGAACAAGCTTTTCCTTTTCATATGGATAAATGAGATTGCCAATAATCACCGACTCAATAAGGTGATAATTGAGATTAAAATCTAGCTTTTTACTAAGGCTTATAAAATCGTATTCGAAGTAAGTCTTGTTAATTTTATCAAGCATCAGCACCGAATCCTTAGTCACAAGCAATCGAGCAGCCTCTATTCCAAGGCCCGGAGAAAGTGAAATCCAAATGATGCTGTCTTTGCAAATGCGAATGTTGGCAGTGGCCGAAATAGAATTGTCCTTAGCCTCGTAATCTATTTTTGCTTTGGAGGATAGATATTGAAAATCCACATCGTTTACTACGAGTGTTGTGGTCCTGTCAAATATGTCTGAAAACTTCTTATTGCAGCCAGTGAGTATGAGGAGCGCTGTGGCTAAAACTATAAGAGTGTTATTCGTAAAGCTTCTTGTCTGCAATTTTTTTGTTGATATTTTCGGAAGCATCATCAAATTGAGCGGCTCGTTTCCATTGCTCTAGTGCTTCGTCTTCCCTGCCCAATTTATACAATACATCACCATAATGCTCGATGACTGTGCCATCGTCCTGTAAATTTGCTGCTTTTCTTAGATATATCAGCGACTCTTCATATTTACCCATCACATAGAGTACCCAGCCATGGGTGTCAAGGTAAGTAGGATTAATAGGATGCAGCTCCACCAACTTAGTAGACATCTCGACCGCACGATCTAGTCGTTCTTTCCTTAAGCTAAGAAAATAGCTATAATTATTGAGTACATGATCGTTTTGAGGATTGGACTTCAAAGCTTCGTCATATGCATTGTATGATTTATCAAACTGCTTAAGGCTATTATATGCATCACCTAATTGTCCGTAAAATATGGTGAGTAAATTTGGATCCGTTGCGAATTTTTTACCCTGCTCTAGTGCCTGAATAGACTTTTTGAAGTTTTGATTGATCAAATATCCGGTACCAGCAAAATAGTAAAGTGCGGCCTGATTAGGAAAGTACTCCATGGCTCGCTCGGCATGAACAATCACGCTATCAAATCGACTGATTTCTGACTCAAGGCTTAAAATGTTTTGCCAAATACCAAAGTTTGATCCGTTGAGCTTAACAGCTTTGAGGTAATAGTTGAGTGCTTCATCTTTACGATCAAACTGGTACATCACATCACCTGCAAAAGCTTGCACCTCAAACATGTCAGCATATTGAATGGTCAATGAATCGGTTAGCGATAATACTTGTGCAATCTCATCGTCTGATTTTACTACGACAAGAAACGCACTCAAAAGCTGCAGTTTGGACTGCACATCTACCTCTTTAGCACTCATGGTGCTTTGCGCCAAGCGCATGGCCTCCTCTGGGTTACCCTCTGCCATGGCTATCTCACTCAGCAAAATCTCGGCGTTTTTACTATTAAGTTTTGACAATCGTTCTTTAGCTGGGTCAAAAAGATTCTGCGAAATCAGAAACTGACACAACTCCATGATATATCGCTCATCATTATCATACTCAAGGATCAATTTGTCCCAATCAGCAATGAGCGATTCGTAATCTTTGTTCTTCAAATAAATCTTTTGCTTCTCACGAAGAATCATTTCATTCATACCGAAATACTCTTCAGCACGTCCATATGCATCCAGCGAAAGCTCATTTTTACCTTGATATTGATACATGATAGCAAGATCGTAGAGGTAAGTCTCTGTCCCAGGGATTGCATTTATCATGTCACTATAGAGCTGTGTGGCCTCCTCCAAATTAGAAAGCGCCTTGTAAATCTCTGCTGCCAATAAAATGAAATACTTGTTGGACGGATCGCTTTGCATGGATTGCTGGGCATAGGGCAATGCCTGATTATACTCGCCATTTTGGGTGAGAATCTCTGCTATTTTAAAATTGATGGCCGCATCCTTTGGAGAGAACTCTAAAGCCTCCTTAAAAAGAGTAAGCGCATTCATCTGATTGTCGATGATAAGTTCACGCTCTGCATCTATGAGAACGGTCTCCATTTGCAAAGTCTCACTATCGCTAAGAGTCGTTACATCCAAAGGAGCGAAAGCATCCTGCTTATGCTTCTTTTGAGTAAAAGATACAGTAGTAGTGAGTACAAGAATTATGAATACTGAGCTATACTTCATGAATTAGTTTTTCCATTCCGAATAGTCCCCAAGGCTTAACTCGGTGGACTTTGCCTCCATGATAACGTGATTGCCAATCATCGAGTTAGTCAGATTGACGTTTTTAAGTACAGTACTGTTTTGAATTAATGACGAAGAGATGATGCATCTATCCAAACGGCAATCTTTGCCTAAAGAAACATGCGGCCCAATAACTGAATCTGTTATCACTACTCCTTCTCCAATAACGACAGGAGCGATCAAAGTAGTATTTGTCAAAACAGCAGATGTGGCTACTTCGTTTTCCACAATGAAACCCAAATAACGACTGTTGGACTCCACTGTTACTTTCTTATTACCACAGTCTAGCCACTCATCTACTACCCCACTTTTGAAGCGAACGCCTTCTAGCTTTAAGTTTTCCAAAGCTGTGGTCAATTGATATTCACCCGATGCTTTGATGTCATTGTCGATAATATAGTCAAGCTGCGCTTGTAGCTTTTCGGCTTCTTTAAAATAGTAAATACCGATAATAGCCAAATCTGAGACAGGATTTTTTGGCTTTTCTACAAAGTCCGTAATTATGCCTTTTGGGTCAAGGTTGACTACTCCAAAAGCACTTGGATCTTCCACTTGCTTCACCCAAATAATACCATCATCTTCGGTATTGAGGGTGAAATTTGCTCTAAAGAGTGTATCTGAAAAAGCAACCACAGTGCGCCCTTTCAGTAATGTTCGAGCGCAATGAACCGCGTGAGCTGTGCCTAAAGCCTCAGTTTGATAAAAAATGTGACCTTTAGCTCCTACTTGCTTGGCTATGTCCAAGAGCGCTTGCTCCGTTTCCACACCAAAATCACCAACGATGAATCCGATTTCATCGATTTTCTCAGGAATCACTGCAGCAATATCTTCCACCAATCTTTGCACGATCGGTTTTCCGGCTATTGGAATAAGTGGCTTAGGAGTGGTAAGTGTATGTGGTCTGAGGCGCTTGCCTTTTCCAGCCATTGGAATAATCAAATTCATGCGCTAAGTTTTATTTTGAGGTTTTTACCCTAAAGTCTAAGAACCATGAGAGGCCGATAAAGATAGTTATCAGCCCAATTCCGATATGGTATCTAAACTCCTGAAGTGGTAGCGAATAAAACACGAAGATAGAAAGGCTGGTCAAACATATGTAAAAAATACCCTTGCCGATTTTGTAGGGAACGTAAAAGTGCCTCTGACCAAAATAAAAACTAACTGCCGCCATGACAAAATAGGTAATGAATGTAGTATAAGCACTTCCCATAAACCCAAATACCGGTATCAAAACGAGGTTGAAGCCAACTGTGACGATAGAGCCGAGTATGGCCATCCATGCTCCAAAACCAGTTTTATCTGTGAGTTTGTACCAAACAGATAAATTAAAGAAGATTCCTAAAAATAATCCTCCCCCAAGAAGCCAAGGCACTATATTAATCGCAAATAGGTATTCTGATCTACGTAGAAATATCGGAGCTAGATCAGGTAATGAAATGCTAATTACCAGCCACGAGAATGAACCAAATATGATAAAGCCATGCATGACCTTGGCAAATAATTCGGGAGAGTTTTTGTCATTAGCTTTCGAAAAGAAAAATGGCTCAAATGCGTATCGAAAAGCCTGTATCGCTAAAGTCATAAATACTGAAAGCTTATAGCAAGCCCCAAAAATTCCAAGTATTTGCAGATTAGTATAGGCTGGATAGAAGTCCGTTGGCAGCCAATACTTGAGAATTACACGAGAGAGCATTTCATTGGTAACACCTGCAAATCCCATCACCAACAAAGGCGCAGCATAAACGAGCATAGCCGTCCAAGTAGCATCAAATTTAAAATGCACCCTAAAAATCCATGGAGCAAAAAAGATGACCAGCATTCCATTTGCTAGGAGATTGGACAGGAAGACATAGCCGACACCTATTTCAGGGTTGTAGATGGTATTGACCCAGGAATCAGGGTTAAGGACAATCCATGAAGGACAAAAAATCAAGAAGAATAAATTGAAACCAATATTTAGCCCAATGTTGGACAGCTTGAGCATGGCGAAAGTCCTCGCTCTGGATTCCAATCTAAGCCTTGCAAAAGGTATCGCCACTATTGCATCAATGCCCAATAGATAAGCCATCCAACGAATGAAATTGGCTTGGTCCGGATAATCGAGAAGCGCGGCTATGTCTGTAGAGAAAAAAACCAAGAGTCCACTTAGCAGAATGGAGGACAAAAGAATAGATCCTTGCGCCCTGCTGAAAAACTCTTTTGGTTCATTGGACTTGGTAGCAAATCGGAAATATGCAGTTTCCAATCCATAAGTATAAAGCACATTCAGGAACGCTACATAAGCGTACAGTTCAGTTACTACACCATACTGACCAGATGAGAAAACGGCAGTATAGAGTGGAACTAAAAAATAATTGAGCACGCGCCCAAGGACACTGCTCGCTCCATAAATTACAGTTTGGCTAGCTAGTTGCCTGAGTTGACCCACTTATTCCCCTTTAAAATCGGGAGTTCTTTTTTCCATGAATGCAGAAGCGCCTTCCTTAAAATCCTCGGTACCGCAGCATCTAGCAAAAGCATTTGCTTCGGTTTGGAAGCCATTTTCATCCTGATTATAAACTGCGTTGACACAGTCTATTACCAATCCAATAGCTATTGGCGCTTTTGATGCGATTTTCGTCAACACGTCTTTAGCTTTCTGCAAAGCAGCATCCTTATCTGCTTCCACATGATTGACTAGGCCAAACGAAAGCGCCAGATTGGCATCAATCATATCAGCCGTCATTAAAAACTCAAATGCACGGCCCTTGCCTATAAGTTGAGTGAGGCGTTGTGTCCCTCCATATCCAGGAAGTATTCCTAAGTTAACCTCTGGCTGCCCAAATCGAGCATTAGCAGAAGCTACTCGCATGTGACAAGCCATGGCCAATTCACAACCACCACCCAAAGCAAAACCATTTACTACCGCCACAACTGGTGTGTGACAATTCTCAATCAAGTCGAAAATCTCCTGACCTTCCTCCGCAAACTTTCTAGCATTCATTTCATTGAGCATAGAAAACTCTGCAATATCAGCTCCTGCCACAAATGCCTTTTCACCAGCTCCAGTGAGGATAACACCAGTGATGTCTTTGTCATCATATACAGATTGAATGACTTCTTTCAATTCTGCGAGCGTCGCGCCATTTAGCGCATTGAGTTTACTCTCTCGATTGATGGTAACCGTGAGTATCCCACCGTCAGTAGCAAGAGAAAGATTTTGAAGATTAGCCATAAGGTTGATTGTCAATTGGGTAGGAAAGAAAAATGAATTTTCAGATTATGTCAAACAATTCCCCAATTAAGGAAGAGTGAAAAGGTTCTTTTAGAAGCAAATTTTATGAATGACAGAATAACCTTTAGTTTATTTGGTAGGGTTGAGCTGCAATTCCAAATTGTCCAGCATAGTGGTCACCATTTTTGACAAGTTAAAGCTAGGTTCCCAACCCCAGTCTCGTCTTGCTTCCATATCATTTATGCTATTGGGCCAGCTATCAGCTATTGCTTGACGAAAATCTGGCTCATACGTCACTTTAAAATCTGGATATCTCTTGATGATTTCATCTACCACCATCTTCGGTGAAAAGCTAATCGCTGACACATTGTAGCTAGACCTGATGGTAAGCTTATCTGCATCGGCATGCATCAGATCAACAGTGGCCTTCACCGCATCATCCATATACATCATTGGCAATAAAGAATCTTCTTTTAAGAAGCACTCATATTTACCCTCTAGTATAGTTTGCCAAAAAATGTCTACCGCATAGTCAGTGGTTCCTCCTCCTGGTTTGGCTTTGTAGCCAATAAGTCCCGGATATCGCATTGAGCGAACATCTACGCCGTATTTCTGAAAGTAATATTCACACCAGCGCTCACCAGCAAGTTTGCTGATACCATATACAGTAGTAGGATTGATGATAGTATTTTGAGGAGTTTTAGTCTTCGGAGTATCTGGTCCAAATACTGCAATAGAGCTTGGCCAATAAATCCTCGAGATTTTTGACTTGCCAGCCTCCAAAACATTCAAGAGACTATTCATATTCAAATCCCAAGCGAACTTTGGGTTTTGCTCCCCCTTTGCAGAAAGAATAGCTGCAAGATGATAGATCTGGGTGATTTGATGTTTGTTGATTACCTCATGGAGGCGCACCGCATCCATAACGTTCAGCTCCTCATAAGGACCATTTTTAATGAGCTCCACAGGATCTCGCAGATCTGAGGCTATTACTTGATCTTCGCTATACAATTCTCTAAGTCTGAGCGTAAGTTCTGTGCCTAGCTGACCACAAGCGCCAATTACAAGTATCTTCTCCATAGATGGAAGGGGGTGTTGTTGTTTGGTCGCAAAACTACTAATTTGATACGTGTCCACACTATAACGCGGAATGGTTATAACTTTGTGTATATGGACTTTAAAGCCTATCTCATTTCGAAAAAAATCGATCCAGAAGCATTAAAAACAAGTGAAAAGGAGAAATACAATGTTTTTGAAATGGAGTTCGCTCAAATGTATCCAGAAAGTTTTACTGCACAAAAACTTTTTCTGATAAATAAGCTTAGAAGAAAGTATCCACTTACCATTGCTGACACTCCGAAAGAGGAAAAAGTAGCAGTAAAAGTGAAACCAAAAATTGTCCCACGAATCAAATAGATCACCCCATGTACAAAACACTCAAAGCAAAACTTGAAACTGAAATAGCTGATATAAAATCAGCAGGTCTTTATAAAAAAGAACGCATCATCTCTTCTCCACAAGATGCTGTGATCAAACTCAGTGATGGTTCTGAAGTGATAAACTTCTGCGCCAACAATTACCTTGGCCTTTCCTCTCATCCCAAAGTAGTGGAAGCCGCAAAGCACACGATCGACACCCATGGATTTGGGATGTCATCGGTGCGATTTATTTGCGGAACACAGGATATTCATAAGGAACTGGAAAAGAAAATTTCAAAATTTTTAGGCACCGAAGACACCATACTTTATGCTGCGGCTTTTGATGCGAATGGTGGAGTTTTCGAACCATTGCTTGGTGTCGAGGATGCGATCATCTCAGATGCGCTGAATCATGCCTCCATCATTGATGGCGTGCGTCTCTGCAAAGCAGCCCGGTTTCGTTATGAGCACAATAATATGGAAGATCTTGAAGCTCAATTGATTGCAGCGAAGGATTCCAAAGTGAAAGTGATTGTAACTGATGGAGTTTTCTCTATGGATGGGACCATCGCACAACTTGACAAAATCTGTGACCTTGCCGACAAATATGACGCAGTGGTCATGACAGACGAATGCCACTCAACTGGGTTTATGGGTAAGACAGGGCGCGGAGTACATGAATTTAGAAATGTGGTAGATCGTATTGACATTATTACTGGCACTTTAGGTAAAGCACTTGGTGGTGCTTCAGGTGGATTTACTTCTGGAAAAAAGGAAATCATCGAAATCCTTCGTCAGCGCTCAAGACCTTATTTGTTTTCAAACACACTTGCTCCATCAATCGTAGGAGCATCTATTGCTGTGCTCGATATGTTATCTGAATCAACAGCACTGCGCGATAAGCTAGAAGAAAACACAAAATACTTCAGAGCTAAAATGACTGCAGCCGGTTTTGATATCAAACCAGGTGAGCATGCAATTGTACCAATTATGCTATATGATGCTGTGCTTTCACAAAAGATGGCTCAGCAACTGCTCGAAAAAGGAATTTACGTGATTGGTTTCTATTTCCCTGTTGTTCCAAAAGGGCAAGCTCGTATCCGTGTGCAGATGTCTGCTGTTCATGATCGCAAGCATTTGGATTTGGCTATAAAGGCTTTTACAGAGGTAGGGAAAGAGCTAGGAGTTATTAAATAACTGGCTCCTTTTTAGTCTTCTTTTGAGCATCTTCTTCTTTGGCTTTGGCCAAAACCGTGTCTTTAGGCTTTGTTTCGCCTTGCTCTTCGTATAAATATTGATTGATTGACTTACGAAGTTCTTGAGTGGAGAGGTTATGGAAAATCTCACCATTGCGCATAGTACTGATCTGACCGGTCTCCTCAGATACAGCTACAATAAAAGAATCTGTATTCTCCGACATACCTATGCCTGCTCTATGACGCAACCCAAACTGCGCAGGCACTTCGCGTTCAGTCACTGGCAAAATACATCGCGCGGCTATGATCTTATTATTATGGATGATTACTGCACCATCATGTAATGGGCTGTATTTATTGAAAATTGCGAGCAAGAGGCGCTTAGAAATAATCGCATCCATGCGGTCGCCTGATTCCGCAAAGAATTTCAATTCAGAATTTTTTGAAAAGACAATGAGTGCGCCGGTATTGGTACCGCCCAGAGTTTTGGCTGCTTCGATGATCGGATTAATGTCGGCTTTGCCGCCATTTCTATTACTGCCCCAGATAGACTTGAAATTATCCACAATGTTACCCTCATTAAAAAATGAGGTGCGACCAAGAAGTAATAAGAATTTTCTAATCTCCTGTTGGAACAGAATAATTGCAGCCAAGACTCCCACCCCCATAAATTGACCCAGCACATTACTTATCAGCTCCATTTGGGCTGCTTTTACCACGAGATAGATAAGATAAAGAACTAAAAAGCCTATGAAAACTTTGATAGCAACACTCCCTCTCATCAGTTTGTAAACCTGATAGAGGAGAATTGCGAAAAGCAGAATATCGATGATATCTACCCATCCAATTTCCAGAAACCCTATGTTGAAACCTAATATCAATTTTGTAGCAAATTTATCAGCTTGATCGCCTCGACAGCTTCTTTTACATCATGCACGCGGAGCACCGAAACGCCTTTTAACAAAGCTACGGTATTTAAAACAGTTGTGCCATTTAATGCCTCCTCCGCGGTGACATTTAGTGATTTATAAATCATTGATTTTCTGGAAACACCGCACAACGTTGTGAACCCCAGTTGATGAAAGTATTCAAGTTGATTGAGTAACTCGAAATTCTGCTCTTTAGTTTTCGCAAACCCAAATCCCGGATCAATAATAAAATCCTTGATCCCCGCTTCCGCGACTTTTTTAGATTTTTCAGCAAAGTATTTCGCTACCGCCCCTACCAGATCAGCATAGTCAGTGAATTTCGTCATTGTTTGTGCAGTACCTCTCATGTGCATCCCAACATAAGGAACGCCAAGTGCACCCACAATTCCGAGCATCTCATCATCCAACTCCCCACAGCTGATATCATTGACAAGATCTGCTCCTGCCTCCACAGCTCGTTTCGCTACACCACTTCTGAAGGAATCTATCGATAAATACACATCTGAAAAAGTCTTTCTAAGCCCTTCTATAATTGGAATAGTACGCTTAAGCTCCTCCTCTGTGGAGATATCCATGGCTCCAGGCCTAGTAGAATATCCACCTATATCCAGAAAAGTTGCGCCATCTTTAATCATCGATTCTGCCTTCAAAAGCACCTCATCCACGGATGAGATTCTACTGCCTTTGTAAAATGAATCAGGTGTTAGATTCAATATGCCCATCACTTTTGGCTCAGACAGGTCGAGCAGGCTTCCCTTTATATTTATGGATTTTTGAGGTGTCAATGTGTTAGATTTGTTACGCTAAATCGAAAGTGACAATATAACCTATTTCAGAAATTGAAAGACGCCACAATCAGCCAATACAACGAAATAATTGCCTCGTGCAAGGAGCTTTTTGAGAAAAAAACACGTGACTATGGTACAGCATGGCGCATTCTAAGGTTATCAAGTATCACCGATCAGATTTTCATCAAAGCCCAACGCATCCGTTCCATTCAAGACAAAGGTTTACAAAAAGTGGGGGACGATATTCCATCTGAGTTCATCGGCATTATTAACTACTGCATCATCGCACTCATCCAAATGGAGCTAACTGATAAGGACCCAATGGAACTTACCTATGAATGGGTTGGCCCAAAATATGAAGAAGCAGCTAGCAGAACACGTGAATTGCTGACCAACAAAAATCATGACTATGGCGAGGCATGGCGAGATATGAGAGTTTCTTCTATGACCGATCTAATTTTGATGAAACTACTACGGGTGAAACAAATAGAAGACAATGCCGGTAAAACGATAGTGTCTGAAGGAATAGATGCTAATTATCAAGACATGATTAACTATTCGGTCTTTTGCCTCATTAAAATCAAGGAAGGAAAATCATGAAAATAATCGCAGAAATATCAAGATACCTAGTTGGAGCTTTGTTTATTTTTTCAGGCTTGATCAAGGTGAACGACCCAATTGGAACGGCCATCAAACTGCAAGAATACTTTGAGGTATTTGCCTACGACATTGCACCATTCTTTGAATGGTTTGTTCCTGCATCTCTTTTTCTAGCTGTATTCCTAAGTGTGTTCGAAGTTGTACTTGGCACAGCATTAATCATTGGATTTCAGATAAAGCGAACGGCTTGGGCTCTCTTGTTGATGATCGTCTTTTTCACATTCCTTACATTCTATTCCGCTTACTTCAACAAAGTAACTGACTGTGGATGCTTTGGTGATGCAATCAAGCTTACACCATGGGAGTCCTTTACAAAAGACATTATTTTGCTAGTCTTGATCGTGATCATCTTTGTAAGACGCGAGTTTTACGGAAGCTGGTTCTCTGATTATTTCGGCTATTTCAAAGTGATAGGAACCACTATTGTCTTGACTTTTATTGGATACTATGCCATCGCTCATTTGCCATTTATAGATTTCAGAGCCTATGCTGTAGGTAATAGCCTGCCAGCTTTGATGAAACCCTCCGAGGAACTTCGATATGAATATGTGATGGAAAAAGATGGGGATACATTCACTTTTGACAAATACCCGACTGATAAAAGTTACAAGTTTATCTCGATGGATTTGGTAAACCCTGATGCACAACCAAAAATCACTGACTTAGGTATTTGGAATGATGATGGTGACTTCACTGAGGAGCTTTTGATTGGCAACAAACTGCTTTTCATAATTTACGATGCGCAAAAAGCAAGCACAGCAAATATTGAAGATTTGAAAACTCATGCGAAGAGTGTGACCAATGCTGATGTATGGGTGCTCACAGCGTCAGGCTACGAGGAATTTGAAGCCTTCCGCCACGAACAACAATTGGCAGTTCCTTATTTCTATGCAGATGCCACCGTACTTAAAACCATGATCCGATCTAACCCAGGAATCATGCTGCTACAAAACGGCAAAGTGTTAGGCAAATGGCATCACAATGACACGCCGAGCACATTTGATATAAATGGTCTTTTGAATTGAAGTCAAGCAAGCGAATCTATCTTGTGGGTATGCCCGGATCGGGAAAATCCTTTTTTGGTAATCGACTAGCTACCGAATTGGGTTTGCCATTTCTTGACATGGATCACGAAATAGAAATGCTAGAAGGAAAGACCATTTCGGAAATTTTTGAGAATCAAGGTGAAGAATATTTCCGCAAGGTAGAAGCTTCAGTGCTGAGAGATCTTTCCTCAAAGAATGACAATTGTATCATTAGCACAGGTGGTGGAGCACCTTGCTTTCATCAGGGTATGGAATATATGAATGCTGAGGGGGTGACGATCTATCTGAAGACAGAAAAATCAATTTTGATCGATCGGCTAGAAAGGAAATCTCATCGCCCATTGATGCAAGGAGATATTGTCAAAAAAACAGAGGAACTTCTTGAAACCAGAAGCCCAATATATGAAAAAGCTCACTTCGCTATTGACCATAGAGAAGTGAGCTTAGTTGTGGAATCTCTTTCGAAGATTAAAAATTAAAGCCTACTGTAGCTGAGATATTCGTTGACCTATTAGTGATGTCGGCTAAAGGTTGACTTCCATCATTTAAGTTGTACGGTGAGTAAGTATCAAATCTTTTCATATTCACCACCGCTAAATCCACAAAGTAGTCTCTCGTGCGAAAACCAGCGCCAAAAGAAAGATTTTGACGGCTACCATCAAAGGCGTCATTGTTGCGATATGGATCTGAGAAATAAGCATAACCACCTCTAAATCTGAAATTATCATATCTGAACTCCGCACCTAACCGATAATTGATGGCTCGGGTGTATAGGTTCATAATTGATTGATTGTCTGCAAATACCGTGAAATCACTAGACTTCAATTGTGCCGAACCAAAATCCACAAACTCTACATCCCCAGTAATAAATCCAAGCTTGCCTAAGAATGCAGTCGCACCCAGATTAAGTCTACCTGGAGTTCGCATATTGTATTGCCCGATATAAAGATCGCTTACAAAATCTCTCTCATTGAGAATGATTGTCTCGCCATTATCATCGAGTTCCACTCCGTTCCAGTCAGTGGAGTTGGTAAATCCGCTCTCTTCATTTAATGAATAGAAAGTAGCTGTCTTATAGGAAACCCCTACTGTCAAGTAGTCAATAGGTCGTATAATGAGGCCTATGCTTCCATTGATTCCACTCCCATCTATGCTTAGATCATCTTTGACATTGATAGAGTTGATCCAATCATCTAGCTGGGTATTTCCAGCATCATTTGTATAAAAAAACTCTGATTCTAGATAATTACGTGACATTTTGTAATCCAAAGACACAAAACCCAATCCCGCTCCAAAGTAAACTTTGTCATCATAGTTCCCTCCCCAAGAGAAATTGAGATCATACTGACCACCACTTGTAGTGATCGTCTCTGATTGCATAGGATATCCAATCACAAAGGAATCATATCCAATTACTACATCATTATCATCGTATACTGGGCTGATAAGATAGTTTTCATAGCCACTCAATGCTAAGCCAGATAATGAGCTACTGTTTTGAGTACCTGCTTCTTGAATAAAAGCATCGATTATAGAGCTATTTGCATTCCGCCCTTGATAAGTAACTTCATTGTTGAAGTCATTTGTTCTATTCAAAGAGATCGCAAATGATCCGCCTTTGAATTTTTCATCTGTGTAGTCACCCTTATTGTTATTGAACACTATCCCGAGATTGGCAAAATTGAAGTTGTTTTTATAAGTAGCAACATTTGATCCCAAGTAGGAAGATTGTGCATTGTGCATGTTCAAGCTTGGCGTAAATGAGAAAACATTTCGGTTGTAAAATCCCAACCCAGCAGGGTTGGCGCCAGCCGCACTCATATCAGCACCCAAAGAAGTGGTAGCACCACCGATACCTTGCATACGAGCTGTATTGCCATAAGTACTGCTAGCCTGACCAAACAACAAAGCATCACGATAGTACCCAATAGAGCCTTCTGCTACCTGAGCCGCCAGCCCAAGTGAAGACAAAACAATTCCAGCAAATATTAAATATTTGAAATTTTTCATGACCTTGTTGTTTTAGTAATTAATTGCCGCCTCTTGATCTAGAAGAGGAGCTTCCTCCGCCACTACTTCTACTGCCACCAGACGAACTTCCACCACTTGAGCTTCTGCTCGATCCACCACCTGAGGAGAATGATGAACTACTTCTGCTAGAAGATCCGCTGCTACTACTACTCGGAGTATAGCTGCTTCTGCTAGGTGTAGAGCTGCTACCAGATGAATATGAAGAAGAACTTCTGCTTCTACTTGAAGATCCAGAGCTGTAAGAACTATTAGACCTAGAGCTAGAAGATGGAGTAGTTGAAGTACTATAACGTCTGTTTGCAGTATTGCTGCTAGAAACTTGTGATCCTGAATTTCCACGGCCATAATTTGAATTAGTACTTGGTCTTCCAGGGTTCACATTAGTGCCATTGTTGTTCGTATTCGTTCTAGATCTAGTACTGGTAGAAGCAACAGCAACACGAGAACTAGTCCCAGAGTTTGAAGCAATTCCTGACCTTGATCTAGCATAATACTCATTTTGAGTTCTACTATAATCTCTTGTATCATTGTTTGCAAGATTCGCACGACTACCACCAGTCGGTACTGAAGTTCTACTATTGCCTGACCTTGGCCCTTGGACTACAGATCCACCTCGAGAGTATCTACTACCTACTACCACATCTCTTCTAGGTGAGCTACTTACACCTTCTGACCAACCTCCATAATATAGGCCATTGTTGAAGCCAGCATTATAAGCATATCCGTATCTGTTCCATCTGGAGCCATAACCCCATCCGCCACCATAGTACCAAGGGTCATAAAATCCCATACCAGCTACTGGGTTTCCCCAAAATCCTGAATAATAATTCCCTCCAAAAGCCCAACTGTTCCATGGGTCATAGCAGCCATAGCCAAAACCTATTGAAAATCTTGCTCTATTGTAAAAAGGAGACCACATTATAGATGTATTCATCCAAGGATCGTAAAACCCATTATTGTTCCATGAGTTATTGTTCCAGCCATTGTTCGCGCCAGTATTTCCATAGTAATTATTAATTACGGTAGGTGCATTTTGGCTTTCATAATCAGCATATTGCTGTTCCTCGGGATAGTATGAAATATTCGAAAAGGACGGCTGACTATAAGATGCATTATCATCAGAAGATGCATATTCACTGTCTGATGAATAATCTTTGCTTGCTTGATAGCGAGCGATATACTCTGGATTTACCTTATTAGTAGAGTACTCATCGGTATAATTATTGGCTGTATACGCTTGATATACATTTAAGCTTTCAGTCACCTTTGGTTCTTCCGATTTCTTTCTGTCTTTAGACGAGAAGTAAAGGTCATCGTATTCTTGACCCAATGCAGGCAATGTCACCATCAAAACGATGAAAAGTCCAGTGATTCGAGTGAGTTTGATTAAAGCTTCCATAATTCGTACCGTTTAAATTTAATACAGTGAAACCGCTCTGCAAGTTTAGCTTTAGTAAGCTTATATTTGCTATCCTGATTTCTTGTCAAGAAATAAGCAATTACTATACCAAAAGACAAACATTATTATGAGTAAAGCAATTCCAAGCCGTTCCGAAGATTATTCTTTGTGGTACAATGAGCTTGTGAAGAAGGCCGGACTAGCTGAGAATTCTGCCGTGAGAGGCTGTATGGTAATAAAACCTTATGGTTTTGCCATTTGGGAAAAAATGCAACAGACCTTGGATAAAATGTTCAAAGAAACTGGCCATTCCAATGCCTATTTTCCTCTTTTCATCCCTAAATCTTTTTTTAGCAAGGAAGCCAGCCACGTGGAAGGCTTTGCGAAAGAATGCGCTGTGGTCACTCATTATCGCTTGAAAAATGATGAAGTGAATGGTGGTGTTATCGTAGATCCAGACGCAAAACTCGAAGAAGAACTGATCGTAAGACCTACATCAGAAACAGTAATCTGGGATTCTTATAGTAGATGGATTCAATCTTACAGAGATCTGCCGCTCTTGATCAATCAATGGGCCAATGTGGTGCGATGGGAAATGCGTACGAGATTATTTTTAAGAACTGCTGAGTTTCTCTGGCAAGAAGGACACACTGCCCACTCTACCCAGAAAGAAGCAGAGGAAGAGACGAGACGAATGTTAGATGTATATGCTCAGTTTGCTGAAGAATATATGGCTATGCCAGTGACCAAAGGTGTAAAAACAGAAAATGAGCGTTTTGCAGGAGCTCTGCAGACTTACTGCATAGAAGCAATAATGCAAGATGGAAAAGCACTGCAAGCAGGGACCTCTCACTTCCTAGGGCAGAATTTTGCAAAAGCTTTTGACGTGAAGTTTGCGAACAAAGAAGGCAAAGAAGAATATGTGTGGGGTACATCATGGGGTGTATCTACGAGATTAATGGGTGCCCTTATTATGGCACATTCTGATGATGATGGACTTGTTTTGCCTCCAAACCTTGCACCTATTCAAGTCGTAATAGTTCCAATATTTTGGAAAGACGAAGAGTTAGAAAAAATTTCAGTCCTTGCTGATAAGCTTACAAAAGAACTCAGAGCAAAAGGTATTTCTGTTAAATACGACAATCGCGATACTCATAAACCGGGATGGAAATTTGCCGAGTACGAATTGCAAGGTGTGCCTGTAAGGGTGGCCATAGGTCCTAAGGACTTAGAAAAAGGCACTTTGGAAATTGCACGTAGAGATACAAAGGCAAAAGAGTTTGTCGGTCAAGATGTAGCTGTGGAGCACATCGACCAATTGCTAAAAGATATCCAAGCCAATATTTACAAAAAGGCTGTGGATTTTAAAGAGGCGAATACGCGTGAGGCAAATACTTATGAGGAATTCAAAGAAATCTTAGAGTCCAAAAGCGGATTTGTATATGCTCATTGGGATGGAACATCTGAAACTGAAAATAAAATAAAAGAAGAAACGAAAGCTACTATCCGTTGCATTCCGTTAAATTCAAATCCAGAAGCAGGCAGCTGTATATATACAGGTAAGCCTTCTAAAGGAAGAGTTCTATTCGCAAAATCATACTAAGTGGAGTGGTTAATCATCATCGGGCTAATTCTTACCGGCATCTTTTTGGTGGTGGCTGAGATTATTTTCATACCAGGTATCTTCGTCGCTGGAGCCTTCGGTGCACTTTTGAGCATATATGGTGTGAATTTAGCCTATACTAACTTTGGTGATATCACTGGCCATATCGTCTTGCTAGGCGCTATTGTCGGCAATGTAGCTGGAGTGGTACTTTCCTTAAGGGGGAAGTCTTGGGAGCGTTTTTCCCTCAAGGAAACTAACGTGAGCAAAGTGAATGAAGTCTCGTTGCAAGTCGGAGATCTTGGGGTAACCCTTTCTTCCTTGAAGCCTTATGGCAAAGCGCTTTTTGGTGAATCTGAAGTAGAGGTTCGCTCCAATGGCGAGTTTTTAGAAGAAAATACAAACGTAATTATCGTAAATATTGAATCAAGTAGAATCTTTGTAAACCCTGAAAAACAGAAAAAATGAGCTTAAATATTGTAACCGTAATACTGGTTATTTTCTCAGTTATCGGATTTTTCATCCTGATATACTATATCCCAGTTGGGCTTTGGATCACAGCACAGGTGACCAACGTACGTGTGGGATTGTTCGAGTTATTCTTCATGAGAATAAGAAAAGTACCGCCATCTATCATCGTAAACTCATTGATCACTGCAACCAAAGCAGGATTGACAGTACAAGAAGATGAAAATGGCAATCGCAGACAGTTGAGAACCCAAGATCTAGAAACCCATTATCTCGCAGGAGGTAATGTACCTCAAGTTATCCGAGCCTTGATATCTGCTGACAAAGCCAACATCAACCTTACTTTCAAGCAGGCTACTGCAATCGATTTGGCTGGTAGAGATGTATTTGAAGCAGTTCAGATATCGGTAAATCCTAAAGTAATCAACACTCCTTCAGTAGCAGCTGTAGCAGCAGATGGCATTCAGTTGATCTGCAAAGCAAGAGTAACCATCCGTGCTAATATCCAACAATTGGTTGGTGGTGCTGGTGAGGAGACTATTCTTGCACGTGTGGGTGAAGGTATTGTAACCTCTGTAGGTTCGGCTTCTAGTCATAAGGAAGTACTTGAAAATCCTGATAAAATTTCAAAACTTGTCCTTCAGAGAGGATTGGATGCGGGTACCGCATTTGAAATACTATCCATTGACATTGCTGACGTAGATGTAGGGGCAAACATTGGAGCGAAACTTCAAACTGACCAAGCTTCTGCAGACTTAAAAGTAGCTGAAGCGAAAGCAGAAGAAAGACGTGCTATGGCTGTAGCTGAAGAGCAAGAAATGGTAGCTAAGGCACAAGATGCAAGGGCTAAAGTAATTTTGGCTGAAGCCGAGATACCAAAGGCAATAGCAGATGCTTTCAGAAATGGAAACCTTGGCGTGATGGACTATTATAAGTTCCAAAACATTCAAGCTGATACAGACATGAGATCATCCATAGCTGGTACTGGCAAGAAACCTTCCACTACGAAGAAGAAAGGGGAGTAAGGCTTATTCTCAGTAAAACAATAAGAAGGCTGTCTTTTCAAGACAGCCTTTTTTTATTCCCCAATCAAGACAAATGGCGCCCAAAAATATGGCGCTGAAAATTCTGGATTCTTTATCAGATTGAGTTTTGCTTCTCGCAACGCCTCTGATTTGTTTGTCCCTTTCAACAGTCTTTGATAAAAGTCCACCATCAATTTGGCAGTACTTTCATCGCTTACTTTCCATTGAGAAACCAATAGATTTTTTGCGCCAGCAAAGAGAAATGCCCGAGTGAGCCCTACGATGCCTTCTCCGTAGGCAAACTTCCCAAGCCCTGTTTCGCATGCACTCAACGTCACCAGATCAGCCGAGAGCTCAAGGTTGTATATCTCAGCTGCGAATAGAATACAATCCTCAGAAGAGTTTTGATTTTGGCTCAAAAACACCCCAGAGAAAGCTGGCGTAGCTTCATTTACAAAACCATGAGTAGCAAAATGTAAGTATGAAAAATCTTTGAGTCGACCAGATTTCACCACTTCTTCGTTGGCCATTTCATATAGGAGTGTTTCAGATTTTGCACCTTGAGACTTCATCAATTCGTCCAATGCATCTACTTCAGTCTTTGTACCAGGCAGCGCTGAAATCGAAACTCCATTTCGACTAAATCCACGCGTTTCTTCTGAGCTCACAGCACGCGAAGCAGCAAAAACATCTCTTGCGCCAGAAGTAAGTGTACTTGTGTTTGGATCGGAAAAAACCGGAGCAAAAGCGAGAAGTGAGTTGCTCGTGTTCGCTACACCACGCTCTTCTAGCAAATTGTCAAGGGTAAGCGAATACTTATAATGCACATCATAGTCCTCTATGATATATCGATCATTTCTCCTTAAAGACTCAAAAGGAAAATAGTTAAATGGACCCTCTGGGACAATCGTCAAATCTGTTATTGAAAGGCTATTTTCCTCGAAAAAATGCTCAACATCAGAAAGGGAAAGATCATACAGACGCTGTGTAACAATGGAAAATGCCGAAGAAGATTTGAAAATTATGGAATTGCGCATAGCAGTGATCAACAGATCAAAACCGTCTTCATAAGGTTTGGAAAAGACTTCCACCTCACCTTTTGTAATTACAAAAGTGTGAAGTGAGGAATCGCTTGCAGCAAATTCAATAATGGATTGATCAGTTTCTAGACCCAACTGCAACTCAGCCAAGCTTATAATTTCATTCGTATTGGTCAATTTTCTATACTTACCGTTTTGATTCAACGATAACTTTATTTCATCATATCCTCTCTCTGCATCAAAAAGGCGCTGTTTCAATTGATCGATAGTAGCCAAATCACCATTACCATAAGTTTTATAAAGATCTTCTTTGGTTCTAGAAATCAAAGAGTGAAGCTCACGCTCACGGGTGAGTAATGCAGGATCAATGCCAGCGTAAGATTTAGCTTTAGTCTCATTGATTGCACTGATTAGCACATTCGCTTTAGAGCGCTCGGCAAAATAGAAGGCTTCCTCCAAATCCTCCCTTTTCTTATGCAGGCTATACTTAGCAAGTGCATTTTTCACACCAACATTTGTCATTAAATTTTTCCAAATACTAAACTCCAGCTTATCAGCTTCGCTTTGCAACTGAATCTCACCTGCTAATAATGATTGATCTGCATCTTTCAACAAGCCACTTGCGGCATTCAAGTATTTCACATCTTTAGTATTGACAAAAGAAATATAATAGTAATCTACTTTTTGGACCAAAGCGATGAAATGGAGCATATTTAATGAGTTATCACTTGACACCTCGGTGACAGCTAAAGCTTTGTCAGAATATACTATAGCCCTTTTATAATCATGTTGATCTGCATACAAAGTGGACAAACTCAGATAGAGTTTGACTGTTGATTGGTTACCCAAAACACTTCCTTTTTCTATAATTTTTAGAGCCTCTGAAAAGCTTTTTTCAGCTTTTGCTAAAGAGCCTTCTTTGATATAAAGGTTTCCAATATTCACATACATATCTACAACTTGAGGGTTTTCAGGGCCTAAAATTGTCTTTCGTATTTGTAATGCCTTTTCGCTCGACGCTAAAGATTCCACATATGCCTGTATCATGAGTTGTGACAATGCCATGTTCTGGTAGACAGTAGCTACAAATAAGCTATCTGTTGAATTTTCATTTTTCCCAGTAGATAATGTACTATTGAAAATCTCCAATGCTTTTGGGTAATTGGATTTCCCATGTGCGACCAATCCTAGATTCATTCGAGTAGATACTACCTCGAAATGAGATTCACTGAGCACTTCTAAATAAATCCTTAAGGCATTTTCCAGATAATCCTCAGCTTGTGAAAACTCCTGAAAATCCAAATATGCGACACCCATATTATTATAAACACCTGCCAAATCTAGTGGTGGGGCCTTCTCAAGATTCTTGAGAATAGACAATGCTTGTTTGAAATATGAAATGGCTTCAGAAGTATTTCCCTTATCATGATAAATCGTACCAAGAGCATTCAGATTATCAGCCATTTGTAGCGAGTTCTCACCATAGAGTTTCGAGACCAAATTTTTATGTTTGGCTGAATAGGCCATCGCCTCACCAAAATTTGATTGATTGCTATACGCCAAAACAAGATTGTGATAAACACTCACAAGACCTTCTTGCTCCAAGCCATTGGCAGTTGTTTCTATCTTTTCTGCTTCCTTAAGCAGTGATACCTCTTGGGAGTATTGACCCATTTTACCTGAGACATTTGCAAGATTGGATAAAGTTCTTGCTACTGTGGGGTGATTTGGCCCATAAAGCTGTACTTCAAGCTTCTTTACTTCAGTATATAAAGTAAGAGATTGGGCATTAAGACCTTGATAATAGTAGGTGGTGGCAATGTTAGAAAGACTTTGAACAACTTCTTTGGAATTTCTGCCAAATTCATTCTCACGAATACTCAAACTTTCATTGAGGTATTCAAGCGCCCGATTGTAATCAGCCAATTCATTGTAAACGGTACCAATATTATTTTTAATAAAAGCCTCGATTACAAGACTTCCATCGTTGAATTTCAGATTAGCAAGTAAAGCTTGATCAAGATATTTGAGTGCTTGATCATATTGAGTTTTAGCATCTGATATTCTTGCAAGGGCTAAGTAAGATTGTGGAAGCGTTTTAGAAAACTCATCTTTCTTCAAAGATTTAGCTCGATTGTAGTAGTCCAAGGCAACATCAAACAACCCTAAGTTTTCATTTACTTGCGCCACATCTTCATATGGCTGAATTAGTTTCGGACTTGATTTACCAAAAGCCTTGAGTTGATAATTGAGATTCTGTTCGTAATAACTCTTAGCTTCAAGGTATCTACCCCCATCATATAGCACATTACCAATGTTTCGCTGAAGATTGAGTGTTTTGGGATTCTTCTCGCCAAGTAATTTTTTCATTAGTTCATAGGCCTGCTGGTTATATTTAACAGCATTATCTACCTCTTTAAGTGCTCCATATGCATTCCCCAACTGCGAGAGATTCGTAGCATATTCCTCACTCTTCTCACCATATAAAGTCTTGGTAAGCACCAAAACTTCTTCAAAGTATTTCTTTTGATTGATAGCATCCCCGAGGTGTTCATAAGCTATCGCCAACGCCAAAAGAGCAGATCGATGTTCGTCAGTACCGGAGCCCCAAAGCTCCAATTTTATCTCAAGGCTCTTCTTTGCAGAATTCACTTCCTCTTTATAATTCTTCGAATTGCTCGCTACAAATGGCATGGATGCATAGATCCAATCAGTGTATGGATGATACAATCCCAACTTTGGTTCCAAAATTTCAGCTGCTAATTTGTATGCTATTAAAGCGGAATCATATTGACCATTGTAATCATAGGCATAGCCCAGATTAGCCCAGATTTCCCCCTCGATCAACTCATCATTGTATTTTGATTCTAGCGCACTTTGATAAAAGAGTATAGCGGTATCGTATACTTCATTGCCATGAAAATACTTCCCATAGCAGATATAATAAAGGGCCATTTCAGGTGACTCCTCACCAAATTTTGCTGCCGTAGCATCAGAACCGTCAAACAAGTATTGGATCGCTTGATCAGTTTCACCTAATTCAAAATTTAACATACTTAAATAGTAGTATGTCTTTATTAAATCGGCATCTGACGTTGGGCGCTTACCTGAGTTCAATATTTTAGTAAATGCATCTTTTGATTTCGTGTATTCAAATCGATAATAATCTTTCAAAGCCGCATCATATACGGATTGAGAGGAAGCAGCCAAACCACATAAGATCCCTACGATACATATTACATATTTCATGGAGCAAAGGTTTAAGGTGTTAAAATGGGAAAAGCGGGTAAAATACCCGCTCTCCCCTTTTATGATTGTTCAATAGAAACTTAAAATGCAAAACCTATTCTTAATCCCGTGTATTTGACATAATCTCCTCTATTGGAGAATATTCCACCTTGGATGAACTTCCAACGTGCATTAACTCCAATTCTTCTGTAAGTTGATTTTCCGTAAAAGTCTTGAATTGTATTAGAAGACAAAGCTTGGAATGAATAGAAGAATTCCGGAGCTATTTTCAAATCACCTAAATCAAAAGTATAACGCAAGCCCACTGGCACATTTAACCAAAGTGTACCGCCATCAGGATTAAAACTCTTGTCTACAATTTGCATTGTTGTTTCTATCCCGTAATGTAAGTTCAATGGAATCCCCAGTTTTATAGCGAACAACCATTCCAAATCGGCAGTCCATTTCACACTACTCCCCATATCCTGATCATTTTTGAAATAATAATGCATCCTAAATTCGCGCAAATCATCAGTTACCTTGGTAAATCCAGCACCTAATGATCCTCCCGTCCACTGATTTCCAGTAGTTCTAAATGATGGGTTGAAATAACCATAGACATAGTCATCAACATCATCAATTTCGCTCAAATTGCTAGAAAATCCACCAGAAGAACTCTTCGTTGTTCCACCGCCTTGATATGACGGAGTAGTCGTTGTAGTAGTAGAATTGTTGTTTTTAGGTGTATAAGTCGTCGTAGGTTCAGTAGTTGTAGATACGTCACCAGTTTTTGACTTTTTAGATAAAAATGACCAAGTCTTTCTCGATTTTTTAGTCCTCACTTTTTTAGACTTCTTATTTCTTACCTTCTTAGATTTTACCACAGGCGTTACCACATTCTGAGCCACCTCATTGCCGCAATCTGACCCACTTGGTAAACCTCCTAGTTTTGCAGCCTTACGGAATTTCTCTAGTAAATCAACTTGCACTGAAGATCCTGCAGCCAAAAGACTTTCATCTTTGAGTCCATCATATTCTTCATTTGCATTTATCTCATCAGCACCTTCACGTTCAAGTCTAAGACTAGTTATCTGAAGCTCTACTCTTCTATTTTTTTGGCGTCCGTCCTCTGTCGAGTTGTCAGCAATTGGCTGTGATTCCCCATAACCCACAGCTGCAATTCGTGCCTCATTGATACCTTTTCCAACTATATATTCTTTCACAGAATTCACCCTTTGCTGAGAAAGACTTAGGTTAGCTTCATCTGAGCCTACATTATCAGAGTGCCCACCAAACTCAATAACAATCTCACTTCTGTTCATGATGTCATAAAGTTTATCCAACTCAGCTTTAGATTCTGTCCTCAAAGTCGCCTTTCCAAAATCAAAAAAGATATTTTTTACTTCGAATTTCGCACCAATCTTGATCCTAGTTACATCATGATCCTGAACAACTTCACTCTGATTTTCTAACTCACTTAAATAAGCATATCTAGCTTCTTTAATGATTCTCTGTATTTCAAAAGCTTCTTTGCTATATGCGTTTGAGACACCCGATACACCTTCAAAATTCTTAGACATATCTGAGTCACTACCTGCTTCTAATAAATTGCCGAAATTGTCCGTGTTGCCTTTCATACGATACTTTGATTCAGTCAATAGCGCATAATCATCACCTAGAAACTCTTTAAAGGACTTTTTCTTGATGTATTTACTCGGGTCAGTTAAATCCAGAATTGTCGTATAATACAAGAAGCCTTTCATGTCTATTACTACCTGATACTTTCTGAATGAAGGCAATGAAACTGCATATGCCCCACTATCCTTTTCACTTATTGTTTTAGCTACTTCTTTGCCATCCTCCATATCAAAATATTTGATAACAACAGCTGCGGGCTCACCTTCCTCATCCATGACCTTTCCATATACATGGAATAGGGCTTCAGGTCGTATACTTGGGGGGAGAATGAATTCAAAAATATCGTCTGATCCATTTGTTTCTATACCGCCCGATCCAACTATATAAGCGCGTGTACCAGACTCAGGAATAGAAAAATAGGTATCTCCACCAAGGGTATTAATGTACTTTCCCATGTTGATTGGCTTAGACCAATTTGTCCATGACTCATCCAGTCTCTTAGAAACAAAGAGATCATAATCTCCAAAACCTAGATGACCATCAGATGAAAAATACATAGTCTTACCATCAGCTGCTAAGAAAGGTGTCCTTTCATCAGAACTAGTATTTATTGCACTTCCGAGATTTAAAGGTTCGGTCCATCCATAGTCTGTCAACTCAGAAACATAAATGTCAGCCTCTCCTAATGAACCATTTCGCTTTGATGCAAAAAGCATAAAGCGACCATCAGAGGATAAATTAGCTTGAGATTCCCATGAATCAGTATTAATAGTACCCCCAAGGTTACAAGGGAATGTCCATGATCCGTCTACATTTATTGAATAAAACAGGTCCCCGGATCCAAACGAACCAGGATAATTACCGAATAAGATAACAGCATTATTATCTGCAGAAATTGCCTTTAATGTTTCATGCGAATCAGTGTTGAAAACATCAAAGGGTTTAGGAGTTCCCCATGTACCATCCTCTTTTCTTTCGGAATAAAATATATCCTCTCCTCCCTTTCCTCCACTTCTGTCATATCCAACAAAGTAAAGTACATTTCCATCTTTGGATATCAATGGCGAATATTCATGATCATTCGTATTAATTTCCTTCACAGGTCTTAATTCTACTTCCTCATCATCTCTTTTAAGTAAAGAAATAAGTTGGTTTGCCAACGTGATATCAGCACTCTTGTATTCTCGTTTATAGGACTCCAAGGATTTCAAAGCCTTATCGAACTGCTTCATTCCAAAATAACTTTTAGCAAGATTCAAGTATTTGGAAGCATCTGTTTTAGCTTCAATTTCATAATATCTTGAAGCGTTGTAATAATCCCCATCTTTAAAATAGGAATTTCCGTCCTGAGCATATAATCCAAAGTTCAGAAATAAAACAATTGTTAGTAGAGATAACTTTTTCATGGTGTATAGTTTGTAGTTGATACAAAGCACCACGTTTATCTTGGCTAAATCAATACCATAAAACCCGTAATTAAGCTATCAGTATTGCTAGGTAGATAAGAAAAGGAGACTGTCTAATCCTCCGTGCTTTTTTAACCAATCACGAACTGTACCTTTTGCTTGGATCCCGTATTTGTTCGCCACTTAAGGATATTAAGTACTCCACTTTTTTCTACCTCTTCAGCTAATCTTAATTGGAAACTCAGTGTATAATCTTTCTGAGATCTTTTTACTTAAGGATTGTCTTTCATATAGTTACACTTTTTGTGTAACGCTATTTTAGTACGGACAGACCTAAAACAAAAAAACCCTTTCGATAGGAATCGAAAGGGTTTTATAAAGACTGGCGACG
>CAYGOV010000010.1:0-163653 GCA_964351625.1 uncultured Marinoscillum sp.
GATTCACTGCGATGGGAGATTTTCACCCGATTTCCTGGTATCAGGAATTTGATGGCGGTAGATCATTTTATACAACTCTCGGTCACATTCCAGCAGCGTACGATGATCCGTGGTTTTTAGCGCACATCTACGGTGGTATTTATTGGGCAGCAACTGGTTTGGGGATAGAAAAATGAAACAAATGGATCAATGTATTTCAAAGTGTAAAACCAAAAATCGAATAGTAGAAATTTTAATGAATCAAGTGAAAAATAGCTTACTTCTTACCTTTCTGATTTTGCTTTTTGGCGCATGCCAACAAGAAAAAAGCTTCTCCTACAAAGATGCCAGTGCGCCCATAGAGGATCGGATAGAAGACTTAATTCCTCGGATGACGCTGGACGAAAAAGTGATGCAAATGACCCAATGGACTTATGGGAAAAATGCCAATCCGAATAACATAAACGATTCTAAAAAGAAGGTAAAACCTGAAATTGGTTCACTCATTTACAGAAGCACTAATCCTGCTTTTCGAAACGACATTCAGAAAAAGGCGATGGAGGAATCGTGTTTGGGAATTCCTATCATTAATGGTTTCGATGCGATACATGGTTTCAAAACTGTTTTCCCAATTCCACTGGCACAGTCTTGTTCGTGGGATATTGACATGGTCAAAAGATCATGTGAAATCACTGCCAGAGAATGCCAGATAGCTGGAGTTGATTGGACATTTTCCCCTATGGTAGATGTGGCTCGTGATCCACGTTGGGGGCGGGTATCAGAGGCATACGGCGAAGACCCTTATGCAAATGCAGCATTTGCTGTGGCGGCAATCGATGGCTATCAAGGTCAGAATTTGGCAGATAAGTATACCATCGCTGCTTGCATGAAGCATTATGTTGGCTACAGCTTGTCAGAAGGCGGAAGAGATTATCACTACAGCGATGTATCAGATCAGACGCTTTGGGAAACATTTATGCCCCCTTTCGAAGCAGGTATTGCGGCTGGTGCTGCCACGGTGATGAGTGGATTCAATGATATGACTGGCATTCCGGCCTCAGCTAACTATTATACCCTTACTGAAGTGTTAAAAGAGAAATGGGAACATGATGGCTTTGTGGTATCAGACTGGGGGTCAATCCGAAACATTGTAGATCAAGGAGTAGCTGAAAATAGAAAGGACGCAGGTCTGCTGGCATTCAAAGCAGGTGTAGAAATGGACATGGTAGATGATGTTTATTTGGATTATTTGGCCGAGCTGGTGGAGGAAGGCAAGGTGTCTATGGATCAGATTAATGAAGCGGTCAGACGTATTCTACGAGTGAAATTCAGACTAGGGCTTTTTGATCGTCCATATGTAGAAGAATTACCTGAAGCTGACAGGTATTTACAGCCAGCAGATGTTGCTTTTGCAGAAGAGCTAGCTGCTGAGACTTTTGTACTCCTTAAGAATACTAACTCTGTGCTACCCCTAAATCCCATTATCAAGAATATCGCTTTGATAGGTCCGATGGCTATGGATTCCGTTCATATCATGGGTTTTTGGGAAGGTCATGGAGATAGCAAAGATGTTGTTTCGATCTACGAGGGTTTTGAGCAGGAATTCCCAAAAGCAAATATTCTTTATGCCCAAGGATGTGATTTTGATGGGGATGATACCTCAGGATTTGTTGAAGCAAAAAGAGTAGCTCTCCAATCAGATGTAGTGGTTATCTGTCTGGGAGAGAAAAGAAATTGGAGTGGTGAGAATGGGTCTCGATCTACGCTCTCATTACCAGATATTCAAGAACAATTAGTTCGGGAACTTCATGATCTAGGCAAACCTGTTGTATTGCTAACTTCCAGCGGTAGACCAATTATCCTTAGCAGGCTAGAACCACTTGTGCCTACTATTCTTCAGATATGGCAACCGGGAACACCGGCTGGAAATGCCATAGCAGGAACGCTTTCGGGTAGATTCAATCCATCTGGAAAACTCTCCATTACCTTTCCTTACTCCACTGGTCAAATCCCGATTCACTACAATCAAAGAAACCCGGCTCGACCAATGGGCTACTACAAAGACATCACCAAGGACCCATTATACAACTTTGGTCATGGATTGAGCTACACCACTTTTGATTACTCAGACTTTACAATTAGCAAGACTCAAATCAAATCAACGGAGCGATTGACAGCCTCTGTAAAGGTGACCAATACTGGAAAGGTTGCAGGAAAAGAGCCTGTGCTTTGGTTCATCAAAGATCCTGTAGCCTCTATCTCTAGACCAACTAAAGAGTTGAAGTATTTTGACAAAAAACCAATAGCTCCAGGGCAAAGCGCAGTATATCAATTTGAAATCGTGCCTGAAAGAGATCTGTTTTTTTATGATAAATACGGCAACAAAAACTTAGAGTCTGGCCAGTATTTCGTGGAGGTTGGCGGTGTTCAATTATCATTTGAAATCATTGATTGAGATGAAAACGAGCCCACACCATATCCTTTTATTCCTCTTTTTGCTGGTTCCCGTATTTGGCACAATTTCCTGTAAAAGTCCTATTGATACTGAAAGGAATGGTGGATACGTCCATGCAGTGAATAAGAAAATCCATGATGGAAAAGGAGACCTGCTCATTTTGAAAGGTATTGGACTTGGAGGCTGGATGGTGCAAGAAGGATATATGCTGGGCACATCTGGCCCTGAGCATGAGATCAGGTCTTTTTTGGAAAGTATGGCAGGTAAAAGTCCTACGGATGAATTTTATCAAAACTGGCTGAATGATTTTGTCAATCAGAATGATATCAGACAAATAGCCGAATGGGGCTACAACTCTGTAAGACTGCCGATGCATTATGGGCTTTATTTTGATGAGGCTGGTCAGTGGTTGCCACAGAGCAAAGGCCTTGAACTTACTGATCAATTGCTAGCATGGTGCGAGGCGTCTAATATTTACCTAATTCTTGACTTGCATGCCGCTCCTGGAGGGCAAGGAAACAATCGGGACATCAGTGATCGCCGACATGGACAGTCCCTTTGGGAAGATCCAAAATTTCAAAACATGACAGCTCAAATGTGGTATGAATTGGCCAAGCGCTACAAGGATGAAAAGTGGATTGGTGGCTATGATTTACTCAATGAACCAAATTACGATTTTGAAAATACGGGTAATACCAAAGGTTGTGCGTGTAAGCAAAATACGCCGCTGAAGGAGCTCTTCGAAGTACTAATTGACACCATTAGGACAGTCGATAAAAATCACCTCTTGATCGTAGAAGGAAACTGCTATGGAAGCAACTATGATGGCATGCATGATCTAGCGAACTATGATCCTCTGAAGAATTTGGCTTTTAGTTTTCATAATTATTGGGGTGAGAATACACCAGCCGCCATGCAATCACTCATCTCGCTGCGCAACGAATTGAATGTGCCACTTTGGAGAGGAGAAATCGGTGAAAACTCCAATACATGGTTTACCGAGATGGTGGAGTTGATGGAGGTTTACGAAATAGGCTACGCCAATTGGCCATGGAAAAAAGTCAATAGCATAGACGGTCCGGTGCTTGTTTCGTCCAGCCCAGAATGGGACAAACTAATGGCTTATAAATCTAACAATACTCGTCCCCGACCGAGTATGTCAGAATCACAGACAGCATTGACCAAAATGTCTGAGGCCATCAAGCTGGACAACACTAAACTCATGGAGGATGTCACTTACGCCTATTTGAGATCCCCATACGGCCTTGGAACGAAAGCATTTGCGATGCAAACCATCCCTGGCACCATTTCACTTACAGACTATGATTTAGGGAAATATGGAGAGACTTGGTATGATTCAGATTACCAAAATACAACTGGCAGTTCTTCAAATACTGCGTGGAACAATGGTGAAAGTTATCGCAATGATGGCGTAGATATTTGGACCAATTCGGACAATGGTTCTAACGGATATTATATCGGAAATATAGAGAGTGGCGAATTTTTAAAATACAGTTTATCTGCTGTTTCGGCTGGAACCTACAGAGTCATTATACGCTCAAGAGCCAATAAGGGAAGAGAAGGAAAAATGACATTGCTGATTGACGGTAAATCACTGACCAGTTCACCAATCTTAATTCCCAAAACTTCTTCATGGGAAGATGTAGCCTTTGAAAATTTAATAGTACCAAAAGGTCAAATCCTGACCATTAGGTTTGACCAAGGTGGATTTGACCTAGCCCAGATAAAATTTATAAAATCATAAATAGTACAAATGAAAAGTACCTTGACCAAATATTTCCTACCCATCATTTTGAGTGTGATCTGCTGGAGCTGCAATCAGTCCACAAGCACGCAAGGAGAAGAATCAGATCAGGTAGAAGCTGTGCTTGACAGTGCAGATATTAGATCTGAGGTCATCTACCAAACCTATTGTTCGGGCTGTCATGGTGAGCAGATGTTTGCCTTTGCTGATCGAGGATGGAAGCATGGAAACACAAAGGATAGCCTCATCTTATCCATCACCAATGGCTATGCTGATGCAGGAATGCCGCAATGGGGTGCGGTATTTACAGAAGCACAAATAGGAGAGATGGCTGATTATATCCTAAAAGGCATCAAGCATGTGGAAGAATTTGGTTTTGATGAAATCATCCTTGAATCAGACACTTTCGAAACGCAGGCATTGACCTTCAGTCTGGATACGGTGGTCTCAGGAATGAGCATTCCTTGGGGAATGGACTTTCTGCCATCAGGCGATCTTTTGGTCACAGAGAAGAGCGGCACGCTCTATCGAGTAGATGCGTCTGGGAAGAAAACTATAATCAAAGGCACACCGAAAGTCAGAGATGATGTGCAGGGCGGTCTGCTTGATATCATTTTGCACCCAGATTTTGAAAACAATCACTGGCTATATATTAGCTATTCTGATTACATCATTGAGAAAGGTGATACGCTATCTGGTACCGCAATCAACAGATATACTTATCAAAACGATCAGCTTACAGAATCACTAAACTTGTTCAAGGGTACTCCATACTCCAAGGCCAAATGGCACTACGGATCTAGGTTCGCTTTCGATAAAGATGGCTATCTCTATTTCACGGCAAGTGATCGAGCCAATCAAAAAGTAAACCCTCAAACTTTGGAAAACTCCATGGGTAAAATCCATCGGATCTACGATGATGGTCGTGTTCCTGAGGACAATCCATTTGTAAATCAATCAGATGCGATTCCATCCATTTACACTTATGGCCATCGAAACATGCAAGGTCTCACATATAATAGCCGAACCGAGGTAATGTGGTCTCATGAACATGGACCAAGAGGAGGCGATGAACTCAATATCGTGAAAGCCGGAATAAACTACGGCTGGCCTGTGATCTCTTACGGCATCAACTATGACGGCACCACTTTCACCAATTTATTGGAAAAAGAAGGCATGGAACAACCCATTCATTATTGGGTGCCATCCATCGCGCCTTGTGGGATGACTTTCGTCAATTCAGACATTTATCCAGGATGGGATGGAGACCTCTTGGTAGGATCGCTTCGCTTTAAGTACCTCAACCGCTGTATCATGGATGGAGACAAGGTCATAGGTGAAGAAATCTTAATGAAAAATATTGGTCGGCTTAGAAATGTGAAGCAGGGCCCTGATGGCTACATCTATGTAGCCGTTGAGCATCCGGGATTTGTTTTCAGGCTTGTGCCAATAAACAACAGTCTATAAAATATTAAAACAAGAAAATTCAAAATGACACATCTTAAAACATTACTAATCATTCTGCTAACTGGATTTGTTAGTACTATAAATGCACAGTCTGAAAAATTCGCTGACCTCTTGCAGAATATTGAATCAAGAGAAAAAATGACCCTGAATGGACAATGGGAAATCATTGTAGATCCGTTGGAAAATGGATTCTATAGCCATCGCTATACAGAACGAAAGGACGGTTATTTTAAAAATGCTAAGATGGAAGACCCTTCTGATTTGATCGAGTATGATTTTGATTCAGATTGGCAACTGATGGTGCCGGGTGATTGGAATACGCAACAGGAGAAATTGTATTACTATGAAGGTACAGTGTGGTACAAAAAGAATTTTGATTTTGATTCTGGAAAAGATAAAATAAACTACCTCTATTTCGAAGCGATCAATTATGAAGCTACGGTGTATCTGAATGGTGAGAAGCTTGGCAATCACCTTGGCGGTTACACACCTTTCCAATTTGACGTGACTGATAAGCTGGTAAAGGGAGAAAACTTAGTAGTAGTAAAGGTTGACAACAAAAGAATGCGTGAAGCCATCCCAACTATCAATACAGATTGGTGGAATTACGGCGGAATTACCCGTTCAGTTCATTTGATTTCAACGCCAAAGACTCACATCAGCGATTATTTGGTTCAGTTAGCCAAAGGCAGCACGAATAATATTGAAGGCTGGGTAGCTGTGAAAAATGGACAAGATGGACAAGCTGTGAAAGTAGAAATACCTGAGCTTAAGAAGTCTATTAATGTCACATTGAAAAATGGAATAGCCAAGTTTTCTTTCACTGCCAAACCTTCTCTTTGGAGCACAGAGAAGCCCAAGTTGTATGATGTAAAGTTAAGTGCTGGAACTGATAACGTTTCCGATCTAATCGGTTTTAGAACCATCGCCACTGAAGGCTCTAAAATATTATTAAACGGTAAAGAGATCTTCATGAAGGGGATCAGTATTCACGAAGAAGCTCCATTCAAAACTGGTAGAGTCGTTTCCGTGGAGGAGTGCAGAATATTGCTGCAATGGGCCAAAGAACTAGGCTGTAATTTCATCCGCTTGGCGCATTACCCGCATAGCGAAGCGATGGTTCGTGAGGCTGAAAAAATGGGATTTTTGGTTTGGTCTGAGATTCCTGTTTACTGGACAGTACTATTTGGTAATGAAGATACCTATGCGAATGCTCAGAATCAGTTGACGGAGATGATCTCTCGTGATAAAAACAGAGCAGCAGTGGTGCTGTGGTCAGTTGCTAATGAAACACCAGAAGGCACGCCAAGGCTTAATTTCCTAACCAAGATTGCCAGTCATGCAAGAAGTTTGGATTCGACTAGGTTGATCACGGCGGCACTTGATACGCAAGGTTTTAGAGATGGAGCAAAGTTCATCGAAGATCCACTGGGTGAAGTAGTGGATGTGATTGGCATCAACAACTACTGCGGATGGTACTCAGTGAATCCTGCGGACTGTGGGGCTATCAGATGGGCGAGTGACTTCAATAAACCAATGATCATGAGTGAAGTAGGTGGTGGTGCACTGCAAGGACTTCATGGAGATATAAATGAGCGATGGACGGAAGAGTATCAGGCAGATGTTTACAAAAACAACATCGAAATGATGCGCAATATCGACTTTCTTGCTGGGGCATCTCCATGGATTTTGATGGACTTTAGATCAGCAAGAAGACACCTAAGAAGGATACAAGGGGACTTTAACAGGAAAGGCTTGATCTCAGAACAAGGGATGAAAAAGCAAGCGTTTTACATACTTCAGGATTATTACATCAATGAAAATAAGTAAGAGTTGAAAAAATAAGAGTAGAGGTCTGGCGGGGCATTGAAAAAATAATCTTCATACGCTATTTCAATCCTGCCAGACTCTTTGTTCTTCGAAAAAGATAAGTTATAGGGTTACAAACGATAATAAATAATACAGATATGAATCTATTGAACAGATATTTAAAAAGTGATGTCAAAATAGACCTAAGGTTATTGGTCCTTTGTCTTTTCATTTTGCTCACGAATTCGGCAAAGTCGCAGGACATCAGTCCTATGCTAGTCGGTAATAATGCGTGGTTTACCAATCCTACTGATGAAGTTTGGGCGCTCACCGGCGAATGCGGCGTGAAGACAATCCGAATAGGCGGCAATGGTTTCAATGACAATATGCCTAGCAATGCGACATTGTTAAACTGGGTCAATAAGATAAGAGGAATAGGTGCTGAACCAATTATTCAAGTTTCACAGCATCAATCGGCGGCCGCTGCTGCTGCGGTGGTCAAGTATTTCAATGTGGACTTGGCAGGAGAAATAGACCCGATCAAGTATTGGAACATCGGAAATGAACCATGGCTAGAAGCCAACAGGCCTCCAACCTCCGAGGTAGGCGCGTTAGTTGAAGCTTATTTCAAACCAATAGCAGAGGCAATGAAAGCCGTAGATCCAACTATTAAAATCTATGGACCTGATTTCGCTTACTACATAGAAGATGCAATCGACGATTTGTTTGGTGGTGACAATGATATTGCCGGTAAAATTCCAGGTCAGGATTATTACTACTGTGACGGTCTATCATGGCATAGATACCCTCAGGATGATAATATTAACTTGGCTTATCAGGGGATTGAAGATTTTAGAACGTCCATTGTGAAATGTAAAACCAAGGTGGATGCGATCAACGCTGCTTACAATCGTACAGGTGATGATGCGCTTGAGTGGGGAATAGGTGAATATAATGCCAAAAATGGTCCAGTCGTGCATACTTGGGAGAACGGTCAAATGTTCGGAGGTATACTGGGTATGTGTATGAAGTATGAGGCTAAATATGCAGCCACCTGGAGTATGTTCGAAAATGGTGGTAATCGTCAAGGAACTGACTATAGTTTTATTGATGGAGATAATATGACACCTAGATCTTCATATAGACATATGCAATTTGTGGCACAGCATTTTACAGGTACTTATCTCGATGGCACCACTACTAATAATGATATCTTCATTTATGGAGCTCAGAATGGAGCTAAAACCAGTGTAATGATCATGAATAGAGATTCAGGCAAGCCATTGAAATATACGCTCCATCTCAATACGGCGGCTGATACTGGCGATGAAGTAATACTCAATGTGAATGGAAATCTTGATAACTCTTATGCCGACATTATCGGTGAACGCACCACGCATGTGCTGGTTTTTGAAGGTGAGTCGATAACCAAGCATAGCTATTCAAGCTATCATTTTGACAATCAGCTGCCTCCTGTCGAAACGATTTTGGGTTCTGCGACAGAGCTACCGTCAGTACCTTCCAACTTTGGAGGAAGTAGCCCATCCTACGATCAAATAACACTCACTTGGACTGATAATGCCGATAACGAAACAGGTTTTCTCATTGAAAAAAGTATTGACGGAAGTTTTGAAATCATTGGTATTGCTGAGGCCAATATCACCAGTTTTTCTGATAATGAACTTCAAGCTTCTACTGCTTACACTTATCGAGTGGTCGCATATAATTCTATTGGTCAATCCGCCTACTCGGAAACGATCAATATTACTACCGCGGAAGCACCTGCGCAGGTTGCTTTCAAAGGCCCGCATACGATACCTGGAAAAATTCAAATAGAAGACTACAATGCAGGTGGTCAGAATATTAGTTATTTTGATTTAGAAGAAGAGAATAGAGGCGGCCAATACAGAATAGCAGAATGGGTGGATTTAGAGACATGTACTGATGAAGGTGGTGGATACAATGTCGGGTATGTCACTCCTGGAGAATGGCTGAAATATCTGATCAGTGACGTTGAAGAAGGAAACTATACGATTGCCTTTCGTCTCGCGAGTAATTCTACTGAGACCGCACCTAAGAAGATTAACATTAAGCTGAATAATACCTCAATTGGCACGATCAGTCCCGCAAATACTGGAGGATGGCAGGAATGGCAAACGGTAAGTATCGACGATATTGCTATTAGTGCTGGATCGGATCAAATATTGGAATTATCCTTTGAAGGCTCCGGTTTTAATATCAATTGGATGGAGTTTATAGAAACCAGTATCGTAACAGGCTTACTACCAATCGATACGAAGAATGTATCCATAACTTATTTTTCAGAGGATGACAAGTTGCAAATAGATGCTAGTAAGAGTGCGCAGGATGTTAAAATTCAATTGTTTGATCTTAATGGGAAGTCTCATCTGGAGTTTACAATTGCGAACAAATCCAATATAGAATATAGTCTTTGTGGCTTACCAGACGGACTATTTATCGTAAGGATGGTGATTGAAAATAAAGTTTACAATACCAAAATAGTAAAAAAATGAAGTTCAACGTGGTTTTAGGAAAGTTGAAGAATCATCAAGGCAGCTTAATACTAATGATAGTATTTGCACTGCTTATTGTGACGATCTCCTGTAAGGAGGAAAATAAATTACAACCTACTGATACTGATACAGATACAGAGGAACCGATACCTTCCGATATCTTGACAGCTCATGAAATAGTAACTGCCATGGGGCCAGGATTCAATCTTGGCAACACCTTCGACAATGGCCTCAATAGCACCAGTTTCACAGATATCCGCCCTATTATCAACCTCTACTATCAGGCAGGTATGAAGCACGTGCGCGTGCCAATAACCTGGATGGATCGATTTCCAGATAATCTTGCAGATAATAATGGAAACGTAGATTTTGAAAATGTTCGGTTTAAGGAATTGGTAAAGCTTGTAGATTACGCCATGAGTCTCGAAATGTACATCGTAATCAACACGCATCATGAGCATTGGCTGAAAGACAACTATGACGGCACGGCATCCTTTGACCAAAAATTCACGACACTTTGGACTGATATAGCTACTTATTTCAAAGACTATCCTGCCTACTTAATCTTTGAAGTGCTCAATGAGCCAGAAGGCAAGCTTGGTGAATGGAGCGGTAGTGGAGAATGGCCAAGCCCGACAAGTGGATTAGCACTAGCCTACACACGCACCGTAAATCAAGTGGGTTACAATGCGATCAGAGCTACTGGTGGTCTAAATGAAACCAGACTAGTCATGGTTTCGCCAAATGGGCAAGGTAATGAAGCGATGATAGAGGAGGTATATCCCGTGCCTGCAAGCCTTCCCGGTAAAGGCAATGACAAGTATTTATCTATTCAAGTTCACAGCTATAATCCTTGGGCATTTTGCGGTCAGACAGGTAGCAACTCAGCATTCCCAGGCAACAGTAGCATCGCCGCAGCTATCCAGAAAGTGGCTGTCCATTCAAAAGTCCTAGGTGTTCCGATCAATTATGGGGAGTTTGGGGTAGGACGAACCTCAGGAACAGAGCGCAACACGGACCTTGTCCGAGGCTACTACAAAACCTTTGCTGAAACTACTTTGAATGAAGGAATGTCTTATTCGGTATGGGATGATCGTGGCTGGTTCGGCTTGATTTCAGGATCTGGGTCGTCTTATAGTTTCACGAATGGGATAGTTCCAGGGATGTTGCATTGATTAAAAAGCACGAGACAATACTACCTAAAAGGCCCTCTGAATATCTTTGGAGGACTTTTTAGTAGTCAATTTGAAATCTATTGACATTTTTCAGGACGGGTCACAATTCCAATTTCATCAGCTCAAAAATCAACCGACATAGGCTATTTGGTAGCTTGCTAGTTTGTTCTTTGAGAATTTGATCTCCAAATAACTCCTATGGAAGATTGGTTGAAAATATTGGACAATCAGGTTGAGTTGATCAATGATCCATTGAAGGTAGTTACACAATCGAAATTCTAAAGGACTTAAATTGTCAATAATTTGGTGTTGGCTGAGAACCTGAATCAGAGAGTAAAAAGGTCCTAATTTAAGGGTGTTTCAATACTTTCATGATGACCATTTTAAGCGAAAATATGGCTTATTCTAATTGAGGGGATTTTCAATATATTGTACTTCATTCAAGGTCAGTGTCGTCTTTTGACTTTACTAAATTACTGTATCTTGTATATCAAGCTAAGAGTCCTATTTGCGCCTTTACTGTAATCATACTCGCCTTGGAAGTGCCAAGCAAAATCGCTTGATCAATATTTATTATGATCATAAACTAGCACTTTATTAAGCTGAGTTTATTTTAATTTATCGTAGAATAAAATAACAACCACAATGAAAATTATATTAAGCCTGCTAGTATTGGTTGCATTCAATTTGGAGGCCCAAAATTGGAAACCTCTTTTTAATGGCAAAAACCTTGATGGTTGGGAAATACACGGTGGTAGCGCTAAGTACGCAGTTGAAGGAGGAATGATCGTTGGTAAGGCGGTTCCTAATTCACCCAACACTTTTCTTTGCACTAAAGAGACTTATTCAGATTTCATCCTTGAGTTTGATATACTTCTTCCGAATGATCTCAATTCTGGGGTCCAGTTTCGAAGTAATATCAATGAGGATGATATCGTTTTCGGTTATCAATGCGAGGTTGACCCGAGTAATCGATCTTGGACAGCTGGTATATATGACGAAAGCAGGAGAGGTTGGCTTTATCCGCTGAGCAGAAATGATGCGAGTAAGGAAGCTTTCAAAATGGCCAAATGGAATTCAATTAGAATAGAATGCCTTGGGAATGATATCCGTACTTATGTAAATGGAATTCATTGCAGTTGGCTAATAGATGATATGACTTCAGAAGGGATATTTGGTCTTCAAGTACATAGCATCGGTGATGATAAAAAGGGTTTTGAGGTTAAGTGGAAAAACATCCAAATCTTAACTGAAGATATTGAAAAATATAGGAACCCTGTGAGCCCCTCTGTTCCTCAGATCAGCTGTTTGAAAAATGAATTGACCAGTTGGGAGAAGGACAAAGGTTTTAGACTTCTTTGGGATGGTAAGACCACAGATGGATGGCGAGGTGCCAAACTTGATGGATTTCCTGAAGCTGGTTGGATCATAAATAATGGTGAACTGACAGTGGCCAAAACCAATGGTGGCGAGTCTTCAGGTCCTGGAGATATAGTGACCACCAAAAAATACAGCAATTTTGAGCTAGAACTGGAATTCAAATTCACCGAAGGTGCCAATAGCGGCATAAAGTATTTTGTGGACCCTAACTTAAATAAAGGTGCTGGCTCGGCTATTGGATGTGAGTTTCAAATCCTAGATGATGCACAGCATCCTGATGCTAAAATGGGAGTAGCAGGTAATCGCACCATTGGCTCACTTTATGATTTAATAGCAAAATCAGAAATTGCAAAGTGGCGTCTTAAAGGACCAGATCAATGGCAGAAAGCAAGGATTGTAAGCAAAGATGGAAAGGTAGAACATTGGCTAAACAATGAAAAAACGGTCGAATATGATCGTTATTCACAGATGTTTGAAGCACTGGTCAATTACAGTAAGTACAAAGACTGGGAAAACTTCGGTCGCTGGCCAGAGGGAGTTATCCTTTTGCAAGATCATGGCGATGAAGTGAGCTTTAGGAGTATAAAAATTCGTGAATTTTAAAGAAATAAGAATGACTAAGAGAAGAGATTTTATAAAAAAAGGAGCGTTGGTTACAGCCGGGATAGGCTTTGCTATGAAGGCATCAAGTTATAATTCCATCTTAGGAGCCAATGATCGTATCAATCTTGGTTTCATGGGACTTGGTCGTCGTGCTCCCGCTTATATCCCCATTCTTAATGATGCCTACAATACAAAACTCCTTTATCTGTGTGATGTCAAGAAATCTCAAGTGACCTCCTTTCGGGAAAAACTAAAAGAAGTCATTTCTTACAAATACAAGGAAGAGGAAGACATTCGTCTTATCCTTGAGGATAAAAAATTAGATGCAGTTTTCATCGCAGCACCAGACCACTGGCATACACCTGCAGCAGTAATGGCAATGGACGCTGGAAAGCACGTCTATATCGAAAAACCATGTGCCCACAACCCACGTGAAGGAGAGATTTTGGTTGAGCGCCAAAAGTCTACAGGTAAGCATGTGCAGATGGGCAATCAGCAGCGATCCTCAACACATACCATAGACATTATCAAGGAAATCAAAAATGGTATTATTGGCGAACCTTATCGTGCTGTTGCTTTCTACAACAATACCCGTGGTGAAGTGCCTCAGCAAATTAAGCAGGCACCACCCGAGGATTTGAACTGGGACTTATTCCAAGGTCCAGCACCCAGACAAGACTATTTTCACGATATCTGGAACTATAACTGGCACTGGTATGGCTGGAAGTGGGGAACCGCAGAGACTGGAAACAATGCCGTCCACGAGCTAGATGTAGCGCGATGGGCGATGGGCTTGGATTTTCCCGAGCATGTTTCGGTAGAGGCAAGCAAAAACCATTTCATAAACGATGGATGGGAAATGTATGATGACATGTTCGCCACATTCAAGTTTTCTGGCAACAAGGTGATCAATTGGGACGGAAAGAGCCGCAATGGCTACAATACTTATGGCGCAGGTCGTGGCACTATCATTTATGGCTCTGAAGGGACTGTGATTGTAGATAGAGGCAGTTATAAACTTCATGATAGAAGTGGTAAACTAGTCAAGGAAAGTGAAAAGACCGATGAAGGTGGGGTGGCACTGGGAGGCGGTGGAGACACCACTACTGCACATGCAGCCAATCTATTAGGAGCCATCAGGGGCAAAGAAACATTGAACGCCCCGATAGCTGATGCGGTTAAGAGTAATCATATGGCCTTATTAGCTAATCTATCCTATCGAACAGGTAAATCATTTAAAGTAGATGGTCAGTCAGGTAAGACTCAGGATACCGATGTAAACAAACTTTGGAGTAGGAGTTACGAAGCTGGCTGGGAACTGAAATGAACAATAGAAGGGATTTTATCAAAGTAAGTGCGCTTGCCACATTAGGAACTTTTGGGGCTGTATCTGGTGTCCATGCATTTTATAAAGGTAAAGAGACGCTGAATGTTGCTGTGATCGGTACCGGAAATCGAGGAATGGGAATCATTACAATTTTGAATGATGTGCCTCATATCAAAGTAGTAGCCGTTTGCGATGTGATACCTTTTCGACTAAAGGAGGCTGAAGATGCAACAGGAGCCAAGGGCTATACTGACCACAGAGCGATGTTGGATCATCGTGGATTGGATGCCGTGATCATTGCGGTACCATTTGGACTGCATGATGAAGTGTGCCTCGATACCCTAAAAGCGGGAAAGCATATCTATTGTGAAAAGACACTTGTCAAAGGAATTGCAGAAACACAGCAGGTTTTGGATGCTTATAAAAACACAAGCAATCTTGTTTTCCAAACGGGTCATCAGTACAATAGCTCCGATCTATATCAAAGAGCAGAACAAATCATTCAGTCTGGTTACTTAGGGGATATTACAGGATTCGTATGTCAATGGAATAGAAACGGTGACTGGAGAAGACCTGTGCCTGATCCTAAATGGGAGCGAATGATTAATTGGAGGATGTACAAAGAGTATTCCGGAGGATTGACGGCAGAACTATGTTCACATCAGATCGATTTTATCAATCGAGCGCTGAAGGAGATGCCAGAGAAAATTTCAGGATTCGGTGGGATTGATCATTGGAAGGACGGGAGAGAAACTTTTGATAACATCCACTTACAGTTTCAATATCCGTCAGGTGTAGATGCAAGCTTTATGTGTACTACTACCAATAGTTTCAATGGTTATCAGATTAAAGTATTAGGAAGCAAGGGCACTATTGATTTAGGGCTAAGCCGCGCTGAGATATTCTTAGAAGAAAACCAAAGAGAAACAACTATTGTAGATGGCGTGAGCGGTGCTACTGCACAGGCTTGGCAAAAGGGACAAGGTGCTCTTATTGAAGCTAATAATGATGATAGTACGCTTCAAGCCTTGGCGCAATTCTACAGAACTATCATTGACGGTGAGCAAGTCTATGCGGATATTGTTTCAGGAGCGCAAACTGCGAAATGCGTTCAAATGTCTCTTGACGCTTTGTATGAAGACAAAATCGCTCGCTGGAGTGATTATCCGGAGTTGAAATTCTAGGTTGATAGATTAATCAGTTACAATTTTAAGTTCTGAGTGACATGATCAGATGCATCCAATCTTTTAAAATCAATGATCAAACTACTTAGAAATTAGTGCTTCACTTTGAAGGGCAATTTCAAGCTCCTCATTTGTAGGTATCACCCATATCTCAACTTTGCTATTCGCTGCTTGAATTGATCGGTTTCCATCTGCACGCTCTGTGTTTTTGCTCTCGTCTAATGCAATACCCAAAATCTCGAGACTTTCACAGATCAAACATCTGAGCTCGGGGCTGTTTTCACCTATTCCCGCCGTGAATACAATCGCATCCAAAGCACCCAACTCAGCAGCATAAGCACCAATGTATTTTTTGATCCGCTGCGTGTACATCTCTATGACTAAAGTAGCGTTTGCATCACCTAACGCTCTTTTTTTTATCACGTCGCGCATATCATTGCTTCCTGTTATTCCTTTCAATCCGCTTTCCTTATTGAGCATAGTGTCTATTTCTTCAAAAGACATCCCAAGCTTAGTGCCGAGAAAAAATGGAATAGACGGGTCTATATCTCCTGTGCGTGTGCCCATCATGAGGCCCGCCAGCGGGCTCAAACATACTGGTGTCAAGACATTTTCCTCACTTCACGGCTGCCATACGGCTGCCATTTCCAAGATCTATGGTGATGATCGCTGATTGGTCAACTGATTTTTGGATCAATTTCAAGGCTTCTAATAGTAAATACCTAAAGGATAAGATAAAACTGACCAAAGAAGGATGATTGGATGACTGATGTGTTTGCAATGTAGTTATCATGATAAAGCCACAATCATGGGGAGTTATTAGGGGAAAGTGCCTCTCGCGATTATTTAGAAAGGAAGATGGATGCGTTTGAATGATCTTTTTAGGAATGTTTTGTGGTATCTCTCAAATATTCAATCACCTTACTCAGCGTACTAACCGATAAGAGAATTTGACTAAAAAGGTATTCGTGCCTCGGAGATCTGTAAGCTTATTGGTAAGTCTATCGAAACTATTGCCTTCCTCTTGATCAGAATATGAGCCATTATTTGCCCAAACCAGAAATAGCGTAGAGCCTGGTATATATTCCCACCGTGCCACAAAGTTTGACCTGAACTCTACCACGTTGAAGTCTGGATCATCTAATTCAAACTGACCTTCTATCGTATAGGTGGTCTCAGCTTCACTAAATTCTATTTGACTTTGTGCTATGTCTATAAAGCGAGATTTGTAAATGTCAGAAGTTGAATTGCCTACCCATTTGAATTTGTCAAATTCAGCTTTGGCAATAAATGGCTGTCCCCAAAATTCCAAGGTGAGATTAGGCGTAATGTTGTAATTCAATCTCATTGACATGCTGTATGTTTCCTGAAGTACTCGACCGAGCAAGTATTGTGTACCGGCGATTGAATTGAATTGATCTATGTACTGAAGGTTGTTTCGTTCTCTACTTATTTCAGGAGATATTGAGATACTCATTGCATCAAAAGGACGGTATCTGATTTCAAAAGAGTAATAGGAGTTCTTTGCAAAATTAAGGTCTCGCCAGCCATAATAGTTACTCCATGACATCCTCAGTTTATTTTGAGCATTTGTTTCTAACCAATATCCATAATTTCCACCGCCTGGGTAAATAAATGAAGGGCCTCCCCGCAAGTCCGCATTGGATATTGTCTGACCAGAGATACCTATTTCTTGACCTAGCTCCCATAAATTTAAGAACTCAAGTCTACTACTGATTTCGCTATAGCTGCTTGTTTGCACCCCACCGAAATCCATATTTTGTTCACCATAAAGACGATAATTTTGTGATCTAAATAACCGATTTGGTGCGATGACTCTGTATTGGGTAAAAAACCAGTTGTTGATATTGTCTGTTTGCACTAGGAATCCAATATCATTCAGTGATAGGCTAGGTGATCGATAATTTGATCCTACCGTCCATGTCCAGTTACCTGAGCGTTTTCCGATTGCAAAAGTTCCCACTGTGCCTGTAAGAGCTGTACGTGTGGAGTCAAGCGAGGTGTGTCGGTTATTTGGTCGCTGGAAGAATCGCTCAGGAGCGGTTTGTGTACGGTAGATGGCACCTTGGGAGCCAGTCACTTGGCTGTACATTCCTCTTAGGATAAACCCATAGTTTCTGTTTTTAAAATTGTGGTCTAAATCAAACCCTCCACTTTGCGCTTGATCATGGAGCAGTTCTAAACCATTTCCCTCGTTACCCATCCTATTGACACTACTGAAGAAACCGCCAAATACTGTTTTACCCCCATCAATATCTTGTTGCGCTCGGGCAACGAAGTAGTTGGTGTAGGGTTCTACTTTCTCCTTCCTTCTTTCCCCAAGCGTGTCGATGACAGTGGCAAAAGCTTGATCGGTAAAACTCTCTAAGATTCCCCATGAAAATCCGTTTGCGTTTTTCCCTGTCAGTTTTGCAGCACCCAATATTCTTGTCTGACTAGGCATGTCCATATAGGCTATATCATCCCCATCTGGCGACCCTTTTGGAGTACCTCCGATGCGTCTTGAATAAAAAAGATTATTGATTCCTCCACTTGTTGGGAAAGAAAGAGTGTTGGCCCCCTCAAGGAAAAAAGCTCTTTGCTCTCTAAAGAACAATCGAAAGGCCGAAAGATTGACTCGCGAAGGATCAGCTTCCACTTGTCCGAAATCAGGATTGACTGTAAGGTCAAGCGTGATATCTGAAGTGATCCCAATTTTCGCGTCTACACCAATGTTAGTGCTTTGCTCGTTTCCAGTATTTTTAAATGGATTATCCTCTTCTACTGGATACGTTTCTGTCTGAGCTACTACATAAGGCAGGATCTCCAACTGTTTTTGTGGTTTGATTCCTTTGATTCCATTTAGTTCACCAAATAAATGAACCCAACCAGGGGCAGTCGGATTAATAGGTTGCCAAGTAGAGCGCTCATCATTTCTGAATACCCGTCTAATAACCTGAAGGCCCCAAGTATGGGCCTCCTTGTCGGCAAAGCGTAATTGTGAAAGTGGAATCTTGAATTCGGCCATCCAGCCTTTATCATCTATACTGGTCTTCAAATACCAAATAGGATCCCATGTTGAGTCCCAATCATCACCATTATTCGTCACATACTCGTCACCTTTGACACCTGAAACCGAGGCACTAAAAGAAAATGCTGTACGCTTATCTTGGTAGCTATCTATATTGATTTCGACAAGATCACCCTCAAATCCATCTCTTCGCGACATGCGTTTTACAATTTGCTCTGGATCTGAGTCAAAAGCGCGAATACCGACATAAAGAAACTTCGCGTCATACAAAATTTTGAATTGAGTCGCTTGAGAGGGGGTCACATTATATGACGGGGAATGTCCAATGAAATCTCCTCCCCAGGCTACTTGCTCCCAGGCCACTTCATCTAATTTTCCATCGATGATAATTGCAGAATTCGTCCAATCTGTAGTGTAAGATTTGATGGGTTGTTCTGAATATTTTTCGGCTTGGGCTTCAAATACACTGACAAAAATGAAGAAGAGGAATGCTATTCTAAGCACTGAAGAGGCGTGATTTGGTTTTTTCAATATATGGAAAGGGGCAATAAGTCAATAAGTCTTAGTGATTTTACTCACTAATACTCTTTACAACGAAAAGGACCCATCTAGAAATTGGTTCCTAATCACATAACCAAGAAGGGTTAAGCTTGAAAAATGAACTCTAAACATAATTTCCTGTGCAAATTCGTTGTGCATACTTACGACTAACTCTAGTTAAGTAAGATTTGTTGAGTTTTGTATCCTATACTTTAATAAACGTTTTGTTCTTGTACATGTACCACAGCAGTAGGTATAGAAGTCCAAAACCTCCAATAGTGGTAATCGTCTCGTGATATGCTCCAGTATATTGTGCTATTCCGTAAAGCATGAAATCTGCCATTTTGGGAAAATCGAGCACATGGGAAATTACGTATGCCGTGATCGCATTCATGCCAATGACTTTTAAAGGAAATGACCAGTTGCTTATTCCTTTCACATCGACAACCCAGTAGAACATGGCCAATAAAATGAAGCAGACCCCTGATGATGCCAGCACAAATGAGCTTGTCCATATTTTCTTGACAATTGGATGCCATATTCCTAAAATGAGTCCGAGTAATAGACCTGCTAGGCCAATAATGAAAAGATAGCGTGCCACTTTTTCTCTTGGAAGGCTTGATTTAATGAGTTCTCCTGCAAAGATTCCTGATAAGGTTGTAGCTGTGAATCCAAATCCAGTAATTAGCCAGGTGTATTGAGTGCCATCATCCAATCGCCCGAACACCAAACGATCAATGAAGATGGCAATATTCTGATCGGGAAGCAATTGGCTTATTCCTAGACCAGGTACAGGTAACATGGTTAGTATCGAAGCATAGATCACTAGACAAGAGGCAAAAAACACGCAAAGCCACTTCCGCTCAAGGTGAATATATGCCACACATGAAAAAAGGTAACCAACAGCTATAGCTTGCAAGGTGTTGCTGAATACATGAAACTCACTGGAATCAAAGTCCAATAGATTTCCCTGAACAATCCAGCCAAGGAAAAATAGGATGATAAAGCGCTTGATGAGCTTCTTATAGATGGCAGTTTTGGTAGTGTTTTCTTGCATCCTTTTGGATAAAGAAAATGGAATCACAGCACCTACCACGAACAGAAATAGGGGCATAATGATATCATAGAAGGTAGAACCAAACCATTCTGGATGCTCAAATTGCTCTGCCAATGTAGCGGTGAAAGAGGTGTTTGCTGCCTTATGCAGGGTGTTAAAAAACTGATCTGCAAAAATGATCATCAACATATCAAAGCCTCTCAATACATCAATTGAAAGTATTCGATTTTGTTTCGCTAAGATTTCACTCATAAAATTTTAGTTTAGTAAGTCAAGTCACAAAAAATGTGTTGCTCACATTTTTTAGAAACACCTACAAATCTGCCTCAAACTCAATCTTTTGACCATTTACTAATCGGTCACTTTCAATAGTCAATATTGGGTTTTTTCCACCTGATTCCACTTTGAATTGGCGTGTTTCTCCTGCTTGAAGATATTTCAATGATTGCGTAGCTCTAACCCCATTCACAGTGATATAGGCATCATAGTAGATAGGAGCAACTCCAGTATTGGTGACCGTGACCAGGGAATTACTTTTGCTTGCTTTGAACTCCGTGACTTTGAATTTGTATCCACAAGCCATGCTGTGTTCGCGCAATCTGTCCAAATTGATGTACTTCAGCCACTGCTCACAGATCATGAAGGTCATGCCAAATTCACGAGATTTCTCGCTCCATGCTGCGTCCACAAAGGCCGATCTTTTTTTGGTTGGAAACAATATTTCGCCACCCGCTGGTGATTCTTCAAATCTTTTGAGACCGAAGAACTTCCAACCATCATAGTTGTAGCCGGGCTCCCAAGCAAGGTGAAAGGAGTCATCAAAAATCCCAAATTTGCATTTCAGTAACTCCGGTTGCGTAGCGAATGGAGTGTTCGTGTCATCTTTTGCATCTTGCGAAATCATCCAATGCGTTTCCTTAAATAAGGTATCTATATGCTTCAGGTATTTTGCCTGAAAATTAAAACTAGGGAAATTGGTGCCGGGAATTTCTTGAGGGTCGTAGATATGATACTCTGACCATAAGCCAAAACCTACTTGCAGGAAAGCCAAACGAGGATCAGTATCGTACTTGGCTGCAAATCGCTCATAAAACTCCAGATAAAATCGCTCCACTTCAGGATGCGACCAATCAGGAAACCCGGTATCGTTCCCTTCACTTTTAGCTATCAGATTATCGTAATCAGGTAGGGCTTTTATATATGCAGGAATAGAAGACTCTTGTCCAGGATAAGTATCCCAGAAGCGTAGAATCATCTGATGAGAACGGCTTGCTGCTGAGTTCAGTTTTGCTTCCACAGCTGACCAATCATAAACTCCTTTTTCTTTCACAATATCACTGTATTGCATGTAGGAATACTCCATTTGGATAGCATCCGTATCCTTGTTTTCGAGTTCCTCCCACAAGACAATTCCTGTCATTGGCTGTACGCTGTTTATTTCACTTTTTAGTGAAATAGCTTCATATTCATTTCCCTGGGGAGTATTTGACTGAGCTATAGCGATACTGCTTGCACAAAAGGTCGTAGCACCAATGAATACATTTCTAAAAATTGATTTCATAATCTTAGGTATTTATTATGCTGTTCGTGGTTATTCAACCAGTACCTTAATTGCCGATCTTTCATTACTTCTGATTGTTTGGAAAAAGTACAATCCCTTCGGTAAATCAATATCTAGTTGGAAGCTATTACGATTGGTTATGGTCTTTTCGTAGTGTTTTTTACCTTGAGCATCATAGATGATTAAATGAGCGTCTATTATATGATCTCCTTGCAAATTGAGTTGATGTCCGTGTTTTACAGGGTTAGGATAGATTGACCAATTATTCGATTTTGAAGAATTGCTGTAGAGAAGAGCTTCTCCTTCAAAGTATTTCATAGCTTTTGCTAGGACCTCCTTTGCTACGATTGGCCCAATTTTTCTGCCTGGTATATCATCGGCAGGAGGGTGGATGCCTCCCCAAATTCGAGAAAGACTGCACTGATCCGCTGCGTCTTTGTAAGTAGCCCATTGCAGTGTCACATCCACACTAGGACCTTTTTCAAAAACCAAGAATTCATCCTTCGGTGCATGAAATTCGCCCATTCCACCGGGGAAATAGGCAGTCCCAGTGATCTGTGTGAGTACTTCAGCCGCTGCGCTAGAATAAGTAGAGTGACCAGATATATATCCAGCAAAAGGAGGGGTGACAAAGGTTGGTCTCTGGTAAGGCCACCAATTTTCTGCTAATATCCAACCTACACCCGCTACATCTACTTCCGGATTCTCAATGTAATCGTGACCTTTCCAACTAAACAGTTTTATTTTTCCGATATTTTCTGGGTTCTCAGCAAGTGGGTCACCTTCTTTTACGATTTCAGCGTATCCATCCAGAAGGGGAATGCCATGAGGATGGTAATTGTCTAAAGTTTCATCAGAAGATTGCCCCATCGTGCCCATGTAGCGAATTGCCGAGATAGGTCGAATGTAATCGTACCAACCCTTTATGCTCCATGAAGATATGGCAACATCGTGCATAGCAGCGCCTAAAGCGAAGTAGGTTTTTACATCATATTCTATTCTTTCTTCGAAGACTTCTGTCCCCATGAATTTTGCCTCAAATAATGGATGATCCATTACGTAATCGATGATCGCAAACCAATGTCCGGGTGGGGTTTCAGAGTCTGGGCCATCTGCCCAGAATTCTGCGAGCACGCGCGCATAGTCTCCTCTAGGGACTATTTGTGATTCGTAGGGAAGTCCTGTGATTGGGTTTACAGAATGGCCTGCCTGCAGTGTACCCCCATCAGGCAGATAAAAGGCTTTATACTCTTCCAAACTTTCGGGATACTCGGCTACATTGCCAATCCTTTTTGGAGAGATATCCCACATTATATTGTCTGTGGCATCTAGCTGCGCTCCCCATTGAGAGACCAGATCAAAACCCCATTTATAGGCTTCTTGCGAATCTTCATTAGTGATTTTCGGAGGAGTTCCAGGGTCATGATAGACAATGTAGGTATCTCCATCCCGGGTATAGGTTGTTTTTGATTTGCTGGTGAGCGCAAAGCCTGAGACATTTCCCCATTCTGGGCTCAGAAATTTCGGTGTGGTGCCAGCTATAAGATTACCACTTTGATCTACAAAAGTTTCGAAGGTCAACGGTTGCCACCTGTTCGGGTCTACCAACTGTATGGGATCGTTCTCCGTGAGTAGTAGCGGAGCGTTTATCGGATGATAGTATAGATTTTCATACTCCCCCTGTTCGTTTGATCTATCCATTAGCCCAAAACGAATAATCTCCGAAGCAATGAAATTACCCAGGCTTGATGCAGAGCCATCAGCATAGTCTATAGATATATTCCTTGTACTGTAGTTAAAATGATTCATCAAAGAATCGAAGTAATGTTGAGTGACAGCTTGGTTCGGTGACTTAGCAAAGCGGAAAGTGAGAAGGCGATATACGGCATGACTCAGGACTTCTTCTTTATCAATAGACTTGTCTAAAGAAGCTATGGAAAAGTCAGATTGAAAGTCACCAAGTGTATTTCCAATCAAATAGGGTTGTGCCTTTGAATCAAAAAGTGCCCAAGTATCATACATCGCGATACTCACATGGAATAGATTGCGGGCGTGAATGGTTGGTCTAGCAAAGTCATTCCTTACTCCATGTAAGGTGGCTTCTATCCAATGTCTTGCAATAGTGCGATCTTGAGCATTATTAGTCTGTCCGAAAGAAATGAATACACTCAGGAAAAGTAACAACATGAATAGACTAACCGCTTTGATCTTCATTACTTCACAGGATTATCTCTGAATGCTTAGTTTTAAGGATTGAGTATCGTCACCTTCTTCTACCTGAATTAGATAAATCCCACTTTTTAATTTCGAAATATCAATGGCCTCACCTTTATAGGTTTCGAAATAATCCTTCAACCAAAGTTTACCATATATATCATAAATAAGGATTTTGACTTGATTTTGAGTGGGTCCTTGCAATCGCACAAAATCATTTGCAGGGTTCGGGTATGCTTTGATATTTGTCTCTGTCAGGTTTCCAAGTGGAGCAAGAATTTCTGCTATTTCCATTTTTACAGTCTCAGATACGCAATTAGTTACACTTGTCTCTGTTACAGTCAACCACCTATCTTCTGCATTGTGCCATATCACCTGAACTTCATGTAATCCTTGACCGAGAATCACAGAGCCATTATTTGCTTCCCATGCATAGGTGCTCTCTGAGTTTTCTGTATAGCTGTAGATAAGCGGAACCATGGCCTTTACTTCTTGAGGGCCATTGATTGTGTAAGTTGAAAGATAGGTGCATGAGCCATCTTCTTCTGTAGCATATGGGTTGAAGGAGCATGAGTTGATATCCTTACATCCTGGAATTTCTAACTCATCACAAACTCCGTCTTGGTCCGCATCATTGATGCAACCAGCACAATCATAATAGGTCTCATTGAATCTACACAGTTCATTTTTCGGAACGACATCCGGACGATAGTTGCAGGCGTCTTGAAGGTTGCAGCCAAAGTTTGGTTCTGTAATTAGAAGTTTTTGATTCGAAGAGACTTCCAAAACCTCACTTATATTTCCAGAAGGCCACTCCACTACTATTTTATCAATAACATCTCTCGTGCCTACCCCAAACATCTGTGTATAACTCAGTTGAGAACAGAAGCTTTCCCCGCTAGCCACTCGCCGCTTCAAAACTCGATCTCCTAAGTGCAGACTGATCACGGCACCAATGCCAAACGAGTTGGAGACAGTACCTTCCAGGTCGACTGATAAGTAGTTGTTCTCTGAAAAATTATTCTTCCAAAAGGTATTTACCCCCTTCACCGTTCCTGTCAGTGTCATGCTGTTTTTCACTAAATCAGCATAGCCGTCATTGTTGTAATCTCCTATACTGAAGCCATTGTTGAAAAAACGGTCTCTACTAAATCCCCATTCGTCGTTTACTCTACGATAGGGCACATCATTTCCCATATTTTCGAACATATAGTTGACCTGACCTCCAACAATATGCAGATCGAGATCGGAATCGTTATCAGCATCAAAAAAGATTGCACCAAAGGTAAGGCTGCGTATTTTAATCCCTTTCTCTTCAGCTACGTCAGTGAAGGTGCCGTCTTGATTGTTTCGCAGAAGTATTGTGCCTTCTCTGGTGTTGGAAACATAGATATCGAACCAACCATCTTCGTTGTAATCCGCCACAGAGGCAGTCATAGAGTTCATTCTTTGATTGGCATTGCTGATAAGGGAGACATCCGTGAAGGTGCCATTGCCATTATTCCTAAAAAGCTGATTTCCTTGTTCCCAATCTTGGGCTAAAAAAAGATCTGATAGACCATCATTATTGTAATCAAAACTAGTCATCGTCAAGACGCTGTTTCCTTTCCCTAAGAGACCTGCTTTACTCGTGTGATCAATGAAGGAATTACCGTCAATATTTCTGTAAAGTTCCACCCATCCTTCCTCTTCAGGAGTGCGATAAGTCACGATTAGATCCAGCCAACCGTCGTTATTATAATCCATCCAAAGCGCCGTGAAAGTCAGTTGATCTGTATCAGGTAAGCCAACTTCTGAAGTCACATCCTGAAAGCTCAGATTCCCCAGGTTTTTGTAAAGTCTATTTTGATTGGATGAGGTGACATAAAGATCCAGCTGTTTGTCATTGTTATAATCAATCCAAAAGATCTGCTTGGTTTCTGTGGTGTTATCTACTAAGGGCTCAAGTTCTGTAAACCCATTGCCATTATTTTTATGAAACCGTATCGGGTCACCAGGGCCTGAAGCAAATGTGAGATCATCTAATCCATCTTGATCAAAATCAGCGAAGCTCACACCACCGCCGTATTCATCTGTATTGAAGTCATAGTTTATGCCTAGTGATTCTCCTATTTCTACAAACCCCTGGCCTAGACCAATAAAGGCAGATAAGATTAAAACACATGCAGTTCCTATTGCTTTCATTTTAATGCTCCTTTCTTGACTTGATTTTCAAAAAGCCTTTGCACATCTGATTTGTTTAGCATTCCCAGTTCTTCTTTCAAGCAATTCGCGGCACCACAAGCAGCTCCCATATAGGCGATACCTTGGGAACCCAAAGCTTTGATATGACCAGCTAGTATCCCTGCAACTAGGCAGTCACCTGATCCTATGGTGCTTATTACTTCTTCAATTTTTGCTAGTGCTTTGAATTCTCCTTCATTAGTGAATAATGACAGCCCTTTAGATCCATCTGTGATAGCCGCTTCGCTGCAGTGTCTCAATATCATTTTCTTTGATGATTCAAAATCAGTGTTGAAATGCTCTGTGATTTCTTTACGGTTCAGGTGTACACCAAATGGATTTTCAGCTAGGGCATTTTTTAGTTGGATTCCAGTGCAATCGATGTATGTCTTGAGTCCACTTTTTTGAGCCAAAGCGACAATTTGAGCATAACCATCTTCAGGACTTCCTTTTGGCCAAGATCCACACAGAGCTACCATGCTGTATTGGTTCAGAGTGCTTTTAATCTCACTGATTAATTGTTCGAACTGTGAAGACGTAATGTTCGGTCCTGGGCCGAGAATTTCAGTGTCATCAAAGTCACCATCAGATTTGAAGGTATAGCAGATCCTAGACCAGTCTTCTAAATTTGGCCCAATAAAGTTCATTTTTGGATAGTATTGGGAACCTGCTTTTTTGATCCAACTTCCGGTTTCTCCACCCCAAAATCCAGCAACTGTTACCGGAATCTCTAATTCCGCAAGGGCCATTGCCACATGGAGACCTTTGCCACCGGGATATCGATCTTCTCTTTTAATTCTATTAGGAACACCATTAGCAAATCCATCTATCCACGCATAAGTATCGATAGAGGGGTTAGGGCATACGACTAGGATTGGTTTCATTTAATTAATTTTTGGCCAAAGCTTCTTAATAGCAAAAGTGCAAATGGTAGCAATTGCAAACAGAATGAACCCTATGAGGTAGTTACCATAAATGATCATTCCAGTGCCCATCAAGAAGGAATAGACGCCTATTGTACCAGCTACCATACATAGAATTCCTACAGGAACTTTCCATGTTTCCTCCTTTGCGGTGAGAAGTCCAGATTTTGCGGCTTGTTCAGAAATTCGTTTCCAACCTGGACCCCCAGGGTTCACCTTATTGATGAATGCAATCATCTTATCTGAAGAAGTAGGTGCAGTCGTATAAGCTACAATCATCCATCCTACAGTAGTAAATCCTACTCCAATCAATAATTCAACCCACGTTGGGAATGCTTCAAATCCTAATCTCGTGTGCAGTACACCAAAGTAGATGGCCACCAAAAAACTAATAATCATGGCCGCCAATTCGGTGGCCGCATTGATCCTCCACCAAAACCATCTCAAGATGAATATTAACCCGGTGCCTGCTCCAATTTGGAGAAGAATGTTAAAGGCGCTCAAGGCATTGTCTAGCACCAACGCAAATAGCATCGTCAAAATCATTAGGCCTACAGTGATCAATCTTCCCAGGTTGAGCATTTCCTTTTGCGATGCTTCTGGTTTTACAAAGCGCTTATAGAAATCATTCACAATGTATGATGCGCCCCAATTGAGATGGGTAGATATGGTAGACATATAGGCTGCAATGAGCGATGTAACAACTAAACCCAATAACCCTGCTGGTATAAAAGTGAGCATAGCGGGGTAACCCAAATCATGGTTGATAATACTCTCTGAACCTGGAAAGGCAGTTTTAAAACTTTCTAAATCAGGAAAAACCACTAACGAACAAAGTGCGACAATGATCCAAGGCCAGGGACGGAGCGCATAGTGCGCTACGTTAAAGAAGAGTACTGCTTTGATAGAATGATCTTCGTTTTTAGCGGCAAACATTCTCTGTGCTATGTAACCACCTCCACCAGGTTCTGCTCCTGGATACCACACGCTCCACCACTGCACGAGTAGCGGCATCAGGAAGAGCACGACAAATACTTCAGGATTAGATAAGGAGGGAAAAAAGTCTAATTTGTCAACCACATTTTCATGGGTTAGAAGATTGGTGAGACCACCAACTTTAGGGTGATTCAGCGCCACCACCGCGGCTATAATAGAACCAGCTATGGCCAGAACGAATTGAATGAGATCAGTAATCACTACACCTCTCAATCCACCTATGGAGCTATAGATAACTGTTATAGTACCAGCTATGAGTACAGTTTGCCAAGGGGCAAGCCCCATGAGTATACCTCCAATTTTAATGGCCGCAAGAGAGACGGTAGCCATGATCATCACATTGAAAACCAAGCCGAGGTATATGGCACGAAATCCTCTTAGGAAACGAGAGATGGTGCCACTGTACCGAAGTTCATAAAACTCCACATCGGTGATGACCCCAGATTTTTTCCACAATCGAGCGTAGACGAATACAGTCAGCATTCCAGTTAGCAAGAAAGCCCACCAAGCCCAGTTACCTGAAACACCATTCTGGCGCACGATATCAGTTACGAGGTTTGGCGTATCTGTAGAGAATGTAGTGGCTACCATGGATACCCCCAAAATCCACCATGGCATTTTTCCACCTGCCGTGAAGTAATCATCAGAGTCCTTTTTCCCTGTTCTGGCTGCCCAGATCCCAATAGCTAGGGATACTACGAAAAAGCCAATCACAAAACTCCAATCTAGTGCGCTTAATACCATTGATCGTAAGAGGTTATAGTTTAGAAATGAAACCTAAAGTTAATTTTTATCATTCAAAAACTTTCTTTGTTTACAATTTAAAGTTTCAAAAGCTTATTAAATAAAAAAAAACGTACTAAATTCATTTTTTCATTCTCACAAAAACAACTAAAATAAGATAAATATGGATAGGAGAAAGTTTGTCATTCAATCATCTCTCGCGTCAGCAGCCACTATGGCAATTCCTCATTTGATATTTGGTAAAAATGCAGACGAAAAAATTCGAGTTGGGATCATAGGAGTAGGGGCAAGGGGCACAGGACATCTTGAGCTCTTATTGAGAAGAGATGATGTGGTCATTACTGCACTTTGCGATATTGATCAAAAAAGATTGACGGATGGTTCCGCGTTAGTGAAGAAAAGCGGAGCGGCTACTCCAAAGACTTTTGGAAATGGTCCAAAGCATTATCAAGAACTTTTAGCATTAGATAATGTGGATGCTGTCATCATAGCAACACCATGGATTTGGCATACCCCAATGGCCATAGATGCTATGAAGAGCGGGAAGGCAGTGGGCTTGGAAGTAGCTGGTGCATTCAATTTAGACGAGTGTTGGAGCTTGGTAAATACTTACGAAGAGACAGGCACTCCTTTTATGATCTTAGAAAATGTGGCCTATAGAAGAGACATCATGGCCGTATTGAATATGGTTCGAAAAGACCTTTTTGGTGAAATTATCCATCTACAAGGTGGTTATCAGCACGATTTAAGACATGTGAAGTTTAACGATGGATCCCAGTTATATGGTGGCGGTGTAGAGTTTGGAGAGAAGGGCTACAGTGAAGCAAAGTGGCGTACCAATCATTCTGTACATAGAAACGGCGATATCTACCCAACGCATGGTTTGGGACCAGTAGCAAACTGTATTAATAATAATAGAGGAAATCGATTTGAGTTCTTGACATCTACTTCTTCTAAGGCACGCGGACTTCACGAATACATCATAGAGCACCCGAAAGGTGGTCCTTCACACCCTAATGCAAAAGTTGAATTTGAACTAGGGGACATTGTCACTACGGTTATAAAATGTGCCAAAGGGGAAACTATCGTCCTAACACATGACACAAATCTTCCAAGACCTTATTCTTTAGGCTTTAGAGTTCAAGGCACAGATGGACTTTGGATGGATCTGAATGATAGTATTTATATAGAGGGAAAAAGTCCGTCACATGAGTGGGAAAATGATGCGGCTTATATGAAAGAATATGACCATCCTCTCTGGAAAAAATATGAATCTGACAGTGCAGGTGCCGGTCATGGTGGAATGGATTTCTTCGTATTGCATGCATTTATAGAAGCGCTCAAGCGAAAGGAACCAATGCCTATGGATGTGTACGACTGTGTCTCTTGGTCTGCAGTCACTTGCATGACTGAGGAGTCCATCGCTCAAGGGAGCAAGCCAATTTCTTTCCCGGATTTTACTAGAGGCGCTTGGATGAACCGTAAGCCAATTTTTGGATTCGACGATAGATACTAGTGAGTATAGATGGATTGGCTTATCGGTCAGATCAATAGCTTTTTAGTGCTTACATATAAATGAAAATAACTTCTTTGGACAACACATTGATAGCCAAATATGACGATCAAAATAACTAGACCTATGACGTTTTTAAGAATCTGTTTATTGTTGAGTATTGCTTTGATTGACATCAAAATAAGTAATGCTCAAGTAGCGCAGGACACTCTTGAGGTATTGATACTGCCTGAAGAAAAGTGGTGGGGAGGTGCAGTTTGGGATGGCCACATCATGCCGTTTGAAGATGATTACGACATCAATCTTTATGGTAACAATAAGGGAAATCAAGCACAGCCGCTTTTAATGTCCAATAAGGGAAGGGTGATTTGGTCAGAATCACCTATTTCATATACTGTAAGTAATGGAAAGCTGTTAGTTTCATCTTTCGGAGCTCCAATTAAGCTGTCCTCTTCAGGTTCCAGTCTAAAGGACGCTTTTGCTTTTGCCTCTGAAAAGTATTTTCCGCCTTCCGGGGAACGGCCTGACGATTTGCTCTTTACCAGGCCTCAGTACAACACCTGGATAGAATTGATCTACAATCAGAATCAAAAAGATATTCTTGACTATGCCAATTCGATAAAGACTAATGACTTCCCAACGGGAGTGATCATGATCGACGATAACTGGCAGGAGGATTATGGTAAATGGAACTTCAATGCCTCTAGGTTTGATAACCCAAAAATGATGATCGACAGCCTGCATGATATGGGCTTCAAAGTGATGCTTTGGGTTTGTCCATTTGTGAGCCCTGATTGTGATGTGTATCGAGACTTATCTAGTAAGGGTTATTTGATTAAAACAGCGGATGGAGCAAATCCTTTGTTGGTGAGGTGGTGGAATGGGGCGAGTGCAGTATTGGATTTTACCAATCCTGGAGCCGTGGAATGGTTTAATAATGAACTTGACCGCCTTCAAAATGAGTATGGTGTGGATGGTTATAAGTTAGATGCAGGAGATACCTATTTCTACAATACACCAATGATGGCGTATGATACTGCAGCAACACCTAACGACCATACTTACTCGTTTCAGCAGTTTGGATTGAAGTATCCCCTAAATGAATATCGTGCTACTTGGAAGATGGGTGGTCAGCCACTAGCTCAGCGACTGCATGACAAGGGGCATAATTGGGAAGATCTTCAAAAGCTAGTGCCACAAATTGCCCTTCAGGGTTTGCTTGGATACCCATTTAACTGCCCTGATATGATCGGCGGTGGTGAATATGGATCTTTCATTAATTTGGAATCTGTAGATCAGGAATTGATTGTCCGCTCTGCACAGATACATGCATTGATGCCAATGATGCAGTTTTCTGTGGCGCCATGGAGAGTTCTAAATCAGGAGAATTTGTCAGCAGTAAAATTGGCCATCGAAACCAGAGCGCAATTTTTGCCAACTATTTTGGAACTACTAGAGGAGGCTACTGAAACAGGCGTACCAATAATAAGAATGATGGAATATGTGTTTCCAAATCAAGGATTTGCAGCAGTTAAAGACCAATTCATGCTGGGAGATAAAATCCTTGTCGCTCCAGTATTAGCAAAAGGCGCAACACAAAGGGAAGTGATTTTACCTAAAGGTAATTGGAGCTATAAAGGCAAAGTATACCGAGGAGGCAAGACCATAATTGTGGAGGTGGATATCGCTAGTATTCCAGTATTTGTAAAAAACTAATTAGAGTCCTTACTGCTGGCAGCAGGAGGGTTATACGGAATCAAGAAGATTATTGAAAGAAATATAAAGTAGTAGTCCTCATATAGTTTAGTTGTTAGTGTTTGTTTGTTGTGGCCCATATCTGTTGATTTATCAACGATATGGGTTTTTTTATTCAAGCTTATATAGGAACTTGCGAGGCATTTTTGGCTGCAAAATGTATTCGCAGTAATTTAGGAATCATCAGTTTTTAAATATTGCATAAACAGGGACTTAGACGTTTTACTACTACAATGACTTTGGAATAACATCAAATTCCCCGATTGCGATTACTCTTTCGGGTGACCAAAAAGAAACTTGATAATTACCATTACTTCTTTTTGCGGCATCTTATCTCTTTTGTTTTTATGCTTCTTGAAGTTTGGTATCGGCCAAGAAAGCCTAAAAGTTTTTTTGTAAAAAATAGAATCTCTTAAATCGTTGAGGAAGATGTTTAGAGCATTAAAAAATCAACTCAAGCAGGCCAGTTTCTCCCTGTATATCGTGCGCTTTTAGCTCGATACTTAGCATGCCATCAGCATGATGCCAGTCTATAATATCAATTCCAGGATTATTGCTCGTAAGTTGGGTAGGACATGACTCACATAATACGTGAATTTCCTGATGCCCATAAATACATGCGTGAATAGTCATCTTATTGTTATCAATCGAAAGATCAAGGATGTTGGATGTGGAATCGTGATAAACCGTATTTGTGAGCATCTTTTCTCCTAATGAGTAGCTCAACTCATAATTTTTTTGCTCCAAGCTTGGAAGATACAGAAATCCAAAGCCTTGATCTTCAAAATACCCTGCAATTGGCATATCATTGAGAGAGGCAAAGGAGAGGTGCTGACCATCAGTAAGCGGCACTTTGAGCACCATATTGCCAGGGAAACCATCCGAATACGCTTCATTAGGCATATTCCGGTTGTCAATGATTACTGTTCCAGCGGTGGTCTCTTCAATTGAAGTATATTTTTTGTAGAGCCACTGTGAATGATGCTGGCTGGTATTTTTCGCACAGTATCTTGTGGCACTTCGCTGTACCTGAGCATAGTAGTCCGTCCACATTTGGGTGATATTTGGATGCTCATCAGCTGTCTTACCCAATAAGTTGGGCCAGTGCGTCTCTATCCAATCTGTATTCTGATCTTCCAAAGCAACATCAGGGAGCTTACCGATTGCATCCCAGAGATTCCCATAGTTGTAACGATTCATCACATTCACGCCATGATCAAAACCAGCGCTGTTGTCCCCTTCTGGAGGATCACATTCCGGTATTTGACTGAAATCAGTGTTGGCATATTTCACACCATATTTGGACAAGACACTTCCAAGACTGTATGCTCCTGAGGGGTTCCAGTAATAGCTATAAGCACACGGTACGAAACTTTCAGGAAAGGAATGGCCATTGCCTTTTGAAAGGCCATATTGTGCCATGATATCGATAAAGCACTCCACGTGTTTGATAAGCTCTTCTTCCGGCCAAGGATGCTTATCGTCAGTATTGTACCATTCGGCTCTTTTTCTCACTCCTTCCTCTGGCCAATATTCATGACCAATACCATGAAGACCAAATTCGAGATATGAGGCATTCTTTTTCACCAAGTCCATCACCTCGATCTGGAGATCGGAGATATTGTGGCTATTGTCGCAGAGGTCTCTTTGAGGATTGCTGTTAGGTATGTTTTTTAAGATATTCTGTCTATCAAGCTCTCCAAGAATAAAAAGTCCTTGTAGACGCACACCTACTTTTTTAGCTAAATCAATGACTGCTAGGTAATCAGCCAACGTCATATCACGATCTACACCCGTTCTGTATGGCCCGTAACCATCTTTTCCGTCATTTTGGCCTGACATCCATCCCAGATCATCAATGGCTATGGCGAATGGGCGAGGGAAAATTATCATAACGACAAATTGAAAATTATTGGTGAGTCATTTTAGACCAATTGCTTTCGGCCATTTCAATATTTTGATCTTTAGCTTCTTTCCAGCCTTTGGTAGTGTCTTTATTGTAATTTAAATAGAGTTTGTTGTTGTAGACTGTCCATGCATTTTTAGGCTTAGTCTCCGCTTTGTAACCCTCGCGCATTCCCCAGGCACAGTATCCGCCAAATTGAGGAGCATAAGCTTCAGGCTTGGCCATGAATAGTTCTTGGTGCTCTTTCGATACAAAATACCAAGTAGCGTCTTTCCATTTAAAACTAAATTCACTTTTACCTTCGAGTGCATCATTCTTAGTGAAAAATGCTACTGGATCGTATCCTCTGATCGCTATGCCATTGTCAGTGTATATTTCAGATTCTTGTCCTAAGGCGTTTGCAATACCTATCAATGATAGGATGAGACAAATAGTCAATGACTTGTACCTGATCATTTTGGATAAACTTCGATTAGTAAAAAGTCTTTAAAAGTAATTTCTATTGAGGCAGTTGGCCCTTTAACGTCCCCAAGATCCGTTCCATTAAAGTAATCCCTGACTCCATAAGTTTTATTTTCAAGTCCTCTTAGTTCGATTTTTCCCGACCAATCTTCAGCATAGAATGCATAATGTAGTGTATCTCCTTTTGAGATTACATGCGTTTCTGGTTTGTCATATCCAAGGTCATAGAGAGATCCTAGGTATTGCTCTTTGGAGAGCATTTTTTCGTCATACAGGCCAAACCATTTTTTCCATTTAACCTCGCGCTCAGGTGTAAGCAGGTAAGTTCCTCCTGCCGTAGGATTGTCTTTTGGCCAAGTAAACTTCGTTCCTAAAACTGCACCCACACCGAATGAACTCGCAAAATCCTCACCTCCATCACTTAATTCCACATGATCACCATAATAGGCTGTATTAGGGATAAGAGCTTTGTAAGTCTTTCCTTTGTGACGTATTTGCCAAGAGGACATTGGATCAGAAGATACTGCTTGGTTCATATAGGGCATGTTGTGGAAACTCATGCAAGTACCACAAGGACAGTTTTCAACAACCGCGTTTGGTTTGATTTTAAGCGCTTCATCATATATCACTTTAAAAAACTCTGGTAAACGTTCGTGTGACTCATTCGGGTCATCCAATTCACTCCCAGGATTGTGATCTGGCGCTACGGCGTTCATGTGTTGACCATCGAGTTTGAGTCCATCAAATCCCCATTCATTCATAAACATGTTCACAACTTCCTTGGTATGCTCAATCGTTTTTGGATGAGTAGGAGCGAGGTAGAAAGCATCCCACCAAGTAATAAACTGTGGTGCCCAATCCTCAAGATAGAGTCGCATATCTGGATTCTCAGCGAGTAGGTTACTTGTTGGGTCTGCTGCCAGTGGAGCCCACCAGATTTTGGCCTTCATTCCATTGGCATGAATCTCATCAACAAACGCTTTCATTTGCTTAGTACCGCCAGGAAATTTCTCTTTATTTACGTCCCAATCACCTTCAGCTATTTGAAATCCATCATCTAGCACTGCCCATTTGATACCCAATTCTTTCACTTTTGGGAGTGTACCAATGACTTCCTCTAAAGTGAAATTTCTTTCATATCCCCAAGCACACCAAATTGATTCATAGGCTTCTGGTTTAGGATCAGGCATTTTTATACCCTTAAGCTGCATCATGTTAGAATAACCAGAAAGTGCAGAGTAATAATCTCCAGTATGGACCATTACGAAGGTTTCTTCCATCTCAAAAGTTTCTCCACCTGCGAAATAGTAGGGGTAATCGAAGCTATTAGAAACACCTATTGTCACATTGGAGCTGCCTTTCTTCATTTCTGTTGGTAATGAGATGATTTTTGGTGTCAAAGCCGTTTGGCCAATAGCAATCCCTACGTCCGTTCTCCAGATGTCCGTGACTGGAATCCCCCCACCGTAATCAGAGCTATTCATTCCCATAAAATTCTCTTGATAGTATCCTGGCTTTATTGGTTTTATCCAATCTGCCCGCTCTCCGCTAGAGCTACCTTGAAATGCCCAAAAAGGAGGTTCGTCACCTTGTGTTAATACCTCATAACCATTACTTACGGATGCTGTAACCAATACATCCTTGTCAGATTTATTGGTGTAGCTAGCCTGTGTAATGATCAAATCAGGCATATTCTCATAGGTCTCTATAGTGAGCGTTTTCTCAATGTTGTAAGTCTTGTTAATCCCTTTAAGGATAAACCTTGAGCCTTTTCCTATGCTATTATCAATGTTTTCTTCGATAAAGGAGTGGACGCTGAAATCAGAAATGTTTGCATTGTCAGTTTTAAGGTATTCCGTAGGAGCAAGATTGGTAAGTGGACTTGTGGATTGTTCACTAGATATGATCTGTGTATGCATCTCCTGAGAAACCACCATGGTGATTTTGCCATTCTTGATGGTCAGGTCGCTACTTTCTGAACAACTGAAAAGAGCTACTAAACCAATTAAATTAATTTGTACCAATAATCTTCTGAGCATTCTCATTGTAAAGTTTTCTAAGTATTTGATCATCTAAGCCAAAGCCATGAAGTGGCCAGTGGTAATTGAAGTAATCTAATTTGTAAAAATGTTCGTCATTGGTTTCCAAAATACGGATGACCACATCGTACATCTCATCTTCAAAACCCATATCAGTACCAAATATCAATTTGTCTTGATAGGTCTTGTAAAAAGTCTGCATGTATCTTGGGATTGGAGCCGTCTCGCCAAACCGAGCGGATATATCTGCATAGAGGTTGGGGTAAGTTTCTAATAACTTTCCAATGATAGATAAATCGTAACTGCAGTTTGCAAAATGACAAGCAATGAACGTTGTATTAGGGTTTTGCTTTACAGCAGATTCAAGGGAGTTGACAAGTGCTTGATGACCAATGATTTCAGGTTTTGACATATCTACACGCCACTTGTAGCCATTCATTAGCCCGTCATTAGTAGCATCCATTTTTTCGTACATCCATATAGGCTCAGCCACATGTATGTTGATTGGCATTTTAAGCTCACCGCATCGCTTCAGTAATGGCTGTATCCTTGGGTCGTCTATATGCATCCCAAGTGCTTTAGTCGGATAGGAGTATTGCAATCCTAAGCCTTTGTCTCCTAATTCACCTATACCCCTTGCGCCGACCTTGTAGCATCGTTCTAGTTCCTTAATCGCCTTATTCACCCAGTTTTTTTCATTGTAACCAGTGTAGTCAAAACCACACCAGACATCAAAACGACCGTTGAATTTTGAATACACATTGTAAATACTATCAAACCTGGCTCCAGTGGCATAGGTCAGTATGATCGTTTTCTCAATATTGTATTGATCCATGTTTTCCACCCATAATTCTACTTCCTCCAATGAGGCAGCATAGGGGTGTGAATGCATGTCGATCACAGGAAATTTCGCTTTTTCAATTACGGATACAGGGATATTGTAGACGCTTTTTGGTTGATAATCACTCAATAGGAGGCTATCTGGGTTTTGACCAAAACTGATAAGTGAAAGACAAATTAAAGTTGTTGCGAATAGACTTTTCATTATTATGCGACGATTAGATCTTTCGAATTGATGACTAAAAGCTTGTTGTACACTAAGTCCTCCGCTGCTTTTGTAGCCACAGGGAATACCTTACGAAGATCGATCTCATCACTATTCTGTAGTACTTCTTGAAGTCTCTTCATGAAAGCATTTTTGATTTCAGTTGCAAGGTTGATTTTAGTAATTCCGCGCAATACGGCTTCCTGAAGCTGATTGTCAGGAACACCCGAACTTCCGTGCAATACCAATGCAGCACTCGTAGCTTCATTGATCGATTTGATCAAATCCAATTGTAACTCTGGTGTTTTACTGTAAAATCCATGGGCAGTTCCTACAGCAATAGCTAATGCGTCTATGCCAGTTTCTTCTACAAATGTTTTTGCTTCATCAGGTTGAGTAAAGACCATACTCTGCTCTTGGCCCAATTTAGCAACGTAGCCTAACTCAGCTTCTACATTGGCTTTAAAGCTCTCTGCATATTTCACGATCTCTTTTGTGATTCTGATATTATCAGCAAAAGGTTGTTCACTCGCATCAATCATAACGGAATCAAATCCGTTATTCAGGCATTCTTTTACTAGATCTATATCACTGCCATGATCCATGTGGAGCCATGCTTTCACGCCAAATTGCTCGGTCACAGTTCTGGCTAAACTCGCGCCAGTCTTTACGCCCATGTATTTAAGTGAGCTTTCGGAAAGTTGTAGTATGATATCTTGATCTGCCTTCTTAGCTGCACCCAATACCGCAGTGAGCGTCTCAAAGTTGTAGAAGTTGGTCGCTAGGAGGGCTGAGCCGTCCTTCTTGTTCTGCTGAAGTCTTTCTTGTAGGGTCATTCTTAAATCGTATATGAGAATTTATCTTTTACTGTTTTCTTTACTTCGTTCCAATCTACAAAGGCCGTGGTGCCTCCCGCCTGTGTCGTATTTACAGCTCCCATTAGGTTAGCAAATTCCAGACATTTATCAATTGATCTGCCTTGTATGAATTGGGAGATAAAACCTGCATCGAAGCTATCTCCAGCACCTATACAGTCAGCCACGTTTGTATTTAAAAAAGCTGGTTGCTGGATTGTTTTTCCGTCGTGATAGAGGGAAGCTCCATCTTCGCCTTCCTTTACGACGATATTATTAGCAAAACCTGCTAGCGACGCTATGCCATCAGCGGTGTTTGTCTTCCCAGTGAGCATGCTCAGTTCTTTCCTGTTAGGCAAGAAGACGTCTACATGTGGTAATAAATTAGGAAGATCCAAATCCCATTTTTCTAAAGGATCCCACTGAGGGTCTAAGGAGGTAGTCAAGCCAAGTTTTTTGGCACGAATAAACAATTGCGCTATATCTTTTTTCAGTTCCGGCTGTAGAAAGATTGAGCTCACGTGCAAATGCTTGGATTTGGACAGCACTGCGTCCGTAATTTCAAGTGTTGTCAAATGATTCATTGCTCCAGGATATGTAACCATCGCACGATCCATGCCATAGTTCAAGACAATTGTACTACCTGTAGCGTATTCCTTGCAATGGATGATGTAGCGAGTGATTACTTTTTTTCGCTCTAAAGAGTCCACTACTAAGTTGCCAAAATTGTCCGTTCCAATTTTTCCTAAAAAGGCAACTTTAGCACCCATTGATGATAGGTTACTAGCAAAGATGGCTGAACTGCTTCCTAAAGTAAGGATCATTTCCTCCGCTAGCTTTTCTTTACCCACTTCTGGAAATCCATCAATCTTGTCTAGTATAAGGTCGACATTGAGTTCACCTACTACAAGTACATCCACCATTTTATAGAGATTTATATTTCGTAAATATTCACACCTTCTACGACACGAGATATTGCACCATTGCGAGATGGGTTATCCGGTGATAATCCCAAATGTAGAGATTTAAAGAAAGCAATAATCTGGGAAGGAACAACGCTTGCTACGGCCAGATACGACTCATTGATTTCGCTTGAAGGAAGCATTAGTGGAATGTGCCAATCCAAATCTAATTCGGATAATTTAGCAGATCCTATTCCTAGTTGACCCGCTGGCTGACTCACCTCTCTCACAGATTTTGCAAGATCAAATTCGTATTTCTGTACATATCGATCGTTTGAGAAGTGATAGCACATGAGCGTATTATTATCAATCACCGCTTTTGGTCCATGACGTAGACCCAAAAAGGAGTCGTATTTGCCCACCACAATCCCGTCTGTTAGTTCTTGCATTTTTAGTTGCGATTCTTTGGCAATTCCATAAAGTGGACCCGAGCCTAAAAAGACTGCACGATTAAAATCTTTTGCAGCGATTTCTTTGAAGGTGTTTATTTGAGTATCGATCATCGATCGTACTTGTTGCGATATCTTTTCTACTTTGTCTCCTTGCGCTTCTATATTACCAATATTGGCAATTAATATAGCAGCAAGCACCATTCCTGAGAAACTGCTGGTCATTGCAAGGCTTTTGTCATTGGCTTTTTCAGGAAGACAGAAAATATACCTCCCATTTTTCACACTCATTTTAGCCAAGTCGCCTTCAGCATTGCAGGTGATAATGAGGTGATGGCAGTTCTCTGAGAAATGATCTGCCATTTTCACAGCAGCTTTGCTCTCGGGGCTGTTACCTGAGCGAGCGAAGGAGATTAGCAGCACTCTTTTATTTCTATTAATGTAGTCTGCGGGATGCGTAACGAGGTGGGTTGTTGGTACCGTTTTGGTTTGTTTTTTATAACATTTTTGAAACTCTCCCTCTACAGTCATTCCCACATAGGCACTCGTTCCAGCACCTGTAAGTATTACTGAATCTGCGTCTTCAAAGACACCTTGTAAAAAGTTCTGTATTTCTTTTCTTTGATTTTTTACACTGTGATAAATTTCCATCCACAATTCTGGCTGTTGATCAATCTCCCGTGCAGTATGAACACCCCCCAGTTGGGTGATTTCTTTCCGATCGTATCCAAGCATTTTCATCATAAATCAATCTGGTAAAAAGTGATAAACAAATGTAATAAAAATGATTATGCTTTCGTAAACTTATTTTTACTTTTTTAAAACTTATAAAACATTGCATTATGGTTTTGAATTAAAGTAGTTAGGTGATTATTGAGTATTAGAAATATATTTGTCAAATGAGTAAGAATAGGGAAAGCACGTTAGCTAGGAGAAATAAGATCATAGATAAATTGTCACTTGAGGGTGAGGTTTTTGTCGATCAACTAAGTGATGAGTTTTTAGTAAGTGAGGTGACCATCAGGAATGACCTAGATCAACTTGAGAAAAAACGAATGTTGGTTCGTGCTCGAGGTGGTGCCATGAAGATCGAGGGTCGAATGGGTGCGGACTATGGGATTACTGAAAAGGATAGAATCCATATCAACGAAAAAAGAGCTATTGGCAAGTATGCGGCTTCTTTGGTTGAAGATGGCGAGATCATAATTATTGATTCTGGCACTACCACTGTAGAGCTAGCGAAAAATCTTGATCACTTGGATAATCTCACGATAATCACAAATGCTTTGAACATTACTTTCGGGTTGGCACATAAGCCAAACATCAACCTGATCGTCCCTGGTGGATTTATGAGAAAGAACTCTCAGTCTCTAGTAGGGCCTATGGCGGAGAAAAGTCTATCAAATTTTAACGTAGATAAGTTGTTTCTAGGTGTTGATGGTATAGATGTGAATCATGGCCTCTATACACCCAATTTGGAGGAGGCACATCTCAATGAATTGATGATTAAAGTTTCAAGAGAGGTTATAGTACTCACTGATTCTTCAAAATTTGAGAAACGAAGTTTCGCGCATATTTGTAGTATGCGCGATGTACATCATATCGTAACTGATAATAAGATCAGAAAGGAAGATTTAGATAAGCTAACAGAACTTGGCATTAAAGTTTCCCTAGTGGGTGACTAATTCTTTACAAACCTCCCGACCCATCTGTGATTTTCATTGTTTCCTTTCAGTAAGTAAACTCCTGATGGTAGTCCAGTAATGTCAATTGCTGAGATTTTTGACTTTCTCACTTTTAAGTGTGACTTACCAGTCAGGTCTACTATCTCTACTTCCGCTAATTGCTCACTTAGGTAAATCCAATTTTCACTGGGATTTGGAAATATTGTCATGATATCACCGAGATATGCACCTAAGAGGGGGTTCTTGCCGGCTACCGATGAAATAGTTGCGGTATAATCTGATATTCCTAATGTGTTAACAGTACGCATTCGATAATAATATTTTTGATCTATCGTCAATCCACGATCTATCAAATTGATAACTGTATAGTCTGGCTCAGCAACTAGCTCGAACGAAATTCCATCGATAGATCGCTCAATTTCATAATTATCACAAAATTTACACGCACTCCAGAGCAGTTCGATACTTGTTTTATCATTTATAGGGTTTTCGGTGTAAAGCGTATCAGGAAGATCAGGAGATGGCTGTCTAAAAAAACTTTCTGCACCCCCATTTACATCTACACCTAGTTCTTCTGCACCATTCAAAAGAGCAAATAGGCCTATGGTTGGGTTTGAACCCATATTCTCAAATGTGGAGTGGTCAAAAGAGAATTCTATTGTGGAATCTGTCTTTGTGAAACTTTCAATGGTTAACTTCTCTGTTTTTTCCTTATTATTCAAATGGAAAACCTTATCATTTTGGATTAAATAATCCATTCCTTCCATTTGATCGGAAGAGAGCCAACCCGTTTCCTTTAAATTATCAGTATTCAGATAGATATTGTAATCTGTGACCGAGCCGTAAAGGATAAAATTAACATTTGAGACATCAAAGAACATTCTCACCACTAAGGTCTCTTGATCGTCATTTACGGCAGATATAAGAGAGGACACATTCTTCCAGTCTGTATCTGTTCCGTCATTAGTAATGATGGTTATAAAATCACTTTCTGCATTGGTCAAAGAGACAATGTTTGAATATGTGGATTCTAGAACATTATTCTGTAGTTTGAAACGGTATGAATAATTTGCTCCTTCGATGTATTCACTGTCTTTGTAGTATTTACTATTTCCATCCAATGTCTTAAGTACTTCAAAGTCAGAACCATTGATTGAGCGTTCTACTATTCTGATAAAACCTTCTTGAGCGCCCCAGAAAAGCAATCTTTCAGTACTCGAAGAACCCGCGTACATTTTGGTTGGTAGTGCTTCAGTTGTTTCTACGTCAACTAGTTTAAAGTAATTGTCTCCCATATAAGTCTCAGCATTCACTGTATCGCTTACAGTTAATTGAATATTGAGGTCATTATACCCTAGTTCTGGATCCCATACGTTTTCATTCGCCATTTGGATTGAATAGGATGGATTGTTAGCTATGGTTGGGTAGGGGTCACCCATTTTAAGAAATACTTTATAATGGCCCTCGGTTATTCCTTCAGGAAGTCCTGATGTGAGTTTTATTGAGAAGTTCGAGCCAATTGGCCAAAATCTGGGATCTTCATCTGTCTTGTAGGAATACTCCTCTTGAGTGTCGATATTTTTCAGTATAACTTCAACGTCTCTTGGGTTATAAGTAGAGGCATAGCCTTTGTTGATTAGCTCTAAATCCAATGTAAAAGAGCTTTTTGAATTGGTTCTATTAGTGATATTGGCTTTGTTCATTACATAGCGATACCCAAGGCGTAATTCTACTTCATCAAAACAACCTTGGGATCTCCATTCATCCAATACAGTTCTGTTATAATCTATGTTTAAATAAGACCAATGAAAGCGCTCAAGTTCGTTTTGACTGTTATCACAATCGGAGTAAGGGGGTGCTAGCGCACAAGTTTCTCCCCCCATTGGTAAATAAGTCGTTTCTGCCTCAAGAAATGGCTTTTCTAAGTCTTGATCTCTGTATGTTCCAAAATCACTAGATGAGGCTACAAAGCAATCATTGTGGTGTCCTACTCTTGCTCTATTGATACCTGACTGAGCATCACTAGCTGTTATTGGCTCTTGAGTATCGAACATTCTCATTTTGTATCCAGGAGTACGGATTTGCACCATTCGGTCTTTTGGTAGCGCTGACAATATTTCCGAAATCACTTTTGCACGATCCGCATAATTTTGTTGGCTAATATCACTTGGGCCATTTCCAGCAAAACCTTCAGTATAGTACCATTCTCCCCAAGTACCAACAAACCCAGCCTGCATTACGGCTATTACATCAGCGTTTTGTCTCAATACATCCTTGAGTTGCTGGATGTGCATAAATACCACTTCTGGCTGTGCATCATTGTAAGGTTGTCCTGTGCCTTGTGAGTAAGCGAAGCGTACTATGACTTTAACACCCGCCTGACGCGCTGCTGCAAAATCAATTTGCATATTGGCTAAATAATCTTCTGTAATTGGTCTATCTCGAAATGCTTCAAGGTAGAAAACTCTTAATATCTGGGTTATCGATTGGTTTGTCCTGTAACCTGATAGCGTCTCAGCATTTAAGTTGCCGTAGCTTCCAGTATGTACCTCTGTGTGCTTGTAAAATCCTCTTTCTGGATTTGCTATAATGTTGTCACTCTCCGTATACTGCATTTCTATGGTATTGGATTGTCCAAATGCAACGAGTTGGTAAAGGAAGAATGCTATAAATATTATATTTTTCATTTCGAGAAGAGAAAAAAAAGGCCTGATAATTCAGGCCTTTAAATGGTTAAACAAACAATAATTATTTGAAGGTATATCTGTAAAGTGTTCCTTCAGGGTTGTCGTTTTCATTATATCTACCAGGTATAGCAGAAACAGGTCCCCAAGTATCTAATGAAATATCTAAAACCCCAATTCCAATACCTTCAGATGAAATAGTGCTTCCAACTGCAGTTAAGTCTATTGCAAATTCAAACGCCAATCCACCTGATACTGAAGATAGTTCTGAAGCTTCTATAAAATCAGTAACAACATCTAGTATAGGATCAGCTCCCCAGTTCCAGTTTCCTGGACTGCTACCATCGCAAGGTGCGCATCCGTAAATAGACGCATACTGAGCATCAACTACATCAGACGCAGGAAGTGCACCTTCTATCAAAATATCCTCACCTGCTGTGAAATATATCCAATCGATAAAAGCTCCAGTTGCTCTGTCATTATCAATATCCAAAGGTATTTGCATCAATGGAGTAAGATCAGATGTTCCTTCTACATAAACGAACAATTTTGTGTTACCCAAATTCTCAATCTTCACAGTCTTTAAAGTACTACCATCTACGTAAGTCACAGGTATAGCTGGTACATCAGCCCAATCACTGAAATCTCCATCAATAGATATGTTTACAATCTCTGCTACTACTTGAGTATCATCTTCTCCAGATGCATTGGTCACAGTTAATTTGATTACATAGCTACCATTAGCCTCGTAAGTGTGCGTAGGTGCTTCTGTAGCCATAGTAGTACCGTCACCGAAATCCCAAGCATAAGTTTCAGCATCAGTTGATGTGTTTGTAGTCGTTACTGTTTTACCATCTATCGCAATAGTAAAAGCAGCTTTTGGAGCAGGAACAGATTCTTCGTCCTCTCCGCAGGACACCATAAATAGGAGCGCAATCACCGCAAGTGATCCAGCAAAATAATTTGTCAACTTCTTCATCTTCGTTTTCATAGTTTTGTTTTGTTAATCGAATAATTAGAAACAGTAAGTTAAAATAAAATTAAATAATTAAAACGTAAATAATAACCTTTCGTAAACTTTTTATTTATTCTGATAGTAAGAAAATAGCGAAAGTTGCAAGTATCAAACCTATTCCAAGTATCACACTAGGAAATATGCCGTAAATAACTAACGATAAGACTATGGTAATAACAGGTGATAAGCCTGTGAGTGGAACAACTATTATGGCTTTTCCATACCTCAAGGCATATACTAAGGTTAACGCACCAACAGAATTAAGAATATGGATTAGAAAGGCTAAATAAGGACCTTTAAAACCTAAATTAATTTCCTGAGTAAAATCAGTCATCATCCAGGCTACGGGCGTTAATATCACGGCAGTCATCATCATATAGAAAAAGATGCATTCTGCTTTCATTGTCTCATTCGAAAACTTCATGAAGTACGCTTGAAGTCCCCACGCGACAAAAACAAGTACCGCCAACGCTAACCATAGATAGCCAGAAACTATTCCTCCTGCTTTTTCTTGGTAGGATAGGAGTCCAATAGCCACTAGGGCTATTAAAATTCCTATCTTTTGCTTACTATTTGCTTTTTCCTTGAGTAGTATCAATGATAGAAGAATAGTTAAAACTGGGTAAAGGGAGATTACTGGGAAAATAATGTAGGCAGGCCCATCTTCTAATGCTTTAAACAAGAGTAACTGCCCGCCAGCACCGAAAAGACCAATAATAGTACCTAGGAAAATAGACCTTAAATCCGTTTCGAGTTTCCAGTTTATTATTTTAAGAGCGATTAGGGCGCATGGGATCATTGTGCCTGCCCAAACGATGTATCCCAGAGTAGCAGGAAACCCAGCCTTTTCAGGTATTTCAATCACAGCTCCCCAAATACCCCAGAATAGGGTTGTTACTAAGGCATATATGAACCAATTTGGAATTTTGTTGGGCATATCCGTTTTTAGTTATAGTGTTCCAAAACTAATGAAAAATAAATAAAAGTGATTTATTAGAAAGAAAAAATAAATTTGTAGCTTGCGTAAGCTTGCATTTAGTAGGTGCGGTCATTTTTATTAATAAAACTTAAAATATGAGAAGTATGCTTAAACTCGTCAGCACTGGATTTTCATGTTGTATGCTGATACTCTTAATGGCTAGTTCAGCCTTGGCTCAGAATAGTATTAGTGGCGTTGTTAAATCTGCAGATGATGGTGAGCCTTTAGTAGGAGCTGCAGTCTACATCAAAGGTTCCCAAAATGGATCAATAACCGATCTTGATGGTAAGTTTTCCTTTTCAGCACTACCTGAAGATATACTCGTAGTATCATTTGTAGGGTTCAGACCACAAGAGCTTAAGGTTAAGAGTCAAACCAATTTTAATATTAATCTGGAACTTGATGTCAATCAATTAAACGAGGTAGTTGTAATGGGTTACTCTTCTACTACCCAAAAGGAACTTTCTGCTTCCGTTGTATCAATTGGAGCTGAGAAACTTCAAGCTGTTACCTCTAGTAATGTTCAAACAATGTTGCAGGGGCAAGCTGCTGGAGTTACTGTATCATCCGGCTCAGGAGCCCCAGGCGCCGCTGCTGATATTAGGATCCGGGGACTAACTTCTCTGAATAATGATATTCCCCCATTATTTGTAGTAGATGGGATCATAGGTGGAAATTATGTACCTAATGATGTGGAAACACTTACAGTTCTGAAAGATGCTGCGGCCATAGGACTATATGGTGCAGCAGGAGCAGCTGGTGTAATTATTATTACTACAAAATCAGGTTCTGGAAAGCCGTCTTTATCCTTCAATAGCTCTATCGGGGTAAAAGAAGTAGTAACGGGCAAGTTCGAAATGATGAACGGAGCGGAGTTATATGAAGCTCAAAAAGAAATGTGGGGTGAAGACAACTTGGTCAGCTTTCTCAACAATAGACCAGAATATTTGGAAGATAGAAGTTTCGATTGGCTGGACGCTGGATTTGATAGAGCCGTAATTCAAAACTATAATCTTGCTGCTAGTGGAGGCACTGATGGCATTTCTTATGGATTAAGTGTTGATTATTTCAACGAGGAAGGAACATTTATAAAAACAGATTACGAGCGATTGAACCTGAGAGGAAATCTAAGATTTGACGTATCGGAAAAGTTGAAAGTAGCGACAAGTATAAATGCACAGTGGTCTGAAAATAATTTCCACCATTATAGTTGGTTCGAAGATACATTTTGGAACATGCCTTGGGATAATCCAAGAAACGTAGACGGTGAATTATTAGGGCCGAGCTATGTCACTAATACCAGTAACGAATGGCTGGGACAATTTAGAAGAAGCTTCCTATACTCTGCCGAATACGACAAGCTTAATTTTCGAGACAACAATTTAGTTTGGAATTCAACTATCACTTATCAGTTGACAGATTGGCTAAGTCTTGAGGCTAGAACACAGTTGAGCCAATATGCTAACCAGACACAAGAGTATTATTCTCCTCTGACCGATTTCGGTATTGCTTTGAATGGTGTGATTAGTCAAAATAGGTTTGAATCTCAAGGACTTTCCTCAACTCACTTTTTGAGATTTAGTAAGTCAATTGGTAAACACGATATTGGCGGTTTTGTCGCTCATGAAGGAGGGGTGAGTAGATCATCGTTCTTAGGATTCAATGGTCAGAATTTAAGCTCACTTTCTGTGCAAGTACCATCTGGAGCTAGTACGAATGTGACATTTCCTGCAAATGCGGGTGATGCCTTTATAGATCGGGGTATTTCTTTTATCAGTGAATTAACCTACGGTTATAACTCGAAATACTTTGCAACAGGATATTTCAGAAGAGATGGTAGTTCAAATTTTGCTAAGAATAAAAAGTTTGGAAATTTCCCAGGAGGTTCATTTGCTTGGCTAGTTTCAGAAGAATCATTTTTGAAAAGTGTAGATGCAGTGAATCTACTTAAGTTGCGAGTGAGTTATGGTTTAACTGGAAATAGCAATATCCAAAGATTTTTAAGTCTCCCTACCTATAATATTTCTAGACAGTATAACAATCAGCCAGGAGGAGAACCTGACAACCCATCTAATCCTAATCTTCAGTGGGAACAGACCGAAATGCTCAATGCAGGATTTGACTTGGGTCTCTTTAATGGGTTGAATGTAAATGTGGATGTTTATCAAAAAGCAGTAACGGGTATGTTGCTTTCAAACCCTTTGCCGTTTTCATCTGGCTATGAGCGTAGAACTGAGAATATTGGTGATATGAGAAGTCGTGGATTTGAATTCAATTTGAGCTACGACAAGAAACTCGGAGATTTTTACTATTCAGGGAATTTCAATATCTCATTTAACAAAAACGAGATTACTAAAATCACAGATGTTTTGGATGAGCAACCACAGTTGGTAGGAAATATTCAACAACTTAATAAAGTGGGCGAAGAAGCTTTCATGTGGTACATGCCTAGATGGTTGGGAGTTGACCCTGAGACAGGCGGCCCTACTTGGGAGATGTTGACAGAGGAAGAGGATGGTTCAATAACATCATCTGTTACTTCTGTATACAATGATGCAACTTTCCAGCCAATTGAATCTGCTCTCCCAACGTATACAGGAGGTCTTCGCAATTCATTGACTTACAAAGGTATCACGCTTGCATGCTTATTCACTTTCCAAGGAGGTAATCATATTTACCATGAAACGCGTGCATTTGTCGATTCGGATGGTGCTAATACAGGAGTGAACCTCATGAGACCTCAAGAGGATTGGGTTCGTTGGGAAAATCCAGGTGATATAGCCACTCATCCCGAGTATAGACGAGGAGGAAATAGAGGAGCCCATCAAAATTCATCACGCTACATTGAAAAAGGCGACTTTATAAGACTGAGAAATATTTCTCTTTCATACAGTCTACCTAAAGTGGTGCTTGATGCTGTCAATATGAAGTCAGCTACGCTATCGCTAAGAGCTGATAACCTTCATACTTGGACCGAATTCTCAGGGATGGACCCTGATGTGGGATTGACTGCAGGAGCTTTTGAGCAACCAGGTTTATCCAATCTGAAATACCCAATAAGTAGACAGTTTGTTCTAGGTCTTAATGTTAATTTCTAAGCAGATGAAAACGATGAAAATATTCAAACAATTTCTTTTGATCACGCTAGTGTTGTCTTTTTCAGCATGTGAGCTTGATATAGAACCACAAACAAAAGCTACCATCAATAATCTTTTGAGTGAGCCAGGAGGTATAGAGACTGCCACAAATGGCAATTATGCCCTTTTCAAAGACGTGCTACCATTCTCTGGTCAAGGCTTTGGTGATAGTCGTAACGATTATACTCGTCACTTATATCAAATGAGCGAATTCGCTGCTGATAATGTTATGTACACGCAATTTTCTGTAGATCCGCTCTACCTAGTATTCACGCGTGAGCATAATTCGGGTCAAGGTAATTCTTCGTACTTCTGGTTTATAGCCTACAGAATGATCCTTGGTACCAATTTGATTATAAGCAATGCTCCAGAAGGTGAGAGTCCTGAGGCAGACCAATTAATAGGCGAGAATTATTTTTTGAGAGCCGTTGCGACATTTGATTTGTTGAGATTTTTTGCAATGCCATATTCACATGGTAGGGATAACCCAGGGGTTGTTTTGAGAAGAAGCGATGATGAGCCCAATATCAAAGCTCGAGCTACAGTCGGTGAGTCTTATGATGCTGTAATTGAGGATTTATTGAAGGCAGAAGAACTAATGGACGATAGCCAAACCCGTGGTGTTGAATTCGGTTCTAAATTAGCTGCTCAGGCATTGCTTTCCCGAGTCTATTTATACATGGAGAATGATGAGAAGGCTATTGAATATGCCAATAAGGTTATTGAAAATAGTAGTGTTAGACTAGCTGACCGCTCTGCATACGTGGACAATTTTGCAAATGCATCCAGTTCACCAGAGTCAATTTTCGTCTTGAAGTTCACACAAGCAGATGGAAGAGGAAAGAATGGGTCAATAGGATCTATGTATTATGATGATGGTAACAATGGAGGCTGGGGAGAAGTATTTGCTTCCGAGACCTTCCTCGATCTAATCAGACCTAATACCGAAGATGTACGTAATGACCTTATTTTGACTACAGGCGGTTTGAAAAATGGATATGATATTCATTACATACTCAAATTCACTGGGCAAGAAGGCATTGTGAATCTTTCTTCGCCTCAGTATTTGAGACTTTCTGAGATTTATTTGAATCGTGCTGAAGCTTATGCAAAATCAGGATCGGATGATCTTGCACTCAATGATGTAAATACCATTAGAACGCGTGCTGGACTACCAAGTGGTAAGCTGTACGACGCTGGTAATCTGGGAGGCCGATCAGTTCTTGACATAGTATTGGAGGAAAGACGTCTTGAACTGGCCTTCGAAGGGCACAGAGGATTTGATCTCATCAGAAACAAAAGAGATATGAATCGTGACTACACTGGGATACATCTAGAAAATGGAGATACTCGAACAGTCATTCCTTGGGATGATGATCGCTGGGCTTTTCTGATTCCTGAGATAGAATTAATTACCAACCCTGATTGTGAGCAGAATCTTTAAGAGTTTTTCTTCATACTCAATTGTAAATGCCGGTTCATCCCGGCATTTTTTATTAAACCCATTCGTTATGATCTATTCCAATTTCAAATTTTTATTTGCTCTACTTCCTGTTTATTTGATGTTTTCATGCAGTGGAGGAAGCACCCCAGAACCAAAAGAATCTTCTCAAGCTAAATATTACAAATTCACAGAGTCGACCGAAGATTTTGTGAATCCTGAAAGAGGCTTTTATAAGTATTCTCAAACCAATTCATCAAATTTCTCTAAGCTATCAGTTGCCACATTGAAAAGAAATAGAGGAGCTACGTTTTCGTCAAATTCCTCTTATGAATCTTACAACTCTTTAGTCTTTCGCTATTATGTCTTGGGAGATTTTGTAAACGCTCCCATTTCAGAAGATTACTTAGCAGGCATGCAGGAAGATTTTAATGCAGCACGCGAGGCGGGCGTCAAAGTGATTCCTCGTTTTACTTATACTACTACCGCGACTCCTGGTAATTGTCCCGAGGATTTTATCTGTCCGCCATATGGAGATGCCAGCAAGGAGGTCATTCTTGGGCATATTCAGCAAGTAGGGCCAGTATTGACCAGTAATGCAGATGTAATCCTCACAATTCAAATGGGTTGGATTGGCACTTGGGGAGAAAATTATTACACAGATTATTTTGGGGACGCTTCTTCCAATACTGATCAGGGGAAGGTTTTGGATGAAAATTGGGTGGATAGAATCGATGTTCTCAAAGCACTATTAGATGCAATTCCAGAGGAGCTGACTGTTCAAGTACGTTACCCTCAAATGAAGCAGCGCGCGGTATATGGGGTAGATGCCAGAACTAACGTAGCACCATTGACAGAGGCTGAGGCATTTGATGGTTCATATAAGTCAAGAATAGCGCATCACAATGATTGTTTATTTGCTAGTGCTGATGATTTTGGTACTTATGCGGATTACGGCAATAGTTCTACACCGAGACGGACCGATATTTTCAACTTGAAATCTTATTTTGCTGAGGATAGTAAGTTCGCCGTAGTAGGAGGGGAAACCTGTTTTGACGGATACAGCCCACAAAATGATTGTGCACCTGCAGGTAAAGCTGAAGAGGATTTGCGTTTGTTACATTACACCTATTTGAATGCTGACTATAACAATGAAGTCAACAATGATTGGGTAGATGGCGGATGTATGGAGGATATTAAGAAGAACTTAGGCTACAGGATTATGCTTGATAGCGCCTTATTACCATCAACTGTCTCGGCTACTGCTGACCTTGCAATCAAACTCCACTTTCGAAACGTTGGCTATGCTGCACCTGTGATGTATAAGCCTGTTTATTTAGTATTAGTAAATCAAGATAGCGGTGTTGAGTATCGCATTCAAATCATAACAGATATCCGGTTTTGGCACGAAGCAGTTAATATAGATGAGGTACTGGCCTTACCATCTGATATTGAAGAGGGGATATACACATTGAGCATATTTATTCCAGATAATCATGAATCTATTGCAAATCGACCTGAGTATGCCATACGTCTAGCGAATGAAGGATTCTGGAATGAGGAAAATGGTTACAATGACTTAAAATATTCACTGGAAATTAAATAAAAAGATATCCTATGGATCGCAGAGATTTTATAAAGACTGGAGCCATAGCGGGTAGCCTGCTACCCGCTGTAGGGTTAGCACATTCAGGTAACACATTACCGAATCGAGTCCCGCCGCATAATTGGGGTAATTATGATTTTGGACCGCCACCGACCATAAAGAATAGGCTTAATCAAGGCCCATTTACTACTTATGGAGGTGATGCTACGGCTAATGGGAATTACATTGTCATGATCACATCTCCTTCAGAGATTTTTCAATCTAATCCAGGAATGGGGTTGGTCACTTATCTGTGTGACGAGGTAGGGCCGCCCAAGGTAGGAGAATCTGAAATGTACAAGGCCTTAGAGGATTTAGTCAAGTGGCCTCTCGGCGATAAGCTCTATTTAAGGGTAGACTGGAGGGATATTCAAAAAGAGAAAGGTAAATTGAGTTTTCCTCCACATTGGAAAATGGCTTTTGTCTTGGCCAAGAAATACGGCAAGAAGATCGCATTCAGAGTGCAACTCATGAGCCCTGTAATAGAGGCTCATTCAGTTCCTGATTTTGTTGCGGATAAAGTCCCTTTTGTTAAATTGGGCACTACTGACGAAATCGGAATCCTGGGTAAGATCCACTATGCTCCGCGGTACGATCATCCTGCGTTCATGAGTGCTTTCAAAGAACTTGACGATATGTTGGCAGATCTATATGACGGAAACGAACTCATAGAGTATGTGGATACTTATATGTATGGGTTTTGGGGAGAGGGTCATTCGTGGCCTTTTAGTGGCAATCCTTTTCCAGATTATCATACCGCTGAGCAGACTTCTATCGCTTTGTTTGAGCACCAAGCCCAAAACTGGAAACGCACACCACTTGCTACTAATACACAGCCTGATTTTAACAATGTAGGTAATTCTGAGGTGCTTGACAGGACGATTCGAAGCTTCAATTGGCTAAGAACGGACACTATCTTTATTGAGCCTGAGCAAATAGAGGCCTTGAGCAATCGACCACCATGGATTGGAGCCACTATAGAGAATGGCTTTTCCAATGGAAAGCCTGATCGTCTTCGAATGATTGAAGGACAACCTAGAACTGAGCATATTATCTCCCATATCTTAGATGTTGCCCCGACATATTGCTCCTTGTGGAACTGGCACGACTTGAGTGCTGATAATTTGAAAAGATACTATGATCAATATCCCGAAGGACTTGATAAGCTCAGGGCTAACATTGGGTATAAAGTAAGACCATCGTGGATTTGGCTTGGCGAGCAAGATGAGCATCCTTACCTTATTTTGGGCTTGGTCAATGATGGCATAGCATCAGTGCCCGGTGCATTGATGCTGTCCCTCGAAGACCAACAAGGAAATGTGTTGAGTACTGGCAGTATTGATCCTGGGTATCCTCTCCCAAAAAAGGTAAGGCAGGCTAAAATGAACCTACCTAAAGGTGCAGATTGGAAAGGACTAAAGCTGTCTGTGAAAATTGAAATTAAAAATCAGCAGTATCCCGTCAAATGGTCAGCAAGAAATATCAATGAGGACGGATCAATAACACTTAGACAAAATCAGAACGCCTAAACTCATAAAGTAACCTTGATCACTTAGTTACTTTATGAGCACTTTTTGTTGGCCTAATTCTGTTCTGATAATGAATAGTCCAGTTTTGTGATTGATAAGATTCTTATCGACGATATATGATGCCGAAGGTTGGTCTAGCTTCAGGTCAAGCGCCAGCCTGCCTTGGATATCAAAAATTGCAATATTTTGAAAACTACTTCCATTTGAACTACTGACTATAAGGAACTCCTCGGTCGATCTAACATTTAATCCTTTAGTCTTACTTTTTTTTTGAGCCCCAAGAACTTCATCTTCTATTTCTTGAGGCACATACACATAAGGTTCATTAATTGTTCCGTAGTATTCTATGGTTTGAGTGGGTAGTATTCTGTCAGATTCGATGGTTAATACTGGGTTGTCACCTCCAGAGTTGATTTCGCATGTAAGTATCTCTCCAGGATTTAATAATTTCAATGACTCAGATGCTCTTACTCCATTCACAGCAACATATGCATCGTAATAAAACGGTGCTACGCCTACGTTTTCAATTTCTACAATGGAGGCGTTTTCAGATACCTGAAATGAGTTGATTTTGAAGCGATATCCCATATACATGCTGGCTGCTTTTATTCTTTCCATTTCCTGGTAGCGCCCTTGATCATTTCCATTGATATAGCTCATTCTGAAATTTTCGACGAACGTTTCAAAAGCGATACCGTGAGCACCTACGTGCTCATTAAGAACGTTTTCTTGATCATAATCAGTGTAGTAACTAAACTCACCACCTGCGGGGGCCCACTTGTAGCGATCTCTATCAAAGAAATTCCACGATGTAGTATTGTAGCCAGAATGTCCTTTGTGCATAAATGAATCGTCAAATAAGCCGAAGTTGATAAGCTTCAAATCAGGATTTTCCGAGAAAGGAGAATAGGTACTACTTGCTGCATCTATGGAAATACTCCAATAAGTCTCTTGAAAAACTGTGTCCAAATGCTTCATGAATGATGTTTGAAACTCTTTGCTAGGAAATGTTTCTCCTAGTTTGAATGGTCCATCATATATGTGATACTCTGCCCAAAGGCCAAAACCAGTTTGAACAAAAGCCATTCGCGGATCTTTGTCATATTTCTTCGCATATTCAGTATAGAAATCTATAGTGAATGCCTTCAATTCTGGATGTGTCCAATCTGGGAAAGAAGTGTCTCTGCCTTCCGATTTACCCATAGTCTCGTTATAATCACTCATATCTTTAATGTATTGAGGTACAGTGGTTGTACGTCCAGGATATGAGAATCTAAACCTTAATACAGCTTGATGATTCCTAGAAGCCATTTCATCTAGCAACTCCTCAACAGGTGTCCAGTCATACACTCCTTTCCCTTTCACTACATCAGCGTAAGACATGTATGAGTACTCAAGAGAAATAGCGTCAGTTTCTATTCTAGAATTGCCAGGCCAGAATACAATACCCGTCATTGGCTGGACATTTTCTATTTCGCTATCAATTTCAATAGCCGTGTAATCCTGAGCGTATAAGTAGGAGGATATAACGATGAAGAACAGTGAGATGAATTTATTAATCATAAGCATTTACTATTTATATCTACTTCAAATATATGAAAAGAAAGATATAAAACTTTCAAAACATAACTAAATGGTTACGTAATATTTCTTTAATCCTCGCTTATGATTTGGTTTCACCTTTTTTTTTACGATAAACAGATTTCTCCCCGAATTACTTTATAGCAAAGACCGAATATGTAAAAGTTGTCGTTATTTAATTAATTTGAATCGACTGCCGAGCAACTACCATTTCGCTTTGAAGGGCAATTTCAAGCTCCTCATTTGTAGGGATCACCCATACCTCAACTTTGCTGTTAGCTGTTTGAATTGCGCGGTTTCCATCTACACGCATTGTGTTTTTGCTTTTATCTAATTCAATACCTAAAACCTCTAGGTTTTCACAGATCAAGCTTCTGAGCTCGGGGCTGTTTTCACCTATTCCCGCAGTGAATACAATCGCATCCAAAGCACCCATCTCAGCAGTGTAAGCACCAATGTATTTTTTGATCCGCTGTACGTACATATCTATGGCTAAAGAAGCATTGGCATCACCCGCTGCCCTTTTTCCCATCACATCGCGCATGTCATTGCTTCCTGCGATCCCTTTCAAACCACTTTCCTTATTGAGCATGGTGTCTATTTCTTCAAAAGACATTCCTAGCTTAGTGCCCAGAAAAAATGGAATTGATGGGTCTATGTCTCCAGAGCGTGTCCCCATCATAATACCTGCTAGTGGGCTTAGTCCCATACTTGTGTCGAGACACTTTCCTGCTTTTACAGCGGTCATACTGCAGCCATTGCCAAGGTGAATTGTAATGATCGCCGATTGGTTAGCTGGCTTTTGTATTAAATTTAAGGCTTGTTTCGAGACATATGCATGCGAAGTGCCGTGCATGCCATAGGCCCGGATTTTATCTTGCTCGTAGTATTTGTTAGGAAGGGGATACCTGTAAGATTTAGGAGGCATGGTCTGATGAAAGGCCGTATCAAATGCTGCAATTTGGGTTGCCTTTGGAAAGAATTTCTCTGCTACCTCTATACCTTGGAGATTTGCAGGATTGTGAAGTGGAGCAAGGGGAATCAATTCTCTGATTTTCGCTTTTAATTCTTCAGTTATCAGCGTTGCTTCGCTATAAGTTTCTCCGCCGTGAACTACCCGATGACCAACTGCAGCTACTTCGGTAGTATCTTTAATGATGTTGTTTTTAGGATCAGTGAGCACAGCGACTATTTTCTCCAGACCCGAAACATGGTCAGGGATAGATATTACTTCTTTTATCTTCAGTTCCTCACCATTTTGAAAGATTGTATAAGCTATTGAGGAAGAAGGATCACCTAAGCGATCTACTTGACCTTTTGTAATGACTTGCTGCCCTTCCATTTCAAATAATACATATTTGATCGAAGAGCTTCCTGTATTAATCACTAAAATTTTCATACCTGCTTTTGCTTAGAAAATTACTTCTCGTTTTGTGCTTGAATAGCTGTGATTACCACTGTATTCACAATATCCGTAACAGTGCAGCCTCTACTAAGGTCATTCACTGGTTTGTTCAATCCCTGAAGTACAGGACCGATAGCAATTGCACCAGTTTCTCGCTGAACAGCTTTGTAAGTATTGTTTCCTGTATTCAAATCAGGAAATATCAAAACACTTGCTTGGCCAGCTACTTCAGACCCAGGCATTTTTTGTTGACCAACCCCCATATCAACGGCTGCATCGTATTGGATAGGGCCTTCAATTTTGAGGGTAGGATTCTTGGCTTTTGCCATTTCTGTAGCTGCTCGCACTTTTTCTACTTCTTCGCCTTTCCCTGATGATCCAGAGGAGTAGGAGAGCATAGCAACCTTAGGTTCGAGACCAAAAGCAATAGTTGTTTCCGCAGAAGAAAGAGCGATTTCTGCTAACTGCTCAGCATTAGGGTTGGGATTTACAGCACAGTCGCCATAAACCAACACTCGGTCTTCCAAGCACATGAAGAAAACAGAAGAAACCACGGAATATCCAGGCTTGGTTTTGATCAATTGCAAAGCTGGCCTAATCGTATGTTGCGTAGTATTTACTGCTCCAGATACCATACCATCAGCATCGCCCATATGTACCATCATGGTTCCAAAATAAGTCGTGTCTCTTAGTAAATCTTTGGCCATGTCTATGTTGACACCCTTGTGTTTACGGGCCTCATAGAGCGCTACGACATAATCCGAGAATTTCGGGTGCTTCAAAGGGTCAATAATGGTGATACTGGCTTTGTCAAGAATCAAACCTAGTCTAATAATATCTTTTTGGATTTGCTCTTCATCGCCAAGGATAATAAGGTCTACCAATTCTCTTGATGCAAGAATTTCCGCTGCTTTCAATATACGTTCATCTCCACCTTCTGGCAAAACAATTCGCTTTTTGTCTGATTTGGCTTTTTTGAATAATCTATACTCAAACATCTTAGGAGTCAATACGCTACTAGGAGTCAATACCTTCATTTTCTCTATAAGTTGATTGATCGCTATATTTCTTTCAAAATGCTGAAGCGCCAAGGAGATTTTTCGATGGTTGGTTGGTTTAATGTAAGAACGCACATTAGAAACGTTTTGTGCTGTGTCGAAAGTGTTGGTATCGACCGCTAGAATAGGAACAATATCAGTAAGACCTTCTAGTAGCTTATGGTATGCCTCTTCCAGTTCGTATCCAGCTGATAAGATGATACCACTTAATGATGGATAATTAGACGATTGGTGAGCTTGCAATGTTGTCATCACTATATCTCCTCGATCACCAGGGGTGATTATAAGAGAATTTTCCTTTATTCGCTTAAGGTAATTGTGCGGTTGCATCGCGGCTATTGTATAATAATATGCAAGTCGCTCTAACTGGTTTCCACCATACAATACTTTGGCACCCAATGCATCTACAATTTCAGCGATGCTAGGACTGCTGAGTGCTTGATCTGGAGGTAAGAAATCCACGTTCCTCAGATCCTTAGGAAGGTGTGCTTTGAGCTCTTTTTCAAGAGCGATTTTGATGGAATCCGGCACAAGATTCACGATTACTTTTATAACCTGACATCCTTTTGCAAGAAACCCCTCTACATTTTGATAAATCACATAGGCGAGTTCTTCAATACTTGTGACTTCATCAGCCTTGCCTACCACCACTACTGGGCTGCCAAGATTTTTAACTATTTCTTGATTCAAGTTATACTCAAATACAGAGCTTTTTCCTTCATAGTCTGACCCCTCAATAACAATAAAATCGAACTGATCTTCTAAAGCCTTATATTTTTCAATGATGCCGTCGATGATTTCATCATGTTTACCATGAGCCTCCAAATCTTGGAGCTGGTCGGTCGTGTAGCCATATAGTTCCTCGTATTTGGCGGAAATCTTAAAATGCGTCATAAACAAGTCAATATCTTGATCGCGGGTTTCTCCTGGCTTGCTTTTGATGATAGGTCTGAATATTCCAACTTTTTGAGTGGATCTCAGCAAATGCTCCATAAACCCAAGGGTGATAATTGACTTGCCGCAATAGGCTTCTGTAGGGTTGATATAAATTGAATTATTCATGTCTGCTGCTGATAAGTATGGTTGATGGGCCCAATTGATTCATTTTTGAAAACCGTATATTTATTAGAAATATTGAATTTTCGGCAAAGCTAAACGAGTGATCATGCTGTGAACATAACATAGATCAGGTAAACATGAAAGACTTATCATCTAGATATCTAGCTCGGTGTAAAACGGTGTTGCGATTAATTCAATTATTATGGAAGCTACCTCAGGTTGTTGATTTAGATAGACTAAAGTGAGGACACCAAACCCTAAGCACGGGTATAGATAATTCAATCTTAGCTTCTAAATTGAGGTCCTAGCATTTAATTTTTTGAATATATTCGCTTTCATCACTAAATCACTACTACTCTGAATTTGCTCAACACCACAGTAACTACAGATGCATATGAAACAACCATTACTGTTGACTGTGCAGTCTTTGGCTTTCAAGAGAATGAGGTGAAAGTGCTTTTAGTCAAGCGGTCTATTGAGCCATTCAAGGGCTATTGGATGTTGCCTGGTGGTATTATGGGGGCAGGTCAAACGCTAGAAGAAGCGGTCAACCTAGTATTGTTCAATCTTACAGGTATAGAAAACGTACATCAAGAGCAGGTTAAAGTTTATAGCACGGTAGATCGGCATCCAGTCAAGCGAGTAGTAACCGTTTGTTTTTATGCGCTGATTAAGCCGGAAAATCATCCTGTGATCGCCAAGAATTATGTTTCCGATGTGAAATGGCTTTCTTTAAAAGAGCTACCAAGTTTGGGTTTTGATCACAATCAACTAGTAGATGACTCTTGGGGAAAGCTTCGTGAGAACGCCGAGAATCATCTGACTTTTGGGGAGTTACTTCCAGAAAAGTTTACCCTAAAAGAATTGCAAGATCTCTTTGAGAGCATTAGGGGAGAGGCCTTAGACCGACGCAATTTCAGGAAAAAGATTCTTTTAACTGGCCTTTTGCATCCCACCAACGAAAAAAAGGCTGGCGCCAAGGGGGGGCCTGAGCTCTATACACTCAAGCGATAGATTCCTATACAATTTCTTCTTGTGGATTTTAATTAATTGTATTAGGCGAATTTGCGATCTTTAATTACTGCGTATATATTACACAGATAATTTTGGTTAGAATGAAATACCTCTCTGTATCTATTGTCTTTGTTTCAATACTTAGCTGTTCTGAGATATGCAGATTGAAGCTTCTGAATCTGACCACTTTCTCATAAAACTTATTTTAGCTAGTAAAATATAAAATTCAGTATAATGAACCTTGACGGAAAAGTAGCGATAGTGACCGGTGGAGGAGGAATTCTCTGCAGCACGTTGGCACATGCGCTTGCGAAAAGTGGCGCAAAAGTTGCCATTTTAGATTTAAAGTTAGATGCAGCTAAGGCAGTTGCAGATGACATCAACCAAGCAGGGGGAAAGGCAATAGGCATTGCTGCGAATGTTTTAGAAATCGAGAGTCTTCGAGCGGCTCATGAGGAAGTGAAGAAAACTCTAGGTCCATGCAGTATCCTAGTGAATGGCGCTGGCGGAAATCATCCAAAAGGCACCACTTCGAAAACACATCTTTTTGCAGAGGATTTAACATCTACTGAGGAGATCAAAACCTTTTTTGATCTAGACTCTGATGGGATTCAGTTTGTTTTCAATCTTAATTTTATTGGAACGCTGCTACCTACGCAGGTTTTTGCAAAGGATATGGTAGGTATGGAAGGCTGTTCGGTGATCAATATTTCATCTATGAATGCTTTCACGCCTTTGACCAAAATCCCTGCATACAGCGGAGCGAAAGCAGCCGTGAGTAATTTCACTCAATGGCTGGCGGTTCATTTTTCCAAAGTCGGCATTCGCGTGAATGCGCTGGCACCAGGTTTCTTTTTGACAGACCAAAACAGATCGTTGCTCACTCAAGTTGATGGCTCTTTGACGGATAGAGGCAATACGATTATTGACCATACACCTATGGGGAGATTTGGAGAGCCAGAGGATCTTGCTGGAACACTGCTTTGGCTATGTGGTGACGGATCTAAGTTCGTCACTGGAGTGGTCATTCCTATTGATGGTGGTTTTAGCGCTTTTAGCGGAGTATAATCATGAAGAATAATCAACTCGAACAAACATGGAGATGGTACGGTCCGAAGGATCTCGTATCGCTCGCTGATATCAAAATGTCTGGCGCTACGGGCATTGTAACGGCATTGCATCACATCCCTAATGGCTTGGTATGGACTGTAGAGGAAATTCAAAAGCGTAAAGCTGAAATAGAAACTGCGGGTCTTACATGGTCCGTGGTGGAAAGCATCCCTGTGCATGAGGACATCAAGAAGCGTACGGGCAATTATGCTCAGTTCATCGAGAATTACCAGCAAAGCATTCGCAATCTTGGTGAATGTGGTGTAGATACCGTCTGCTATAATTTCATGCCGGTACTGGATTGGACAAGGACAGATTTGAGTTTCGAAATGCCTGACGGCTCAAAGGCCTTGCGATTTGATGCGGCTGAATTTGCCGCTTTTGAATTATTTCTGCTAAAGAGGCCAGGCGCTGAGGGAGATTACTCCGAAGCGCAAAAGGAAAAGGCCAAGTTGGCTTTTGACACGATGAGTACTGCCCAGAAAGATCAATTGGTCAATAACATCATTGCAGGATTACCAGGAGCGGAGGAAGGTTATACCTTGGAGCAATTCCAAAATGTCTTGGATACCTATCAAAACATAGACGAGCGCAAGCTCAAGGACAATCTTTATGAATTCCTGAAAGCCATAATACCAGTAGCTGAGCAAGCTGGCGTGTTGATGGCAATTCATCCTGATGATCCGCCATTTCCAATACTTGGTCTGCCACGCGTGGTGAGCACAGAGGCTGACGCTAAGGAATTGATAGACGCAATTGATAGTACATTCAATGGTCTTTGCTTCTGCACAGGATCTTATGGTGTAAGAGCTGATAATGACTTGGCTGGAATGGTTACCCGATTAGGTCACAGGATCAATTTTATTCATCTAAGAGCTACGAAGCGAGACGCGTATGGTAATTTCCATGAAGCTGATCATTTAGCTGGAGACGTAGACATGTACGCTGTGATGAAAGCTTTGGTATTGGAGCAAAATCAAAGGGTGACGTCAGGTAGAGAAGATTTTAAGTTACCAATGCGACCAGATCATGGTCACCAAATGCTTGATGATTTGCACAAAAAAACCAACCCAGGTTATTCTGCCATCGGCAGATTGCGGGGACTTGCAGAACTGCGAGGATTGGAGTTGGGAATCAGAAGATCACTAGATATATGAAGCAATTTTTAGATCAGGATTTTCTCCTGGAAAATGAGACGGCTCAAAAGCTTTATCATGGTTACGCCGCTAAGATGCCCATCGTGGATTACCACTGCCATCTTTCCCCAAAGGACATAGCAGAGGATCGCATCTTTAATAACATCACTGAGGCATGGTTACAGGGAGATCATTACAAATGGAGAGCCATGCGTGCCAATGGTGTGGATGAGCATTTCATAACTGGTGATGCTTCTCCAAAGGAAAAGTTTATGAAATGGGCGGCTACTGTGCCCAATACTTTCCGAAATCCATTATACCATTGGACGCATCTAGAGCTGCAGAGATACTTCGATATCCACGATCTGCTCAACGCAGAAAGTGCGGAGCGCATCTATGATGAGGCTTCCGCCAAACTCCAAACAAAGGAATATTCGTGTCGGGCGCTAATGCTAAAGATGAATGTGCGGATGGTTGGCACTACTGATGATCCCATAGATGATCTCAAATACCATAAACAGCTAAGCACGGAGAATTTTGCTGTGAAGATACTACCAACCTTCCGGCCAGATCGGCTCTATGCGGTAGATCAGCCTACTTCCTTTTTGAAATATTTAGAATTGCTCGGTGAGCTAAATGGTGCGCCTATTGATACATTTGAAGGACTTTTGGCAGCTGCCAAAAAGCGCGTTGATTACTTCCATGAAGCGGGAGGACTATTGTCTGATCATGGTTTGGATCAGCTTTATCCTGACGCATATTCATTGCCGCAGACTACTGAGATTTTTGATTTGGTTTTGAATGGCAAAGAAATCAGCCAGCGCCAAGTGGAAATTTTCAAAATGACCATGATCACCGAATTGGCGAAGATGTATCATGCCAAAGGTTGGACGCAGCAGTATCACCTAGGAGCTATTCGTAATAACAATACTCGGTTGCTGTCTAAACTAGGACCTGACACAGGTTTTGACTCCATCGGGGACTTCTCCCAAATCAAAGCCTTGTCAAAATTCCTAAATCAACTCGACGGTAGCGATCAGCTGGCCCAAACGATTTTATACAATCTCAATTCTTCCGACAATGAAGCATTTGCTACCATGGCAGGCAACTTCAACGATGGCTCAGTAGCAGGTAAAATTCAGTTTGGCTCTGGGTGGTGGTTTTTGGATCAGAAGGATGGCATGGAGAAGCAGCTCAATGCGCTTTCCAATATGGGGCTGCTTAGCCAATTCATTGGAATGCTCACGGATAGTAGAAGCTTTTTGTCTTATCCCAGACATGAATATTTCAGACGTATTCTATGCAATCTGATAGGCAAAGATGTGGAAAATGGAGAGTTGCCAAATGACATAGAATGGCTTGGGCAGCATGTTGAGAATATCTGCTACAATAATGCTTCAGCATATTTCAAATTTTAGAGATAAATAAACCAACTTGATCATGTTAAAAGTTTTTAATTTGACTAAAACCAATAAGAAAGTTTGATTCGCTTTACTCACATAATCCTAGCAATCCTGTCTGTCATGCTACTGGGCAGTTGTGATCCAAAGGGTGATGTAAAAGTGCTCAAATTGGCACATGCCTTAGATATTAGCCATCCGGTTCATATTGGGATCGTAAATATGGCGGAGCGACTGGAGGAGAAGTCAGCCGGAAAATTAAGGATTGAGATTTACCCTTCAGGTCAGCTAGGAAATGAGCGAGAGTTGTTGGAGCTATTGCAGATTGGGAGCTTGGCGATGACTAAGGTTTCTAGTGGCGCATTGGAGAATTTTGTTCCTTCCTTCGAGGTACTCGGACTTCCATATCTCTTTAAAGATAAGGAGCATCTGTTTGGTGTTCTTCGAGGGGAAATAGGCGAGGAGCTTCTTGCCAAGGGGGAGAAATATCGTTTTAGAGGTTTGTGTTTTTATGATGCAGGATATCGAAGTTTTTATACGAAGGACCGTCCTATCAATGGCCCAAGCGATCTTGAAGGGTTGAAAATCAGAGTTATGAAAAGTGTGACTGCTGTCAATATGGTCACGCAATTGGGTGGTTCACCTACGCCTGTTTCTTTTGGAGAATTGTACACAGCACTACAGCAAGGTGTGGTAGATGGAGCGGAAAACAATCCACCCAGCTTTTATTCCAGCCGTCATTATGAGGTTTGCAAATACTACACGCTAGATGAGCATACCAGTCTGCCAGATGTGCTATTGGTCAGCTTGGAATGGTGGAACGATCTTACAGAGCAGGAGCAAGGTTGGTTGAAATCTGCAGCTGATGAATCTGTAGATTTTCAAATGAAAGTATGGGATAAATCCGAAAAGGAAAGTTTAGCGGCTGTGCAGAAAGCTGGTGTGGAGATTATCCGACCAGACAATGGGCTTTTTTCGGACATGGTCCAGCCGCTCTACGATGCTTATGAGAATGATCCAGTAAAATTTGACTTTATTCAACGAATAAAAGCGTACAAGTATGAGGAAGCAAATTGATAAAATACTAGCCGGCGTGCTGGTGACATTGATGTCCGTAATGGTTGTCAATGTTTTGTGGCAAGTAGCTTCAAGATACCTACTATCATCACCTAGTTTATTTACGGATGAGCTGGCCAATTTTTTATTGATATGGGTAGGTCTATTGGGAGCTGCTTATGCGGCGGGCCAAAAAGCACATCTTGCGATAGACATTTTACCCAATAAATTGACAGGTGCTAGCAAGCGAAATCTGAATATCATCATTGGTCTGCTTTCAATTCTATTTGCGCTGACGGTCATGGTGATAGGCGGTGGACGTCTGGTCTATCTCACGCTGAGTCTGGAGCAGCTTTCTGCTACACTGCGACTGCCGTTGGGTTATATCTACATGGTAATCCCAGTCAGTGGATTATTGATTATCTACTATGCTTTATTAGATTTTAAAACCAAGTAGCTATGAGTATTGCTGAGATACTGATATTGGTTTTAAGCTTTGTGGTTCTGCTCGGTATAGGTCTGCCTATTGCGTATTGCATTGGATTATCATCCTTGTTTACGCTGGTAGTTTCAATGCCTTCCATTACGGCGTTTACTACACTGGCGCAGCGTATGGCTACAGGTTTAGACAGTTTTGCCCTATTGGCCATTCCGTTTTTTGTGCTTTCTGGTCAGCTGATGAATAGTGGAGGTATTGCAAGACGTTTGGTGGATTTTGCTAAGGCGCTGGTAGGTGGATTGCCGGGAGGGCTTGCCTTTGTGAACATTGTGGCTAGTATGCTTTTTGGGGCAATATCGGGTTCTGCAGCCGCTGCGGCCTCTGCTATTGGTGGGTTTATGGGTCCGAGGATGGAAGAAGAAGGTTACGAAAAGTCTTTCGGCGCAGCAGTCAACATTGCCAGTGCAACTACTGGTTTGGTGATTCCACCTAGCAACATCCTAATCATCTTTTCCTTAGCAAGCGGTGGGGTTTCTATAGCAGCATTATTTATTGCCGGCTATGTGCCTGGTATTATGATGGGGATTTCTTTGATGATTGTCTCAATGATAATAGCCATTAGACGTGGATACAGACGAGGTAAGTGGGAAAGCTTGGGGGAAACTTTTAAGAAATTTTGGAATGCATTTCCAAGTTTACTTCTTCTTGTGATCGTGATAGGAGGTATAGTGGCTGGAGTATTCACAGCAACAGAAGCTTCAGCCATCGCTGTGCTTTATACTTTGGTACTGGCTTTTATTTATAAGGAAGTCAAAGTAAGTGATTTGCCAAAGATCATATTGAATACTGTAGTGACTACATCTATTGTTCTCCTCTTGATAGGCACATCGATGGGGATGTCATGGGTGATGTCTTATGAGAATATTCCACAGGAGGTGAGCCAAGGACTTATTACTTTATCGGACAATCCGATAGTTATCCTTTTGATTATCAACCTGATTTTGCTCTTTGTGGGGGTCTTCATGGATATGACACCTGCTGTATTGATTTTCACGCCTATTTTCTTACCAGTGGTGGAGCGTCTTGGAATGGATCCAGTTCATTTTGGTATTGTGATGGTGATGAATCTTTGTATTGGCTTGTGTACTCCGCCTGTTGGTTCTGTTCTATTTATAGGATGTGGCGTAGCAGGAATAAGCATCCAAAAGGTTTTGAAACCCCTTATTCCGATGTTTGTCGCGCTTCTCGTTGTTTTGATGTTGGTGACTTATATTCCAGCATTGAGCCTTTGGCTTCCTGGGGTGTTTGGTTTTTAGGAGTAGCGTGAGATTATCTTTGTATTCTTAAGATGCCTGATTTTTTATAGATCGGTGAAAGTCTGCTTTTTTAGTGGATTCATTTTCTGAATAGTCAGTTTCAGTCGAACTTTCAAATGAATATCACGTGGTTTACACAAAAAAAGCATCCACCTCTCGGCGAATGCTTATTCAATTCATACAAATTTTATAATCAGCTAGCTCAACCCAACAGGAAGGACTTGGCCATAAATGGCTGGCTGTAGCTTCGCTTGCCAGTGGCTTTGTATAGCGCATTGGCTAGCGCACCAATCACCGGTGGGTAAGGAGGTTCTCCTAATCCTGTAGGATCAATGTCGCTTTTTACAAAGTATACTTCTATTTCCTTCGGTGCTTCACTGTGACGGATCAGTCTGTACTTATCAAAATTCTCCTGCTCTGGCTTACCGTCTTTGAAAGTAAGCGCACTGTACATTGCATGGCCGATCCCGTCAACAGTTCCACCTTCCATCATGTTATGAGCGGCTATTGGATTCACAACTATCCCACAATCCACAGCGCAATAGACTTTACTCACGAATGGCTTACCACCTTTCATTTCCATATCCACCACGTTGGCCACATAGCTGTTGTGACAGAAGTAGGCAGAAACCCCTCGCGAGGCATTAGAATCATTATTGCCCCAGTTAGACTTCTCCCGGACTAACTTGAGCACCCCAGCATATCGCTCTGGATCGTAATCATTCTTTTCACCAACAGGATTGGCTTTTGCTTTTTCCATCAGTTCTAACCTGAAATCGATCGGGTCTTTGCCTGCGGCTTCTGCTACTTCATCGAGAAAAGCTTGCTCCGCACCCGCAATAAAGTTGGATTTTGGTGCCCTGAAGGCACCTTCGGAGATATTAGATTCTAGGCTCCATTTTTCCGCAAGGTAATTATCTACTGCTCCCGCAGGAAAGCGATTCGCGAAAAGCGGGTCACTTGGAATACCACCTGCACGTACATGAAAGCCAATTAAGTTATTATTTTCATCAAGAGCCGCTTTGTAGTCAGCTCGGTATGCCGGGCGATAATTCCCAAAAGTCATATCGTCCTCTCTCGTGTAAATGAGTTTTACTGGTGATTTTATGCGCTGAGAAATCACTGCAGCTTCTACCAAAAAGTGACCATATAACCTTCTACCAAAGCCACCACCCATTCTCGTCATTTGGATGTCAATTTTCTCCAATGGTAGTCCTAATCTCTCAGAAGCACTTTTCTCCATAAATTCAGGAGTTTGAATTGGGCCAATTAACTCGGCCTTATCCTCAGTGACATTGGCAAAGAAATTCATCGGCTCCATGGTGTTGTGAGCCAAGAACGGAGCGGTATAAGTACGTTCTATTACTTTGGCAGCCTTCTTAAAAGCTTCCTCAGGATTGCCATCCGTTCGGGCATTCTTCACAATGCTTGCAGGGATTTGATCCAGATGATTCAAATGTCCATCACTGCTCTCAGGTGCACTATCTTGTTCCCATAATGCTGCCACTTTCTTTTTGGCGCTAAGCACTTCCCAAGTAGATTTCCCAGTCACCACCACAAACTCTGAAAATGAAGCAGTGTCTGACCACTGCCTTTTGTAGTCATCCTCGAAAGATTTCATCACAAAAATGTCTTGCACACCCGGCATAGTGAGTGCTTCAGTTGCATCGAAAGACTTGAGTTTCATGCCGAAGGCTGGCGGGTGTATCATCATGGCATAGACCATACCTTCCACATCATAGTCCAAACCATAAAGCGGCTGTCCTGTGACAATCTTTTTGGCATCCACATTCCTTCGATCAGTCCCGATTATTTTGAATTCGCTTATTTCCTTTAGCTCTACTTCTTCAGGCACGGTCATGCTCACGGCAGCTGATGCCACTTCCCCGTATCCAAGCGATTTCCCTTGATGTTTTAGGAATCCATCGGCAGTAGTGATTTCTTCTACGGGTACATTCCATTGTTTGGCTGCCGCTTGTTTTAGGACATTTCGGGCAGTTGCACCAGCCATTCTCAGACTATTCCATCCTTGGCGAATTGATTGGCTTCCACCAGCTAGCTGTCTGGTGAAGATGTGAGTATTCAAAGGAGCCTGCTCCACGATCACGTTTTTCCAATCCACATCCAGCTCATCAGCTACGATCATTGGCATGGAGGTTTTTACATTTTGGCCTATTTCGGGATTAGGAGACATGATAGTCACCACTCCATTGTTACCTATCTTGAGAAAACCATTCAACTCAAACCATTGATCTGGTAGCTCCAGCGCTTTCGCTGATTTAGTATCTGCACAACCTGCCAGCCAACTAAAACTGACCATCAGTCCTCCTCCCGCTAGTGCTGAGGTCTTGAGAAAAGATCTTCTTCCTATGGATGTTTTTAAAAAGGGCATGATTACGAGTTTTGAAGTTTAGCAGCCGTTTTAATGGCTTTTTTGATTCTTATATAAGTTCCGCATCGGCAGATATTACCGCTCATCGCATTGTCAATATCTTCATCCGTCGGGTTAGGGTTTCTTTTGATCAGCGCTGTTGCGGACATGATCTGACCTGCTTGGCAGTAGCCACACTGAGGCACGTCGTGTTGCAACCAAGCTTGCTGCACGGGATGATCGGCATTCTCAGAAAGGCCTTCAATGGTTGTCACTTCATTGTCACCCACCGCCTGTACGGGCAGTTGGCATGAGCGAACCGCATTGCCATTGAGGTGAATGGTACATGCGCCACACATGGCTATCCCACAGCCGTATTTGGTTCCCACCATTTTCAGATGATCCCTAAGTACCCAGAGTAAGGGCGTGGTGGGATCAACATCTACCTCATGTTTTTTTCCGTTGATCGAAAGAATCATTAATGCCATATTGTTGTATTTTAATTCTTAGTTTTTCAATGCTTTTACCTCGGCTGGTGTGATTGCACCGAGATCACTTCCCCACGAGTTCCTTACATAATTGAGTACATCAGCCGCCTCCTGATCGGACAAGTTCATTGCTGACATTTGGCCATTGTAAGTTACCCCGCCTATTTCAACTTTGCCATTTAGGCCATTCTGAAGGATTGAAACCAATCTATCGGTATCCTCCAATCTCTCCGAAATGTTGAGTGGAGGGAAGACGCCCTGGAGCCCAGCACCATCGGTCATGTGGCAAGACATACAGTTCGTTTGATAGATCGACTTCCCACGATTTATACTTTTCTTTAGATCATAGATTTGCATGAACGACATGAAAGTTATCCCCAAAACAGCTGCAAACGTGATTATTTTGAATTTCAATTTCATTGATATCCAGTTGGTGGATGATTAAGTAGACAATTTAAAACTTATTACATTGAATTGCGAAGCGGTGCATTTCTTGATAAAATGAATCCATTAGGCAAATTGTTAAGGTTCCCATAATTTCTTTCCGGTATCGGTGAGATGGGTGTGTTGCTTGGAGTTTGATTTTCTAAATGGAATTCAGGTCATTTGAGGTATGAAAGAATTGCGCAATCGATGCTGGATTAATGTGGATGGTGAAAAATACTTCGGCCCTGGGCCACTCAGACTGTTGCAGTTCATAGAGCAAGAAGGCTCGCTAGCCAAAGCCGCCAAAGCAATGGGCATGTCTTACAAAAAAGCTTGGGACATGGTAGACCAACTCAATAAAAAAGCATCAAGTCCAGTCGTGGTATCTAAAAAAGGAGGTTCGAAAGGTGGAGGTACCGAGATCACCGAGAGAGGAAAGCAATTGATGGATGGTTACACAGCGCTCGAAAGGAAACTCGATTCGGTTTTAGCCGACAATATTCATTTACTCGACATAATCTAAACGAGCCGAATCATTAATCACTGAGAAGCGATATATACACTGATATATATCGTATTATTGTATTGAAGGTCACTAGGCCATTGTTTCCTTCAAAAATCCTTGTATTCGGTTGACTTCAGATAAACTGTATTTTGATTACAATGCCACCACTCCCGTGGATCAACGGGTACTGGAAAGCATGCTGCCATACTTCACGCAGAAGTTTGGGAATGCTTCGAGCAAAAGCCATGCTTATGGATGGGATGCAGAGGAGGGAGTCACCATAGCTCGCGAGCAAGTAGCGGAGCTATTAGGTGCGAAACCTAATGAAATCATTTTCACCTCTGGGGCAACAGAGTCTATCAACTTGGCCTTATCAGGCTTCTGTCAAGCCAATCGTGACCGAGGGAATCACATCATTACTTGCTGCACGGAGCATAAAGCAGTGCTTGATACCTGTGGCCAGTTGGAAAAATTGGGGTTTGATGTAACCTACCTACCCGTAGATGAATCTGGAAATATTGACTTAGAAGAATTAGAAGCTACCATTACTGAAAGGACAATTATGGTATGCTTGATGTTTGCCAACAACGAGACTGGGGTGGTTCACCCAATGCAAGCTATTTCGGCTATAGCCAAAAGAAAAAATGTATGCCTATTTTCCGACGCTACCCAAGTCGTTGGTAAACTGAAATTAAACTTTTCCGATTTAGGAGTGGATATGGCCGCTTTCTCGGCTCACAAGATTTATGGACCTAAAGGAATAGGTGGACTTTATGTTTCTAGTCGCACCAAGCCAGCTTTCGAACCAATTCTTTTCGGCGGAGGGCAAGAACGAAAACTCCGTCCGGGTACGCTCAATGTGCCAGGTATCGTAGGGATGGGAATTGCCTGCGAGCTGTTACTTGAGGAGCAAGATTCAGAAATCAAGCGGCTCAGTGCGCTCAGAGATCAATTAGAAACAGGGTTAGGAGAACTACAAGGCATCAAAATCATTGGGTTGGATACCGAAAGACTTCCTAACACGACAAATTGTTCCCTTGAAAACATTGATGGAAGTAAGCTTATTCGCTCGCTGAAGAACCTAGCCGTCTCGCAAGGATCAGCCTGTAGCTCAGCCATCATCGAGCCCTCGCATGTACTGAAGAGTATGGGGATTAGTGATGAGCTTGCTTTGTCTTCCATCCGGATTAGCTTGGGAAGATTTACTACTGAAGAGGAGGTTGTTCAGGTGATCTCGGAAGTGGACCGTGTGGCTAACTCTTTAAAGTTGACGATATCATGAGAGAACTTGAGTCGATAATTGCAGCGTATGACAAGGCCACCTCGGACGGGTTGGACTGTGCGTTGGCTACTGTCGTTCATGTAGAGGGATCAGCTTACAGAAAGGCCGGTGCACGCATGTTGGTGGATGAAAATGGACTGATGACAGGAGCTATCAGTGGTGGCTGTCTGGAAGGAGATGCACTTCACAAAGCACTTCATGCGCTGCATCAAGGGCAAAATAAGCTGATCAGCTACGATACCAGTGATGAAGACGATGCAGTAATTGGTGCTCAGCTAGGTTGTAATGGAGTCATTCAGGTTCTTTTTGAGCCAATTGATAAAGCAGACGAGCAAAACCCGATAGAGCTAATAAAAGAGCTGATTGCTACAAAAAGCCGAAAGGTGATTGTTACGCTTTTCAATCTCAACAAACGACTAGAGCAACTCGGCACAAAACTCATCTTTGACGAAAGTCTGGAAACCTCGCAAAGTCTCCCGAATCAAGAATTGATGACTCAAATTCGACGTGACAGTCAAAAAGTTTTGAATCAGCATTATCCACATTTTGGGGAGTATCTCCAGCAAGATGATTCATGGCATGCGTTCATTGAGCATTACCAGTCGCCCATTAGTTTGGTGCTGGTGGGTGCGGGAAATGATGCACAGATTTTGGTAAGTATAGCGGATGTTTTGGGATGGGATGTAGTCGTGACGGATGGTCGCCCAACCCATGCCAACTCAGAGCGGTTTATTAACAGTTGTCAGGTGATTGTCACCAAGCCTGAGCGATTTCTTGAAAGTGTAATCATTGATAGGCGAACCGTATTTGTATTGATGAGTCATAATTATAACTATGATTTAGCCGTCCTTAAACTACTACTCGATTTCCCTCAGATTCCCTACATCGGTATACTCGGGCCTAAAAAGAAATATGAGCGCATGGTAAGCGACTTGAGCGATCAGAGCATTCGATTATCTGAGCATCAAACTGAGCGCATTCATGCCCCAGTTGGTTTGAATCTTGGTGCTGAAACACCTGCTGAGATCGCCCTTTCTATCTTGGCAGAAATTCAGGCGAAGATGACCAAAAGCAATGGTTTATCCCTTCGCGAAAAGGATGGAAGAATCCACGACAAGACATTTGAAAACTTTATCAAAACGGAGATATGACGGGTATTTCTGACATGGGCGTTCTCATCTTGGCAGCCGGGTCATCGAGTCGTTTGGGGCAACCGAAGCAGCTCATTTCTTTTGGCGGAAGGTCTTTACTTCAGCGTGTCATCGACGAGGCGGATCAGTACCTGTTTAATCCAAAAGTGCTCATGTTAGGTGCCAAGGATGAACTGATTTACTCGAAGTTAAAGCTCGGGGGCTTTTCTCATTTGACCAATGAGCAGTGGCAGGACGGGATGGGTACGAGCATCCAAAAAGGGTCTCAACATGCGTTGAAATTATTTCCTGATTTACAGCATTTGATGATTTTACTCTCTGATCAGCCGTTTGTTACTGGCGAAGTGATGGATAAGTTGATGGAATCGCATTTGGGAAACCAACAAGGAATTACTGCGAGTCAATACGGGGAGAACATTGGCGTACCAGCTATTTTTTCGAAACCATTTTTTGAACATTTGTTAGCGCTGAGTGGAGATCAAGGTGCGAAAAAAATAATGCTTGATGCTGGAGAAGACTTGTATCTGGTCGATTTTCCAAAAGGAGAATTTGATATTGATACGCCGGCTGATGTACAGCGTCTAGCACAATTAGACAAAACATTGAAATGAGCATAACCATAAAATATTTCGGAGCAATCGCTGAGCAAACGGGAAAGAAGGAAGGGGTTCCAGTTCGATGTGCTCAGGTTTAAAACTTTTTTCTAGTAGACGATTGACACATTCAAAAACAACAAAATTTTCAGGGTCAGAAAAATTGCAAGTTTGTCTTTTGTTTATTTTTTGCCCCCTTTCCTCTGGGTAGATAAGTAGCTCCTTTTTGAAATCCACTTTCAAAAGGGCTTCTAATGATTGATTATGCTGACTGATACTAGAACGTATCCGGCACGCGCCACAGGCGTGAGACCAATGTCGTTAAGTTAAGGATAATATAGTTACTTGTAATAAATTTTAGATTATCTTTGAGTCAATAAGAAGAAGCAATTATCTGGAGCCCGGTTTTTAGAAGGGCTTTTTAAAAACACACTAAACACAATCACTGATGAAGCTTTCATCAGTAGACAGAGAGTTGGATTATCTGACTTTACAAGGAATCGCAAATTGACTTTTAAAGATCTGATAGTCAATCTTATGGGGTTCACGAGACCAGGCGTTCAAGTCGAGTTGGATCGTTTTTTAAGTCAATTTCAAAGACGCCTTCATCCTTTGATTCTATCTCTAAGAGTGCTTTTAGCCAATCTAGAGGAAAACTTAAGCCTGAAGCATTCATCGAACTGAATGCTAATCAGGTTTCCTGTTTTCAAGAAAATGCACCTTCCCAGCGAAAATGGAAACAAAAGCGAGTAGTGGCTATTGATGGTAGTTTACTGAATCTACCACATACCCAAGCAATAAGGGAAGCATTTGGTTCAGTTAAAAATCAGCATGAAGAAGTAATCAGTTCGAGGTGTTCATTTGCTTATGATGTCTGTAATGAGCTAGTACTAGATGCTGTTATTGCCCCTAGAAGAAGTTGTGAGAAAGATTTAGCCGTGCAACACCTTACTACATTAAACCCTAATAATGATATACTGGTATTTGACAGAGGCTATCCTTGTCAATGGCTCATGGGTTTACTTGATAAGATGGGCTTCAAGTTTTGTTTTAGATTGAGTTCAGCTTGGAAAGAGGCCTACAGGCTCTTGGAGAGTGGAGAAAAGGATCAAGACTGGACGCTAATTAGGCGATCTCATCGAGAATGGGGGAAACTCAGAACTTACGGATTATCAAAGACACTGGAAGGCTTACGTTTGGTCTCCATCCCTTTATCTTCAGGAGAAAATGAAATTCTGGTAACTAATTTAACCAACAGGGAAGAGTATTTAGTCGCTGATTTAAAAATCCTTTATAACCTTCGATGGGGTGTAGAAGAAAGTTATAAGTCCTTCAAAAAAACACTTCACATCGAACATTTCTCAGGTAAATCTGAGCAAGCCATTAGACAAGACTTCCATGCCAGAGTCTTTATGCTCAATATGGCTTCTGTAATTAGAACCCAAGGTGTGGAGAATCAAAAGGAACAGAAACTCAAGAATATCCATGTCTATAAGCCTAGTAAAACTCAGGTTTTCGCTAAAGTAAAAGACTTTCTGGTAGATGTTTTTTACAGTGGAAATTTCAGGCGAATCATACAACAGATGTTGAAAATTCTCCAAAAAAGATTAGAAATAGTCCGTCCGGAAAGATCCTTTTCTCGAACTAAAACATCCAGCCGTAGAAGACATAGAATAATGAGTTCAAAAGGAATATGAGCTTAACTTAACGACATTGGGCGTGAGACAGCTTGGGATAAATAGGTAATATATTCTTTGGCCTTCAGTTTAGTAATATTTCGATAACGGTAGTGAAAAAAGCTACTAATCTCGAATTAATACTATGATAAATGTGGAGTGGGGTCTAGGGTGATTAGGTGCAGAATTACATAAGTGTCTCCCTTCGATAGCACTCGCTGCGCTCGTACTCAAGGTGACAATTCGATTCAGTCGCCCATTTTTGACTCCTCTAGAACTTTTTCGGGTTTTTTCATGAGGACACGAACCAAGGCTAGGATTGTAATAGGATATCAGTTTATGATCGTCAGGCTGATCAAGAAACAACCATAATAATCTTATCTAAGAGCTAAGACTGCAACTACACCACTATTTATTACATAGATCACTGATTTAAAGGGTGATGTGATCTAGGAGAACTACATTACGAGGGTCAGAAAATGCTCATTGGTTAATTTTTTTCACGCTAACCTTTTGATTATCAGTAGTAAATGTTCAATTAAACACTTTGACTCCAGTTTAAGGCTATGAAACTTTACATCAAGTACATGGTAAGTTTAAGGTGTAAAATGATCGTCAGGGAGGAGCTGATGAATCTTGGCCTGAAATACATCGTGATAGACCTAGGCATGGTAGAGGTGATGGAAGATATCACTGAAGAGCAGCACGACAAACTGAAGGAAAATCTACTAAGATCTGGTCTCGAACTACTAGATGATAAGCGGAGCATTCTGATAGATAAGATCAAAAATGTGATCATAGAGATGATTCATTATTCTGACGAGCTGCCCAAAGTCAATTACTCAGATTATATCAGCGAAAAACTTGGCTATGATTATACCTACTTGTCAAATATTTTTTCAGAAGTAAAAGGTATCACTATTCAAAATTTCATCATCATTCATAAAATCGAGAAGGTTAAGGAACTGCTCTTGTATGACGAACTCAACCTGACAGAAATTTCCTACAAACTACACTACAGCAGCGTAGCCCACCTTTCCAATCAATTCAAGAAAATCACTGGACTCTCCCCATCTTTTTACAAGCAACTCAAGGTGAAACGTGATGGAAACCTTGAAAATCTGTGAATTTGATAAGCTCTTATGCGATGCTTCGAAGTGTTTTGATCTGAGCTATTGACTGTCCGCATGTTGATAATTATAAGCTCTCCCCACCTGTGATTTATGCAAGTTTTAGCATTTTGTTTGTAAGAAACTTAAGTTCTTCTGTATCGAACTTTATTGAAATAATTTAATCGTTCACAGACCTCCCGATTTGGGATAAAAAGTACTCCTATGAAAAATATATCTACATCCATTTTAATGTTGATGCTTGCTTTAGCCCTTCCGGGAATAAGCCACGCAACTAACAAATCGCCTAAAGAGGTGGCTCCTATTTCCGAGCCAATGCCAATTGAAGAATCAAATCTCTTGATGCAAAGGCTAGAGGAAATAAAATCAATAGACAAATCTGATCTCAACTCAACTGAGAAGAAAGAACTACGAAATGAAGTGAAGTCAATCGAAAGTAGACTTTCTTCAGGCGGTGTTTATATTTCAGTAGGAGGTTTGATCATTATACTCCTTTTGTTAATCATTCTTTTATAATACCTGAGGGTGGACAGTCCAGTGAAATGAACATATTCCTGGACTGCTACTCAAAAATTCTCCAGTAAGTCAAATGCATAATCCGAAAGTAGCTCTTGCTGCTTCTGGTTTTGAAGGATCACATCAATTAAACATTTTATTAAAACAAGAAATCATGGGAAATCTACTCTATTTTATTGCAGTCGTCTTAGTGGTACTATGGGCAGTTGGATATGTGGGTTATAATGCAGGCGGAATCATTCACATATTGCTTGTCATTGCAGTCATTGCTATTCTATTTAGGCTGATACGTGGAGGTCGACTTTAGTAGGTGCTCTCTTTTTGAGCTCTATATAGTGATTACTTGTTTTTTTTGGCGACAATAGTTCAGTAAGCGATATCAACGCATCCGTGATATGTGTAACACTCTACTATCTCGATGTAATGCTTCGTAATCACTGAAACGCCAACTTAGCTTTTTAAATGAAGCAAGCTTATGAGTCTCGATAACGCGAATTCAGATTTTGAAAAATCCAAAGCCCTTATTATTGTGGAAATCCTAGAGTACATTCCCAATTCCGTACTTATAAAGACGATTATCAAAAAGTCGACAGGGAATATAAGTGCCATTTCATTTGATTCGGGAGAATCCATGGTGGAAAAAACATCGCCTTTTGAAACTTTCTTACAGGTAATTGATGGAAAGGCGGAAATAATCATAAGTGGGAAGTCTCACATGCTAGATACAGATCAGTCGATAATCATCCCGGCTCATGCCCGTAACTCTATAAAAGCAAATGTGCAATTCAAAATGATTTCTACGGTAATCAAGAGTGGGTATGATGAAGTAAATCCTTAGACTAATAGTCGGAAGGGAAATCTTTAGAGGGTAAATGGAACTCATCTTAAAGTACAAACCAATCGTAAATATGTGATATATGTAACTCTGAGTTTTTCTTGTGTAACACTTACGGGCGTAAGGTGACAGATCTTTGCCTTGTAATAAATGATTACACATTTTAAACAAATCAAATATGAATTTTCAAAAGCTAATGGTAGCATGTTTCATGTTACCAATATTAATATTGACGAGTTGTGATAAGGACAATAATGACGATCCGAATCCTTCAGATGGTGATAATATAGCACCAATCATTAATTCTGAAGCACCTTTAAATGATGCAATCGATGTGCCTCGTAACCAAACGGTGACTATAGAATTTAATGAAGAAATGGATCCTGCTACTATCAATAGCACCACGTTTTCACTTAAGCAAGGCACTTCGGCTGTTGCGGGTGTAGTGGCTTATACAGGCACTACTGCAACATTCACGTCCACGGCGAATTTGAGTGCTAACAAGCTATATACTGCAACAATTACTACTGGCGCAAAGGATAAAGCTGGAAATGCTTTGGGCATCAATTCCACTTGGAATTTTACAACTGGTGGTTCAACTGCAGTGCTAGCGACTGTTGATTTAGGTGGCGCAAGCAACTACGTGATTCTCGCGAAAACGGCAATCAACAATAGCTCCACTTCAGCGATTACAGGTCATTTGGGATTGAGTCCTGCTGCTACTTCTTATATCACAGGATTGTCATTGGTTGATTTCACCGGATATGCTACATCTGCTCAGGTAACAGGAAATGTATATGCGGCAGACATGGCAGATCCAACTCCGATCACACTGACCACAGCGGTCAGCAATATGATCACAGCTTACAATGATGCAGCGGGAAGACCATCTCCAGACTTTTTGGAATTGGGAACGGGTAATATTGGTGGTAAAACACTCGCAGCAGGTCTTTACAAATGGACCAATACAGTGACTATTCCTGGAGATGTTACTTTGTCTGGTGGAGCCAATGATATTTGGATCTTCCAGATAGCTGGTGATCTTACACAAAGTGCAGCTGCTAAAATCATTTTGACTGGTGGAGCTCAGGCTAAGAATATCTTCTGGCAAGTAGCTGGCGAAGCTACTTTTGGAACTACTTCGCATTTTGAAGGAAACATATTATCTATGACAGCAATCACCTTCCAAACAGGAGCATCTTTCACAGGACGTGCACTTGCACAAACAGCTGTTATTTTGGATGCTAATGCCATTACTAAGGTTAATTAAGACTCAGTACGTATTGATGATGATTAACAGGAGCCACCCAATTTTGGGTGGCTTTATTTTGGTTCAATTTTTAACGCATTGCCAAATTACTTCAAGTGTCATGATTTAGTGAACAAAAAGAAAGTGGTTATTATTGGTTTAAGTTTATTGCGGATTGAACCAACTAATAATTTGAAGCCATGAAAGTTTTTGTCTTTAGAGAGATACTTTGGGACATCATTGAAGGGACACCATACTTGGGTGTAGCTCCACTCAATTTTGCAGCACATGTGTTGCAGGGTTTCGAGAAGTTTTGTGAAAGTGTTACTGATGTTTACCCTTAAATTAAGACAATCATCATCACAGCACGAAAGGACGGGAGTTTTGTCTTTGCGAATGGGGAGATGCATACAGAGTAAGTACCGAACCTATCAAAGTCGTGAATACAGTAGGCGCAGGAGATTCTTTTAGCGCAGCTTTCGCTTGTATTTATGCCAAGACCAATTATCCTGTGAAAGCAGCTAAGATTGCCAATAAGGTAGGCGGATTCGTAGCTTCCAATGCTGGTCCCAATCCAATTTACTCAAAGGAAATTAAGGAGTTGTTGGCATCTATCTGATTTAGAGTTATCATAATCTCTTTTCTTGGTTTCTCATTATCTTGGTTTCTAAACCAAGACCAATGAAGCACTATAGAAGATTAATTACCATTGTTTTAGGCCCATTGGTTTTCGTACTCTTGCAGTTTTTCGAACGACCTGCTGCTATGAGTATGCCAGCCTTCCAGGTAATGGCAGTCACCATTTGGGTTGCGATTTGGTGGATCACTGAGGCCATTCCTATAGCAGTGACTGCACTGTTACCTATTGTTTTGTTCCCGTTGACAGGGGCATTGAATTTGGGTGCAACCACCTCTTCTTTTGGTCATAAGTATGTCTTTCTCTACCTCGGTGGATTTATGATAGCCATAGCTATTGAGAAGTGGGATTTGCATAAGCGAATTGCGCTTTACATCATCACATTGATAGGGTCTAGTATGGTAAGGATCATTCTAGGCTTCATGATAGCAACAGGATTTCTCTCCATGTGGATCTCAAATACTGCCACTACTGTCATGATGCTTCCGATTGCCATGGCTGTGATCACCCAGTTTCGAAATAGTAGAATTGAGACAGTTGACAATTCTAATAATGTTGGCAAAGCCTTAATGTTAGCTATTGCTTACAGTGCCTCTATTGGTGGATTTGCTACACTTATAGGCACACCACCCAATCTTGTGTTGGCGGGGATATTGGAAGAAACCTACCATGTGAAGATCAGCTTTTTGGATTGGATGAAATTTGGATTTCCAATCTCTTTCATTCTGCTTTTTGTTTGCTGGAAGTACCTCACAACTAAGGCATTTGACCTACATAAGGTAAGGTTTCCAGGCGGTTCAGAAGCTATCAGAGGAATGAGAAAAGAACTGGGGAAAGTAACGAGAGAAGAGAAGATGGTCCTTGTGGTATTCATAGGAACTGCACTGTTATGGGTTACCCGATCCCTCATAGAACAAGTGATACCAGCTCTTGATGATACTATTATTGCAATGGCAGGTGGATTAGTGCTTTTCATTTTACCAGCATCTTCTGGCGAGCGATTACTTGAGTGGAAGGATTGTGTACGGTTGCCATGGGATATTATTTTACTCTTTGGAGGAGGTTTGGCACTAGCCAAAGGATTTAGCGATACCGGTCTTGCGGTTTGGATAGCTTCTCAGCTTACTCAATTGGAAGGTTTGAGCCTGATTTTGCTGATACTCATCCTTGTGGCATCTGTAAATTTCTTGACTGAAATCACCTCCAATTTAGCCACCACCGCAATGTTGCTTCCAGTGCTTGCACCTATGGCAATGGCCTTTGACTTGCATCCATATATGATCATGGTGTCTGTCACTATTTCGGCTTCCTGTGCTTTCATGCTGCCTGTAGCTACGCCACCCAATGCTGTCGTATTTGGCTCAGGTTATTTGAGAATACCTGATATGATGCGTGCAGGGATTTTTATGAATTTGATATCTATAGTAGTGATCACCGTCATGACCTATTACTTATTGCCTTTGGTTTGGGATTTTGATAAGGCTGTTTTTCCTTTAGAATTTATGAAATAAATAAACGTTGCGGATAAGCTAAGTTTAAATACCTAGCAATAATGATCTCAAATTTGAATTAGATCAACTTTCTCGGTTTATACTTATCTTGTTTTCAAAACCATATCCCTATGAAAGACATCAAGAAAGAAGACCTAGACCAGAAAGTATTTGATCTGTACGATGATTATGCCCACAATCGGATTGAGCGTCGGGACTTCCTAGAGAAACTTTCAATTTATACAGTAGGTGGACTCACTTTGCCTTCATTGATGAGTTTCATCATGCCTGATTACAAAAAGCAGCAAGTGGCTCAAGATGATCCGAGAATCAAGACCGAGTACATCACCTATCAGTCGCCCAATGGAGGAGGAGAAATCCGTGGTTTGCTCTGTATGCCGGCTGATGCCAAAGCACCTTTAGGTGGTATTGTAGTGGTTCATGAAAATAGAGGCCTCAATCCACATATTGAGGATGTAGGAAGAAGGGCTGCTCTTGCAGGATTTATCTCGCTTGCTCCAGATGCTTTGACACCATTAGGTGGTTATCCAGGAACAGATGACGAAGGTCGCGAGCTGCAGCGCCAGCGTGACCGCAATGAAATGCTCGAAGATTTTATTGCAGCATTCAACTCTCTCAAAGTACACCAGATGTGCAATGGCAAGGTTGGAGTTGTTGGTTTTTGCTTCGGGGGATGGATTGCCAACATGATGGCCGTCAGACTCTCAGATCTAGCAGCTTCAGTACCCTTTTATGGAGGGCAAGTAGATGCGGCTCTGGTACAAGAAATCCAAGCGCCATTACAATTGCATTATGGCGAACTGGATACGCGCGTCAATGAAGGATGGCCAGCATATGAGCTTGCCTTAAAGGAAAATAATAAAACCTATGAAGCCTTTTTCTATCCGAAAGCAAATCATGGTTTTCACAATGACACTACGCCACGTTATGACAAAGAAGCTGCTGAATTGGCTTGGGCTAGGACTGTTGAGTTTTTTGAGAAGAACTTGAAGTAGCAACTCGTGTATTTCAAGGTAATGGATCGAGTATTACTCTTTTTGAACTTTTAATTTCGGTTTTAGCACTTTTGCTAGTAAAATTTAACTGTTAATAAGTGCCGAATTTCGACTCTTATTGTCGGAATTTGTATCACTTGGATTCAGCGTAAATCCATGGTTTCGTACCTGCCTTAAGATCCCATTTTCAGAATGAATCCCTGAAAAGGGCATTTAAATGATTTAAAATCAGTATTTTTGTAAACAAATAAGTCTTAAAATGACTTTTTATTCTGAATGAGTTAAGCAGTCTGCTTCTCTTGAACAATAATTTCCTTTTTTTGATCGATTACAAAAAGTCCATAGTTATCAAACACAGCATTACTGCTTTGGCCTTGTGCCAAGTCAGTATTGCTGTTGGGAAAAACTGATTTTTTGTGCGTGTGGATGCTCAGTCGGGCACCATTTCGCATTGCATTCGGCTAATGAGCTAATTCAGCTCTATTCATAAAATGAGCGTAGACAAAGCCTTTTTATATCTCAATAGAAAAAAAATCTAAGCCAAATAAATATTACAAAATAACCAATGAGTTATTCGACAAAAGAACTTCACGAAATAGATAGTAAACACTACCTGCCCACTTTTCGCCGCTATCCATTGGCGTTTAAGAAAGGTGCAGGCTCACGCCTTTGGGACATGGAAGGCAATGAATACATAGACGCACTAGCGGGAATCGCGGTGAATAATGTCGGTCATGCACATCCGAAGGTTGCTGATGCTATTGCGAAACAAGCGCACGAACTGATCCATATTTCTAATTTTTATTTGAGTGAGCCTCAAATGGTGCTGGCGAAAAGGCTTGCTGAGCTTTCAGGTTTGGAGCGGGTATTTTTTGGGAACAGCGGAGCGGAAGCTGCAGAAGGCGCCATCAAAATTGCCCGAAAGTACGCAAGTAAAAATGGACGTGGTGGTACCATTATGACGATGAAAAATGCTTTTCATGGTCGAACTATGGCAACTATAGCGGCCACAGGCAAGCAAGCCATGATGATTGGTTTTGATCCGATACCCACAGGATTTTGTCATGTGCCTTTCAATAACATGGACATCATTCGCGAAAAGGTCAATCAGGATGTTGCAGCGATTATGCTGGAGCCTATCCAGGGTGAGGGAGGAATCAATTTGGCTGAGAAAGCTTTTCTGAAAGAACTAAGAGCATTTTGCGATGAGCAAAACATAGTGTTGATCTTCGATGAAATCCAGTCAGGAATTGGGAGGACAGGAAAGATGTTTGCCCATGAGCATTTTGGCGTCAAGCCAGATATAATGACTTTGGCGAAAGCCCTAGGAGGAGGAATGCCTATAGGTGCTGTTCTCGCTTCGGAGCGTGTCGGGTCAGCCATAGACTGGGGAGATCATGGAACTACGTTTGGTGGAAACCCGCTGGCATGCGCAGCAGCTTTGGCTACATTGGAAGTTGTAGCGGAGGAAAACCTAATGCAACAGGCTTTGGACAAAGGAGCTTGGCTCATGCAAGCATGTGAAAAAGCCAAAGCTGATTACCCTGAGATTAAAGAAATAAGAGGATATGGTCTGATGATCGGAGTGGAACTGACCATAGAATCTAAGCCGATAGTCGCTACTATGTTAGCACACAAAGTTTTAGCAAATGCTACGGCGGGAAATGTCATCAGACTCGTGCCGCCACTTAATATCCCGATGGATGATTTGAAAAAGGTTTTTGAAGTCATGCTACTATCAATCAAAGAAAACAGATAATGAAAAGACATAAAATAGCGATAGTAGGAGCTACTGGTTACACGGGAAGTGAACTGGTTAGAATCTTGATCAATCACCCAGAATTAGAGATCACCGCCATTACTTCTGAAAGTAGAAAGGGAGAGAAGTTCTCTGATGTGCATCCACAGTTTACAGGCATTTTTGAGCCTACCTTGGTGAGTATTGAAGACATAGCTGACCTTGATTTGGATCTCGTTTTCCTAGCGCTTCCTCATGGCGTGTCTATGGATTTTGTAAAGAAGCATCACGATAAGTCTTTCAAGATTGTAGACTTAAGTGGAGACTTTAGGCTTTCATCAAAAGATGTCTATGAGTCTTGGTATAAGAAGGATCACAGCTACGAGCCGGGTTTTGAATCAGCAGTATTTGGTTTACCTGAACTTTGGCGCAAGCGCATAAAAGAAGCTCGACTGGTGGCTAATCCTGGATGTTTTCCCACTTCTTCCATTTTAGCCATAGCGCCATTGCTGAAGGAAGGGATTATCGACAAGAATCACATTGTGATTGATTCCAAAACGGGAGTAACTGGAGCAGGTATCAAAGCCAAACCCAACACTCATTTCCCAATGGTCAATGACAACTTCACTGCCTATGGACTTAAGAATCATCGGCATACCATTGAGATACAGGAGATCATTAGCAAATATGCCAATGTGAAATCCACTGTGCTTTTCACGCCGCATCTACTACCAGTAGACCGGGGTATTTTGTCTACATGCTATACCAAACCAAATCGTGACATCACTTCGGAGGAAGTAGCTAAGATTTATGAAGATTATTATAAAGAAGAGCCATTTGTTCGGGTCAGAAAGGATTTACCTAGTCTGAAGCAAGTGAGAGGCACCAATTTCTTCGATGTGTACAGCACATATGATGAAAGAACGAACACGATTATTACCATCGGGGTGATAGACAACCTTGTGAAAGGTGCTGCTGGACAAGCCGTTCAAAACATGAATATCATGCTGGGAATGGCTGAGTCAGCAGGTCTAAACATATCACCATTACAACCATAAAAGTTTTTCGACTGTGAACATGATCAGAAATATTACCAATGTAAGAGGGATTAAATGCTGGGGAGCGCATACGGGTGTTAAGTCCATGCGCCGCGATTTGGCATTGATGTATTCTGAAGTGCCAGCGAAAGTTTCTGCGGTATTCACACAGAACCTTGTGGTGGCAGAGCCCATCAAACTTACTAAAAAACACCTAGAGGAAAGCGGGAACATCGCAAGTGTACTTGTGGTGAATTCAGGGAATGCCAATGCTGTCACAGGGGAGCAGGGGAGACTTGGAGCTCTAGCTATGGCGCAGACGGCTGCCGAAGAATTCAATGTGGATATCAACCAAGTAATGATCGCTTCTACTGGGATTATTGGTGTGAAGTTCCCAACCGAAGAGGTAGTGGAAGGGATTCGTGAGAACGTGAAGAAGATCTCTGAAAATTCTAGAGCTGGATCTTTTGCAGCGAATGCAATTCTTACCACAGATACATTTGCGAAAGAAGGTTATGTAGAATTTCAAATAGATGGCAATACCATCAATATCGGAGGCATAGCCAAAGGGTCTGGCATGATTCATCCCAACATGGCGACTATGCTTTCGTTCGCTTTTACAGACCTTAATATTGATCAGAAGTTGCTAGACAAAGCTTTCAAAGAAGCTGTAGATGATTCCTTCAATATGATCACGGTGGATGGTGATACTTCTACCAATGATATGGCGTGCATCATGGCCAATGGCTTGGCAGATAATGATATGATCACTTCAGCGAGCGATCCAAATTATCTCATATTCAAGGAAAAGCTCATGGAGCTGATGGTGCACCTTGCGAAGTTGATTATCTCCGATGGAGAGGGTGCGAGTAAATTTATTGAGTACAGATTGAGTGGTGCTAAAACGAAGGAAGACGCTAGGAGAATGATCCGTGTGGTCTCTGATTCATCACTGGTGAAAACTGCGATGTTTGGTCGTGACCCTAACTGGGGGAGAATCTTAGCCGCTATGGGAAGGTCAGGAATACCTTTTGACACGAACAAAGTGGATCTGTGGCTCGGAAATCAAAATGAGGAAGTACAAATGCTAGATCAAGGCATGCCAATGGAGTTCGATATGAATCTAGTGAAGCGCATCCTTAAGCAGTCCGAAATCATCATTCAGATGAAACTTAAGGAAGGAAGAGCATCAGCGGTAGGTTGGGGTACAGATCTCAGTACTGATTATGTGATGTTCAATTCGATGTATACTACCTGATAAAAAGTCGCTTAATCATTGTAGGTACTCGGCGATTTTCCAAATCGTTTTTTGAATATTTGGCTAAAGTGGGCAAGGTTGTCAATGCCGCAGGCATGGGCTATTTCCTTCACTGACTTGGTTTCATCGGACTCTAATAGTAATCTTGATTTCTGAAGACGTATTTCTTTAATGTAAGAGGCTGGAGTGTGACCAGTTACTAGTTTTACCCTGCGGTATAAGTTACGTTCGCTCAGGTTGAATTGAAAGGCCAGTTCTGTATTTGATAGGTTAGCATTTCGAATATGACTAAGAACATAGATTTCTAGGTCTGTTTTGAAAGTTTTTTGATCATCAATAGAAATTTCTGGAAAGTCTGAACTTTCAAATGATTTTCTGCTATTTGAAAAATCCAAAAGGTTTTGAATTCTAATTTTTAATTCCTCTAACTCGAAAGGTTTTATGATGTAGTCATCTACCCCAAGGTTTAAAACCTTCATTTTGTCTTCTCTCAAAGAACGAGCAGTGAGAAAAATGATTGGGATTTTCATCCACTGATCATTCTTTCTTATTTCTACAGCCAGATCATAGCCGGTCATTACAGGCATTACATAGTCTGTAAGTATCAGATCTGGTTGAGCACCTTGTTTGAGTAGGTAAAGAGCAATTGCCCCGTTTTCGGCTGTTAGCACATTAAATTCACTCAGCTTAGATTTTAGATAATCCCTCATGTCAGCATGATCTTCTACCACTAACAATGTGCTTTTGCTACAATCTATAGCAACCTTTATGACTGGCAAATTTTCGTTCTTACGTTCTTTAATGATTGCATTAGGAAAGCGAAGCGTAAAAGTAGTGCCCCTGTCTAACTGACTTTCACAATTTACATTTCCACCATGGAGTTCTGTAAATTCTTTGACTATTGATAATCCAATCCCTGTGCCTTCATGGGATTTGGCACTTTCCGACTGGTAATACCTGTCAAATACCTTAGCTATTTCGCTTTGGGAGATCCCATTTCCTTGATCTCTTACTATTATAACAAGATCTTGCCCTTCTATTTCTAATTCAATTACAATCTTGCCTGGCTTATTGCTGTACTTAATGGCATTTGATACCAAATTGATCAGTATTTTCTCGAACTTATCCCTATCAATAGAAGCGTTAATTGAGTTTGCTGAATAGGAAATAAATATGCTTTGATTTTTCTCAGCGGCATATGATTGGAAAATTTCCTGAATGTTTTTTACCTGCCCAATGATCTCTACAGGCTGCAATAGAAGGCTTGCTTCACCTCGATCCATTTTTGCTAGATCAAGCATTTCATTAACTAATTGGAGTAAATATTTCCCATTCTTTAATGATAGATTTAACTCCTTTTCAAGTTCTTTGGGGATTTTACCACTATTGATACTATCCTCTAAGGGTGACAGGACAAGTGTCAATGGAGTTCTCAGTTCATGAGAGACATTATTAAAAAAACGTGTTTTCAATTCTTCTATTCGCTTGATCTGTTCCTTTTCTTCCGTAAGCATCTCTATTTTAAGCTCTCGGTTTTTGGACTCATTGAGGGTCAGAAAATAATTTCTTATTAGATCAACCGTGAAAATGATATCTCTGAAAACAAATCCAATGAAGGCCATGTGAGTGGTGATAAATCGATGGGGCAGTACGTCATTGAGTGCGAGCAATATGGTACTTGCGATGACCATCTGAATAAGATTTGCAGCTATGAAAGTCTGTGCTCTGCGTGTATTAACTTTATAAGTTTTAATAACGAGAAAAATCCCTAAGCCGAATTCAACTAAGAAGTAAATCGTAGCTAAAGGAGGAAATAACGATCCATCTCTAATTAGTGCAAAGATGAGGATGACTGAAAAAAAGGGTGTTAGCAAGAATCTATATACCAGAGGTGCATATTGACGTGCATTAAGGTAGAATGCTGTGAAAGCAAAGAAGCTATACACCAGTGTGATATTCACGATAATTTCTATGGCATAAAGAGTTTCTACTGACAAGCCCAATGTCTCAATAAATGTCTGATTCTTGAAGAAGGACATGAGCAAACCAGTGACAATGACTGATACATAAGCACCCACATTGAAGTCAGGTTTTAAATATAGAAGGGCAAGGTTGATGATCAGAATGATAATCTCCATGCCGAATATGAGCATGCCAGCACCATATAGGCTTGATTGGTCTCTATCGAGTTCTTCACCTGTTACTACCTCCAAATGTGATAGAGATTGATTCACATAGCTGTAACCATTTTTCGAAGAAATCTTGAGATAAAGTGGACCTGAGCTTGGCTTTAATTCAAGTACATTGGCATAGAAGCCCTTTGAGTAATTGCGCTCTTCAAAATCTACCAAATGACCAGTCAAGGCAAATCGACTGGTATCGGAAGGGTAATAAGCCTCTATTTTTTCAATGAAAATGGATAGGTATAAGTATTCTCCCATGGCCAATGCAGGGGCATCTATTTTAATCCAATAGGATTTATCATTTTCACCATCTCCATCAAAATCATAAAATGTAAGGGAACCATCCATCTCACCCTTTTGCACCTCCGCAAAGGAAAGTGCTCCTTGGTTTGGCAAAATCTTGATTTGATCTTCTGTGATAAAAACTCCAGCTGAAAGGTCAATACTAGAAAGCAAAACAATCAATAGACCAATAGCGCGTAAGTGGATGAGTAGACGAATAACTAGTACATGCATTTGAGAAAAACGAATCTGGAAAACTTACTTTCCGACGCTTTACAAGTATAAAATGATGTGTTTATTGCGTCGCTTTCCTAAAAGTAATTGATATTTTTTGTTCCGTCAATTCGGCGATGCTGACGTGATATCGCTCAAATGTGACTACCGATAAAAAACGGGTCTGAATATCACTTAAAATGGCTTTTTTGCCTTTTTTGCTCAAGTTTGATCAGCTTTTGTCTGGCACGAATAAGACAGACAATGGCAGGAATTTGATAGTCCCTCATTCTTAACTTAGCTCCGTTATATAAGTTCTTGAATTTATCCAGAAGTGTTACATTTTGAACGTGTTCTTTCCCTCGTGAAAATGATGTTGTCACATTTAAAATATATCCGTAAACGCTAGACCTACCTGAAATGAAAAAATTATCAGTACTTTTTTGTTTAAGTTTTTTTACGCTATCACTTCTTCACGCTCAGTACTCTGAAGAATTTAAGTTTAACAATAACAACTGGTTGGTAAAGAACAATACCTTTCCGCAACCAGTAGCTCCAAATACATGGAGCAATCGAGGAGATTTCAAATTTTTAGGCGCCGAAAATGGAGGAAGTATTCAATCCTCTTTGACTGGTTTCATATCTACAATAGCAACTACTTTCGGTATTAAATATACCGTGGAAACATACGCCTATATGTCTGTGGGATATTCAGAATGGGATCATGACGATGCGCAGATGAGTAACTGGTTAATTTCACCAGTTATCCACAATGTGAAAAACGGTGACATCATCCAATTCGATACAAAAGAATGGTCAAAAAGTAACTTTGAGGGATTTACGAGTTTAGTTAACTTAAATGCTGATGGAATTATGAGCTGCGAGCGCCCAAACAGACTTGAAGTCCGGTTCAGCACCAATACTAATGCTCCAAATGTAGGTAGTAGCCCAGAAAGTGTTGGTGATTTCACGATTAGATTACATGTGATCAATGATAGTCTCACAGGAGCATATCCCCAAAATTGGGCAACAAGATCTTTTCGTGTAGCTGGTTTACCATCCGGTCGTGAGTTTAGTGGCAGAATTGGATTTTGGTATCGTTTTGACAATGCAGGATATAATGGGTGTCGGGGCAGGAGAAATTACTCCGATGCGGAGGCTATTGCGGAGGTAGTTGGGGATCACTTAATTGGAGTTGCTGCGGAAGCTGCAGGAGATTATGCTCCACTTGCAAGTGCGGGACTTAATGCAATAAAGGCTGGATTCAATCTTATAGCCGCTTCGCAACTCCCTCAAAATGGGAAAAATGGTACTGCTATAGCTATTGACAATGTAAAACATATTCCAGAACCAGCAATTAAAGGTTCCTACAGACAAGGTCAACCGACTTTTGTTTGGAACCATTACGGTGGCCCAGGCAATTCTTTCATCTTAGGCTATGAAGGTTTTCGGGGATGTGGATCTTCCTTAGTGGACTGGCAAGAAATATTAACGCTTAAGAATGTAACGAATGAGCGGATGATCATACGACTTGATAAAAGATTTTTGGGAGATAATCTTGAGGTTACCGAGTACAATAACAGCACGATTCAGCCGGGTGAATCTTTCCAGTTTCAGATAGCATTACGTGATAGCATGGTGGCAAAAACTGGAAAGGGACTTTTAGTGATATATGATGATCAAGCTGAATCGCATCTATCTCAACTTGCAACAATAAGGCCTAACTACGAAATAAAACCACCTGCACCTCCGATAGTTAAAGCCATCCAAGCTCCCTTAGAATTGACGCTTAATTCATTTGGCAAGGTGCCATCATCTACGAATGCCCATTTGTTCGATGCGGGATCCACCAATGCTTGTGGAGGTACAGACGGTATATGGTTTAGCTGGAAGAGATTGAAAGATGGACCACAAGGAGCTTTCGACTGTGATGACCAGGGAGAACAAGAGGTCGATTTCTTTGTCAATCAATGGATTGGATCTCAGGTGTATTCGAGCTCAGTAAAAAAGAAGGTTCGCATCATCCAACCTACTCCCACGGTTGAGCCCGTTGAAGATCAGGTTTACTACCTCACAGCCAATCAAAAGGCTATTCCAGATAGTCTGATTTTACGACCTGTGGTCAACACGGATTGTGGTGATGAAGTCAGTTTTGATGCTGTCGATTCTCGTGGCACCTATGTATCGTCAGAATTAGGTATCGGCCCTGGAACATATGACCTCACTTGGTTACTATCATTTGGACAAGCTGTTTTCACCCAAACTAGTAAGCTTCATGTAATAGATACGATCTCGCCTATTCCTAATTTTTTACCCCCAGCAATTGGTATGGTTCAGGTTATCGATAATTTTGCCATTATCCGTTCGGATATCAAGCACGATGATTTAGGCAAAGCGACAGACAATGCGGGCATATGGAAATACGAATTTTCCACCCCTCATATCAGCAATGGAAATTGGGTAAGTGCGATCCCGATCAGCTGTAGTGATGCAGGCAACCAGTATCCCATTAAGATTAAGGCCTTCGATTATTCGGGCAATACTTCTGTGGTCGAACATAATATCACAATACTGGAGCCTATTCAACCCAGAACGAGAGATATTACGATAGAACTCAATCCCCAGACTGGATACGCATTTATCAAACCGGAAGATCTTTTGATGAACGGCGCAGATGGTGTGTGTGGTATAACTAATGCCGCCGTGTCCAAATATCAGTTTAATTGTGAAGATGTCAATACGACTGTTCCAGTGACAGTGACATACATGGCCACAAGTATAGAGCGATCTGCTACTGCCAACGTAACAGTAAGGGAATATTCGCAAGTATCAACCTGCGCTGATACAGTGAAGCTATATGTGTCTGGAGGATTTCTGGAAGCCTTTTACACCATGAGACCATTGATCACGTCGGCCTGTGGTGGCCAGATACCTTGGTCAGTGGAGTCTAAAGGAGCCACCAAGTTTGTTGAGAATGGATTAGTAGGTGAAGCAGTCTCTAGAGATTTTTTACCAGGGACAAGCCAATTGACCCGAACTACGGTTTATAATGGTCAGACCTTTACCTGTTCGCAAATCGTCGTTGTTCGAGATACCCTTGGGCCTATCATTGTTACTACTCCAACCGATCAGGACATAAATCTCCCAAGGTTAGAGGGATGCACAAAGGATTATACCATATTCAACCCCTTCCAACAGGGATCTTATACCTCTTGGACTTATGAGCTGACAGGTGCTACGATAGAGACAAAAACGTTTAAAAATACAGAGTACTTATACTACCAAGATCGAGTGAAAAGCTTCAATCTGGGTATTACCAATGTCAAGATTTGGGCGGTGGATAAAGCTGGTAATCGTGCTGAAGTGAATTATGTCATGGATCTTTCTGCCGCTAGCTTACCTGTGCCGTATGTTGCTGCCGCTGAGCTAGAAAGTGGGGTGATTGCGGGTGATTTTGAAGGTGAAACCCTACAGCTGCCTATCGAAAGTCCAATGACCATAGTATGTGATCAGCAAGGCTTTATGTGGTACTATGAAGTGCGAGATGGCTATTTGGGAAATATACTTGATGAGCTAGACTCTATTCCTCAAAGTTCAGGAACAAATCTTCCTTTGAAGATTGGGCCGAACCTGAACCATACGTATTACCGCACGGTACATTTCGGCTATCATGACCAAACAGATGGAGCGAAAAAACTCACCAGTTATAAGACTGTTTTTGTACGAGATACCACCGCGGTGTTTGAGTGTCCAGACGATGTAGTCATCGACAATGCTGATAATATCAATTATAGTTACGAATATTCATTATCGCCGGACAATACGCTCAGTGCTGGGAGCTTCTGGGGTTATTCCGTGACGGGAGCAACTGTAGGTATGACCACCAACGATGGATCAGTCACTTATACGTCTAATCAGGGCATTGCTCTAAGTGAAGTGACCATCGATGATGCCTACCCAACGTTAGCAGCTGACTCAGTAGTTTCACTTATACTCAAAAACGGCATTAATTATATCAAACTGCGCTATCTCAAAGCCAGTGGCAATTTGGCGGAGTGTTCCTACGTAGTGACTATCAAAGACACCTCTACGCCTACAATGACTTGTCCGCCTGCTGATACGCTGTATCGGACTGCAGAAGGTTCTTGCTTACTCACTATTGGTGAGACTTGCACCCAAGTAAATGGATTTACGGGAGCCAATGGCATCTCTGGTCTAAGGTTGTTAGGTGATAATGATAAGGTGATTCTAAGAAAGGACGATGCACCTGCATCTATCGAGTTTAGCACTACCAACAAGGGTGTTTCTTATAATGATTCCTACATTGAAATTCCGACTAATTGCAGTGGAACGGTTTCCTTCACATGGACTTATAAAAATCCACAACCTCAGTTTTTCAGACCTTTTGTTGTTTTCTATGATGCTGATCTGGATTACTATAACAATGTTGATTTGACAGGCTTTTCCCAAAATATCACAAGTGAACAAATTGGCATTTTTTCACAATCGGTTAATGCTGGAGATAAACTATGGATTGGGGTAAAAGAGGGTGGAGCTAACGCGGGTTATCTAACGATTAGCAATTTCTCGGCACCACATTCGATAGTGAGCAATGCAATCGCACAGCCGACTTTTACTGCACATCCGTCCTTATTCTTCCAATCCAACATTAAAATGGATTATGAAATAGGCAATCACACGGTCAAATATTCACTGATCAATGTTAATAATGGAAATCGTATTGAATGCACTCAGGATTTAGTGGTCATTGATCAGTTTGCAACGGCACTCGCTTGCGTGGATACGACTGTCTACTTAAATGAAGGGGGATTTGTAAGAATATCACCAGACTACCTGGTGAATTCATGCTTCTCAATATCTGCTACTACTTTGAGTAAAAGTGATTTCGACTGTAGCAATATAGGAGTGAATGTAGTCACAATAACAAGTGTGAATTCTGCAGGAGATACGCTCACATGTACCGCTAATGTGACCGTGCTTGATCAGACTGCTCCTACCTTAGTTACACAAAAAATCAATATCGATCTATCTGCAGCGAACTCCGTCACCTTGTCAGATTCGCTCATGCTAACTTATTTTAAAGATAATTGCAAGGTACAGTCGGTGACTACAGCACAAACCACTTTTGACTGTGATGATGTGGGAAGTAGAGTGCTAACGTTTACCGCTACAGATTCCACAGGCAACTCCACCACTGCTTCTTTGGTTGCTAATATTGCACCACTTGGATTTGTAAGAAATGACCCATCTACAGCCATTGATGTTTGTGTAGGCGAGCCTTTAACATTACGCGCCTCTTCAGGAGTATTAGAAAATTATATCGATTTCAACTGGCAGGTAAAGGACCTTCAGGATACTACATCCGGGTGGGATTTTTACACCTGCACGGCTAGTATAGAAATGATTAAAAATTCTTCTGGACACAGAATATTTCACCATGACATAAGTGCCAATAACAACCATGTTTATATGGTATACAAGGAAAATGGCTCAGAAAATCTTCATTTCGGAAAACTGAATACGACTACTGAAAGATGGGAGCCCGTCTTTAAGCCTATCACCAGGACAAGTGCCGGGGTTCCCGGAGTTACTGACTCTTATTTTATGGATGTAGCGGGTAGCACTATATATGTTGCGTTTTTGGATGCTGAGGGCATTTTCAAGGTCTATCAATGGTTTGTTGATAGATGGATGCATGTGGACACTGATATATTTGGTTCGCATAATCTGGATCTACAAAGTCTGTATTTTAATGAAGGGTATTTCTTTGCCACCAGATACGATGGTTTGGTTTATTATGGTAAAGAACAAGCTACTTCGGTTGACTTCAGTGACAGAAGAGGACTCTATCAAGGGACTGATGCCTCCATCAAATTCAGGAGTAGTCAGAATATGGTGATACTCAGAGATGGGAATCAAAATCATGTGCGTGAACTCCTAGTCCATGCATCGGGAGCTCTGTTGGGATTTGACACGCTAGATACGGACCCAACCGGTAATAGTTCATTATTCTCAATGGCCTCTTTCCATGGAGTCATTCATGTGGCTTATAAAGCAGTAGATGGTAAACTAGCAGTTAAAAAATATGTTGGAAATGATACTTGGACAGAAGTAGGATCGGCCATTTCAGATGGCACAATACAACTACTCGATATGAAGGTAGTTGGAGGGGCGCTTTATGTAGTTTATTCTGAGTCTGGGACTATTGAGTTACGTAAATGGGATGGCGTATCCTGGGAGGATATGGGTTCGCCAAATGAAAACGCATACGTGAGCGGATTTACAGAATTAACCATTTATTCAATAAATGGTGATCCTGCAGTGATGGCAAACACTAATAGTTCTTGGAAGCTACTCAAGGATACTGGATGGGAAACGCTTCCTAACACAAGCCAGACTTACACACCCAATACCAATGTGCCATCTGATAAAGCCTACCGCAGTATAGCTACTGAAGCAGGCTGTGCTTATACAGTATCTGGAACGAACAGAGTGATTGTGCGTGAAACACCAAAGCTCACCATGCAAGATTTTGCCAGAAATGGCTCGGGTAGCGTCACACTTCAAGCCGAAACTACCGCGGGAGTGATTAATTGGCTCGATCCACTAGACAGTAGCATACTAAGTACCGGATCACAGTTAACATTTAATTATCTGGTACAGAATGAAACGTTTTATGCTTTCGCACAGAACTCAGTTTGTTACTCAGACACCTTGTCTGCCCAAGTATTTATCAATGATGTTGAATTCCGGGAATATAACATCTCATATCCGGATGCGATTTGTCCCGATGATCAGGCGATTGTCGAGCTAGACACAGCCGTTGATGGTGTAGTACACCGTTTGTTCTTAAGGGGAGAAAACGGCCTATTTGAAGAGCCACAGTATGGTTATGTAACTTCTGGTAGACAATTTTATTTATATCCTTCGCAAACTACCACTTACAAAATTCAGATAGAAGAAGAGGTGTTAGATGCTGGGCAGCTTACCTATGGAGGGCAACCTACTCAGGAGCATTTGAGCTATGACACAGTTCAGTTGGACTATTCAGATGAAGTCACCGTTGAAGCGTGGTTACGCGCTCCTAATGCTTCCTCTGCAACCAATGCTTTCGGAATGCTATACCATGATGCAAGCTCCTTTGATCCAGAGAGTGATCGGAATTTTGAGTGGGCGGGTGGAAAATTCAGGGTTTCCAATGGCACGACAGCTCGTGAGTTGGCGTTTCCTGGGTTGTCAGGTCAGTTTGCCCCACCAGTTACCAATGATCCATGGTGGATCCATGTAGCAACTACTGCCGGACCAAACGGATTAAAGATTTATTACAATGGAAATTTGGTCGCTTCCAGTGCCGATGTAGCCTCAGGAAATATTAATAATCAGGTTGCCACACTAAGCATAGGTCGCCATCCAAATGGTGATAAACTTACGGGCTTATCGGCTGTTGATGAATTCCGTATCTGGAACTATGAACGTAGCCTTGAGGAGATAGACGCAACATATGATTCATGCTTGTCTGGAAATGAAGATGGATTATTGATCTACACCAAATTTGAGAGTTACGATCTAGGTACCAATACCTTTTTATCGAATATTGGACCAGATTTGGTGCTTAAGAATCAGCCAGAGTCTACTAATCCTCAGATTTTCAGAAGTGATTATTGTGGTTTTGATTTTGCCAGTCAAAAATTCCTAGAACCATTCACCATTAATGTTTTAGAAGGCCTGCCTTACATAGTATCAATAGATGATAGATGGCCTTCATCTGGTAGTTCCGGAGAAGAGGGAGGAGAAGGACCACCACCTGAAGAAGGAGGTGGAGCTACTACGCCGCAATTGACCTGTGGTGGCGATACTGTCACTTTGAACGCTGAAGTATCCTCAGGTACTATCTATTGGTACAATGCCTATGAGGGCGGAGATGAAATAGGTTCTGGTAGTCCATTCTCAATTTTTATCGATCAGGATACCATACTTTACGCTGGTGTGGACGGTAGATGTAGCCGCTATCCGGTGCGCATTGATGTGGCTGGGTTCCCTGAAATTATTTCAGCAAGTGCCGACACGATTTGTTTAACCGATTCACCAAGGTATAGGGATATCAATTTTAATATCGATTACAATGATGAAACAGAGGGATGGCTATTTTATGACGCCCCTGAAGGAGGTAATGCTCTAAATAGTATTGAGGACGACAGGTTGAGCACAGATCCTTTTACCGGTACAGATACGTTGTATGTAGCCGCTTACAATGATTATTGTGAAAGTGATACAAGGATTGAGGTCATCATTGTTGGATTTAAACCAGTGATGAATTCACTGACTCCAGATACATTGATTTGTGGGCCTGCTAGTATTACACTGAGTGGTGACTTTGAAAATCAGTATGTTTCGTGGTATTACGGTTCTTGGACAGATGGCTCTGAGTACACTACTCCGTCGTTGGCAGTTGGCAATCATCAAATCATTGTAGATAGCTATAAATATTATAATAACGGAAATGACTATTGCTATGCTGATCGCGAATATGTCAATGTTACAGTTGAGGCAATTCCATTACGCTATGACACAGTAGTGACTTGTGGATCATACACTTGGATCGATGGCAATACCTATACGGCCACTAACTCTTCGATCTTATTTAATAAGGAAAGTGGCGTGACTTGTGATAGTGCGATTTACTTAAACTTAACTATCATTGATGTGGTAGAATCATCGATATCGGCGAGTATTACCAATACCTGTCCGGGAGAGACGGTCAGTTTTACGGTTGAGACAACCGAGTCTGGAGTTGACTATAGCTTGGTGAATAATGAAGATTCGGTATTTGCAGGACCTGTGGCTGGTACGGGCGGTCAGATTACGCTGACTACTGGAGAGCTTCAAGCTACTGAAGTGTTTAGTGTGATGGGTAATAAATCGGTAACTGTCGGTAGTCAGTCCAATTCGTGTGATGTGCAGATAGGTGATGCAGTCACGGTGAACATTGGTCAGACTACTTCGTCCAGAACAGCTGCTACATGTGGTGACTACTCTTGGAATGGTTCGGTTTTTACAGAGTCCGGCACTTATTACCATACTCTAACGTCATCTTTAGGTTGTGATTCTATCGCTCAGCTAAATCTTACGGTGTTCCCTGAACCAATTCATACACACACAGTAGAAGCATGTGATAGCTATACTTGGCGTGGTATTACCTATACGGAATCTAACAATACAGCTCAATGGACGGGTAAAACGATTTATGGTTGTGATTCTTTGGTAACACTAGACCTTACAATAAAGCAAAGTGTGACTAATACGACCACTGCGACCACCTGTGATGTGTATGAATGGAATGAAACTATCTACACTTCTAGTGGAAGCTACATGCAGACCCTAACATCGAGTATAGGTTGTGACTCCACGGTAACTGTTCAGCTTACAATTCTAGAATCAACTTCTAGCGATACATCGGCTGTTGTATGTGACTCATTTGACTGGTATGGAACTACCTTCACTAACAGCGGAGCATATGATCGAATCATCACCAACAGTGTTGGGTGTGACTCGACAATTACCTTGAATCTTACGATAAACGAGTCAACTATAGGTGACACCACAGCCGTAGCATGTACTAGTTTTAGTTGGTACGGTAATGACTTTACCTCCAGTGGCAATTACGATAGGATATTGACAAATTCCTTAGGATGCGATTCTACAGTCACACTACATCTCACCATTAACGAGCCGACTGAGAGTGATACCACAGCGGCATCCTGTGGACCATTTGATTGGTACGGAAATAATTACTCGAGTAATGGAGATTACATTCGAGTGATCGAGAATGCAGCAGGTTGTGACTCTACAATCACCTTACATTTGACGGTGAACCCTGCAAGTGATCCAGAATATAGTTCACTCAATGTGGAAACATGTTATAGCTATACCTTCGATGGCAGTGAACTGACTGCAAGTGGGACATATGAAGCGACCCTTCAAAATAAAATGGGTTGTGACAGTGTGGTTACTTTGAATCTTACTTTACTAGAAGGTAAGTGCTGGAAAGGCGGATCTTGGGTGAATGGTGCTCCTAGCACTTCAGATGACGTAGTAATCGCAGATACTTATACGGTTACCTCAGAGCTGAGAGTGAAGGATTTGCAGATTGTTGATGGTGGTACTTTGAGTGTACCTGCAAATGGTGTGTTAGAAATTGCTGGTGATATTAGCAATAGCGGATCAATCACCTTGCAGTCTGGTTCGGATTTCCTAAGCTATTCTGGCAATACGGTTACTGGTAATGACATCAATTTCGAGCGAAACATGCGTCATGAAACCGGAGCTTACTCGATGATGGGTAGTCCGGTACAGCAATCAGCTGATATCAAAGGTTCGATCGCTGGGATCACTTGGGCTTATGATGAGAGCAAACCATATGAAGCTCTGACAAACGATGGTCTAAAGCGATGGATCAATTGGAAAAATAGTGAATTGGTGCCTGGTCATGGATATGCTTCTGCGAATATTGAGCAATTGATTTTCGTTGGGAACCCTAATGTTGGAACCATTACCGTGGAGAATTTGAGTTATACACCAGAAGGCGTGGATAGCACATATGCTGGATGGCAGCTGTTGGCTAACCCTTATGGTACCTCCATTGATGTAGGTGCGTTTCTAGCAGCGAACGAAGATGTCATAGAAGGACACATTAATTTATGGGATGACCCTAATACAGGTGAGCGAGGAAGTAATTCGGATTACATGACTTTGAATGCCATTGGCGAAGTGACGAGCAATCCGAGAGGAGATCGTTATAACGGGCATGTACTTACCGGACAGGGATTTTTTGTAAAGCGACTGGCTGAGATATCTGGGCAGGCTAACGTAGTTTTCACAGAAGCTATGAGATATACTGGCTATAATGAGGATGCGGCATATTTTAGACAGACTAAGAAACAAATGCCAAAACTTTGGATCACTATGACCGATCTGGATGGCCGGTATAGTGAGACGCTTCTCGGATTCCCAGATAATGCGACATCAGGTGTAGATCACTTCTATGATGCACCTAGGGTAGTTAAGAGCACGGGTCATCAATTGTATTCTATTCTTGATAAAAAGGCATTTGCAATACAAGGTTTGCCACTTCATGATGAGATCGTAGTGCCTTTAGGATACAGTAGAGATACTCATGGTTATGTGAGTATTAATCTCAAGGACGCATCTCAATTGACGGAGCACTATTATATCACGCTAAGGGATAATCTAAAGAAGGTGGAATACACATTCGATAATGAGGCTATCGATCTTATGTTGGAAGATAGGATCAATCAAAGTCGATTTGCTTTGATCTTCAGCAAGAAAGATGTTTTGAGTTCACAGGCACTACTTAATAAGATACTTATTACCCGCGAATCTTCTAAAATCAAAGTATCAACTAGTAAGCAAATGGCGATGGTGAAAATTGTAGATCTCAAGGGAAAAACTAGGGAAATAGACTTACTGAATCCTAATAATAGCTTTTTCGATGAGCCGGCTGTTAAAGGTGTCTACATCGTTTATATACAATTCATCGATGGTATGACGCACACAAGAAAATTGATTATTGATTAATAAATAGCATAAAAGATGAGACTATTAATATTTGTCATGTTAGTCCTTGCAGTCACTACGTCAGTACTAGCCCAAGGACCACCTCCTACAACGCCAATTGATGGGGGGTTGAGTTTGCTGCTTTTGGCCGGAGGTGCTTATGGCGTGCGTAAGGTGCTTAAGAAAAGTAAGTAGGTTAGGCGTTTCTTATATTCTTTAAATAGAATTAATTGATACGAATTATAGAACCTAGATTCTTTGTTTTATGAGGAAACAGGTGAAGACTTTGAGTTAGTTATGATATTTGTACTAACTCAAAATGAGTTTTTCGGAAAGGGTAATTCGAATACTTAATCCTTTAATATCAGAAATGATGAAAGATTAGTACATAAGAAATGCCCATTTTCATATGGCTTTAGAATATTAATGAATGTTCTTATCCGTTGATTCAAATCACAAACCAAAAGGTTCGTGATTTATTTTTCTTTTGCAGTGGTTTCTTTTTTATATCCAAAGTTGAAGACATCAGCGGCGATATGGTGTTCATTCATGGTTTAGTCTATTTGAGCAAATAAGTATGTGTTGAAATTGACTTTGAGGAGAACTAACCTAGCTTGAAATGGGAGAATGTTTTAAATGAAGTTGATGATATGGCCCTCAATCATAATTCTTATGCGAACCATCACAATTCGGCATTCGCTTGGAATGTCCACAGACACAATCATGAAAGCCAAATCCATTCATGATTCGAGACATATATTTTTCAATCCTTGCAGTGCGCGTGGCTGATTGTTTGGCGCCTGTGAAATGTATATTATAAGCACGTTGCCTACCGGGCGTCAAGGCTTCAAAGGCTGATTTGAAACAGGGTTTAGACTCCATTATTTCCAGCAATTCATCAGGAAAATTCAGATTGGTATTGTCTGAAGCTGGTATTATTAGCCCAGCACGCTCTACTTCGATAGCCTCATAGATATAGGCCTTTACAACAGCTTCTAAGTGCTTAATTTCCTGAAGAGAGGTAAAGCGAAACTGCCTTCCGCCTTGAGTGTTTTCTCCAGGTTTTGTTAATTGGTTTTCAGCATCTTCTAGCAATGAGCCTTTGATGAAGTTAAGCGCGCAGTATTCTTTGAAAGGACTGAGTATGATTACATTATTGTTGTCATAGGTATAGCAAGGCTGACGCCATTTATACTCCTCAGTAAGACCACATTCGAGCAGTAGCGATCTCAAAAGGATCAGCTCTTGCTGCCAAGATTTGGCTTTTTCTATATAGGCATCTACTTCTGGATTCATTTTTCAGATGTTGACTTTTGACATTGGCAGGAAAAGTAAACTTTAAGGCTTTACCTTCCAAATCTTGTCAGATGCTTCGAGATATTCTGAGAGTGCCGCAGAGCCATACCAGCTATAAAGTTCAGCATCTAAGTATTTCGCTGCAATGGCTGGGTCAGTCTGAAGAAGTATTTCTGCTTCTTCTATGGTCGGCGTGGTGAGGATGAAAATACCCCGATATTCTCGCTCATTTTTTTGTAACATTGGTCCGGCTACTACCAGCTTATTTTGTTCTACCATTTTACCAATATTTTCCATGTGTCCAGCGAAAGCAGAAGAGCGAGCAGGCTCATCTCTTGAGGTATTGCTGCCTGTTTTTAATAGTACCAATACATACGCTTTCATGCCATAGTCATCTGCTTGGAGTTTCTCCGCAAGGGCTGCATCGTAGTTGGGGTTGTTATTTTGCTGAGCAAAAGAGCATAAGGCAATTGAAAGCAATGTGAGAAAAATGAGTGTAGTGCGCATGAATTTTCATTAAAGGTTCATAAGAAAATTAAGCATTCTAATGAAAGTAGCCAAACTCCAATAGGATAGGGAGTATTGAGGAGTGTAAATCGGTTGATGTTGGTGTCTGGTCGTAGTAACCTACTAGTTCATCTAAAAGCTAATCAGTTCAGGCATAGACCATCATCCCAATGGAAAAGTTGGGATATATTTGGATTCAAATTATCACTTAAACCTATATCATATGCTCAAAGAATTTAAGGCCTTCATTATGAAAGGCAATATCCTCGATTTGGCAGTAGCTGTTATCATAGGAGCGGCTTTCAAATCTATCGTATCCTCATTTGTCGCTGATATCATCATGCCTCCAATTGGAGTTTTACTTGGAGGTGTAGATTTTTCAGACCTTGTATTTGTCTTGATACAGGCTTCAGAAGGTGCTGAAGCTGTGGTTATTAGCTATGGAAAGTTTATTCAAACCATTATAGATTTCTTGATTATCGCATTTGTGGTTTTCATGGTGATCAAAGGTTACAATGCTACTCAAAGGAAAAAGGAGGAGGAAGCACCTGCTGCACCACCAGCACCATCTAACGAAGAGGTGCTATTGGGTGAAATAAGAGATTTGCTAGCACAGAAGTAAACGAATTGTGTGAATCCAAAAGTCCCACCATGCGTAGCTTGGCGGGACTTTTTTTGTGTTAATAGGAAATTCTTAAAGCCATTTTTTGAAACGCATTATAATCACCATTATCGTAGTGGTGAAGCCCATCAAAAGCCACACGAATATATAGCCGTACTCGTGGTGAAGCTCCGGCATGAAATCAAAATTCATCCCATAAACACCCGCTACGAAAGTCAGCGGAATGAAGATGGCGGAGACTACTGTGAGTGTCTTCATCACTTTATTCATTTCATTGTTGATATTGGTTTGGTAGAGATCCATGATATCTCTGAGCATCTCTCTGGAGGTATCAAAAAATGTGAGCAAAAACTTGATGTGATCACTAATGTCTCGAAAGTAGACCTTAGAATCTTTGTGAAAGAAATGCTCACCTTCTGCCTGCATCTGATTAAATGCATCCCAAAGTGGTACCGTATATCCACGTAGGGTGTTGACTTTCTTTTTAAGAAGCATAACTTGCTCCGGGGCGTCATAGGAAGTGTCAGAGATCAGTTTCATTTCCATCGCTTCCATTTGTTCACGGAGAATTTCGCTTATACCCATGTAGTTATCAATCACAGCATCCAAGCAGTGATAAAGTAGATATTCTACGCTGTTTTTCCGAATGACACCTTTTCCTGTTTCCAGTCTTTTTCTAAGTCCATCAAACACATCTCCAGGCAAGCCTTCTTGGAAAGTGATTAGAAGATTTCTACCCAAAACAATATTGAGATGTTCTTGCGTGATTTCATCCTCTTCCTGATCATACCTAAGCATCTTGAGGGAAAGAAAAATATGATCCTCAAATGCTTCGAATTTCGGGAGATGTTCGATGTTAAGGATATCCTCTATAATCAAAGCGTGAACATTGAATATCTCGCCGATTCGCTCTACCACCGGTTGGCTTGTAGATTCTATATCTATCCAATTAACCAATTCAGGTTTTAGCCATTCAGCGGCATCTGAAGGATCTATACCTTCAGTTAATGTAAAGGATTCGGTATTGTATTGGATAAGTGTGAGCATAAGAAGAGTTAAGATTTTTTCTAGTGCGCCAAACTAATAAACTACTTCTGAGATTGGAATTTTCGATGATGAATATTATTAAATATTCACATATCATTTAGTTATGAAAATCGCCCAACACTTACTCTGATATTTTGAGTGAGTCATGTTTTATTGCCTTCATTCGAGGAGGCATGAAGAAGGTCGTCACTAAGAACGGATAGATTACACTTCAATGTCATAAAGAGGGAAGCATGACGGAAGTAATCTTAGGATGCGGTTGCCAATCTTAAAAATTTCAAGAACGATAAATGGCTCTTGGATAGTCCAGTATATTGGCTTTCGGACTTTGCAATTCTCTAAGCGCATCCTTTGCAATCCATTTTGCAGTTTTACTCGAAGATTTTAAAATCTCATAAGCAGTGGCTATTGCGGCCTTATTGAGGTCTTGGTTTCTCTTGCCAATGCTTCTTAGTGCCCAATTCACAGCTTTCTTCACAAAGTTTCTATCGTCTGCACTTGCTTGTATGATCAACGGAAGAAAGTCGAGGTACACTTGATTGTTAGCTTTTTTGTCTGCCATGCAATAGGTCGCCATGATAGTAAAAGCGACACGCTTTTCAAATTCAGGCTCGCGAGTATACCATTCATGTATTTTACTAACGGCGTGTGGACTCCTCGCAAAGAGTTTCATACCAAAGCTGTCGCAAATCTCCCAGTTGTCGAACGTCACTACCCAACTGTCCATATGCTCAGAGGTAAGTAATTTGGGAGGGTAAATTTTGCTACAAATCAACCTTGCTTCATATACTTGGCTATCGAAAAGCCGGTTAGCTAATGCTTCATTTTTTGGGATTTGCTTGATTAATTCGTTCAAGTCCTTCATATATACACCTAAGGCGTTTTTGGTATATATACCAAATTTCTTGGCCTTGAATTCCACTTTAGCTGGGTCACCAAGTTCCCGCAATCGAGTCAGGATTTGTTCGTAGTTGAGCAAAGTTTTTTGGATACAGAATTGTCAAACATGCTGATCAATCAGAATGGTATTGCCATCTGGATCAACCAATACAATATTGGCAGGGCCCTCGGTGCTTTCATCTGCCTCACTATCTAGTTTTATACCTTTTGACTTGAGGTCTTTTTGGATCACGCGCACATCGTCAAACGGAGTGACTTTATTTGCATTTTCATCCCATCCTGGATTGAATGTTAGGATATTATTTTCAAACATACCTTGAAAAAGGCCAATGATGGATGAGCCTTGTTTCATGATGAGGTAGTTGCTTTCTAGATTACCTCCAAACACCTCAAATCCGAGGTTTTCATAAAAGGCTTTTGAAACTTGTAAGTTTTTCACAGCCAAACTCATAGAGAATACTCCTAATTTCATAATCACAGCTTTTAAATCGAAAAATAGTCAAGTAAAAAAGTTAATAAGAATGTTGCTGAAACCAAAAGCTAGGAAATCCAATTTCTAAATAAAATCACCAAACAGCGTAAAAGAGAAAACTACCAAAGGTGATCGTAAATGGAGATATGATCTTTAAAAGGGTAGGACTGAGATGATCTGCCGCCTTTGTAGCGAAATCGTGATGTAATTTTCTGGGTACCAAAATGAGGACGATTGAGGTTCCGAGCATATACCAACCAAAAAGATTCAGTATTTGCGGGTATAGTGATTCCTTGGATACAAGGACCAAAGCCGTCGCAGGAATCATTCTTATAATTAATTCCGTGTAATTTATGAATGGAGTACTCCCCGCTTTGCTAATGGTTTGCTTGACAAGTGTGGTATTGGCAAACATGAATATTCCGACCAATATGAAAAATGAGGCAAACAAGAGGGTGATGCAGTAGGCTATGAATTGCATAAGAAGCAATTTATTTCTTATAACTAGTATTTATTGGATTTTCAGTTTCCTGACAATAGAACAAGTCAAAACATTGTTGAATTAATTTAAATGTTACTTCACAACGATGTGATGGCGACTAATTTTACCTGACTTCACTAGCTGAAGCAAGTATGTGCCTTTAGCCACATCAGATAAAGAGATTTGTGAAGCATTTTCCAACTCCATGATGATCCGTCCAGTCGTATTATACAGTTTAATAACTTCATGAACCTCATCTAGAAATAAAACATCATGGGTTGGATTTGGGTAGACCATTTGTTCGTTTGCCAATGTTGACAATAGGTCTGAATTTTCGAAAAGCATATTGATTTTATTCCACAGCTCATTATCAAATCCAGAAACAGCGAGCACAGCTTCTTCATTTGCCTTATTGCCTTGCCTTACTACAACCATGTCTTTACTTGGAATGATGTAAAGTTTCTGATCATTTTTACCTAGAGCAGCTAAAAGATCATCTGGTGCATTGGGTATCAGTTTACCAGAGAAACTTATAGACAGTCCAGGCTGAATATAAGTAGTTTTTCCATTAAGCCACCAGAGATAGCCATAAGCTGGATTCATCTCTTGAGAAGAACTCGACATAGCCATCACATAGTCTTGATCGGCAAGTATCTTTTGTTCACCCCATGAGCCATTATTGAGAACGAGTGATCCAAATCGCCATATCCCTTGCTTTTCCGTAGAGGATGTAATTAAACCAAATACCATTCATGCCGATTTTGCTGAACAAGTTTTTGCGGGAGAAAGTGTTGATTGTTTGAGCACTTGCTGATTCGATCAGGTCAAGGAGCAATCGATAAGGAGCATTGTGATAGTACCACGATGTGTTTGGTACAGACTTATATTGAAGGCAATCAGGTAATAGACAGTCTTGATCTGGGACCTGCCAATCCAATCCTGTGGACATAGATAACTGATGTTTGATTTTGATTGCTTGCTCTTGCTCGGGAGTAGCGGTAGTCCAGCCTTTGCCAAGATAGTCTGAGGTGGGGTCTTCTATAGAAAGTAGTTTTTGTTCTTGAGCAATGCCGATGAGCATGGCAGTTACACTCTTACCAGCGGATGCCCAATACCAAACAGAGTCCTGTGTGAATGTGCCGAAGTATTTTTCTAAGACGATTTTACCATCTACTAGAATGATGAATGACTTGGTATTTTTTTCTTCAAGGAATTCATAGAGTGCTTCCTCATTTGCAGAATTGATACCAAAAATTGCAGGGTCTGTTGTGTTCCAAGGCCCACCAATAGGAGGGAAGTAATATGATTGAGCATGACCTAAAAGTGCAATATTTACATTCAGTAGTAAAAAAAGCACCTTTAGGACAATTTTCATGATTTCTTTAGTTGAAGATTATCTCCTCCAGAAGTATCCTAGAGTTTAAGTCAAATCAACTTTTAGCAATCATAGTAAAGGCTCCCCAATAGATAGGCTCTGCATAGCTCTCTTTGATGGTCCTTTGCGCATTGTTGAAAGCTGTACGCTTATCCTGACCACTTAGCCAGTTTTTGTAGAACTCCACCATCAGCATCTGGGTCACTTCATCAGATACCTGATATAAGCTCATGACTATCGCATCTGCACCTGCTACTAAAAACGAACGCTGCAGCCCAAACACACCTTCACCTTGCTGAATCTCCCCCCGTCCTGTTTCACAAGCACTTAGAACGATGAGCTGTGTGTTTTCAAAATTGAGATTCATAGCTTCATGAGCAGTGAGTACTCCATCTTGGATGTTGTAATTTTTTGTGGCTTTTGCCAATACATCACCTCCACCTTCGGTTATAAGACCTGAGCGCTCTAGTGGATTATCATCATTCTCTGAGAGTAGTCCATTGGTTTTTTCTTTGGGCTTATCATCGAAAAATCCATGTGTAGCTATATGAATCAAAGTATAATTCTGCGCTTGCTTGATTTGCTCCTCAGTCGCATTTAACCCTAAGTAGGATTCAATTTTCCATCCTTTAGATTCTAACAATTCATTGATGGTATTGACTTCTTTCTCTGTACCAGGCAGCTGAGGTACATAGGTGTCTTTGCCTCGATTATTAGACTCTTTGATAGCTTGGGTACGATTTTCATCAGATTCGTAATACTGTGGATTACCCAAAAGCATGGCGGTCAACTCTGTAGGTGCAGCTTTTTTGATGGTTTTCTTACCTTCTCTTGACCGCACGGCTGCAATGGATTTTGTGTTTCCTACTACGCGTACGTTCATTTCATCTATGACGAAGTTGCCTTCACCGATCTTGAGGGACTCAACATTTAGCTGATTGTAAACACCATCGGGCGACAGAAATACAATATCCTTGTCTTTCACTTTGTTGTAAATAGGCTCCCAAAACACACCGAAGGAATTATCATCAGCCACTTTGTATTTAGTGGTGTTTCTATGGTATTTGAAATGTTTGATTTCCATATCGTTACCATTATCAAATTTCACCAGCATAGGGTTAGATTTTGTTTCACTAGTTACAATTAGCGCCGCATAGCGTATTTTGTCTTCGTTGAAGTGCTCATCGAATTCACGGTAGCGGATGATTTCCACCGCAGCTTCGTTCTCATTCAATGATTTCCTTACGTCGCTCCAGCTGTAAAATTTATATTCAAATGAATCTTCAAAATCATCAGAACTTTCACTCAATTGTTTTTCTAGGAGCTGGATTTCATCTTTCAGCTTACCAACATCTATTTGATTTTCTGCCAGTTCTTCCTCACTCTGGGCCAGTGTAGTTGTTAGAAATTCCTTCTTACTTATCCAGTTTTTGAACAATGCTATCAATTCTGGATCTTTGCTATTAAGTATACTGTTACGCGTTTTTAGTGAGGAGCTCAGTAAGAGTCCTTTTGTCGCGAGTGCAAAGTCATACATGTTTTCTAAGTATTTCTCTTTGCTTTCGCTATAGCGTACTGCTACGGTATTATAGAACTCAAAATCAGGCTTGATTTTGTTCCAAAATTTAGCTTTTTCCTCTTCACTTAGGGTAGGGAAGTAAGTCTTTGTGTAATCAAGATAGGCCGTGGTAGTCTCATCAAGGATAGATTCTACATCGCTTAGTTCATTGTTGATGTAATATGCTCTTGCAAGTCTACTTTGCGTATTGAGGTATTCTGGATGTTCCTCGCTGAATATCCTTTTGAAATAACGCGAAGCTTTCTCATACTCGCGTCGTGCTTGTTTGAAGTTGCTCTGATAGCTGTAAATATCCCCCTTCATTCGGGCAACCTCTCCTGAGCTCGGATTTTGGTTTTGGAAGGCATCACGCCAAATGTCATCTGCCTGATCTAGCAGTATTAGGGCTTGACTAAACTCACCATTTTCTATGTGCACGTATGCTACGTTTTTGATTGCTTCAGCATAAAGTGGGTGCTTATTGCCGAAATTCTTCTCCGTGATATCTTTCGATAAGATGAAGTATTTGGCGACAATAGCTTGCTGTCCGCCCTTACTTTGATATATGGTACCGAGATCATTGTAAGTGTCAGCCAATAGTATGTGGTCTGGTCTCAACACCTTTTCTCTTATTTTTAGTACATCAAAAGCATTGACAAGTGCGGCTTCATAATTTCCTAATTTCACATAGAGCTTCACCATACGGCTAAGGCTTTCGGCAAATATCAATGTAGAGTCACCGAAGACTTGCTCGGTTGTGAGTAGTGCTTTGCGCAGGTTTTTCTCAGCGGAGGGGTAATCTCCGCGAATCATGAACATCTCACCTAAAGCCATATATGGCTTGATCATGTGTCGACTAGTACTTCCATAAAGTTTCAGCCTTTCTTGAATCACTGTATTCAATAATTCCTCTGTCTCGCTATAGTTACCAATACGCGTATTGAGTGAAGCCAAGTCTACGATAGATTGGAGTCTTAGTTCTTTATTGACTGTCTCCAATTTTTTAAAGACAGATTCAGACTTACGAAGTTGACGCTCTGCTTTTGAGTACAATCCGATAGTGCCGTAGAGATAGGCCGCGCTATTAAGTGCACGGACATATGATTCGGATTTTTTCTCTCCACCTCTTTTAAGGATTTTCAAAGCCTCATCCGTATTCGTTTCAGCATCCTTATAGTAACCACCCTGCACTTGCAGTTTAGCGAGATCAGTGAGCTTATCACCTAAACTGGCTTCACTAGTATTAGGGTTGGCCTTCATGGCCTCTATGACAGACTTGGTCAATTTGATTGGATAATCAAAGTTGCCAATTAGCGTGAAATACTCCATGAGGCTGGTAACCATGCGCTCATATTGTGGGTGGTTAGGCGAGAGTTCACTCAATGGGATCTTATAAGAATCCCCTGCCAATAAAGCGAAAGCTTTGGCAGGCTCTTCAGAAAAGCCCAAATAATAACCAGCCATATTGATGCGATTGATCGCAGTTGGTAGGCCTTTGCTTCCAAATCGAGCATTAAGTGATTCGTCAAGTGATATATAGAATTTCTCAGCTATTGGGTAATTCTCAACCCTTTTTTGATTGAATATGTAGCGAATTCCTTCCTCCATGCTAGTAGTCATCATCACATGGTCTGCTGGCAATTGTTTTTTGATTTTTCCGGAAAGTGTATTGAAACTAGGGATTGCATTTTTTTCTAGATCATTCTCATAGCTCATTATAACGGCCTTGAGGAATTCGGTATTTAAATCGATGAATTTACGGTCTACCTTGGCACTTTTGAGACGGTTTTCAATTGTCTGCGCAGTACCGACAGCCTCATCATAATCCCCATCTTTCAAACTTAAAAGGAAACTCAGGTATCCCACTTTATCGAAAAGTCTTCCTTTGGGATTTACGTTCAATAGTCTTTTGGTCATTTTCTCCGCTGATTTGAGATCGCCATAATCAAGGAAACTATTAATTTCTGCCACTTTAAAGTCAATATATGCTTCAGTATTACTATCAACCAGTCGATTTACCTGTTTTTCAAACGTATCTATGAGTTCTGTGGCTTTTGCATATTCACCTTTACCTATCATAGCTTCTATCTCGGCAGTATAGAGTTTTACCATAAGGGCTTCCTTATACGCTTCATCTTGAGAGGTGATCTTATCGAAATTATAAGACATGCGAAACATCATTGGCCATGTAGTATAAAGTGCTTGTGCTAGCTCTATTCCTTCCGTGAAGCGGCCCATAGCCACTGCTGTAATTGCGCGTCTTATATCTATCTCTTGTCTGAGTAGATCACTTTGGAGGTAGTTGTCCGTTAGGTTACCCAAGATTGTACAAATGCTATCCGCTTTATAAGGAGTACCATACTCGTTGTACAAATCGACCATGCGGAGCTGCGCCATTGTATAATTATAAGGATGCCCAATCTCTGCATCAGGTAGCTTTTTGCCGGCAATGGCGAGATTTTCATTCATCTTCTGATAGTCTGCCATCGCCATATTTGCTTTGGCTGCCATCACATAGGTCATTGGAACTATCGAGCTATCCCCGCGATACTTTTTGTCAATGCCCTTTTTTCGAATTTTTGCTACCTTCTTTTCTACTTTGTTGTATTTCGTCTTGGCGTATTTTTTTTCAGCTTTTTTGAAGATTACTTCCCAGGACTGACCAAAGCTTAGACTTGAGCTGAGAACTAATAGGAACAAAACGGATATAATGCGGAGACCTTTCATTTGAATATAGTTTACAATAAGCGCAACTTAAAAATAGGTAATGCAGGATAAAGGTATTAGAAAACTAAAGAAGTATTTTTTTAATAGTCAATTGTATAAAACCAAGTGGTATTATCAAAAGCCTTATTCTTCATTCTTTCGCTACTGGTTTAATAAAGTAAAGAATTGATCATATCAATTGAATCGTTTTGGTGGCGAGGACTTCTTCTCCATCTAAAATGGAAAGTACCCAAGAACCACGTTTATCCTCCACTGGCTCCCAAATGGTATCTCCTAAGAAAAATTTAAAAGGATTGTGCTTTACACGAAAGGTGTCAGTAAATGCGGGCATCTGTTCGCCTGCCTCATCAAGGAAAGGTGGGTGATCTATTCTAAAATCCAAATAGCGATTTCGTGCTTTCCTGATTTCTACAATCATTCCGAACTCAACTCCCACAGCTGCTTTCACTTCATGTGCCAGCCTAATAAACTTAGGGAGCTGCTGATTGTCGTCTTTCCACTCACTGTATTCCCCATAATTGATGATTTCTATTTCTATTGGGCGGTTGTTTTTCTTTTTCATTCAAAGCAAAATTAGTCCCTATTACCTTGAATTGACTTTTTTTTCATGTGACTAACATAGGATATGACTTTTGTCATATAAAACTCTCTTTAGTGTCATCTTAAAACATGAGTAAGATTGGATTTCCGCAAGACTCCTATCATAAAGTAGGGTATAGCCTATCCATACTTTTACATCGTCAAACAAACACAAATACATCATGAAAGGATTGATCTTAATGCTCATAATTAGCCTCACAGCTGCTTCAGAAACACCCTTCAAACTCACACAATCAAATGGCTCTATCATTATAGCTGGTACTTCTAGTATACATGAATGGGAATCTGAAGTTACTCGATTTGAAGCTACGGGCGAGTTGGAAGCAGATGCTTTGGAAAAGCTATCATTAACGGTAGAAGTGAAATCAATAGAAAGTGGAAAAGGCATCATGGACGACAAAACCTACGAAGCATTGAAAGCTGATAAATTCCCTAAAATCACTTGTAAAGCAGAGAAGCTTATACGCCTAAATAACAAACTCTCAGGGAATGCGGAAGTGACGATAGCAGGCGTAACTAAGACAATACCTCTTGCAGCAGATATCTCATTCGAAAATGGCTCTACTCTGATTACTGGTACCGTGCCAATCGATATGACATTATATAATATCGAACCTCCAACCGCCATGTTCGGCACGCTCGAAACAGGCAAGGATGTGAAGATCCATTTTAAAATGAACTTGAAACAATAAACATTGACTTAATAAAAATTGAATTACTAAACATTGACTTTAAACCGAATAAATCATGAAAACTTACAACGTTAAAACTCTTTTAGTTGCGCTGATTTTACTGGGAGCAAACGCAGTATACGCCCAACAACCTGAATTGCAATACTTCAGAACCAATGACAAGGACGGACTGAATGTATTCGAAACATCCAAAAACAATGACGTTACTTTCGAAGGAGTAAAAGTCCGTGTAGGAGGTGACTTTGCAATGCAATTCCAAGGTATCTCTCAAACCAACTCTGGTGATTCTCTCACTGAACTTGCCAACAACTTTAACTTACCTTCAGCCAACTTGAATTTAGATGTACAGTTAGCTGATGGAGTGCGCTTACACATGAGAACTTATCTTTCTGCTCGTCACCATACCGAAGCGTATGTGAAAGGTGGTTACCTCCAAATGGATAAACTGGACTTCATAAAACCAGGCTTTATGGAAGGTTTTATGAACATGGCAACTATTCGTGTGGGTATGGATGAGATCAATTATGGCGATACTCACTTCCGTAGATCAGATAACTCTAGAGCTATCTTCAATCCATTCGTTGGAAACTACCTTATGGATGCTTTCACCACAGAGCCATTTGCAGAATTGACCTTACAAAACAAAGGCATGCTATTAGTACTTGGTGCTACAAACGGTCGTCTTAATCAAAGTCCTCTACCAGGTGATGACGGTTATGTAATCTTTGGTAAACTTGGATATGACAATCAAATCAACGAAGATTTGAGAGTGAGACTTACAGGTTCATTCTACAGTAGTTCTGACAAAAGTACACGTGAATACATCTACAATGGTGACCGTGCGGGTGGTAGATACTACCAATTATTAGGTACATCTTCTATTGCATCTAGTGACTTCTCTCCAAGATTCAACCCAGGTTTTAAATATCTCACATCTTTCCAAATTAACCCTTTTGTGAAATTCCAAGGCTTTGAGTTTTTCGGAGTATTTGAAACAGTTGCTAACGGCGATGATGCTACTGGAGGATCATTCACACAGCTAGGTGCTGAAGCGATCTACAGATTGGGTAGTGAAGAACAAGTGTTCTTAGGTGGTCGATTCAACAGTGTAAGCGGTAAAGTCAGCGACGCAGCTTCTACTCGTGACATCCAAAGAATCAACGTAGGTGGAGGTTGGTTCATGACCAAAAACATCTTAGCAAAACTTGAATATGTGAAACAATCATATGATGGAGCCGGATGGGCTGGCCAGTATGTAGGCGCAGAATTCGACGGTATCATGATTGAAGCAACCATCGGTTTTTAATAGTCCTCTTTATGTAGTCAAGAAGGCATCTCCGCTTGCGGAGGTGCTTTTTTGTTTGCACCTCACCTTAACTTAGAATTTGGACTTATATGCTTTCGCCAAAAGTTAGAAGATTGTGATCTGGGTCTAGCATAGCAAATTCCTTAATTCCCCATGGCTTCATTGTTAAAGTACCTGCAGGATGAATCTCCAATTTCTGATCGACGAAGGATTGATACAAAGAATCAATACTATCTGTTCGGAGATAGATCTGCCCATAATTCATCAAAGGGTCAAGTTTCTTAAACTCAAAGAAGTGGATTTGCACTTTGTCCCTTTGCATCATTAAGTAGCCATCAAAATCGGCACTACCAAACACCGCAAAGCCAAGCGACTGATAGTATGCCATCGTTCTAGATTTACTACGCATAGGAAGTTTGGGATGAACATCTGTAAGCATCTCGTTGGTGTTTAGTGTGGAATTGAAACTCCTTCAAAACTAATATTTTACAATTTGTTATTTCTTATCCTTTCTCATAGCGAAACTGCTTTTGAGATGTTTAAAAGAATAAAACCACCACGCAGCAAAAAGGCCGTAACTTGCGGACTCAAAGGGGGTGGCGATTGATAACGTTTCGTGATCTCACAAAACAATCTATATGTCATTCGAAAAATTGGGCCTATCTGCAGCCCTGCTGAAAGCTATCGGCAAAAAAGGATACGATACGCCCTCTCCAATTCAGGAAAAGGTGATCCCTGTAGTACTACAAAAGAAAGATGTACTAGCATCTGCACAAACCGGAACAGGTAAGACAGGTGGTTTTGCACTACCTATGATCCAGCTTTTGGCTGAAAAGCAGAGTAGCGGCAAACCACAACTTCGTGCACTTATTCTTACACCTACGAGAGAGCTAGCTGCACAAGTACATGAAGACGTGAAATCTTACAGCGAATTTACTTCGCTTAGATCTACTGTGATCTTTGGAGGTGTTAATGCCAATCCACAGATTAAAGATCTTCGAGCAGGAGTTGATATTCTCATTGCTACGCCTGGACGCTTGTTGGATTTGTATCAGCAAAAGGTATTCAACTTCAACTCTATAGAAATCTTCGTCCTTGATGAGGCAGATCGTATGCTAGATATGGGTTTTGTAAGAGATATTAAGAAAGTAATGGCGCTGCTACCAGAGCGTAGACAGAGTCTTTTGTTTTCAGCTACATTCTCTAAAGAAATCAAGCAGCTTGCTCAAGGAATCCTTCGCAACCCTGTAGCCGTAGAAGCTACACCAGAAAATACCACAGCGGAGAAAGTAACTCAGAAACTTTACCGAGTTGACAAAAACCATAAGACCTCCATGATCATCACTATGATCAAAGAAGGTGGATGGGAGCAGGTGCTGGTATTTACCAGAACCAAGCACGGAGCTAATAAACTCGTGAAAAAAATGATGAGTAGTGGACTGGAAGCTGCGGCTATCCATGGCAACAAAACTCAGGGAGCACGTACCAAAGCTTTGTCAGGATTTAAAGCAGGCGATGTGCGTGTATTAGTAGCCACAGATATTGCGTCACGTGGCTTGGATATTCCATTGCTTCCACATGTGATCAATTTTGAGTTACCTAATATTCCAGAGGATTATGTCCATAGAATAGGAAGAACTGGCCGTGCAGGAGCGGGGGGTGAAGCTTTATCTTTGGTTTCCTTGGATGAAGTAGAATATGTACAGGCGATTGAAAAATTGCTTGGACAAAAGTTCAATATGAAAATACTAGAAGGCTACGAGCCTACTGAAACACAGGCTGATGTTCGTGCTGCTGAAGAGGAAAAGAAGGACAACAAACGCCAGCACCTTGCAGGTCGAGGTAGAACTAGCCGAGGTGGACAGGGTAGTGGAGGTCCGCGCGGTAGGCAAAGCAGCCATCGTAGATAATATCAGTCGACTTGATGGGTATTGACTTCCATGTCCAATTGAAAATGGACCAATAGCGTTTCATCCACTTTGATCATCCCGAAAAATTTTGTTGGGGCTGTCAATCCAAAATCGGGCAACTTGAGTAGCTGCGAACCTGATAAGGTGAGCGAACTAGCAGTGTGGTTGATCACTAATCCATCTGTGATTGTGATCTCTCTGGAAACCCCAGCAAGCGTTATTACTACATGAGCGAGGACAAATAGACGTTCTATCTCTTGAGGCTGATCCTTTATAATAATGTCCTTGATTTGCAGACCAAACAGTGGATAACTGTCTGCATTTAAAGTTTGATGCAAGTCCTGATTCATAGCTTCGAGCCCACAGTCAAAAGTCTCAACAGGATATTGGAAGGCAAGCCCTTCAAAAACAATATTGTTTGAACGACTAGTGGTGATTACATTGACTGGTTTTTGAGCATAGTCCTGAACAAGATTGCAGGTAAAAGTATTCACATTAGTAGTCCCATCAAGTTTAAAGCGGCTTTCCGTCAATACCACTTTATGTTCCAGCCATAAGGTCTGTCCATAACCTGAGAATTGGATGAGGAGTAAAATGGTGTACCAGTAGTTTTTCACTAATTATACTGTTTGACTGAATTGTACTTTTGGAGAACTTGAGATAAGATTATTGTCAAGCGCCATGCAGACATTTCGGATATATGGTTTGCCAGCATCCAATACTTTGATCCCATGATTGTCCCAAAGGATGAGTCCATCTTCTTGCAGTGTGTCTAGAAGTTCCATATTATAATTCATACCCAAATCTAATTGTTCTTTTTCATTCCAAAGTGTCTCAAATCTGCACATCAGGTTGAGTATATGTTCACGGACGATTAGGTCTTCTTCTGTAAGTTGATGACCTTTTAAGATTGGGAATTCATTTTTATCTAGACTTTGATAATAGTTGTAGATGAGTTTGTGATTTTGATTGAAAGCTGTCCAGCTGTCACTAATTGCACTCATTCCAAGCCCCACCAATAATTTTGTCGCTTGAGTGGTGTAGCCCATAAAGCTTCTATGGAGGCTGCCGCTTACAAATGCTTCGTAAAGGTTGTCATTGGGAAGCGCGAAGTGATCCATCCCAACATCCATATACCCAGCATTCGTGAGCATTACTTTACCGAGTTGGTACATTTTAGACTTGAGTGTAGGGCTGGGAAGATCTTCTTCATAAGATAACTGAGCGGTCTTGATCCACGGCACATGCGCATAGCTATAGTAAGCAATTCTGTTTGGCGCTAGTTCAGTGGTTTTGTTTATAGCGTCTTCAATACTTCGAAGTGTCTGGTTCGGTAGCCCATAGATCAAATCAAAATTGATACTGGTGTAACCGTACTTTCGTGCTAAGTGGCAAACCTCAGAAACTTGTTCGTAGCTTTGTTCTCGATGGATGGTCTTCTGTACCAATGGGTCAAAATCCTGAATGCCAAAACTAACGCGGGTAAAACCAAGCTTGGCTAGTGTGCTTAAGTGTGCTTCAGTAGTATTACTTGGATGACCTTCAAAGCCAAACTCAAAATGCTCTGACACAGTGCAGCCAAAGAGTAATCCGTCAATAAGCAGTTTTAGGTTTTCTGGAGAGAAAAAAGTTGGTGTTCCACCGCCAAGGTGGATTTCTTTGATAATGGGTTTGCCATCAAAAGTGCTTTTATAAAGCTGCCATTCCTTGAGTAAATAGGGAATATAAGTGAGTTCTACCCTGTGATTTTTGGTGATACGTGTAGTGCAGCCACAGTATGTGCATAAACTTTCGCAGAAAGGAAGATGGATATAAATACTAATCTCATTACCACTCTGACGAAAGCAATTGACTAATGATTCTTTCCATTTGTCTTCTGTGTGAATGGAAGAGTCCCAATGGGGTACGGTAGGATAAGAAGTATATCTAGGACCTGGTACGTTGTATTTTTCTATTAGCGCCTGCATTCGCCCAAAGGAAAGCCATACTACTGAACGGGTAAATGATAAAGATCATGCGAAGCGCTGATATGATTTAATGCAGTTGAGACTTTTTTTATTTCTATTAATATCAAAGATTAATCGATTCAAACGAATAATTTATCGAATACCGTCTACGTAATTAATACTTGATATCTACTTTTAATTTTCGATTTAATGATAGAACATGAGACATTTTTTAACAGTTTGTGCTGTTATTCTCAGTATTTCGGCATTTGCAGTTACTTGGAATTCAAACGTTACAAATAGGGGAGACTGGAATGCGGGAGGCACATGGGACAATGCAACCAATATTTCTAATTTCAACACTTTTGATGTGATAAACATCCTTAACGGTGACACTATCACATTGAATGGCAATCTCAATCCTGGTTTTAGCGCGGATATTAATATTTTGGCAGGAGGAATGCTAATTGTAAATGGCAATTTAACCTATGATGATTGGTTTCAAGATTTTAGTGTAGCTGGTGGTCTTTTGGTAAATGGTAACGTCACTGTCTCAGGCAAAGCAAACTTTCTGGCGGATGGTGGTTATGTTGCTGTTCTTGGTGACATGACAGTGAATGCTGATAATGACGGTGAGGTTACCGATACTAATGGTGGAGATATTTTTGTCCTTGGTCAGGTTATTGACAATGGCTGCACCTCATGTGGAGGTCTTTCTGTGACTAATGAGGATAATTTGGACTCTGCTCCTCAAGGGATGCAGGATTTCATTCAGTCTACTGTGAATAGTGAAGCGAATACAACACTTCCTGTGGTTTTAGTAGAGCAAGAAGCAGTTATAATAGATGATGGCGTAAGATTGTCTTGGAGCACTGCCAGTGAATGGGACAATGATTATTTTCTTATTGAGAAATCTTTGGATGGAAAGAACTTTGAAGTAATTGCCAAGATCGACGGATCAGGCACTACCTATGAATTCAATGAATATAGCTTCATAGACAACCTAACTAACGGCCAAAAGCTCGTTTATTATCAATTAGTACAAGTGGATTTTGATGGAGCAAATGAGCGATTCCCTAAGCTTGTTGTGAAAAGGCATGATATGCCAAATATTTCTGTCGAGAAAAGGGAGATTGAGATTAGCCCAAATCCAAGTATTGAGGATAGAATCAGGATTAACTATATTGGTGAACAATTGCTGACTGAACCAACTATTCAAATCATAGATATTTATGGGAAAGTTTTGTTTGCTTCTACTTTGAATAAGCATGAATCCAATTGGGAAATTGAGAACGTCCGCAGTTTCCTGAGTAATAATATTTATTTCCTAATCTTTCAATCTGAACAGACCCGACTGACCAAAAGATTGATCATAAAGTAAAGGCATTAAAAAGGCTTTTGAAAATTATTAAAACCGGATCGAGGTAAGTTTTTCAGACATCAAGATGTGGATGGTACTGCCTTCTATTTTGATATAGCCATCTTTCTTAAATTCTGAAAGTATTCTAATGACAGATTCGGTGGCAGTTCCCACCATACTCGCAAGATCTGATCTTGATATTTCAAAATGATCCACTTCGTAGGTAGCATGCAGTTTCAAGAGGGAGTCAGCAGTCCTCTTTCTCACGGTATCATAAGCCATCTCCATCAAACCATGTTCTTTTTCGAGAAGGTTTTTTGACAGCATCTTTATGAACAGAGCTGAGACCTCACGGTTTTGAAATACCATGTCTTGAAAGTCCTTTCTCGGTATGAGGAGTAGCTCTGTCTCCTCCATTGCCTGAGCAAATTCTGTACGCTCGGTATCTTGTATCAGCGCATTTTCACCTAAGAAATCACCATCTTTCAATAAATCATGTATGAACTCTTTGCCATCAGGATTGATCTGATAGGTCTTCACTTTTCCTCTTATAATTTTGTAAGCATATGAAGCAAAGTCACCCTCTCGGTAGATTATATCCTTCTTAGTGAAAGTCCGAGTCTTATTAAAGTTATCAAGATTAAGTAATTCATCATATGCTTTGGCATGATTGACAAAATCTTCCAATGATTCGTGGGTAGAAAGTCTTGTAAATTTTTCAAGGCGTCTCTCAATAGCCCCTAATAACTCCATTTGGTCAAAGGGCTTGGTGATGTAGTCGTCCGCACCCATATTCATACCTTTTCGGAAATCAGTTTTTTCTGCTTTGGCAGTAAGGAAGATGAATGGTGTAGAAGCGATTTCTGGATTTTTACCAATAATGTAAAGTACTTCATATCCGTCCATTTCTGGCATCATGATATCACATAGGATCAAATCTGGCTTTGCCTCTATTGCCTTTTTTACACCTTCCTTACCATTTGGTGCCGCAACTACTATGTAGTTTGAAAGCTCCAATAGCTCAACGATATTTTCTCTTACATCCGCCTGATCTTCTATGACTAGTATCTTCTTCTTCATGACTTTTTGAGTTTGCTTAATTATCGCTTGTGTGTAGGGATGGAAAAAGTGAAAGTACTCCCATGATTTTCTTTGCTTTCAAAGGTAATTTCTCCATCAAGGAGTTCCAAATAGCGTTTTACTATATTCAGTCCAAGTCCTGTTCCTTGAATATTTACAGCATTCTCAGCTCGGAAGAATCGACGGAATAAGTTTTTTTGATCTGCTTCTGATATACCTATTCCATTATCTTTCACTACCACGGTCAGTCGGTCATTTGAATGTACCGTGGTAAGTTCAATTACCCCATCATCCTTAGAGTACTTTATAGCATTAGATAGAAGATTGATGATGATATTCTTGAGTATATGAGGATCAGTATAAGCTACCACATCAGGGATTGCTGATAGCTGTAGTTGCTGACTTCCTTTCAAAGTGAATTCAAACATGTCACGGAGTTCTTCGAAAATACCCTGTAGATTAAACTGACCAAAATTGAGATTGATCACTCCGTTTTCTAATTTTTCCAGAGATAGAAAGTCGTTTAGGATATTTGTGAGATTCTGAACGGAGTTTTTAATGCGTCCAATGTGCTTTATTCGCTTGTCTTGTTGATCGGACGCGATATACCTAGCTATCAAATCTGCTGAAGATTCTATGGTTGTCAAGGGAGTACGAAACTCATGACTGGCCATAGAGATAAACCGTGATTTCATTTCGTTAAGTTCTTTCTCGTTTACCAAAGCCTTCTGCAAGTCTTGTTCTGCTTTGGTAAGTTCGGCAAGACTTTCCTGCAACGCTTGCTCTGCCAACTTTCGTTCTCTTATTTGGCTTTTTAGACCTAAGTTGGAGTGCTCCAGCTCCTGTGTTCTAGCATTTACCTTCGCCTCAAGCTGCTCAGCATATTCCTTTAATTGGATTTGATTCTTTCTCAGAGCGTCTTCCTGTTGCTTTCGCAATGTGATATCAGAAACAAAGGCCACGACTAATTTGTCTTCAAGATGCTCAACATGACCTAGACTGACTTCTACAGGAAACTCATCTCCGCTTTTACGCAATCCTGTTAGATTTTTACCAATACCCATTGGTCGAGTTACGGGATTTTTGATGTAGGATTCACGCTTTTTCACGTGCTCGTGTCCATATTTTTTTGGAATCAAATCCTCTATGGGCTTATTGATTAATTCATTTTGCTCATATCCAAAGATCTCCTCTGCGCGTCTATTCACTAACTTAATCTCGCCATTGCTATCCACTATTAAGATTGCTTCGCCAGCGCCAAGAAATATTTTGTTCAATAATTCAAGTCCTTTGGTAGAGGTGATTTGTTCTGGTGACAAGCTCATATAAATATTCTCAATTCGTTCTTAATCTACACATTATAAACCTAGCAAAGCAGTCTTAATTTCTTCTGCTTGTTACTGATTTATTTCAATTTTTGAATTGATCATCATCAGCTTTCTGCTTTTGGAGGGAGGGTACTTTTGGGTTGTTGATAAATAGTAATACGCATGAATGCTTTCAAAAAACTTTTGATACCTACGGATTTTTCCATGGCGGCTTGGAATGCCGTCCAGCAAGGACTGAAGCTGATTGAGCCCAATGGAGAGCTTACTTTATTGCATGTATTTCCCTCTAGAGCAAAGTTTACAAAGCAAGATGCACATGGTCAAGACCCTGATGATTCTTTGAAGGATGTATTAAAGACTCAATTGGATGATTTTTGCCGAACACTTAAGCTCCATCGTGATTTTGATGTAGTCCCTGTGATATTACAGGGTGTCGTAGGTCAGGAAATTTTAAAGTTTATTCATGAAAATGAATTTGAAGCGATCATCATGGGAATGAATAGCAATGGACAAGACAATGAACCTGGAAGTCACATTAAAGATATTTTGGTGAAAGCCAATATTCCTGTGATGATTGTTCCGAATAGTATCGCAAAAGTCACTGTTTGATGCAGCAGGTATCAGAGGAGGTATTGTGTCACCACTGCGGTGAGCCTTGCGAGGATTTACTCAACTTTGATGGCCACTCTTTTTGTTGCTTTGGCTGTAGAGCCGTATATGAATTAATCACTACGGCTTCTCTCGACCAATACTATCAAAATGATCAACTCAAAGCAAAAAAAGTAGATGATAGACTAAAGAACGAGCGTAAGTATTCTTTCCTTGAATTGCCCGAAGTAGTCAGCAAGCTTTATCGCTTTGAAGATAAAGAGATAGCTATGGTAAGGCTTTATTTATCCGGTATTCACTGTAGTTCCTGTATCTATTTGCTAGAGCATCTTCCTAAGATCAATTCAGCAATCATTAGAGCTGAGGTAAACTTTGTCCGCAAGGAGATTTCACTGACGTTTCGTAAAGAAGAAATTAAGCTCAAAGAAGTAGTCATGCTACTTTCGTCTTTGGGATATCCTCCTGATATCAATCTTGACAGCTTGGATGAAACTAAAAAGAAAGTATCTAGATCGTCTATAGGTCTCAAAATAGCCGTCGCAGGATTTTGCTTTGGCAACAGTATGCTGATCAGCCTGCCAGAATATCTCGATGTAGGTTTTCAATTGGAAGACTCCTTCAAGTCCCTCTTCGGATGGATCAATCTTGGACTTTCACTTCCTGTATTGCTATACTCAGCGAGGGATTATTTTAGTAATTCTTTCAAAGGCATCCAGTTTGGCTATCTCAATATAGACATGCCAATTGCAATCGGTATAATTACATTGTTCGTACGAAGTGTCATTGAAATTCGAACGGGTATAGGGCCCGGCTACATGGATTCACTCACCGGCTTGGTGTTTTTCCTTTTGATAGGTAAATGGTATCAGGGGAAGAGCTATGCTGCGCTCGCTTTTGATCGAGACTATACGTCTTACTTTCCTATTTCGGCTACACGCATCGCCAAAGATGGCTCAGCCTCTACAGTGATTATAAAGGATTTAAAAGCTGGAGATAGGATACAGCTACATAGCCAAGAACTCCTCCCAGCGGATGGGGTGATATTAGGAGGTGTAGGTAGGCTTGATTATAGTTTTGTGACAGGAGAGGCAGAGCCAGTGGAGATAGCCATAGGTCAAAGGGTGTTTGCTGGTGGTAGACAAATAGGCGGTAGTCTGGATGTAGTCATTGAAAAAGCGGTAGATCATAGCGAGCTCACACAGCTGTGGAACAGTCAAAGCATCAAGAAGAGCGAGCCAACATATCGCAGCTTGATAGATCGCGTAAGTCAATACTTCACAATTGCTATTTTAATATTGGCATTTGCGAGTGCTGCTTATTGGTATGTTTACGATCCTTCTAAAGTTTGGGAGACTATGACTGCTGTATTGATTGTGGCTTGTCCATGTGCACTGGCGCTGGCCATGCCTTTTGGGCTCGGCCATGGCATGCGCGTGATGGGAAGTTGGGGGCTTTATTTGAAAAATGCGGAGGTAATCGAGCGGTTGGCCAAAATCAAATCAATTGTCTTTGATAAGACGGGAACCCTTACCAAAAATAATCCTGAGCATGTGAGCTATGAAGGTTTACAGCTTTCAACAGAGGAGGAGCAAATCGTTAGATCCATATGTTCCAATTCTGCACACCCTTTAAGCAAACTAGTAGCAAATAGTTTGAATGATCAATTGCAAAAGCTACCACTCACTAATTTCGTTGAGCGTGTTGGGCAAGGTGTGGAGGCTACTGTGAATGGCTTAGATGTGAAGTTGGGATCGGTAGATTTTGTGGGTGCTAAAGCTGAAAAAATCACTGAATCGGCTGTTTATCTGAGAATAGCTGGGGAATACAAAGGCAGGTATACGGTGGCTTCTGAATACCGCGAACATGTTTTTGAAGAGTTGAGTCTATTAAAAAAAAGCCACCAGCTACATCTCCTTTCTGGTGACAATGAAGGTCAGCGTGGACGACTTGCTAACTATTTTGATTCACTTCATTTTGGGCAGCGCCCACAAGACAAACTCAACTATCTGCGTGAACTGAAAGGTGACACCTTGATGATAGGTGATGGCCTCAACGATGCAGGTGCGTTGAATGCTGCAACTGTTGGCTTAGCGGTATGTGAAGACATTCATCAGTTTAGCCCAGCTTGTGATGGATTGCTTCAAGCAGATGCAGTTAGCAACATCAGTAAAACCCAACGATTCTCGAAATCAATCATGAGCATCATCGTAGTTGCTTTGATTATTTCACTGACCTACAATGTAGTTGGACTGGCCTTCGCCATAACTGGTCACCTCACCCCAGTAGTTTCCGCTATCCTTATGCCGATTAGTTCCGTGTCCGTAGTTGGCTTTATTACACTTGCGGTGAATGTGGCGAGTAGGAGGGGTTAGAAGTGTAAATCTTTTATTTGTTTTTCTTTTTGGAAGGTTTACAATCAAAGCAAAAATCTGAAAGCTCGTCTATTTGAGCTAATACTGCTTTGTGCTCTTTATTAAGAAGCTCTGCTTCTCTTCCAAGGTCAGTTGCTTTTAAAACTTTCGCACTTTCTGCATTCATCTCCTCTTGCAATTCTTCAAAAATAGGTTTGAAGAAGTTGAAGTCTGAAAAGACTCCCTTTTTCTCATGTAGGCTACTCCTGAATCTTCGAGCGTAGAGCTCTGCCAAATCAAAATTGTACTGAGCAAAATTTACAAGTTGCTGTGCAATAGTGGTATCTGGAGCAATAATTACGGCTGCAATTCGATTGAATTCGGGCTTTACCACTGAGTTGAAACTTTTTGTTAGCATGAATTCAAAAGCACTCATTTGGTAGTTGAAATTGGTGCTTGTTCCACTAAACATTGTATAGGAATTTAACTTTGGATCAATCTCAGTTTGAGGAGACTGAAAGTCGCTGAGTTGCAATTGAAAGTCATCTTTCCAATCAACAATTGATTGCCCATACCCAATGTAGAAATGAAGAAGAATTACGATAGTAAAAAATGTCTTCATGATGCTTTTAGAAAAAAGTTGGGTGCAAATTAGTTAACAATTCTTGGGAACCTCCGAGTGATAAGTTTGATTCAATGATATTATTGAATCAAACTTCAACCTAAGCACGTCAATAGAAGGGCTAATTATGCTCGTTATTTCTTGCCTGTACCAGTACTTTGGAGCTGTTTGGCCATAGCTGCACCGATTAAGCTTTCCAGCGGTGTGCCTCCTTTTTCATTTCCACCGATGATCATTGTTTCAGGGAATTTGATTTTGGCTATCTCTGCAGCTATTCGGATGTCACGGTCGAGCTCCATTCTGAGTCTTACTTCTGGTGTGATACCAGCTGTAACTTTCTTGGAGATCTCATAGGCCTCAGCATCTGCTTGGACCTTCTTTTTCATTGCATGAAGTTTCTCTGTTTCTAGGGCAATGGCTGCTAGTTTTTTGTTGGTCTCTTCTTGCTTCAGTAAGGTTTCTATAGCTATCAATGCCTTCACTTGTTCCTTCTCTTGGGCAACACGCTCCGCCGCTTTGTCACGTTCTCCCTCAGCGATGATTCGCTGCTGAGCATCTTTAGCAGTTTCTACTTTTTGCTGCTCCAGCTGTCTTTTAGCAGATTCATCACGCTGTGCTTCAAGGCGTTGTTTGAAGGTTGCCTCGAGCTCTATATTGTCTACGATCACTTGAGATACGATAATGTTGTTTTCGCTCAACTCATGTTTGATCCTTTTTGGAAGGCCATTTTCGAGGATTTTTCTCACCTCATAAGAAGTTTTAATCTCCTTTATAGTTCTGTTTTCTCTTTGTATGTCAGAAAAAACCGTATCCCTTTTTTCAAGTTTTTGAACTGCGTATGCACCGTCTTTGAGTTGCTCCTCGTATGCCTGACGGAAACTCTGGGCTTCACCAGAAATGTAATCTTGTGCGGCAAACATGTAAGCCGTATTTACGAGTTGTTCTTTCACTGTAGGAACTATGGTGTTGTTCACTAGATTGCTCATGGTTCTGAATTTCACCGCAAGGTTGATGAAACTCTCTTCGTCTCTTGGCAATTCGAATCTTGTAGAAACAAACCCAGATGCTGTCACTTGATCAATAAAACGTAGGGAGATAGGTTTCATGATTCCCTCCACTTCACGACTATCTACTTCTATTCCTTGGCCTACCACTTTCACATCGATGAACTTTTGCCAAGTATCAATTTTCGCAAAACCTCTCCATTTCAGTCCTTGCTCCATCACTGCACTCATTCGTCCGGTTGGATATACTAATAAGTAATTGAATCCGCGATCTGCAAAGAAGAACAATGAATTAAGTAGCATCAGAACAATACCAACTATGGCGATGAAGATACCCTGACTTGTTTTGAACCTTTTCATCCAAGCCAATGACGGAGAAGTTATATCTAGTTTAGAAATAAAAAGGACCGCCAACCCGATCGCAAGCACGAAAAAACCAAGTGTAACAAACATAAAAGTGAAATTGAAGGTGGATTAAATTGATTTTAGTTTGTCTAAAATTATCAAAAAAGTTGAGAATTGTAGGTTTGAAGGAAGTTTGATTAATTAATCAAAGTGAAAATAGTTGCAGATCACTGATTGTTAGTCTCATTTCATCAATATGGAACTAGACTCAGTATCAGAAAGGATAACCAATGGCAAAGTTGAAGACTGGAGCAAACTCAGGGCTGAGTGTTGTCCAAGGCTTTTTGAGTGGAGTGGCCAAGTCAAGCCTTATCACGAAGTTTTGAATATCCACTCGCAAACCTATCCCAGAGCCAATTGCTAGCTCTTTCATGAAGTTGGAGCTAAACTTACTTCCGGGCAAGTCTGTGTTTTCATTGATGAGCCACACGTTACCTGCATCCATAAACACGGCTCCTTTGAAGAAACTATATATCGGGAATCTATACTCGAGGTTTCCTTCGAGTCGAATGTCTCCCGCCTGATCGAAAAAAGAACCAGTATCACCATCTTTTGGCTGGTAAGTGCCAGGCCCAATGGAGCGAATCCTAAAAGCTCTTACGCTATATGGCCCACCAGAAAAGTATTGTTTTGAATAGGGCAGACTTACAGAGTTTCCGTAAGGATAGCCCGCTCCCGCAAAGATTCTACCCACGAGCTTTTGCGATCCTGTGATACGATAATGATATCTCAAATCTAGATCTGTCTTGAAGTATTGTGCAAACTCTTGACCTAGGAATGTCGCTAGGCCATCGCTAGTTGTAGCGTTACTCAGGAGGTTAAGCCCATTTCCTGCTATATCGGTGAAAATGGACAAATAGATTGGATTGGTCTTTTTTGGATTGGTGAGTTCATTGTAGGTAAACGTGTAGGTAAGCCCTGCTATAAACTGTTGGTCAAAACTTGATTTTAAAAAGGCATTTTCTCCCAAGATCTTATCAAACTCAGAGGTTGTATTAGAGAGTTTCACAAAATTGATCGAGATGGGAGTAAGCTCATGGTAGATGTGCTTGCTAGCTTTCCAGCTGTAGCCAAAGGTGGTGAGCACAGAGTTGAGTTGGTAGAGTTTACTTCTATTGAGAAACTCGACTGCTGCGCTAATATTGGTTTTCGGTACAGAGTATTTGAAGTTTGCTTTGAGGTCTATAGGAAAGAGGAGGTGCGGGACAGTGAGCTGACTTTTCAGCCCCAGCTGAGTACTGCTCAGTCCAGCAGATGCTTGATTGGTGATCTGTCTTTCATAGCCTACATTTCCAGTGAAACTGAGTATTTCACCACCTTGAAAGAGGTTCCTGTTGGTGTAGGAGAGTGCCAAGCCCGGACCCACAAAGTTGTTGGATTTGGAGACAGCCTGAAGCTCCGCCCGAACAGAGCGCTTGCTCAAAGGAGAGAGCGCTATGAAAGCTTTCAAATGCCCCAATGTGTCGGTATCAGCAACAGGATGGAGGTTGTCATATCGAATGTTAATGTATCGATACGTGCCAATGGAAGAAAGACGATCGCTTGTCAATGCAGAAGCTCGCGCACTGTATCGCTCCCCTTTGTTGATGAGTAAGTAGGTGGAAAGTCTGTCAGGTCTGAAGAAGATTTCATCTTGCACATAGGCCACACTATCCACATAAGTAGTGTCGTTGGTTTTTGTAGCGTCGTTCAGTCCATAGTTTGGGTAAACCACAATTTCCGAGACATTGTATGGAACCACCGATTTTCGTGGCACATCATCTTTTAAGCGCAGATAGAGGTCAAACTCCTTGGTCTCATACTTATTGGTGTCTGCCTCAAAAATCAGGAAGTCTGCATTGAAGTTGTAGTAGCCTCTCATCTTCAAATACGCGTCTATTCTATCTCTTTCTTCCTTGAATCGATCCAAGCTAAATCGCAAACCTGGTTTGATATCCGTTTCTTCAAAAGCCTCTCTTATAATCCCATGAACGGCTAGCGAATCTCCCAGTATTTCATAGTTTCTCAAACGATAGGGTTCACTCACGTTGACTATATATTTTACGCTAGCAGATTGCTCTTTTTCATTGACTTTACTTGTTAGCTCACTTCTATAGAAACCTCGATTTTCCAATCGGTTGAGAATGAGTTCTTCTGTGCGGCTCACGTTGATATCTGATAAGTAAACGGGTTTCTCCCCAAACCTCTTGTTAACGAACTTATTGATAAAACCTGACTTACCTGTCTGAGCCTTATAGTAGGCATGGAGTCCGATTTTCATTCCTATAAAACTGCTGTTTGGCGTAGGTCGCAGCAGACTTTGCAGCTCATCGTTTACTTCAGACAAGTTCTTAATTTTTTCGTCTGAGGTAAGTTTCAAAGTACCAGCCTCATAGAGTTTTTCTCCCGTAGGAACGTACTTGCTCACACTGCATGCACTGAGCAAGAAGCTGATAATGATCGTCGATATGATATTGCGCGCGCTAATCACTTTTTGCTATTATTTGAAGTTTGAGATACGTCTGCTTTTCCCGCAGTTTCATCAAACAGCTCTTTGAACTTATTGAACTCTCTATTAAAAATGAGGGCAATCCCCGTGACAATCAACTGCCCATCAATGATGCTAGTAAATTCATTTTTGCGGTAGCCTTTGAGTCGATATCTGCCATTTTCCGTAAGGAGATATTCCAAACTCACATTACCAATAAGTGGCGTTCCTTCTTCAGTCGTTTGTCCACTTCCTTCCACGCCAACTTCACTTCCTACCTGCACAATTAGTCGCTCATCGAAGAGTTTCTTACTGGCGCTCACATCTACTGCTGTCCTGCTTTCTCCGGTGCTGGTCTGGTCAGCGGTATAGCTATTTACTCCGAAGTTTAGCTCAAAGCCAGTTTCTCCAAGGAGCTTTTGCGAAAAGGCATTGAGTTGGCCCGAAAGCACTTTGCTCACGTTGTTTCTGGCGATGGCTTCAGCACCTCCTGAGCTACCATCACTACCAGAGGCAGGGAAAAATCGACTAAGCACCAGCAGAGAAAACACTTGCTTATTGAGTGCCGTCTCATCCTGATTGAGCTGCTCTACTTTGCCGTAAACTTCACCTCCTAGTGAGCCGCGGGCTGCTTCTGGCATACCCAGACCGAAAGAAATAACAGGCTCTAGCAGCGCTCCATCCACGTAGAGATAGACCATGAAAGGTAGCCGAGCGTTGAATTTATTCGTGGTGGAAGCATCAGCACTGGAAGTGGTGGTTGCCATGAGTGGAGCAGGGGACGTCTCTATATTGTAGAGTGCTGTGACATCTAGCTGTGCGCCCAAAGGATCGCCACTCCATGTGATCACACTCTCAGGTGAGATGGAAAATTCTCGTTTGACCAAACCGTACAAGCTGGCTTTGTAGTGTCCGCTATTGACCTCATATCTTCCAGCAAGTGTGGTGCGGCCTGATGGTTCTAGACCAATAGTGAAATCGCCTCTTCCTGACACCTCAAAGTTGTCACCGCTCCGTTCGTCGATTAAGACCCTAAATACAGCGTAGTTGTCGACTGAGAGGTTGGCAAAGAGGTCTATTCCCGTCAAATCTGCAGTAGTTTCATTTCCACAAGATCTAGTAATGATTTCATCAGGATTTTCTTTGTTGACGAAGACCACCACACCTTCTCGCTCCACCAAACTCAGCTGGGATTCAGGAACCATCACTGTGAGATCAGATCCTTTATTTACACTCAGATCACCACGTATTACTGGGATATCTACTGAGCCTGTGATAGCTAAGTCGGCACTTAAAAACACGCTTCCGTAAAACAATTCATTTTCACCCTTCTTTGCATTCACTGCTTGGAAGTTGTCTGCATCCAGCCTTAGGTCCAAAGTTGGGTTGATGAGGCTGCTCGTTAGAATGTCTCCATCCAGTCTGAACGTATTGGCGCTGGCATCTGCAATGGTGAATTCCTCAAAATGCAAACCATCATTGTCAATCGCCAAGGATTCATTACCAAGTTTGAAAAATGAATTGACTGCAGTAACTGTCAATCCAATATCATTGAACTTGAAATCACCAGAATAGACCGGATTATCTAGACTCCCGGAAAGCCGCATTTCAGCAGCTATGCTACCACTTGCATCTGCTATAGCGCCATCAGAAAATCCCTCAACAAGACTCATTTTGAGTTTTTCTAAGTTAAAGTCAAGCTCAAATTCGGGTCCGGTTTCTAAAGCGGTATAGCTACCAATCAGGTTGAGATTAATCGGTTCTCCAAATACAGCAAGGCTAAAATCATAGTTACTTCCATCTTTGGAAAGCCCTTCTAGCGTCAAAGTTCCCATTTTATTTCCCATCACTTCTAGCTGAGTCATTTTGAGATCGGCTTCTAGTCCGGTTTTCCTAAAAGGATCTATGATCGATGTATTGCCAGAGATAATTCCTTTGACCAGTCCTGTTTCCGAATTGAAGAAACTTGTAAAAGTGCTGAGCTTGAAGTTGGAGAAGATGAGATCAATTATGTCTGTTTCTTCATCGTTCTTGGTGTTCTCTAGCCTCAGTTCCTGCTGATCATTGGAGAGCACAAAGTTTTCAAAATTCACATAGTTAGACGCCAAGTGGATGCCGTTGTTAGAAGGGATTTCCCAAAGCTCCTTGTTGAAAATCAACTCCGAAGGATTGACGTGAAAGATCGTTGTGTCTTTATTTAAGCTAATCTCAGATTGGACATGAAAGAGTTTTTCACTTTCCTCAATGGCTAAAAAGTCAACAAATAAAGTATCGTTTTTCACTTCTCCTTTGAAGGCAGTTTGTCCAATAGTTATCGCACCAGAGGTGATGCTCGTCCAGGTCAAACTGAAGTCTGCCTGCTGTGTACCAGCAACTAAGTCAAATTTTAAGCTATCCAAAGTGCTTTCCCCATATTGGATGAAAGGCGCCAGAAAGTGGGCAGTGAGCGAGTCGCTAGCTTCATCAAAAACTACCGACATGAAGATGGAATCAAACTGCTGGAGCGATTCCAACAGGATCTCGTCCAGTAGCGGATCTTCTCTCAGTACAAAATTCATGTGCATGGTTGCTGGTTTACTGACTGTATCAGAGGCCATGGGTTCGCCCAAATAGGTCTGAAACTGGCGACCGAGCGCAGCGAGGAGTTCTTCCGGAGAGGTGTTGGATACCAGATCGATATCCAGCAGATCGCTAGTCAGCTTTAGATTGGTGCTGTCATTTCTCACTCTTACTTTGGTCTGCAGCGCACCGAATGGGTAGGAGTTTCGATCATAGACTACCAATCCATCATTGAGGCTCAGCGCTGCATCGAAGCTTTCAGAAGTTCCCTCGAAACTTCCCTTGAGTAGAAATTTTATTCTAATATCACGCTCAGTAAGTCCAAGCTCTGCCAAAGCAGCGCCTTGGACATCTAGTATGAGTTCTACTCTCGGTGAAAGCGTATCCAAAATTATGACTGATTGCAACGAAGCGTTGAGGATGCTGTCTTGATAGCTGATCAAAACAGTCGCTTTACCATTGTTGATATCACCCGAGAGTTGAAGGTCACGGAGGTCTGTGTTTTTGTATCCGACCTTTTGAAAATCTGATTCGATCGTTCCACTAAGCGTATTTAGCGTGGTTCCGCTTCCGCTGGCCTTTAGTGTCATTGACAGGTTGTTGAGGTCACTATTGTCAAGGGCCTTGCCTAGCTGAAGTTCGGTGATTTTCACGGAAGTATTGAACACTACACTATCTGTGTCTGCATAGGCTAGCTCCATTTCAATGTTACCTAGTGCAGATTTCAGCGAGAGCTGAGAATTAAGCTGGTTTGGATTGCCAGAGAAGCTTCCGACCAGATTGAGCCATTCGGGAATGTAAGTAGCGCTATCCAAAGACGGGAGAAATCTACGAATACTCTTGGCAGTGGAAGAGATTTCAATTTTGGGTAGGTCAACAAAGCGCAGGGTTGAGTCCAATAGATATCTCGCAGTACCTTGGAGATTCATTTTAGTAGCACCCCATTGGATTTCAAATTTTGGAAGGGAGATTTGAGCAAGCGATCCTTCAAGTAATACGTTTCCTCTCAAGTCACTCAGGGTGGATGACTTTACCGTTGGGTCATTCCTCAGCTCTGGCGCAAAATAGAAAGCGTCTTTTGCATTGAGCGAAAATGATTCGAGCAGGAGACTGACATTCATCTGCTCAACACCTCCATCCATGAGCACATCAATATTTGGATAAGCGAGTTGAATATTTCCCTCGAGTTGGTTGTTGGTTGTCTCGAAGATTAGGTCTTTGATTTTGATCTGCTCGTCATTTAAAGAGAACTTCCCTGCAAGCTCATTAAATGCGAAACCGCTGCGATCAGTTCCGCTGATGTTTTGGAGATCAAATGCCATCTTGCTTGGCTGATATTGAAGATCGCTTAATGCTAAGTTGAGTTTGCTTAGTGCGATGTGACTTTGGTCAAATACGTTTTTTTGGCTTAGTTCAGAACTGGTAGTTAGACTAAAAGCATTGTCGTCCAACTCAATTGACTCTACCGATATTTCCCAGTTCGGCCATTCAAATGGAAGGCGCTCTGTCGAGGCTACTTGATTGGTGTCTGCGGGAGCCATGGATAAATCACTAAAAGCGATAGTGCTCCCAGATAGACCTATTTCACTAAGCTTAATGATCTGATTTTCAAGGTCTGCTAGTGAAAGTGCTAGATTAAAATGTCCAATATTAGCGTCCAATAGGAGACTATCTGGCTTGGATTCATAGACTGCTGCCAGCTCATTGATTTGTAAGTCATTGATATAAATCTGAGGCAATGGAGAAGCGGAGGTGTCTGTAGCTGATGGCTCTGATGTTGGTAATGCCGCATATTGCAGATAATTGACGTTTGAACGGCTGATGATCAACTCATCCACTCCGAAAATCATGTTTTCTAAGTCAAGTTCTTCCATCTCCAGATTGAGCTCTGCCAGCTGAAGAGAAGTCTTCATTCCGAGGATTTCATCGTCATAGCTAAGATCAATGTCGCTTAGCTTTACGTGAACTATTTTGATTTGAGGAGAAGGAGTGGCGGGGTTTTCCGCAGGTTCAGTTGGCACACGCGTGGTGTCCGCATTTGCGAAAGCATTGATAAGGAAGCGGAAATTGAAGTCACCTTCAGGTGCTGTACGGTTTACGCTTGCCCTGAGGCCGCTCCAGTTTACATAATTGACATTGATGATCTCTCCCTGAATAAGCGGAAGTAAGGCAACAGATACCTCTAGCAACTCACTGTAAATCAAAGTATCGCCTTTCTCATCTTCTAGGTAAACGCCCTTCACCATTAGATTGCCATCAAATGTTAAATACAGCTTTTCTATTTCTACTACGGTATTGGTTTTGCCAGAGGCGTAGTTCGTGGCTTTGTTAATGATGAATTGCTGGCCCGAAGGACTCCTGATCACCAACACCAACGAGACAAATAGCACGATCAGACCTGCTATGATCCACGCGAGTATTTTGAGAAGTTTTAAGGTGATATTCGAAATGTCTAGGTGCATGTACCTATCTAAAGGCAATTAAAAAATGTGACCAACTGTCTCTAAACATTAAAAACGGCCAAGCTGTTTTAGAAATGCCTATTTTCTTAAGGATGATTATTGAAATATATGAGACAATAGGATAAGCAGCGGCTATGCAAAGATAAGTAACAAAGTGGTGGTCTTTGTTGAGTGGTTATTGGAATGGGAGCTTGGTGTGGGGGAAGGATGAAAGTGTAAAAGCTGTCGTCATCTTTAATTAATAGTTTAGAGTGGTACAGCAAGCCGCCATGTCGCGCAAAAAGCTTGTGTTACATGTAATCAGATATATTGATTACTGTTGCCGAATCAGAGGATTAATTTTTGAAATTCTAATGGATTAGACGAAAGCACTTAGGTAGCTAATTGCTAGTTATTGTAAATCACTGACTATTTCCTTGTTCAGTTGACGATGAGTTCGAATACTCAATATCAATCTTGTGAGTTCGAGTACCATTGTTACAATAATTATGGGTTGATAGAAGTCTGTTGATGTTAAGTTGTTCAGGGAGGTGAGAAATCCAAACGTTAATACAACAAAAGCTAGTCGTAATAAGAATTGAAAATAGTAAATTTTAATTCCTAGTTTGGATTGGTAAAATTGAAATAACCTGTTGCAAGAAGAGATAAGATTAAGGAGGACATTAGAACGTTCATGAACCAGAATCCAGAAATCATATTTGTCAAATACTGCCAAAGGAGATTAGTGACATTCAAAAATGTTATGATATCGCAAATCCCGAAAAATTGCAAGATTCTCTTGTTGACAATATTCTTCATCTCAAGTTTTTGAAGTTTAATTTATTGGTGTTCATAGCTCTTGATTTCTGCACTTGTGATACATGAAAATAGTCCAAGTCTAATCAACCCAATCCCTCTTTCGGCTCTATCAAGTCTATCAAGTTTCCGTAAAGGTCTTCGAAGACCATAGCCTTGCCGAAATCTGCTTGAGTGGGTGGGCGCTTGATTGTCACACCGTAGAGTAGAAGGCTGCCATAGTCCCGATCGATGCTGTCTGTATAGAGAAAAAGGAAAACTCGTCCGCCTGTTTGGTTGCCTACGCTACGCTCTTGCTCTTCACCCATAGCTTTGGCTAAGAGTAAATGACAAGTGTTTTCGCCTGGAGGCGCTACTACCACCCATCTTTTGGTTTCGCTCCGTTTGGTGTCTTCTATGAGCTTGAAGGCCAGCACTTTGGTATAAAATTCTATTGCCTCGTCATAATCTTTGACCATCAAAGTGATCTGCCCAAGTCTTTGCATGTGTGGTAGGTTGGTTTTGGAAGTGGCGAAAATAGCTCAAAATTGTAAAAGGTTTTGTGCTTGGTGGTTTTGGCTTTTGGCTTTTGGCTTTTAGCTTTTGGCTTTTAGCTATTGGCTTTTAGCTTTCCACTTTTCCATTCCAACTTTCATTAGATATGAAGTTAACATAGTGTTGGTATAAAAAGAACCTATTTTTGCGTCTTTCAATTACATCCTCATGAGCACTTTCGAAGACCTCAACCTCTCCAATCCTTTAAGATCAGCCATTTCAGACCTTGGGTTTAGTACACCTACGCCTATTCAAGAGCAGGCTTATCCGGTGATTTTGTCGGGAAAGGACATCCTAGGTATTGCGCAAACGGGTACTGGTAAGACGCTTGCTTACATGCTTCCAATCCTCAAGGATTTGAAATATTCTGAGCAAATCAACCCGAGAGCAATGATTTTGGTACCAACGAGGGAGCTGGTGCTGCAGGTGGTGGATCAGATTGAATCTTATGCCAAGTACATGAACGTGCGCGTGACGGGTGTGTATGGCGGCACAAACATCAATACGCAGAAGCTGAAAGTCATGGAAGGTGCTGACATCATAGTAGCAACACCAGGTAGACTTTATGATTTGGTGCTCAGTAGGGCTTTGGTGTTGAAGGATATCAAGAAGCTCGTGATAGATGAAGTAGATGTGATGCTCGATTTGGGCTTTAGATTTCAGTTGACCAATATCCTAGAGCTTCTTCCAGAAAAGCGACAAAACATTATGTTCTCCGCTACTATGACTGAAGATGTGGAGCTACTGATTCAAGACTTCTTCGTTGCTCCTGTGAAGATCTCCATTGCAGTGAGTGGTACGCCATTGGAGAATATAGAGCAGACGAGTTACCCTGTCAAAAACTTCTACACCAAAGCCAATTTGCTGGCGCATTTACTACGTGATAAAGAGGTTTTCCGAAAGGTATTGGTCTTTGTGTCAAACAAGAAATCAGCGGACCGATTGTTTGATGAGATCTTTCCTTATTATGATAAGGAGCTTTGCTTCATTCATTCGAATAAGTCTCAGAACTATCGAATTCGCTCTATCAAGCAGTTCGAGGAAGGCACTAACCGGATCATGATAGCCACGGATGTAATGGCGCGTGGACTTGATTTGGATAAGATCAGCCATGTCATCAACTATGATACGCCCGCTTTCGCTGAAAACTACATGCACCGAATTGGTCGTACGGGTAGGGCAGAGGAAGAAGGACACACGATCCTGTTTTTTACCGAAAAGGAAGCACCGCACAAGGAGGCAATAGAGGCATTGATGAAGATGGAAATCCCAGTTTTAGAATTTCCTGAGATGGTGGATGTGTCTTCAGAACTCACGCCTGAGGAACGACCGAAAAAGAAAGAAGTGAATTCAGGAAAACACCACACGCTTGATGGAGTAGGGCCTGCTTTCCATGAGAAAAAGCTAAAGAACACGAAGTTCAACCAAGGGGGTTCTTACAAGCGAAAAGCGCGGAAGCACAAGAATCCAATTACCCGTGGTGACAAAGCACAAGGAGGTAATAAGAAGAAGCGGAGGGGATAAAAGGCTATTTAATTCCCGTCTTTCTTGCGTTTATCATAGATCTTTTTGAGTCCATAAGCTCCGCCCGCTGCTAGTAGGAGGCTTAACCCGCCATCTATTGGAGTAGCGGGAACTGTAGGCGGAGGACCTTGCGCTAAAACAGGTATTGAAGCGATAAGCAATAAGGCTAGTCCACTTATTTTAAATATTAGGCTTTTCATAATGCTTTCTTAAGGGTCTAGTTCAACGAACGATAATTTTATGTGAAAGTCTTCCGTTTATTTGTTTAACCATATAAACTCCGGACGGTAGGTGATTCAAATCCAAGGTCTTAGAATGAGACGTGGTGGTTTTTAAAATGAACTTTCCAGTAAGATCGAATAAGCTAAAGGTTTGAGGTTCCATTTGCGAATCAGGAATTTTGATATACAGATGATTGTTAGAGCTGTATAAGTGAATTTCACTGAGATCATAGGCTAGCACTTCATCAGGAGACACCATCAATATGAATCGCTGTGTGAATGAGCCAGAATCTGTAGCGAATGAGTAGCTATCAGAAGTCAATTCTGTAGCTTTTCCATTTAAGCGATCAAGTAATGTCAAAGTACCATCAAAGTCTCGCTGCTCAATCTGCAATTGATAATTTCCAGCTTCGGCTACATTGTATCCAATTGGTATTTCGGATTTTAGATAAGAGACGCCTTGTATGGCCAGTGGCTTATCAATTTTCAATGAATAAATACCATACTCCATGTTGGCATTGAAGACTGGTGCGTCAAAGATTCGATTCATTTGTGAATCATCAACACTTGCTATCCAACCAATGACGGCTTGCTTAAAGAGACCTAATTCATCTGTAAGATTTAGCCTGACGATTGGAATGTTTTCCGTGTCCTTTCTGAAGAAATTGTCATCTGAATTGAATCCAGAAACACGCATACCTTCAGTGAAGTCAACCACATTGTCTCCGTTACCGCTAAGCTTTATAAAGAACCCTTGAGTAGAACCGAGATGTAGATTATATCGAGCTTCACCGCCCGCTGCTGTGGTGTTGGTCGCTTCTATGGCATTCGCTACGATATAATCAGAGTTGCTTCCTCTTACTGAATTGGAGCCATTGTCATCCCAGATATAAACTGCCCCAGCAATATTGTCATTCTCCAATAAAAATTTACCTACATTTATTGCCGCTGGATATGGATTGGCTACCAAGTTCCAACCTTCAGTGGCATCATTAAGTCCATCATTCGGTGTGCCTGTGTAAGTACCAGCAATCGTTACTGTTCCGTCATTAGGTCTTCCTGTAAGCTCAATCAATTGCTTGTTGGCTTGAGCATAACCTTTTGCAGGTATCATAATTTCATTGGTATTTTGCCAAATCCAGCGATCTAATCCTTCATTATCACCATAAGGCCGAGTTTCGTCATAAGCATAGACAATTGGCCCTAGGGAAGCAGTCTTCACCCCCTCGTCAATTTTCATTGGTGATCCAACGAAGCTATACTTGCCATCAGCATAGCGGGTATTGCGCTCGATTACAATGTTATTACTGATGGTATTTCCAGAGTAGGTGATAAGCGATGCGCCTGATTTGATGCGAACAGTTCCACTGTTTATCAGATTTCCTTTCACGTCTAAAGTTGATCCACCGTCTATTACCAATGCAGCATTTTCTCCAATGGTCAGGTTATTGGCAGTAAGTGCACCATGTAGGGATGCTGAGTAATTAGCATTGATCAAAGCATCATCCGTTTCGTTCGGAGGACCTCCCGAGCTCCATTCTGAGCCATTCCAGGTGTTGAGACAATCGCTGGTCAAAATCGAATTGGTGTCGTCACAATCCGTATTGTCCAACACATATCCATTTGGCTGATCACATTGTGCCAATGAATTCCATGAATCTCCAAACCCATCTCCATCGGAATCTGCGTACCAGGTAGTATTCGGGTTAATAGCAATGTCGTTATCATCACAGTCGGTGTTCACTGCAGATTCCCCAGCACTTGGCGTTTCATTGGTAGAAGTCACCATTTCGTTGGTTCCAAAACCATCACCGTCTGCATCTACATACCATAGGTAATTACCATCACAATTGAGATCATCCCCACTTCCGGCAATATCTGTCGCATCTGGTTTGAAGGCTGTATTGGTATCGTCACAATCTGTGTTATCTAGCACGTATCCGTCTGGCTGATCACATTGAGCTAATGTATTGCCTGCGTCACCAAACCCATCTCCGTCGGTATCTGCATACCAGATTGTAATCGGGTTGATGGCAATGTTAGTATCATCACAATCCGTGTTGTCTATCTCAAAGCCAGCTGGTTGCGTACAGGAAACCTTGCCTCCATAGCTAGTGAAGCCACTGCCTCCAACATATAATTGTAAGTTCTTAGCGGACAAAACATAGCCGTAATAATTTAAAGAACCGTCTAGCAACGACCATTCTTCTGACTCCAAATCCAACTCTACTACATTCAAGTTTTCACCAATTCTCGTACGAAGCAAACGACCTCCAGCGTAAAGCTTTTTTTCTGTGATTGCCAAAGCATAAACTACTATATCCGCTGGTGTGGATTGGTCATCCCCTAAATTTAAAGATGACCAACTGTTGCTATTTTGATCCCATTTAGCCACACCAAAGGATTTCTCTCCATCTACATAAGAAAAATTTCCACCAATATAAATATCAGATCCATTTCCCTTTATGCTTAATACTGTCCCCACGCCGTTACCGATTCCTAACGAGCTCCAGGTATCATTTGAAATATCAAATTTTGCTATGGCATCAGAACCAAATACAAGCTCTCCACCAACGAATAATTGACCATTGGATATTTCCAGTGCCCAGACACGGTCCTGGGCTCCAATCGATTCCCATAGTTGTGTGTTTCTATCCCACCGAGCCAAGTAACGGGAGTTAATACCTCCTGCTTTAGTAAATACTCCACCGACATACAATTTATTATTATGGAATGCAAGGGCATAGACTGGAGCACTCACTCCCGAACCAAGAGATAACCAGGTCTCTGTATTAGTATCCCATTTGGCAACATATTGTGCGGAGTTACCTCCAGCCTGAGTAAAGTCTCCTCCTACATATACATCATCACCTACAACCACTATGCTTCTAACTCTGCCATTCAATCCTGTCCCTAGAGCCAACCAGCTTTCAGTTAGTTTGTCCCATTTGGCTATTCGATTGGCTGACTGTCCTCCTGCTGTGGTAAATTCACCACCTACATAGACATCATTTCCAGTCTCGGCTATTGCCAAAACAGTCCCGTTCAGACCTGTACCATAAGAAGTCCATTCTCGATAATTAGCATCACCAAAGCCATCTTCATCCGTATCTGGAAACCAACTTTGACCGGGGAATTCCTGATTATCGGAATCATCGCAATCTGAGAAATCCAATACATAGCCTGTAGGCTGAGTGCATGCCGTTTTTGAATTGCTTAAATCTCCATACCCATCAGCATCATTATCTATATACCAAACCGCCTCAGGAACATTGGTCACATTGATTTTCCATGGCTGGCTGGTATCACCATCCTCAGCGGTAACCGTGTAAGTCACTTCTGTATTAAAATCTTGTGGTAAGCTTGGATCAGGAAAAACTGTTGCAGCAGGTGATAACGAAATTGAGGGAGTTAATGACGAGAGATCCACACCACAAGGCAATTCTACTGTTACAGTATGATCAACTTCATTGATCGTACATGATTGATCATCAAGCGTAAAAGTGATGATATCCGTCTCACTTGATATGATATCAAATAAGCTGGTAGCAGTAGTTGAAAGCCCTCGACTTGTGACTACTACTGAAAGGTTTTTACCTGATGATCCCTCTGGAAGAAAAACAGTTAATTCATTATATGAAGCGGCCAAAATTATTCCCTCAATGGCTCCAAACATTACGGTATTCTTGGTAGGGTCAGGATGGAAATTATTTCCAGATACAAATATGGTTGACCCGGTAGTTGAACTCCCTGGAGTAATAGAACTAACTGAAGGCGGAATATTGATAGTGATCGTCCAATCTTGCCTAGTTCTTTCATCTTCGGCCGTTATGGTCATGATGAATGGATCTGTGTATGTTAAAAGTGCATCTCCGCTATTTTTGGATGCCTCATCGATAGTGGCAGTTCCACCTGGAGAAAGTGTGAAGTCAGCAATCAAATTTGCCAAACTCAAACTATTTGCAGCTGCGTCTAAGACCACTGTATGATTCACTGCATCAATGATTCCTGATCCTCCACCGCTGGTAAATGTCAAGATATCTGTGGCAGTATTTGGTGCTATGGTCATACTAAAAACCCAATCTTGGGTAGTGGTACCATCAGCGGCCGTCACAGTATAAGTCACATCACTAGTGAAGTCTTGCGGGTTTGCTTGTGCGGTGGCAATAGATGCTCCTTCTGACACGTTGATAATAGGCGAAAGGCTCGTGATATCTGTTCCATAAGGAGCTTCTAGAGTAACAGTATGATTTTCTTTATCAATAATTGGAATCCCGATTTGAGGTGAGAAGCTGACTCCTACAATATCTGTTGCTACCTCACTGATAATCTCGATCATCTCTGTTGAAAGGACATTGTTATAAATCCTTACATCATCAATCGCCCCGTTAAACGGGTCATTCTGATTGCCGCCCCCCCAGTTACCAATCGTTAAAGAATTATTACTCGTATGCGTATAAACGCCTGTGGTTATGATGTCAGAGCCTTTTACTTCACCATTGACATAAAGAATCGCTTTTGTGGGTGAAAACGTGACTGCTACATGGTGCCATTCTCCATTGCTGTAATCATAGATTCCTTCATTGTTGAAATTATACGTTATCTCCAGATAAGTACCAGAACCATTATTATAGGCTTCAAAAATGAATGCGTTGTTATTCGCAAAAAGACCAAATTGACTATTTGTACCACTACCTTTTCCAATGATGGTACGATAACCTGAACCCCCTCCGCTAATATTAGTAAAATTGACCCAAGCTGCGAGCGTGAAGCTTGCCTCTCCATTAAGCATGGTAGAAGACAAATTGATGATGTCATTACTGCCATCAAAGCTATATGCTTTATTCGCTTCACCATTTCTGTCGGTTGCAAGCGTCGGTGGATTTGCTGAGCTTCCATCTATTTCATTACTAGAAGCATCTTCAAAATTTCCATTGAATGGATAGAAGTAAGAGGTTAAAGAAAGTTCATTGATAGATACTGACCAATCTTGAGTAACAGCACCATCCTGAGAGGTTATCGTATAAACAACAGGTGTGGAAACAGAATTAATGAAATCCACCGTTTCAAGACTGATCGGATTTCCTGTCGCTCCATAGGATAATTCTATGGCGGGAGAGAGTGCAAGGCTCTCAGAATCATAAATGGAGGCTACCACTGTATGGTTTTCTGAATCTATGACAGCTTCACCAATTTGATTTTGAAATGCAAATGACGTAATGTCTGTTTCGTAATTCAGTCCCTTTTTAGCGACAACATCCCATGACTGTACCCTTTGATCGGGAGAAGTAATTTCAAAAGTAACTATTACGTCAAAAGGGACATTACTATATCCTGCCTCTGGTAAAATGGTAGCTCCAGGAGAAAACGTAAAATTTCTCATATCAACTGAAGAGCCAATGTAATCTCCTGCAAAGAGCACCGTCACTTTGTGTTTATCATAGTCGATGCTAGAAGAAATCTGCTCAGGTATCTCAAATGTGAGGAAGCTATTGTCATCATCCACATACCCGTTGCAGTTATCGTCTATTTCGTTTTCAATGTCTTCAGCATCAGGATTTATGGATGCATTGGTATCATCACAGTCTGTATTCTCTGCAGATTCCCCACTAGCGGGACTATTATTCGCCGAGCTTATTGTCTCACTACTTCCAAATCCATCTCCATCAGTATCAACATACCATAGGAAGTTGCCATCACAATTGGCATCAATGCCACTTCCAGCTGCATCTAAGGCATTCGGATTGATTTGATTATTGTTGTCATCGCAATCGGTATTATCAGTCACGTACGCACTCGCTGGCGATGTGGGAATCTCACACTGAATAACAGCAGTATTACTATCCCCATATCCATCACCGTCCTCATCTGCATACCAAGATTGCCCGGGAAATTCATTCGCATCATTATCATCGCAATCAGGAGTATCTGGTGCTTGTAGACTATAACCTGCAGGCTGAGCGCATTGTGTTAAGGAACTCGTAGTACCAAAAAAACCGTCATTGTCTGCATCAACTCCAATGTACCAAACTGTCGTAGGATTGATACCTGAGTCTTCATCATCGCAATCGGTATTATCAGTCACGTACGCACTCGCTGGCGATGTGGGAATCTCACACTGAATAACAGCAGTATTACTATCCCCATATCCATCACCGTCCTCATCTGCATACCAAGATTGCCCGGGAAATTCATTCGCATCATTATCATCGCAATCAGTATTATTCAACACATAAGCACTTGCCTGGCTTGTCGGTATTTCACATTGAACTATTGCTATCGCATTGATATCTCCATATCCATCGCCATCCTCATCTGCATACCAGTTTTGATTGGGCAATTCATCTGAATCACTGTCATCACAATCAGGAGTATCTGGTGCTTGTAGACTATAACCTGCAGGCTGAGCGCATTGTGTTAAGGAACTCGTACTACCAAAAAAGCCATCATTATCTGCATCAACTCCAATGTACCAAACGGTGGTAGGATTGATACCTGAGTCGTTATCATCACAATCTGAACTATTAATTACGTAGGCACCCGCTGGTCCTGTTGGAATCTCACATTGAACAATAGGAGAAGCATTACTATCTCCATACCCATCTCCATCTTCATCTGCATACCAGTTTTGATTTGGTTTTTCATCCGCATCGTTATCGTCACAGTCAGGTGAGAGTATTCCAGCGGGCTCGATATACCCAATCGGCTGATCACATGCAAACACAAATTCCGTTGCAGATGGAAAACCATCCGCATCCGCATCTGCTGCCCATCTAATGCCATCGACATAAATGGTATTTGTCGCCACTCTCACAGGAGAAGAAAGCGTGTAGGTTATTATAGAAAGACCATAAGATGGATCAAAATCGAAATTAATACCATCATTAGCATCTGTAACACCTAAACCTGAATATACGCCTCCTGTTGGAAATGCCCCACCAAGGTACATTATGTCATCCTCGTAACATATTCCATCATGTATATCAGTTAGATAGTCACGTACGATTGATAAGTCTTGTATTTCTATAACTGTTAAATCTCTTGGATAGAAATACAATTCATCTATATCACCCGGGAAGTACACATACTTACCATCTTGCGGTTCACCTAGAACAATGGGATTGACGGTAGAGGATTTGTAAGTTCCTGTATAGGTAGTGGTCACCTCTTCCACGCCATCTATGTAAATTTTAATGTCGGTGGTAGTCTGAACAACAGCAACGTGATGCCAAACTCCATCATCGATGCTATTTCCATCTGATAAATGATCGTAGGTTAAACTGACCAGCTCAGATCCTGTATTATCATAAGTGTTGAATTGTATCTCACTGTTTTTCGCAAGTAATTCGAATTGACCTGTCTTGCTCAGTATTGATCTGAGTTTTGCGGCCTGACCACTAAAACTGCTATAACGTAAATAAACACCAATAGTAAACTGCCCTTCACCATCAAGAACACCAGCAGGCAATTCTATTCTATCATCACTTCCATCGAACTGATAGGCATTGTTTTGAACTCCTAATCCTGTTGTGATCAAGGTAGGTTCTAAAGAATTTGTATTATCTCCAAGGAAACCATTGTAAGTGGCAGTTGCATCATCGGCATCTCCACTAAATGGATAATACGCCTGAAGATAATTAGGCTGAGCCAGTGTGCTAAAAGCTATTGTGAAAAGTAAAAGAATATTGAGCCCAATTAGAATTGGCTTTTTTGTCTGTCTAGTCAATTTGAAAGTATGAGTGGTAATGATTTCAGGTGAATCGGTTGATTTATAATTAGCGGTACTATTCATTTTTATGGATTGTTAGCTTGACTAAAATAGGCATTAAATAATCACAATCAAATAAGAGACGGTACGTAGATTCGTACGTAGTGACACGTATTTTCATAGCAGTTCATTGATTTAATAACCTTAGTAGGCAAGAGTAGACGCAATCGGTGTTAAATTGAAAGTACGATGAGCACCAAATACCTTCTCATTTTTTGCATGCTCTACATGCACATTGTTCCTACTTATTCGCAAACTACATCCGTGAGTAATGAGCTTGAATCTGTACAAACCAAACGCCGAGGAGGTGGTAGAGGGGACGGTACTGGTGGAGGTAGGGGTAACGGGAGACTTTCAGTGACTTCTGTTAATAGTGAATTGTTGCACTATACCTCCATTCTAAACCGTGAAGCGGATTCCTTACAAGTACTAACATTACTCAATGCAGCAAATGATTACTACAATGTAGATATTGACACAAGTACACTCTTGACAGAAAAAGCCCTTGAAATCAGCATAGCCGGTAACTATAAGCGCGGTGAGATATTGAGTAGATATGAGCTTATAGTCTTTTACATGAAAAATAGTTTGTGGGAGAAGTGCGTCAGCAATAACCTCACATTACTTTCAGTTTTGGCAAATGACTCTATCTACAATCGTTCTTTTGTTTTCGAATCTATAGCCCGATGCTATCAAGCTATGGGGGATACTGAGCAAGCAAATGAGGCATGGCAGAATGCTCTGACCAATGCGGAAGTTTCCCAAGATTCTTTAGGTCTTATGAATGCGCTGATTGATTGGGCTTTGTATCAAGATCAGCTAAAGCAATATGATCTTGCCAAGGATTTGTTTGACAGAAGTTTGAGTGTTGCCTATGCGCTTGACAACCCAGTTGCAATAGCTACAGTGACTGGATACATCGGTGATGTATTGATCCATTCAGGGAAATTTGGCGATGGTATTGTTTACTTGAAGAAATCATTAAGGTTAAAGCAGGCAGACTTTCGACCAGTTTCGATGGCTTATGGATATTATCATCTTCAGCAAGCCTATTTTAACAATGGGCAGTACGATGAATCGGTAGTATATGGCAAAAAGCTCATAGCGCTTCTCTATAAGAACAACCCAGGAACTGAATTATTCATTGAGTCTTTGACACTTATGAATAACACCTATCAAGCACAGGGCTTGCAAATACCTTCATATCTTGAAGATCTTAAAAAAGGTCAGCAGGGTTTTTTTGGGAGTAACGAGCGCCAAATGCTCGATAGACAAGTCAGGTCGATCTATCAGTCAGAAAAGACAAAGGATCTTATAGAAGATCAGAAGGTGGAAATCTTTGCTTTGATACTTGAGAATGCGAAGAAAGAGCAGATTATTTTGGTTACTGCTGCAGGATTATTCCTATTATTTGGAGCCATTTATTTGTTGAGGTCACGTGCTTTTGCAAGAAAGGAAAAGCAAATTCAGGAAGCATTTTCACAACAGCTCCTTGGACATCAGGAACAGGAACGCCTTAGGATTTCACGCGATTTGCACGACTCTATCGGGCAAAGTTTGGTGCTTATTAAGAACAAGGTACAGCTCAACAATGACGATGAGACAAGTTCAATGATTGCGGACACGCTGGCTGAAGTACGTTCTATCTCCAAGCAGTTGCATCCGGTACTTTTGAAAAGATTAGGACTGACCATAGCACTAGAAAAGTTATTTGAGGAAGTAGATAATAACACTGAGATCTTTGTGGAAAGTGAAGTAGATAATATTGATAATTTGTTTTCAGAGGAAAACGAGCTCCATATCTATAGGATCGTCCAGGAAAGCATCAACAATATGCTAAAGCATGCCAATACCCCATCAGCTCATTTCACAGTAGAGAACAAATCTGATTTTGTGAAATGCACGATTGCTGATCGTGGGAAAGGTTTTGATCTAATCGAGGACCCTTCAAGACTTCAAGGTTTTGGGATGCAGACGCTCAGGGAGCGCACCAAAATTCTCAAGGGCAAACTCATCATAGATGCTGTGAAAGGAAAGGGAACAACCCTTTCAATAATTATAAACAAACAAGGTCAAGCGTGAAGCAATTGAAGGATTTACGGATAGTGATTGCAGATGACCATACTTTTTTACTGAAGGGGCTAAATGAGTATTTAATTGCTTCTGGGTTGAATGTGATAGGAATGGCGCATGATGGAACCCAAGCATTACAACTCATCATTGATGAAAGCCCTGACCTGGCTATTTTAGATGTAGAGATGCCGTACTTGTCTGGATTTGGAGTAGCTGAAATATGCAAGGCAAAGGGAATGTCCACTAAAATAGTAGTGCTTTCCTTTCATAAGGAAACCCAATTTGTAACTGAAGCTAAGAGCCTGGGGATAGCTGGTTATGTGCTTAAAGAAGACTCAACGAATGAAATCTTGGAATGTATCGAAGCGGTTGCAAATGGGGGCACCTATTTCAGTAAGCAGCTCAGGAAAGCTCAAGATAGCGTGGATGGACAGGGTTTGGTCTCTGAACTTACACCATCAGAAAGAAAGATTCTCAGGCTAATAGCTCAAAATCAAAGCACCAAGGAAATTGCAGATACGCTTTTCGTTTCTGAGCGAACCATTGAAAAGCACCGCAGTAATATTGTCTCTAAGCTTAATCTCTCTGGACAGTCCAATAGCTTAACCATCTGGGCATTGGAGAATAAAACTTTACTTAAAAGCCTTTAACGTTGAAATCAGAAAAGGTGGGAGCCATTGATTAGACCAACTTAAAGTATAAATCTGCATTGTCGCTTACCATCTAAAACTAACTGTCTTAAAATTTACCGGGAATGAGGTAAAAGAAAACTGCCAAAACATCTGTCTTCAATAGCGGTGAAGGGACAGGCTTTGGCAGTTATTGTGTTTGAAGGTTGATATTATTTAACAACTCAGAACAGATTAACAGCGCGAAAAGAAGAATCTGAGTAATTCGAACACAGAAGTAAAACTAGGCACAGAATACATTAAATCGCCTATACCAAAAGATCAGTTTTGTTAGAATTCGGTTAAAATGATGTGACTTTCGTTAGTTTTTGAGGTAAAGATTCAATTTTTGAATTCTTCAATAAGACTTTCTGCTTTCTTGATGGCCTCTTTCCGATTCTTAACAAATAGTTTTGAAAAGATATTGTGTATGTGAAATTTCACAGTACTCACAGATACAAAAAGCTTATCGCCAATCTCTGAATTACTCAATCGTTCTTGCATTAGGAAGAAGACGTCCAATTCGCGCTCTGAAAGATCGTAAGTAGTAGTCAATGCATCTTTCAAACCATGCTGTTCTTTCGATGTGTCTTTATTTTCACCTTGTGCAGACATTACTTTTATTCTGTTTTCAAGAATATTGCGTACACGTGCCATAAGTTCAACTTTACTGAAAGGCTTGGTGATATAGTCATCGATTCCCATGTTGAGTCCGGTGAGTTTATCTTCTTCATCGCTTCTTGCCGTTAGCATGATGATGGAAAGGTTTCTCAGTTCTGCATCACTCTTAATCTGGCTAAGCAGTTCAAAGCCATCCATCACTGGCATCATTACGTCAGAGATCACCATATCGATAGGATATTTCTGCAGGAGTTGGTAAGCTTCCTTTCCATTTCTTGCTTCAATTACCTCAAAATGCTCCTTCATCATCTCGGCGATAAATTGTCGCATTTCTGGGTGATCTTCAGCTAAAAGTAAGACAGGCTTATCAACCTTGAATGTGGATTGATATCGCGATAGAACATCTACAATATCCAATGACAGAACTGGCGGATCTAGAGGTCCATTTTCTATCTCTACAGTTGAAGTTGAACTTTCAGTTAATTTGGTTAATGGTAGGGCGATTAAGAACTCTACGCCAAGTGCTTGGTGGTTTTTGACACTCAGCGACCCACCCATGAGTTCCGTCAATTCTTTCGCTATAGCAAGTCCAATACCTGTGCCTCCTTCAGCCTTTTTACTGGCTATATTCGATTGAAAATATCGATCAAAGATAAAAGGAAGGTCCTCGATTGGAATGACTTCACCGGTATTGAAAACTGAAATGGAAAGTTGGCCTGAATTTGAGATTGTGACTGTGGTTCGAATCTTACCACCAGTAGGTGTGTATTTTACAGCATTTGAAATCAAGTTGTTAAAGACTTTCAAGAACTTCTTCTCATCTAGCATGCAGCTACTGATGTTCATTTCATTCTTTATTTCAAGATTCACTTTGTTTTCACTCAATTGCCATTGATAGGAGGAAAGGGCTTCCTTGATCGATTCTATTAGATCTAGAGGATTCAAAGTCACTTTGAGCTTGCCTGCTTCCAGTTTCGCCAAATCCAATATTTCATTGATTAGTTCGTGGAGGCGGCCACTGTTTCTATGCACTATTTCTAGCTTTTCGCGTGTTGGGTTATCGCCATCCAAGTCTTCCAATAGTCCTTGCACTGGAGCCATTATTAGCGATAAAGGTGTCTTTAGCTCGTGCGAAATATTTGCAAAAAAGCGTGACTTGACTTGATCAAGTTCCTTTAGTTTTTTGGCCTGCATTTCCAGTAATGCATTGGCTTTTCGGATTTTCCGGATTGCAAAAGCCGCAAGTAAAATTAGGCCTAGCAAAAGCGCAGTGATCAATAATAATATTAGATTTTGTTTACGTTTGAGAAGTTGATCTTTTAGTAAAAGATCTTTTTCTAATTCCGATTTATCTAGCTCATAGGTGACTCGATTTTGGAGCATCTGCTCATCAAAGCTGTCATTGACTATAGAATTGGTTAGATAGCTTGAAGCTACATTGTACTCAAATGCTGCTTTCCATTGATTAAGGCCGCGATAACTATTCGCTATATTATTCAGCGAGTTTCGAACCAAGCCTTTGAAACTAGCGCCTAGAGAGGCATTCAGCGCTTTGAAATACCAAGGAAGTGACGCTTCATATTGTCCCGCCATAAAATAGACGAAGCCCACATTGTTATAATAAAAGGAGAGTGCTATACTGTCTTTTGCTGTTTCTGCAGCGGCGATCGCTGCAAGATATGCTTCAATCTTGCGTTTGGGATCTTTGACATAATACGCTAGACTATTTTGGAGCTTTGCCAATGTCTTTGATAAAGCCTCAAATTGAAATTGTTGATCTTTTTCATTTTCCAAAACCTTTATTCCCTCCTCTAAAAAATCCACAGCATTATCATCTGTTTCAGCAAGGAGCGCATTGATGTAGGACGATTCCGCTTTACTCAAAGGGTCGTCCATTCGAGCAAAAAGTTCCAATGCTTCACTATAGTACTGCTTATAAGTGGATGGGACATCACCCAGACGTGTATTGTGGCCCAGTTTTGCATTGATCCACGCGCGTCTTTCTGGGAGCGCTAATTCTTCGGCAAGTCGGAGTGCCTGAAGTAAATAATCTTTATTTTCTGAACCGCGACCTGCCCTTAGGCTTACTTCGGCAAGGTTTTCAAGGTTAGCAAGGGCATTGAATTTATTTCCTTCAGACAAATTAGCATCTAGCAACAATTTTTCTTGTGCTATTACTGGTTCAAATTTTACGGTATTGAGATAATAGGGTAGTGAATCTTCGACAACCAAAGCTCCACTTCCTGAGTTGAGGAATCTTACCAGTGCAAGTGCATTTTCACTCGGCTGCTGGCTGAAATCATGAGCGATGGCATTGAAGCTACTGCATGAAAGAACACCTATAATCAAAAGGTGCTTGGAAAAGTAAAAATTCATTGACCCTATTCTTGCTTGCTAAATTAGGTCAGAATTTAACTTTAGTAATAATTTATAGGATATTATCGATGAATGAGTTGAAAATCAGGATAAGTAAACCGCTTTTTGGTATTCAATAGATCGAGTAATGCGGCTAGCTTCTTAAACCTTCTACTGAGCTTATTTGCAGCTAGGTTGATTGATATATTTTATTTACGGGCTAACTAAGTTGATGCTAAAGTTGAAGAATAGGGGGTTGGTCAGGTTATTTTCCATCACATATTTTTGATCACCAAAGAAACCCCTGAAAAAGTCCTCGCCGTTTGGTACTTGATCTACATTAAAGCTGTAATTGTATCGGTAACCAAAGTTTGCGGACATCCAAACAAATCCTACCAGTTGGCGCTCATACTTAAAGCGGAAGCGCAATTCACTTCTTCTGATTTCCAGATCATTGAAAGGTGCCGAAAAATCACCATTGTTACCAACTCTGAAACTCGTGCCTTCCAGATCAAAACCAAAAAACAACATGCTCCTAGGGCTAAAGTTATACCGAACATCAGCTCTTGCCGGCAATAAGGTTTCAACACCCCATTTACGATTGGAAGCTGTCCAGTTGTACATGATTATGGGCAAATAATTCATCTCACCAGCGCGATAGGTTCGCGAAAGACCTATGGCCCACTGCTTATAGTCAGTAGGTTTCTTGCCCCATAAAAGTGCTGCAGCATATCGATTGTATTTCATTGGTTGAAAATCTCCAAATGTATAGTCACCATTTATGCCAGCACCAACACTGGCTAATAGGAATGTGTTTTCATTTAAGGGTTTATATACGATTATCCCTGCATCCACTGTGTTTAGACCATTTCTACTTAAGCTTTGATGCAAGGGATGTGTAAGCACATCGGAGTTTTCAAAATCATATTCAGATTTCCAATAGTTCAAGCCGGCCTGGACGATGATGCTATTTTTAGAAATCACAGGGATGTTTGCACTAAATCTAAAGCCATGCGTAACATTCACTTGCTGAGTAGCTTTCCCGAAAGTCCCGAAAGCATCTGCCGTCATATCATAGCTCCCTTGAAAATCATATCCAACAGAGATTAATTTATCTGGGCTCTTGCCATTTACCTTGATAGAGGCGAAGCGTTTGGCGCCTTCATCTACGAAATCTAAGTCGTCATAAATACTGTAGTCTTCTTCCTCTTCAGCGGAGATGTTAACAGGTTGTGCGAATACTGAAGCTAAAGGGATGAATAAGCAAAAAAGAAATAGTCGGCTTGATTTAGCTATTCTCATAAATCAATTTGTCTTTTTAGATGGCATTTTTAACCTTTTCCAAATGTCTGTTCTACCCAATGCTGAGATGCCGATGTAGCCCCGGATATCCAAGGTGTTTTCATCTGTCATTTTTATTGTAGAGCTGTATGTATTGCCATTTTCTGGGTCATAAATGGTCCCTTCGGTCCATTCATCTTTTCCAGTATATGTGAAGTCTTTCAATATTCGGTAACCTCTTAGTGGCGTATTCCTCAGGTTTTCATCGGGGTTGTTTTTGTCCACTTTGGGCTCTCCGGTTTCTTCATCATTGGGAGTTTGAAGCCATACTATTTTGCCATAGTACTTATCCCCAATCTTATCAATTTTGACTTTAGCTTTTCCATGAGAGGGCTCCCAAACGCCTATCAATCTGTCAGCTTCTTCTGAACTTTGAGCAAAAGTAAGAGTACATACTATGGAAATAAAGAGGGTCGATAATAATATCCTTTTCATATTTTTTAGTTGTGTTTAACTATGAGCTCGAGATTAATGATAGCACTGAGCTCTTCTGCATACAAATCATCGAGAAAATCTAAATCTAGTACGAAACTGAATTTCTCATTTTTGAAGTATTTCGCAACATCAGTTTCTTCGCTTACTTGAAGTATTAATTCCTGATTATCAGGATCAATAGGGTTTTTGATGCCAATGGTTTGCATGTCAGATTTTGCACTAACTATTTGTAGCGAGGCACTTGCAAATGAATCAAAGGTTAAATCCTCAATTTCATTTAGACTCACTTTGATGCTATTGATAGCGATGTTCTTTACATGATCCATAGAAACTCCTCTCAGTCCTTCAAAGCTCGATAGATCTACTTGATATTCAGCAATCAGACTGTTTGGTCCGGCAAAGAAAGGCCCCACTGCAGATGCCTCTGCAGTGATACTCACCACGGCTTCCTGATTAGGTTCGCAAGCAGAAAATACAAGAAGTCCCATCCCGACGAATAAGGACTTGATTGGAGTAAAAGTGAGTTTATTCATCTGAATTATTTGATATCGTTCTAGGGTTTATTTTAAAGGTGTCTGCCTCCTATTTAGTGTTCATTCCTAACCTTCCCCAACAAATGTATAAGAGTTGTTACTTAGGTTTCTATTTATATTTTTTATGAATTTCATAAGTAAAAGTTTATGCGTTACAAGCCAATGCTACCGGGAATAATCTTAAATATATAAGGATTCGATGTGTGGGATGAGCCTAAAGCACTGACCAAAATATCGAATAGAGTATAATACAACTGCCACGGTTAATTCAATGAAATTAGAGTTGCTGGAGCCATTTTTTTCATCATTGAGTGATTATCAAGATTTGAGAAAGCGCTAAAAATTCTGAGTTACAAAAAGCTACGCTGTAGTTAAAGATCGTGTTTTTGATAGAGTTTTCAAGTGGCATCCAACTATCCTTAATAATAAAGCCCCATTCATTCAAAGCATTTTTTATGCACCTCCAACTCTGGTCGTAGCGTCCGCTACGACCTAATATTAATGGAGCGTCCGCTCTGTTATGGTTTCAAATTAACGAAAGTTAGTATATATGCAACAATGGGCGGACGCCCTTGATCATTGTAGGTCGTAGGATCGCTACGCTTAACCTACGACTAGAGGGGGGGCCTGAAACCAGATTTCGCTTTTTAAAATTGAAATTTTTCATATGAATTCACCTAATAGCGTAATATGCTCAGATATTGGGTGTAAGATCTTCTGCCCCCCGCTGGTCGTAGGGTCCGATCGATAACAGTTTCAATTTAGCGAAGGTTAGTATTTATGCAGCAACGGGTGTAAGACTTTGATCATCGTAGGTCATAGGATCGCTACACTTAACCTATGACCAGATGGAGGTTGAAGTGTTTACGTTTATTTTCAAAGTGGCATAAGGTGTTTATTTCTCCATTAGGAAAAGGAGCGGTATCGTAATACGCTTACTCCAGTCCACCTCGGTATGGGCGGCACCTTCGAAGACTTTGCTTTGGTATGACTTAGGTGAGATGCTATAAGGGTTGAGTGCCTCATCGAAGATCTTTTGGTATGGAAGGTAGAGGGCATCGAGTGTAGTGGTGCCATGATCCATGTAAAGCTTGCGGCCAGAGATCAAGCTAGCTCGGGCGATCATGTAATTGCGAAAGCGCTCAGGGATGATGTCTGTAGCAGCATAGCCCAATGTCCAATGTGTAGACAGGCATGCCGCACCACCGAATACTTCTGGATACTCCATGAACGCATACATCGAAATCAATCCACCCATGCTAGATCCCATGATATAGGTGTTGTCTCGATCGCTCTTAGTAGGGTACTTTGCGTCAATGAACGATTTGAGTTCATTGACAATAAATTTTAAATAATCGTCGGATTGTACTTCTTTATTGAAAAGCTTTTGTCCATATCTCTCCAATGAATAAAGCGAATCTCTAATTTCTGCGGGTAAAGCTAGAAATGGCTTTTGTGGGCAGTAATCAGGTTTACGTTCTTCAGGCACATTCCATATTGCTACAAGAATACAAGGAGGAATTTGTTTGTTACGGATCAGCCTGCCCAAAGCTTCGTCCATGCCCCATTCTTGACCATTCCAAGTGGTGGTACTGTCAAAGAGCATTTTGCCATCATGCATGTAGAGCACAGGATAGGAGGAAGTTGAAGAGTAACCATCCGGTAACCAAACGTCAACATTTCTAGGTGTTACATATTTAGACGGAAAAGCTTCGATTCTCTCTACAGTACCAGAAGCTAATTGTGGTAATTGTGCCATGCTCATCAGGAAGCAACATATACCAACATAGGATAGTAAGACTCTTTTCATCGATTAGTCATTAGTTAAGATGGCGGCACTCCTTCCTGGTAAAAGGATGCTCGTTATTTCTTTTTCATGCGATACCTCATATTGGTTCAGGATGTTTACATATTTCCCCCCAATCTTTGTTGGAATTTCAAAGCTGTGCGCCATCGTATCATTATTGAAGATGGAGATGACTTCTTGCTTTTCGTTATATCTGCTGTAGGCTAGGGTATTTTCTTCATCATTGATAGATAAGAAGTCAATGTCTCCATTTGATAACACAGGATAAGCTTTCCGTATTTTGATGAGTTTTCGGTGGTAGTTAAATATTTCTGCATTGAACCGTACTTCATCTGTAGGTCGCTCATGACCAAGCGGATGTATTCGTTCATCATCAAATTCATAATCAGGCCATATCAATGGTTTCCGAGTGGAAGGATCGTCACTACCCCACATGCCCATTTCATCTCCCGCCCAGATGTGTGGCGCACCTACATAAGTGTATTGATGCGCAAGTAGTAAGTAAAGAGTTTGGTAAGTTGCTTGATCGGGCTTGTGGATTTTGTAATCCGATGTTTCTGATGGATTGGTATCTACCTTGTATTTATTCTTGTTGAACAATGCTGATAGCACACGAGGTACGTCGTGGCTAGATGTGAGATTCATCATTGCTCGGTTGGTCTGTGGGCGGAGGTTGTCACTGAAAGAAATCAAACTATCTACAAACTCCGAAGGAGTAATAGGCGTAGGTGAAGCATTGAAGAAATGTCTTGCCGCCCGATACCATCGGTAGTTCATCGGGGAGTCAAACACATCTCCACGCACGAATGGCTCAGGTTCCAATAAATCATCTGGCCACACTGCCCACCAGACTTCTCCTACTAGGTAGGTATCTGGATTGACATCACGCACCACTTTTCTGAATTCTCTCCAAAAACCTAGTGGCACCTCCGCTGCTACATCTAGTCGATAACCATCCACTCCATCCGAAGGGTCGCCATCACCATTAGGGTCTAGCCATTTTCGCGTGATCGCAAATATGTGATCTTTCACTTCCGGCAATAGGATATTGCCCTCCGATGCTTTTACACCTTTGGTATGATCGATGAATACAGTCTCCTTGATCTCTGGCAAATCAAATACACCAGCCCAGCCATTGTATTCAAATTCATTTTCCGCGGTATTGGGATCATCAAATTGCTTCACCCAATACCAATCCGCATATTTAGAATCTCGCTGATTTTGCAACAAATCTTGCCATGCCCAGAAAGTATGACCTGTATGGTTCCACGAATAGTCTAGAATGACTTTGATACCTCTCTCGTGAAATGCTGCAATCACTTCTACAAACATTTGATCCGCGCTAGTCATCTTCCATGTGGTAGGATCAGTGGGGTTTTCGCTATTCATGATTTCTACGTCACCTTTGGGATCGGGCCCAAAATTCCTATCGATATGTCGCCAATGTCTTGCGTCATACTTGTGCAAGGAAGGTGCGTCATTTAATGGATTAAAAAAGATAGCTGTCACACCCAAAGAGTCCAAATAATCGATTTGATCCAGCACCCCTTGTAGGTCACCACCGTATCTTTTGAGTTGCGCTTTAGCAGAAAAGGAAGTGATAGGATTTCCGTAAAAATTCTTTTCATTATCAATACCCTCCATGTAATCATCAAGCTCATACCAATCTTGCGTCCATGGTGTAATGTGCCAGTTATCAGGTATGTAGCCAGGGTAGGTGCCTGCTATATCTTCTCTAGTCGGGTCATTTGTAGGATCACCATTGCGGAATCGCTCAAGCATGATTTGGTACCAAATCACTTCACCTGCCCAAGCTGGAGGATCTTCGAAGGCTGTTTGAGGTGAAGTAATTGATTCGCTACTCATTTGAGTGTTTGGTTGACAACTGCTGATAAATGCCACAGCTATCGAAAAGGCAAGTAAATGTCGCATGGGTTTTGGGTACTGTTTATTGAAAGGTATCAAATTTCTTTTGCTTGTTTGGTAAAGGTGGGGTTAGTTGGACGTTCTTAGTTACTTGATAATTTCTTGATTAGGGCTACCAAACCCGCTATAGGACCAAGGACAAGCAAAATAAAGAGAAATTGCATTGGTATAGAGGTTTCGAGAAACGAGAGCAGCTGTATACTGACAATCGTTATCGCAAATCCAATACAATTGACAATGGTCAAGGCGGTGCCCTTTAATTCAGGAATGGCATTTTTTGCAACCAGAGTAGAGAGCATAGGTGAATCGGCGATGACTACAAATCCCCAGAAAATAAGGAACCCATAAAATACTGGCGCATTTGCCCATACTATGAACATTGGCGAAAGCAGACAGCACGATGCAGAGGCAATGAGTGCATAGCTTGCCGTAGTTTGCGCACCTACCTTTTGTGAGGCATATCCTGCTGCTACACATGCTAAACTTCCAATCCCTATAATTATGAATGATAGCAAAGGAGTGTTGGCTTGTACTATGCCATTTTGTTGGTGATAAAATATGAGTAGCGCTGGGACAAATGCCCAAAAGGTATATAACTCCCACATATGCCCGAAATAACCTAACGCTGCTTTGCGAAAGGGTGGATTTGTGAAGATTTTCAAAGAAGCACTCAAATCAAGTTTTTGACTCCCTTTTCTGTAAGGGCCATCTGGCACGAGCATATACATTAAGAGTCCGCCAACAACGGCAAGACCTGAGGTGACTATGAGCACCAATTGCCAATCGGAATTGGCGAAGAAGCCTTGCAGCAGATGTGGAAAAGCTGTACCGAGCACCAAGGCTCCGACTAGAAATCCCAATGACTTACCTAGCCCTTTGTCAAAATGATCTGCGGCTATTTTCATACCCACAGGATAAATTCCCGCAAGGAAGAAGCCTGTGAAAAACCGTAGCATCAGTAGACTGCTCAAATTGTTGAATTCAGCTTGAATGGCGAAGTTTGAAAGTGCAGCCAATAAAGCTGAAATTAGGAAGACTTTGGAAGGGGAGTAGCGATCTGCTAGAGATAGCAAAGCATAGCTCAGCGTTCCAATGATAAAACCAAACTGGATCGCAGAGGTAAGGTATCCGTTTGCCGATTCCCCTAGTCCAAATGATTCCGAAAGTGGAGCAATTACCCCATTGGTAGCAAACCAAACTGAGGTGCAGCAAAATTGAGCCAAAACAATGATCGGGAGAATTACTCCCGATCGTTTGGGTAATGTATTTTCTCTGATCATCGAAGGATCAATCTCCATCGATCAGTCGTCCCAGTCCTCCCAGCAAGCTTCCTTCGCCTTTGCTACTGCCGCCCACAGATGGCGCATGTTGGATGATTCTATCTGCCAGACGTGAGAATGGAAGACTCTGGAGGTAGACGGTTCCTGTGCCTCGCAAAGTGGCTAAGAAAAGACCTTCGCCACCGAAAAACATGGACTTCAAACCACCAGCTCGGCTAATGTCGTAATCAATGCCCTCGTCGAATGCGACGATACACCCAGTATCTACACGTATGGTTTCTCCTTTGAGTTCTTTCTTGATAATGGTGCCGCCTGCATGCATAAATGCCATGCCGTCTCCACTCAGTTTTTGAAGGATGAATCCTTCACCACCGAAGAACCCGGCACCAAGCTTTTTGGAAAATGCGATATCTACTCGTGTGCCAAGCGCCGCACAGAGGAAGGCGTCTTTCTGACAATAGATGTTTCCTCCAACATCCGAGAGTTTTATCGGGATGATCTTACCTGGGTAGGGCGAAGCAAAAGCGACATTTCGTTTGACATGTGACTGGTTGGTGAAATGAGTCATGAAGATCGACTCTCCGGTCAATGCTCTTTTTCCTACACTGAGCAAAGAACCCATGATTCCCTGTGAAGGATTGGAACCATCACCCATTTTTGCTTCGAAAGTGATTCCATCTTCCATCCAGTTCATTGCTCCTGCCTCTGCGATGACGGTTTCCCTAGGATCCAGTTCAATCTCTACCATCTGCATGTCATCACCATGCAGTTTATAATCTATTTCGTGTGACGTCATTTTCTGATTTATTTTTGATTTGAATTTAATGAAGTTAATTTTTACCTACACTCGAAAACAATCTTTTAGGTTGCGCAAATGTTGGGTTTCAATTTTTAGAAGTGATCAATTATGACAATACGCCATCTATAGCCTATATGGTATATCAGGTGATGACTGATTAGATAAGATTATTCTTTTCAAAATTGATAGGTATTTAACTTTTAGTTTTGCAGCGTGAAAACGATACAACTAAAGTCAGGAAAGGAGCGGTCGCTTGAGCGAAAACATCCTTGGGTGTTTAGCGGAGCTCTCAATCTCAAAGAAGAAATAGAGAACGGGGAACTTGTAAGGATTGAATCCAAAAGAGGGGATTTTCTCGGTACAGGGCATTATCAAAATGCTTCTATAGCTGTAAGGATCATTTCATTCGAAGATGTAGCCATAGACTCCAATTTCTGGAAATCAAAACTTCAAAAGGCTTTAGATACGCGTAAGAGCATTGGTTTGCCGAATTCTGAAACGGACATTTTCCGACTAGTTCATGGAGAGGGCGATGGACTGACTGGACTCATCATAGATGTCTACGCAGATACAGCGGTGATTCAACCGCATTCACAAGGGATGTACCTTCAGGCGAATGAGATAGCAGAGGCGCTCGAGTCAGCGCTTGATGGTTTGATTCACAATATCATCCTCAAACATCCGAGCAGCGCTTCTCGCGAAGAGGCGGAAGTGCTCTTTGGTGAGAGGAACGACTTGTATGCTGCTAAGGAGTGGGGGATCACCTACCAACTTGATCTGATCAACGGACAGAAGACTGGCTTTTTTGTTGACCAAAGGGAAAATAGAAAACGCTTGGGCGAATACAGCAGAGGAAAGAAGGTGCTCAATACCTTTTGCTACAATGGCGGCTTTTCATTGTGCGCATTGAAAGAGGGAGCGAGTCAGGTAGTGTCTGTGGATGTCTCCAAATCCGCAATCTCCGAAACAGTGGCCAACCTACAAGCGAATGGCTATGATCCAGAAAAGCATGAATGTATTGCGGTAGATACTTTCCAATACTTACAAGAAAACGAAACGGATTTTGATGTGATCGTGCTCGATCCTCCAGCTTTCGCTAAACACCTAAGCGCCAAACACAACGCACTCAAAGGCTATCAACGTCTAAATGCTATGGCCATCCAGCAGATCAAGCCAGGTGGAATACTCTTCACCTTTAGCTGTTCGCAGGTGATCGACAAGACCTTGTTTTACAATGCGATAGTAGCGGCTGCTATCCAGACCGGCAGACAGGTCAAAGTGCTAGAGCGTCTTTCACAACCAGCAGACCACCCTGTAAGTATCTACCACCCTGAAGGTGAGTATTTGAAAGGATTGGTTTTGCAGGTGTCGTAGGAAGTTGGAGGTTTTATAAATTCATGATTAACGACTTAATTCATAAACCAAGCATGGAGTTTCGTCGAAAGATCGCTCTTCCACAAATTCAAAACCTAGCCTTTCGTAGAATCTGTGTGCTTTGATATTTGATTTCAATGGATCAATCAGAATACTAGTCACATTAGGGTTTGCGAAGCATCTGTCGATGGCCATTTGCATCATGATTGTTCCATAACCTTTGTTTAAGTTATGAGCTTCACCTATCCAGATATCAATCGCTCTTTTGTTGGATGCTACTTCACCCCAATAATGCGTTTCTTCTTCGTAAGGATCTATGATTTGAACTATCCCTATTGGTTCATTATTTAACTCTGCAATGAGCTGTTCTCTCCATTCCGGATTGCGCTGAAGTTCAATTTTCCACTCCCAGTCATCATCTGGATCACAATCTATGACATGCTGTTGGGTGTCCCAGTATTGTAGTGTTTCTAGGTCTTCAAGGGTGGCTGTTCTGAGGGTGATCATGGTTGGGGTTCATTTTTTTCTACGGTGAGTCACAGATCTATGGTGAGTCACGGAACTAAGTTCCGCGCCATAAGAGGGTCACACTTTCCTAATACGGTCTGTGAGTCACAGACCTTGGGGTATGGAGCTAGAATCACAAAAAAATATGTCTCAAAATCATATTTCTGTTAGACTAAGAAGCTTTAGCTCATTCAAGTACCCAATATTCATCAGTATTGATAATAAATGCTAGCACTCCTTTTGTATTATTATAGTAGATCTCCCTTCCTTCTAGACTTCTTCCTTTATATACATCTTCAAAAAATCTTTCGTATAAAGTTGTGTCCCCAACGTATTCACTAATCCCCAAAAGCTCATTCTTGTAGAAATCGGAGGTACTAAATTGACGATCTTCCGTTATTATTTGGATTCCGCCATAATGATGCCCATAAAGTGAAGAGCTGACTCTGATTATATCGTGAATAGCGATAGAGTCAATATCGAATGAATCTTCAAATGCAGTGGTTAAATCGACATAGAAAATTTGAACTCCGGATGAATCAAAAAATGCTATTTGTAATCTTTGGGTATCATAAAATAGTTTTTGTGCATCCAAAAACCCTTCTTGGCATAGAGTCCTAACAGTCATATTTCCTTCTGTTATTTGAATTCCATTTATTGAGTGCAAAGTGTGTCTCGTTCCACTGTTGTCAACAAAGGTAATTGTTTGGTTACTCGTATATGGAACAAAATCTATAGATGCCTCGGCAAGTGCTATTGCTCCAAGTTGAATACTATCACCACATTCATTACATGAAATCAATAGAAAAGGTATTAGAGAAAATATAAGTAATCGAAACATATGATAAATTTTAGTATCGTCATTAACCAACAAAGGATTATTTCCCTGGTTTTGAATAAGAGTACCAATCATTTCATTTAGTTGTAGCTAATAAAACGTTATGTTTGAGTCCTACCCTTCTAAGGTCTGAGGGGCCTTTAAAATGAATGGTTTAATTTATGTATAAATGATTAGAACATAAAGTAATCAGAATAAACAACACATACACGCAACTCCTCTGTAATCTAGTAAATACTGGTTTAAACCTTCGGTTGCTGCTGGCTCAAGCAATGAAAACTGCCTAGTCCCCAGACTATATCTGTAGAGTCGATCCCGATCACTTCACGGTCGGTGAAGACAGTTTTTAGTGTCTCTAAAGCGATCGCATCATTTACCTTGTCTCTGTAAGTCGGCACTACTACGCAGCTATTGGCGATGTAGAAGTTGGCGTAGGACGCTGGCAATCGTTGCCCTTCGTATACCACAGGATTTGGCATAGGCAGAGTTACCACCTTTAGCGGAGTGCCATCAGGCAGTTTGAAGGACTTTAGCAGCTCCAGGTTTTCTTCCAATGGTTGATGATTTTCGTCCTCAGTATTTGGCTCGACCACCGTCACGACCGTATCTCGGCTTACTAATCTAGTTATGTCATCCACATGCCCGTCGGTATCATCACCTACGATCCCATCACCTATCCACCAAATGGTATGCACACCATAATAGTCTTTCAAATACTGCTCTATCTGGGCTTGGTTGAGAAGTGGATTTCTGTTCTTATTTAGAAGACAAGCAGTAGTTGTGAGTAGCACACCTTCTCCGTTGAATTCTACAGAGCCACCTTCCATCACAATACCAGGATTGAAGACATTCAGTCCAAGTTTATCCGCAACCAGTCCTGGGATTTTATTATCCAGATTGTAAGGAGGGTACTTTTCGCCCCAAGCGTTGTATCCCCAGTTGATAACAGCTTTCTCTTGTTCTTTGATGACAAAGGCAGGTCCATGATCACGGCACCAAGCATCGTTGGTTGGGTGATGGTAGAATGAAATCTGTGAAAGATCAGCATTTACTTCTGCTAGGCAAATTTTTGCGAAAGCTTCCATTTTAGCGTCAGCCACATTGATGCAAACGCGCTCGCCTTTTGCTACTGCTTTTATGAATTCACAATATGGCTTGTAGATCGTCTTGATCTTACCGGGCCAAGAGTCTTTGTTGTGCGGCCAGCTAAGCCAAGTGGCATCATGGCTTTCCCATTCAGCTGGAAAACGAAAGCCCAGTTCTTTGGGTGTTGACTGGCTCATTCGTCTATGAATCTTTTTTCGATAGGAGAGTAGGCGTCAATTCTTCTGTCTCTGAGGAATGGCCAGTGGATGCGGTAGTTGTCCGATTTGTCCATGTTGATAGAAACAACTTTGACGACTTCCTCGAGGTGCGGAGCTTTGTATTCTAACCAACCAAAAGCATTGGTCACATACGACCCACCCCAAAACTGCATGTTGCCTTCTACGCCTGTACGGTTTACGCCGATTACAGGAATTCCATTGGCCACAGCGTGTGATTGCTGGATGGTTTGCCAAGCATTGTGTTGTTCTAGGTTGGTGCGCTCGTCCTGAGATTGATCCCAACCAATGGCAGTAGGGTAGAAGAGCATTTCAGCACCCATAAGTGCCGTAATACGTGCCGCTTCAGGATACCATTGATCCCAGCATACCAGTACGCCAATTTTTGCAAATTTGGTTTGGAAGGTTTTGAACCCTAAGTCTCCAGGTGTGAAGTAGAATTTTTCAAAATAGCCAGGATCATCTGGTATATGCATTTTGCGATACTTACCAAGGTAGGTGCCATCTGCATCTATCACTGCGGCTGTGTTGTGATAAAGTCCTTGTGCTCTTTTCTCGAAAAGAGAAGCGATGATCACCAAGCCTAGTTTTTTAGCTAAAGCTGAAAAGACCTCCGTAGATGGCCCGGGGATAGCTTCTGCCAATTTGAAATTCTCGTAATCCTCTACATCACAGAAGTATTTTGATCCGAAGAGCTCTTGCAGGCAAACGATATTTGCGCCATCTGCAGCGGCTTTTTCTACTCCTTTGATTGCTTTTTGAAGGTTGTCTTGGAGATCATCACTACAGGTAGTCTGCACGATCCCAACATTTACGATTCTTTCTTTGGCCATATTTTAATCTTTAAGCCACGAAGATCGCCAATTGTGTAGAATAATTGAAAGAACACATCCCTAAATCCCTTTAACACACCCCTAAATCCCCTCTCAAGAGGGGACACCATGTATCGTCCTAAAATAAGTTGACAGGTTAAACATATACTACTTAGATAGAT